>JAZKHT010000019.1:0-37224 GCA_040385245.1 Pseudomonadota bacterium | reverse complement strand
CTCGCCGCAATCGTCATGTTCTGGCTATGAAACAAGAACGAGTCCTGACCCTAAATCCGCCAAGCAGTTAGATGACATTCTTGATAATTAGAATGGTTCCGGGCAAAATCCTGATTGCTCCATTGTGAGGGCCATCAGGCAGTTGGGGTGGGGATCACCTGAATTGAAAGCCAGTATTAACCTCAACGCTTCGCGATACCGGCTTCATGCGCAAAGCAACCTGTCATCGTTGAATGGCTTCGCCGGTACGCTGCTTTGTGTCTCTACTCGAGTCTGCTGAGCCAGGAATCCACCTCGGTCTTGATTTTCTCCTTGGCGTAGCCATACCTCTCTTGCAGCAAGCCCTCGAGCTCCGTCCGGCGGCCTTTGATGACGTCAAGATCATCATTGGTCAGCTTACCCCACTGGGTTTGCGCTCTGCCTTGAAATTCCTTCCACTTTCCTTCGACTTGATCCCAATTCATAGAAATTCTCCATCTGCATGATCTGACGCCAGCAACGCGCCAAAGCGGGACAACTGCGTTGACATTGTCTTTTCAGAATGTTTGCAGCAAACGCATTTGTTTTGCTTTGATCCATATCAACCAACGCCCAAGGCTGCGGTTGGCGGCTTGGGTGGGGTCACGGCGCCAGATCAGGATGGCCGCAGCGAAGTGACCAAGAAGCTGCAGGGCATTCGTATCTAACGTCTGAAAAACTGCAGGGATTGAGCACCTTGGATTCGACGTCTCGCCACGCATGATGTCCGCAGGCTGGCGAGACCACAGATATACTTGTAAGATTACTTTGATGGTTCAGACCCAAGGCTGCCTTCTCCCATGTACCCGCAAGTCGCGCTGCCGCAAAGCGTGCCATGAGCCAAGTTCCGCGATCGTGTTCCTCCATGCCAGCGGCAGTGGCGGTGGGCACATTGCTTCCAAGCGGCTGCTGCGGATCTCATGGCTGATCTCGATCCCGCATTCGTGCCGCAGGTCCTCTACTTTCGCCGCGAGAGCGGGAAGCGGATATAGTGCATTACAGCCAGGCGGATGATCTCGATGCTGGTCTTGAAGTAGCGGAAAGGGCTGTGTTTTGGCATGGACCGAGGATAGGATGCCAATAGCTTGACCAAGACGGACCGGATCGCCCTGCAACAACGGCTGACAGCGCTGGGTGCGATATGCAGGGTGCGGACGGGGTGTTGGGACGCAACACAGAATCAGCAATCCGCTCCTATCAGACAAGCCGGGGCCAGCCCGTCACTGAAACATCGTCGCAGTTGCTGCTGCAAAGCCTGCGTTAGCGCGGCAGACGCCAGCCCATAGTTGACACGTCGGAATGGCCGCGGACCCGCGCTGCCACAGAAGCGTGCCCGCCGCGACTGCGCGTCCCGCCCGCATGTGCGACGGGTCAGTTTTCTGCAATCTCGCGCAACAAAGGTGTGATCCGGCGCGCCGTCACGCGGCGGTTTCGTTCCTCGGCCGTCTGCGTCTGGACCCTTGGAAAAGCCTCGCCATAACCCTGAACGATCAGGTTTTCAGGGAAGATGCGGAAATTCTCGGTGAGGGCAAGCGCCACAGATTCCGCGCGCCGATCCGAAAGGGCAAGGTTCTGGCTGCCATTTCCAACCCCGTCCGTATGACCTTCGATCAAGAACATCTCGCGCGGGTTTTCCAAAAGCATCTCTTCGATCAAGATGCCCAGCCGCAACAATCTGCGAACCTGCGCCGGCGGGATCGCCGCAGACCCGGACGGGAAGGTGACCGTATCCAGTTCGATCGCAGGCACAAGGCTGCGCACCTGTTCGATTTCGCGGATCTGACGCAGGCTGAACGTACGACCGGCGTCGAAAGACATGTCCTGGCGCAATGCCGCCCGCAGGGCGGCCAGATCGCTGTCTGCCGCAGAAAGGCTGCGCGGTTCGGGGCGAGTCTTCTCCAAAAAGCGCTGATCGACCGCAGGCTCCGGTTCCAGATCGTTGAACAATTCGTAGCGCGGGCCATCAGAATAGACGACCGAACGGCGCAGGACCCGGCCACGCGCATCCCGGATTGTCACGACCTGAGCGCCGTCCTCGCGGTCATGCGTGGTGCGTGAAGACCCGTCCGCAAAAGCTTCGGTCCGCATCGTCACACCCGGCTGACGCAAAAGTGCATCGTCATCCTTGTACACGGTCAGGCCATCTGCGCCTTCGACGATGACGCGGTCTCCCGAGTTTGCCACCACCCGGTCGCCATTGCGCAGCACCGAACCGACAACCACAGCGCCCAGGCCGAGAAGAAGCGCTTTTTCTATGCTGGTAAGTCCGCCATCCTGCGCGGCAGGGGCGGCTGCACGCTCAATCGTGGTGGCGAATTCCTGTTCGCTGGTCCGGACCGACCGCGCAGTGGGCAACTCTTCGACCACTTCCTGCGGTGCCGCGGCGGCATTCGGAGCCGCGGCCGCCGGGACTTCAAAGACCTCCTCAACGGTCGGATCGACCAGAGTGATCTTTACTGACGCTTCCGCCGCAGATGCCTCGGCCTCAGCCGCCGCTATCGCCTGTGACTCGGCTTCCGTCGCCGCCGATCGCTCTTCTGCCAGCCGTTTTGCCTCTGCTTCAGCCGCCGCTGTCGCCTGCGCCTCGGCTTCCCCCGCTTCTGCCGCTTCTTCTTCGGCCAACCGAACCGCCTCGGCTTCCGCGGCTTCTTCTTCGGCCAACCGAACCGCCTCGGCTTCCGCCGCTTCTTCTTCGGCCAACCGGGCAGCCTCGGCCTCAGCCGCCGCAATCGCCTGCGCCTCGGCTGCCGCCGCTGCCGCCGCCTCTTCTTCGGCCAGGCGGGCTGCTTCGGTCTCCGCCGCTGTCGCCTGCGCCTCGGCTTCGGCCGCTGCTGCCGCTTCTTCTTCGGCCAACCGAACCGCCTCGGCTTCCGCCGTTTCTTCTTCGGCCAATCGGGCCGCTTCGGCCTCTGCCGCCGCTATCGCCTGTGCCTCCGCCTCAACTGCGGCTTCCTCTGTCAGTAGAGCCGCCTCTGCATCAGCTATAGCCCGCGCTTCGGCCTCTGCCGCCGCTAACGCTTGTGCCTCCGCCTCAACTGCGGCTTCCTCGGCCAGTAGAGCCGCCTCTGCATCAGCTATAGCCCGCGCCTCGTCTTCCGCCGCTGCAGCCGCTTCTTCTTCGGCCAACCGGGCCGCCTCGGCCTCAGCATCAGCTACCGCCTGCGCTTCGGCTTCCGCCGCTGCTGCCGCTTCTTCTTCTGCCAATCGGGCCGCTTCGGCCTCTGCCGCTGTCGCCTGCGCCTCGGCTTCCGCCGCTGCTGCCGCTTCTTCTTCGGCCAGCCGAACCGCCTCTGCATCAGCTATCGCCTGTGCCTCGGCTTCCGCCGCTGCTGCCGCTTCTTCTTCGGCCAGCCGCGCCACCTCGGCCTCTGCATCAGCTATCGCCTGCGCCTCGGCTTCCGCCGCTGCTGCCGCTTCTTCTTCGGCCAATCGGGCCGCTTCGGCCTCTGCCGCCGCTATCGCCTGTGCCTCCGCCTCAACTGCGGCTTCCTCTGTCAGTAGAGCAGCCTCTGCATCAGCTATAGCCCGCGCCTCGGCTTCCGCCGCTGCTGCCGCCTCTTCTTCGGCCAGGCGGGCTGCTTCGGTCTCCGCCGCTGTCGCCTGCGCCTCGGCTTCCGCCGCTGCTGCCGCTTCTTCTTCTGCCAGCCGCGCCACCTCGGCCTCTGCATCAGCTATCGCCTGCGCTTCGGCATCCGCCGCTACTGCCGCTTCTTCTTCGGCCAGCCGCGCCACCTCGGCCTCTGCCGCCGCTATCGCTTGTGCCTCCGCCTCCACTGCGGCTTCCTCGGCCAGCCGGGCCGCCTCTGCCGCTGCCGTCGCGTCCGCGGCCACTAGGCGGGCACTCTCGGCCTCGGCCACAAGTCGTGCAGCCTCCGTTTCTGCGGCATCTGCGTCGGCGCGCGCTTGTCCGGCCTCGGCGGTACCCGCCGCTTCCGCTTCGGTGGCAACCTGCTGAAGACGCAGCGCCTCTTCCTCGGCGGCACTGGCGAGGTCTGTGGCAAGTTTTGCCGCGTTCTCTGCCTCTGCGGCCCTTTGCGCGGCTTCGGTGGCCGTAAAGGCTGCACGCGCCGCCGGAGTCGAGCCTTCTTCCGGCTCGCCTTCCGGGCATGGTGGCGTGCTTTCGTCTAGGCACAGCAACTCAACCTCTTGTGCCCAAGCGGCCGGAAAAAGCACAGGGTGCGGAATCAGGAGCGACAGGCTGGCGACCATCGCGGTGGTGGCCTTGAGCGGTGCAAGAGACATCATTCTTTCCTTTGTTGCCGGGAAGATCCGACCCGGCGACCGGCGGTCAGTAAAATTGCTGGCAATCCTCGGGCAAGAGATAGACCCGTTGGAACACAGTGCCGTCGAGATCCTCGAAACTGTTGCGCAGGGTGACGCCCATTCCGAACATCTTTCGCCCCTCAAGACACAGCTTCTCCGCACCGGCCTCAATGAGGGCGCGCATATCTCGGGCTGAGGCGCGGGCATCGGCGGCAGTCGTCACATAGGTGTATTCCATGATCCGCATGAGCGGCAGGAACGCCGCGTCGGTCATCGTCAGCGTTTCCGTCACCGACGAGGGCAGACCTTCGCGGGTATCGGCCGCCATGTTTTCCAGCATCTCGTCTTGATCGGGCGGAGCGGGTTCAGCGTCCTGCAACGCGACATATTCGGGTGCGGCAGGCGCGGCAGGTACTGGCGCGGGCGGCGTCACGTCGGGCGCAGCCGCCACGATATCAGGCTCAGTCGTCGGCGGGCCAGCGTCAAGGAACAGAAAGAAAACCAAGGCCACCACGACGACCAGTCCGCCCACGCCGACAAGGTATTTCATCCTGTAAACATCTCCCACATCGTCGTGTTTTGGTGACCTGCCGGTGACCCCGAGGCAGCGGGCTTGGGCCGCAACAATTACGGTTCAACTGCCCAGGGGCAAGTGGGTTCCATTTACGCAACCCCCGGTTCGAAAAGGTGCGTCACGTGTCCAGCGTCTGAATGCATTTCGGTTCGGGTCTGGCCAGAGATCGTTCGCCGGCAGATTGATCAGCTGCCCGTCTTGGTAGACGATCCCTTTGTCGCACCACCCAGCTGCCTTTCAAGTGCAACAGTGTTAATTCTTAGCAATTCTGCCTACCACCGGAGTACCCCCCCCTGAACAGGCGACGTGATGCCGACCACTAGAAAATGGGAAAGAGTATGCCAATGTTTTATACATCGTGCGATTGACAGTTGCACAACCCGTTAACGACGGCGAAAAATCCGAAGTTGAGCAGAAGGCGATATCCCCTGGCATCACGAGCAGGTCGAGGTTCACGATGGAAGATGCGGCACGGGTTCAGGACGCACCTGTAGAGCTGGAACGTGACCTTTTTCTGCGGGTCCTGTTGCGCGAGTTGTCTGGCACGCTGGAAGATGTGGTGGGCGTGGCCGAAGCGTCAGGTTACATCAGCGTCGTCGGTGGCGCGATCGGCGAGCGGATCAATGCGGAATATCGGCGTGCGCTTTCAGTCGATCGGCTGACGCGGGAACAGGTTCGCGATGTGCTGGTTGATCTGAAACGCCGAATCCAGGGCGACTTTTTTGTCGTGGAAGAGCATGAAGACAGGATCGTTCTTGGTAACCGGGCCTGTCCGTTCGGCAGTCTGGTGGAAGGCAGGCCATCGCTTTGCATGATGACCTCCAATGTTTTCGGCTCGATCACGGCACAGAACCTTGGTTATGCAAGGGTCGAGATCGAACAGGCGATTGCCCTCGGGCACCCTGGATGTCGGATCGTCGTTCATCTGACGCCCAACGACATTCCTGCTGCGAACAGCCGGGAATATTTTCGGATCGAAGAATGACCGGCAGCGCGCCGGACAGTGATGCCGGGTTTGATTTCCTGGCTGACCCCGTACTCGTCGTGACCTTGGACGGTCAGATCCTTCAGGCCAATGCTGCGGCCAAATCCTTCTTCGGGGCAGAAAGGATCGCCTGCGGGCTGGCCAGGCTTATGGGGGGCGGGGTCGAGAACTGTGAAAGGTACCTGCGCCTAGCCAGCAGATCGACATCACCGACCCCTGGAAAGCTTTCCTTCGCTGGTCTGCGTGGGACTGAGCAATTCATGGCACAGGCTGCACGCTCAAGGAAAAGTGGGGTCGAGCCGCAGGTGATCCTCCGTCTTTTGCCACCGGCTTCGGATCGGTTTGCGATGCTGGATCGCCGGGTGAAATACCTTGACGCGCAATTGCACAAACGGCTTCAAGAGAATGCGGCTCTGCAGGAAGCGCTCCGCCAAAACAAGACCCTCCTCAGCGAGCTGCAACATCGCGTCAAGAACAACATTCAATTGATGATGTCCCTGATCAAGATGGCCGCACAAGGACAGGAGACAACCGAAGTGGCGGCGGTCGTGGAAACGTCGCATGGACGTTTGCGCGCAATGGCCGCAGCGCAGGAAGCGTTGTACCAGTCAGATGCGGTGAATACCGTCGCGTCCTGCGGATTTCTTGAGGGGGTCGTCCTGAGCACGGCCCGCGCGGTCGGGGCAGCAGACGCCCTTAAGGTCTCGCTGGATGATGTTGATCTGAGCAGCGAAGAAGCGCATTGCCTTGCGTTGATCGCGAACGAACTGATCACCAACGCTGCGAAATACGGATTGCGCAACGGACTGGGCCGCATCGACGTTGCTTTTTACGACGATGGCGACACCTACAGGTTCGAAGTCGAAGACGATGGTCCGGGCATGCCCGAAGGGTCTGCGAACCGCTCGTCTGGACTTGCACTCGTGCGTGCGCTGTGCCGCCAGATCAGTGGCCGACTGGAGATAAGCCGCGGCAAGGGCACCAAATGCTCGGTTCAGTTTCGGCCGGACAGATCAGGAAGGAATGGCCCATGACACGATTGATCGGTCGACCCCGGATGGCCATGGCGCTGCCCTTTTGCGAAAGCAAAAAAATACTTGCTCCATCGCGGGTTCCCGTTCGCCACTTTCGGACAAGCAGTTCGCTGTCTGACGGTAAAGACTCAACTGTGCCAAAGCGTGCGCCGCTGGCGACCCCGTTATCTGATCCCGTATCGCACGATGCACCACTTCGGCCCCTTCGCGTGCTGATTGTCGAAGACGAGGCGATCATCGCGATGGGCCTGGAGATATTACTTGAAGAGCTCGGTGCGGTCGTGGTCGGCATCGCGATGAGTGCGACCGAAGCCGAGGAACTTGTCGCCGCTCATCGGCCAGACTGCGCCACGATGGATATAAGCATAAAGGGTGCGCGTGACGGCATTTCCACCGCACAGGACATTCTCGTGAATTTCGGTGTCCGCTCGATCTTCGTCTCGGCCTATGGAGACGCGGCGACTAGATCGCGGGCGCAGTCTGCCAATCCGATTGCCTGGATAAGGAAGCCGATCGACAAGACCCTTTTGCAAAATGCCCTAGCAATGGTGAAACGGAATGAAACCTGACGAATGGGCGGGCCGGCTTGAAGGCGTTTGGATGAAGCCAGGAAAGTGCAGTCTGTGCTCGACACCGCCCTTCTGCCAATAGGGGCTAAAGCCGAACCGCGGCGGCGTTTCAATCACCTGCACCGCCGGCTTTTGCAGATGCCGTGCGGCAGCGTCCCGACCCAGTCGACAGAAAAGCTGTAGGTCTGACCGCCAATCTCGACCTGTGTATTCGGATCTGGACCACCGTCCAGCAGCAGGTCCCCGGGAGCACTCGACGGGGTTTCTGCCACGAAGGTGATCTCGAAAGTGGGCGTGCCGGTGAGATTGATTTCCGCATTATTGGCCGTACTGCTGTCGGTCCGCACATAGTAGCTGGACATCTCACCCCCTCCGCTCCAAGACCTCATCGTGTGTCAATAGCATTTGCTGTACTTCACCTCTCTTCACACCCTGTCCCTGCCCGGCCCAAAATAACTGCAAAAGAAGCGACAGGCCCATCAGAAATCCGGTCTGGGTGATCGCGGCTAGCCCTGAACTCCGGCAGCTCTGGCCAAGACCCGCAAGCCCGCCACGAGATCGGCGTCTTTCGTGTCTTCCTCGAACGCATGGCTGATCCCACCGATCGAGGGCACGAAGAGCATGGCCACCGGCATAAGTCGGGCCACATTGGTCGCGTCATGCAGCGCGCCAGACGGCATCCGTCGCCAACGCCCCGGTGCAACCGCCTCGGCCCCAGCCTCGAGACGAGCCCGCAGGGCCGCGTCCATCACCACCGGTTCCAGACCCAACAGCGGTCCGATGTCGACACCAAGGCCCATCTCTGCTGCGACCTCCTCCAGCACAGTTTCGATCACCCCCTGCATCCGCCCCAGTCGGTCCCTATCGCCGTCGCGCCACTGCATCGAAAACCGGACTTGACCCGGAACGATCGACGATGCATTCGGGGCCACCGCCACATGGCCAATGGTCCACACCGATTGCGGCATGACGACATTGCGCAACCGCGCGTTCAGGCGTGCATTGAAGGCGGACAGTCCTTGAAACGCATCCCGCCGCAGCGCCATCGGCGTGGTACCCGCGTGGTTCTGCTGCCCTGTCAGCGTCAGCATCAGTTCACGATAGCCGACAATTTCAGTGACCACGCCGATCTGTTCGCCCGCTGCGTCCAGTGTCGGCCCCTGCTCGATATGCAGCTCGATATAACCGGTGAACTGTGCCGGATTCACGTCGCCGCCCACACGGTGCCCCAGTATCCGGCGCGCATCGGCCAGCGTCACCCCATCCGTATCTTCCGCAGCGTCCGCCTCAGCTAGAGTCAACGCTCCTGACCACACGGCCGATCCGGTGGTCCCGCCAAATCGTCCCTCTTCATCCTGAAAAGACACCACCGAGATCGCAGGCCCGCCCGCTGCACGCGCGGCTCGTGCAACTTCCAGCGCCGCAATCACCCCCAGCGCCCCGTCCAGCCACCCGCCGGTCGGCTGCGTGTCGGAATGAGACCCAAGCAATAGTGACGGACCCGGGGCCAGACCAAAGAGATTGCCCATCGCGTCGAACCGCACGACCAAACCGGCCTCGGACATCTGCGTCGCCAACCAATCTCGCGCGGCAATGTCAGGCGCGGAGAAAGCCGGACGGATCACGCCCGAGCCCTGCGCGCCAAAACTGCGCAGGTGATGAAGATCAGACAGGAAACGAGCGGTGTCGATCACGGAGTTCTCATTATCTCGGTTGCATCCTCCACCCTAAGCACTCGCCTGCGAATTGAAAAGATGGACTGGAGACCCCGAGATATGAGCCAATTGTCCCAAACCTCCGATGTGGAGCCGGTGATGGCCGTTCTGCTGACCATCAGTTCTGTGGTTTGGTCGGTCGCTGAAAAACGAATGCAGCAAACCCGTCAAAGCGATGATGGCAAATCTGAGAAACTAAAAGCAGCGCGAACGCCTCCGGGACGCACTAATGCCCGGTCCTTTTATAGTTTTACGGTTTCAAGAAGCGGCAGTGGGTCGATGCAGCGTGCAGATGCCATGTGCCCGTGCAAAAACAGGTGGAATACCAACCATAGCCGGGGAAACGTCCGAAAGTTCAGGTGCGCTCCACCAACCATCAGTGCCGGTCGGCGGCATCAGGTAGCCAATTTCAACACGCTGTCCGACCTGATCGTGAGCACCACACTGCCCCGTTTTCGGCCGGTATCGACATAGGCGTGAGCCTTTGCGGCATCCTCCAAGCAGTAGACGCGATCGATCACCGGTTTCAACTCTCCGGCGGAGGCCATATCGGCAATGCACTGCAGATCCTCAGGCGTGGCGGGCGCTGTGCGAGTTATGACCTGCTTACCGCTTGCCTCCGAAGGCGCGCCGAAACCGAGCAATTGCGCAAATGATCCTTGAACAACAACGAGCATGGGCGCTTGACCGTGCAGGAGGACGTGGTCGATCTGGGCCTGATTGTGGGTGATGTGATCCGCCAGTTTTCGGACGAAGCGGCCGCGCGCAAGGTGACGATACACACACCCGATCTTGCCAATCTGCAACCGTTTGTGTCGGACCCACGCCGCCTGCGCCAGATCCTGACCAACCTGTTGAGCAACGCCGTCAAAGGGGCGCTCTGACGGGGCGCGGGTCAGAACATTGTCACACGCCTGTCACGTGGCGGCGCTATGGTTTCGGTTCTTGGCTGCCGGGACCCACATTTATCATGATGCTTGCCACAGGCGCGATGCAAGTCCCCGACGACACCGGGCCGTTGGCAGATATGCCGGTGGCCCTGTCGCCCTCCATGTCTGCCGAGCAGGTGCTGCGCTGGATCATCGCGGACGCCTGCCGCCGTTATGACCAGCATCTGGCGCAGTTGATCGAGACGGATCACCCGGATGGCCCCCGCAAGACGCGCGTCGCCCTGCGCCGGTTGCGGTCAACGTTGAAAGGCTATCGCCCGATCCTAAAGCACAAGGCGACGGCCCGCTTTGATGCGCAGGCGCGCAAGATCTTTCGTCTGATCGGTCATGTCCGTGATGCGGATGTTGCATTGGACCTTGCGCCCGATGCCGATGTGGCCGGCGGGATTGGAACACTCCGCCAGCAGGTCCGCGCCAGATTGCGGTCGCTCGGGGCGGTCGGATTTGGGGCCCGGCTTGCGGGCATGATCAATGGCGACACATGGCAGCGCCGAGGCAAGGCGCAGGCGGCCCTGCGCTGCGGCCCGTCGCGTGATTTTGCGCGGCAGGCGCTGGCCGCCGCATGGGCGCGGTGCATAAGGCATCGTGCGCATCTGGCCCGCCTGTCGGTCGAACAGCGCCACGATCTGCGCAAAGATCTGAAAACCTTTCGTTACCTGTCGGAATTCTTTGGCCCGTTTTGGCCGGACGATGTCGCCCGCCCGTCGATCCACCTGTTGAAACGGTTGCAGGATGAACTGGGTACCCTGAACGATTTTGCCGACTTGCGTGCCAAAGGCAAGATCGGCAAGCCTCAGGCGGCGCTGCATCGCGAACGGCTGGCGCTGGCGCTGGCAACGGCGCAAACGCACTGGCACGATCTGCGCAGCCTGCAACCGTGGTGGCAGGCCGAAACGGGGCAAGCTGCGGCGTGACACGAAACCGACATGCTACTGTTGGAAAAATTTCAAGAAAGCGCAGTCACCCCGTCACATCCCGCCCCTAGGCAGTCAGCACCGAAAACGGAGGGTGCGATGCTGTTGCAGGTGCGAAACATAAGCCGCCAATTTGGTCACAAAGCCGCCGTTGACCGGGTCAGCTTTGACGTGGCCGAGTCCGGTTTTGTCGGGATCATCGGGCGGTCCGGCGCGGGCAAATCCACCTTCCTGCGCATGATGAACCGCCTGACCGATGCAACGGCGGGCGAGCTGCTGTTCGAAGGCCGCAACATCTTGACCCTGACCGGGGCGGAAAAGCGCGCCTGGCAGGGCAAATGCGCCATGATCTTTCAGCAATTCAATCTGGTGCCCCGGATGGATGTGGCATCGAACGTGCTGCATGGCATCCTGAACCGCCGGTCCACCCTGTCGACCCTGTTTAACATCTGGCACGACGATGACGTGCTGAAGGCGCTGGCGATCCTTGATCGGCTTGGCATTGCCGAACAGGCACCCAAACGGGCCGAGGCACTGTCGGGCGGACAACAGCAGCGCGTGGCCATCGCGCGAGCGCTGATGCAGGACCCAAAGGTCATTCTGGCCGACGAACCCATTGCCAGCCTTGATCCGATGAACGCCCAGATCGTAATGGATACTCTGCGCCGCATCCACGAAGAGGATGGGCGCATGGTCATCGCCAACCTGCACACGCTGGATACCGCGCGCCGTTACTGCGACCGCGTGATCGGGATGCGCGACGGGCGGATCGTCTTTGACGGCACGCCCGACCAACTGACCACCGGTGTCGCGCGTGACATCTATGGCGCCGACGCCTCGTTCAGCGAGGCGGCGACCTCCACCTCCATCGACGCGCTCGACGGCAAATACGCCGAAGCGATGCTCGCCTGATTTCACCCCGGCCCCACCGGGGCCATCACCCGGAGACGACCATGAAACTTACCCTTGCAATCCTCGCGGCCACCACGGCCCTGTCGGGTGCCGCACAGGCCCAAGACATCACCGGCTTCAACATCGGCCTTCTGGGCGGTGAAAACGCGCAGGATCGCCTGACCTCGAACGAATGCATCCGCGCCTATGCCGAAGAAGCGCTTGGCGTTCCGGTCAAGCTGTTCGCCCCCGCCGATTATGACGGTGTCATCCAGGGCCTACTGGGCGGCACCATCGACATGGCGTGGCTGGGCGCGTCCGCCTATGCCAAGGTCTATGTCACCGACCCCGAAGCGGTGGATGTGGCGCTGGTCAAAACCAACCTTGACGGGTCGTTCACCTATCATTCCATCGGCATCGCGCGCAAAGACAAGGGCGTGGCCAGCCTTGCCGACATGAAGGGAAAGGTGTTCGGCTTTGGCGATCCGAACTCCACCTCGGGTTTTCTGGTGCCGTCGGTCGAAATTCCTGCCGAAATCGGGGCCACGATGGAAAACGGCCACTATTTCGCCGAGGTCCGCTTTACCGGTGGCCATGAACAGACCATCGTTGCCGTCGCCAACGGCGATGTCGATGCCGGTGTGACCTGGGCCGATGGTCAGGGTGCCTGGGAAGACGGCTACAATTCCGGCGCTCTGCGCAAGGCGGTGGATGCGGGCATCGTCGACATGAACGATCTGGTCGAAATCTGGAAATCAAAGCCCATTCCCGAAGGCCCGGTCGTGCTGCGCCGCGCCCTGCCGGCGGACGTGAAGACCAAGATGATCGATCTGGTGGCGGGCCTGCATGCCAAGGACAAGGACTGTGCCTATGGCGTCGCCGCTGGCGAAACCGCAGGGTTCTCGCCCATCACCCATGATTTCTACGAGTCGATCATCGCCGTCCGCAAACAGCAGGGCGAGTGATCGTTTCAAACCTTTTGCCGGGCCCCCATCGCGGGGCCCGGTGCTTTTGTGCCAGGGGGCCCCATGGTCGATATCGCTTTTGGTCCTGAACAGGGCAAACGCCCCGACGTGACAGACCCCCATGCGGCGTATCTGGCGTTGGTGCGCCGCAAGCGAATGTATGGCGGCATCCTGATGGTGCTGTTCATCGCGATGATGGCATCTGGCTTTGTGTTGGCCGATGGGCGTAATGCGGGCGGCTTTTGGGACGGGTTGCCGCAGGTTTTCGATTTCCCGGCCGAAGTGCTGATCGAGGCGTGGGAGAAACGCGCCAATCTGCCCGCGCTGTTTGTCGAATTCCTGCCGTCGCTGCTGGAAACCATCAACATTTCGGCCGTATCCACCCTGTTGGGCGCGATGCTGGGCGGGGTGTTCGCGCTGCTGTCCACGCGCGGTCTTGCGCGCTGGCCCCGCCTGATCCCGATGTTCCGCCGTCTGCTGGACGCGATGCGCGCGATCCCCGAGATTGTCATCGCGCTGGTCTTGATCTTCATCCTTGGCGGCGGGCCGATCCCCGCCGTTCTGGCCATCGCCATTCATACCACCGGGGCCTTGGGAAAGCTGTTTTCCGAAGTGTCCGAGAATGCCGATCTGAAACCCGTCGAGGGGCTGGCGTCTGTCGGGGCAAGCTGGGGTCAGCGCATGTGGCTGGGGGTGATCCCGCAGGTCGCCCCCAACTGGCTGAGCTATGCGCTGCTGCGGTTCGAGATCAACATCCGCGCCTCAGCTATCCTTGGTTTTGTCGGGTCGGGCGGGATCGGGCACGACCTGAAGCTGGCGATGCAATGGGGCGGGGGCAAATACGATCAAGTCGTGGCGATCTTCCTTTTGCTGTTCCTGACCATCGTCGCCTTTGACCAACTGTCCGGCCACTATCGAAACCGTCTGGTAAAGGGCCACTGACATGACCGATGCCACTTTGACCCTGCACGTCACCCGGCGTTTTCGCACCCGCCGCATCACGGCGTTTGCCGTACCCGCCGTGGTGCTTGCCTATCTGACCTATATCTTCTTTGCCTTTGATGTGGCGGGCCTTGCCTCTCGCGCGCGGCTGGACAATGCGGCGATCCTTTTGTCGGATTTCTGGACCTATAAAACCCATGTCACCCGCAACAACCGCAGCGGCGATCTGACCGTCGCGATCGAGGGCGAAAGCAAGGGCACCTATCTGCCCGGCCAGTTGCCCGATTGGGTCAGCCACAGCGGCGATGTCACCATCATTGATCTGGGCGCGGGCCACGTTGTCACCTATGACAACGCAGGCGCGCGCTATGTCGTGCCGGGGTACGGCTCTATCGACATCGCGGCGACGGGCGGCGGGCTGGTAATGACAGCGCCCGAACCCCTGCCCGACTGGATCAGTGCCTCGGATACCCGAGTGGGGGTCACCACCGATCAGGGCCGGTTCAGCTACACCCGGTCCAAGGTCGAAACCTTTCGGTATCAATCGGGGTGGGAGCTGTTCTTCTTCACCCTCGACAGCCCGTTTTACGGCAAATCACCCCTGGATGTGCTGGAAATGGTCACCATTCGCGACCGGATTGTTGCGGATCGCAGCAACATCGGACTGATGCTGTCAGAGATATGGACCAACAAGATGTGGCGTCACGGCGATGTCGCCTGGGCGTTGTTTGAAACGGTGTTGATGGCGTTTCTGGGCACGATGGGGGCGGCGCTGATCGCGCTGCCGATGGCCTTTGTTGCTGCGGCCAACTTCAATGTCCTTGGCCCCCTGCGCTTTGCCATGCGCCGCGTGTTCGATTTCGTGCGCGGTGTTGACGGTCTGATCTGGACCATCATCCTGAGCCGCGCCTTTGGCCCCGGCCCGATGACCGGCGCGCTGGCGATCCTGATCACAGACACCGGATCATTCGGCAAGATGTTCTCGGAAGCGCTGGAAAACATTGACGAGAAACAGATCGAAGGTGTGAAATCCACCGGGGCCAATGCACTGCAACGCGCCCGCTTTGGGGTGATCCCACAGATCACGCCAATCCTTGTGAGCCAGATTCTGTACTACCTTGAATCCAACACCCGCAGCGCAACCGTCATCGGGGCAATCGTCGGCGGTGGCATCGGGTTGATGCTGACGCAGGCGATCATGACCCAGAAGGACTGGGAGGAGGTCAGCTATTACATGGTGCTGATCGTGCTGATGGTGATGGCGATGGACACCCTGTCGGGCTGGTTGCGCCGCAAGCTGATTAAGGGCGACGGGGCCGGACACTAGGCGCTTGGGCCGTTGACGGCCAAAACAATCCGTCTCCGCCCGCTGAAGGATCAATGATGCCCAGACTTTCCGCCACCGACCCACATATCCACCCCGATTGCGATATCGCCCAATCCACCTTTGGTGCCTATGTCGAGATCGGGCGCGGCACGCGGGTCAGCCATTCGGAGTTCGCCGATTACGCCTATTGTGACCGCCTGTCGGACATCGCCAGCACCAGCGTCGGCAAGTTCGCCAATATCGCGGCGATGACGCGGATCGGGCCGACCGATCACCCGATGGACAACGCAAGCCTGCACCATTTCCTCTACCGATCATCCTATTACTGGGACGACGCGCCCGACGATGCCGCGTTCTTCGCCCGCAGGCAGGCACGACGGACCGTTCTGGGGCCCGATTGCTGGATCGGGCATGGCGCGATCGTCCGGCCCGATGTGACCATCGGTGCAGGTGCCGTTGTCGCCGCAGGGGCAGTGGTCACACGCGATGTCGCGCCCTACATGATTGTCGCAGGTGTGCCCGCCACACCGTTGCGCGAACGGTTCAGCCGCGATGTGGCCGACCGTTTGCTTGCGCTGGCGTGGTGGGACTGGGATCACACGGACTTGCGCGCCGCACTGGACGATTTCCGCACCCTGACCGCCGAGGCGTTTCTGGAGCGGTACGAGGACCGCATGATCAATCCGGCGTGACGGTCAGCGTCACCCGGTCGCCTGCGAACCAAGTGGTGCCGAATTCCACCGGCACACCCGCGTCATCGACATTCACCGACACCGACCGCAACAGCGGCGCGCCGTCGGCCACGCGCAACAGCACCGCCTGTGTCGCCCGCGCCGCCGTCGCCGTCACCGTGGTCGAGGCGCGGGTGTAATCGACCACGCCACAGGCAGCCATCGCCGCCGTGACCGACTGCGTTTGGGCCAGAACGTCCAGCAACCCCGCAAACCGCGCGGCGGGAAAGACCGACCTGAACACCGCCAACGGCATCCCATCCGCCAGCGACACCCCTTCGACTACATGGACCAACGCGCCTTCGGCCAGTACCAGCGCCGCCGCTTCACGCAGGTCGGCGGGGCGGGTTTCCAGCCGCAGCAACTGCCGCGACGGGGTGCGACCGGATGCGGCGATGTTCTGATGAAAACGCACCCGCCGCCCCAGCGCATAATCGGCAGGCTTTGCCGCGACAAAGACGCCCGCCCCCCGTCGCGCGTGAACCAACCCCGCCGCCGTCAGCGCCGAAAACGCATGACGCACCGTGTGCCGGTTCACCCCGAAGCGGGCGGCCAAAAGCGCCTCGGTCGGTAGCCTGTCGCCGGGGGCGTAGTGGCCTTGGGCAATCTCGGCCGTCAGGGTATCGGCGATGTCTTTCCAGATCGGGGACCGGGTCATCGGGGCCTTGGTTTACAAAAGTTTCATACCGCTGTCGTCGAACCGTCGTCATGCAAAGGCTATCAGTTGTCTAGTTGTATAGGCAACCACCGAAAGCAAGTCGAGGCCGTGATGACCCGGATGCCCACTGTTCCTGAATCCGAGGCTCGAAAGGCGTGGATGGGCCTGCTGGCACGCGCGGCACCTTGCCTGCTGCGCGACCTTTTGCCCGTTGACGCCCCTCCCCACAGCCTGCTGCGCCCGCCCGAAGTTGGGGCGGTCATGGTGCGGGGGCGCATCGGGGCCACAGGTGCGCCCTTCAATCTGGGCGAGGTGACGGTCACCCGTTGTGCGGTGCGGTTGGCCACGGGTCAGGTTGGCCATGCCCATGTTCAGGGCCGCGACAAGGACCACGCCCTGCGCAGCGCATTGGTCGATGCGATGATGCAGACCGAGGCCGCACCCGCCTTGCAGCGCGATGTGCTGGCCGAGCTGGCGCGTGCCGAACAGGAGACAAAGACCATCCGTGCGGGCAAGGCCGCTGCGACGCGGGTCGAATTCTTCACGATGGTGCGGGGGGAAGATCAATGAATGTCGACGCGCTGGGCGGTGGATTCGCACTCCCGGCCCACCAATCCGCCCGCGCCTTTCGCGCCGCCCTGGATGCCCTCTCGCGCCCCGGTCTGATTCGCCAGGTTGACGGCGCGGCGCCGCCTGCGCCCCTGTCCGTCGCAGCGGGGGTACTGCTGCTGACACTGGCGGATGGGACGACACCCGTGCATCTGGCCGGGGATGCCGATGCCCCGGCGGTGCGCGATTGGATCACCTTTCACACCGGCGCGCCCTTGGTGGATGCAGCGCTCGCGGTCTTTGCGGTGGGCACATGGGGTGCGCTGCTGCCGGTGTCGCGCTTTGCCGTAGGCCTGCCCGATTACCCCGACCGCGCCGCCACCCTGATCATCGAGATGCCGACGCTGGACGCGACAGGCCCCCGCCTGACCGGCCCGGGTATCCGGACCAAGTCTCGCCTGCCCCTGCCCGACCGAGCCGCCTTCCGCGCCAACCGCGCACTGTTCCCGCTGGGGTTCGACTGTTTCCTGACCTGCGGCGCGCGCCTTGCCGCCCTGCCGCGGTCCACAGATGTGGGGGATGATTGATGTATGTCGCCGTCAAGGGTGGCGAACGCGCCATCGACAATGCCCACGCTTTTCTGGCCGAAGAACGGCGTGGCGATCCTGCGGTGGACGAACTGTCGGTGGCGCAGATCCGGCACCAACTGGCGCTGGCGGTCAACCGGGTGATGGCCGAAGGGTCGCTCTATGACCCCGATCTGGCCGCCCTTGCGATCAAGCAGGCGCGTGGCGACCTGATCGAGGCGGTGTTCCTGATCCGCGCCTATCGCACCACCCTGCCCCGTCTGGGTGCGTCGCGCCCAGTCGATACGGCGGCGATGGACTGCGTGCGACGGATCAGCGCCACCTTCAAGGACGCGCCCGGCGGGCAGGTGCTGGGGCCGACGTTCGACTACACCCACCGGCTGCTGGATTTCAAACTGATGGCCGAAGGCGGGGCCGTTGCTGCCCCCGCCACGGCCCCCGCCGCAACCGGGCACGTTCCGCATATCACCGGGTTCCTGAACCGTGACGGGCTGATCGAAACCGACACCCCCTGTGACGCGGTGCCCCCCGATCTGACGCGCGAACCGATGGAGCTGCCGACCACCCGCCCGCTGCGCCTGCAAGCGATCACGCGCGGGGACGAAGGGTTCATCCTGTCAATGGCCTATTCCACGCAGCGCGGCTATGGGCGCACCCACGCCTTTGTCGGCGAATTGCGCATCGGCACGGTGGCGGTCGAAATGGACATCCCCGAACTGGGCTTTGCCGTCCAGATCGGCGAGGTGGAGTTGACCGAATGTGAAACGGTGAACCAGTTCAAGGGCAGCAAGACCGAACAGCCGCAATTCACCCGTGGCTACGGTCTGGTCTTTGGCCAATCCGAACGCAAGGCCATCGCGATGAGTCTGGTCGACCGCGCATTGCGCTGGAAGGAACTGGGCGAGGATGACACCGGCGCACCGGCGCAGGACGAGGAATTCGTGCTGATGCATGCCGACAACATCCAGGCGACCGGCTTTCTGGAACATATCAAACTGCCCCACTACGTCGATTTCCAGTCGGAACTGGAGCTGGTCCGTCGCCTGCGCGCCGAGGCGACGCAAATGCAAAGGGCGGCCGAATGAGGGGCACCCTCGCAAGCGCGCCCGGTTGCCAAACCGCTGGCCGCATCCCGCAAGACTGCGTTCTTCCCAAATCAGGTGGGCCTCATGTCTGATTACAACTTTGCCTATCTAGACGAACAGACCAAGCGGATGATCCGCCGCGCGATCTTAAAGGGTGTGGCCGTGCCCGGCTATCAGGTGCCCTTTGCCAGCCGCGAAATGCCAATGCCCTATGGCTGGGGCACTGGCGGGGTGCAGGTGACGGCGGCATGCCTTGTGCCCGAAGATACGCTGAAGGTGATTGATCAGGGTGCCGACGACACCACCAACGCCGTGTCGATCCGCAAGTTCTTTGAACGCACCGCAGGTGTGCCCGTCACAGACGCGACCGCCGACGCCACAGTGATCCAGACCCGCCACCGCATCCCCGAACACCCCCTGACCGAGGGGCAGATCCTTGTCTATCAGGTGCCGATCCCCGAACCCCTGCGCTTTCTGGAACCGCGCGAGGTCGAGACGCGCAAGATGCACGAACTGGAAGAATACGGCCTGATGCACGTCAAGCTGTACGAGGATATCGCCCGCCACGGCCAGATTGCGACATCTTACGCCTATCCGGTCAAGGTCGGAGGCCGCTATGTCATGGACCCGTCCCCGATCCCGAAGTTCGACAATCCGAAACTGTCGGGCAGCCCCGCGCTGCAACTGTTCGGCGCAGGGCGCGAGCAGCGCATCTATGCCCTGCCACCCTATTGCGATGTCGTCAGCCTTGATTTCGACGATCACCCGTTTGATCCGTCAAAGGCCCCGCACGACTGCGACCTGTGCGCGGCGGATGGCAGCTATCTGGACGAGGTGATCGTGGATGATCAGGGCGGGCGGATGTTCGTCTGTTCGGACACCGATTTCTGCCAGGGCCGCCGCCGCGCGGGTCATGTCGGGCGGTTGGGCGTGCCCGATGACACAGGGCCAGATGCCGAAAGGGGCGCATGATGGGGGCCGGGGAATTGAGTATTTTTCCAAAGAATAAGCCCGTTGTGGCACCGCTACTGTCGGTGTCCGGGGTGACAAAGACCTATGGTGCGCGGATCGGCTGTGTAGATGTGTCGTTCGATCTGTGGCCGGGCGAGGTGCTGGGCATCGTCGGCGAAAGCGGTTCGGGCAAATCGACGCTGTTGTCCTGTCTGGCAGGGCATCTGACCCCCGATGCGGGCAGCGTCGTCTTTGACACCAGTGCCGGTCCCCGCGACACCCTGACCATGACCGAGGCCGACCGGCGGCGTCTGGCGCGCACTGATTGGGCCTATGTGCACCAGAACCCGCGCGATGGCCTGCGCATGGGCGTCACCGCAGGCGGCAACGTCGGAGAACGGCTGATGGCCGTGGGCACGCGGCACTATGGCGGCATTCGGGACAAGGCGACCGACTGGCTGGGACGCGTCGAGATTGACGCATCGCGCATCGACGACCGGCCATCCGCCTTTTCCGGCGGCATGCAGCAACGGTTGCAGATCGCGCGCAATCTGGTGACCGGGCCGCGCCTTGTGTTCATGGACGAACCGACGGGCGGTCTGGATGTCAGTGTGCAGGCCCGCCTTCTGGATCTGTTGCGCGGTCTGGTGCGCGAGATGGGTTTGTCCGCGATCATCGTCACCCACGATCTGGCGGTTGTGCGGCTGTTGGCGGACCGTCTGATGGTGATGAAATCGGGCCGCGTCGTCGAACAGGGCCTGACCGATCAGGTGCTGGACGACCCGCAGCACGGCTATACCCAGCTTCTTGTTTCCTCTGTCCTGCAGGTCTGATCCATGATCGTCGTCGCGAACCTTTCCAAGAACTTTACCCTGCACAATCAGGGCGGTGCTGTCATCCCGGTGATGGCGGGCGCGCATCTGCGGGTGCGGCCCGGTGAATGTGTCGGTCTGACCGGGGCATCGGGATCGGGGAAATCGACGCTGATGCGGATGATCTGGGGCAATTACCTTGCCGCAACAGGCAGCATCCGGGTGGGGGCACTGGACGTGGCCACCGCAGCACCGCGCGACATCATCGCCTTGCGGCGCGACACTCTTGGTTATGTCAGCCAGTTCCTGCGTGTCGTGCCGCGTGTCCCCACGATCGATGTGGTGGCCGAGCCCCTGCTGGTGCTGGGGATGGACCCGTCTGCCGCCCGCGCCAAGGCCGCGGCGTTGCTGGCACGGCTGAACATCCCGCAGCGGCTGTGGTCATCGTCGCCCACTACCTTTTCGGGTGGCGAACAACAGCGCGTCAACATCGCGCGCGGCTTTGCCCATGACTATCCGGCGCTGTTGCTGGATGAGCCGACCGCCAGCCTTGATGCCGCCAATCGCGCGGTCGTGTTGACCCTGATCATCGAGGCAAAGGCGCGAGGGGCGGCGATCCTTGGCATTTTTCACGACGAAGGCGCGCGCGAAAGCGTCTGTGACCGGCTTGTCGATGTGACCGGCTTTGGACCGCAGGTGGCCGCATGACAGGCAGGGTCTTTGCCGTTGTCGGCCCGTCAGGGGCAGGCAAGGACACGTTGATCGAGGCTGCGCGCGCACAGCGCCCCGATCTGGTGGTGGTGCGCCGCACCATCACCCGCCCCGAGACGGCGGGGGGCGAAGAGTTCGACGGCGTCACCGAGGCCGAATTTGACCGGCTGAAGGGGCTTGGCACCTTTGCACTGGACTGGCGCGCGCATGGATTGCGCTACGGCATCCCCAGGCTGCCGCTTGACCTGCGCCATGCCGGGCGCACCGTGCTGTTCAACGGATCACGCGCCGCGCTGGACCGCGCGCTGGTTGTGATGCCCGATCTGATCGTGATCCGGGTCTGCGCCCCGTCGTCGGTTCTGGCCGACAGGCTGATGGCACGCGGGCGCGAAACCCGCGACCAGATCGAGGCGCGGCTGGTCCGGGCCAGCTATGATGTGCCAGCCCATTTCCCGCTGATCGACGTGCGCAACGACGGCCCTTTGGCCGACGGAATCGCGCGGTTTCTGACGGCCCTTCAGCCGGTCAACGCATAGCGATGCAGGATGCGGAACCGCCCGTCCGGGCCTTCACCGAACAGGCACAGATCGTCGATGACAAAGGGGTCTGCCAGATGCGGCGCAATCATCGGGACCAGCACCAGATGGGCCGCCGCTGCGTCGCCGTCCGGCAGATCGCCGGTCAGGGTCATGTGAAAGCGGAACTCGTCCATCACATGGGGATAGCCCCACCGCTCCAGCAGCGCGCGTTGGCGCGGGGACAGGCGCGCGGGGTCGCGGCGCTGACGGTCCGCGTCGGTCAGGGAGGCGCGGAACGGATCAAGGCTGCGGACGACATCGGCCGCCCATGCCTGAAGGGCCGTCTGGTCGCCCTTGGGAACCAGTGCCAGAAAGCCGCCGATCTGCCCCACCGACATTTGCCCCACCGACATTGGGGCCAGACTTCGTGCAAGGGCGGCGCAGGCCCGGCGCAGGTCATGTTCGGTGCGGCCCTCGGCCAGGCGGAACGGCGGTTTGATCGTGCCGTGAAAGCCATATCTGCGCGGTGCCGCCGTTATCGCGTCCAAGGGTCGCGGCAAACCGGTGACGGCGGTGTGGGCGATATCCTCGCCGGTTTCGGCATCCCGGCCCAACCAGGCGGCGGCAAAGCTGGCAAGCGGGCCGGGGCGTGGCGCTGCATAGAGCGCGTATCGGTGCAGGATCATCATGTCTGCCCGCCTAGCCCCGCTTTGTCACACCGACGTGACACACCGCTGTCATTGCGACAGTCAACCAGATGTTCAGGATCACGACCATGACCGACACCGTTCTTGCCAATGCCACCCTTGTGCTGCCCGACGCGGTGGTGCGCGGCAGCCTGTTGATCCGCGACGGGCAGATCGCAGCCATCGACGCAGGCACCGCAGTGCCGAAGGGCGCGGTGGATTGCGCGGGCGATCTGGTGATGCCCGGTCTGATCGAATTGCACACCGACAATCTGGAACGTCATATCGAACCGCGCCCACGCGTGGACTGGCCCCATGCCGCCGCCATCATCGCGCATGATGCTGAACTGGCAAGTGTCGGCATCACCACGGTTTTCGATGCGCTGCGGGTGGGGTCTGTCACATCGAAGGGCAAGGCGAACTATGGCGAGTATGCCCGCGCTTTGGCCGATGAAATTCTGGGCCTGCGCGATCAGGGCGCACTGCGGATCAGCCACTTTCTGCACCTGCGCGCCGAGGTCTGTTCCGAAACCCTGACGGAAGAACTGGCAAAGTTCGGCCCTGCCGACCGGATCGGCATCGTCAGCCTGATGGACCATACTCCCGGCCAGCGGCAGTTTCGCGATGTGACGCAGTTGCGCAATTATGTGATGGGCAAGCACGGCTTTTCCGAAGCCGAATTTCACGACCACATCGCCGCCCAAAAGGCCCTGTCCGCCATCGTCGGCACCGCCCACGAAGCGATAGCGGTGGCCGAGGCGCGGCGCTTTGGCGCGGTTCTGGCCAGCCATGACGACACGACCGAAGATCAGGTCGCCGGTTCCGCCCGGCATGGGGCCCGTTTTGCCGAATTTCCCACCACGGTCGAGGCCGCGACCGCCTGCCGTGCCAACGGCATCAGCGTGATGATGGGGGCACCAAACCTGATCCGCAACGGATCACACTCAGGGAACGTGGCAGCGCGCGACCTGGCGATAGAGGGTCTGCTTGACATCGTATCGTCGGATTATGTGCCATCTTCCCTGCTGTCCGCCGGGCTGATGCTGGGCGATCTGTGGGGCGATCTTGCGCGCGGGATCGCAACCGTCACCAGCGCGCCAGCCAGGGTCGCGGGACTGCCCGATCGAGGCCACATCGTAACGGGGGCCCGCGCCGACCTGATCCGCGTAGCGCGTGTCGGCGGCACCGGGGCCCTACGCGGCACATGGGTCAGGGGGTTGCGCGTTTCGTGACCCTCATACTCCCATCAGGGATTCCAACCGGCAATCGTTAGCCAGATAGGTTGGCAACAGACATTGGACCGAGTCGTCGTGTCCCGCGCGCCACGCCGGGGCAGACTGGGGATCGCAGGGGTCTGCTCAAAAGTGAGCAGACCCCTGCGCTAGGCAGATATTTGGCTCGATCAACCTAGACCAATCCCGGTGTCAGTCATTTGGAACAACCGGTTGTTCGACCGGTCTGCGTATAAACTAGGGAGCACGGGAAGCGCACCTAGCGCATATCCGCAGGCAACTGGTGAAAGGACGATGGCCTACGTCGAAAGTCGCACAGCAGGCTTGGGAAACCTATGGGAGGCAAGGCGGATAAGACTGTGCTATGGACTCGGCCAGTTTCCCTGGGCAAGGATCATTTGCGATATCCATGCTGACGAAGGCAGGGCGATTGGCACGTTGATGAAGCTTTCCCACGAAAAGCGTCACCGCTGGTATGGCCTGTGATGGGCTGGCAAGAGACTGCAAACACGTCGGTGCGCCAAACATCGCAGGACGACAGGGACCGAGATCATTGGCGCACGACCAGAGATTCTTCCCCGTGCTCAGAGTCCTAGTCGACGCACCCGGGTCCAAAGCCCCCAGCGGACAGAGCAACTAGAAGCCACGGACACCGCACCAATCAGGCATAGCCGTAAGCACGATAGATATTGCCAATGGACGTTACCGCGATCCCCCACATTTTGAACACTGTTCCGACTTCCCATTCATCGGCTTCAAGATCGGTCGCTATATAGCTTCCGAATACTGCCTTCTGGCCGCCTAGCAGACCGCGCCCTGCGTCAAGTTTCACGAACAAGAACGCGCTCTTTAGCAGCATCGGGGAGTGGAAGAACAACAGCCCTTCCTGCGCGGCTTTCATCACGCCAGCACCACCCTCGCCAAACTTCTTATGCCCGATGCTCAGGTCGCTGCCCTTGCCCCTTCGCACCTTCACCGCCTCCATTGCCGTTCGAATCTCACTCTCCGTGAAAGGGATAGGCCGAGAGCCCGATACTACGTCCATCAAAGTTCTTGTCATAGATTTCCACCTTAAGTTGTCCCAACTACCTGACGGAATTTAGTAACAAGTCCAACGGCTTTCGGCGGAAAACTCCACCTATATTGAACGACAAGAGCATTGTGTGCGTGTATGGCGTGGGAAGTAGGGGCGGCATCCGGTCCCGGAGAGTGGACAGAGGGTCGGAAGGGTGCTGCGTGGGTGCCCCGGATGGTGGAGCGGGCGACCCCACCGGGGGGTAGCGCGCGGCTTCACCGGTTGAGGCCGGGGCCACAATTTTTGCCCCCGACGCATACTGACTCTGACACGTTGCCGGGTAAGAGCTAGAACGACGGGAATGCGATTCGGAGGTAAGAATGTTTTTCACAAATTTTGAGCGAGCAGTTGCATGGCTCGTAACGGTGCTGGGCTTCCTCGGCGTGGTGGCGGGATATGAGTTCGACATAAACCAAGCAGGTTCGGTCGCTGCTGATATGCTGGGCATCGACGCTTCGCAGTGGAATGGGAAGCAAGGCAAGGTGTTCAGGGAACAAGGATATCTCCTGCTGTTCTGCGGCCTCGTCTTGGGCATCCTGACTGAAATCAGTCGATCCGTGTCCGGCAGGGACAAGGTATGAAATGGTGACACTTGGAAATATCGTCGCTTGGCTGGCGCTCGTCCTAGGGGTGCTTCGCGCTGCCATGGGCTTCTTCGTTGCCAGCTTTGACGATCCAGCCACCAGAGCCGCAGCTGCATCCCGTTACTTGGGGTCAGCCACAAGCGGCGAAGCGATTGACCAAGGCATCAAGGTCTTTCTGTTCGGGCTGGTGCTGGGGATACTGGTGAAGATTGCGCGTTCATTGTCCGAGAGGAAGCAATGAGCCTTGCGCGTATGCGTTGGCTCTAGCAATGCTGGGCATACAATTCAACCACGTCAGGCACACACACCTGATAGCCGAGACGGACTTAGACTAGGACAAAGCCTTGATATAGAATGAAATACTGGAGGATTGTAGCTGTTAGGTTGATCCATACAGCCCTACCGCCGGAGCCAAAAAATACAGCGCTTTCAACCACTTTAAAAGGTCTCGTGCAAAGGGTTTTTCGATCTTACCCATCTAGGGTAACGTCAAGTTCGGCCGCGATGTCCTTCGGCCCCAGTACCGCGCAGATTTCAATCCGGGCCCGGCGCTGCAAGACGGCATTACCCTGCACCAGGCCCATGACCAATGCCGCAATCTGCCCTGCCCCCAAGGATTTTAAGGTTTTCCGAGTTCAACGTCTTCTTCGCCATCGTGCGCACAGGTATTTCATTTGTCCTGCGCCAACCCTGCCCGACCGTGACGCAACGCCTGCCCGACAATTCCCTTGCCAGGCACAGCCAGATTGGTTTCCTGGTCGTATGACAAAACTCGTTCTCCTCCATAAAGCAGACTCGATTTACGATGACGAACCGGATGTCGTTTACGATTTTCCGAAGCCCTACCTCAAAGCGGTCGAAGCGGCCATCGGAGATTGGGTGATTTACTACGAGCCGGTCAAAGCCGGCCCAAGGGGGTATTTCGCAGTGGCGAAGATCGCTCAGGTCATCCCCAAGCCAAGCGCCACTGACCGATATCTGGCGCTGATCGAACCCGGGAGTTACCTGCCCTTTGACCGCAACATGCCGCGCCTTCTTGGCGGGCGACCGGTCGAGACGTCGTTGATGGACACCGATGGCCTGCCGAAAAAGGGGGGATCGGTACAGAGTGCGGTCCGACGCTTGCCGGAGAGTGATTTCGCCCGGATCATCGACTACGGCCTGCCACAAGACCTCGAGCAGATCGAGGCCAGCCGCTATTCACCAGATCGGCCCGTATTCGACGCCGGCGCCGAGGCGTTCAAACGCTCGGTGCTTGAGCGTCTGACCCGCCGCAAATTTCGGGATGTGGCGTTCAGCCGTCGCGTGAGGGACGCCTACGGGTATCGCTGCGCCATGTCGGGCATGCAAATCCGCAATGGCGGCGGGCGTCCCGAGGTTCAGGCTGCGCATATCCGGCCCGTTGAACGGGACGGCAGCGATTCCGTTCGCAACGGGCTTGCCTTGTCTGGAACCTTGCATTGGATGTTTGACCGTGGACTGATTTCGGTTGCCGAGGATTGCGAGACGCTTCTGGTTTCGAGGAACAAGGTCCCGTGCGATGTGGCGGACCGCCTGCTGCATCCGAGTGGCAAACTCCTCAAACCTGTGGAGGCCCACCATGCACCGCATCCCGAAAATCTGCGCTGGCACCGAGAGAACATCTTTGGGCAAGCCCTCTCAGTTGAGCGGGCGCCCTGGGGTTGAAAACCTGCCGTCGAAGTTTTTGAGCCGTTTCGGCGGCAGTGGTCGGCGAAAGCGGCAAAGTGCGGAAACCGTTGATGAAGGGTGAGCTTCACCTCGTGCGGGTGGTTTTCACCCGTGTTCAACGCGGCGCAAAATTTTCAGCATTTTCAGCCAGATGCGGCGACGGGCGGTTGCGGTCACAATTTCAGCTTGGTCCGCGGCCCCCGTGCTTCCTCGACCAGTCCGGCTACCCGGCCCATAGCGGCTTTACCTACCGTGCGCACATAGTGCTGTCGGTCCTATGCTTGTCCACGAGTCCCTGCACACCGGAGGCCACAGAGGCGACCTGTTCGACGGCTTCGGTTGCGATGTTGTCCCGCACACGATGCCGCGTGACGCGTGCCCCGAGATGTGCGGCGGTCAGTCCGCCGACCATGTTGTGGAGAGTCGGTGCTTCTTCGACGTGCATGACTCGGGAATCCGTCAGTCTTAACCCGACACCACAGGTTGGCGCCCTGACAGAAAATGAGCGGGCCCCTTTGGTGGGGCCGAACTGCGGCTCAATCAGCCTGCCCGGTAAACGGAGTTCGTTATCTGAAACTGCGATAAGGTTTGCCGCTCAGAAACCCATCCTAGGGGGTATGCGCAACTTTGCGCAGACCCCCCGATCTCCAAGCGGGCCGCCGGCTCAATCAACCTGTCAATATGTCAAACAAACCCGGCGCATATCTCTTGGAACATGCGCCTATTCATCTCTGAGGGCTAACAAAGGGGGTGTCCCCAATATTGGGGACACCCCTAGGTCGACAGGGGCTCCTGATCGCAGAGCCTGTCGGATCAACGTACTGCGATGCTCGCCGGCAGAACCGGTGCAAGGCATTTCTGAAGATGTAGGGAACTGACTGCTGCTATGCCCATCAACTCAGGGGGTCTGCTCACTTTTGAGCAGACCCCCTGCGCTGAGGTGGATTTCGGCGAGATCAACCAGTCAACCAAACCCAGCGTCGGTCCTTTGAATCACGCCGTTGGTTTGACCCTCTGCGCGTAAACTTGGGGGTGTCCACAAAATGTGGCCACCTATGGTGCAATCAACATTACTGCTCTTTTCGCGGTTGCGGGCTCCGGTACTTGATACCTCGCGGCGGAATGCCCTGCCTAAAGGCAAAGCCGCAACTTATTTCCATCGCGTGGTCACGCGGCACAAGGGTCAAGATGGTTGCCGGACGAGGCGATATCGCCCATCGCATGATGATTTCGCGCATTCGGCGACCAATACTGACCTCCGATGGCCCCACACGGCACGGTGCTTCGATAAGCTTCTGGCTGGAAGATTGGGCCAAACTCTTGAAAAATTGCCGATTATAGTGATCCGCTTTTACCATTTATTATTCTCGAACTTCCCAAACTGATAACGACTTGCGGACCAGCCCGGTGCAATTCTTCCCCATCGTCGAAAGGAGAAGAAGATGACCGATTGCATGAACTTCAAAATCTCGCGGCACGCCGCTCTGCGGTGCGCGCAGCGCGGTGTGTCAGCAAAATGCCTCGAACAGTTGATCAGCCATGCCGATGTCGCCGTTTCCGCGGGCGGCGCTGCCACTTGCTGGTCGATCAGCCGGAAGGAGGCTGCAGGGTTGAACCTTGACGACAAGGCGGCATCCTATGCTGCGATCATCAGTGATGACGCCGTCCTGATCACCATTGCGCCGGTTCATCGCGGGCATCGAGGACGGCGCTGGCGGCGCGGCGTCGGGCGCGGGAGGGCATGACCATGACATCGAATGAAACCAACCGTGCACCCATGGCAGGCGACCGTATCCGATATCGTCGCAAGCAGGACGCTTTCATCACGAACTTGCGCAATGGCGAGATCGTGAAATTGCTCGAGGGCGATGCCCGGCTGGAAGCTGCACTTTTCATCGACGTCTTTACGGTCGGTTGCGCCAGACTGAGTCATCTCGCCAGATCAGAGAGGCTTTGGCTGACCTCGACAGGGGCGGTGAACCGTTTCGCATCCATCGTTGGATGATCCAAGGGACTGATGAAGGGCTGACTGACACAATCAGGCACAAATATCGCGCGCACCCTGAGCCGCAAAAGAAGGTCGCGACCTATATCCTGCTCGTCGAACGGTTGGCGCTTCTGCTCGGTGACGATGCTTTCGCGCTTATCTGGGAGCTTCTCGAAGTGACCTGCCTCACGGCACGCATGCATCGGTTGCCGTCGATCGAAATTATGGGCGACGTCGAGCCGCGTCAGAAGCTTGCGGCGCTCCTGAACACACATGCCGCCCATATGAGCGAGATGCTGGACTTGCCGCGGCTTTGGCAAGCCGCAGAGAACCTGCAAATGGGCTGGGACATGGAAGAGGGGCCAATCCCAGTGCCGGTGAACGGAGGCATCATGCCAAACCACTTTCGACATGATGCCCCTGCTACGCAAGTTCAGTGGCTGGATTTCGAAGCGCCCGCTTACCCGTCCGTGCCAATTGCCCGCCTTCCGAACGGTATGCTTGCCGGCCCCTTTGTGGTTGCGCGGAGCGTCCCGTCCACCAAAGAGGCGGAAATCATTGTGGGAAACCTGGTTATTTACTGGGACCTCTGGTTGACCATTGCCCCCTTGGGAAAACTTGGTGTGGGGGCTTTCCTCGTCCGAACACCGGGCACCGCACTTCAGCTGAACGATGGGACGTTGGTGCACCTGGCCACACCCAAGACCGGATACTGGGACATGACCTTTGTGCCCAGGACGTTTGAACTGCAGAACGCAACACTGGACGGAGATCCCGGCCTTACCGGAACGGGGGTCGGATGGCACGACGTCCTGAACATTACCTTCTCGCGGGACCGGTTGGATGAAATCGAGAAAGATAGTGCGCTTTACGACAAATTCTTCCGCAAGCCGCGCCCACATGTGCCGGACGATGAAGACGACGAAGAAATGCCGTTCTTGCGCATGGTCCGCGTGACGCCACAGAGCATCGCGGACTGGCTGGAAGCTGACTTCACCTTTCAGCGACCCGGCTTCTTCGCTGATCCGGTTCACTTTGTGTCGTCCCGTCAGCCTTCGGCCGAAACGACCGGCTGGATGCGCGGCGTCACCTTGGCCCGTGGCGTTGAACAGGCACTGCACGAGGGGCTGCTGGATGCATGGTTTCGGGGCTGGGTAACCGCGTACAGAGCTGCGCTATCGGGGATCGAGGCGGATTGGCATGCGCGAGCGGAAGAGGCCGAACTTGAGTTGCGGGATCGATGGCAGGCCGAGCGTCTTGGCCGGCCGGAAGGCCAGTGACGCCAATACCAGGTCTGCAACAACGACCCATTTGAATCTTGCGAGCCCCACATGGGTCGATTTTTGACAAAGAAAGGGAGTTGGAATGTTTACTGAAACGAAGCGGGTCGAGGATCTCATTCGCACAGGCACTGCTGATCTTCGTGTAAGTGGAAAGATCGGGAAAAGCCTTCTGCAGCCACGCATTGCCGACGTCCTGACCAACGCGGGATATGACGTGGATGTCGAGGACCTGCGTTGCTTCCTCCCCGGCGGTCTGCCCGTCTGGCGCGACAAAGCCGATGGAAAGGTTGTGGCAACCCCGGGTCGGCGCCGCATCGACCTTGTCGTTCGGAATGAGGAGCGGGTTGTCGCCTTGATTGAGACCGAGTCTGATCTGAATGATCTGCGAGAAACGGGGGTTTCCGGTCGGTCTGGAAATTACGATGTCTTCAGCATCGCGCAGACCGCAAAGGGTGGCTATTTCCATTCCTATAAATCGCTGGAACGCATGGCGGCGGCGGCCTGGTATGCCGCAGGCAAATCTCAGAGCGGACTGGAACGCCTGACCTCGGACGCCGCGACGGACCATAACCCGCTTGGGATCGGCATCATCCTGGTTACAGGCTTCAGTCGATCCGTTGACCGAGCCGTCCTCACGCCACGTCTTGCCTCGCTTGGCGCCAGGTTGATCAGTCTGATCCAGCGCCCCTGAGCAGGAATAAAGTGGGGCGACGCAAGTTAACATGCAGCGCCTTTTCGCCGGCGAAACCCATGGCAAGCAAAGTGAACGCGTTGCGGATCAAGCGGTAGTCCTTGGACGAACGAGCCCCGCCATTGGGAATTGCGGCCTCAGCGCAGGTCTCCTCAAAATTGGGGGCACATACAATTGCCAAGCTCGGCTCCTGGTCCGGTGGTTTCGATGTCCCGAGTGGCACCGTTGCGGTTGGCGACACTCACCCGATTGCGCCAGTCCTGATCCTCTCGGATGTCACCTCGGCCAACGCACCGCCCCAGTTTCCGGAGGGGAATGACCATTTCCCCAAAATTGGGGATATGGTCAGAGTACCAGCTCGCTTCATCCACCGCCCTCAGTCAGCATCCAGCGGCGCGGAACTGCCCTTGCGGCCAATGGCGATCACCGCCTCGGTTAGGGCGTTCATGCTGTCATTGGCGGCCTTGTCACCCGTCCCGAGGTCGCGGCCCAGCTTGTCCACTGCGTTCAGCCGGTCGAGCGGCTTGATCGGTCCCGTGTGAGACCTTTCCCAGTATACTTCCTTCCATTCCTCAGGAAGGATTGCGCCTTCAAGCCGGATATGAGTTCTTTGCCAAGGCCATTGCCAGTTTTCGCAGCTGGGAATAGCGCTTCGAGCGCAATCCGGTTTTGAAGCTGGGGTGCTGGTCATTCGGCGGCGCGCCACCCCGCGCACCATGCATCCGGCAGACAGCCCATCCACGGACCGCTGGCGCACCACACCGGATGCCCGTGGACTTGGCCGTCGCCTTGCAGCGTGCTGCTTTGTGCGCACTTTGCATGGGGTTAGCGTCGATTTTCACGAGACACCCGGCTTGCCGGTGATATTGCCCACGATTGCCTGCCCACCTTCATTGACGGTGACATGCTCGACGCGGACAATTTGGGCATTTCCTTGCCGCTGGCGTCTGAACTGTTCCATCTGGGCCAGACAAGTCCGGGCAAGACGGTTGACGATCCGGTCATAGGCCTCGCGCGCTTCAATGGAAGGCGCGTCCCACGCCTGCTGTGAGGCCGCCATCATTGCGCTGTGCGTGACAGCAATCTGTGCGACAAGCATTGCCTCAAAGGCATTGCCTGGCTCCATTTCTGCGCCCATCGCAAAAGCGAAGTCGCGAAAGGGCGCTCCAGCCAGACCCAGCCCGGTCAAGGTGGTGAGGAACAGCCCTAATGCCGCGGGGTCGGTCTTTACGCCAAAAATGAGCTTCAACATCTCATTCGTTGGTCCGGCGGTGACGATGGCACCCAAATCGAGGCCGTTCAGCGCCAAGGTCGGTCGCATGCCTTTACCCAAGGGGACAGCAACTTTGGTGTCCATGGCCGATGCGTCTTCGCCGTCGGCATCGCCAGTCGCCTTGACCTGTTCCGAATTGCGTTTCATTGCCCCGTCCCCCTTTAACCCGCGCGCCGCCGCAGCAGCACGTCATTGCAGTCAGCGCAGACCTCGCTCGGCATCGATATCTTTACCTGCAGTCCGTCCGCAAACAGCCGGCGGGCCAGTTTTCTGGCGGCCTCGCGACCGACGTGATGTTCATCATTGTCAGCAAAGATCCGGACAGACCGGCACCCCTCGGGCGGGACCCAACCGGCAAGGAGGCTCGCATTCAGTGCGGCCCAGACCGGTAGGTCGTACAGAATGCTTGCGGCAATTGCGGTTTCAATCCCTTCGGCGATCCCGATCTCTCCGCCCTGGAACGGAAAGAGACGGACAGACGCGCCTTTGGCAATCGGGCCTTTCATGAAGCGGCGCGGTTTGTCGATCTCGGCTTTCCGGGCGCCGCTGGGGTCGAGGAATGTGCGGTGCAACTGAACCGGTACGCCGCTTTTGTCCGTCACCAAGGCCAACATTGCCGGGTGCACCCCCCCAAATAAATCTTTGCACTTGGGATGGAAGCGGACGGATGCGGGATCGGGCAGCACGAGGCCGCGCGCCTGCAGGTATCTCCCGGCCAAGCAGTTGCTCGTGACTTCAGATCCCATGTTCCACAGCCCCAGGAAGTTGGAACGGCCCGCCATTTCGATTTTGTTTTCCAAGGGCGCGCTGGACGCTATGCCAGTGACCTTGGCCTCGATCTCCCGCGCCAAATCCCCAAAGGAGCGCTTGGTAAAAAGTTGCGCCAGGTGCATCCCGTCTCCTGGTTTGCAGTGGCTGCAAAAGAAGGTCCCCCTGCCCTCCTTATCGTCAAACCGGAAGCGGTCCTGGCCGCCGCACACCGGACAGGGTCCGTGCTTGTTGGTCAGGCACTCCTCTGGCAGGCCCAGTGACAACAACAAACCGCGCCATTTGCCGCGGGCGAGATCCATCACGCGGTTCATGCGCGCTTCTCCTTTTGCTTGGCGAACCTGATGTTGTCTGACTGCACATAGTTCAGCACCGGCCGTGTCGGCTTCAGAGTTATTTTTTGGAGACCGGTCGGAGCGCAGCCGAATTTCCGCTGGAAGTTTTTGTCAGCCCACACCAATTTATAGCCCCGCGATCCTGCGATATGGCGCAGTTGCCCATACCAATCCTGCTTGATGGCGACGGTGGGCTCCGGGCGATCCGACGAGGTGTATTCCACAAGCTCGCCATCTGCCTCGGTGACCTTGCAGAGAGCTTCACGAAGGTGGCCGCAGTGCTCGCAGCGCTGCCCAATGAAGAGAACACCGCAGCCAATGCAAGGTCTTGGCAGTGGCACTTTGCGCTTGGCCGAGGCGCGTTTGCGTTTGGTGCCATCATCAAGCTGATCATTGTGGATGTCGGTGACCAGACCCAATCGAAGGGTATTCCCGGCATGGTCAAGGACAACGAGATCTTCCGTGCCCGGCTTGATGCGCAGGCCACGACCTATCTTCTGGACGTGCAGTATCTCGGATCTGGTCGGTGCGGCATCAATGATGCAGGACACCGGCCAGTCGATCCCCGTGGTCATCGTGCGCACCGAACAGACGATGCGGATCTCGCCTGCCGCGTACTTCTGGCGGATCAGCTCGCGCTCGACGCTATCTGTACGCCCGTCAACGTAGGCCGCGGCAATGCCTTTCTGGGTGAAGCGGTTCGCCACACTGCGTGCGTGTGCGCGGTTTACGCAAAAGCAAAGCGTCGGGCGATCATCACCCTTCTCGAGCCATGTTTCCACGACCGAGCCAATCAGTTGCGGCGCCGCCATGATACGTTCTGTCTGGGCGCCGTTGTACTCACCGGCCACGACCTTCACATGGGTCAGATCAGGGGTATCAGGGGCGAAGACACGGAATTGCGAGAGACGCCCCTGATCGATCAGCGATTGCAATGTCGCCGCCTGGATCAACGGCCCCCAATGCTTCCCCATCCCCTTCGCCCACGGCGTTGCCGAGAAGCCGATGAAGGGCACCGCAGTCCAGCGGTCCATCAGATCGTACAGGATTTTGTGGTTCTCGTGGCATTCATCCACCAGCACCAGATCAAAGTCGCTGGGAATGGCCTTGCGCCGTACGAGGGTCTGCAGCGTCGCCACCTGCACATCTGCCAGGTAATTTGACCGCAGATTGTTGCCTTGCAGGATGCCGACGTCGAAGACGCCCTCATCGGACAAGGCGCTCGTGGTCTGATTGATCAACTCAAGGCGGGTGACGGTGATCAGCACGCGCTGGCCCGCATCCACCGCGGATTTGACCAATTTGGCGATAATGATCGTTTTCCCAAACCCTGTCGGGGCTTGGACCACGACGCGCGTGTGGCCCTTGCCAAGAGAAAGGTGCAACTTGCGGATTACGGCCGCCTGGTCGTCTGTAAGGACCCGCGGATTCAGCTGCAGCCCTGCGTGGGTGAGCAAATCCTTCATGCCCCCTCCCCTTGTCCCTTGCCCTTGGCGAGGAAGTCACTGCGGCGCTTTTCCTTATGGAGTCCCTTATCGCCGGCAACCGTCTGCCGGTCGGTGCCCGGCAAGGGGGTGCCGGTCTCGCCCTGCTTTTTTATGCCGGTGTGAAGTGTACGGTTGAAGACCGCGATATCGTACTGATTGGAGGAGTTGCCGGCTTGGCCGACGCGGCGGATGCTCTTGATCAAGCCGCGTGCCTCCAGGTCGCGGACAGCGCCGCGCGCACGGCGTTCCGAGACGCCGCTGTGCGTGGCGATGGTCAACATGGACGGGAAGCACTCCCCGGTCTTGTCGTTGGAGCGATAGCAGAGGTACTGCAGAACACAGCGTTCGGTCGGCTTCAGCTCCGGGCAGTCGAGACGATCAAACACCCATTTCAGCGCGAGCAAGCTCATTGCCCCGCCCCCAGTTTCGCGATGAACGCAATCAATGCCACTGCCAGCACCACGACAAACTCGATGGCGCTGCGGCAGCGATGGGGGTCGGCCAGAAGAGCGTCCAATGCGAATGTGCGCAGGAACGCCATCGCCTTTGCGCGTGCGACGTCGGCGCGCGTCGGTGGGTGGGGCTGTGTGACCTCAGAGCCCGTCTTGGTGGTCTGTTTGTTCATTGTGCCGGTCCTCTTGCAACGCGGCAGAACCCTCGATCACGGCTTGCACAGCAAAGAGGCGCACCAGCGCCATGACGGCCTTTTCGACCGCCGCCTCATCGCATGTGTTCGGTGTTGTTTGGGTTGTGCCTTTTGACATGGCACTAGGGTGGACCTGCTGGGCGAGACCGGCAAAGTTACCAATGGCGCGCTCTGGCGCGCGATTAATCCCTGATGCTCGCAGCCCGTCCATTCGGATCAGAGTGCCAAGATTGCCAGTCCAGGTAGAGCACATCTCCGCCAAAGGCCTCGAAAGGGTCCATCAGAGTTTCGGCAATCTCGTTAACCATTGGAACCGCGATACTATTTCGTGTTTCGGTCCGGGTCGCCTTCGTCCAAGTCAGCTGGTGCCCCGCCTTGGTCAGTGCGGTAAAAGCGGCCCAGGAGAGACGTTTCCGGCGCACATCCTCAAGGGGTCTCAAGTTGGCCACCCCGTTGAGCAAGACCTCCACACCCGTGTTGGGCAAATCGATCAGATCGCGTTCAAACTGTTCGGCATCCACGGCCAGTCCGTCCAGACGCCGCACAAATTCCCAGTACGGGTTGGCAGCGGCGGCTCGGAATAGGGGATCGTGGAAGTATAGCTTATTAAGCGTCTTCTGAGCCTTCTGCAGGGCGGTCACGGCAGCTGCGATTTGGCTGCGGAGTGCCGGCATCTCGGATTTGGCAGCTACCGCTTTGGACCTCTCGTCTTCCCCCACAGGCGCTGAAGTCGCGTCGACTTGCATAGCACCATCAATTGACACCCAAAGCTCCTTGGTGACCTCATCCGGCAAGTCGTATTTTTTCTGCAGGGCCTGCATGACTTCAAGCGAGATTGCCATTGCCCCACTATGCCGAGGCAGGATCTTCCAAGAACGGACCCGCTTCGACTCTTGCTCGGCCACCCGCAAGATTTTTCTGGAACGGCTTCGGGCAGTACCTTTTGTTCGGGCTGGCTTGACTGGCTGCAACTTTTCTCGCCGTATATCTGACGCCAAGGCTCCCCCACTTGCGATGATGGCCTCCTTCACATCCGAGGCGATCTTCCCGGCGAGGGCGAGGAGCTTATCCGGGTCCTCTCCCAGACCTTGGGCGATCTTGACGATCACATCTTCCGACGGCGGCGCGAACTCCTCGCGTTCGATCTTGGAGAGATAGGATGGCTCGATTTCGAGCTGCCGGGCGAAGGCTCTGAGGCTGAGACGCGTGCCTTGAAGGGCCATCGCCTCGCGCTTCTGTCGGATGTAGGGACCAAATTTCATTTGGGTAATACACACTACACATTTGCGATGGTCAATGGCATGATGTCGGCACCCTGCCCCCTTCCCTAGTCATTCCACGAGGAGACATCATGATCCGCGTTGCGCTTTACGCCCGGTATTCGTCGGATCGCCAGAGCGATGCATCGATCGAGGATCAGGTGCGGGTGTGTCAGGAGCGGGCGGCGCGGGAGGGCTGGACGGTGGTGCAGACCTTTGCGGGCCGGGCGATCTCGGGCGCCTCCTTGCTGCGGCCGGGGCTGCAGGGGCTGATCGAGGAGGCGATGGCGGGGCGGATCGATCTGGTGCTGACCGAGGGTCTGGACCGGTTGAGCCGGGATCAGGCGGATGTGGCGGCGCTGTTTAAACGGCTGACCTTCGCCGGGGTCGGGATTGTGACGCTGGCCGATGGGGTGATCAGCGAGCTGCATGTCGGGCTGAAGGGCACGATGAACCAGCTGTTCCTGAAGGATCTGGCCC
>JAZKHT010000018.1:0-56992 GCA_040385245.1 Pseudomonadota bacterium | reverse complement strand
GGGCCAGATCCTTCAGGAACAGCTGGTTCATCGTGCCCTTCAGCCCGACATGCAGTTCGCTGATCACGCCATCCGCCAGCGTGACAATCCCGACGCCGGCAAAGGTCAGCCGCTTGAACAGCGCCGCCACATCCGCCTGATCCCGGCTCAACCGGTCCAACCCCTCGGTCAGCACCAGATCGATCCGCCCTGCCATCGCCTCCTCGATCAGCCCCTGCAGCCCCGGCCGCAGCAACGAGGCCCCCGAGATCGCCCGGTCCGCAAAGGTCTGCACCACCGTCCAGCCCTCTCGCGCCGCCCGCTCCAGACAGACCCGCACCTGATCCTCGATCGATGCGTCGCTCTGGCGATCCGACGAATACCGGGCGTAAAGCGCAACGCGGGTCATGATGTCTCCTCGTGGAAATGACTAGGGAAGGGGGCAGGGTGCCGACATCATGCCATTGACCTCCGCAAATGTGTAGTGTGTATTACCCAAATGAAATTTGGTCCTTACATCCGTCAGAAGCGCGAGGCGATGTCCATCCAAGGCACCCGTCTCAGCCTCAGAGCCTTCGCCCGGCAACTCGACATCGAGCCCTCCTACCTCTCCAAGATCGAACGCGCGGAGTTCCCGCCACCGTCGGAAGAGCTGATCGTCAAGATCGCCCAAGGCCTGGGGGAGGACCCCGACATGCTCCTCGCTCTGGCCGGGAAGATCGCCTCGGATGTGAAAGAGGCCATCATCGCAAGTGGGGGCAGCTTGGCGAAGGTCATACGGGATCCCTCTCGGCTGGCTGAACAGCCCCGCACATTCAGTGGGTCTTCGCAGAAAGCCGTGGGACGCCTGCGGAAAAGAGACAGCCAAGCCCAAAAGGATTCATACCGCGTCCGACGTTGGAATATCCGGGATATGAACGACGAAGAGTCGGCGCTCCCTCACGGCGTCATTCTGGATCTTCAAAAGAAGTACGGATTTGACAATGCCATTCTTGAGCAGCTTTGGACTGAGGTTGAAAGCGCAATGCTGCCCGACATCGTTGTCGAACCGAAGGGCGAAACCAAAAGATCAAAAGCAGAAGCCGCCAAGATACTGGCCTATGTTGAAGCTCAAGTGTCGACCGCGACGCCGCTCCTGGCGAGTGCCCGCGAGTGGCTGGCAGAGATCACCTTTATTGACCCCGTACTCCAGGCTGCAGAGGACAATCCATACTGGCGTTTTGTCCAGCGCCTGGAGGCATTGGGAACGGAAATCGAAGATTTTGAGCAGGATCTGATTGATCTGCCGAAGACGGGTGTGGAGCCTGTACTCAACGAATTGGCGAACTTGACACACCTCGAAGATGTGCGTCGCGAACGCATCTCGTGGGCCGTATTCTCAGCATTGGTCTCCACGGGCTACGAGCTGAACTGGACATGGCCGCCCCATACCGAAATGCGAGAAAACGAAGCAGTAACATTGGTTAACGAGCTTGCGCAGCATCTCATGGACCCATTCCAGGCATTTGGCGGCGACACTCTCTTTACCGACTGGCAGGCTTGGAACTCCAAACCGAAGGGACGCAACACCCCCAAAAGGGGACGTCGAACCGCCCCAAAACAGTGATAGCGTCAGTTCTGTCACCATTGATAACTTTGCCGGTCTCGCCCGGATGACGCAAGCCGGGGCATGCCTAATGGTACGCCCCTCACCCCCGACCATCTGCACGCCGCCAAGACGGTCCGCGAGGCCGCTCTGGCGCTTGCGCGCCTGATCGCGCGGCAGGTGGTCATGGAGGGGTCTGCCACATCCGAGGAGGACTGGCAGGATGCTGAAGATCAAACCAACCAACCTTGATCCTGAGGAGGGAGACAAGAGCTCTGGCGTGACTGCTTGGCGCGCGGCGGCCCTGACCTGCCTGGAAGGGTTTAGTGAACCAGTGTTTGTGATCCTCACCTCTGACCCGACCGTCAGTCAGGCCGTGAAGGGTTTGCTGTCCATCGTGGTCGTGAAGCTGACCGCCCTGGCGGCGTTTTGGTGACGGGATGAGCAATCAAGCCACCACCTGGGTGCATTCCGTAACCTTGGCCAGCCCGCTGGGGCCGACCGAACGCAGTGCGCTGTATTTCCTCTGCTTCAGACACAATGCCAAGACCGGGGAATGCTACCCGTCAATGGCGACCATTGCCGAACATGCCGGTGTCTCGGAGCGCCGGGCGCGTGAGGCGATCCGCAATCTGGAAGACGCGGGCCTGATCCAAGCGATCCGCCGGGTCGGTCAAGCCGGAAACTCGTCGAACCAGTACAACTTCCCAGCTTGCCCGACGGCCCGCGGCATCACGCCATCGGCCACGAAATCCCGAGTTGAGACCGGCACAAAAAACGGGGGCGAGACCGGACACCGTGTTCCGGCCCAGATCCGGCAGACGGTTGCCGACGATAAGGAGTCTCCCTTCCAAGAGAAGAAAGTAAGCTTCCTCGCCAAGAAAAAAATGGAAGGGGCAGCGTGATGCGCAACTCCCTCATTCCAGCACCGCCGCGCCTTCTGAATCCTCAACCGAACCCGGCATTCGGGCTCGTTGGCTTTTTTTTTGGCAAGGAGACTTTGCGCGTTGTGCTGCTGGCTGTGACAGGGTTCGGGAAGCCTTGGCCGACCCTTTGCTTTGGCGAAACGCGTGCCGATGTGTGTCATTTGGACACAGAGTCATCGCTGTCTGCCGAAATGCCGGAGATGCAACTGATTCAGGACATCGGCTGCGATCTGTGCCTGTTTCTCACTGCCTCGGATTGCTGCATTCTGGACCGCCTCATCGACAGATTGCGCTTTGGCGCCGCGACCGACATCCACCAAGACGCGTTGGACAGCCAGATACCTAGCTGTAGGTCCGCGATCAAGCCTGCATACCCGAAGCCCTGTGTGGCCTGTGGGATCCAGATCGCCCCCCCGTGTCCGCCCACAGACCGCGTTTCCGTGCGGGTCAGTGATGAACCGGTCCGTGTGGGGCGCCTGTGTCAGATCCACGTCGTCTCCCCCACCAAGCCAAGCCCGTCATGGACCGAAGAGGCGGTCTCGGGACGACGCTCGATCGCACCGTCCTGCGACGACCGGATCGGGTGGGCACAGCACGTCATTGAAGCGCGCGTCGGTCAACAGACAGACCGCGTCGACTTCCCCCCGACGACCCCCACGGCCGCGCTCCTCACCGACGTCACCGCGCGCCGCACGACCCCGTTCACCCCAACCTGAAGGATACTCGACATGGCTGACATCATCGATAAGACCTGCGGTCACTGGCCACGGATACTCAAGCACATTGGCGTGCCGGAGGCGGCCTTGCAGAACAAGCATGGCCCGTGCCCGATCTGTGGCGGCAAAGACCGCTTCCGGTTCGACGACCGGGAAGAGCGCGGCACCTACTTCTGTAACCAATGCGGTCCTGGTGACGGCATGACGCTGGCGATGAAGTTCACCAACAAGCGCTTTGCCGAGGTCGCAAAGATCATTGACGGTATCCTTGCTGACCGCACCTATGTGCCGCAGTCGACCGGTCAGACCAAGCCGCCTGTTGTTGCGAAGGCAATGTCAGAGCACGAAGCTTTTGCCCTCGAGATGAAGATCGTCGAACGCTTCTATCGCGCCAACCAGTTCGAGGACAGTGAAGTGGCAAATCGCTACTTTGCCAGTCGCGGGATTACCACCTATGGGACAATGGGTCTGCGCTTTCACAACAACATTCATTATCGTCCGGACGGTGACCACCCGTCGATCCTTGCCCTAGTCTGCGGCGCGGATGCCAGGGGGGTGCAGATCCAATCGACCCACCTGAAGCGTGATGGCAGTGGCAAGGCCGATATCGCAAACCCGCGCACATTCATGCGAGGACCCTTGCCGGCCGGCAGCGCGGTTCGTCTCTGTCCGCCCGCGCGGGTTCTGGGCATCGCGGAGGGTATCGAGACGGCCCTGTCCGCAGCGCAGTTATTTGGCATCCCCGTCTGGGCGGCGCTGACGGCCAATAACCTGGCACAATGGGTCCCGCCCAACGTGACTCGTGCGGTGGTGATCTTTGCCGACAATGACGCCAACCGGACCGGCCAGATTGCCGCCGAGACGCTGGCTGCCCGACTCGCCAAAATGGGGATGAAGGACGTCCGGATGCGGATGCCGAAGGAGGTGGGGACCGATTGGAACGATGTGCTGGTTAAGGAAGCCCACCGGATCCGCGCCGACTGAAACAGAGCCAAGGAAGGGAGCAAGACGATGTCCAAACTCACCACGACCAAAGCACCGAAAGCACCGAAATCAGCGAAAGCAGCGTCTGCCTCCCTTCCGGCAAAATCACGGACAGGGGGCAGCACAACCACGACCGCTGCCCCCGAGGTGGCCACCGCCGACCTGCCTGCCGTGCGTCCGACCACCCTGCTGAGAAACATCCCGGCTGATGACCTCGATCCCCACCTGCCCAACGCCACCCAGCTGAAACAGATGTTCGGTGTCAAAACAGATACTGCGGCCATCGGGCTGATGTGCACGGCCTTGAACGCCTTGGGGCTGAACGGCACCATATACCGCGACTTCGTTTTTGCCATGGGGGCGGAGTTGGAACCCCGGAACAGCCTCGAGGCCATGATCGTGTTGCAAATTGGTCTGTCCCATGCGGCCCTTTGTGAAGCGATGCGCTGGATGTGGGACGCCAAAGACCATCAGGCGCGGGAAAGCTATGAGCGCATGGCCAGTCGTCTGGCCCGCACCTTCGGTGCCAACGTGGATCTGCTACGGCGCCACCGCAGTGGTGGGTCCCAGACCGTCCGTGTCGAGCATGTCACCGTCCATGAAGGTGGGCAGGCCATCGTGGGCAATGTCACCGGCAAGCCGGGGGTCTCGTGAAATCCGACACTAACCCCATGCAAAGCGCGCACGACGCAGCACGCTGCACGGCAAGGGCCAAGTCCACGGGCTGCCGGTGCGGTGCACCGGCGGTCCGGGGATGGACTGTCTGCCGGATGCACGGCGCGTGGGGTGGCGCACTCCCCAATGACCAGCACCCCAACTTCAAGACTGGATTGCGCTCGAAGCGTTATACCCAGCTCAGAAAACTGGCGATGGCCTTGGCGAAGACTACCTGACGGGATGGGCGGCCGGGCATCGATCGCGGGGACCCGGTCAGACTGCCCATGGGAACGACGCCGTTCTTACGCCTGAGGCTTCGTGCAGGCGCCCCCTGACGTCACCAGCCCTCGATGCCCTCCCCGCCGCCCATCACCACCTGTCATGACACTGTGCTGCGCAGGTTCGGCTACATCAGGGCAACTGGTGTCGGACAGTGTCGCTACGTGCCCTAGCTCGTGAGGGACAAACTGCGATCTTCCCATCGACTGCCATCAGCGTCGCCGACAACGTGCGGCGCCCGTTGGCGAGCCTTCATGCGAAGGTCGCCAAAAGGTCGAGGCCATGGACGCTTCCGGCCCGCACCAAAGCGACCGTTGATCCGGGCATTGGGGCGGACAGTGGCACTTAGGCAACCACTCAGGGAGACAACAAGCCTTACGGCGTGAAGACCGAAAAATTCATGATGCAGGCGCTGAACTGGCCTGGTGCAACTTCCCTAAGCTCGGGGACGACCCTTGCGCACTCTGCAACCGCTTGGGGGCAACGAGTGCGAAACACACAGCCTGACGGAGGGTTGATCGGGCTCGGGATGTCGCCGGCGAGTAGAACCCGGCTGCGCTTGTGTCCCGGTCTAGGGATTGGCACCGCCGACAATAGTGCCCTCGTGTAGGGATGCGCGGGGCTGTTGTACAAGGCTGTGGCAGGCGCGATTTCCATGATGCGCCCAAGATACATCACGATCACGCGGTCGCAGATATGCTCCACCACTGCCAGATCATGGGCGATGAACAGCATCGTCAGGTTGAATTCGGATCGCAGGTCGTCCAGCAGGTTGATTACCTGCGCCTGAATGGAAACGTCAAGCGCCGAGACCGGTTCATCGGCAACCACAAAGTCCGGGTTAACGGCCAAAGCCCGCGCAATCCCGATTCGTTGCCGCTGCCCGCCCGAGAATTCATGGGGAAAGCGGTCAAGATAGTCTGCCGAAAGGCCCACCTGCTCCAGCAGGGCCACGATGCGGTCTTCGCGGTCGGCGGACGTTCCGATCTTATGAAGGGCCAGCGCATGGCCGATCACGGTCCGGATTTTTTCGCGGGGGTTCAGACTGGCGTAGGGGTCCTGGAAGATGATCTGCATGCGCTTGCGATAGGCGCGCATTTCGTCTTTGCCGATCTCCATGATGTCCGTGCCGTCGAACAGCACCGCCCCATCGGTCGCCTCTTCAAGCCGAAGAAGGGTGCGTCCGACGGTGGTCTTGCCCGACCCGCTTTCGCCGACCAGGCCCACCACCTCACCCTTCATCACGTCAAAGCTGATTCCATCGACGGCCTTTACGTTGTTGACCACGCGGTTCAACACACCGCCCTTTATAGGGAAGTATTTCTTGAGGTTCTTGACGGCCAGAAGCGCGGTCATGCCGGAATTCCTTCGGAGAGGGTCAGTTCGTCGGCCCGCAGGCATCGCACCTCGCGGCCCGATGCATCCCGAGTCAGGGCGGGCTCGGTCAGGGCGCAGGCGGGCACGGCATAGGCGCAACGAGGGCGGAACCGGCAGCCCGATGGCAAGCGCGCCAGCATTGGCACCTGACCGGGAATGGTGTCCAGCCGTCGGTGTTGACCGGCAGACCCCAGCCGCGGGATCGATTTCAGAAGACCCGCCGTGTAGGGCATGCGCGGGCGCTCGAATATATCTGCGACTGATGCGGATTCGACCACCTGGCTGGCATACATCACCACCACCCGGTCAGCCATTTCCGCAACCACCCCAAGGTCATGCGTGATGAAGATGATCGCCATGCCAAGCTGCGCCTGCAAGTCTTTCATCAATTCAAGGATCTGCGCCTGGATCGTCACGTCCAGGGCGGTCGTCGGTTCATCCGCGATCAGCAGACGGGGTTCGCACGCCAGGGCCATGGCGATCATCGCGCGCTGACGCATACCGCCCGACATCTGGTGCGGGTAGTTGTCCGCGCGTTTCTTCGGGTCCGGAATCCCGACAAGGGCCAGCATGTCAATGGCGCGGGCATGGGCCTTGGCGGCCGACAGCCCCTCATGGCGCATGACGACTTCGGAAATCTGGGCGCCAAGTGTGTGCACCGGATTCAGGCTGGTCATCGGTTCCTGGAAGATCATGCCGATTTCCTTGCCACGCACGGCGCGCATCTCGCGTTCGGACAGCTTGGTCAGATCACGGCCACGCAGCAATATCTCGCCGCGCGTGATCTCGCCCACGCCCTTGGTCAGCAGGCGCATGATCGACAGGCTGGTGACGGACTTGCCAGAGCCGCTTTCCCCGACGATGGCCAGGGTCTCGCCCGGGGCCACCGAAAAGCTTACGCCATCGACAGCCCTGATGCGCGATGTGCCCCCCAGACGGAATGTGGTCTGCAAGTCACGAACCTCCAGCAGAGGTTGTACAGGTTCGGTCATGCCTGTCCTTTCGGAGTTATGAATCGGCCTTGTCCGGGCGTGCCGGTCAGGCCGTCGTGCCAGATGGTTTCGCCGGCCAGCAGCGTGCGCCGCAAAGCGCCGTGAAACACCGCCCCGTCGGTCAGTGCGGAAAGGTTGCGGGCGGCGGTCAGAAGCGTGGCTGCGGTCTTCCTTGTGGACGCAGCCGGATCGACCAGAACGATATCCGCCCTGCAGTCCTTGGCAAGTCTGCCCCGGTCGGGCAGGCCAAAGCGCGCGGCGGCGTTTGTCGAAAGCACGGACACCGCCTGCTGCAGGCTGATCTTGCCAGCGTGGACCGCGTCCAGCATGGCGGGCAGCATGGTTTCAAGGCCCGGATGGCCGGGCGGGGCGGTCAGGAAATTACCCTCGTGGGCGGCCTTTTCCGGCGTGGCAAAGGCCGCGTGATCCGTGGTCACATGCGCCAGCACGCCATCGGCGATTGCATGCCACAGCGCCGCAAGGTCGGCTTCCCACCGGATAGGCGGGTTGATCTTGGCGGCCACACCGGCGCGGGTAACGTAGGCTTCGGTGAAGAGCAGGTAGTGCGGGCAGGTTTCTGCGGTAAAGTCGCTGGTGCCGGCAAAGCGGCGCAGCACCTCGATCGTGTCGGCTGAGGTGACATGCGCAATGTGCAGCCGCGCCTGCGCCCGCATGTTCATGGTCAGAAGCATCGCCACCGCCACCGCCTCGGCCATCGGTGGGCGGGCGCGGTTGTGGATGCGCGCGTCGGCGGGGTCGTCGCCTGCAACCTGCTGCGCCGCACGAGCAAGAATGTCGGCATTCTCGGCATGCACCACGACCGGAAGGCCGGTGCGGGCAATCAGGCGCAGGGCTTGCATCTGATCGGCAGGATCAGGCCAGGCAAGGCCCGCGAACTCCCGCTCCCGGCCAGCCGGGGCAGGGGTGGTGAAAATCTTGAAACCGATGATCCCGGCATCTGCCAGCGCATCCACGGCCGCTTCGGTCAGGGTCAGCGGGGCGGCGTAAAGGCCAAAATCGACATGGGCGCGTTGCGCGAAATGTTCGCGTCGGCGCGAGACCTCATCCGGCGTGTTGCAGCATGGATCGGTGATCGGCATCTCGAACACGCTGGTGATGCCACCCGCCGCGCAGGCCGCCGTCTCGCTTTCGACAGAGCCGCGGTTGGGGTAGGCGGGCGCGCGGATGTGGCAATGAATGTCGATCAGACCGGGCAGCACCTGCAACCCGGTCGCGTCGATCACCGCGCCGGCCTCGGCCCTGTCGTCGGGCGCAAGGATGGCCGCGATTCGCCCGCCCGACAGCCCAAGCTGGCCCGGGCGCGCGCCGTCGGGGGTCATTAGCATGCCCCCGCGTATCAGCGTGTCGAAGCTCATTTCAGCCCCAGTTCGCCCAGCGCCTCGCCCACCCCGTCGAGGTGATCGAGCCGCATCGAGGTGTAGTTCGGCGCCAGCACCACGCCATGCCCGCCCGCCCGATACGTCGCATGGACCGACCGATAGGCGATATCGCGCGTCATCTTTGCGGTCTCGGGGCGCGCGCGTGGGGCATCTATGCCGATGCCCATATAGACGTTGGCCTTGCCGTCGACACCGCGCACCGCATCTTCGCACTGGCCGAACACATAGGTGTCAGGGTCCATCCCCGCGCCGACAAGCTGATCGAAGGGCGCTTCGTTCAGGCCAAGGATGCGGAACAACCCACGAGTCGCCTCATCCCCGGTGAAGTCGCGCAGGATGGTCTTACGGAAAAACGACAACTCCTTGTCCCAAACCTCACCCGCCTGATGCTGATAGGTGATCGGCTTGACGAAATCGGCGTAGCGGGTCTGTTCGGCCCAGGGCCACTGCGCGCGGCGGATCAGGTTAAAGTGGTTGCGGTTCCAGACGTTCAGGCCGAAGGGCAGGTGCGGCTTGCACCATTTGACCAGACCGTACAGTTCGCGGTCGAGGTCCTTGTTCCGCTCCAGCCAGAACTTTTCCCACACCAGCGCCTCGGGGTTGTCCAGAAGCACCCGCAGGAAGGTGACAAGCGAGCCGTCGACAAAGGTCTTACCCGCCGCCGCCTCCTGGCAGAAGTCATAGAGCCGCAGCAGCGCCTGACGGCAGCTTTCGGCGTTGATGCCGCGCTCTTCCGCCTCGCGCCGGGCGGGGGCGGAAAAGTCGCCGGGACAGCCGCCCTGGATCAGCGTGTCGAGCGGAGAGTTCCGCTCGTTGCACCACATGAACCCGTCAAGGTCATGGTTGCGCACCTGATCCTCGATCATCGAATGGATCCAGCCACGATAGCCGGGATGCGATGTCGACGGCTCGCCGCCAAGGCGGCCGAAGATGTCCACCTCCATCGCCTGCGGCAGAGTCGGAATGTCCACCGCCGCCGCCGATCCGTGGCCGGCATATTTGAAGAAGGGCTCCATCAGCTCGACATAGACCTTCATCCCCCGCGCGTGGGCGGCGGGGATGACCATCTTCAGGATGTCCTTGCCCTCGAACTCAGGGTCGCGTGACCGGTAGTCGGCCATGAACGTGTCGCGGTAGTAGCGCGGGTCGGGGTCGAAGTAGGCACCGCCCCGCATCTGGTACGGCTCTGGCACGCCGTGGTCGGGCCAGCCGTCCAGCGCATGGCTAATCGAGCGGCCCGATTTCAGCCCAAGCCAGGACACCGTGCCCAGCATCAGCACGTTGACGCCCGCGCGGGTCTGCAGCGTGTCAAGAACGCGTTCCACGCCTTCGTCGACAAAGCTTATCGGGCTGATCTGGCAGCCCACGAATTTCTTGTTCGGGTCCACCCTCATGCCGCAACCCGCACACTTTGCGCGAAGGCGGTGATGCGGCGCATCGCTTCCTGGATCATTGGCAGGGGCTGCAGATAGCTGATGCGGATATAGTCGGTGCTGTCATCGCCGAACATCGTGCCCGGGAACAGCATCACCCCGGTTTCGCGCAACAGCCGCTCGCAGAACTCCGGCGCTGGCATCCCGGTGGAGGAGATGTTGGTGTAGATGTAGAACGCCCCGCCGGGATGGCCGTAAGTGAACCCGGCGGCGGTCAGCGCGGGCATCAGCCAGTCACGCCGCGCGGCATAGTCGGCCAGCATCGCCGCCAGCGGTTCCTGCGGCCCCGTCAGCGCGGCAAGGGCGGCATGCTGGCTGACAGTGCAGGTGTTGATCGACAGCGTGTGGCGCGGTTCGGTCACCTTCTCAACGAAATCCATGGGCGCCGCAAGGTAACCGACGCGCCAGCCCGTCATGGCATAAGTCTTGGAAAACCCGTTCAGGGTGATCGTACGTTCCTTCATTCCGGGCAGCGTGGCGATGCTGAGGTGTTCGTTCGGGGCGTAGATCATCTTGGCGTAAATCTCGTCCGCGATGATCAGGATGTCGTGCTTGACCGCCAGGTCGGCGATCTTGCGGATCACGTCGGGCGGCGTCACGGCCCCGGTCGGGTTATTGGGCGAGACAAGGACGAACATCCGCGTGCGGGGTGTGATCCGCGCCTCGATCTCGGCCACGTCCAGCGCGAAGTCGTCCTTTTCATAGGTAGGCACCGGCACCGGCACCCCGCCGCACAGATGCACCGCCGTGTCGTAGGTGGTGAAGCGGGGCGAGGTGATCAGCACCTCATCCCCCGGCGCGCACAGCGCCAGCATGCACAGCATGATGCTTTCCTGCACGCCCGCGGTCACCACGATCTCGTCCGCGGTGTAGTGCAGGCCATAGCTCGCCAGCAAGTCGTCCGCGATGGCGGCACGGAGCTCGGGCAGGCCGGTCGGCCCGGTGTAATGGTGCGCATTGGCGTCGAGCGCCACCTTGGCTGCCTCAACGATATGGGCAGGCGTGTGGAAATCGGGGTCGCCTCGACCCAGCGCGATCACGTCTTTGCGCCCGGCCGCGATGCCCAGCATCTTGGTGCGGAACGACCCGTCCTCTTCCACGATGCGGGGGGCGATTTGCTTTGCAAACTGGCTCATCCGTGCATCCTCTTGCCGTCGATGAAGGTCATTTTGATGCGCTCCAGTGCGAACAGGTCGTGGCCGGGGTTGCCGTCGACCACGATCACGTCAGCGGCCTTGCCGACCTCAAGCGAGCCGATCAGGTGATCCATCGCCGAGACCTTCGCCGCCCGGATGGTGATCGAGGCCAGCGCGTCCATGTTGTCGCGGCACACGCCGACCTTGACCATATGCGCCAGTTCCGGCGCGATCACGTCGTGTTCCACTGCCGGGCTGCCTGCGTCGGTGCCAAAGACGATAGGCACGCCACGTTCGGCGGCCTTCTTCAGGCCCGCATAGCGGCTGGGGTCGGCGACGGCCTTGATCCGCTCTTCGATCTTCCAGTCGGGGATGCCGAAGCGGCGGGCGATGTCGGGCTGGCTTTGCTGAACAAGCGGCGCAAAGGTGGTCACGATTGGCAGCTTGCGGTCCAGAAGCACCTGTATCGTCTCGTCCGACATCGACCCGCCATGTTCGATGCAATCGACGCCAGCTTCTGCGACGCGGCGGATGCAGGCGTCATAGGTTGCGTGGGCGGTGACTGGCAGGCGGTTGCGGTGCGCCTCGTCGATCACGGCGTCCAGTTCTTCGTCCGTGAACTCCAGCGTGTCGTGGCAGGCCATGATCTTGATCAGGTCGGCCCCGCCCTTGACCTGCTCTCGCACCGCGCGGCGCATCTCGTCAGGGCCAGAGGCTTCGCGGCAGACCCAGTAGGTGTGCCCGCCGGTCTGGATGATAGCCGCACCGCACACTTTCAGCCGGGGCCCGGGAAAGATGCCCTGCGCGACGGCCTGCTTGGAATAGAGGTTCATGTCGTGGAACCCCAGGTCGCGGACCATCGTGATCCCCGCGCGCAGCGATTTCAGCATGTTGCCCGCCGCCTTGAAGGCGGAAATCGGCTTGGGGTCGTCCATCGATTGCCGCGCGAGGTCATGGATGCCGTCCCAGTTTAGGTGCGCGTGGCTGTTGATCATGCCGGGCATCAGCGTACCGCCCGTCTCGATCACCGGGCCTGCGGGCATCTGGGCGCGCGGGCCGATGGCGGCGATCTTGCCGTCCTTCATCTCGACAAAGCCATCCTCGATGATGTCGCCCACGATGGGGATCACCCGACCCGCGAGGATCGTGTGCGGGGCAGCCAGATCGAACATCGGCTTCGTGATCTTCTGATAGCGCCAGGCGGAGGGTTCGGGCATCGGCGGCTCCTATGATATGACGCGGGCGTCAAAGGGATGGGTGGATTGAAAGCGGCTGGGCGTCTCGACGCCAGTGTTGGTCACGATCAGCGTCTCGATGCAGCGCCAGCCGTCATGGCCAGGGCGGTAGATTCCGGGTTCGCAGGAAAAGACCATGTCGGGGGCGGTGGACGTGTCGTCGCCAGGCGAAAGCCACGGGGCTTCATGCCCCTCGACGCCCATGCCGTGCCCGATCCGATGGCGGATCGCGTCGCCGAACCCCGCCGCGCGTATCGGCGCGAGGGCGGCGTCATTGACGCGCGTGCAGGTCTGGCGCTGGGCAAGGGCCTGGATGGTGGCGGCGTTTGCATCTGCCATCGCCTGCATCACGCGGCGCTGGTCCGTCGTCGGGTCGCCATAAACCAGCGTCACGCCGCTTTCGGCGTGGTAGCCGCCCAGGCTGCACCCTATGCCCGCGATGATCGGCTCGCCCCGCTGCGGCACTCTGGCCAGCACGGTGCCATGTGGCAAAGCCCCCCGCGGCCCGGAGTGAACCGAAGCGGTAATCCCCATCTTGGTGCCCGCAAATGCCTGACCGTGCGTCGCTGCCAAAGCCCGGCGGGCGTGGCTGGTGCAATCGGCCATCAGGTCCAGTTCGGTTGCACCTTGGGCAATCATGTCGCCCGCCTGCGACATCAGCCGCTCCAGCACCATGTCGGCAAAGCGCGCGGCTTCGCGGATAAGGGCGAGTTCAGGCGCGTGCTTGAAGCTTCGTTCCGGTAGGCAATGGTCCGTCAGGTCAAGCGTCGCCACCATGTCCTGCGCCGTCGCCAGATACCGTGCGTCCAGCGCGTCGACGGCCAGACGGCGGGCCCGGGTCTCGGCGATCATCCACAGGGCCGGGGGCACGAGACCCGGAAACTCCTCATAGGTGCTGACCTGCACGCCGGCCACGCCAAGCGCATTCTCCAGCTCCAGATGCGGGACGAACAGCGTCGCCTCGCCGTCGACCGGCACCCAAAGGCCCATCGGCCGTTCGTTCACCGAGAAGAGCCAGCCCGAGGCATAGGCCACGTTGCCCGGTGCCAGCAGAAGCAGACCGTCAAGCCCCGCAGCCACAGCCCGCGCCCGAAGCCGGTCGCGCAGCATGGCGTGAAAGCCGGGGGGCAAGGGGGTCACAACGTCCCCTCATAAGGGCCAGTGGCTACGATCTGGTGGTCGATGCCGATTTCTTCGGCAAGGGCGCGAAGGTCGGCCAAAATCTCGTCGTCCAGCGGCACGCCGTCCTGCGATTTACGGGCCGCGCGGCGGGCCTCTTGTTCGCCTGGCAGCAGCACCTCGGTGAACCCCGGCCGCAGGGCGCGGGACCGGATCATCTGCGCGAATTCGCCCATCCGCGCCTTGAACTCCGCTAGGGGCTGGAACCATTCGATGTCGATCGCGGTCAGGGTATGGCTGACGTCCAGTCTAGCCGGGTCGGAATAGGGTTTCAGCCCGAACCCGCCACCGCCGATCACCCCGGTCAGCACATCGGTCATGAAAGCGAGGCCATATCCCTTGTAGGTGCCGATCCCCAGAAGCGCGCCCGCCATCGCGGCGTTGGGATCGTCAGTTTCCTGCCCGTCCGGCGTCAGAGCCCAGTCCAGCGGCATCGCTTTGCCTTCGCGCGCGTGCCACTGCATCATGCCCTTGCCTGCGGTCGTCAGGGCAATGTCCATCACGGCGGGGAAGCCTTGGTCGGTCGGGGCGGCGATGCCCCATGGGTTGGTGCCGACCGCTCCTTCGCGCGCGCCCCAGGGGGCCATTTCCGGCCCTGCATTGGTAAAGCTGATGCCGATGCAGCCGGCCTCGGCCGCTTGGCAGGCATGGACGGCGCTTGATCCATAATGCGTGGAATTGCGCACCACCACCTGCCCGATGCCGCAGACCTTGGCTTTCTGGATCGCCAGCGTCATCGCCCGCGCCGCAGCAACCGTGCCGATGCCGTTATGCGCATCAACCAGTGCAAGCGCCGGGCTTTCCTTGATCACCTCCCACCGGGCGGTGGGATCGACCAACTTCTGGCTTATCCGTTCGTGATAGCGGCGCAAGCGCTTGACGCCCTGACCGTGACCGGGATGAAAGCGCAGTTCGGAAAAGATCAGCGCCTCGGCAAAAGTGCGGGCGTCGGGCTCGGACAGGCCCAGCACGCGAAAGCCTTCCTCCATGAAGGCGGCCAGGCTGTCGCGGGTGACGTTCGTCATGGCAATCATGGTCATGGTTCCAGTCCAAGAAGGTCGGCGATATTGGCAGAGGCATCGATGAAGGCGCCCAGCTGCCCGGCGGGGGCGGTCATCAGCACGGCAATGCCGGGGCCGTAACCGGCGCGCGGCCCGTCGGTGGCGCAGACCACGCCGATGGACATGGCACTCCGCAGGTAGCCGTGGTTGTAGCGGCTGTCGGTATCCTCCAACGCCACAAGGTCGCCCAGCCGCAGCCCGTCCAAGCCCAGACGGGCCAGCTCTGCGCGGTCGGTCGACTGCATGTGCAGGCTGCCCCCTTCTGAGGTCAGACCAAGGCCCGCGCCCGCCAGATGCGCGGGGATGCGGGCCACCACGCCCACCTCCAGCGAGCCAGCCTCTCGCAGCGCAAGCGCCGCCAGCAAGTTCGGTGCGATACCCTTAAGCACGATCTCGGGGTGGTCGGTCAACGCCATGCCGATGCCTTCGGACCGGATGATGATCTGGTCGCCCACTGCCATGCGTTCGCGCGCGGCCTTGGGGATGTGCACGATCACCTGTTCGGAGAACCGGCCCGATTTGCCGGTGACGACTCCGACAGTGCCTTGCGCCTGCCCGGTCATCACCTTGGCGCGGTTGCCGATGCAGGCGAACACGTTCAGGCCCCGGTTCTTCAGGTCATCCGCCTGCCGGATGCTGATGCCGGGATGGATGCAATCCGCCGCCCAGCCAAAGGCGCTGTCGCCGACCGAGACGTTGTAGACGATCCCGCCATAGGTCGGCAGCAGAAAGGGCGTGCCGTTGGCAGCAAGGCGGTAAGGTTCTGCCGGCAGGCCTGCGAATCCTGGATGGGCAATGGCCCCAGCCACCGAAACGGCCACGAGATCGGCCTGGTTGGTCTTCAGCATGGCTATATTCCCATCTTGCAGAATGCCGCGATATTGGCGCCGGGGCTGATCTCGAACCCAAGCTCGTCCGCAGGGCCGGTCATCAGCGTCAGGATGCCCGGACCATGCCCGGTCATCACGCTGTCGCCGTGGATGCAAAGGCAGATGGCGACCCTGCCGGCGCTGTAGCTGCGGCCAAAGCGGTGATCGACATCGCGGATCGCGATCAGATCGCCCAGCCGCATCTGGTCCACGCCCAGATCTGCCATCAGCGTGCGGTCGCCCGACATCAGGTCCTGATCGACGTATTCCGCATTAAGTTCCGCCCCCGATCCCATGATGCGGGCGGGCAGCTCCATCGCCACCGGGCAGATCAGCTGGCCGTTCTCCACCCGCAGCCCATAGCTATGCGCCAGAAGGGGAGAGGTCTTCTTGAACTCGATGTTTGGCCAGGCGGCCAGCGCGATGCCGCGCCCCAATGCCCGGATCTGAACCGTGTCGCCGATCATCAGATCTTCCAGCACATCAGGCGCGAAATCGACCAGCAAGCGGGCATGTTCGCCCGTCACGATGCCCTTGGCGCCCCGCGCCAGACCCGACATCACGGTCGCCTCGTTGCCGATGCAGGTGAGATAGTGCAGCGCGAAATCCTGTATTTCCACCCCGTTGGAGATCGACACCCCAGGCTCCACATGGTCCCCCGCCCAGCCAAAGGCGCGGTCGCCGACGCGGGCATTGTAGGCGATGCCCGACATGCCCGGCAGCACGGTACCCTTGCCATCGGGATAGTGGACATAGCCGTTCGGCCGCATCGTCGGCTGGCTGATCTGACCAGTGACGGCCATCTCTACCAGGCTGTCCGTATTCCATCGCAGCGTGTCTTGCATGGCACCCCCGGCCGGTCTTTCAGGTGGCGCGGGCGTCGGCCTAAGTCGCCTTGACAATCCCGTTCGACTCATACGATAGTTGCTTTGTCGATTGTCGACAACATACAATTTACCAGTCGACCAAAGCATCTTGCTGAGTCGGCTGTGATCGAAAGGACGATGGCTAAGTCATGGGATATGCCGAATTTCTTGATCGGATGGGGCAGGTGAACGACCTGCTGAACGCAAAGTCCATCTTGTCATGGGACGCCAATACCATGATGCCTCCGGGCGGTGCCGTCACCCGCGCCAAGCAGATGGCCACCCTGATGGGACTGGCGCGAGATGTGCTTGTTTCCGACGAAACCCGCAGCCTGCTGGACAAGGCCGAGGCTGAAGTTTCCTCAACCCCTGATGGTAGCATTGAGCGCACAATCTGCGCCCAGACCCGCGACGCGATCGACTATCACCTGCGCATCCCGTCAGTCCTGATCCGCAAGCGTACGGAACTGGGCGGCCTTGGCCATGACATCTGGGCCGAGGCGCGCAAGAACGACGATTTCGCCGCCTTCGCACCGTTGCTGACGGAAACCGTCGCCCTGAACCGCGAAATGGCGGAACACATCGGCTATGACGCGCACCCCTATGATGCGCTGATGTACCGGTTCGAACCTGGCGAGACGATGGCGACGCTGAAAACCCTTTTCGCCACGCTGCGCGAGGGGATTCTGCCGCTGCTGCGCAAGGTGCAAGGGGCGGACACACCGCGCATCGATTTTCTAGAGCGCAACTACCCCGCCCAGCAGCAGCTGGCGTTCGGCCTGTCGATGGCCCGCAAGCTTGGCTATGACCTGCACCGCGGTCGGCTTGACCTGACCGTCCACCCGTTCGAGGTGTCCTTCACCCGCAACGACGTGCGCATCACCACCCGCATCGTCGAAGACTGGATGCCCGGCAGCCTGTTCGGAACGCTGCACGAGGCGGGCCACGGGCTCTATGAACAATACGCCGACCCCGCCTTTGTCCGCACGCCCTTGGCGACCGACCTGATCGGCCTTTACGCGGTCAGCGGTGTCAGCTTCGGTGCGCATGAAAGCCAGTCGCGGCTTTTTGAAAACCAGGTTGGCCGGTCGCGCGAATTCTGGGAGCTGAACTTCGCCGAAGCCAAGGCCGCGTTCCCCGACCAGCTTGCCGACGTCGATGCCACCGCCTTCTGGCGTGGGGTGAACCGCGTCAAGCCCGGCTTCATCCGGGTCGAGGCGGACGAATTGACCTACGACTTTCACATCATGCTGCGCGTCGACATCGAGGCAGCACTTGTGGACGGATCTCTGTCGGTCAAGGACCTGCCCGAGGCGTGGAACGCCAAGATCAAGGAATACCTTGACCTTGATGTGCCCAGCAACCGGCTAGGCGTGTTGCAGGACGTGCACTGGTCCTCGGGCCAAATCGGCACCTTCTGCAACTATACCATCGGCAACGTCATGGCGGGGCAGCTTTTCGCCAAGGCGCGCGAGGACTCCGCGGTGGCCGATGGTCTGGCGCGCGCCGACTATACGCCGGTCCGTGAATGGATGACCGAACATGTCCACCGCCACGGCCGCCGCTACACTCGCGATGAACTTCTGGTCCGCGCCACCGGCCGCCTGCTCGATCCCGCCCCCTATGTGGCGCAGCTGACGCAAAAATATTCCGAAGTCTACGGGGTTTGATGATGAACGCGACCACGCGCCTTGCCGACCGGGTCAAGCTCAAGGATGCCCACCTTATCACCCGTATGACGGACATCGCCGAGGGCCTGACGGACGTGATCAAGCTGGGGCGGGGTGATCCAGACCTGGACACGCCCGCGCATATCATCAAGGCGGGGCAGGACGCGCTGGGCAACGGTGCCACACACTACACCCACCCACTGGGCCTGCCCGCCCTGCGTCAGGCGATCGCGGCCAACATCGCGGCATATGGCGGGGCGACCTATGCGCCCGAAAACATCGTCGTCACCCCCGGCGGGCAACATGCGATGTTCATCATCGCGCTGGCGCTTCTGAATCCTGGGGATGAGATTCTGGTGCCTTGTCCGGGCTACAACCCCTACCATCAGGCCGCCGAGATGGCGGGGGCCGAAACGGTCCACATCCGCATGTCGATGGAGACGAACTTCACCCTGACCGCCGAGATGGTCGAGGCGCACATCACGCCGCGCTCAAAGATCCTTGTCCTCATCAACCCGTCTAACCCGACCGGCACCGTCACCCCCCCATCCGAAGTGCGCCGCATCGCCGAGGTGGCGCGCAAGCACGACCTGATCGTGATTTCAGACGAGATCTATGCGCGCCTGACCTACGGCAACAACACCGTGCAGCCGGTGGCCAGCCTGCCGGGCATGTTTGAACGCACGATCACCCTGTCGGGGCTCAGCAAGGCCTATGCGATGACCGGTTGGCGCATCGGCTACTTTGCCGGCCCGCCCGACCTGATCCCCGCGCTAGCTGAGATCAACCACGCCTTCGCCATCTCCACCGCCGCCGCCAGCCAGCACGCCGCCATTGCCGCGCTGAACGGCCCGCAGGACTGCGTGGAGGAGATGCGCCAGATTTATGACGCGCGCCGCATCGCCCTTTGCGCCGGGCTGACCGAAATGGGCATCCCCTACGCCGAGCCGCAGGGTGCATTCTACGTCTACGCCAACGTCGCCTCGACCGGGATCGGCGCGACTGCCTTCTGCGAGCGTCTGCTGCGCGAAGGCAAGGTGCTGATGTATCCCGGCGGCATCTATGGCGACTACACCGACGACTTCGTCCGCATGTCGCTGACCCAGCCCGTCGACCGTATCCGCGAAGCCATCACCCGCATGAAAACCGTGGTCGCGGCCATCCGCGCCGAAGCCGCCTGAAGGAGCCCTCGATGAAGACCGACAATCCCAACGTGATAGGCATCAAGCACATGGCCTTTGGCGTGCGCGACGCCGAGGCGGCGCTGGCCACCTATGCCCGCTTTCTGGACGTGCCCGCCGATACCGAGATCACCGTGTTCCCGAAGTCCAAGAACAAGGTGGCGCTCTTCAATCTGGGCGGCATCGAATATCAGCTCTGCCAGTCGCTTGACCCGCAGGGCCGCTTTGCCAAGTGGATTGATGAGCGTGGGTCCGAAGGCCTGCACCACATCTGCTATGAGGTGACGGACATCGACATGGCCCTGGCCCATGCCCAGGAAAAGGGTGCCACGCTGCGCATCTGCCAGGCCTGCCAGAAATACGGCTCGCACCCGCATCCTGAAGGCTGGGTTGCTTTCCTCGACAATGATGCTGGCGGCATCGAGATCGAATTCATGCAGGTCTACACGCCTGAACAGTTGCAGCAATACCAGGTGAAGGGGGTCTGACATGCCGCAAACCCTGACCATCGGCACCGCCTCGGCAGCACCGGGCACCATCGCCCGCGGCGTCATTCCCGTCACCCATCTGGCCGGGGGCACCCCGGTTGAAATCCCCGTCGTCATCGTCAACGGTGCGATGGACGGACCCTGCTTCTGGGTCAACGGCGCGATCCATGGGGATGAGCCTGAAGGCCCGCTCGCCTGCCAGATCGCCCTGGCCGAGTTGGACCCCGCGCAACTGAAGGGCCGTCTGGTGATGGTCCCGGTGGTGAACGTGCCCGCGTTCGAGGCGGCACAGCGTGGCAACCCGCTGGATACCTTCAGCTATGACATGAACCGGATATATCCCGGCAATTCCAAGGGCTATCTGTCCGACCGCATCGCCGCCGCCCACGCCGCCGCAATGGGTCCGGTTGCCGACTTTGAAATCTCGATCCATTCCGGTGGCGCGCACAGCTATCTGGCGAAGGCGATCTTCGTCGATGAATCCCCCGCCTCGGTGGAACTGGCAACAGCGATGGGCCCGGGCTGGGGCTGCATCATGTCGAACTTCCTGCCCAAGGGCAGCCCGATGGCTCACATGAAAGAACTGGGCAAGGTCGGTATCACCGTCGAACTTGGTGGCCGCTCTGCCACCTCGCCCAAGGAATTCGCCCGGGTCGGACGTGAACTTGCGGACTCGATTCTGAACATCCTGCGCCACTACGATATGTATCCCGGTACGGCCGAATACCCCCACCCCCGCTACATGGGCGAACAAGAGGCCCTGCTTGCCCCCGCCTCGGGCATATTCCTGCCGGCGGATGGGGTGGAGTTTCTGACGATGATGAAAAAGGGCGATCCCATTGCCCGCATCGTCAACATCTTCGGCGATACCCTTGCCCAGCTTGTCGCCCCGGCTGACGGCATGTTCTTCGGCCTGCGGGCGCTGCCCAATGTGCAGACCGGCGACTGGTGCTGCTTCTTCTGCAAGGTGTCGGGGACGCGTGATTGATGCCGGACACCCCTCGCCCCCTCATTGGCTATGGCAACCACGCACCTGATGTCCGCTGGCCAAACGGGGCCCGTGTCGCGGTGAATTTCGTGCTGAACTACGAAGAGGGGTCGGAATACTCCTTTGGTGACGGTGACGGGAAATCCGACGCCGCCCTGACCGAAGTGGCCCAGGCGCGCGTGCCGCCCGGGCTGCGCGATCTTGCAGCGGAAAGCATGTTCGAATTCGGCACGCGCGTCGGGTTCTGGCGGCTATACCGGCTGTTTCAGGACCGTGGCCTGCCGCTGACCGTCTTTGCCTCGGCCCTGGCGCTGGAACGCGCCCCCGACGCAGCGGCGGCGATTGCGGCAACCGACTGGGACGTCGTCTGCCACGGCTGGCGTTGGATCGAACATTACCTGCTGGACGAAGCGACCGAGCGTGACCACATCGCGCGGGCCCATGCCTCGATCCTGAAAACGCTGGGGCGGCCGGCCGAAGGCTGGTACTGCCGCTACGGGCCAAGCCCCGCTACCCGCCGGCTGGTGGTGGAGCATGGCGGCTTTTCCTACGACAGCGATGCCTACAACGATGAGCTGCCCTATTGGCAAACCGTCGCGGGCAAGGGCCATCTGGTGGTCCCCTATTCGCTGGCCACCAACGACGCCAAGCTGGTCGGCGGGTCACTGGTCACTGGCAGGGCCTTTGGGGAAATCCTGATCGACAGTTTCGACATTCTGGCGTCCGAGGCGCACCTGCATCCACGGATGATGTCGGTCGGCATGCACACCCGCGTTCTCGGCCATCCTGGCCGGATCGTGGGCCTGATGACCTTCCTGGACCATATCGCGGGGCGCGATGATGTCTGGGTATGCCGCAGGGCAGACCTTGCGGCGCATTGGCGGGCGCAGGTGCCGTATCAGCCGGCCGGGGTGGGTGCAGGATGACCCAAGGGCACCAGATCATGGCAGGCAAGCCGGACGCCGATGCGTTCAGACCCTTCGGCGAAATCCTTGCGCCGCCCGATGCCCCCGGTGGTCGTCGGCAGTTCGGCCATTGGCTGGTGCCGACCGCGGCGCTTGACCTGCAATGCCATCTGAACGCAGTCGCGGTCAGTGCGCTGCCCTTTGCGCTGGACCGGATGGAACGGCACCCGCACGCCGCGCAGATCTTTCTGCCACTGGACGTCAGCCGCTATCTGGTCACGGTTATGCCAGCCGACGCAGACGGCCGGCCTGACCCTGCAGGCGCGCTGTCGATGCTGCTGCCGGGCACGCTTGGCGTCGTTTACCGCCCGGGCGTCTGGCATGCCCAGATCACGGTCCTCGACCGCGACGGCCACTTCGCGGTGATGATGCAGCGTGGCGCCCCCGACGACGATGTGATTGTCACGATCCCCCCCCTCATGCTGACCAGCCTAATGGCCCAAGAGCTTGCACCATGACCCACCAGACCCGCCTTTTCGTGCCCGCTATCACGCCGTTCCACACCGACCTCAGCGTCGACACCACCCGCTTTGTGGCGCATTGCAAGCTGCTGCTGGAAGACGGGGCCGATGGTATTGCCCCCTTAGGCACCACCTCTGAAGCCACGTCGATGAGCGTGACAGAACGTATGTCAGCCCTCGATGCGCTGGTTGACGCAGGCATCCCCGCCGCCCGCCTGATCCCCGGCACCGGCTGTTCTGCCTTGCCTGACAGCGTCGCGCTGACCCGGCACGCGCTGGCGCACGGCGTGCGCGGCACGCTGACCTTGCCGCCCTTTTTCTACAAACCCGTTTCGCCCGATGGCCTCTTTGCCAGCTACGCCCGCCTGATCGAGGCGGTGGGGTCTGACAGCCTGCGCCTTTACCTTTACCATATCCCGCAGATGACCGGCGTCGGCATCACGCTTGACCTGATCGGCCGGCTGACCAATGAATTCCCCGGCATCGTGGCAGGACTGAAGGACAGCTCCGGCAACTGGGACAATACCGCCGCCGTCATCGCTGCCTTCCCGGGGATCGAGACCTATTCGGCGTCGGAAGCGCTTTTGGTCCGCAACGTCGTCGCCGGTGGCGCAGGGTGCATCAGCGCCAGCGCCAATGTCAACGCGGCGGGCATCATGGCGCTGATCCGCGCGCTGGGCACGCCCGACGAAACCGCGCGGCTGGAAGCCGTTGGCGTCATCCGTGCGTTTTTCGAACAGGTACCGCTGATCCCCGCGATCAAAGCCACCATCGCCCGCCGCCTCTCCGACCCGATTTACGCGATCACCCGTCCGCCCTTAATGCGCCTTGATGCATCGCATGACGCGGCCATCGTGCGTGCCTGTGCCTTATGTTTTGGAGGAAACACCCCGTGACCGATCCACTCCCCGCCCAGATGGACTCTGTCCTGTCATCGCTGACCCCGATCGAGCAGATGCCCCTGCGCATGCAGATTGCCGACATGCTGCGGCGCACCATAGTTTCTGGCAAGCTGCGCCCCGGCTCTGTGCTGGTTGAAACCGCCCTGGCCGAGCAGATGAACGTCAGCCGCGCCCCGATACGCGAGGCGATCCAGATCCTGGAGAATGATGGGTTGGTGGAAACCGTTGCCTACAAAGGCAAGCGGGTGAAACCCCTGACCGCGCGCGAGATCGAAGAGACGTACAGCCTGCGCGAAGTGTTCGAGGTGATGGCCGTCCGCCGCATTCTTGAAATGAACAAGCCGGTGGAGCCACTTTGGATCCATTGCCGCGCCATGGCCACCGCAGCGCGCAACAATGACGGCGAGGCGCTGACCGCAGCGGACGAAGCGTTCCACCGCACCCTGATCCGCCTGTCGGACCATGATCTGTTGCTGACCTCGTGGAACAGCCTATATCTGCGCATCCACCAGATCATGGCGCTGCGCAACGTGGCCCAGCCGAACCTTGCCGAAATCGCAGCCAACCACCCGCCTATCGTCCATGCGCTGGAAGACGGCGATGTGGACAAGGCGGTCAGCCTGATTTCCGAACACACCCGCAGCATCGCCGATCTGGACGCCGCAAGCATCGCCGAGATGAACCTGTGACCGGCGCGCGGATCCTGATCTCTGGGGCAGGGGGCTTCGTCGCGGGACATATCGCGGCGGGGCTTGCAGCCCTTGGGCACAGGGTCTGCGCCTTAGACCTGACCTTTGACGCAGCGGCTGAACGGCGGCTGGCGGGCTGCGATCTGATGGCCGTCGATCTGGCAGCGGATGGGGTCACATTGCCACCGGCGGATATCGTAATCCACGGCGCGGCGTTGACGACCAACCCCTCCGCCCTCGGCCTGACCCCGGCGCAGCACGTGGCCGCCAACACCCGACCTCTGCTGAACATGCTGACCCATGCAGGCAATCTTCGCCCCCGGGCCTTCGTTTTCCTGTCATCGTCGGGGGTCTTTGCCGACGCCGACGGCGCGCCGGATCTGACCGATGCATGCACGCCCACAGCCCAAGGCCCCTACAGCGCGGCCAAGCGCGCGGGCGAGGCTCTGGTGCCCGGCGCGCTTGGCGACACCTGCCAGACCTATACGCTCCGGCTGGGTTATCTTTATGGCCCCGACGAGGCCGCGCGTGCCACCCGGCTAAAGGTGTCGCTGGCGCAAGCCTGGATCGAGGCTGCCCGCTGTGGAGATGTGATCCAGCACGACGCGACTGATCCCCGCCGCGACTGGACCTTTGCGCCCGATCTGGGACCCGCCATCGACCGGCTTCTGTCCGGCCCCGGTCGCGCGCAGCCGATCCACCTGTGCGCACCGAACCCGTCCCACGACAGCGAAGTGCTGGCCCAGATCCTCCGCCACCATCCCACCGCGACGCACTGCACTGTGCCCGGCCGGGGCGTCAAGCCCCCGATGGTCCCTTCTGCCATACCCGCGCTTGACGGCTTTGCATGGACAACGCTGGCGGACGGTATCGCTCATCTCTGTCGCACGGAGGTTCTTGCGTGAGCGAGGTTCGCCTGATCCTTGTCGGCCTTGGCGCGCGCAGCGTGATCTGGCGGCGCGTGATCGCCGAAAACCCCCGCGCGCGGGTCGTGGGGCTGGTCGACAGCAGCCCCGAACGGCTGGCGGCGGCGCTGGAGGCGCTTCCGGGTAGCATCGGCGGTACTACACTGGGCGCGGTCACTTCGCGGACCAAGGCTGACGCCGTGATCCTGATCACCCCGCCCGCGAACCGTCATGCCCAGATCGCCGCGGCCTGTGCTGCGGGCCTCGCCATCCTTGCCGAAAAGCCGCTGGCCGACAGCTTGGCCGATGCGCGCGCCCATGTTGACAGTGCTGCGCGCGCGGGGGTGCCGCTGATGGTCGGGCTCAACTTCCGCTATCTCGCGGTGACGCGCGCGCTGATGGGTCTGTTTCGCGACGACCTGCTCGGTGCGCCCGCCTTTGGCCGCTTCCTTTACGAGCGGTGGCGCGACGGGCGGTTGCCGCATCTGAACCGCTATCCGCTGGAAATGGCGCAGCCGATGCTGTGGGAACAGTCGATCCACCATTTCGACCTCATGCGCCACGTCTATGGGTGCGAGCCCGTCTCAATCGCCGCGCGCACTTGGAACCCGCCCTGGTCGATGTATGCGGGCGACGCCAACGTCGCGGCGCTGATCACTTTCGAGGGCGGGATCGAGGTCACGTATCAGGGCACCTGGGCCGGCAATCACGACCGTCTGGGCTTTGACTGGCGCACCGATTGCGCCCACGGCATCGTGGTTCAGGCCGAAATGTTCGGCGCCCTTTCCTATGCCCGGCGCGATGACCGCAGCTTCACGCCCGTAGACCTGCCGCACAACGAAATGTGGCGCGACGATGCCGCAGCCCTTCTGGCCGACTTTATGGGCCACCTGCTTGACGACGCGCCACTGCACTGCTCCGGCGCGGATCACCTCAAATCGCTCCGCATGGTGGAGGCGTGCATCGCCTCTTCCTCTCAAGGCAAGAACATCAATCCGGCTGAACTGAATGACCTGGCGGGGCCAGTCAGCCGAACCTCCCTACCATCTCCAACAGCAAAGAGGACGTCCTAATGCCCAAGACAAGACATCTCTTAATGGCATCAACTGCAGGCCTGTTGCTTGCGGGCACGGCTTTTGCGCAAGTCTCCGACGACACGCTTGTCATCGGTCTCAGTGCGGACATCACCACGTTTGAACCGGCTGCCGTGTCCAGCCGCGACAACGCCAACGTGGTCCGGCACATCTTCGACACGCTGCAGTCGATCGAAGCCGATGGATCGGTGGTTCCCGATCTTGCGACGAACCTGGCCATCTCGGAAGACGGGCTGGCCTACACCTACACCATCGAGGCCGGGCGCACCTGCCACGATGGCGAAGCGCTGACGGCAGAAGATGTTGCCTACAGCTTCAACCGCGCCAAGGACCCGGCGAACGCCTTCACCGGCAACACGCCCGGTTTCGTGTTCTCGTCCGTCGGATTTGTAGATGCGGTCGCACTCAGCGATACCGAAGTGCAGATCAACATCAGCGCCCCGAACCAGATCGCCTTCGGCCTTCTGGCCGAGGTCTATGTCCACTGCAAGGACAGCTACCAAAAGATGACGCTTGAACAGGCCGCGATCTCTCCGATCGGGTCCGGCTCGTACAAGCTGGAAAGCTGGATGCCCGGTTCTGAGGTGCGCCTCAGCAAGGTGGCCGATCCGGGCACCTTCCAGAACATCTTCTACAGGATCATTCCGGAAGCCTCGACCCGGTCCGCCGAACTGATGGCAGGCAATGTCGACATCATCACCAACGTGGCCCCGGACCAGCTTGACGCTATCAACGGGTCCGGCACGGCGGCGGTGCAGGCGGTGCAGGGCACACGGCGCATGTATGTCGGCTTCAACCTGTCGGAAGAATTCGCCAAGATGCCGGGCGGCGACGCGATCCAGAACCCCGACGTGCGCCGCGCGCTGCAATATGCGGTGGACGTGCCGACGATCTGCGCGCAGCTCCTGAACTTCCCGTGCGAGCGGATGACTGGCATCGTCAACCCGCCGAACGCCAATAAGTCGCTGACGCCGTATCCCTATGATCCGGCCAAGGCCGAAGAACTGCTTGATGCCGCCGGTTGGCCGCGTCAGGCGGATGGAACGCGCTTCACGATCCGCTTCCAGGCGGGCCGCGGGCGTTATCTGAACGATGAAAACGTCGTTCTGGCCGTGGCGCAGTACCTGTCAGACGTCGGCCTGAAGGTTGAAACCGACATCATGGAATGGGGTTCGGTCTATGTGCCCCTGATCCGCGAACGCAATGTCGGCCCGCTGTTCTTCTTGGGTTCCGGTGGTGGCCTGTGGTCGCCGCTTTACGACATGACCGATCTCGCGAAGGTCGACAGCGGGACGAACTACACCCACTGGAACGACCCGCGCTGGTTCGACCGCTGGGCTGACATTGCCGCCTCGAAGTCGCCTGAAGAAACCCGTGTCATCATCGACGAGATGCTGAAGGTATTCTACGACGATGGCCCCTGGCTGCACATGTACTTCCAGCCCGACTTCTACGGTGTTTCCAAGCGCCTGAACTGGACCGCGCGTCCGGATGAGAAGGTCTACCTTTTCAACGCAACCCTGAACTGACGCACCTCAGCGACACGCGGGGGGCTATCTGCCCCGCGTGTCGCCACCCCCTGCGATCCCTGCTTGGAAAGGCCCCGGCACCATGTGGACGTTCATCATCCGAAGGCTTCTTCAAAGCGTCATCGTCATCCTCGGGGTGACCCTGATCAGTTTCGTGTCGCTCCAAATCGGCGGCGATCCGACGTTCCTCTTTGTCAGCGAACGCGCGACGCCCGAGGAGATCGAGATGATCCGTAAGGCGCTTGGTTTCGACCAACCGCTGCACATCCAGTATCTAACCTACCTCGGCAATATCCTGCAGGGCGACTTCGGCAATTCTCTCAGCTATCGCCAGCCCGCGATGGATATCGTGTTGGGCGCCTTGCCCGCCACGATCGAGCTGACCATCTTTTCAATGATCTTCGCCATCGGCCTGGCCATTCCCTTCGGCGTCTTTGCCGCCCTCTACCGCGGCACGCCTGTGGACGGGGGCATCATGACGCTGGCGATGTTCGGCCAGTCGATCCCGAATTTCTGGCTTGGGATCATGATGATCCTGTTCTTCGGGCTCTACCTCAACTGGTTCCCGATCTCGGGGCATGTCCCCCTCATCCTGCCGCTCTTGCAGGGCGAGTTTATGACCGCGCTGACCAATATCCCCAGTTCAGTTTACTACATGGTCTTGCCAGGCGTAGCCGTCGGCTTCTACTCGTTGTCGCGCAATGCCCGGCTTGTGCGGTCCTCGATGCTTGAAGTGCTTGGCCAGGATTACGTCCGCACCGCCCGGTCAAAAGGGATCAGCGAACGCGCCGTCGTGGTCAACCACGCGCTACGCAATGCCTGGCTGCCGGTGGTGACCATGGTCGGACTTGAATTCGGCTTCCTTCTTGGCGGCGTCGTGGTGATCGAGACGGTGTTCTCCTGGCCCGGCATCGGCCGACTGGTGTTCAACGCGATCAACCAGAAGGACATTCCCGTCGTCCAGGCCTCGGTCATCGTGCTGTCGGTGATCTTCATCGCCCTCAACCTGATCGTCGACTTGATCTATGCGCGGATCGACCCGCGCGTGAAACTCTGAAGGGCGCGCCAGATGACCAACCTTCCCGATAGCTTTGCCATCGCGCCCGTCACCGGATCGAACTTCAGCCGCGAGTTGCGCCGCGCCGGCCGCAGCATGGTGGCCGCGAAATGGCCTCTGCTGGCGCTGGCAATCCTGTTCGTCGTGCTGTTCGTCGCGATCTTCGGCCCGTGGCTGTCGCCGCTGGACCCGAACCGGCAGAACATCATGATGCGGCTTGCCGGCCCGATGGCCGCCGGTCCGAACGGGGCCACCTTCGTCATGGGATCAGACGCGCTTGGCCGTGACGTGTTGTCCCGGCTGCTGTACGGCGCGCAGGTTTCACTGATGGTCGGCATCTCGGCCATCCTGGTGGGCGGCACCATCGGTACCGTCGCGGGCCTGGTGTCGGGCTATTTCGGCGGCTGGATCGATGACGTGATCATGCGGCTGGGCGATATCCAGCTGGCATTTCCCTTCATCCTGCTGGCGATCATGTTTCTTGTCGTTCTTGGCCCAGGGCTGGTGAACTTGATCCTTGTCCTGGGGATCGGGCAATGGGTCACCTATGCGCGCATCGTTCGCGCCCAGACCCTGTCCCTGCGCGAGAAAGAATTTGTGGAGGCCGCCCGCGCCATGGGCGACAGCACCTCATCCATCATGTTCCGGACGATCCTGCCCAATATAGTGGCCCCGCTGACAGTCATCGCATCGTTCAACGTCGCCAGCGTGATACTGGCCGAGGCGTCGTTGTCCTTCCTTGGTCTTGGCGTCCCGCCCGAGACGCCCACTTGGGGTAGCATGCTGGCCCAAAGCCGCGACCAGCTGATCGCCAACAAGTGGTGGCTGGCGGTGTTTCCCGGCATGGCGATCGTGGTCACCGTGCTCAGCTTCAACATCATCGGCGACTGGTTGCGTGACCTGCTTGACCCGCGCCTGAAGGAACGGGGATAAATCATGAAAGTCGGAATTATCGGGGCCAGCTTCGCCCGCGCGGCCTACCTGCCCGCATTGGCCCATGTGCCCGGGGTCGAGGTTGTGGCCATCGCCTCGGGTCGGCTGGAAAGTGCCCGGTCGGCGGCGGATGCATTCGGCGTGCCGCATGCCTATGACGACTGGCAGGCCATGCTGGCCGACCATGCCTTCGATCTGGTCTGCATTGCCACGCCCACCAACCTGCACGCAGCTCAGACGTTGGGTGCGCTGGCAGCCGGGGCGCATGTATTGTGCGAAAAGCCCACCGCGATGAATGCCGCCGAAGCCGCGCAAATGTTGCAAGCGGCCGAGGCTGCCGGCCGCATTCACATGATCGACCACGAACTGCGCTTCAACCCGAACCGCGCCCACATCGCCCGGATGATTGCCGAAGGCGACCTTGGCCAGATCCGCCACGTCAACATCGCCAACATCGGCAATTCCTGGGCCAACCCCTCCAGCCGGCCCAAGGGTGACTGGTGGTCGCTGGCCGATCAGGGCGGCGGTCGCCTTGGCGCCAACGGCAGCCACCAGGTCGACTTGCTGCGCTGGTGGCTGGGCGATGTGGCTTGGGTCACCGGTGCCGTCCCGACGCTGATCCCCGACCGGCTGGACAAGGCCACTGGCGCCCCCTGGACCGCGACCGCTGACGATCTGGCCTGGATGGCGCTTGAAATGGAAAGCGGCGCCCTTGCGCAGGTCTTCATGTCCGGCGTCGCGGCGCAGAACATGGGCAACCAGACCCAGATCTTCGGATCGAATGGGACGATCACCCTAGACAATGCCGATGAAAAGCTTTGGTTTGCCAAGCCGGGGCAGGGTTTTGAAGACATCACCCAGCCGGACCCCAACGCCACCCTGCCGGGCCTGAACGCCGGGATCTGGAACGTCTCGGTCGTGGCCGTGCTGCGGGAGATGGCCGCCGCAATCGCCGAAGGCCGCCCCCTTGCGCGCGGGGCCACGTTCCGTGACGGACTGGCTAATCAGAAGGTGCTGGACGCGGTCCGCCTGTCAGGCACCGAGAGACGCTGGGTCCAGCCGTGATTGCGCTGTCCTCGCAGACCATCGTCGTAACCGGCGCGGCCCAGGGCCTTGGCGCCGCCATCGCCCGCCACTTGTCGGCACAAGGTGCGCGGCTGTTCCTGATGGATCGCAACGCCGATGCGTTGGCCGCAACCCAAGGCCAGTGCCCTGGCTCTACCGCGCTGACGGTGGACCTGTCCGACGCCGCTGCCACCGCCGCCGCCATCGCCCGACTGCCCGCCGCCGTCGACACCCTGATCCACAACGCCGCCATTCTGCGGGTTGAGCCGGTCGACGCTACCTGCCTTGCCACGTTCCAGGCCACGCTCAACGTCGGCATTCAGGCCGCGTTCCAGCTGACCCAGGCCCTCTGGCCCCGGATGAAGGCGCGGGGGGGCACGCTCATCTTCGTCTCCTCCCGCTCCGGCATCGAGGGGTTCGAGAACGAGACCGCCTATTGCGCCGCCAAGCACGCGCTTGAAGGCTTTTCCAAATGTCTGGCGATGGAGGGCGCGCCCCACGGCATCGCCTCTTACACCATAACGCCGGGCATGCTGATGCACACCCCCATGAGCGAGACGACCTATGGGCCCGAACAGCGTGCCCGCTGGGTTGACCCGATCCGCCTCGCCCCCGCCTTTGCCCATCTGGCAGAAACGCGCCCCATGCAGCTGTCAGGTCAGCGGCTGGACGCCTGGGCCTTGTCCACAGGAGCCGACACATGACCATGCAAGCCATCTACGACTGGATCGACGCGAATGCTGACGAATGCATCCGCGACCTGCAAACCTTCGTGCAGCAACCCTCGATCAGCGCCCAGAATATCGGCCTGCGCGAAGGGGCTACGCTGATCCGCGACATGATGCGCCGCGACGGCCTGCCCGCCGATTTCCACGAACTGGCCGAAGGCCCGCCGGTGGTCTTTGGCCATCTTGAGGCGAAGGCAAAGGCCAAGACGATCCTGTGCTACGCGCATTACGACGTGCAGCCCCCCGAACCGATCGACGCCTGGACACATGGCGGCCCCTGGTCGGGCGCGGTGGTGGACGGTGTGCTGTACGGGCGCGGCGCCACCGACAACAAATCCGGCGTGCTGGCCTTCACCAAGGCGGCGAAGGCGTTCCTTCAGGTGCGCGGCGAAGTGCCCGCCAACCTGAAATTCCTGATCGAGGGTGAGGAGGAGATCGGCTCGCCCAACCTTGCCGCCTGGGCCGAACAGAACAAGGACCTCTTGGCCGCTGACGGTATGCATTGCCTCGACGGCTCCATCGAGACCGGAACCGAAGTGCCGGACGTGTCGCTGGGCCTGAAATCTGTGCTGTTCGTGGAATTGATCGCGCGGGGGGCGAACAAGGACATCCACTCGCTGAACTTCCCGCTCGTGCCCGCACCTGTCTGGGACCTGATCCGCGCGCTGAACACCATCATGGACGAAAGCCGCCGCATCCTGATTGATGACTGGTATGAAGGTCTGTGGCAGCTTGGCCCCGATGACGAGGCCCAGCTGGTCGACAAGGCGGGCCGCGTCGATCTGTCCGCGATGAAGGAAGAATGGGGGATCGACCAGTTCGCCATGGGCCGCGACGGGATCGACGCCCTGCGCGCCCGCAGCTATGAACCCACCGCAAACATTCAGGGCCTGATCGCGGGTTATACCGGCCCAGGCACCAAGACCATCGTCCCGAACGAGGCGCGCGCCCGGCTGGACTTCCGCCTGATCCCCAACATCCAGCCAGACGCCGCGATTCGCCGGCTGAAGGCCCATCTGGTCAAGCACGGTTTCGGCCATATCGAGGTCAAGGCCTTCGACGGCGCGGAACCGCCCTACAAGATCAGCGTCAAGGAAGACATCAGCCAGGCCATCATAGCCGCCGCGACAGAAGTCTATGGCGAATTGCCCATCGTCAACGGCGTCTCTGCCGAAGGCGCGATCCTGCGCCACGTCTGGATTCCTTGCGTGTTGACCGGCTTTGCCAACCCCGGCGCGAACCTGCATGCACCGGACGAAAACATCCACATCGACAAGTACATCAAGGGCATCAAGTATGCCGCCGCGATCATGGAACATTTCGGCCGCAGCGGGGATACCCTGTGATGGACATCCGTTTCGACACCTACCACGACTATGACGCAATGACCGGCCACCTGCAGGCCATTGCCGCCGCCTATCCGCGCCTTGCCACGCTGACTTCGATCGGGCGCACGCACCGTGGGCGCGACGTGTGGTTCATGCAGATCACCAACCCCGACACCGGCCCTGCGCTGGAAAAGCCCGGTTACTACATCGACGCCCAGATCCACGCCGAGGAGCACGCAACCTCTGCCACCGCCCTTTACGCGATCCACTACCTGCTGACCCGCTACGGCACCGATCCTGAGGTGACGCGTCTGGTCGACGGCCAGGTCTTCTACATCATCCCGCGCATCAACCCCGACGGCGCGGAATACGCGCTGAAGGCGCCCTACCACCCGTGGTGCGGAAACGGGCGCTGCCTGCCCGGCGAGGACCGGCTTGAGGGGCTGCAAGCGCAGGACATTGATGGCGATGGCTATATCGTCAACATGCGCGTCCCCGACCCCAAGGGGGAATGGAAGAAAGACCCTGCCGAGCCGCGCCTGATGATCCAGCGCGAACCTGGCGAAGAGGGCGGCGAATACTTCCGCATCTACCCCGAAGGCCTGATCCCCGACTACGACGGCGCCGATGTAAAGATCCTGCCGCAGGCCGACGGCAACATGAACCGCAATTTCCCGATCAACTGGTCGCCGCAGGAATACGGCGCGGGCGAATACCCCTTCTCGGAACCCGAGACGATGGGAATGGCCCGCCTGATCCTAGACAACCCCAACATCTGCGGCATGTGCGCCTATCACACCCACGGCGGCATCATCCTGCGCCCCTCGATGATGGCCACCGATGCCGAGATGAGCCCGCGCGACCTGGCCCTTTACAAGGCGCTGGGCGAGGTTGGCACCCGTCTGACCGGCTATCCCGTGATCTCGACCTATGAGGATTTCACACCCGACAAGTCCAAGGTCCGCCACGGCTCGCTCAAGGACTGGGTCTATGAAGAGATGGGGATTATCTGCTTCTCCACCGAGCTTTGGGACATCGAGGTCGCCGCCGGGGTCGAGAAAAAGGGCTACTACAACCTGCGCCCCCGTGACGCCGACGTGCAGCGCAAGCTGTTCAACTGGGTGCTGGCGAATGTCGGCGACCTCGGCTTCCGCGACTGGCAAGCCTTTGACCACCCGCAGCTTGGACCGGTCGAGGTTGGCGGGATGGTCTACATCTGGAGCTACCGGAACCCGCCCGGCCACCTTCTGGAAAAGGTGTGCCACGACAACACGCTTTTCAACCTGCGCCATGCCGCCGCGGCGCCCCGCGTGCAGGTCGACAGCGTCACCGTCACGCCCTTGGGGGGCGATCTGCACAAGGTGACGGCCATCGTGGCCAACCACGGTTACCTTCCCACGAACCTTTCGGACGTCGCGGTCAATAACAAGGTCGCGCGTCCGGTCACCGTCACGATTGACGGGGTAGAGGTGGCGATGAACCCCGTCACCGTCGACCTGGGCCATCTGGCTGGCCGCAACGAACGGAACTATGAATACTCGAACTGGGGCCAGCAATGGTCGCCTGTGGCCCGCAAGGTTGAATGGCTGGTGCGCGGAACCGGACGCGTCACTGTCACCGCGCGTTCTGAAAAGGGTGGCACCCACCGGGCCGAGACGATGTTATGAAACTTGCCGGAATGAACTGGGCCGATGTGGCGGCTGCAGCCCTGCGCGATCCGCGGGCGGTGTTGCCCATCGGTTCAGTCGAACAGCACGCGCAACTGTCGCTTTGCGTCGACATGATCCTGGCCGAAAAGGTGGCACTGGAAGCGGCTGAACCTTTGGGCGTTCCGGTCTGGCCGGCGATGCCATTCGGCCTTGCGCCCTACTTCGTCGACTACCCCGGCACGGTAACGCTGCGGGTGGAAACGCTGCTGGCGGTGATGCGCGACACCCTCGCCTCGATCCGCCGGGCGGGGTTCCGGCAGATCCTGATCGTGAACGGCCATGGCGGCAACGCCCCGGTTGATGCACTGGCGCAAGAGCTAATGGCCGACTGGGGCGACACCTCAATCAAGTTTCATAATTGGTGGCGTGCACCGCGGACCTGGGCCTTCGTGCAGGAAAACGGCGGCGGCAGTCATGCCAGCTGGATGGAGAACTTCCCCTGGACCCGGCTTGCCCATGCCCCGGCCCCAACGGGTGACAAACCGATGGCCGATTTTGACCTTTTGCGCGCCAGCCCGCCCACTGCCGCACGCGCCATACTGGGCGACGGCAACTATGGCGGCGCCTGGCAAAAGCCTGACGCAGTGACCGACGCGCTGTGGCAGATTGGCGTCGAAGAAACCCGCGCCGCGCTGGAGGGGCCATGGGCCTGACCCTGAATGGAACGCCTGCGCTTGTGACGGGCGTGGTCGGCGGCATCGGCGCGGCCATCGCCCGCCGTCTGGCCGCCGATGGCGCGCAGGTCACGGTGACCGACCTTCCCGGCCCCGCCTTCGACGCCGCCCGCGCAGCCCTGGGACTGCCGGGCCATGCGGCCGACCTTGGCCAGATCGCCGACGTCCGCGCCCTGGCTGACCTTCTGACTGACGCTCCACCCCTGATCGTGGTCAGCGCCGCTGGCGGAGTGCGCGGGCAGGTCCGCCGCCCCGTCGAGGACGTTGCAGAAGATGACTGGCAGGCGATCTTTGCCGCCAACGTCGACAGCGCCTTTCACCTGGCCCAGGCCTTCGCACCAGCGATGAAGGCGGCGGGGCAGGGCCGTCTGGTCACCATCAGCTCAGGCGCGGGCCTGCGCGCCAGCCTGACCGGTATCCAGGCCTATGCCGCCGCCAAGCACGCGCTGGTCGGCCTGACCCGACAACTGGCGCTGGAACTGGGCCCCTTCGGCATCACCGTGAATTCCGTCGCCCCCGGCTTTGTCCTGTCCAACCCGGCCAGCCGCGCGCAATGGGACAGCTACGGCCCCGAAGGCCAAGCGGCCATCCTTTCCGGCACCCATACCCGCAGGCTCGGCCAGCCCGAAGACATTGCAGGGGCCGTGGCCTTTCTGGCCGGTCCAGACGCCAGCTGGATCACCGGCCAAGTGCTTTCTGTGGACGGTGGCCATGCCTGAAGCCAAGGCAAAGCCCGCCACTCACCCGGCCTCGCGCCCGGTCGAGGTGCTGGGCCTGACCGACACCGTCAGCCCGTCCAAGGGCTTGCGCACGCTGTGGCGCGTCCTGCGCATCGGGATGGAAACGCCGTGGCAGATGGCCTTCGCGCTCGTTTCCACCCTGTTCGCGGCCGTATTGCAACTGGTCATCCCGCAGCTTCTGGGCCGCGCAGTCGACCAGACACAGGTCGTGGCCTCAGGCGGTGACGATGCCGCGGCGCGCGCGCTTTTGATCACAGCGCTACTGGTGCTGGCGGTCTCAACCCTGCGCGGCCTCTTCGCGACCTTTCAGAACTACTTCAGCGAGGCGGTCGGCCACCACACCGGCCTGCGCCTTCGGCTGGACTATTACGACAAGATCCAGCACCTGAGTTTCGGTTTCCATGACCGGATGCATTCTGGCGACCTCATCACGCTTGGCCTTCTCGACCTTGAAGGCGCGCGGATGTTCTTTGCCACTGGCGTGGTGCGCCTTTTGCTGTTGGTCGTGCTGATCGGCTTTGGCGGCTGGTGGTTGATCGCAATCGATCCGGTGCTTGGGCTTTTGGCGCTCAGTTTCGTGCCCTATGTCGGCTGGCGGTCGTCGACCTCACAGCTTGAACTGCGCCAGACCTGGCTTGCCCTGCAGGAACGCCTGTCTGTCCTGACCCGCGTGATGGAGGAAAACCTGGCCGGCATCCGCGTCGTGCGGGCCTTCTCTGCGCAAGATCATGAGCTTGCCAAGTTCCGCGCCGCGTCAGAGCGGGCGCTGGATCTGGCACATGAACGCGTCGACCTGCGTGTGCGCAGCACCTCGGCGATGACGCTGTCGTTCTTTGTGGCGATGGGGCTGGTTCTGCTGGTTGGAGGGCTGAAAGTGCAGGCTGGCACCATGACCGTCGGCACCCTGACCGCTTTCCTGACCTTCATGATGATCCTGCAGATGCCAGTCCGCCAGATGGGGATGCTGGTCAACTCGGTCGCCCGCACCTCGACCTGCGGCGCGCGCATCTTTACGCTGCTGGACCTTGAGCCTTCGGTGTCCACCGCCCCCAACGCCCCCGCGCTAACCCTGACCGAAGGCACCCTGCGCCTTGACGGCGTCAGCTTTGCCTACCCCTCGGCCCCCGACCATCTGGTGCTGCGCGACATTTCTTTCACCGCCCACCAGGGTGAGGTGATCGGGATCATCGGCGAACAAGGCAGCGGAAAGAGCACAATCGCCCAGCTGATCCCGCGGTTTTACGATGTGACCGGCGGGTCCATCACCCTTGACGGCCAGGACATCCGCGATGTGACGCTGCCCTCGGTGCGCAAGGCGGTGGCGGTTGTCACGCAGGACGTCTTCATGTTCACCACCACGATGGAAAACAACATCGCTTACGGCGACCCCTGGGCACCCGAGGCCGGGATCGAAACCTCCAGCAGCGACGCGCAGCTGCACGACTACATCGACGCGTTGCCCGAACGGTACCGCACGGTCGTGGGCGAACGCGGCGCCTCGCTGTCGGGCGGTCAGCGCCAGCGCATGTCGATCGCGCGCAGCCTGATCCTTGATCCCGCCGTCCTGATCTTCGACGACAGCACCGCCGCCATCGACGCCCGCACCGAAGAGCGAATCTTCATCGCCATCCGCGCCAAGGCGGCAAGTCGCGTCACCATCCTGATCGCGCACCGCCTGAACACGCTGATGCACGCCGACCGCATCTTGGTGCTGGACGGCGGCCGCATCGCCGAAGAGGGCACTCATGCCGACCTTCTGGCCCTGAACGGTCGCTATCGTGCGCTTTACAACCTGCAGCACCAATCCTTCGGAGACCGACCATGAGCGGCGAGACCGAGATGGAGCGCAACGAGGTGCGCGAGGACGGCCGCCGCCCCCCACGCGCCGTCGTCGGTTCGCACCGCATCAAGGAAGAGATGTTTGGCCGCGTCTTCGATACAAATGTGATGCGCCGGATCTGGGTTTTCGTGCGCCCCTATCGGCGCGAGTTGCTGATTTCGGTCATCTCGGTTCTGATCTTCACGCTGTCGCAGCTGTCGATCCCGATCATCATTCGCACCGCGATTGATGAAGGGCTTCTCGCCCCTGACGGGCGCAGCGCCCTTATCTGGTCGGTCCTGGCCTTTGCTGTGGCGATCCTTGTCAACTTCCTGTCCAGTTACATCCAGGAAAGGATGGTCGGCCGCGTCGCCGAAAACGTGCTATTCGACATTCGTGAGGCGATGTTCGCCCACCTGCAGCGCGTATCGCAAAGCTTCATGGACAAGACCGAGGTTGGCCGCCTGATGTCACGCCTGCAAGGGGACGTGAACGCGATGCAAGAGTTTCTGGAAACCTCGGTCATCTCGGTCGGCGATCTGGTGCTGCTTTTTGGCATCGTCGGCTGCATGCTGTGGCTGGACTGGCAACTTGGCCTTTTGACGCTGTCGATCCTGCCGGTCCTGTTTTTGGTCCGCATCGTCTGGTTGCCCCGCGCGCGGGCCGCCTTCATCGCGGCGCATGACACGAACTCTGTCACCGCAGGCGCCTTGGCCGAAGGCATCCATGGCGTCCGCACGGTGCAGGGCATGACGCGCCAGACTGTCAACATGCAACTGTTTGAAGACAAGGCGCAGGCCAATCTGCGCGCGCACCTGGTCGCGGCGCGCTATGCGCAGGTGTTAGTGCCCATCGTCGATGCGCTGACCGGGCTTGCGATGGCGGCGGTCGTGGTCGTCGGTGGTGGGATGGTTCTTGACCGACAGATGGATGTGGGTGTGATGGTCGCGTTCCTGTTCTTCATCCAGCGCTTTTTCGACCCGGTGCGATCGCTGACTATGCAGTATTCGGTCATGCAGCGCGCGATGGCCTCTGGCCAACGGCTGACCGAGGTGCTGGACGTTCCGGTCGGCATCAAGGACGCACCCGACGCATTGGACCTGCCGCCAGGCACACCCGGCGCGGTTGAGTTCCGCGACGTGCGGTTTTCCTATCTGCCCGACCAGCCGGTGCTGCAGGGCGTCAGCTTCACAGTGGCCCAAGGCGAGACGGTGGCACTGGTTGGTCCGACCGGGTCGGGCAAGTCCAGCATAATGTCACTGATCCACCGGTTCTATGATGTCTCATCTGGCGCGGTGCTGGTCGACGGGCACGACGTGCGCCAGCTTTCCCTACGTTCGCTTGGCGCGCAGATCGCGATGGTGCTGCAAGAGCCGTTCCTGTTCACCGGCACAGTGATGGAGAATATCCGCTACAATAAGACCACCGCCACCGACGCCGAGGTGATGCAGGCCGCGCGCACCGTGGGCGCGCATGATCTGATCGAGCGGCTGCCGAACGGCTACCAGACGGAACTGAACGAACGCGGCGCGAATCTGTCGATGGGTCAGCGCCAGCTGATTAGCTTTGCCCGCGCGCTGGTCGCCGATGCGCCCATCCTTGTGCTGGACGAGGCGACCTCCAGCATCGACAGCCAGACCGAGCAGCAGATCCAGACCGCCCTGGCAATCCTGCTGCGGGGCCGGACCGGCCTGATCATCGCGCACCGTCTGGCCACGGTGCGCAACGCGGACCGGATCCTTATCCTCAGCGCGGGGCGGATCGTAGAACAGGGTAGCCATTCGGAACTGATCGCCCAAAGTGGCACTTACGCACGGCTCTTCAAGGCCAACTATGCTTCGTTTGATGATGGGCAGGTCTGACGAATGCATGAACTTGACCACAAGGTGGTGTCCGCCTTCATCGCCGCCGCAATCGCGCAAGGCACCCCGAAAGCTGGCTTCCGCAAACTGGATTCTCTTGATTCCGCGAAAAAATCCAGCGCACCAAGAGCGTAATTCTGCAAGCTTTTGATAATGTGCGTCTTTTCCAATGATAGCCCGGCAAGTGGATTCCGCCTGAATTCCCCGGTGAAAATGCCTGTCGCTAGCGAAACGCCGCGCTGCGCCCCCCGCATACGTTAGGGGCCTGGGAGGAACCATTGGGAGGGGGTAACGCTTTCAACGGGATGACGCGTCGGCTCAGCCAATGCATTTGCTCGGCCATCACGGCTGTCAATTCCAAGGAAATTTCCATGACACGCAGCTTCGCCGCAGCAGTGCGCCGGGTCAACCGGCTGATGCGACCGACCAAAACAACCAAATCCATACAAAAAATGATGACTGGCTTGATGGTTAAATCGGCACTCGCCTCACTTGCAGCAGCGACGCCAAAAACCGCTAAATCGCGCAAGGTCGCGACCCCCAAGGCAGGTCGGACGCTTGGGGTCGTGCTGCGTCAGTTGCGCGCTGCCCAATCACTGGTGCCCAGCCCTACGACCGGGACGTCGGGGCGGGTGGCTTCTCCCCGCATCCCGAAGGATGCGCGGTATCTCGATCGGACACATCGAAGCGCCGCGGGATCGCGCGCTTACAAAATCTATCTGCCCGCTAGTCAACCGAAGCGGCCCATGGGTCTGCTCCTCATGCTGCACGGCTGCAACCAGACCCCGGACGACTTTGCACTCGGCACGCACATGAATGCGCTGGCCGAGAAGAATGGCCTCGTGATCGCCTATCCGGCGCAGACAACCAGTCATAATGGTGCATCTTGCTGGAACTGGTTCAAGCCCGGTAATCAAGGTCGTGGCGCAGGCGAACCCGCAATTCTGGCATCACTGGCGCGAAAACTTGCACGGGAATTCGACCTTGGTCGCGACCAAGTATTCGTGGCTGGATTGTCTGCCGGCGGCGCGATGGCGGCCATTTTGGCAGACGCCTATCCCGACGTGTTTTCTGCTGTGGGTGTTCACTCCGGGCTTGCCCGTGGCGCCGCACGTGATGTTGTCAGCGCACTGTCTGCGATGCGAAAAGGCGCGCCAGGACGCCTTGCACCGGTCACTCACTTGTCACCGCATACTGTGCGACGCATCATCTTTCACGGTGATACCGACAGCACTGTTCATCCGTCCAATGCGTCGAGGATTGTGGCTGCGGCTGTGGGTGGCCGGACGACGCCAACAAACGTTAGCCGACGGTCCGTGCGCGGGCGCGGCTATGACCGCAGCGTATTTGCGGGACCGAGCGGTGAGGCTATTCTCGAATTTTGGATGCTTGAAGGGGCGGGGCACGCTTGGTCGGGTGGCCGTGCCAGCGGATCCTATACCGATAGAAAGGGCCCGGATGCCTCGGCACAAATGATCCGGTTCTTTCTGGCAAATACTGTCTGAATTCCAACGAGCTAAGGTAACGATTTAGGGCAAGTCGGACCATGACCAATTCATCGCCTTCCTAGGCGCAAGCACCAAAACCGCAGAGGTAAGTATCTAGTTCTTAAGCTCCGCCGGTCGCCACTGGGTAGCCGCAGGAGAGCCTTAAGCCAAGAACGGATCTCCTAGTAAATCGTACTGAGTCCGCAATCGGTGCGGTCGTCCCTGTTCCTAATAGGAACCGACTTCACGCAATCACCGTTGGGAAGCGGGGAGCGCATTATGGCAAAGGATGAAAGAATATCAGCGCCGAAAGGCCATCCCGCTGCAAGCCTGGATTACGTGTCGGATGACAGTGCAGGCATCCGCCGCATTCGCAAAGGCACGGGATTTTCCTATCGGTCGCCAGATGGACGACTTCTTTCGCGGAATGAACGTTTGCGAGTGCAAAGGCTAGGCATTCCTCCCGCCTATCAAGATGTCTGGATTTGTCCAAACCCAAATGGCCATCTGCAGGCAACCGGGCGTGATATGCGCGGAAGAAAGCAATACCGATACCACCCCCTCTGGTCGTCGGCACAGTCCGAAACGAAATATGCCGACCTTGTGCGGTTCGCCGAGGCCCTGCCCGTGATCAGGCAACATGTGAAGAGTGCTGTCTCGGGGCGGGCCGGAGATCGCGATTTCACCTTGGCCGCGATTATCATGCTTCTTGACCAGGCCTATTTGCGTGTTGGCAACGAAGCTTACACCGCGCAAAATAGATCCTTTGGGGCGACGACATTGTTGCGCCGGCACTTGACCTTTCACGATGGTGCCGTGCTCCTGAGCTTCCGCGCAAAGGGCGGCAAATCGGTCCGGCAAGTGCTACGCGACAAACGCTTGCACCGCATCTTGCAGGACATTCACGAATTACCCGGCCGAAGGTTGTTCACCTATCTCGACGACGACGGTACTAGTCGCGTCATCAGTTCATCGGATGTGAATTCACACATTTCCGACCTGACTGGGATTTGTGCCACTGCAAAGACGTTTCGCACATGGGGCGGCACGCTTGCTGCGTTCAGACACGCCTTGGGCGCCGGGCCAGTCGACCAGATTACCCGTCGCGGCCTTTCATCTGCTGCAGCTGACGTCCTGCATAACACACCCACTATTTGCCGAAAATCATACATCCACCCAGCGGTACTGGACCTTGCTGAAATGCAGCCGGGGGAGCGTCATACACTATTGGACGGATTAGCCAGTGACGAACCGCACGGATTGCATCCAGATGAACGCAAACTTTTTGCACTGCTTCAATCTGCCGCCAACTCGACCTGAATTGGACCTCATCCCGTACAGCCAAAGAAAGCGATTTCTGGTTGAGGACACCGACTTCATTCGCTTCAAACCAAATGCCGCAACTTCGACGCAAGCAGGTCGAACAGTGCTGGAGCATTGACGTCAGTGATGATGAGACAGTTGCCCGTCTCGGCAAGGGTGGCAACGGACCGTCCGTATTCCGGACCGCTGTCCGTGTTGACATGCACGCGTCCCAGCACGCCGCCGAACATTGTTGGTTCGATCAGCCAGGCTATGACGCAAGGATCGTGCAGACACAGGTCTCCCACAGTATAGGCTGATAGAAGCTGAGCTGAAACATCACCGCACCGCGAATTCAGGCGGCGCAGCCTGTCGATATGGTCAGGCGTGATCCGGGCCTGCAGTGTCACATCCAAGCCGAACATCACTAGCGGCGCGGCGCTCGTCAAAACGATCCCGGCGGCATGGGGATCGATCAGAAAGTTGAACTCTGCATAATCGTTCATATTGCCGGGGCAGAAGGCAGCTCCGCCCATGAACACAATGGACTGCACCTTCTGAGCTATGGTTGGATCCAATAACATCGCCACGGCAATATTCGTCATGGGGCCGATGGGACAAAGGACGATCTCTCCCGGTGCAGCGTTGATCGCATTGATGATGAAATCAACCGCCATCGGCGAAGAACCTTCCGGACTCTTCGTCATCGCAAGGCCAATATCTCCCAAACCATCCTTTCCATGCACGCTGGCGGCAAGTCCGACACTTCCCATGATTGGACGTCCGATGCCGCGATGCACTGGAATATCCCGCCGTTCGGCTGCCGCAAGAATGCGCTGTGCGTTGGCATAGGTCTTTTCAAGCGCAACATTGCCCGCAACACAAGTAATACCAACGACGTCGATGACGTCCGATGCGGCAAGGGCAAGAAAGATCGCCAGTGCATCGTCAATGCCAGGGTCGCAGTCGATGATGATTTTCTTTTTCATATTCACTTCTGACGGGAACCTGTGCTGGATCCCAATGGAAGGCTGACACTCACTTGCAACTTTGTTGCAAGTTCTCACCTGAGGCCAAGGTTACCGCTGCTGCGTTTGCGCGGCAGATAGCGCCCGGCGCCGGGGGTCAGCTTCAGCGCGCCATCCTGCACCGCGACCTTGCCGTTCAGGATGACCGTGACCGGCCAGCCGGTGATCTGCATCCCCTCGTACGGCGTGTAGTCCGCGCCGTGGTGCAGCATGTCATTGGCGATGGTGCGCTGCGCTTTTGGATCCCACAGGGCCAGATCGGCATCGGATCCCACCGCGATGGTGCCCTTTTGCGGGTAAAGCCCATACAGCTTGGCATGGTTCGTCGCGGTCAGCGCGACAAAGCGGGACAGATCGATGCGCCCCGTCATCACCCCTTCGGAAAACAGGATCGGCAGGCGGGTTTCCACGCCGGGTATTCCGTTCGGAATCCATCGGAAACTGGTCTTGCCCTTATCGTTCAGCTTGCCAGCCGGATCATCATACCGGAACGGGCAGTGGTCAGAGGAATACAGGTCGAAAATCCCCTGCTCCAATCCCTGCCAACAGGCGACCTTGCTGGCTTCGTCGCGCGGGGGCGGAGAGCAGACGAACTTTGCCCCCTCCCACCCGTCGCGGTCCAGATCGTCGGCGGTCAGCATCAGGTATTGCGGACAGGTTTCGCCCACGACCTTGACGCCGCGTTTGCGGGCGCGGTCAATCTCTTCCATCGCCTCGCGGTTGGAGACATGGACGATGACGATGGGCACATCGACAATCTCGGCCAAGGACAGCGCGCGGTGCGTCGCCTCGCGCTCGGCCGCGATGGGGCGGGTGGTGGCATGGGCCGGGGGTGCGACCGTGCCTGCCCTTTCATGCTTGCCGATCAGAAAGCGGATCGCATCCTCATTCTCGCAATGCACCATCACCAGCGCACCGGACGACCGCGCCGCATCCAGCGTGGCAAGGATTTCGTTGTCATGCAGGCGCATGCCCTCATAGGTCATGAACACCTTGAGAGAGGTATAGCCATCCTCGACCAGTGCAGGCACCTCTTGGCCCAGAACGCCGGGGGTGGGGTCCGTAATGATCAGGTGAAAGCTGATGTCGGTCAGACAGTTGCCCGCCGCCAGCGCGTGATAGTCGGTCAGCGCCTGACGCAAGGACTGGCCCTTTTGTTGCAGGCAGAACGGCAAAACGGTCGTATTGCCGCCAAACAGCGCCGAGCGCGTGCCACTTTGGAAATCATCGGCCATGACGATGCCGTCACCTGACGGCTGCGACAGGTGTACATGGCTGTCGATCCCGCCCGGCATCACATAAAGCCCGGTTGCGTCCACCTCTTCACGTCCTGCGGGAAGCGCTTCTCCCAGCATGACGATGCGCCCGTCGCGGATGCCCACATCACAGCGCGTGACATCCGATGCGGTGACCACGGTGCCGCCCCGAACAACCAGATCAAACATCGCTCACGCCGCCTTTCGCAGGATATCATCCAGCGTCGAGCATAAAGTATCCACTTCTTCCAAGGTGTTGTAATGGACCATCGACACGCGCAAAAGACCGCCGTCGCCGGTCTGCCCCAATTCCTCGACCAAGCGACGAGAGTGGAAGTCGCCATGTCGGATGGCGATGTTATAGGCGTCCATTGCCTTTGCCACTTCGCCCGAGTTGCGCCCGTCAAACCGGAAGGCCACGGTGGGAATACGGCGTGATGCGACGTTCGTTGTGGCGCCAATCACACGGCAGTCGTTGCGCGCGGAAAGGTAAGACAGCAAACGATCTACCAACGCATCCTCTTGCGCCGTAACAGCGGCGAAGCCTGCCTCGATTTTCGCGCGCGTGCTGTGACCCGCCCCGCCAAGCCCTGCAAAGTAGTCCCGGATGGCCAGTGTGGAATAGGCGCATTCATAGCTGGGGTTACCCGGCTCCAGCTTGCCGGGCACTTTGTCCTTGCCGTAGAAATAGTGATACAGCGTGTCGAGTTCGAGCAAGAGGTCGTGCTTGCCATACATCACGGCGTAATGCGGGCCGTAGGTCTTATACAGGCTGAACACATAGTAATCGACGTCCCACGCTTGCACATCAATAGCTCGGTGTGGGGCATAGGCGACGGCATCGACGCAGATCCGCGCACCGTGATCGTGCACGAAACGCGCAATTTCCGCCACGGGATTTACCTGGCCGAGGATGTTGGACACATGAGTGACGGCAACCAATTTGGTGCGGTCCGTCATCAGCGGGGCGAGATCGGCCAGATCAAGGCTGAACGTGTCTTGGTTGAGAGGCCAGACCTTCAACACGATGCCGAACTCCTGCAAGGACATCCAAGGACCAATGTTGGATTCGTGGTCCGCCACTGTCACGATCACTTCGTCGCCCGGCTGCAGCTGGCTGCGCATTGCCCGCGACAGATTTTGCAGAAGAACAGTGGTTGATGGCCCAAATATGATTTCCTCCGGCCTGCCTGCGTTCATCAGGGTAGCCGCGGCGGCGCGTGCGTCGCGCAGCGCCTCGGCCGCAGCCACGGACACCGCATAGCTGCCACCGATCTGGACGTTCTTTTCATACAGGAATTCGGTCATCCGATCGACCGCTCCCTTCAGGATCTGCGAGCCGCCCGCGTTGTCAAACAGCGTCCACCCCCGCGCCAGACCGGGAAAGTTGCTACGGACCGCGTTCATATCAAGCGTCATAATCGTCTCCGGAATTCGTGTCAGTGGTTGAGGACCGCCCCAAGAAAGCTGCGAAGCCGTTCTTCCTGCGGTGTGTCGAATATCTGTGCGGGCGTGCCGGATTCGACGATCCGTCCACTGTCCATGAAAATCACGCGATCGGCCACCTGGCGGGCAAAGCCCATCTCATGCGTGACGACGACCATCGTCACGCCGGTGCCGGCCAGTGCCTTCATCACATCCAGCACCTCGCCGACCATTTCGGGGTCAAGAGCACTGGTCGGTTCGTCAAACAGCATCACCTTGGGGTCCATCGCCAGCGCGCGGGCAATGGCCACACGCTGTTGCTGACCGCCCGAGAGCTTGCCGGGGTATTTGTCGGCCTGTTCGGCGATGCCCACCCGTGTCAGCAGATCAATCGCGCGCTTTTCCGCCTCAGGTTCAGGCAGACCCCGCACGCGCATTGGTGCCAGCATGACATTGCGCAACACCGTCAGGTGCGGGAACAGGTTAAAGGATTGGAACACCATCCCCACGTCTGCCCGCACCTTTTCCAGATTGCGGCCCTGTTCGACGCGCGTGCCTCCCACGGTGATCAAACTGTCAGGATGAAAAGGCTCCAACAGGTTGATGCAACGGATCAGCGTGGATTTGCCCGAACCGGATGGGCCAATCACGCAGACCACCTCGCCCTCGGCAATATCAAGATCAATGCCGTGCAGTGCGGTGAAGGTGCCGAATTGCTTGTGCAGGTTCTTGATGGAAATGTATCCGGCCATTAACGGTCCGCCTTTCCATAGCTGCGCTCCAGCCGCGCGACGGCGGCCACCAACGGCCACAGAAATGCGACATAGATGATGGCAGCCCCAATCAACGGGCTGGGATTTGCCGCCAGCGCTTGCGCCTGCGTGGCCTGTTTCAACAGATCAGGCATGGCCACGACCGATGCCAGAGCGGTATCTTTCATCACGTTGATGCAGTTGTTGGTCAGCGGCGGAATGACGATGCGGATCGCTTGCGGCAGGATCACATCGACCATCATGTGCCGATATCCAAGGCCAAGCGCCGACGACGCCTCGAACTGCCCTTTTGGGATCGCCTCGATGCCGGCGCGGAAAATCTCGGCCGTATAGGCGGCTGACACCAGCGACAGTGCCGCCACGGCAGACAGAAACGGCGACAGCCGGATTCCGACAAAGGGCAGCGCGTAATAGATGATGATCAGGAGCACCAGCAGCGGGATCGATCGCATGAAATTGATATAGATTTTGGCCAACACTTGCAGCCACCCGGGCGAATACAGCCGCACCAGCGCCAATACCAGACCGAGAACCAGTCCAGCTGCGATGCTGACCACACCGATTTGCAGCGTGATCCACAAGCCCGACATCAGCAGGGGAAACGTGCGGATCAGGACCGGCACGTTGAAAAAGGTATCGAAGATGTCCATGGAAAGGCCCGGCTTTCGAAAAGGGGCGGCAGGATGATCCCGCCGCCGCCGAAGGGTTTTACTGGAGCGCCGGCATGTCCATCACTGTCGCGGTAGATGTCGTCGGCTCCGGGTCCGATCCGAACCATTTCTTATGGGTTGCCGCCACAAAACCTTCTTCCTTCAGTGTGGTCAGAACGGCGCTGACTTCGGCCGCCAGCGGCGCGTCTTTTGCGAACATCATCGAATATTGCTCGCCGGTCAGGATGCGTTCCACCACGGCGAATTCCGGCTTGTCCTTGGAATAGTATTGCAGGGCAGGAATGTCGCTGATGTAGCCGTCGATGCGGCCATTCCCAAGATCAAGCATGGCAGGGGCAAGACCTTCGAAACGGCGGATTTCGGAAAAGCCGTATTTCGCTTGATTTTCGGTCGCCCACATGTCGCCGGTCGATCCGGTATCGACGCCGATCACTTTACCCGACATATCCGCCAGACCCTTCAGACCGCTGGCTGCTGTCACAGTCAACGATTGATCGCTGTCATAGTAGGGTTGGGCAAAGCTGACCTCGGCCAAACGTTTTTGCGTAATGGTGATTGAGGACATCGCCATATCGATCCGCCCGGACTGCACCGCAGAAAACAGGCCGTTGAAGGGGATATTCTCGATCACGATGCCACGGCCAAGCCGCTTTGCAACCTCGGTTGCCAGATCAACCTCGAACCCAACGATCGCACCGGTGTCGTCTTGAAACTCCCATGGGACGTTGCCGACGTTGGCCCCAACGGTCAGGTCTTGTGCCGATGCCACGGCACCGAAACTCAGCGCCGCACCAAACGCCGCAACTGCGAGCAATCTTTTCATCATGTCTCTGGTCCTTTCCCTGTCAGTTTCATATTGTGAACTGGTCAGACCGGTCTGACCAGATAACCTGAACCAATCATGATGCGTTCTCGAAAGCAAGGCGCTACTGATGCACGATAACCAGACGGGCGTTCGCCCCATTTGAAGGTGACAACAGAAATGCCAGTTTCGCGGCTGACCGTGCCATTGCCACAGTGGACTCCTTTGCCGCAGGTTGTGGCGCGACGCTTGCAGCAGATGATCCTTGACGGCGAATTGCAGGAGGGCGACCTGATCCCGTCGCAGCGTATCTTGTCAGAACAGTTCAACGTCAGCCGGGCGTCGCTGCGCGAAGCGATTCTAACATTGGAAACACTTGGCCTTGTCAAAACCGAACCGGGTCGGGGAACATTCGTCACAGCCGGTCGACCCGACCAAAGCGCCGCGCTGAAGTGGCGCTATTCGGACAGCTATTCGATGCAGGATGTTTTCGAAACGCGGCAAATGCTGGAAGGCCAGATCGCAAGGTCTGCCGCGGACGGCATTGATGTAGCAACCCTTTTGATCTTGACTGAAGCGACGGACGAGATGGAGCGTTGCTGGGATGCGGGCGATCTTCTTGCCAATGTCGACGCCGATCTGCGGTTTCACCGCGCCATTACGCAAGCCTGTTCTAACCTTATGCTGCAATCGCTTTATGAAACGGTGCATGGCCTGCTGACAGAAACGCAGCGACAGCCGATCCCGCGCACCAATCCGACCCGCATGCGCGCGTCGCTGGCCGAACACCGCGACATCATCGCCGCATTGTCGCGTCACGACGGCGATGCATCCTGCGCCGCAATGCGACAGCATATTGCGAACACTGCAGCCTGTGCGGGAATCAATCTTCTGGAAGGTCACTAACGAACCCGCTTTTTTGAATAGTTTAATGTTCCGCCGTTTCTGGCAGATTAATTGAGTCTTCGACCGACACGGCTATATCCATAGAGCCGCTCGTGTTGTCCCTCTCTGCTCAGAAGTGAACGCGGTCTTGGATTTGTCTGTGCCCAAGAACTAAGGTGTCCGGCTATACCAGCGATGGACGATCCGTCCGGACCGAGCCTTCGCATGGAACCCTGGCAACCATACAGCTAAAGTAGTCGTGAGTCGCACGTCACCTCGCCGCATGCCGCCGATCAGACACAATTCTGCGGACTTCCGTCCATTGCGGACGATCAGTGAATCGGTCGCGCAGAAAAGCTGCCAAGGCCACAAGATCATCATCAGTGAGTTGGAGACCTCGTGACGGCATCGATCGGTCGGGTGAACCTGTGGGGGGAGGCTGAATACCATGCAACACGATTTCGACGAGGTTGGACGCATCGGGTGCATTCAGAACCGTGGTCAGTGCTAGCGGGGCGGATTTAGCACCTGACTTATGACATTCAGAGCAATGTGCCTCAAACACTTTGGCGCCTGATGCAAGCAGGGGGTCGTCGGGCAGACGCGGGGCATCTGGGTGCCCCCAGTCGAGCGCTTCGGCACTTGCCCGAGTCGAATCCCGCTTGGCACCCTCGGCATCTGCATCGTCCGCATCGCCCATCAGCGAATGTACATAGGCGGCCATAGCAACAACGTCATCTTCGGGCTGTCCGTAGAGGTCGTCGGCGACTGGGCGCATCGGACCCGCTGCAACCCCGTGATCGCGGTCCCATCCGTCGATGAGGTAGTTCGAAAGGGAATCCACGTTCCACGCCACCGGAGCGGGAGAGGTTCCGTTTAACGGTGGAACATACCAACCCTCTGCTAGTCCGCCTGCAAAAGCTTCTGGTCCAGTCTTTGCCGCAGCGCCGAAAGCATTCCGCGGCGTGTGGCAGGCACCACAATGGCCGAGTCCCTCGACGAGGTAACGGCCCCGGTTCCATTCTTCGTCCTGCGACAGATCCTCAGCCAAAACACCCGGCTCTAGGAATAGCAGCTTCCAGCCTGAGAGAAGGGGCCGCAGGTTAAAAGGAAAAGCCAGTTCGTTCGCTGGCGTATCGGCGGCAATGGGTGCCTGGGACATCAAGTATGCGTAGATTGCCGAAATATCCGCGTCATTGGCTCTGGTGAAATAATCGTATGGGAAGGCTGGGTAAAGATGCCGACCCTGTCGATCAATTCCGTGCCGCATTGCACGGACGAACGCTGCTTCAGACCAACCCCCGATGCCAGTCTGTAGGTCCGGGGTGATGTTGCTGGAATATATCACGCCAAACGGTGTCGGCAGGGCAAGACCACCGGCATAAGGTGCTCCTCCGGGGCTCGTATGACACACCGCGCAGTTGCCGACACCAGCAAGCAGACGCCCCTGTTCGACGAGATCAGCTTCAAACGTATTGGGATCAGTCGCCGAAATTGCCGGGATCGACGGGGCATGAACCACGAAAGCTGCCGTTACAGCCGTTGCGAGAAGGACGAGGCCCCCCAAGGCAACGGCAGCGCGAATATTTCTAGGCAAGGTTTGTTCAATCCTGTTTCAAAGCGCGAACACACTCAGGCAGAGGCCTGACCAAGAGGTTGGGTCAATCCGGTCAGAGAACTCGTCCCCTGTTTAATCCGGTGCGACCGACTGCTTGCGCGCACGATTCCACGTTCGAACCAGTTTTTTGTTGGAATCGCAGATGTATATGGCGTCCGCTTCATTGCATTGATTGTCGATTCCAAACCGTGCCCAGTTTCGCATCATGGTTTCGGCTTCTGCCAAAGTCGGAAATGTCTTGGTTGCAACGATTCCATCGAGGATCGGTTTGCGTGACGCGGCAACTAAGGTGAACATTGTGATCCTTTCGCAAGTTTCGGGCGCGGGGGGTTCAACCCCCGCGCCTTTGGTTCTGGCAATGTAAACTTAGGCGCCGTCGATGGCGGCCTTGACTCGGTCCGGGGTGAAGGGAACGCGCCGCATTCGCACACCGATTGCGTCCGCAATGGCATTCGCCACGGCTGCGCCTGCGGGTCCTTGCGCAGATTCCCCTGTGCCCAGAAAGGGCTCTCCGGGTCGATCAATCAGCACAACCTCGACCGGTGGGACTTCACCAAACGTCAGAATGGGGTAGCTCGCCCAGTCCGTTGACAGAACACGCGTCGTGTCAAACTTGACTTCCTCTTTTAGAGTCCAGCTCAGCGACTGGATTAGCCCGCCTTCGATTTGATTGCTGATCCCGTCGGGGCTAACCATGTGACCGCAGTCGTTGGTCGCGACCGCTCGCAATACCCTGACTAGGCCATTGCGCGGAGTCACTTGAACCTCGACCGCGACGGCCGTCATTGCGGCATAGTTTTTGTAGCGTGCAATGGCGATGCCGCGACCAGTGTTCCGCTTCTTTTCGTAAGTCCCCCAGCCGAAAGCCTCAGCGCAACGCGTGAGCACATCACGCATCCGTTCGTCTTTGAGATACCGCAACCGATACTCCAGCGGATCTGCCTCAGCTTTCACCGCAAGTTCATCGATGAATTGCTCAATCGCCATCACGTTGGCATATGCCCCAAGGCCACGCGTCGACGACACTCGGAGCGGCATCTCGCGCACAAAGTGGGTGACCACCCGTTCGCCCGGGAACGTGTAATTAGCCAGACCGTTGCGTGTGGCGGAGAAGTTGGGGGGACCGCCATCACTTACTTCTGGCATTGGGAAGGGCGGTTCCACGTACCTTCCGGACAGCAGTCGCCCAGGTTCGCCCCCCGGCCGCGTTCCATGGGGCGTGGAATAGATGTGATGCTCCCAGCCTATGATGTCGCCATTTGCGTCTAGGTTGGCCGACACTTTGTTCACCATTGCTGACCCATAGGGCTCCCATTGGTGCTCACCGGCTCGAGTGTACTGCAGCTTGATTGGCGTACCTGGCACCTCTTTGGCCAGCAAACAGGCATCGGCTGCTGCGTCATCGGCCATGTTGTGCCCATAGCACCCGGACCCTTCAGTGTGGATGGCGTGAACCTTGCCCTCTTCCAGACCAAGCAGCTTTTCAATTGCAGCTGCTGTCGCCCACACACTTTGCGAATGGGTCCAAACCGTCATTGTTCCATCGTCTCCCATTTGGGCGATGGCCGCCGACGTTCCGATCGAACCATGCATATGGTAGGGGCGGTAGTACTCTGCCTCGTGGGTCGACGCGGGGGCTGCTGCGTCGGCCGCCAATGTGTTCATCCACTCCTTTTCTTCGCTGGCAGTCGTTTTCAGCCAATCCGCCATACCGTCATGACCAGGTAAATCGCTGACCACTTCCCATTGCGCATTTGACGCCAAGGCGGTTGCTGCGGCCCAAGCCTGCTCTTGGCGGGTCGCTACGACTCCTAGAAAGCTTCCGTTTCGGACTACCTTAATGACACCGGGCATGGCCTCAATTGGTGTGAGATCGACGGACACCAGCGTTGCCTTGTAGGTTGGCGGGCGAGCTACGGCTCCATAACGGACCCCTTCAGGAGCCATTTCTTGTACAAAGATCGGCGCACCGGTCATTTTCGCTGGGATGTCGATCCGAGGCACGTTCTGCCCGATAATTCGATATTCGGAGATCGGCAAAAGGGGCGCAGTTCCCGTCGCGTCCACTTCCAACTGAAGATCTGCGACCAAATCCCAATAGGTTAAAGACTTGTCGCCGGATGTAATTGTTCCATCAAGGATGGTTAAGCTGTCGGCTGACGCACCAAGTTTCTCGGCAGCAAGATTGCGCAGAAGTTGCCTGATTTCAGCTGCAGCTTGCTGAACGGCCGGGGCGCAGTTCGGCATGGTTTGGGATCCGGCGGTCGTGCCTTCGTCTGGTGAAAGTCGCGTGTCGCCCGCAATTACGTTGATGCGGCCAAAATCGACCACCAATTCTTCGGCACAAACTTGGGCCACAGCAGTGACCGAGCCCTGCCCAAGTTCGACCTTCCCGATCATCAGCGTGACAGTGCCGTCTGCGTTGATCCGTATCCACGCACTGAGCATTGGGTGATCTGCGAGATCGCCGGGCAGTTCTGGCCCGGTGGCAGTCTGGGCAAACAGCTCAGATGGCAGAATGAAACTTATAGCCAAAAAGCCTGCAGATCCCTTCAGGAAGGTCCGTCTGCCAATAGAGAGGTTCAAGGTCATGTCATGCCTCCTCAGCAGCGCGCAGCACAGCGCGCACAATCCGGTTGTGGGTACCGCAGCGGCACAAATTCGCATTGAGGGCCGATCGAACATCAGATTCGCTGGGATTTGGATTCCGGTCGAGCAGTGCCTGCGCGACGATGATCATCCCGTTGGCGCAGTAGCCGCACTGTGCGGCTTGCTCGTCGATGAACGCCTGCTGCAATTTGCTGGGCGTCCCGTTCTCTCGAAGTCCCTCCAGCGTCGTTACAGATCGTCCAATAGCGGCTTGGGCTTTTGTTTGGCAGGACCGCACCGGTTCTCCGTCGAGCATGACCGAACAGGCACCGCATTGCGACAGGCCACAGCCATATTTTTGCCCCGCAAGGTGCAGGTCATCCGTCAAGACTGACAGAAGCGTGGCGTCATCCGGTGCATCCACCGTGACATCTTGTCCGTTTAGTTTGAACGACAGCATTTCTGGCTCTCTCCTCCCTCTGATTGAAACGGCCCGAAAAAGCCGATCCACCAAGACAACAGCCGACGATCCACGGAGGATGGCTCCGTTGAGGTTTTGCCGGAATTCTGTTTGTCGATAACCTATTAACGGTCTGCGACACCGGAGTGTCAACGGGCGGTAGCGCTCAGACTTATAGTTAAAGACAGTTACTGGTATTGTCTTTTTCGATGTAACTTGCGGGCCGTTTTCGCTAATTGTGCCGATCAGGCCGACAGTTCCGTGAAGGGGCGCAAATTCGCAGCCTGCATTTCCGATTTATACTCGGTCTGGCAGAACGTCATGATCTGCCCAAAAATGCGGGAAAAGCCGCTGTGGCTTTGCAGGTGCTTGTGCATGGCCAGAACGACAGGGCGCCCGACTCCGGGCAGTTCAAAAACCTTCAGTTTGCTTCGGACCGGTTCAGAAAGGTTGGGCCAAAGTGACAGCAACATATGGCCGGTGGCCAAGCCTTCTGCAACGAACTCCACACAGGTCGCAAAGGTGGGCGCCGAAAGCACGGGCACCGAATGCGGGAGGCGACTGCGATACCAATCCTCGGTAGCAGTTCGTGTAGTGACGACACCGCGCACTTCAATGTGCCGCCGCAAGGAGGGGTGAACACTTTTGGGATCAGCAGATCCATTCAACGCGTAGCGTATCTCCTCGTCACTCACAGATGCAGGTACAACCCAGGCAATGGCGTCATCAAAGAGCTTCGCAATGGCAAATGACGACGTCTCAGAGCCGATGGCTCTTTCTGCCAGAATTGCCATGTTTATCCGATGCATACGCAACTTCTGAGCCAAAACTTCACTTGTCGCCTCGTATGTCAGCTCGAAATTCGTGAAATCAGGGCCTTCAAGAGCGATGCGGCCCGCAGCGGCAGTAAACCGACCACGCAGCGCGGGGGTTGTCCCAAGTCGCAGGACCGCTCGGGCCTGTGTAAAACGACGCTCATGCTCACCCTTTATCCAAGCAAGGCGACCGATTAGTTCTTCACTCGAGCGGAACCAGAAATCGCCGTCGGGTGTCAGCGCCACCACGCCGCTGCCGTGCCGCTGCAAAAGCTGCACACCGAGAATTTCTTCAAAATTTGCCAGATGTTGCGACATAGTTGGCTGAGACAGCCCAAAAACCTTGGCTGCTTTGCTGATGGAGCCTGCAACCACAATCGCCCGAAAGATCTCCAACTGATGGAATGTAATATCCACGGTATACTCCTCGAACCGGTTGTGGAGAAATTCTTGTCAACGAGATCCCCTTCTCTACCACCGTCGTCAAGGCATATGCGGCCTGTCACTTCTCAAGACCTTGGATGGATAATCCACGGCGTCCTTTTCGGCATCGCCTCTGTCACCTCGAACTCCCGCAGCATGCCACCCGCGAGCAGCGCCTCGCGGATCCAGCCCAGCGCTTGGCACCAGTCGTCATAGGCGCGGCGTGCGCCTTCGATCTGACCGGAGTGCGGGATCCAGGTGACCGGGCAGGCCAGCAGCTCAACCGAGCGCCACGTGCCGCGGGACAACACCCGTTCGACGCCAACAACGATGATGGTCGCCCGTTCACCATGCTGGTTGCGCGTGACTTCCACCGGCACGCAGCGCGGCACGGCGCCTGGCATCCAGTCCGGGGTGAGCCCGGCGCGCGCCAGTTCCGCCACCCGGATCGCCATGCGGCGCCCACCCAGCGTGTCGGGCAGGCTGGCCACGGCGGCGGCCACCACTTCGGCATCCTCATGCGGATGGCTGAACGACTTGTCTTCTCGACGCGGAAAGCCCATTCCAGCAGCGACTGCACGCCCAGCGCGCGCTTTACCCTGCGGCCCCTGGCGTCACTGCCGGTATCAGCGCCGCGGTCTTTGCCATCGACAATGCCATTACCACTGCCGTTGCCATTGCCGTTGCCAGCACCCGCGCCCGTGCGCGCACCGCTGCGGCGGATCTGTCCCTAATGGCTCATCGCACCCCCCGCATCCGCAGGCGCTCCGGAATGACCAGACCGCGCGACAGCATGGCATCCCGGAGGGTGTTGGAGATCGCACTGACCGGCAGGTAGCGGTCGGAATTCACCAATTCGGCGTAGAAGGCCGCCACGGCCTCGGCGCTGGGTCGGGGGGTCTGGGCTTGCCCGCTCGGCATCGACGTCCGTCCGCCCGCCCTGCGGCGCTCTGTGGGGCGCTGTGCCTGCGGTGGCCCGGCCTCCACCGCCGCCGACGCGTCGGCCGCCGGTGCGGCCTGTACCGACCCTGCTGAAGCTGCGCGTGCCATGGCGCGGTCCAGCGCCTTGGGCCCATCGGGTGGGGCAGGGTGGTCACGTCGGGTTGCGATGGCGACGCTCAGGATCTGGTCCTCGGACAGGCTGAGGTCTTCCAGCCAGCGCCGGACATGGGTCCGTGGCGGCCAGCCCTGCCACCAGGCGGGCAGGTAAGTGTCCGGGGCATAGCCCAGCGCGGTCAGCAGCTCTGCGAAGAACCGATCAAAATCGGTCGCGCTTGCGCGACCTCCTTGGGGCGCGTGGTTGTTCTGTCACATTGAAAACAGTGGAGACCTGGTGCTTGCGGCTAAGTCGTTTTCGTTGACGACGGATAATCTATTCAAGGGGCGCTGTCCGCTTGTGGTTGCGTTGGCATGCTGCACATAAGCTTGGGTGGTCTAGCTGCTCTGCGGGCGCAGACCTTCGCATTCATGCGATATTGCCAATGACGACCTCTGATCGCATCCATCAATCGGCACATCAACGCCACCTCAACCCTGATGCGTCGTTTTCGCGCAGATGGTGCTGTCGAAACGCGGTGAAGATCGCTCCGCGTCGGGAGGGAAGCTCTGTGAATTCAAAAGGTTGCGCTTTAAGTGCATGATTTCATTGCATTTGGCGGATTGTGGCGGGGTAGGCTCATAACCTGAAGGTTGCGGGTTGGCCTGAAATCTCTGCCAATTCAGCTGATGTTCGGCACAAGCCAAATCCTGCCCCCGCAACCAAATTATCCCAATATATCAATATCATACGCAGCGCCCCACGGGGCGCTTTCTGCATTTGCGCCGCCTACATCAACGCCACATTAACACCAGAAGAGAGAAACCGCACCGGCGTGCATTGGTGGGCAACGGCAGGCAATCCCGCCACTAGCTACGTGGGATCGCCTACCTCGTTACGTCATAATGCCTAGGGTCAGGACCCATTGAACTTGCCCTTGCGGCATGATTCAGGCTCCGCA
>JAZKHT010000017.1:0-97173 GCA_040385245.1 Pseudomonadota bacterium | reverse complement strand
CTTGCGGAGCCTGAATCATGCCGCAAGGGCAAGTTCAATGGGTCCTGACCCTAGCAGCCGAGTGATCCCATGCGCACCTCATCCAACAGCGGCAATCCCGACATCCGCGAACTTGTGGCCTTTCGCACCGCCGGGCAGGATTTCTGCATCGATATTCTGGCGGTCCGCGAAATCCGTGGCTGGACCCGGCCCGCCAGCCTGCCGCATGCACCCGCCTTTGTGCAGGGTGTGATCAACCTGCGCGGGGCCGTGGTGCCGATCCTTGATCTTGCGGGGCGTCTGGGCCTGCCCTCGGTGGACGAGGCGGACCGCAATGTCATCATTGTCACTACCATTCAGGGCCGCATCGTCGGCCTGCTGGTCGAAGCGGTGACCGATATTCTTGGCGTCAATGCCGCCGATATCCAGCCCACCCCGGATCTGGCCGCCGATGCCACCCGGTCGGTGCTGCGCGGCATGGTGGTGCAGGACAGCCGCCTGATCCGTCTGCTGGACGTGACCACGCTGCTGCCGCAGATCGACGGTGTGGCGGCATGACCGCCCAAGCCCTGCGCGAAGTTGAATTCACCGACGACGACTTCGCCCGGATCACCACACTGGTGCGCAGCCGGATGGGCATCAGCCTTGCGCCCACCAAGCGCCCGCTGGTCTATTCGCGCCTGATCCGCCGTCTGCGCGCGTTGGGGCTGACGGGGTTCCCGGCCTATATCGACCTGCTGCACAGCCCGAACGGCGAGGCTGAGCGGGAACAGCTGATCACCGCCGTCACCACCAACGTGACCGCCTTCTTCCGCGAACGTCACCATTTCGACCAGTTGAAATCCGAAGTGCTGCCCCCGCTGATCGCGCGCGCGCGGTCCGGTGGGCGGGTGCGGATCTGGTCGGCGGCCTGTTCGTCGGGCGAGGAACCCTACAGCATCGCGTCCTGCGTCCACGACCTGTGCCCCGAGGCGGGGCGGCTGGACATCCGTATCCTGTCCACCGACATCGACCGCGCCATATTGGAGCGGGCCGAGACGGGTCTTTACCCGATCGAGAATTGCGCAGCCGTGCCCCCCGATCTGGGGCGCAAGCTGTTTTCGGCAAACACACAGGGCGACCAGCGCAGCATCGCGCCGGACCTGCGCGCGCTGATCACCTTTCGTCGGCTGAACCTGATCGAGCAATGGCCGATGCGCGGGCCGTTCGACATCATCTTTTGCCGCAACGTCGTCATCTATTTCGACAGGGACACGCAAGAAACGCTGTGGTCGCGCTTTCTGGCGACCCTGCCCGAAGGCGGGGCGCTGATGATCGGACATTCCGAGCGGGTGACCGGCCCTGCGACACCGCACCTCGTGCCGAACGGGATCACCAGCTATCGCAAACAAGGCGTCTAGGCGTCGAAAGGACAAGGCAGGCATGAAACGCGAAGAACTGAAGGTCATGGTGGTGGATGACACGGCCGTCAGCCGGGGCCTGATTACCCAGGCGCTGGATTGGATGCAGGTCAGCGGCTATCGCACCTGTGCGGATGGAAACGAGGCGCTGCGCGATCTGATGGGCAAACCCGTGCATCTGGTGATTTCCGACTATCACATGCCGGGGCTTGATGGTCTGGGCCTGCTGGAAGGTATCCGCCGCACCAAGGGGATCGAGCGGACCGGGTTCATTCTGGTGACAGGGCGGGCGGATGCGACCGTGGTGGCCAAGGGGCGCGCCTTGGGGATGAACAACATGATCACCAAGCCCTTCACCCGTGAACAGATGCGCGACTGCATCGAACGCGTGCTTGGCCCGCTGTGACCGTGTCCGCAATCACCGATGCCCTTAGCCCGGCCGATCTGCTGCTGCGTTCGGGGGGCGAGTTGGCCGCACTCGCGGTCGAGCTGCGCACCGTGGAACGGATGATCCTGCCGCTGCTGGTCGCGCTGCCCTCTGATCCCGACCGGCAGCCCGATGCACGGTTGCATCTGCAACGCATCGATCAATTGCTGCAACGGATGGACGCGCTGTCGGACGTTCTGTGCCACGCGGCGGCCAGCGCGTCTGTGCAGCCGGACCTGCGGCTGTCGCAGCGGGTGGCCGATCTGCGGCTGGCGGTGCTGCGCGACCGGCTGTTCGCGCGAACCGCACCTGCCGCTGCCGACCAGATCGACCTGTTCTGATTCCATGTCCTGACAGTCTGGAAAAGCCCCGGTTTGCCGTGACAGGCAACCGGGGTTTTTTCGTCTGCGCCCACAACAGCGCGCGCCGTTCAGAACAGAACGATGTCACCAGAAACCGGCTTGGCGACCTGAATCTCGGGGGCCTCGCTTGGATCCAGCAGGAACTGGCGGACGTTGCCGGTCACCGCGTTGAACCGGATCTTGCGCCCCTTGGTGCCGCCCAGGGACCCGCCGATATAGGCGATACCTTCGCGGCGCAGGAAATCTTCGGCAAAGCGGGCGTTGGCCTTGCCGATGTCGGGCAGACCGCGCAGCATTTGCGCGCCGCCAAACAGCTTTGCCTCAAGCCGGGTGCGACTGGCCCCTTCACGGATCATGCCGTTGATCAGCAACTCCATCGCGTGCAGCCCGTATTTCACCGCCGTGCGATCCTGATGGTTCCCCCCCGGCAGCAGGAAATGGTTCAGCCCGCCGATGCCCGCAACCGGATCGCGCAGACAGGCGGCCACGCAAGAGCCGAGCACGGTTGCCAGAACCTCGGCCGGGTCTTTGGAAATCCGGTGTTCACCCTGCATGATGGCAATCAGACGTTCGGTCATGGTCAGCGCTCTCTGTCCGGGGCGGTGGCGTGGCGCATCAACGTGCGCCCAATCTGGGTCAGCGGCAGAATGTCCCGCGCGGCTCCGATCTCGGCGGCGGCGCGCGGCATGCCGAACACGGTGCAACTGGCCTGATCCTGCGCAATGGTGGCGCCGCCCGCGCGGCGGATGGCCAGCAGACCTTCAGCCCCGTCCCGTCCCATGCCTGTCAGCAGGGCCGCGACAGGCGGCACCGACAACGCAGCGCCGGACTGAAACAGCACATCGACAGACGGACGATGGCCTGCACGCGGTTCATCCGCGATCAGCCGACAGGTCAGCCCGCCGCGATCCGTCACGACCAGATGCCGCAGTCCGGCGGGGGCCACATAGACGGTGCCGGGGCGGGCCAACTGGCGATCCTGCGCTTCGACCACTGTGGCGCCGCATCCCCTGTCCAGCCCTTCGACAAAAGCCTGCATCAGGTTCGGGCGCATGTGCTGCACGATGAAAACGGGCGGGCAATCATGGGGCAGCGCCTGCAACACGATATGCAGCGCCTCGACCCCGCCGGTGGATGCGCCGATCAGGATCGCGCGCGGTGCGGCAAGCCCGCGTGCGCGCGGGGTCGTGCCGTCCAGCAGGGCGGTCGGGGCGGCAAGAGTATCCTGCGGCGTGGTTGCCGCCGCATCGGGCAGCGGGACGACCCGCACACCCAGACGCGCAGCCGCGGCCGCCAGCAGATCAAGACCGCGCAGACCCCGCGTTCCGGGACCAAGAACCAGCATTTCCGGCTGGGATTTTTCCATCAGGGAAAGCGCTGCCTCGGCCGTCGTGGCCAGCGTACAATCGGCACCAAGTGGCAGCCCTTCAAGGGCTTCGCGCAGCCGGGATGTCCAGACCGGCCGGCCGTCCAGTATCAGAAACCGCATCGATCTATCCTGCAAGACAATAGGCTAAAGGGGAAATCGGCGGGCCGGTATCGGCCCGCCGTTCGAAACCTGCGGTCTAGAATTCCTCCCATCCCGAACCGCCTGCGTCGCGCGCCCATTCCGACTTGGTCGACCTGCCCGCCGACGCCGCCCGTTTTGCGGGTGCTGCCGGCGCGGCGGATGGCCGCGTGCGCTGCACCGGACCACCGCCCCCGGCGGCCGAGACGCGGAACCGGCCCACCAGTTCGGCCAGGCCTTCAGCCTCTTTGCGCAAGGAATGGCTGGCGGCGGTCGATTGTTCGACCATCGCCGCGTTCTGCTGGGTCACCTGATCCAGCATGGTCACACCCGAGTTGATTTCGGCCAGACCTGTCGACTGTTCGCGCGAGGATTGGGCCAATTGGGACACGCGGGTGGTGATTTCGGTCACACCGGCGACGATGGTCTTCAACGCCTCGCCGGTCTGGCCGACCAGACCCACGCCGTTTTCCACCTGCCGCGACGAGGCCGAGATCAATTGCTTGATCTCTTTCGCGGCCTCGGATGATCGCTGTGCCAGGGCGCGCACTTCGGACGCGACGACGGCAAAGCCACGCCCCGCCTCGCCCGCGCGGGCGGCCTCGACCCCGGCGTTCAGGGCCAGAAGGTTGGTCTGGAACGCGATGTCGTCGATCACGCCGATGATCTGGCCGATCTGGCGCGATGACCTTTCGATCTCGCTCATGGCGTTGACTGCTTCGATCACCACGGCACCGCTGGCTTCGGCCTGTTCGCGGGCGGTGCGAACGGTGCGGTCGGCATCGTTCGCCCCTTCTGCTGCTGATTTCACGCTTGCCGTCAGTTCATCCAGTGCGGCGGCGGTCTGTTCCAGCGTCGCGGCCTGGCTTTCGGTGCGGCGCGACAGATCGTCCGCCGCTTCGGTGATTTCCGACGCCCCAGACCGGATGTTGCCTGCGGAATCGACCACCAGCGCCAGCGCCTCGTCCAGTCGTGTCACGGCGGCGTTGAAGTTGGTCCGCAGCATTTCGTATTCGACGGGGAAGTCGCGGTCGATGGTCCGGGTCAGATCGCCCTCGGCCAGATCGCCCAGGGCGCGACCGAGTTCCACCACCACCTTTTGCTGGTCTTCGGTCACGGCCTTGCGCCGGGTCTCCGCCTCGGACCGTTCCTGTACGGTCTTGGTCACATCCGTGCAGATGGCGACGACGCGGAACAATTTTCCCGATCCGTCAAGAATTCCGTTCACCGCACATTCGACCCACAACTCGCGCCCGTCCTTGGTGACGCGATGGTGCAACTGGTTGGCAAAGCCGTTCTTGCGCAACTGGTCCATCAGTTCGGCCAGCCCCGCCTCGCCGTCATACATCAGACAGCTGAAGGCCATGCCGACCATTTCATCCCTGGAATAGGCATAAGTCTTTGCCGCCTCATCGTTGACGGCGACGATCCGAGCATCCGGGGTCATTTCGATCACGACTTGGCTGCGGCGGATGGCATCGACAATGCCTGCCGTCTTGCGCTGTTCCGAGATCTCGTCCCAGACGGCGACATTGCCGATCAGATTTCCAGCGGCATCCTGCACCGCGCTGACGTCGATGGAAAAGCGCAGATCGCCCACGACGATTTCCGTCCGCAGCGGCATCCGCGATGTATCCGACATCAGCGACATCACGCGCCCGTGGTTGGCGTGGACACTGGCAAGATCGGTGCCGATCAGGTTTTTCCGGCCGCAAACCGGGCCACTTCTTGCGCAGATCCTCGCCATGGGTCACGAACAGCTTTTGCACGGATTCGTTGACATGGATCACCTTGCCGTCGCGGTTGGCGATCATCATCGCCACGGGGGCGGTACGGAAAGCGGCACTTTTGAAACTCGCCTCTTCCTCAAGCGCCATGGATGCCGACAGGCGCTGGCGGAATTCGTCAAGGCCACGCGCAATCTCGCCAATCTCGTCCTTGCGCCGGGTGTAGGGCATGTCGATGGCATAATCGCGCTGGGCGATGCGGTTGATGATCTTGTCCAGCGCCGAAAGCGGCAGGGCGATCCAGCGGGTCACGGCCACACCAAAGGCCAGCATCACCGTCACGATGATCGCGACTTCGACCAGGAACTGGTTCACCTGGTCGCGGATCGGGGCCAGCAGCGCTTCGCGGTCCTCTTCTGCGACGATGGCCCAGGTGGCCCCCATGGCGTCAAACGGGGCGTAGGCGGAGATCACTGTTGTCCCGTCTTCGGACTGGGTTTCCATCATCACGCCGCGTTTGCCGTCGATGGCCGCCTGGATCTGGTCCGTCATCTGGACCGGATCACCCAGCGCGCCCCCTGTGCCCCGGCCCGAAAGGCTGCGCAACAGGCCGTCGTTGCCGACCACCGTCACGCGCCCCGTGCCACTTGCGGCGGCGCGACCGCTCAGCTTGTCGTTCAACAGGTCGGGCACCTGGACCGCATAGACACCTGCGACCTTGCCGTTCGGGGCGATCACCGGCGTGGCCACAAAGGCAGCAAAAGCCCCGTTTGACGGCGCGTAGGGGGCAAAATCCTCGAACGCGACCTCCTCGTTGCTGGCCGACATCGCCCGCCGCCACGCTCGGCCAAGGCCCGAATCGGCCAAGGCCCCCTCGTTCACCTTGGCAAGGAAATCGCCTTCTTTTTCTACCGAATAGACCACAAGCCCATCGGGGTTGATCAGGAAGACGTCGTAATAGCCATGTTCTTCCTGTGCCGCGCGATAGTAGTCGTTCAGTTCGGCATGCAGGGCGCTGTAGGGGGTGCCGTCCAGCGCATCCTGCAGGGTATCCCGCTCTCCCAACGGGTTGGGGTTGCCTTCGATATAGGCGCGCGCCGTGGCCTGAATGCCGGACGGCCCCATGATTGTCAGCGCTGCGGTCATGCGCTGGATCGCGTCCAGCGGGGCCTTGCTGCCCGCCCGGACGGTGACATCAAGCGAAATCTCGTCAAGCGAGGCTTGAACTGCCGCGATCTTGTCGCCGATCTTGGCATCCAGATCGGTTTCAACGCGGGTCAGCAGCAGGGTGCGCACCGACAGAATATTGATCGTGTTCGACCCGATGGTCAGCACGACCAGCAGGGTCAACAACACGGCGGGCAATAGGAACTTCAGGCTAGTGAGTTTCATCACGACTCTCCGTCAAACGGTAAATCCCGAACGGCCCTGATGGACCTGTCCGAAACACTCCGGTTGAAGGTGACGCCGCGGGGTAAAGAATCCCTAAAGCGGGCAAGTAGCGCCTGACAGGGTGCCCCGTCAACAGAACGTAAGGAAAACAAAAGGTTGCGGGAATGCAGTTGGCGCAACAAGCCGCGCATCCCCGGTTAGATCAAGTTTTCACTATCTCTGCGACCGGCTCTCAGCGTCCGGTCAGCCAGTTGCCCAGTGCGGCAAGGCGCGATGGTGGGCCGGGGTGCGCCGCCTCGGACCGGTCGGCCGCGTTCAAAAGCGCATACATCCCCCGCACCCCCAGCCAGCGCAGCGGCTCGCGCTCCCATTTGCGCACCTGCCGATTGACCCACGGCAGACGGGCAAGATCGGTCTGGGCGCCGGTGGCAAGATCGGCCAAGGTGCGCCCCGCCAGATTGGAGGTGGACACACCCACCCCGACATAGCCCCCCGCCCAGCCGATCCGGGTGACGGGATCAAAGCCGACGCTGGCGCACCAGTCGCGCGGAACGCCCAGCACGCCGCACCAACCGTGGTCGATCCGCGCGCCTTTGGCCGCCGGAAAATGCCGGTGCAGGATGGCCGTCAGACGGCGCACGGTTTCTGCGTCCGGCGTGCCGTTTTCGTCAATCGCAGATCCGAACCGATACGGCACCCCGCGCGCGCCAACCGCGATCCGCCCTTCGCGGGTGCGCTGGCAGTAGCAATAGGCATTCGCGAAATCCCCAAGAATTTCATGGCCCTGCCAGCCGATCTTTGCCCAGATGTCCGCAGGCAGCGGCTCGGTGACGATCTGCGCCGAATTCAGCGGCAACCAGTCGCGCCGCAACCCCGGCAGGGTGGCGGTGAACCCTTCGGTGCAGCGCAGGATCGTGCCTGCGCGGATGGTGCCGTGGTCTGTGGTCACGATGCCGGGGGCGATGCCGGTGACGCAGGTGCCTTCGACGATCCGCACGCCGCGCCGTTCCACCGAGACCGCCAGCCCGCGCACCAGCTTGGCCGGCTGGATGCGGGCGACACCCTGCACCACCATCGCACCCAAAGCGCCGGGGATTGCCACGCGCGCGGTGACCTCGGGCCCGATCAGATGCACGCGGTCCTGCTCTCCCCAATGGCGGCGATGCGCCACTTCAGCCCGCGCGCGGGTCATCTGCGCGGGGCCTGTGGCCACCATCAACTCATCCGTGCGCAGGATGTCGGCGTCGATGCCTTCGGCGTCGGCCACGCGGATCACCTCGTCCACCGTGCCATTCATCGCCTGCACCAAGGCGCGCACGGCACCTTCGGTCGATGTTTGCAGATAGCGCGCGTGATTCCAGGCAAATCCCCCCGTCAGCCAGCCGCCATTGCGCCCCGACGCACCAAACCCCGCGAACTCTTTTTCGACCACCAGCACGTCAAGCTGAGGATGCGCCGATTTCAGGTAATGGGCCGTCCATAGCCCGGAATATCCGGCACCGATGATGCAGACATCCGCCGTGGTGTCGCCCGCCAGCGCTGCACGTCGCGCGGGCAGGCCGCCCAGATCGGCATACCAGAACGACACATCGCCAAGACGGCTCGGGGTCATCGCACAACCTTTCGTGGCAGCGGGGGCCAGCCCCGCACAAGCCTAAGAAGCGGGGGCCAGCCCCCGCACAAGCCCGAGCAGGCGGGGGCCAGCCCCCGCACCCCCGGAGTATATTTCCGAAGAAAAAGCAGCAACACGGTCCTTGCGCTTTTCCTCGTGCAAATACTCTCGCCGAAGGCGCAGGCGGCGGCAAGGCGGTCCTGCCGTCGTTCCGGGTGCGGAAATTCCTTATTTCAAGGAATTTGCGTCGTCAGAAGAACGCCTGCAACCCGGTGATCGCGCGGCCAAGGATCAGGGCATGGACGTCATGCGTGCCCTCGTAGGTGTTCACCGTTTCCAGGTTCACCATATGGCGCATGATCTGGTAATCTTCCTGGATGCCATTGCCGCCGTGCATGTCGCGCGCCCAGCGGGCGGCGTCCAGCGCCTTGCCGCAATTGTTGCGCTTGATGATCGAGATCATCTCGGGCGCCGCGTTCGCCTCGTCCAGCAGACGGCCGACCCGCAATGAGGCCTGAAGACCCAGCGAAATCTCGGTCATCATATTGGCCAGCTTCAGTTGATAAAGCTGCGTCTGCGCCAATGGTTTGCCGAACTGACGGCGGTCAAGGCCGTATTGGCGTGCGGCGTGCAGGCAGAATTCGGCCGCCCCAAGCACACCCCAACTGATGCCATAACGCGCGCGGTTCAGACAGCCGAAGGGGCCCTTCAGCCCTTCGACGTTCGGCAGCAAGGCATCCTCCGACACCTCGACATCCTTCATCACGATCTCGCCGGTGATGCTGGCGCGCAATGACAGTTTGCCGCCGATCTTTGGCGCGGACAGCCCGGCCATGCCCTTTTCCAGCACGAAGCCCTTGATCTTGCCGCCATGCGCCTCGGATTTGGCCCAGACGACGAAGACATCGGCGATCGGGGCGTTGGAAATCCACATCTTTGCACCGTTCAGGACGTAGCCATTGGCGGTCTTTTTCGCCACAGTCTTCATCCCGGCAGGGTCAGACCCCGCGTCAGGTTCGGTCAGGCCAAAGCAACCGATCCATTCGCCGGTTGCCAGTTTGGGCAGGTATTTCATCCGTTGCGCTTCGGTGCCGTAGGCGTAGATCGGATACATCACCAGCGACGATTGCACCGACATCATCGACCGATAGCCGCTGTCCACGCGTTCCACCTCGCGCGCGATCAGGCCGTAGGCGACGTAGGATGCGCCAAGGCCGCCGTACGCCTCGGGCACGGTGACGCCAAGCAGCCCCATCTCGCCCATTTCGCGAAAGATGGCGGGGTCGGTCGATTCGTCGCGATAGGCGGCGATTACACGGGGTTGCAGCTTTTCCTGCGCGTAAGTCCGGGCCGCGTCGCGCAGCATCCGTTCCTCTTCGGTCAACTGGTCGTTCAGGCGAAAGGGGTCTTCCCAGTCGAACCGACCCAGATCGGGGGCGTCCTTGGCTTTCAGATGCGGGGTGGTCTGGGTCATCGGGAAAACTCCTGTAAACTTTGCCCATCCTGACACGGGGGGCCAAAGGGCGAAACCCGGCGTAGGGATCATGGCCCGGCTGTGCATCTGATGTGCTGTATTGCAGGAAAGGCACGGAAACGGTATCGAAACCTGATCGACAGTTCATGAGGAAAGCTCATATGTCCGCCGCGCGCCGTTACCTGCCGTCCATCCCTGCGCTGCTGGCGTTGGAGGCCGTGGACCGTCTGGGCAGCGCCTCTGCCGCGGCGGTCGACCTGAACCTGACGCAAGGGGCCATCAGCCGCGCCTTGCAGGGGCTTGAGGGGCAGTTGGGCGTGACCCTGCTGATCCGCGAGCGCCAGCGCCTGCGCCTGACGCCTGCGGCGCGGGATTATGTCGGTCAGGTGCGGGCCAGTCTGCACATGCTGGGGCAGGCATCGCTGAAGCTGCGCGCCAATCCGACGGGGGGCAGTCTGAACCTGGCCATCCTGCCCGCCTTCGGGATGCACTGGCTGGCCCCGCGGTTGGGCGATTTTGTCAAACTGCACCCCGAGGTGACGCTGAACCTGTCCACCCGCCTGCGCCCCTTTGATTTCGAGGATGAGGCCTTTGATGCCGCCATCCATTACGGGCGTACCGACTGGCCGGGGGCCGAGCATCTGCTGCTGATGGAAGAAGAGGTTTTGCCCGTCTGCGCGCCCGGCTTTCTGCCCGCGCCACTGGCAGGGCCGGACAGGGTTCTGTCCCACCCGCTGCTGCAACTGGAAAGCCGCACCGGCGACTGGGGGCGGTGGCTGGCAGCACAGGGCGTGCCGGGGCAGCGACCAACCGGGATGCTGTTTGACCAGTTCGCCACGATGACCCAGGCCGCGATCCATGGTTTGGGCATCGCCCTGTTGCCCGTATTCCTGATCGAGGATGATCTGGCCGCCGGGCGGCTGGTGCCGGCGTGGGCCGCGCGGGCGCGGTCGATGGGCAGCTATTATCTGGTCTGGTCCAAGGATCTGCCGGCCCGCCCACCGCTGCTGTCGTTCCGCGCCTGGATCGCGGGGCAGGTGGAGCAAGGGCAGGCGGCCTAGCGATCCCAGTTCATGCCCGCAAGGCGTGGATCGTCAAAGGCGTCGCGCGCAAATTCCAGCCCCAGCGCGGGGTGTTCGCGCAAGGCCACCGCCCCCTGCCGCCCCAGCCTGATCCGCCATGTCTGACGCATGTCAGGCTCGGTCGCGGCAAAGGCGGCGCAGGTCAGCACCGCCAGATTGCACCCACCCCCCGGATCGCGGACCGAGGCATAGCGGATCACCTGCACCCCCGCCGCCCGGGCGCTGTCGGCCAGCGCCTGACAGGCGGCATAGTCAGCCGGATGCCGCCACTCTGCGGCGTCCCGCGACAGGGGCGGGGCGGTCAGATCGACCATTCCGCCTGCAAGGGCCACGGCAAACCCGGTGTAATCTGCGCTGTTGGCGGGAAAGGGGGTTGCGGGCGATTCCGCCAGAAACAACAGGCGGTAGAACACCATTTCGGCCACCGCCGTTTCGGGGGTTTGCGCACCATACCACACGCCGGGCGTGCGACCCGCGCGCCGAAAGCGCGATCCTTGGGGGTAGGGGGCATAGCGGAACGGCGTGGACAGCAGGTAATCAAGGCCCTGACATTCGGGCGGCAGGCGGGGTTTGGTTTCCTCCAGCACCTGTTCCAGCAGGGCCTGTTCGGCCAGGGTATCGACCAGTTTCAGTGTAGATACGCGGTGCTGCGCCTCGACCAGACGCCAGCCGCGCCCCCGAAAGGGGTGCGTCTCAGACGACAGCGCGGCGGGCGTCCAGATAGGCGATGACATCGACCAACCCTGTGACCGTGCCGATCAGATCGACCGGCCTGCCGCCCAATGCGGTGTTTTCCGCCCCCATCCACAGGCGGGCCACGCTTTCATCGCCCCCCGTGATCGCGTCCAGCGACCGGAACACCCGCAGGAACAGGGTGGCAAGCTCATAGGGCTTTGACCCCGCATCCAGCGCGAAATCCCCGCGTTTCATCCGGCTGACCGACGGTTCCGACACGCCCACCACCCGCGCCAGAACGCGGGCGGACAGCCCCAGCCGTTCGGCGGCGCGCAAGGCGGCCTTGGTCACCACAGCGGACCGGTCGGGAGAGGTCAGGGCAGGGGCGGGATGCAAGGCGGGCGCACGCATGGGGTATCCTTTCTGTGGAAAATATAGTCCCACAATCTTTACAATGCAAGATGCACTATCTGCTTGGCGGCAGACCGGGCACCGCATAGGACTTGGGCGTCCTGAACCTGAGTGCACAGCCTTGCCCCCGATCCCTGCCCACCCGCGCACCCTGCTTGGCATCGGTCTGATGCTGGCGGCGATGGCCATTTTGCCCTTTCTTGATGTGGTGGCGAAATTCCTTGGTCAACAGGGCGTTCCGGTGATGCAGATCGTCTGGGCGCGCATGGCATTCGGGGCGGCACTGACCCTGCCGTTCGCGCTGCGGATCGAAGGTACGCGCGGTCTGATCCCGGACCGCAAGGTGTTTCACGCCTTTCGCGCCGGGTTCCTGATTGCCGCCACCTTCTTTTTCTTTGCCGCGCTGAAGACGCTGGCCATTGCAGATGCGCTGTCGATCTTTTTCGTCCAACCCCTGATCGTCACCGCTCTGTCGCCGCTGGTGCTGGGCGAGCGGGTGGGGACGCGCCGCTGGGCTGCGGTGTTTGTCGGATTCATCGGGATGCTGATCATCATCCGGCCGGGGTTCGCGCAGGTCAATCTGGGCAGCCTGTCGGCGCTGGCGGCGGGCACTTGTCTTGCCTGCTACATGCTGATGACGCGCAAGATGTCGGGAAAAACCGATGCGGTGGTGACGACGTTCCACACCTCGGCCATGGGCACGCTGATTGCCAGCGGGATCGTGCTGTTCCTGTGGCAGACGCCGACGCCCGCGCAATGGGGGCTGTTCCTGCTGGTGGGGGTGATCGCCACCTTTGGCCATTTCCTGATCGTGAAGGCCTATGACCATGCCGAGGCGTCGTTGCTGGCCCCCTTGGGCTATACCGAGATCATCATGGCGACACTGGCAGGCTGGTGGTTCTTTGGCGACCTGCCGGACCGCTGGACCGTGCTGGGCGTGTCGATCCTGATCGCCTGCGCCATCTACATCTCGGTCCACGAACGGGGGCGCGTGGCACCTGTAACGGGCGGCTAAAGCTGCACAGCGTGTTGGGCGCCGGCTGGGCCGATGCGAAAGCGGGCAATGGCAAGATTGCTGCCCGGCGTGCCCAAATCGCTGCCGTCCTTTGCCCGCCACAGATCCTGCAACAGCGCGCCATCGCCCGGCTCGCAGAGATCCACCAACTGCATCAACGCGGCCAGGTCCAGGCGCGCCACCGCCCGCGCCACCAACGCCCGCGCCTGCCGGGGCACCGATGCCAGCCCACCGGGCCGTCGCAACACAGCGGCCAGCAGCGCGTCATCACGGGGCAGGGGAAAGGGCAGGGCAAAGGTCAGGGTCATGCGGGCACCTCGTTTGACTGGGGTCAGTGTCGGTGCAAATCGGTAAACAAAGGCTGAAAGCCCACGCTGAATCCGAAAGGCCACCACGCCGATGGCCCCGCAAAAGCAGGGCGAATCCCGACAATTTTAGCAATGTCCGCGAAGATCGTTGATCGTCCATGGGTGATGCCGGACCACCAACGCATCTGGTTGGCGATCAGTGAGATGCCGAAATTCGCCAAGGATGAAACGTCATCCGGCGATCTGTGGCTGCGGCAAGGGGGCGAAACCATCGCGTGGCAGGGTAACGAACCGGCCAGGGCGGGCAGCACCGTCGAGACCCGATTGCTTTGCCCGTGATCAACCCACAGAGAAGGTAAAAGGAACGTCAAGAAAGCGATGTTGACAGACACAAAGCGGACGGTGCGCTGAAACCGCGCAATTTTGTGTGCCTGCCCCGACCACAGGGCCAAGGCAGGCGAAGGTCTTATTCCAGAACGCTGGCAAGCGTGACCGGCTGACCCGACTTGGCCGACTGTGTCGCGGCTTCGGCCATCGCAAGGGCTGCGACGCCGTCAGCCAGCGTTACCGGCAAAGCCGACCCTGCGGACACCGCCGCAACGAAGGCCGCCCACTCCGCCGCATAGGCGGGCATGTAGCGTTCAAGGAAAAAGTAAGTGGGCTTGGCACCCGTCACGCCCGCTGTGGTCGATTTCACCACGGTGTTTTCCAGCATGTTCTGCGCCTGAAGCAGCCCTTCAGAACCAAGAAGCTCCACCCGCTGGTCATAGCCATAGACCGCGCGGCGACTGTTCTTGATGACGGCGATGCGGCCATCGGCATAGCTCAGCGTCACGACGGCGGTATCCACGTCCCCGGCCTGCCCGATGGCGGGATCGACGATGGACGTCCCGACAGCCGACACCGAAACCGGGACCGCTCCCATGATGAAATTCGCCATGTCGAAGTCATGGATCATCATGTCGCGGAACAACCCGCCCGAGACCCTGATATAGGCCACCGGCGGCGGCGCAGGGTCGAAAGACGTGATCGACAAAAGCTCGGCTTTCCCGATCTCGCCCCTGTCCACTGCTGCCTTCAGGGCTGCAAAGTTCGGATCGAAGCGGCGGTTGAAGCCGATCATCACCGGCTTGCCGTTCCTGGCTACAGCCGTCTGGCAGGCCTGCGCGCGGGCCAGCGACAGATCGACCGGCTTTTCGCAAAGCACCGCCTTGCCCGCCGCGGTCGCCCGCTCGATCAGGTCAGAGTGAGTATCTGTCGAGGTCGCGATCAGCACGGCGTCGATGGACGGATCGTTCAGGATCGCATCGGTTGCGCGCGCCTCGGCACCGTATTGCGCGGCAAGCTTGGCCGCAGCCGCGGTATTGATGTCCGACACCGCGACCAGGGTCGAGCCAGGATTGGTCGTGATGGCAGTTGCATGGACACCCGCGATGCGCCCCGCACCCAGAAGGCCGACTTTCAGCATTTTTCTGTATCCTTGGATGATTGGCCGAGACCGGCCATGAAAGCGTCGAATGCCGCGTCTTGCATCGCGACGTTGTGTGTGGGTTGCGGATAGGCACCCGTGGTCACATCGCCCTTGAATTCCGCAAAGGCCGCGATGCGCTCGGCCTGCAAACGGGCATATTCGGCGGCAAAGTTGCGATAGGTCTTGGCATGGCGGGGGCGGTGGCCATCGGTGCAGCCCAGCACATCCTCGGCAAAGAGATACTGCGCATCCGCCCCCGGCCCCGCGCCCATACCCAGCAGGATGAGCGGGGTGTTTTGCGACAGGAACGCGCCCAGACGGTCCGGCACCACCTCTAGCTCTGCACCAAAGCAGCCGATGGCTTCCAGCCGCTTCACATGGTCATAGACCGCGCGCGCCTCGGTCGCGGTCTTGCCCACCGCACGCCAGCCCGTCCAGGTGATGTAGGACGGGATCAGGCCAACGTGCGCCACGACCGGCATGTGGTTGTCGCAAAGCGCCTTCTGGATATCCAAAGACGCGGCGCAATAAAAGCAGTCCCCGCCCATTGCGGTGAACCGGAACGCCGCGCGCAGGTAATCCTCGGCGGTGGCAAGCTGGCCATGGGGGCCAAAGGGCAGCCCCACCTGAACGAAGCAGTCGCCCGCCGCCTCGCGCATTTCGGGGGTGAAGAAGCGGCTTTCGATGGACAGCATGTCGATCCCCGCCGCAGCAGCCGCCGCCGCTTCATCCGCTGTGGTGACGTAAAGCATCGATATCTTCTGTCCGCGCGCCTTGATTGCACGCATGTCGTGGACGGTCGGGCGGTTTGCCTTGTGAACCATGATTATACCGTAAATGCTGTGCGGAAGGCTTCGAGGGCTGCCTCCTCGTCGCCCTTGGCGAAGGCTTCCAGGCCGACGGGGCCGGAATAGCCGATTTCCGTAAGCGCGCGTGCCACCCCGCGATAGTTGATCTCGCCCGTTCCCGGCTCGCAGCGGCCCGGATTGTCGGCGACCTGAACTTCCCCGATCCAGGGCAGGCAAGCCTTGCACCAGCGGATCAGGTCCCCCTCGCCGATCTGGGTGTGGTAAAGGTCAAGGTTGATGCGCAGTTGCGGACGGTTCACCGACGAGACCAGCGACAGGACTGCCGCGGTCGATCCGAAGGGGCAGCCCGGATGGTCGATCGGGTTCAGGTTTTCCAGTGTGAACACCAGCCCCATTTCTTCGGCCAGATCGCAGATGCGGTGCAGCGTGTCCCGCGCCCGGTGTTCAGCGCCCGGCGCATGCGATCCGATACGCGGAAGGGGAATTCCCATATCGCCCAGACCCGTGCCGTGCAGGTTCAGCCGATGCACGCCAAGGCGCTTGCCCACCGCAGCGGTCTCGCGGGCCGAACGGAGCAGCATGTCCGCGCCCTCAGGATCGGCCAGACGCCCTTCGAGATAGCCGTTCATGATGGTGAACGTTGCCCCGGTCCGCTCCAGCGCGGTCAGGTCGTGGGCGGGCCAATTCCACAGGCCCACGCCGAACCCCATTTCCTTCAGACGACTGGCGCGCCAGTCGATGGGACGGTCACGCCACAGCATCTCGGCGCAGGCGGCAAGTGGGAATGTCATGTCAGATCTCGATATAGACGTGGCCGTCCTGAACCCGGACGGGGAAGGTTTTGAGGTTGATGCAGGCGGGCGCACGTTTCGCCTCGCCGGTGCGGTAGTCGAAGGTGGCGTTGTGCTTGGGGCATTCGACGGTGCCATCCATCACCAACCCGCCGCACAGATGGACGTGCTCGTGGCTGCAGATGCCGTCCATAGCAAAGAACTCGTCCTCTTCGCTGCGGATGATCACGAATGTCTGCTGGCCGTGGTCGAAGCGGATCATGTCGTCGGGTTCGATGTCGTCAGTCGCGCAGGCGCGGGTCCAATCGGGCATGGGTTCGGTCCTTTGGGAAGGTGCGGCGGTTCGGCGGGCAAGGCGGACCGCCGCGAGAGTGGGCTGTGTCCTGTGGAGGGACAGCACAGCCCGTTCGTGTCACGAAGGGGCGGGCTGCGGCGGGTGGCCATCATGGCTAGCGATGTAGCCCTCGATCTCGGCTTCCAGCGAGGCCATGGATGCCCCGCCTGCCATCAGATCGGTGATCTCTTCGCGCGTCTTTTCGCCCTTGCGGAAGTCAGACGCGACGGCACCGCGGATCAGAACGGCGAAGTGGTCGCCCACGGCCATCGCGTGCATCACCTGATGGGTGATGAAGATGACGGCAAGGCCGCGCCGCTTCGCCTCGTTCACGATGCGCAGCACGTGTGTCGCCTGCTTCACGCCCAAAGCGGCAGTCGGTTCGTCAAGGATCAGCACCCGCGCGCCGAAATGCACGGCACGCGCGATGGCAAGGGATTGCCGTTCGCCGCCCGACAACCCGCCGACCAGACGGTCGCCATCGTCGATGCGGGTGATGCCGAAGTCGCGCACGGCCTTTACCGCAATCTCGTTGGCGCGCGTGCGGTCGTATATTTTGAATGGCCCCCAGCCCTTGGTCGGCTCCAGCCCGATGAAGAAACTGCGCCCGATCGACATCAGCGGGAACGTCCCGCCGAACTGGTGAACCGTGGCGATCCCCCGGTCAGACGCATCGCGGGGGGTCGCAAAGCGGACAGGGATGCCGTCCATCTCGATTGTGCCGCTGGTGGGTTGGTGCACACCGGACAGCGTCTTGATCAGGGTCGATTTCCCCGCGCCGTTGTCGCCCAGCAGACAAAGCACCTCGCCCGCGCGGACCTCGATGGTGATGTCATGCAGCACGTCGATGGGGCCAAAGCTTTTGTTGACGTTCTTGAGGGAAAGGATGGGATTGGTCATGGCGGCCCTCACTTCTTCTTCGGGCTGTAGGACAGCGCCATCTTGCGGAAGGTGTTGTTCATCAGGACCGCCAGCAGCAGCAGCACGCCGATGATCAGCGCCGACCAGTTGCGGTCAAAATCGGTGTAATAGATGCCCTGGTTGACGATGGCGAAGGTGATGGTGCCGAAGAAGATGCCGACCACCGACCCGAAGCCCCCCGTCAACAACACGCCCCCGACCACGACCGAAATGATCGAGTTGAAGATGAACGACTGACCGCCCGCGACCTGCGCCGAATTGTAAAGGATCGCCTGGCACATGCCGACAAACGCGGCCGAGGTCGAGGACAGGACGAACAGCAGAATAGTCATGCGGTCGGTGGGGATGCCGGCGTTGCGGGCCGAAACCTTGTCGCCGCCCATGGCAAAGATCCAGTTTCCCTTGGGCGAGAAGTGGACAAAGAAGACGTATGCCGCTGTAAAGATCAGCCACCAGATCACCATGACCTGAAGCTGCCCGCCGAACAGGAAGTCGCCGAACATTGCTTTCGCGGGGCCTTCGACCGTCAGCGCCACGCTTGTCGATTTCGTGATCAGCACGGTCAGGCCCAGGACGATGCCCTGCACGGCAAACAGGCTGCCCAGTGTGACGATCAGCGACGGCACGGCGGTGCGGATCACCATATAGCCGTTCACCAGACCGACGATCACGCCAAAAGACAGGGCAACCGCGATGCCAAGCCAGATCGACATGCCGAAATGCCCCGCGATCACCGACACGGTCATCGCACCAAGGGGCACCATCGCCCCCACGGAAATATCAAGCTCGCCCGCGATCATCAAAAGCCCGACAGGAATGGCAATGATGCCAAGGTTCGCGGCGACGTTCAGCCAGCTTGCCATCCCTCCGGGCTTCAGGAAGGCGATCCCCCCGAAGGCGACAAAGAAGATCAAGACCGCCATAAGGCCAAGGAAAGCCCCGGCCTCGGGGCGTCGCAGCAATGCCCCCGGCGAAAGGGTGGGCGTGGTAACGGCAGTGGCCGTTTGACGGGAAATGTCTGAGGTCATGGCAGTCCCTTTCGGCAGACCGATGCGTCATGCGCTGGTGCCGGGCAGCTCCGGCTTAACCGCGCAAGGGTGTCCGGCCCGCATCACGCGGGCCGGACGTCAGGATCAGCGTGCGCCCTTGGCGACACCGGCCAGCGTCGCCTCGATGTTCGACGCATCCACGATGCCCGGTCCGGTCAGCACGGGGAATGTCGGCAGGTCGGTCCCGAAGTCGATGGCCGAGGCCAAAACCGAAACCGACAGGAACCCCTGAAGATAGGGTTGCTGGTCGACCGCAAATGACTGCTTCCCGTCCTTGATGCGCGCAAGACCGGCTTCATTCATGTCGAACGATGCCAGAGAAATACCCTCTGCGCGGCCAGACTGCTCGATTCCGATCGCTGCCGAGTCGGCGTCTCCGGCCGAGATGGTGATGACGCCGTCAATGGTTGCGTCCTTGGAAAGCTCGGCTTTGATGGCCTCGGCAACAGCGGTTGCGTCGCCAAAGGACGTGGTGGGCAACGGCAGTTGGGTTGACTTGGCCCCGGCCTGACCCATGGCATCTGCGACACCCTTGCATCTTTGTTCGGTGTTGATCGAGCCGGGCAGTGTGTTGACGCAAAGGACATGTTTCTGGCCGTGGGCCGCGAAATACTCTCCGCCCGCCACGCCTGCGGGGTATTCTTCGTTGCCGATATAATTGATCGCACCCAGTTCGCGGGCCTTGTCCGCGCCGCCTGCGTTCATCAGGATGACCGTGATCCCAGCGGCAATGGCGTCCTTGATCGCCGGATCTTCGGCTTCCGGCACCCAGTTCGGGATGACCAGACCGTCGACATCCATGCTGATCGCGGTGCGGATCAATTGCACCACGTCGGGGGCGAAATTGTCATAGTTCACAAGGCGCAGGTAGTTGACTGAACCACCATTCGCCTCGACCGCTGGGGTCGCATCGTCGATGCCCTTCTTGATCTTGTTCCAGAACGCATCGTCGTTCGATCCGCCGATCACAGCGATATCCGCCGCAAACGTGGCCGAGCCTGCAAACGCCACCAGCGCTGTCGTGGCAAGAACCTTCGTCAGGTTAGCAAGTTTCATTCCTGTCTCCTCCCTTGGTGCCGCCATTCCGGCGGGTTTTGAATTGTGGTGCCGCGAACACCCCCTGCGGGCTGTCCTGTCGCGGCCTGCGCCTGCCTCCTCGCACAGGCGCAAGCCGGATTTCTGGGTCAGGTGCGGGCCGCCTTGGCGTTCATCCGCGCCTTCTTTTTCTCGAAGCGGGCCTGCATCCGGGCATCCCCTTCCTTTGATCCGTCGTGCCAATAGCCGAACCACTTATCGAGCGGGATCAGACCATCGCCGCCGTAGTTCACCTCGAAATACTTGTGGTGCAGGTAATGGGCATAGGCGTGGCTATCGAGCGTGCTGTCCCCGGCCAGTTCGAGCTTGTCGAACCCGATGTGCCCGTTGACCGCGCCAAAGCCTGCAATGTGCAGTTGGAACAGGGCGATGATCGGGTTCGACGGGATGATCAGGTGCCAGAAGGCCACCGCGTGATAAAGGAACCCCTCCACCGGATGCATCGACAGCGACGACCACGGGGAAGGGTTCACCGAATTGTGGTGGACCGAATGCACCCATTTATACAGGGGTGCCCAATGGATCAGGCGGTGGATCGCGAAGAAATGCACCTCGTGGATGGCAGGCGCGATCAACACAAGCGCGGCCAGATACCACGGATTGTCCGACCAGCTTAGCCATGGCACGTAGCCCGCGGCAAAGGCATGCAGAAAGATCACCTCGACCAACGTCCAGAGCGGGATCGAAAAGAAGAAGGTCCGCAGGAAATTGTCGAGGTTCTGCGACTTGAACCAGAACACGTCCGAGGGCTGTTCGCTTGGGAATTTCGCGTTGTATTTGAAGCGCGTGCCCTGCTTGCGCCGGACATACCAGAACAGTTCAACCGCGCCATACAGGGCAAAAATGGCACCCGCATTCACCGCGTAAAGCCAGATCGCCCAACCCCAGGACAGGGTCTGCATCGCTGCGACATCCGGCACGACGTAGAACCAGTACAGCAGCGCCGTCGCCATGTGGAATGCGTTCCACGGGAACAGGTATTCGGGCACCCATGCCAGCACTTTCCCAAGCTTGAAAGGGTGCTGCCACAAGGGCGGCAATTCCAGATGTGCGCTGGGGGTCCAGTCGCCGCGCTTGTTGCGGGTTCCGAATTCAAGGTCGTCCATCTGCGTCCTTTCTCGATCCGTCGTTGAGCCAGGGATGTGACGAGCCATGTCCCGCAAGCCAAAGCATGCGGCACGGAAGCGTGGTCGCCCCTGCCCGAAATGTCCGAAACTCTGTCGCAAGACTCAGTAAAGCGTCCCGTCGCGATGGCCGGGAATAAGCGCCTTGACGCATATCAAATCAAGCCGCCAATATACGCAGAACTGAAAATCGTATCATTCGTATCTTTTACGAAGCCAATGATATATATCATATCAGGATCGACATGCGCCGCCCGACGATTTCCGACCTTGCCCACTCTGCGGGTGTTTCCATCGCCACCGTGAACCGCGTCCTGTCGGGGGCTGCGAACGTGCGCCTCGGCACGCGCGAGCTTGTGCAGAAGGCTGCGGAAGAGATCGGATTTTACGGCCTGGGCAGTATCCAGGCTCGCGTCTCGGCCGCACGCCCCCACCTGCGGTTCGGCGTGCTGCTTCTGCAACCCCACAGACCCTTTTACCGCAACGTCGCGTCGGCCATCGAAGAAGCCGCCGCCTCGGCGAACGGGGCCGAGGTTGAATTGCGGATCGAATTTCTCGAAGACCTGTCGCCGCAGAACGTGGCTGACCGTGCCCTCGCGCTGGCGGCCGATTGCCATGCTATTTGCCTGACGGCTGCCGTGCATCCGATCGTGACCGACGCCCTGGAACGCATCCAGTCGCAGGGAATTCCCGTCTTCGCACTGATCTCGCAGATATCGGTGACCGGCCAGATGTCCTACATCGGGCTAGACAACTGGAAGGTCGGACGCACCTCGGCCTGGACCTTTGCCAATGTTTGCAAGGCGCCGGGAAAGATCGGCATCCTGATGGGCAACCCCCGCTACCGGAACCAGGAGATGAACGAGACAGGCTTCCGGTCCTACTTTCGCGAACATGCCCCCGATTTCACCTTGCTTGAACCGGTGTCGACGTTCGAGTCCGCCGCCGTGGCACAGGAGATGACCGAGAAGTTGTTGTCCGACCACCCCGACCTCGTCGGCCTCTACATTTCGGGGGGCGGCATCAGCGGTGCGCTGGCCGCCTTGCGGTCAGCCGGTCGGGCAGGCTCGATGGTCGTTGTCGGTTACGACCTCATGGACACCACCCGCGCCGCCCTGCTGGACGGCTCGATGACCCTCGTCATCTCTCACCCCTTGGCCCGCATCGCCCGCGATGCCATCGACGGCATGATCCGCGCCTGCGCCACCCCCGGCAGCAACCAGACCAGCATCGTGCCGTTCGAAATCTATACCCGTGAAAACCTGTGACCTGGATGCAACCTCTCAAATGCAGGCGAAGGTCAGATATGGGCCGAAAGCCCGGTGCCCGTGCAGCTTGTTGCTTGCGGACAGAACAAGCCGCCAATCGGGCGCTGTGCCTGCGAGGATGATCTTGCGCACCTGATCGTCGCAAAGCCCTTGGTTTGTGGGCGACGCCAGTCTTGTGAAACTATCATTTCGCGAATATATTCACACCGCCTTGATGAACGGAGACATCCTCGACATGGACCTGAACCTCGCTGCCTGCACCCCTTCGGTTCCACAGCGCAAGGTTCTGTCCCATGCCCGCATCTGTGTCCCTGTCCCGCCTTTCCTTTTCCGCGCCTGACGGCACGTCCCTCTTTTCCGACCTCGATCTCAACTTCGGTTGCGAACGCACCGGGATTGTCGGGCGGAACGGCACGGGAAAAAGCACGCTTTTAAACCTGATTGCAGGTGACATGATCCCCGGATCCGGCGTGGTGCATATAAGTGGCACCGTGGCGATGATGCGTCAGGACAGCATGGATCATTCCGACGCGACCATTGCCGATCTGTTTGGCGTACGTTCAGCCCTTCAACTGCTTGATCGTGCAGAGGCAGGATTTGCGGATGCCGACGTGCTGGCCGACGCCGATTGGACATTGCCGGCGCGCGTCGAGGCGGCTTTGCTGCGGTGCGGCCTGTCCGCCGGGCCGCAGACACCGCTGGTCGCACTGTCAGGAGGCCAGCGCACCCGGGCTGCCCTTGCCTCGGTCGTGTGGGCCGAGCCTGATTTCCTGCTTCTTGATGAGCCGACGAACAATCTTGATCGGGCCGGGCGAGAGGCCGTGATTGAATTGCTCCGTGGATGGACGCGCGGTGCAATCGTTGTCAGCCATGACCGGCAACTTCTTGAGGAAATGGACGTGATTGTCGAACTGAGCGCGCTTGGGGTGGCAAGATACGGCGGCAATTACAGCGATTTCCGGCACTGGAAGGAAACCGAACTGGAGGCAGCGCAGCGCGCGCTGGCCCATGCAGAAAAGGAGCGAGAGGATGCTGCGCGACGCGCGCAAGAAGCCCGCGAGCGCAAGAAACGCAAGGACAGCGCCGGGCAAAAGGCCAGAGCAAAGGGCGGTCAATCAAGAATCCAGTTCGATTTCGCCAAGGAGCGTGCCGAGGCGTCAGACAACACAGGTGCCCGCTTGCGCGATTCCCGCCAAGACGCAGCCGCCGAAGCGCTGTCCACCGCGCGCGAAAAGATCGAGATACTGCAACCACTTTGCATGGACATCTCTTCCACCGGGCTTCCTGCGGGCAAGACAGTGTTGCGTCTGGACAGCGTGACCGGTGGCTACTGTCAGGATCACCCGATCATCCGTGAGCTGTCCCTGAGCTTGATCGGACCTGAACGGGTTGCCATCACCGGGCCGAACGGCAGCGGCAAGACAACGCTCCTCAAGATGATCACGGGTCAACTGATGCCTTTGAGCGGTGAAGTGGACGTGGCAGTCCAATCCGCGCTGCTGGATCAGGATGTAGGAATTCTCGACCCCACGCGGACCCTGAGCGAGAATTTCCGGCACCTCAACCCTGCAGCGGATATCCATCTGGCGCACGCAGCATTGGCCCGGTTCGGTTTCCGCGCGGATGACGCCCTGCGTCGGGCCGGCGAATTAAGCGGCGGAGAGCGGCTGCGCGCCGGTCTAGCCTGTGTGTTGGGCGCCACGCCCCCGCCGATGCTTCTTATCCTGGACGAGCCGACCAATCATCTGGATTTGGACGGCATCGCGGCACTGGAAGCGGCACTGAACGCCTATGATGGCGCAGTTCTGATCATCAGCCATGACGAGACGCTGATCCGTTCGGTTTCGCCTGATCGAGTGGTTGATTTACAGCCGTAAGCGGTCGCTGCGGGCCGAATTTCCCACGCCTGACGTCCCGCGCCAACACTTTGCACCAATCCCTACGTGGCGTCGCGTTGGGACGCAGCGAAAGGTGGAGGGACGGAACCGTGGCGACCGCCCGGACGATATCTTCGATCATTTAAGTCAGATCAGACGATCCGAACCTCTGATCCTTCCGAAATTGATCACCGTGTGGACGGTCGGGATGCAAACCGCCAGACCTGTTTGACTGGTGGAGACGCGACGCAGCCGAGCTGGCGCTCATAAGGCCTGCAATGGCGATCGCAAACAGGATTCCAAATACGATCAGTGCAATAAAGCTCGACGTCATCATCCGCTCCTTTATGTGGCGTGATGACTTGCAACCCCTTGAGACTTGGCTGGTTCCGATGAAGTGTGAAAAGCTGCCCCCGACTGTATTGTGCGGGTTCGGTTCCCGCGATGCATAGCGGTCAACGAGAAAGTTTGTCGCCCCATGCAGCAGGGCCGAGGCGAATATCCTGTAGGCCACCAAGGCCCAGGGTTGGTTTTCGTTGACGAATTACGCGTCAGCGCCTTGCTTCGAAGCCCTTGCCGAGCGCGGATTTGCGCTTTACCGGCACGGCCTCTTGCACACCCTCGCTGCCAAGGGTCGACAGGATGGGGCAATCGGGCCGATGGTCACCCTGACAATTCCGGGCCAGATGTTCCAAGGTTCCGATCATCTCCTGCAACTCCAGCATCTTCTTTTGCAGCGCTGCGACGTGACCTTGTGCGATGGTCTTCACGTCGGCACTGGCACGGCTACGGTCGCGCCACAGGGTCAGCAAATCCTCGATCTGTTTGACGGTGAACCCCAGATCACGGGCACGCCGGACAAAGCGCAGCGTCTGAATGTCTTTGTCCTGATAAACCCGATAGCCAGAGTAGGTGCGCAGGGCGGCCCCGATCAAACCGGTTTCTTCATAGTAGCGGATCATCTTGGCCGATATGCCGGTGGCCGCGGCGGCGTCTCCGATGTTCATGGCGTATCCTCATTTTGCGAATCAACCCTCGGGCTGATCCTGAACCTTTCCAGCGTGGGAAGGTCAAGACGCCCTGGGGTCAGTCTCAGGCCGCATCGACAAGGCCCAACAGCGGGCGCAGTCGTTTGATCTGCTCGGCAGCGGTGCCCCAAAGCTGGCGGCCGTTGACGATGGTAATGGGCGCGATGCGCAAGCCGGTGCGGCGGCGGGCTTCGTCCATCACGGCCGGGTTGCGCAGGTCGCGTTCACGGTAGTGCAGGCCAAGCGCCGTGAACCAGCGTTTCAGCGCCAGGCAATCCGGGCAGGTGGGCGTGGTGAATATCTCGATATCAGGGATCATTCTGTGCCTCGTTTACAGATTGGGGTGCAGTTGCAGCGGCAGCGGAAGGGGTCGTGCTTCCACCATGACGTCGTGCTGGCGGCGGGGGGCCGGACCTGAAAGGTCCGGCGAAAAGCGCTTCAGTCGCAGGGCATTGGCAAGGACGAACACCGACGACAGAGCCATCGCGCCGGCAGCCAGCATCGGCGACAGCAGCGTGCCGCTGACCGGCCAAAGCACCCCGGCCGCCACCGGGATCAGGGCCGCGTTGTAGGCAAAGGCCCAGAACAGGTTCTGCCGGATGTTGCGCATCGTGGCGCGGCTTAGGCCGATGGCCTTGGCCACCCCGGTAAGGTCGCCCGCCATAAGAACGACATCAGCAGACTCGATCGCCACATCGGTGCCCGTGCCGATGGCAAGGCCCACATCCGCCTCGGCCAAGGCAGGCGCATCGTTTATGCCGTCCCCCACAAAGGCCACGTTTCGACCTTCCGTACGCAGGCGCTGCACAGCGGCAACCTTGCCGTGGGGTAGAACTTCGGCCACGACCTCGTCGATGCCAAGTTCTGCCCCCACCGCCTGCGCGGTCAGCAAGTTATCCCCGGTGATCATGGCGACACGCAGACCCAGGGCATGCAGCGCCGAGATCGCCGCGGGCGTCGTCGGCTTGATGGGATCGGCGACCGTGATCAACGCAGCGGGCCGACCGTCGATGGCCGCGTAGAATGGGGTGCGCGCACGCGCGGCCAGTCCTGCAGCCTGCACCGCGAAGGCCGATACGTCGATCCCGATGTCCGCCATGAAGCGGTCGGCGCCAACCTCGACCTTGCGACCATTCACGGTGCCGCGGATGCCAAAGCCAGGAAATGCCGCAAAGTCGTCAACCTCGGGCAGGAGCAGTCCTTCCCCCCGTGCGGCGGCGACAATGGCGGTGGCGACCGGATGCTCTGACCTCGTCTCGGCTGCCGCGACCAGCGCCAGCACATCTGCCCGCGCAAACCCTGCGGCAACAACCAGATCCGTCAGCACCGGACGGCCGATGGTCAGCGTGCCGGTCTTGTCCAGTGCCACGACGCCGACGGTTGCCAAAGATTGCAAAGCACCACCGTTTCGAAACAGCACACCCATTTCCGCAGCACGACCGGTGCCCACCATGATCGAGGTCGGGGTGGCAAGACCCATTGCACAAGGGCAGGCGATGATCAGGACGGCCACGGCATTGACGATGGCAAAAGTCAGCGCCGGGTCCGGGCCAAAGAAGAACCACACGGCAAATGTTGCTGCCGCAGCCAGCATTACCGCCGGCACGAACCATGCCGTCACCTTGTCTACCAGCGCCTGAATGGGCAGCTTCGCGCCTTGCGCGCTTTCCACCATACGGATGATCTGGGACAGCAGCGTGTCGGCCCCCACCTTTTCGGCCCGAAACGTGAAACTGCCGGTGGTGTTGATCGTGCCGCCGGTCACGAACGAACCGGGGATCTTTTCCACCGGGATCGGTTCGCCCGAAATCATCGCCTCATCGACGAACGAGGTGCCGGACAGGACGGTGCCATCTACCGCAACGCGGTTCCCGGGGCGAACCTGAAGGATGTCGCCGGGGTGAATGTCCGGCAACGAAACCTCGACAAAGGCACCGTTCCGTTCCACGAGCGCGGATTTTACCTGCAGGCCCATCAGGCGCCTGATCGCCTGCGAGGTGCGGCCCTTGGCCTTTGCCTCAAGAACCCTGCCCAGCAGGATCAGGGTGATGATGACGGCGGATGCCTCGAAATACACGTTCCGTGTGCTTGCGGGCAGGATCGCAGGCGCAAAAGTCGCCACCACGGAATAGGTCCAGGCGGCCGTTGATCCCAACACAACCAGCGCGTTCATGTCCGGCGCAAGACGCAGAAGGGATGGCACGCCTTTCTTGTAAAACCGCAGGCCGGGGCCGAATTGGACCAGTGAGGCCAGCACGAAATAAGTCAGGTATAGCGGCATCTGCCCCAGCGTCATCAGCAGCCAGTGGTGCAACGCGGGGATCAGGTGACTGCCCATCTCCAACACAAAGATCGGCAGTGTCAGCGCACCCGCGATCAGCAGATCACGCTGCAACCCCCGCAATTCCGCGTCTTTCAGTGCGCCGCGATCCGCAGTCGCCACATGCGCGCTGCGGGGTTCATAGCCAGCCGACCGGATGGCGGCTTCGACCGCACCTTGCAGGGTGGGGCCCGTGTCATAAGCATGGATGGTCGCGCGTTCGGTCGCAAGATTAACCGAGGCAGAGATGACACCCGGCACAGCCGCGATCGCGCGTTCCACGCGTCCCACGCAGGACGCGCAGGTCATACCGTCGATGCCGATCTCGAGCAGTTCCGTTTCAACGTCGTACCCAGCGGCGCGGATGGCCGCGACCACCCCGACGCGGACTGACGGGCCGTCGTAGCGAACGTTGGCCTGTTCCGTCGCGAGGTTCACCGAAGCTGCGGCAACTCCTGGAACGGCCGCGATGGCGCGTTCGACACGGCCTACGCAGGACGCACAGGTCATGCCGGTGATGGTGATGCTTTCAGTCGGCGGGTCTGCCGAAAAGTCTCTCATGATGCGATTCCTTTGCTGTAGTGATCGTCGAATCGCGTTGTCCGGCTTCCAACGATGTCAGGGTCAAGCTGGGAATTTTCCGCCCCTGATCTTGACCTTCCCACGCTGGAAAACCCCAGCTCACAGGGACGGCAATGTCGCCATGGATGAAAGGAACGACATGATTGACCTGACACTTCCCGGCATGACCTGCGGGGGCTGCGCGCGGGGCGTAATCGCTGCAATAAAGTCACTGGACCCTGCGGCCGAGGTCGACATCGATGTCGGCGTCCGTCGGGTGCGCGTTACGACGACCGCCAGTGTCGAAGCGGTGACGGCAGCAGTGCAGAAAGCGGGCTACGTTCCCGCATGACCCTTGGGCCGGGGTTCGCCCCGGCCCGAAATCCGGCGCTTGACCCTGACAGCGTTGGAGGCCGGACGACAGGGATATCCGCACGAATCGCTGCGGCCCAACCCTGTTCGAAAGGACTGACACCATGTCATTCACACCCGATCCAAAGCGGTGGAAGGCGCTGGCGCTGTTGTGCGCTGCGCAGTTCATCGTGATCCTCGACACCTCGATCATCGGCGTGGCCTTGCCCGCCATCCAGACCGAGCTTGGTTTTACCGACGAAGGACTGAGCTGGATATTCAACGCCTATGTGATCGCCTTTGGCGGTCTGTTGTTGCTTGGCGGCAAGCTGGCCGATGTGTTCGGTGCGCGGCGCATTTTCCTTTTGGGCTTTGCCCTACTGACCGCAGCCTCGTTGCTGGCCGGGGTGGCGACGGACCAGACCGTGCTGCTGCTGGGCCGTGGACTGCAAGGCGTGGGCGCGGCCCTGATCGCGCCTGCCGCTTTGACCATTCTGATGCGGCTGTTCGGCGGGCAGCCGGCCGAGCTTGGCAAGGCGTTCGGGTTTTGGGGCGCCGCCGCGGCTGCGGGCGGAACGGCGGGCGTGTTCCTTGGTGGTGTCATCACCGAATGGATGAGCTGGAACTGGACGTTTCTGGTCAACATCCCCCTTGGCATCGCCGTCCTGATCGCCGGACCCGCCGTATTGCGCAAAAGTGCGGTGACCCGTGGAAAGATCGGCCTGATTGACTCGGCGTTGGTCACCGGCGCGGTCAGTGCCGCCGTCTACGCCATCGTGACGGGAGAGCACGTCGGCTGGCTGGTGCCGCAAACCGCTGGCCTGCTGGTGCTGGCTGCGGTCATGCTGGTTCTGTTCCTGATCCTTCAAGCCAAATCGAAAGCGCCGCTTCTTCCACTCCGCCTGTTCCGCGCGACGGGGTTGGCCGTGGGTAATCTGATCATGGCGCTGCTGGGTGCGGCCTGGATCCCGCTGTGGTTCTTTCTGAACCTTTATCTGCAAACCGTGCTGAACCTGTCTGCCTTTGGGTCGGGACTGGCGCTGTTGCCGATGACTCTGGTGATCATGGGTATGATGGTCAAGGTGACCGGGCCGCTGATCGGGCGCTTTGGCGTCAAGCCGGTTATGATCACCGGGTTGCTGGCTCTTGCGGTGGCACTGGGCGTCTTTGCCGGTCTGCCCGCGAATGGCACCTACGCCGCGTCGGTCCTGCCTGCATCCTTGCTCGCGGCGTTCGGCATGTCTTTGGCCTATATTCCCGTGACGATGACAGGGATGGGCGGTGCGGCACCTGAAGACACCGGCCTTGCCTCCGGTCTGATCAACACGACGTATCAGGTCGGCTCTGCACTCGGATTGGCGGTGATGGTATCCTTGGCAGCTGGTCAGGCCGGGACGGGCGCAGATGCGGCGGGTGCCATGCTGTCAGGTTACCAGAGCGCCTTTCTTGGTGCCGCAGTGGTTGCCGCGCTGGCCGCCTTTGCCGCGCTCGCGCTGCTGAAAGGTAGCACCAGCGCGGGCGACGTTCCTGTCGCCTGACGAAAGTGCCGCCTCTGCAATGGGGCGGCACCTCTTGTGTAAATCGGTGGTCCGGTCATGCAGAGCGTCTTTTTGTGGGAACAAACACCTGAACGAAAACGACTGCGTCATGTCCGGATCACGCAACCTTGGCTTGCGCCATTGAATGAGGGGTGGCTTGGCTGCACTATGACGAAAACGCGCCAAGAGGTGAGCAGAATGATGCAGATCAACCGACGCCTGTTCGGGCTGGGGCTTGCGGGCCTGGGCTTGGCTGCCTGTTCGCCCGGTGTTCCGGGCAGCAGATCCCAAACCGCCGTTGGTTTGTCCGACGATCTGCGGCCCGTTCCGAACAGCGCCTATGACGCCTGGGTGGCGTCGTTTCGCGGGCGTGCCGCGGCGCAGGGCATTTCGCCATCGACGTTCACCATGGCGTTTCAGGGCGCGGGCTATCTGCCCGGCGTTGTCACGCGCGATCGCAACCAGACCGAATTCAGCCGCACGCTAGAAGACTATCTGTCCATCGCCGCGTCCGATGAGCGGGTGCAAAAAGGGCGCGCGGCCTTTGCTCGGCATCGCGGGACACTTTCCGCGCTTCAGGATCGTTACGGCGTCGATGCCGAAATCATCGCGGCGATCTGGGGGCTGGAAAGCTTTTATGGTGAGCGGCGGGGAGAGGTGCCGGTGATCTCGGCCACCTCGACGTTGGCCTTTGACGGGCGACGCGGAGCCTTTTTTGAACAGCAATTGATCGCGGCGCTGAAGATCCTGCAAAACGGTGACATTCCGGCCGCGCGCCTGACTGGCAGTTGGGCCGGTGCTATGGGACACACGCAGTTCATCCCTACGTCGTATCTGCAATTTGCGGTGGATTTCACCGGCGATGGACGCAGGGATGTCTGGTCTGACGATCCGTCCGACGCGCTGGCATCGACAGCCGCCTATTTGCAGCGCAATGGCTGGACACCGGGGCTGCGTTGGGGCGGTGAGGTGGGCAGTGGCACTGCGTCCGGCACGGTGATCCAGCCGCAGCCGGGCGGGCCGCGCTTTGACACCACCAACAATTTCCGCGCCATAAAGCGCTACAATAACTCGGATGCTTATGCGATCGGCGTGGGGCATCTTGCGGACAGGATTGGCGGGGCCGGGCCGCTGCGTGCCAGTTTTCCGCCCGACGCAAACGGGCTGACCAAGGCGGACCGGATCACCTTGCAGCAACGGCTGACGGTGCTGGGGTTCGATACGCAAGGTGCCGATGGCGTGCTGGGACGCAACACTGAATTCGCCATCCGCGCCTATCAGGCGAGCCAGGGCCTGCCTGTGACCGGCACCCCGTCACAGGGGCTGCTGCAAGGTTTGCTCTAACCTTGTAGACCACTGCCCCAAGCTACCGGTCTGGCGCGATTCTGTGGCGATACAGCAGCTCGCGAAAGCCGTCGCTCAACGCTGTTTGGGATTTGACTTTGTCAGTAAATGACCGCAGCGGCTATTCATACGGCCAGTGCCTGTTGACCGTTCTCACATCCGCTGCCAGTGACCAATCAAAGGCAATGGTAGGTCCGGAGGGACTTGAACCCCCAACCAAGGCGTTATGAGCGCCCTGCTCTGACCATTGAGCTACGGACCCGGCACGCCCTGCCTAAGCATGGCAAAGCAGGGCGTCAAGCGGTTGCGCTTTTTCCGCGCCCCTCGTTGCGAAGCACGGGCGGATCGTCTATGCGCACGCACAGCGCACCGCAGGCGAGGATACCCCCATGACGAACGGCCTAACCTATGCCCAGGCGGGCGTGGACATCGACGCCGGGAACGAATTGGTCGAACGCATCAAACCGGCGGCCAAACGCACCGCGCGGTCGGGCTCGATGTCGGGCCTTGGCGGGTTCGGCGCGCTGTTCGATCTGAAGGCCGCGGGCTACACCGACCCGATCCTTGTCGCCGCGACCGACGGGGTGGGAACCAAGCTGCGCATCGCCATCGACACCGGCAATGTCGACACCATCGGCATCGATCTCGTTGCGATGTGCGTCAACGATCTGGTGTGTCAGGGGGCCGAACCCTTGCTGTTTCTGGACTATTTCGCCACCGGCAAGCTGGAGGTGGATCAGGCGGCCCGCATCATCAACGGCATCGCCCTTGGGTGCGAACAGTCAGGCTGTGCCCTGATCGGCGGCGAGACGGCGGAAATGCCCGGCATGTATCACAAGGGCGATTTCGATCTGGCGGGGTTTGCCGTCGGCGCGATGGAGCGCGGGACCGATCTGCCCGCAGGCGTGGCTGTTGGCGATGTGATGCTGGGACTGGCGTCGGACGGGGTGCATTCCAACGGCTACAGCTTTGTGCGCAAGGTGGTGGACCTGTCCGGTCTGGGTTGGGATGCAGCGTCGCCCTTTGGGGATGGCACATTGGGTGCATCGCTGCTGACGCCGACGCGGCTGTATGTCAAACAGGCGCTGGCGGCGATCCGGGCAGGGGGTGTGCATGCGCTGGCCCATATCACCGGCGGGGGCCTTACCGAAAACCCGCCGCGCGTTCTGCCCGACGGTCTGGCCGTCCGCATTGACCTTGGCGCATGGACCCTGCCGCCGGTGTTCCGCTGGCTGGCAAAGACCGCGAACATCGCCGAGGCCGAGATGCTGAAATCCTTCAACTGCGGCATCGGCATGATGCTGGTCGTGGCCCCCGACCGCGCCGCCGCATTGACCGAATTGCTGACGGGTCTGGGCGAAACCGTCGTTCCGATGGGCGAGGTTATCGAGGGGCAGGGCGTCATCTACACGGGCCGCCTGCTGTGAAACGTGTGGCCATCCTGATTTCCGGGGGTGGCTCCAACATGATGGCCTTGGTGCGCGACATGACGGGCGATCACCCCGCCCGCGCCGTGCTGGTGGCGTCCAACGATCCCGACGCAAGTGGATTGGCAAAGGCCACCGCCCTTGGCATTCCCACGGCGGCAGTGGATCACCGCGCGTTCAAGGGCGACCGCGCGGCGTTCGAGGCGGCGCTGCTGGCCCCGATCCTTGCAGCCAATCCTGATATCCTGTGCCTTGCCGGTTTCATGCGCGTCTTGACGCCTGATTTCGTCAACCGCTTCCGGGGCCAGATGCTGAACATCCACCCGTCCTTGCTGCCCAAATACCCGGGCCTGCACACCCACCAACGTGCGCTGGACGCGCAGGATACCGAGGCGGGCTGCACCGTGCACGAAGTCACCGCCCTGTTGGACGACGGCCCGACCTTGGGTCAGGCCCGCGTGCCGATCCTGCCCGGCGACACCGCAGACAGCCTTGCCGCCCGCGTTCTGGTGCAGGAACATATCCTCTATCCCGCCGTGCTGCGCCGCTATGCCGCCGGGGACCGGACGCCCGTCTTCCTCTGACCCTGTCAGCTTGGCAAAAATATCCTTGGGTGGGTCCGGCAGGGGTGAAAGACCCTTCCCGTCACAGCCAGACGCGCAGCCCTTCCAATTCCCGGCAACCCCGCCTATAGCGGTTGGGCGGGATGAACCCGTGCCCTGCCCGGAAAGCAAAAGGCCACATGCGCACCATCACAACGACCGAAGACCTCGCCGCCTTCTGCACCGCCGCGAAAGCTGAACCCTACGTCACCATCGACACGGAATTCCTGCGCGAACGCACCTATTGGTCAAAGCTGTGCCTGATCCAGATGGCGCTGCCCGGCAAGACCGGCGATGCGGTGCTGATCGACCCGATCCTGGGCGATGCCATGTCGATGGAGCCGCTGTACGATCTGTTCCGCCACAAGGCGACGGTAAAGGTCTTTCACGCGGCCCGGCAGGATCTTGAGATCTTCTTTGTCGAAGGCAACGTGTTTCCCGATCCCTTGTTCGACACGCAGGTGGCCGCGATGGTCTGCGGCTTTGGCGAACAGGTCGGATACGAGACGCTGGTGAAAAAGATCGCCCGCGAAAACCTTGATAAAACCTCGCGCTTCACCGATTGGTCGCGCCGCCCGCTGTCCACCGCGCAGGCCGAATATGCGCTGGCCGATGTCACCCATCTGCGGGTGATCTATGAATGGCTTGAGGCGCAGCTTGAAAAGAACGGCCGCAAGAAATGGGTTGAGGAGGAGCTGTCGATCCTGACCGATCCGGCGACCTATACCGTTACCCCCGAAGATGCCTGGATGCGGGTCAAGACGCGCACGACGTCGGGCCGTTTTCTGGCGGTGGTCAAGGAGTTGTCGCGCTTCCGCGAGGAATATGCCCAACGCCTGAACGTGCCCCGGTCACGGGTGATGAAGGACGACGCCCTGCTGGAGCTTGCCTCGACCCGCCCGACCAGTATCGAAGAACTTGGTCGCTCGCGCCTGCTTTTGCGCGAAGGCCGCAAGCCAGAGATTGCCGAAGGCATCCTTGCCGCCATCAAGGCCGGATTGGAAATGCGCCCCGAAGACATGCCAAAACCCGATCTGTCGCGCGAACAGTTGCAGGTAAATCCGGCGCTGGCCGATCTGCTGCGCGTGCTGCTCAAGGCCAAGTCGGAATCGCTGGGGGTGGCCGCGCGCCTGATCGCGTCGGCCTCCGATCTGGATGCGATTGCCGCAGGCGAACGTGACGTCGAGGCTCTGACCGGCTGGCGGATGGAGGCGTTCGGTCAGGACGCGCTGCGCCTGTGCCGGGGCGAGATTGCGCTGTCGGCCAAGGGCAACGAGGTGCGCGTCGTTCAGCTTTAGCAGGGTCTGCCGCACCGCAGACCCGCTTTGGCGCGGCGTCAGCGCCGCGACGATCGCGCGTTGGTCTGACCCTGCACCACGATTTCGCGCACCGGCTCCAGCTTGATGTCCGACAGGGCGATGGCCACGGTCACTTCGCGTGATTGGGCTGTGTTCACGTCCGTCTTTGTCAACGGCGGGAAGACGCGGAAATCAAACACCAGCACGCCGTTTTCATCCAAGGGCCGCGCGACCAGTTCGGCATCCCACCAGCCTTGGGTCGGCATCAGACCCGTGGCGCGCACGATGGCCCCGCCCGGATAGGATTCGATCTTCAACTCGGTCACCTGTTCGGCCAGCAACCGGTCATCCACCGGGTCCGCGCCCAGAACGAACGCCTCGCGCGGTTGGGACTGGCCGAACCAGTTGAACGGGTTCAACCGCGACTCGCGCACTGCGCCGCAGCCTGACACCAAAAGCGCCGCGCCAAAGGCGGCCAAAACCATGCGTCTCATTCCGGTCCCTCGTTCCATGTCCCTTGGGTAGCCGATGCGCAGCAGTTTGAAAAGCACCCCCGCGCGGGCTGGACCTTTTGGCCCGACGCGCTTACCTGATTGTCACCAGACGGAGCATCCCATGGCCACCCCAGCGTTCGAAGACATTGCCGAGACGTTCGACTTTCTGGACGATTGGGAAGACCGCTATCGCCATGTCATCGAACTGGGCAAGGCATTCGCGCCGATGGACGATGCGTTCAAGGTGCCCGCCACCAAGGTGCTGGGCTGCGCCAGTCAGGTCTGGATACAGCCGGTGTTGACAGGGCAGGGACCGGGCGCACGGTTCGATTTTCAGGGCGACAGCGACGCAATGATCGTCAAGGGGCTGATTGCCATATTGCACGCGCTTTATGCCGGGCTGACGGTGGCCGAGGTTGCCGCTGTGGACGCACCCGCCGAACTCGCGCGTCTGGGGCTGACAGATCACCTGTCGTCGCAACGATCCAACGGGTTGCGCGCGATGGTGGACCGGATCGCAAAGGTCGCCGCCGAAGCGGCGGCCTGACGTCAGCGCGGCTCTACCGTGATGCGGTCGGTGAAGAAAGCCAGATGCCCGGCAATCGCTTCCATCCCTGTGACGGGTGTCTCATAGGACCAGACTGAATTGGGCAGGGTGGCCGCAGGGGTGACGACCGAATAATAGGTCGCCTCGCCCTTCCACGGGCAAGTGCTGCTTTTGGGGCTGGCATCCAGCAACGCCATCGCCACATCTTCGCGCGGCACATAGATGACGGGGGAATAGCTGCCCTCGGTCAGCTCCAGCGCGCGCGTCGTCTCTCCGATGATCGCCCCACCGGCGCGGATCACATAGGTGCCCCGCGCCGGACGGATTGTGATGTGCTCTGCCATTGCGTCCCCCCTTGCCAAAGGCGACAAGGTGACAGGCGGGCGCGCGGGGGGCAAGCCTAGATCGGCGCGCAGGCGAGGGTCAGCCACTCCAACGCCGGGGCTGAACAGCGCGGGCCGATCAGGGCCAGAACCTGCGCGTGATAGACGTTCAGCCACTGCCGTTCACCCCCTGACAGCATGTCGGCCCGCACCAGACGGCGGTCCAGGGGCACAAAGGTCAGCGTCTCGAACGACAATTGCGCCCGGTCATCGCCCCCGGGCAGGGCGGGGGCGTCCTGCACCACGATCAGGTTTTCCAACCGGATGCCAAAGGCCCCTTCGCGGTAATAGCCCGGCTCGTTCGACAGGATCATTCCCACCTCTAGCGGGACGTCGGAAATCCGGCTCAGCCGCTGCGGCCCTTCATGCACCGACAGGAATGCCCCGACGCCGTGGCCGGTGCCGTGGTCGAAATCCATCCCCGCCAGCCACAACGGATAGCGCGCGAAGCCGTCCAGATCGCGCCCCGCCAGCCCCTTTGGCCAGCGGACGCGCGAAATCGCAATCATCCCTTGCAACACGCGGGTGTAACAGGCGCGCGCCTCGTCTCCCGGATCGCCCACCGCCACGGTGCGGGTGATGTCGGTGGTGCCATCAGGGTATTGCGCGCCCGAATCGACCAGCAGCAATTCGTCCTTGCCGATGGGGCGGTTCGTCTGTTCGGTCACGCGGTAATGCATGATCGCCCCGTTCGGCCCGGCCCCGCAGATGGTGTCAAAGCTGATGTCGTGCAGCGCGTTGGTCGCGCGGCGGTATCCTTCCAGCGCGCGCACCACGTCAATCTCTGTCAGCCCGCCCTTGGGGGTTTGCGCATCCAGCCAGGCCAGGAATTCGACCATCGCCGCCCCGTCGCGCAGGTGCGCAGTGCGCATGCCTGCGATCTCGGCCGCCGTTTTCTTCGCCTTGGGCAGGCGGCAGGGATCATCGCCCCAGGCGACTGCGACGCCCGCAGCGGACAATGCCTGCGACACGGCCAAGGGGGCGGTTGTCTTGTCCACGCGCACCGGTCCCGTCGCCAGACGCAAGGCAGGCACGAAACGGTCGACCGGGCAGATCGTGACCTGCGGCCCCAGATGCGCGCGCACCGCATCGTCCAGCTTGGCCGCATCGACGAACAGCGTCACCCGCGCGTCGTCGTGCAGCAGGGCAAAGCCGTGCAGCACCGGGTTGCGCGGCACATCAGCCCCCCGCACGTTCAGCAGCCAGCACAGGCTGTCGGGCAGGGTGATCACCGCCGCCCGCTGCCCCGCACGGCGCATGACATTGGCCAGACGCGCGCGTTTGTCGGCACTGCTGTCACCGGCCAAAGCGTCCGGGTGAACAAAGGCCCGGCCCATCGGCGCGGCGGGTTGATCGGACCAGATCGTATCAATGAAGTTCTTTACAGGGCGCAGGGTTACGCCGCTACCTTCAAGTGCCGTCTCAAGTTTTTCAACCTCGTCCGCCGTGTGCAACCACGGGTCAAACCCGACCACGCCCACAGCCAGATGGTCGCGCAGCCAGTCGCCGGGGCGCACCTCGGGCCAGGGCACGGGGGTAAAGGCCGCAAGGTCCACCTGATGCTTGACCTGCACGCGGTAGCGCCCGTCGATGAACACGCCCGCCACATCCGGCAGCACGATGGCAAACCCCGCCGATCCGGTGAACCCTGTCAGCCAGCTAAGCCGTTCGTCCCTCGGGGCGACGTATTCCCCTTGATGCGCATCCGATCGCGGCACAATGAACCCCGACAGCCCGTCCGCCGCCAGCGCCGCGCGCAACGCCGCCAGCCGTGCCGGGCCTTGCGATGGATCGGAAGTCTGCTCAAAGGATTGGAACACAGCCTGACCCCTTCATCTGTTCTGAATATCGTGGGGGCGCTTGGCGATTGCCCCTAGGACGCCCGCCGCATCCCGCGCCCACGCTTTTTGGGGTCGCTTTCGAACAACCCGGCCAGTTGTTCGGTCATCGCCCCCGCCAGTTGTTCGACATCGGTGATCGTCACCGCGCGCTGATAATAGCGCGTCACATCATGGCCGATGCCGATGGCGATGAGTTCGACCGCGCGCTTTCGTTCGACCATGGCGATCACGTCGCGCAGGTGTTTTTCCAGGAAATTCGCGGCGTTGACCGACAAGGTGCTGTCATCGACGGGTGCGCCGTCACTGATCACCATCAGGATCTTGCGCGCCTCGGGCCGGGCCATCATGCGGCGGTGCGCCCATTCCAGCGCCTCGCCGTCGATGTTTTCCTTCAGCAAGCCTTCCTTCATCATCAGGCCAAGGTTGGGCCGCGCCCGCCGCCAGGGCGCATCGGCCCCCTTGTAGATGATATGGCGCAGATCGTTCAGACGTCCGGGCTGTTGCGGGCGCCCTTGGGCCAGCCAGCGTTCGCGGCTTTGCCCGCCTTTCCACGCGCGGGTGGTGAAGCCAAGGATCTCGACCTTGACCGAACACCTCTCCAAAGTGCGGGCCAGAACATCGGCGCAGATCGCCGCAATGGAAATGGGCCGCCCCCGCATGGAGCCGGAGTTGTCCAGCAGCAGCGTCACGCAGGTGTCGCGAAACTCGGTGTCTTTTTCCCGCTTGAACGACAGGGGCGTTGTCGGGTTCGCCACCACGCGGGCAAGGCGGCCCGCGTCCAGCGTGCCCTCTTCCAGATCAAACTCCCAACTGCGGTTCTGCTGCGCCTGAAGCCGGCGTTGCAGCTTGTTCGCAAGGCGGCTGACGGCCCCTTTCAGCGGCTCCAACTGCTGGTCCAGATAGGCGCGCAGGCGTTCCAGTTCGGCGGGTTCGGCCAGATCCTCGGCCTTGATTTCTTCATCGAAATCCGTGGTGTAGACGGTATAGTTCGGGTCCGCGTCCGAATAGGGCGCGGGGGGTGGCGGTTCCAGCGGGGCCTCGCCCTCGGGCAATTCGGCCTCGTCGCCCTGTTCCATGTCGGCGCTGTCATCCATGGTGACCTGCGCCTGACTTTGGTCCTGCTGGTCTTCCTGACTTTGTTCCGGGGCGGCGTCGCTGTCTTCGGACTCCTGCTCTTCATCCCCGGCGCTGTCGGGACTGTCCTGATCTTCCTGCGCCTCGTCCCCCGCGTCGTCCTGCGGCTCGTCCGCGTCGGGGTCGTCGCCCAACTGGTCGCCATAGCCCAGATCGGCGATGACCTGGCGCGCCAGCCGCGCAAAGGCCGCCTGATCGGCTAGCACGTCGTCTACCCCGTCAAGGGTGCCGCTGGCCTGTTCCTCGATGAACCCGCGCCACAACTCCATCACGTTCGCCGCCCCTTTGGGCAGATCGCGCCCGGTGGCAAGGTGGCGCACCAGATAGCCCGCCGCCACCGGCAGCGGCGCGTCGGACGCCTGCGTGATCTCGGAATAGCCTTTCCGGTCCGCCTCATACGCGATTTTCGCGTCGATGTTGGTGGCGGTGCCGGGCATGGCGCGGGCACCCACAGCCTCGCACCGGGCGGTTTCCATGGCATCATAGATGTCGCGGGCAAGCTGCCCGGTGGGGGCGTAGCGGTTGGAGACAGCTTCGTTGTGGTATTTGCGGCGCAGGGCAAAGGCGTCGGCAGTGCCGCGCGCCAGCATCACCTCGTCGCGGGTCATGCGGCGGCTGACCTGTGGCAGGCGCACGCCTTCCCTGTTCATTCCCGGCGGATCGACGGAATAGCTGACCGTCATGTCCGGGTCGTCAGCCATGGTCTTGGTCGCCTCGGCCAGCGCTTTCTTGAACGGATCGGCGGGGTTGTCGGTGGGTTTGGTCATGCTGTGCCCCGTTGCGCCCTTGATAAGCGGCCCCCCTCCCATTCTCCCCCACGAGGGGGGAGGAGGCACCCCGGTCGTAGGTTGTAACCCGCTGTCAACCCGCGCTTCCCTCCCCCCTTGTGGGGAAGGGCCGGGGTGGGGGGTTATTTCATCGCCATGCTGGCCGCACTTTCGGGCAGTTCCTCGCCAAAGCAGCGCTGGTAGAATTCGGCCACGGTCTGGCGTTCCAGCTCGTCGCACTTGTTCAGGAAGGTCAGGCGGAAGGCATAGCCAAGGTTCTGGAAGATGCGGGCGTTTTCGGCCCAGGTGATGACGGTTCGCGGGCTCATCACCGTGGACAGATCGCCGTTCACAAAGGCGGTGCGGGTCAGGTCGGCGACGGTGACCATCTGGCTGATCTGCTTGCGGCCTTTTTCGGTATTGTAATGAGGGTTCTTGGCCAGAACGATCGCCGCCTCGGCGTCGTGGGACAGATAGTTCAGCGTGGCCACCAGCGACCAGCGGTCCATCTGGGCCTGGTTGATCTGCTGGGTGCCGTGATAAAGGCCGGTCGTGTCGCCCAGACCCACGGTGTTCGACGTGGCGAACAGCCGGAAACAGGGGTGGGGGGTGATGATTTCGTTCTGGTCCAGCAGGGTCAGCTTGCCGTCATGTTCCAGCACGCGCTGGATGACGAACATCACGTCCGCCCGGCCAGCATCATATTCGTCGAACACGATGGCCACCGGGTTTCGCAGCGCCCACGGCAGGATGCCTTCGTGGAATTCGGTGACCTGCTTGCCATCGCGCAGCTTGATCGCGTCCTTGCCAATCAGGTCGATCCGGCTGATGTGGCTGTCGAGGTTGACCCGCACGCACGGCCAGTTCAGCCGCGCCGCAACCTGTTCGATATGCGTCGATTTGCCCGTGCCGTGATAGCCTTGGATCATCACCCGGCGGTTGTAGGCAAAGCCCGCCAGAATCGCCAAGGTGGTATCCGGGTCGAATTTATAGGTCGGGTCGATTTCGGGCACGCGGTCGGTGCGGTCTGCGAACCCCTTGACCTTCATGTCAGTGTCGATCCCAAAGACGTCCCGAACAGAGATTTCTTCGGTGGGTTTCAGCACAGTGTCCAACATTCCGTCCGCCATATGTTCATTGCACGCCCAAGGGCAGCCATCGGCCCCATGTCTGGAACATATCGCCGGGGCCTGCAAGGGGAGCGGACACTTCACCCGCGCGTGAAGCACCGAAACTTGATGCGACGGCTTGCGTATCTGCTGGCATGAAGATGCAAAGCACAAAGGATCACCCCATGCGCCGCCGCCATTTCCTGACCAGCACCGCCGCCGCCCTTGGCCTGTTGCCGTTCGTTCGCCCTGCCCATGCCGAAACTTTCGAGGTGACGCTGACCGATGCCGAATGGCGCGCGAAACTGTCCGATCTGCAATACGATGTCCTGCGCCAAGAGGGGACGGAACGTGCCGGGTCCAGCCCCCTGGACAAGGTCTATGACGCGGGCACCTACCATTGCGCGGGCTGCGATCTGGCGGTCTATTCGTCAGAGCATAAATTCGACAGCGGCACAGGCTGGCCGTCGTTCTGGCAATCCCTGCCGGGGGCGATTGGCACGAAAGAGGACAACACCCTGTTTTCCACCCGGACAGAGGTGCATTGCCGCCGCTGTGGCGGGCATTTTGGCCATATCTTTGATGACGGCCCCGAACCAACGGGCAAACGCCATTGCCTGAATGGTGCCGCACTGGCGTTTCGGGCTGCCTGACGGGTAAAAGGGCGGGGCCACACTGATCCCGCCCCGGAACCTGACATGACAGACACCCCGCTGAAATCCCGTGTGACCCGTGGCCTGCTGCTGGGGGTCATGGTCGCCGCCAGTCTGGGCCGGGCCGAACTGGGCGCGGATACCGAGGCGTCGGTGCTGTTCACGCCTGCCTTCGGCGCGGCGCTGGTGCCCGGCATCGTGGCGGGCTTTCTGGCCGCATCGCGCTTTGGCCGGAACACCCTGCGCGGATGGGTCACTGCTGCCGGTTTGACGCTGTTGGTGCTGCTGCTGGCGGCGCTGACGGTGTCTGGGGTGGCGGGCGTGATGGGGGCAGGGGGTGCGCCTGCGCTGATCCTGCTGGCCCAGGTGGTGCAGACGCCCTTTGCACTGGGGTCACTGGGTGCCGCATGGGTCGTGACGCAACTGCTGGCGATCCGGCAGAACCGCTAACGGATCGGGTGCCGCCCCAACAGGCGCAGCGTCAGGTTTCGCCCTGCCACCAAGACCGGATACAACACCGCCGCCCGGCGCGGCGACCGGAACGCCGCGCGCATCAGGCGGTTGAACAGCCCGCGTGGGGTGGACAGCGCCGACAGCAAGACCATCGCCCCGTCACCATGATAGAGGCGGCCATCCAGTTCGACCACCATCCCCCGGTTCAGATCAAGTCCCGCCGCACGGGCACGGCCCACCGCCGGATCATCCCCCCGCGCATCCACCAAGCGGACCGTGCCCGCGCTGGCGCGCAGCCTGCTCATGCGGACATAGGCCCCGCAAAAGGGGCAATCGCCGTCGTAGACGATGGTGATCTGGTCAGGGGGGCCTGTGTCCTTCATCCGCCCAATCTAGGCCAATCCATCGGACATGTCATACCCACCGGGTTTAGTTGGCGGACCTTATACCCCCGGTTTATGGCCGCCCCGGTCGGATATGTGAATGATCAGACGACCCCAACCTCCGGAGCGGTTCGATGTCCCTTGCCCGTTTGCGCCAGACCCTTGGCGACCCTGTCAGCGCCCAGTCGCTGGCCGCCTTGCGCATCCTGTTCGGCGCGATCCTGACGTGGGATTGCATCCGCTACATTCAGGCAGACCGCATCCGGCGCTATTACGTCGATGTCGAGATGACATTTCCCTACTTCGGCTGGGATTTCATCCAACCGGTGGCGGCGCCTTACATCTATTGGCTGTGGGGACTGGTGGGCGTGTCGGCGGCACTGGTGATGGTGGGGCTGTTCTTTCGCGCGGCGATTGTCACCTTCATCCTGACCTTCGGGTATTTCTTCCTGTTGGACCGGGCGCAGTACCTGAACCACAACTACATGGTGCTGCTTTATGCGGTTCTGCTGGCGCTGTCGCCTGCGGGGCGGGCCTGGTCGGTGGATGCCTGGCTGCGCCCGCGTCTGGCGCAACCGGTGATTTCGCGCTGGCCCGTGGCGGCGGTCCGGCTGCAAACCGAGATCATCCTGATCTATGCGGGGATCGTGAAGATCACCGACGACTGGCTGCGCGGAGAGCCGTTGCGCGAATGGACGCGCGATGCGGTGGGGCAGGTCTGGATCGCGCCGATCTTTCAGTATGAGCCGGTGGTGCTGGCCGCCGCCTGGGGGACGATTGCGCTGCATATCCTGGGGGCACCGCTGCTCCTGTGGCATCGCACGCGGCCATGGATTTTCGCGGTCTATTGCGCGTTCCACATCTCGAACTCGATCTTCTTCAACATCGGGATCTTCCCGTGGTTGACCATTGCCGTCAGCACGATCTTTTTCGCCCCCGACTGGCCGCAACGCCTGCTGCGCCGTGCCTTGGGCCTGTTCGAGACGCTGCCGCGGATGCCTGCACCGCTGCCCGTCCGCTCATCGCCCATTCCCGCGGCGCTGATGGCGGTTCTGGCGGTCTGGTTCGCGGTGCAGGTCGTGCTGCCACAGCGGCAGATCCTGTTCCCGAACCTTGTCGGCTGGACCGGCGACGGGCATCGCTTTTCCTGGCGGATGCGCATCTATGACCGCAAGGCCGAGGGCTGGTTCGAGGTGGTGTCCGCCGATGGCACGCAAAGCTGGATCGTTGACCCAGAGGAGCATCTGACACACCGGCAGGCCGAAACCATGCTGACCCGGTCCGACATGATCCACGATTTCGCGCGCAAGATCGAAACGATCTGGATGGCGAAGGGCCATGCCGATCCAAAGGTTTACGCCCATGTTACCATGTCACTGAACAGCCGCCCCATGCAGCCGTTCATAGATCATACGGTCGATCTGACGGCGGTGTCCTACAACCTGTTTGCGCCCGATCCTTGGGTCGTGCCCCTGCAACACCGGGCGGCGGACGACCAGTTCGCCGAATGGTTCCCCCCGCTTCCGCTGCAAAAGCCATGATCAGTCGCGAAAATAGCGGCTGTCCTTGATCTGATCCCAGGCCCAGACCACCTCTTGCAGGCGGTCCTCGTCGCTGCGGTCGCCGCCGTTCATGTCAGGGTGAAGATCCTTGACCAGACCTTTGTATTGCTTGCGGATTTCCGTCTTGGTCCAGGTATCGCGGGCGTCCAGAATCTCGATCGCCTTGCGCTCGGTCGCGGGCAGTTTGCGCGTGGCGTTCGACGATGGCTTGCCGGGGTTCTGGGTGGCCTTTTCGCCCAGGATCTCCATCGGGTCATCGACGCCAAGGCGCTGCCAGGCGCGCCCCTCGTCCGCCTTTTTGCCAAAGGGGTGGGTCTCGCGGCCCCAGACGCGGTCCTTTTCCAGAAATTTCTGGAATTCATCATCCGTCGTGCCCTGAAAGAAATTCCATTTCAGGTTGTATTCCCGGATGTGTTCCTTGCAGAACCAGAAATATTCATCCAGCAGGTCCGGCGATTTCGGCGCGCGGTAGGCGCCCTGTTCGGCGCAACCGGGGTATTCGCACCCTTTGGTCGACGTCTCGAATGCGCCCGACATGCCGCGCCGCCCGGTTTTGCGGCGTTTCTTGTCCGAAGACACACGGATATCAAACTCGAAGGGGGGACGTGACATGCTGCAAGTGGCCTTTCAGACTCGGAGGCAAGAGTTTAGAGGTTCCTGCGGCGGATTGAAGGGGGAACTGATCAAAATGCCCGTGAGCGACGAAATCCATGCACGGCTGACCGCCGCCTTTGCCCCATCGGTGCTGGAGGTGATCAACGACAGCCACCGCCACGCGGGCCATTCGGGCGATGACGGCACCGGGGAAAGCCATTTCACCATCCGCATCCGCGCCGATGTGTTCGGGCCGATGACACGGGTCGCGCGTCACCGGGCGGTGCAGGCGGCCTTGGGCGATCTGAACCAGCGCATCCATGCGATCGCACTGGACATCGGGGCCTGATGTGGCAGGGGTGCGGGGGCGCATGACGCCCCCGACAGACCTTGCAACCGTAAAAGCTTACTCCTCGACGACGTCGCCGCCGTCATCGCCACCGTCGTCGTAGCCCTCATCGACGGCTTCTTCTTCCACGGGCTCTTCGTCTATTGGCTCGTCTTCCATGGCCTCGTCTTCCATGGCCTCGCCTTCCATGGTCTCGTCGGTCATGTCTTCGCTGGACTCCTCGCTGGTCATTTCTTCGGTGGATTCTTCCGAATATTCGACCAAAGTCTCGCTATAGCTTTCGGTGATTTCTTCTGAGTATTCCTGGTAGTACGACTCGTAGCTAAAGCTTTCGCTGCTATAGGACGACCAGCTTGAAATCTCGGTCACGGTGATTTCGGTCAGCCAGATTTCTGTGGTTATCACGGTCGTGGCGGCAATCGCCTGTCCGGCGCGGCGGCCATCGAAGTCGAAATCGCTGACGCCTTCGTTGATCCAGCTCCAGACCACCGCATCCAGATCGGCGGGCGACAGGATCGCCTCGCCGCGCACGAAATCGACCACGTCGCCGGGGACAAGGCCCGCCGCATCGGCCAGCCCACCGGGGGCGGTGGCCAGAATGAACACGCCCGTGTCATCCATCGACAGGCCAAAGGTATCGCGGACCGAATCGTCGATCGGCAACGAAAGCGCATTCAGCGCGCGCGACACATAGGGCGCGGGCAGGCTGGCCTGGGCCACGGCCGGGGTGGCCGAGGTCATCACCAGCGTGGCACCGCCAAGGGGCAGGGCCAGCATCAACGACAGGGCCGTTGCAGAAAGCAAGGAAGGTCGTTTTGAATACATGTTCCATCACCATTTAAAGAATGGGGCCGAATCTATCGACGCCCGCACGGCATCCTATTTAGGACGCCGCAGGGATCGCAATGGGATGGCCCGACTATGGCAAAAGGGGGTTCCTATACCGAGCGGATGCGGCTTTGCGCCTTCCATTCCAACCTGCGGCGGTGAAGGACGGGTTCTGTATAGCCTGACGGCTGTTCGCGCCCCTTGAACACCAGATCGCAGGCGGCCTGAAAGGCCACGCCGTCAAAGCCGGGGGCCATCGGCACATAGGCCGGATCGCCCGCGTTCTGACGGTCCACCACGGCGGCCATCTTTCTCATGCCCGCCATCACCTGATCTTCTGTCACCACGCCATGATGCAGCCAGTTCGCCAGCGCCTGGCTTGAGATGCGGCAGGTGGCCCGGTCTTCCATCAGCGCGACATCGTGGATGTCGGGCACCTTGGAACAGCCGACCCCCTGATCCACCCAGCGCACGACATAGCCAAGGATGCCTTGGGCGTTGTTCTCGATCTCGGCCTGAATGTCGGCTTCGCTCCAGTTCGTGCCGTCGGCAAGCGGGATGGTCAGCAGCGCATCAAGGCTGGCGCGGGGGCCGCCTTTGGCAATTTCAACCTGCCGGGCCAGCACATCGACGCGGTGGTAGTGCGTGGCATGCAGCACGGCGGCGGTAGGGGACGGCACCCAGGCGCAATTGGCACCCGCCTGCGGGTGGCCGATCTTGACCGCCAGCATTTCCGCCATCCGTTCGGGGGCGGCCCACATGCCCTTGCCGATCTGCGCGCGCCCTTGCAGGCCGCAGGCAAGGCCGATGTCGACGTTCCGATCCTCGTACGCCTTGATCCAGGCGCTGGATTTCATGTCGCCCTTGCGGACCATCGGGCCCGCTTCCATGCTGGTGTGGATCTCGTCCCCGGTGCGATCAAGGAAGCCTGTATTGATGAAGGCGACCCGTGTCCTAGCGGCGCGGATACATTCGCGCAGGTTGGCCGAGGTGCGGCGTTCTTCGTCCATGATCCCCAGCTTGACGGTGTTCGCGGGCAGGCCCAGCACCAGTTCGACGCGGTCAAAGATGCGGCAGGCAAAGGCGACCTCGTCCGGGCCATGCATCTTTGGCTTGACCACATAGACCGACCCCTGCGCCGAATTGCGCAGACCGCCCGTCTTTTGCAGATCGTGCATCGCGCAGAGCGTGGTGACAAAGGCATCCAGGATGCCTTCGCCCACCTCGTGCCCCTGCGGGTCGAGGATGGCGGGGTTGGTCATCAGGTGGCCCACGTTGCGCACCAGCATCAGCGCGCGGCCCTTCAGGTGGATCTCTGTCCCGTCGGGGGCGGTAAAGGCATAGTCATCGCGCAGACGGCGTTCGATGGTTTTGCCGCCTTTCTGCACCATTTCCACCAGATCGCCGCGCATCAGACCCAGCCAGTTGGCATAGGCCACGACCTTGTCTTCGGCATCGACGGCGGCGACGGAATCTTCGCAATCCATGATCGCGGACATGGCCGCTTCCATGCGGATATCGGCGACACCGGCGGGATCGGTGGCACCGATCTGATGGCCGCGGTCGATACGCAGCACCAGATGCAGGCCGTGGGTAGCCAGCAGCACGGCATTGGGCGCATCCGCCGAACCCCGGTAACCCGCGAACTGCGACGGATTGCGCAAGGCAGGCACAAGCGCCCCGCCTGCGACGTGATAGCCGGTCACATCGGCGTGGCTGCCGGTGGCAAGGGGGGCGACATCATCCAGAAAGGCCTTGGCCCAGGCCACCACCCGCGCGCCACGGGCGGGGTCATAGGCCTTGCCCTTTGGCAGATCGCCCAAGGCGTCGGTGCCATAGAGCGCGTCATAGAGCGACCCCCACCGCGCGTTGGCGGCGTTCAGCGCATAGCGCGCGTTCATCACCGGCACCACCAGTTGCGGGCCGGGAACATGGGCAATCTCGGGGTCCACACCTTTGGTTTCAACGGTGAAATCCGGGCCTTCGGGGACCAGATAGCCGATGGACGTCAGAAAGGCGCGATACTCGGCGGTGTCGATGGCAAGGCCGCGGCGGGCCAGATGCCAGGCGTCGATCTTTGCCTGCATCGCCGCGCGCACGGCCAGCAGATCGCGGTTCACGGGGCCGAATTCGGCAACCGCCCCGGCCAGCCCTGCCCAAAAGGCGTCGGCATCCACGCCAGTGCCGGGCAGCGCCTGGGTTTCGATGAAATCAACCATGCGGGCATCCACCTGAAGCCCGTGCCTGTCGATCCGGTCTGCCATGTCATGCCCCTTTGGTTTTCGGTATGCGATGGCACACCAATATTCAAAACCGTCGGAAGGATCAACAAAGGCAATGCCGTGATCTGTTTCAGGGATATCCCGACAATCAGCGCGGCGGACCTGCGGTGGGATGCGATTTTTCTGCGAAAGATCAGGTCTTTGCCACGCGTTTTTCGCCTTTGCAGCGGTCCGAGCAATAGCGCACCTCGTCCCAGACCTTTGCCCATTTCTTGCGCCAGACAAAGGGTCGCCCGCAGCAGGCGCAGGTTTTTGACGGCAGATCGGCCTTTTTGCGCATCTTCATAGATCAAGGCTCAGTTGACCCGTATCGGGCCGTTTGCGGCGCGGGGTGCGGTCGTTGACAAAGGGGGCGGTGCCAGGGCTGGCGTGGCGGGCAAGGATGTCTGCGGCGGTTTCGGCAAAACCGTCGTCGCGGCGCAGGGACCAGACGGCATCGCGCGCGGCGCGGGCGCTGGCGGCGACATCGACGATGGGTTCGGGATACAGATGCCCCAGCAGGCGGCGCGCGCCGGGCCATTTCCATGGCTGGTGCAGGAACGCGTCGGGCACCCCGGCCAGTTCCGGCACCCAGCGGCGGGTGAAGGCGCCGGTCGGGTCCTGATCCAGCCCCTGCTTCACCGGGTTATAGATGCGCAAGGTGTTGATGCCGGTCACCCCGGCCTGCATCTGCACCTGCGGCCAATGGATGCCGGGATCGTAATCGGTGAAGCTGCGCGCCAAGTGCGCCCCCGTCGCCCGCCAATCCAGCCACAGGTGATAGCTGGCCACCGACATCACCATGCTGCGGGCGCGGAAATTCAGCCAGCCGGTCGCGTTCAGATAGCGCAGGCAGGCATCCAGAAACGGCAGGCCGGTTTCGCCGCGCGTCCAGGCGGCAAGGCGGATGGCATCGGGAACGCGGGGACGCAGGTCATCGGCGGCGCGGTGCAGGGCGCGAACTTCGATCCGGGGGTCATCCTCCAGCTTTTGGGTGAAATGGTCGCGCCAGGCAAGGCGGGCCTGAAAACTGGTCATGGCCCCGGCCCAACGCCCACCGGGCCGGGTGGCCGCAAAGGCGGCTGTGGCCTGAACCACCTCGCGCGCGGAAAGGCTGCCGTTTGCCAGATGCGCGGACAGGCGCGAACAGGCGCGTTCGGCGGTCAGGGGGGAGGACATGGCGCTGCGATAGGGTTCGCCCCGGTGGGCCAGAAAACTGTCGAGCAGCGCCAGACCGCGCGCGCGCCCGCCCATCTGGCAATGGGCGCAGCGATCTTCGGCCAGACGCAGCGCGCGGGCGGTGGGGATCACGCCCGGCTCCACCCCCGGAACGCCGCTCATGGTGGGCACCGCCACCTGCTGCGCCGTGATAAAGGTGGTGCGCGCCTCTGCCCATCCTGCGCGCGACGGCAGGCGGCGCTGCACGCCCGATTGCGCCACCTCGTCCCACACGACGCCCGCATCCCGCGCCCAGGCGCGCAGTCGCCGGTCGCGGGCATAGGTCCACTGGTTGCCGGTTTCCTGATGGCTGACGATATGGCCGATGCGGTGGTTGCGGCACAAGCGTTCGATCACCTCGACCGCGTCGCCGATGCGCACGATCAGGGGCGCACCCTGTGCGGCCAGATCGCCGCGCAGGTCGGCCAGACATTCGGCGGTAAAGTCCCATTGCCGGGCCGAGGTGTCGGGCTGTTGCCAATACGCGGGTTCCACCAGAAACAGCGGCAATACCGGCCCCAGGGCCGCGGCCCGTGCCAGTGCGGCATTGTCTGCGACCCGCAGATCGCGCTTGAACCAAAGAAGAACATTCATGGAACATTTATCTAGCGGCGCTGCGGGATTCGTAAAGGCCGAAGTTGCGCCCCACCGCCCCGGCCCGCGGGGGTTTTGCACCCCCGCACCCCCGCAGAGTATTTGGGCAAGGAAAAAAGCCAGTGGGGAAGGGCACCCCACCCTTGCGCCTGACTGCCCATCGCATAGCCTTTGCCCCAGCTTTGGAGACATGCCATGACCGATCAGCCCCGCACCATCCACCTTGCCGATTATCAGCCGTTTTCGCACCGCGTCGATCAGGTTGATCTGACCTTTCGGCTGAACCCGCAGGCAACGCGGGTCATGGCGCGGCTGGCGCTGTCGCCCAATGGGGACAGGCCGGGGCGGCACGATCTGCGGCTGGACGGGGAAGTATTGACGCTGATCCATGCGGCGATTGACGGGGTGGCGGTCAAGCTGACCCCAGATGCGACCGGATTGACCATACCGGTGGCACTGCTGCCCGACGCGCCCTTTGTGCTGGAGACAGAAGTGCAGATCGCCCCCGCCGCCAACACCGCGCTGGAGGGGTTGTACATGTCAAACGGCATGTATTGCACCCAATGCGAGGCGGAGGGGTTTCGCAAGATCACCTTTTATCCCGACCGGCCCGATGTGATGGCCCCGTTCCGGGTGCGCATCGAAAGCGATCTGCCGGTGCTGTTGTCGAACGGCAATCCGCTGGGGCAGGGGCGGGATTGGGCCGAATGGCACGACCCCTGGCCCAAGCCCGCCTATCTGTTCGCGCTGGTGGCGGGCAATCTGGTGGCGCATTCGGCCAAGTTCACCACGGCGTCGGGCCGCGCCGTCGATCTGAACATCTGGGTGCGCCCCGGCGACCATGACCGCTGCGCCTATGCGATGGACAGCCTGATCCGGTCGATGCGGTGGGACGAAACCGCCTATGGCCGCGAATACGATCTGGATGTGTTCAACATCGTCGCGGTTGACGATTTCAACATGGGCGCGATGGAGAACAAGGGGCTGAACATCTTCAACTCCAAATACGTTCTGGCCAGCCCCGAAACCGCGACCGATGACGATTTCGCCCGGATCGAGGCGATCATCGCGCATGAATATTTCCACAACTGGACAGGCAACCGGATCACCTGCCGCGACTGGTTCCAGTTGTGCCTGAAGGAAGGGCTGACCGTGTTTCGCGATCAGCAGTTCAGTGGCGACATGCGCAGCCACGCAGTCAAGCGGATCGAGGATGTCCTGATGCTGCGCGCGCGCCAGTTCCGCGAGGATGGCGGGCCGCTGGCGCATCCCGTCCGGCCTGCGGCTTATGTCGAGATCAACAATTTCTACACCGCCACCGTTTACGAAAAAGGCGCCGAAGTGATCGGCATGCTGAAGCGTCTGGTGGGCGATCAGGATTACGCCCGCGCGCTGGACCTGTATTTTGCGCGCCACGACGGGCAAGCAGCGACGATCGAGGATTGGCTGGCGGTGTTTCAGGATGTCACGGGGCGCGATCTGACCGCCTTTGGCCGCTGGTACACCGAGGCGGGCACCCCGCGCCTGCATGTGTCAGAGGCGTGGGAAGACGGGCGCTATACCCTGACCTTCCGGCAGGAAAATCCACCCACCCCCGGCCAGCCTGCGAAGTCGCCCAAGGTCATTCCCATTGCGGTGGGGCTGTTGAACCCCAACGGCGACGAGGTGGTGCCGACGACGGTGCTTGAGATGACGGAACGCACGCAAAGCTTTGTCTTTGACGGGCTGGCCAGCCGTCCGGTCCCGTCGATCCTGCGCAATTTCTCGGCCCCCGTGGTGCTGGAGCGTGCGGTGTCACCCGAGGAGCGCGCCTTTCTGTTGGCGCATGACACCGACCCGTTCAACAAATGGGAATCCGGGCGCGCACTGGCCAAAGAGCTAATGGCGCGGATGGTGACGGAGGGGGCGGTGCCAGGGCCGGACTGGCTGGATGCGCTGGCGCGGGTGGCGTTCGACGACAGCCTTGATCCCGCGTTCCGCGCGCTGACCCTGCGCCTGCCGGCCGAGGATGACATGGCTGCCACCCTGTACGCAGGCGGCGTGATCCCCGACCCTGACCGCATCCACGCTGCCCGCAACCGGATGGCGCAGGCTTTGGCGCGCAGGCTGGCCCCCAGCCTGCCCGGTTTGATTGATGACTTGGCCGAACCGGGGCCGTTCACACCCGACGCACGGGCGGCGGGGCGGCGCGCCTTGCGCCTTGCGGCGCTGTCGCTGCTGTCGCGCATTGATCAGGGGCACGCGGCACAAGCGGCCTTTGCCCGCGCCGACAACATGACCGAAACGGTGGGCGCGCTGTCCTGCCTGCTGGAGATCGGCAAGGGACAGCCGGAACTGGCTGTGTTCGAGGCGCGGTGGTCCGCTGACCGGCTGGTGATGGACAAATGGTTTGCCTTGCAGATCGCCTATGCCGCCCCCGATCAGGCGGCGGCGCTGACCGACAGGTTGACCCGGCATCCGGCGTTCGACTGGAAGAACCCCAACCGCTTCCGGTCGGTGATCGGGGCCTTGTCGGGCAATCACGCGGGCTTTCACCATGCCAGTGGGGCGGGTTACCGGTTGATTGTCGATTGGTTGCTCCGGCTTGATCCGCTGAACCCGCAGACGGCGGCGCGCATGTCCACCGCGTTCGAGACGTGGCCGCGCTATGATGCGGACCGTCAGGCGCTGGTTCAGGATGCGTTGCGGCGGATGCTGGCGTCCCCGACCCTAAGCCGCGACTTGGGCGAAATGGCGGGGCGGATGCTGGGGAATCACAGCGCGCAGTAGGATTGGGCGGCGGTCCAATCCGCAATCGCCGCGCGCTTTTCGGCATTGCGCAGGGGCATCCAGTCGCGCCCGGCACCCCGGTTGCCGGGCCCGGCCACCACGCCATCCCGCGCCACACCGGCGGCGACGATCTGTGTGGCGCAGACCAGATTGGCCGCGCCGTCCTTCAACTCGGCTGCCGAATCAGCGGCGCAGCCGTGGTGGTCCGCCGTGGTGGGCGAAATTTGCATGACGCCCAGATAGCGCCCGCCACCGCCCGACGCCTGTGGGTTCCAACTGCTTTCATAGCGCGCGACGGCGGACATCAGGCCCGCCCAGAAGGCGCGCCGTTCGTCCATCGAGGCGGCGTCATAGCCGGGGCAGAACACCGCGATATCGGCGGGAACGGCCGTGGCAAGGGCACTATCCTGCTGTTCCAGCGCGACAAGTGTGCGCGTCGTCCAATCCTGTGCTTCGGGTCGGTGGTCCCACTGCATCACCGGCAGACGCGCGCCGGATGTGGCAAGCGTCGACTCCGATCCGGTGGACATGCACCCGCCAAGTGGCGACAGGATCAGGCAGAACAGCAGCGCGCGACGGACCATCGAACCAACATCAGTGGCGACGCGCCTGTGTGCGCGACCCGTGGGTGATGCCCGACGGCCCGCCGGTCTGGCAACCTTTGCGGGCAGGCGTCGGCACAAATCCGCCCGGTCGGGCTGTTCCCCCGTCGCTGAAAGGGGTGGCAAACGTGTGTCTGGGTGACCGGGTCGGGCCAGTTGCGGGGGGCGGCAGGGCCTTGTCGACGCGCCTGCCCCTTGAAGGCGAAAGCCGGAACCCCTAGACAGTCGGGCGAACCGACAAGGATGGCGGACCGATGCTTGACCTGACCTACGACACGCCGAAACCCAAGGTGATTTCCGGGGCCAAGCACGATTGGGAACTGGTGATCGGCATGGAAATCCATGCGCAGGTGTCATCAAACGCCAAGCTTTTCTCGGGTGCTTCTACCCAGGTCGGGGCAGAGCCGAATTCCAACGTGGCCTTTGTCGATGCGGCCATGCCGGGAATGCTGCCTGTCATCAACGAATACTGCATCGAACAGGCGGTTCGCACCGGGCTGGGGCTGAAGGCGCAGATCAACCTGATGTCGGCCTTTGACCGCAAGAACTATTTCTACCCCGACCTGCCGCAGGGCTATCAGATCAGCCAGTTGTATCACCCCATCGTGGGCGAGGGGCAGGTTCTGGTGGACATGGGGCCGGGGGTTGCGCGGCTGGTCAGGATCGAACGCATCCATCTGGAACAGGACGCGGGCAAGTCGATCCACGACATGGACCCGACCATGTCCTTCGTCGATTTCAACCGCACCGGTGTGGCCTTGATGGAGATTGTCAGCCGCCCCGACATTCGCGGCCCCGAAGAGGCGGCGGCCTATGTCGTAAAACTGCGGCAGATCTTGCGCTATCTTGGCACCTGCGATGGCAACATGCAGAACGGCAACCTGCGCGCGGACGTGAACGTGTCCGTCTGCCGCCCCGGCCAGTACGAGAAATATCAGGCCACACAGGATTTCGCGCATCTTGGCACCCGGTGCGAGATCAAGAACATGAACTCCATGCGGTTCATGACCCAAGCCATTGATTATGAAGCCCGCCGCCAGATCGCGATACTGGAGGATGGCGGAGCGGTCATTCAGGAAACCCGGCTTTACGATCCGGACAAGGGCGAAACCCGGTCGATGCGGTCCAAGGAAGAGGCGCATGATTACCGCTATTTCCCCGACCCCGATCTGCTGCCGCTAGAGATCGAGCAGGCTTGGGTCGATCACATCGCCGCCACCATGCCAGAATTGCCCGACGCCAAGAAGGCCCGCTTCATGGGCGATTTCGGCCTGACCGACTACGATGCCAACGTGCTGACCGCCGATCTGGAATCGTCTTCGTTCTTCGAGGCGGTGGCGCAGGGACGCGACGGCAAGATGGCCGCGAACTGGGTCATCAACGAATTGTTCGGCCGTCTGAACAAGGAAGGCCATGTCATCGCCGAAAGCCCGGTCAACGCTGCACAGTTGGGCGGTGTGCTGGACCTGATCGCATCAGGTGAAATCTCGGGCAAGATGGCAAAGGACCTGTTCGAAATCCTGTGGACCGAAGGCGGCAACCCCGCCGAGGTGGCCGCCGCACGCGGCATGAAGCAGGTGACGGACACAGGTGCGATCGAGGCTGCGGTGGACGAGATCATCGCCGCAAACCCCGCGCAGGTGGAAAAGGCCAAGGCCAATCCGAAACTGGCCGGTTGGTTCACCGGGCAGGTGCTGAAGGCCACGGGCGGCAAGGCCAACCCGGCGGTTGTCGGCGAACTGGTGGCGCGAAAGCTGGGTCTGTGAGCGATTGGTTCCTGCCCGCTGCGCTGCTGCGGCTTGGCGACCGGGCTGCTTGGCGCTATTCTGGCCGCTGATCAGCCGGAGATACCATGCAACGCTACGAATTCCGGGTCATTCCCGCCCCGCGTCGCGGCCAGAAGTCGCGCGAGGCCAGAACAACCGAAGACCGCTTTGCCCTGGCGCTGACCGAGGTGATGAACGTGATGGGGCGTGATGGGTGGGATTATGTCCGCGCCGATACGCTGCCTTGCGACGAACGGTCGGGTCTGACCGGGACCAAGACAAGCTATCAGAACCTGCTGGTGTTCCGGCGTCCCTTGTCCGAGGTTGCGGCCACCGTGGCATCGCTGCGCGCCGCCGACCCCGACACCATTGCCCCCCGCTTGCTGGGCGCTGCGGTGTCGCCCGCCGGTGCGGCGCCGGCGCTTGGCCCGGCCAAGGGCGATCTGGCCGCCGAATAGCCTAGCCTGCGGCGGCCAGCGCGCGGGGCAGTTCTGCCGCCAGAATATCCAGATGATCCGGCCCCCCCAATGACACACGGATGCAGCGGTCCAAGGGGGCCACTCCGGGCATCCGCACGAACACATCGCGCGCGACCAGTTCGCGCAACACGGCACGGGCGAAATCGCCGTCCCGGCCGCAGTCGATGGTGACAAAGTTCGTGGCAGACGGCAGCGCGCGCAGGCCGTTGGCGGCGGCGATGCGCGCCACAGCGTCGCGCGCCGTGATCACTTCGGCGCGCACGTGGGCGAGCCAGTGCTGATCCGCCAGCGCCGCCAGCGCGCCCGCCTGCGCGATGCGCCCGACGCCAAAATGGTTGCGCACCTTGTCAAAGGCGCGGATCAGGTCGGGTGCGCCGATGGCATAGCCGACGCGCAAGCCCGCCATGCCATATCCCTTTGAAAAGGTGCGCATCCGGATAACGCGCGGGTCATCGGCGGCAAGTGCGGGCGCGGTCCCGTCAGGGGCCAGATCAATATACGCCTCGTCCAGCACCAACAGCGTGCCGTCGGGCACGGCATCGACCATGGCGCGGATGGTTCCGGCCGGGTGGCATGATCCCATCGGATTGTCGGGGTTGGCCAGATAGATCAGCTTGGCCCTCACCGCGCGGGCCTTGTCGATCAGGGCAGCCGGGTCTTCGGCGTCGCCCGCATAAGGCACCTTGTGCAGCACCCCGCCAAAGCCCGCGACATGGAAGTTGAAGGTCGGATAAGCCCCGTCCGACGTGACCACCGCATCACCCGAACCGACCAGCATCCGCACCAGATACCCCAGCAGCCCGTCGATCCCTTCACCCACGACGACATGCGCCGCGGTGACACCGTGATGGGCGGCGATGGCGGTGCGCAGATCGCGACATTCGGGGTCGCCATACATCCAGACATCGCCCGCCGCCTGCGCCATGGCGGCGATGGCGTGGGGCGAAGGGCCAAACAGGCTTTCATTCGCACCAAGGCGGGCGCGAAACGCCGCCCCCCGGGCGCGTTCCTGCGTTTCGGGCCCGACGAAGGGCACGGTTGCGGGAAGCGTGGCGACAAGCGGGGTGTATCTGGGTCCGGTCATGGCCTGACTTGACTGCGAAGCGGGGCGGTCTTCAAGCGGGGCTGTGAAAAATTTTTATCCGAAAGTTTTTGCGGCTGCGCTGTGGGGGCGGGCTAGTCCTTCAGGAACCGCTTGCGCGATTCCTCGGCGATGGCTTGTCGCATTTCGATCTGTGCCAGTTCCGCCAGCGCCGCCTTGCGCGCGTCAGGATCGGTCAGGGTGGCCAGATGCGCGCGCTGTGCCGCCGCCTGCTTTTTCAGCGTGATTTCCTCAGGCAGGACGCCCGCCTGCGCCATGATGCGAAAGCCTGCGGCATCGCCCGCGCTGACAAAGGCATCGCCAGGGCGGTCCGGAAGGGGCTTGCCTTCCCCGGGCAGACCCTGAAGCTGCCCCTTCAGGCGGGCCTTCTGGATCTGACGTTCGGCCAGTCGATCAAGCCATGACATCGCGCATCCCCTTTGCCCTTAAATGGGTGGGGAGGGCAGAAAAGAAAAGGGGGGCCGCTGCCCCCCTCTGCGGCGGCGCCGCAATCACCCCTCGAGGATATTTCTGTCCAGGTGACGTCAGCCGAGTTCCGCAAGACGCGACAGGGCGGCGGTCAGTTTTGCCGCCTCATCCTCGCGCGCGTCCAGATTGGCGCGGGCCTCTAGCACCACCTCTTCGGGGGCAGATGCCGCGAAGTTCGGGTTGTTCAACCGCCCCTTCAGCCCGCCGATTTCCTTGGCCAGCTTGTCCAACGTCTTGGACAGGCGTGCCTTTTCTTCGGCGATGTCGATGACCCCATCCAGCGGCAGGGCAAATGTCGCCCCTTCCACGGCCAGCGTGATGGCCCCCTTTGGCGCAGCGGCAGCGGGGGTCAGCGTTTCGATCCGGGCCAGGCGTTTGATCAGCGCCTCGTTCCGGGTCCAGGCCTGTTGGCTGGCGGCATCCATCTGCAACGACAGCATGTCCAGCTTCAACCCCACGGGCACATGCATCTGCGCGCGGGCGGATCGCACCTCGTCGATCAGGGAAGTGACCCAGGTCATTTCCTGCATCGCGGGCGCGTCCATCAGCGCGTCGTCATAGGTGGGCCAGTCGGTATGGACCAGCATCTTGGCGCGGGTGCCGGTGGTGGACCAAAGCTCCTCGGTGATGAAGGGCATGATCGGATGCAGCAGGATCATGCATTGATCAAGCACCCAGGCCATGGTCTGGCGGGTTTCGGGGGCGGCGTCGGTGTCAAACAGCGGCTTGGCGAATTCGACATACCAGTCGCAGACCTTTCCCCAGACAAAGGCATAAAGCGCGCTTGCCGCATGATCGAACCGATAATCGGCAAGGGCCGCGTCCACATCGGCGCGCACCTTTGCCGTTTCCGAAATGATCCAGCGGTTCACGGTCGCGGTCGGCTGCGGCACGGTCGTTTGCGTGGCGTGCCCCTCCCAGACACCGTTCATTTCGGCAAAGCGGCAGGCGTTCCACAGTTTGGTGCCAAAGTTGCGATAGCCCGCGATGCGCTGGGTATCCAGCTTCAGCACGCCGCCCAGACTGGCCATCGCGGCATTGGTAAAGCGCAGGGCATCGGCACCGTATTCGTCAATCAGATCAAGCGGATCGACGACGTTGCCCAGCGATTTCGACATCTTCTTGCCCTTGGCGTCGCGGACAAGGCCATGCAGATAGACGGTGTGGAACGGGATTTCCTTGACCACGGCAAGTTGCATCATGATCATCCGGGCAACCCAGAAGAACAGGATGTCCTGCCCCGTCACCAGAACCGAGGTGGGGAAGTATTTCGCCAGTTCCGCCGTATCGTCGGGCCAGCCGAGCGTGCCGATGGGCCAGAGGCCGGAGGAGAACCAGGTGTCGAGAACGTCGGGGTCGCGGAAATAGCCGACTGACTCCACTCGGCCATTTGGATTGTATTGCTGCCTAGCATTTAGGTCGATTACGTCCTCATGATTTTCAACGCACGTGAGATTTAGATGACCATAATAGGCTCGCATTGCCTCGCGGGCTTCTTCTTCGGTCGCAGCACAGAAGGGAACGAGTTCACCGATATCGAATGGCGCTTGATGAAGATCGAGTGAGATTACACGCGGCCCATACCAAACCGGAATCTGATGCCCCCACCACAACTGGCGGGAAATGCACCATGGCTCGATATTCTCCAACCAATGGTAATAGGTCTTTTCGCCGCTTTCGGGGATGATCCTGATCTCGCCCGACCGGACTGCGTCCAGCGCCGGGCCGACGATCTGCGCCGTGTCCACAAACCACTGGTCGGTCAGCATCGGCTCGATCACCACCTTTGACCGGTCGCCAAAGGGCTGCATGATCTTTTTCGCCTCGACAAAGGGCGTCTCGGTCACGCGGTCAAGGCCGGTTTCGGGATCGGTGGCGGTGACCGGGATCGTCACCGCCAGACCGGCGGCGGTGATGTCGGCCACGACCTGCGCGCGCGCGTCGAAACGGTCAAGCCCGCGATATTTTTCGGGCACAAGGTTCAGGCTGTCCACCTCGGCTTCCGTGGTGGGGCTGCCTGCGGCAATCGCGCGGGCGCGGGCGACGCAGGTGGCGTAATCGGCGCCGTCGCTGCGCATCGCGCCGCGCGTGTCCATCAGGCGATAGCAGGGCAGGTTGTGCCGCTTGGCCACGGCATAGTCGTTGAAGTCATGCGCCCCGGTGATCTTGACCGCGCCAGAGCCGAAGGTAGGGTCGGGGTATTCATCGGTAATGATCGGGATGAGACGATCACACAGCGGCAGTTGCACCATCTTGCCCACAATGGAAGCATAGCGCGTGTCCGACGGATGCACCGCTACCGCGCCGTCGCCCAGCATGGTTTCGGGCCGGGTGGTGGCGATCGAGATATAGTCGCGCATTTCGCGCAAGATCACGGTGCCTTCGGCGTCTTTTTCAATGTATTCATAGGTTTCGCCGCCCGCCAGACTGTATTTGAAGTGCCACATGTGGCCTGCGACTTCGGTATTCTCGACCTCAAGATCCGAAATCGCGGTTTCAAAATGGGGGTCCCAGTTCACCAGCCGTTTGCCGCGATAGATATAGTCGTTGTCATAGAGGTCGACGAAGACCTTGATCACCGCATCGGGAAAGTTTCCCGACATGGTAAAGGCATTGCGGTCCCAGTCGCAGCTTGCGCCAAGGCGTTTCAGCTGCCCGATGATGGTGTCACCGGATTTTTCCTTCCACTCCCACACCTTTTCCAGAAACGTCTCGCGGCCCATTTCGCGCCGCGACAGGTTGCCGGTCTTGGCCAGTTCGCGTTCCACCACCATTTGCGTGGCGATGCCGGCGTGGTCCTGTCCGGGTTGCCACAGCGTGTCAAAGCCGCGCATCCGATGCCACCGGGTCAGGATGTCCTGCAACGTGTTGTTGAAGGCGTGGCCCATGTGCAGGCTGCCGGTGACGTTGGGCGGCGGGATCATGATGCAGAAGGTTTCGGCGCGGCTGGCGTTGGCCCCGGCGCGGAACGCACCGGCCTGTTCCCAGGCGGCGTAAAGGCGGGCCTCGGCCTCGGTCGGGTTGAAGGTCTTTTCCATCGGCATGTGCATGATCCCTTGTCTTGCGCGGGTGTTTAGCGCGGCCCGCGCAAGAGGGGAAGCAGATTGCACCCCTTCAGAACAGGGGAACCCCGGCCAGTGCCTGCCAGAAAACCGCCGCCGTGATCGCCGTGTATCCTGACGCTGCCAAGATGACCGCAACACGCGCCGGGGCAGGGGGCAGCCACCGGGCGGCGGCCCATCCGACCAGCGGGATGCCGTGCAGCGCGTGGGTGGCGATGAAATGCGCGACGCGCAGGTCGCCCACCTCGCGCGACCAGCCGAAAATGGGAAAGACGGCACCGGTGACGGGGGTTCCGACGAAATGGCCGGGTGTGTTGGCCATGGTCCCGGCGGTGATCAGCGTCAGAACAAAGGTCAGGATCAGGCCCAGCACGACCGACAGCTTGGCAGGGCCGGGCAATCCGGTGTCCGGGTTGCGCCAGGCGGCGATGCCCACCCCCAGCGCGCCGGATGTCAGAATGACCGCCGCAAGGCCCATCAGCGTGTAAAGCCCGCCCCAGAACGCGCTGGAGGTGTTGAAATGCGATCCCGTTCCCAGCGCGGCGGCCCCGCCGATCCACAGCAGTTCTGCGCTGATAGCCGCAATGACCGCGCCGACGAACCGTCGCCACAGGCGGCTGTCACGGGTGGCCTGCGGCACCCAGCGGCAGAAAAAGGCGAGCGTGACCAGATAAATGGCAAGGGCGATGTGAAACTTGACCGGTTTGATCCAGATGCCTTCGCCCTGATACTGGCGCGGGTCCAGGCCGGCCATGACCAACAAGGGCAGGGTGGCAAGGGTGATCAGGACGGCCAACCCGGTAAAGCCGGGGCTGTCATTCCACAGCCGCTGCATCAGGGTGGGCGCGGGAAGGGTAAGGGCGTGGGTCATGTGTCCTCCAATCAGTCGAATCTTGACAGTGTCAGGATTGAGTGCCGCCAAAAGCGATTCCCGTCAAGAAAAATCTTTACACTGACAAGATGGGGCGATACCAATCCGGTATGACCGACGAAAAGCCCTATCATCACGGTGATTTACGCCGCGCCCTGCTGGATGCCGCCGAGGCTGAGCTGGCCGAAAAGGGCGTCGAAGGGTTCAGCCTGCGGCAGGTGGCCAAGCGGGCGGGCGTCAGCCATGCCGCCCCCGCGCACCACTTTGGCGACACGCCGGGGCTGCTGACGGCGCTTGCCGCCGATGGCTATCGCCGCTTTCTGGCCGCGCAATCGGTGCGCGAAGGCCATGCCGACCCTGATCCGCACGCACAGCTGATGGCGGCAGGATTGGGCTACATCGATTTTGCGATGGCGCGGCCCACCCTGTTCCGGCTGCTGTTCGGGTCGGACCGCACCAATTACAACGACCCCGACCTCGCCGATGCGTCCGAGGCTGCCTATCGCCACCTGACCGAACAGGTGGATGCGGCGGGTGGGTCGCAGGTGGATGCGGCGGCTGTCTGGGCGATGGCGCATGGTCTGGCCGATCTGCTGGCGGCGGGTCGGTTGAAACCGCTGCGTGCGCTGGAACCGGGCGCGCGGGACCGAGCGCTGCTGGCGTTGCTGTCACGGTCAATGCCCGGCTGATCACACCGCCCGGTCGATCCGCGTGCTCAGATGGATCAGGCTTTCGGACGACTTGACCCCTGTCATCGCGCCGATCTGGTCCAGCACCTGATCCAGAACCTGCGTGTTTGGCGCGGCGATCTGCATCAACAGATCGAATCGGCCCGAAGTGGTAAAGACACGCTCCACCTCGGAGATGGATTTCAGGCGTTGCAGGATTCCCGCCTGCGCGCGCGGCTCTATCGTCAGCAGGACCGAGGTGCGAAGTCGGCCCTGACGGGCGTTTTCCCCAAGTTTAACGGTATATCCGGCAATGATACCCGTGCTTTCCAGCCGTTCCAGCCGCGCCTGAATGGTCGATCGCGCAACCTTCAGTCGCCGCGCAAGCGTCGCCACCGACATACGGGCGTCCGCCCCCAAAAGCCCGATGATGCCCCGATCCAGTTCGTCCATACATTCTGCCCGCTTTTTTCGTCATTATAACGAAGATGCGCTACATTTATACAGTTTTGTTCGGTGAAATTGTGCCCCATATGCGACATCCTCAGTTGCAGGAAAAGGGCGGCTCATACGCACCTGGCCTGGTTGGAAAAAACCACGCAGGTGCTGCCGCCGGGTGCAACCGGAGGAGGGCTTGCGTCTTGTTGGCAGAAAGGATCACGCCGATGGGGCTGTCCAAGACGATCTGGACCAATCCGACCGAATTCCTCCGCAATCAGCAGCCGGAAAATCCGGTGCTGTTCTTTTGCCCCTCCGCCCTGCAATCGGCTGCGCGCCGGTTCATCGACGGATTTCCCGGCATGGTGACCTATGCGGTCAAGTCGAACCCCGGCGAAGAGGTTGTTGAAAACCTGGCCGCTGCGGGCATCCGGGGCTATGACGTGGCATCCGTGTTCGAGATGCAACTGATCCGCCGTCTGGCCCCCGATGCAGCGATGCACTACAACAACCCGGTACGGTCGCGGTCGGAAATCGCCGCTGCCGTGTCATTGGGTGTAAAGTCCTACAGCGTTGATTCCGCGTCGGAATTGGCCAAACTGATCGAACTGGTCCCGGCTGAGGGCACTGAAATCACCGTGCGGTTCAAGCTGCCCGTCGCAGGGGCCGCCTACAACTTTGGCGCCAAGTTCGGGGCCACGGCAGAGCTGGCGGTCGATCTGTTGAAGACGGTGGCGCAGGCCGGGTTCATCCCGTCGATCACCTTTCACCCCGGCACGCAATGCACCGACCCCCACGCCTGGGAAACCTATATCCGCACCGCCGCCGAGATTGCGGCCGATGCGGGCGTGACCATCGCGCGGCTGAACGTCGGCGGGGGCTTTCCCTCGCACCGTCTGACCGGCGTTGTCCCGCAGTTGGAGGCGACCTTCCAACTGATCGACCGCGTCACGACGGAGGCGTTCGGCGACAACCGCCCCCTGCTGATCTGCGAGCCGGGTCGTGGCCTGTGCGGCGATGCGTTCACGCTGGCCGCCCGTGTCAAGGCGCTGCGCGACGGGGTGCATGTGTTCCTGAACGACGGCGTCTATGGCACGCTGACCGAACTGCCGTTGATCGGCGTGATCGACCGGACCGAGGTGCTGTCGCCCGAGGGGGAAAAGCGCACGGGCGATATCGTGCCGCGCATCGTTTTTGGCCCCACCTGCGATTCCGTTGACCGTCTGCCGGGCGATGTGGCCCTGCCTTCCGACCTGCAAGAGGGTGATTATGTCATCGTGCAGGGCATGGGTGCCTATTCGACGGTGACCAACACCCGGTTCAACGGGTTTGGCGATCTGACCATGGCGACGGTGCTGTCGCTGAAGGTCTGATCACAAAGCGTGACGAAATCCGCACCCCCGGCTGGACAAATCCCGCCGGGGGTGCTTCGTTTTCCCCAAGGTGACAAGGGGATAGACGATGGCAAAGTTCGGTTCGGCACAGCCCCCGCGCAGGCGCGAAGATCAGCGGTTTCTGACCGGGGCAGGGCAGTATGTCGATGACATCACGCCAAAGGACGCGCTCTTCGCGGTGTTCTTTCGCGCCGACATGGCCCATGCCGATATCACCCGGCTGGACCTGACCGCCGCCCGTGCCGCCCCCGGCGTGCATCTGGTGCTGACGGCGTCGGATCTTGAAGGGGCGGGTGTCATTCTGGGCATGGTGGGCGAACAGGTGCGTCAGCCTGACGGCACGCGCGGCGCGGGTCCCGAACGCCCGGTGCTGGCGCGGGGTCGTGTGCGCCATGTGGGCGAGGCGATTGCCGTCATCATTGCCGATAGCATCGCCGCCGCACGCGACGCGATCGAGGTGATCGACATGGACACCGCCGATCTGCCGGTGGCCCTGACGCTGGATTTCAACGGCCCCGCAATCCACCCCGAGGCGCCCGCCAACCGCGCCTTTGTCTGGGATATCGGCGACGCCGCCCGCGTCGATACGGCCTTTGCCGCGTCGGCCCATGTGGTGCGCCTGCCCGTGGTGCACAACCGGATCATCGTCAACTCGCTGGAACCGCGCGGGGCCTTCGCCGAATGGGACGGGCAGCGCCTGCATCTGTGCGTGAACGGGCAAGGCGTCTGGGGGCAGAAGAATGAACTGGCCCGGATGCTGCGCCTGCCGCGCGATGCGGTGCGGGTGACCAACCCCGATGTGGGCGGCGGCTTCGGCATGAAGGGCATGGCCTACCCGGAATATGTGGTCATCGCCCAAGCGGCCCGGATGCTGGGCCGCCCGGTGCGCTGGATGTCCGAACGGACCGAGGCGATGCTGACCGACAACGCGGGCCGCGATCTGGTGGCGGTGGCCGAACTGGGCTTTGACGCCGATCTGCGGATCACCGGCTATCGCGTCAATCTTGTGTCAAACCTTGGGGCCTACAATTCCCAATTCGCGCAGGCCATCCAGTCAGAGTTGTTTTCCAAGGTGTTGACAGGCGTTTATGACATTGCGGCAGCCCACCTGCATGCCGAAGGGGTGTACACCAACACGGTGCCGGTCGATGCCTATCGCGGTGCCGGCCGGCCCGAGGCTATTCTGACCATCGAACGCATCATGGATCAGGCCGCGCGTGACCTGAAGGTTGACCCCGCCGATCTGCGCCGCCGGAATTTCATCCGCAACTTTCCCTATCGCAGCGCCACGGGGTCGGTGATCGACGTCGGTGATTTCGACAGGGTGCTGGATCGCGCGCTGGCCGATGCCGATGTGGCAGGCTTTGCCGCGCGCCGTCGCGCCAGTGCCGAACGTGGCCTGTTGCGGGGTATGGGCCTTGCGACCTATATCGAATCGATCCTTGGCGATGCCAATGAAACCGCGCGTCTGACGTTAGATGCGGACGGCGGGGCCACGGTCTATGTCGGCACCCAATCGAACGGGCAGGGGCATGAAACCGTCTATGCCCGCATGACCGCGCAGATGACCGGGATCGACGAAGGGATGATCCGCATCGTACAGGGCGACAGCGACCGTATCGCCAAAGGCGGCGGCACCGGCGGGTCTCGGTCCGTGACGGTGCAGGGCACGGCCATGCGCGCGGCGGTGCAGCAGACGGTTGCCGCGTTTATCGGGTTTCTTGAGGCAGAGCTTGACCTTGCAGGCGTTTCCTTCGACGACCACAGCTTTGGCGCGAAAGACAGCAACCTGCGCCTGACACTGGCCGAGGCAGCCGATCTGGCCCGCTCAAAAGGCCGCGCCGATCTGTGCGACCAAAGCGCCACCATCACGCTGCCCGCGCGGTCCTTTCCCAACGGTGCCCATATCGCCGAGGTTGAGATTGATCCAGAAACCGGCGCGCTGACGATGGACCGCTACACCGTCGCGGATGATTTCGGCACGCTGATCGCGCCGGAACTGGTACTGGGGCAGGTGCATGGCGGCATCGCTCAGGGGTTTGGTCAGGCCGTCACCGAAACCGCCGGCTACGACGATCAGGGGCAGCTCTTGACCGCCAGCTTCATGGATTACGCCATGCCGCGCAGCACCGATCTGCCGATGTTCGGCTTTGCCTCTGTCCCCGTACCAACCGCCAGCAACCCCTTTGGCATGAAAGGCTGTGGCGAGGCGGGAACCGTCGGCGCGCTGGGGGCGATTTCGAATGCGGTGCGCGATGCGCTGGCGGTCCGGGGCGTTACATCGGTCGACATGCCCTTTACCCCCGCCCGCATCTGGCACTGGCTGCAAGAGGCTGACCCTGGCACTGATTGACCGCATAAGCCGCTGGTTCCGCCGCCCCCCGGTTGCGGAGACCGAACCCGCCGCCCCGCCTGAACCGGGACGGCGACGCGGACAGGTCGACCATGTCATCATCCTTGACGGCACCCTTTCATCGATCGAGGCGGGGCGCGAAACCAACGCCGGTCTTTTGTTCCGCCTGTTGCAGGAAGGCGGCCCCCGTGTGCACCGGACGGTCTACTATGAACCGGGGATACAATGGATGGGGTGGCGCTATATCCATGACATCGCACAGGGAAAGGGCATCAACCGACAGATCCGCCGCGCCTATGGCTTTCTGGCCAGCCACTACCGCGAAGGCGACCGCATCTTTCTGTTCGGCTATTCGCGCGGGGCCTATGCGGTGCGCTCGCTTGCCGGCGTGATCGACCGCGTCGGCCTGCTGCGCCACGATCAGGCGACCGAACGCAACGTGACGCTGGCCTATCGCCACTATCAGACGAACCCCGACACGCCCGCCGCCCGCGCCTTTGCCCGCGCCTTCTGCCATCTGGAAGCGCCGGTTCAGATGGTCGGGGTCTGGGACACGGTCAAGGCGCTGGGGATGCGCCTGCCTCTGTTGTGGATGCTGACCGACCGCAACCACGCGTTTCACAATCACCATCTTGGGTCGTCGATCCGGCACGGCTTTCACGCGCTGGCCTTGCACGAAACCCGCGCGGCCTTTGAACCGGTCATGTGGGACTGTCCGCCGGGGTGGGAAGGCAGCATCGAACAAGTCTGGTTTCGCGGCGCGCATGGCGATGTGGGCGGGCAGTTGGGCGGGTTTGATGCCGCGCGCCCCTTGGCCAATATCCCGCTGGTCTGGATGCTGGACCGGGCCGAACGCTGCGGCCTTGCCCTGCCTGACGATTGGCGCAACCGATTTCCCTGCGATCCCTTGGCCCCGATGGTCGGCCCGTCACGCGGGTGGGGGCGGATTTTCCTGATCCGCAAGCGCCGTTTTGTCGGCACCGATCCATCGGAACAACTGCACCCTACCGCCACCGCGTCAGAGCCGCGCCGCTGGCCCTTTGGCGGCAAGCTCAGCCCCAGATAGACCTTTCCCCTTCCTCTCTGCCCAAATATCCTGCGGGGGTCCGGGGGTGCAAAACCCCCGGCGGCCAGCCACAGGACATGACATGCGCCAATTGACCGTCGCCGCCACACAGTTTGCCTGCACCTGGGATCTTCCCGCGAATGCCGACCGGGCCGAGGCGCTGGTGCGTCAGGCCGCAGCCAAGGGCGCGCAGGTGATCCTGATCCAGGAATTGTTCGCCGCCCCCTATTTCTGCATCACCGAGCGGTCCGAATATTTCGCGCTCGCCCTGCCGATGGAGGGGCACCCGCTGATCGCCCGCTTTGCCGACCTTGCGCGCGAATTGGGGGTGGTGCTGCCGCTGTCATTTTTTGAAAAGGCGGGGCAGGCGCATTTCAACAGTCTGGCAATGATCGATGCGGATGGGCGCGTCCTGGGCCGCTACCGCAAAAGCCACATCCCGCAAGGCCCCGGATACGAAGAGAAATATTACTTTTCCCCCGGCGATACCGGCTTTCGTGTCTGGGATACCGCGCAGGGCCGCATCGGGGTTGGCATCTGTTGGGACCAGTGGTTTCCCGAATGTGCGCGCGCGATGGCCCTGCAAGGGGCCGAGGTCTTGCTCTTCCCCACGGCCATCGGGTCGGAACCGCCCAGCCCCGGCTATGACAGCCAGCCGCATTGGGAAACCGTGATGCGCGGCCATGCGGCGGCCAATATCATGCCGGTGGTCGCGTCAAACCGCATCGGCACCGAAGTGGCCCCCGACGGGCAAGAGGTCACGTTCTACGGGTCCAGCTTCATCACCGATCACACCGGCCAGATTTTGGACCGCGCCAGCCGTGACCAGTCGCAGGTGTTGTGCGCCACGCTCGACATGGACAAGATGGCCGATCTGCGCGCCAGTTGGGGGATATTCCGCGACCGGCGGACCGATCTTTACGGTGCGCTCGCCACGCTGGACGGGTCGCACTGACATGAAAAAGGGCGGCCCCGAGGGGCCGCCCTTTCTGTGCCGCGGTCTGCGATCACCGGTGGCGGATGTCGCGGTAATCGCGGCGGGTTTCCCCGATGTACAACTGGCGCGGGCGACCGATCTTTTGGTTCTTTTCGCCGATCATCTCTTTCCACTGGCTGATCCAGCCCACGGTCCGCGACAGCGCAAAGATCGGTGTGAACATCGACGTCGGGAATCCCATCGCATCCAGAATGATGCCGGAATAGAAATCGACGTTGGGATACAGCTTCTTGCTGACGAAATATTCGTCCTCAAGTGCGATCCGCTCCAGCTCCATGGCGACTTGCAGGGTGGGGTTGTTGTGAATGCCAAGCAGGCCCAACACCTCGTCCGCGGATTCCTTCATCACCTTGGCGCGCGGGTCAAAGTTCTTGTAGACGCGGTGGCCAAAGCCCATCAGGCGGAACGGATCGTCCTTGTCTTTCGCCTTGCGGATGTATTCCGGGATACGATCCACGGTGCCGATTTCGCGCAGCATCTCAAGACAGGCCTGATTGGCGCCGCCATGTGCGGGGCCCCACAGGCAGGCGATGCCGGCGGCGACGCAGGCAAAGGGGTTCGCGCCCGAAGATCCGGCCAGACGCACCGTACTGGTCGACGCGTTTTGTTCGTGGTCGGCGTGCAGCATCATGATCCGGTCGAGCGCCTTGGCCAGCACCGGGTTCACGACATACTCCTCGGCCGGGACCGAGAAACACATGTGCAGGAAGTTGCCCGCATAATCGAGGCTGTTTTTCGGGTACACGAACGGCTGACCGATGGAGTATTTGTAGGCCATCGCCGCAATCGTCGGCAGTTTGGCGATCATGCGGATCGCGGCCACTTCGCGCTGCCAGGGATCGTTGATGTCAAGGCTGTCGTGGTAGAACGCCGACATCGCGCCCACAACGCCCACCATCGTGGCCATTGGGTGGCTGTCGCGGCGGAACCCGCGGAAGAAATAGTGCATCTGTTCATGCACCATGGTGTGCCGGGTCACGCGGCCTTCGAAATCGGCCAACTGCGCGGCGGTGGGCAGATCGCCGTATAGCAGCAGATAGCACACCTCAAGGTAATGGGACTGCTCGGCCAGTTGCTCGATCGGATAGCCGCGATGCAGCAGTTCGCCCACTTCGCCGTCGATATAGGTGATGGCACTTTCGCAGGCAGCGGTCGAGGTGAAGCCGGGATCGAAGGTGAACACATCTGCTTCGGCATAGAGCTTGCGGATATCCAGCACCGACGGGCCGAGGGTGGGCGCATGGATCGGCAAATCGTACGACTTGCCATCCAGCGTCAGGGTCGCGGTCTTCTTCGTTTCGGCCATCTCTCGTCCCTCGTTGTGCGCGGGGTTCCGGCAGCCGGAACCTTGCGGAATGGGTCGACCGGGGCGGTGGGGCGTCAGCCCGCAGCATCCTCCAGCCGCGCGATCGTCTCGTCCCGACCGATGACCAGCATCATGTCAAAGACACTTGGCGTGGCGCTTCGCCCGGCAAGGGCGGTGCGTATCGGGGCTGCAAGCTTGCCGAAACCGATGCCATGGGCAGTGGCGATTTCGGTCAGGATCGGCTCCAGCGCCGCTTTTGTCCAGCTAACAGTTTGCAGCTGCGGCGTCAACGTTTTCAGTATACCACGGGATACCGTGTCAAGCGCCTTTGCCGATGCCTCATCCGGGACGATGGGCCGGGATGTCAGCGCAAATTGAGCCTTTTCAAGCAGTTCGGGAAATGTCTTGGCCCGGTCCTTGACGCAATACATCGCCCGCGACAGCAGGTCGCGCTGGGGCTCGGTCAGGGCAGGGCGGCCCGCTGCGACCAGATATCCCTCGATTTCATGCAGCAGTGCGGCATCGTCACCCGCCGCAATGTGCAGACCGCAGATGTTTTCCAGTTTTTTGAAATCCAGCCGTGCCGGCGAGCGCCCGATTCCCGACAGATCAAACCATTCCATCGCCTGTTCGCTGGTGAAGAATTCATCATCCCCATGCGACCAACCAAGGCGCGACAGATAGTTGCGCATCCCCGCCGCCGGATAGCCCTGTGCCTGATAGTCGCCCACCGCCGTAGCCCCGTGGCGTTTCGACAGTTTCTTGCCATCCGGCCCGTGGATCAGAGGGATATGCGCCCAGACCGGGATATCCCAGCCCATCGCCTGATAGACCATCGTCTGCCGCGCGGCATTGTTCAGATGGTCATCACCCCGGATCACATGCGTTACCCCCATGTCATGATCATCAACCACGACGGCCAGCATGTAGGTCGGCGTGCCGTCGGACCGCAGCACAACCATGTCATCCAATTGATCGTTCCGAAACCTTACCATTCCCTGAACGGCATCCTCGATCACGGTTTCGCCGTCGCGCGGGGCCTTCATGCGGATGACATAAGGCGCTTCGGGGTAAGTGGCCGGATCGGCATCGCGCCAGGGTGACAGGAACAGGGCATAGGACCCGCGCGCCTCGGCCTCGGCGCGGAAGGCGGCGATCTCCTCGTTGGTGGAAAAGCATTTGTAGGCCGCGCCAAGATCCAGCATCTCGTGCGCGACCTGCGCGTGGCGGTCCTTTCGGGCGAATTGGCTGACCGCCTCGCCGTCCCAGTCCAGGCCCAGCCAGCGCAACCCTTGCAGGATGGCCGCCGTCGCCTCGGGGGTGGAGCGGTCGCGGTCGGTGTCTTCGATGCGCAGCAGGAACTTGCCCCCGCGCCCCCGGGCATAAAGCCAGTTGAACAGCGCCGTGCGCCCGCCACCGATGTGCAGATACCCCGTGGGCGACGGGGCAAAGCGGGTCACGACGGGCTTTGGGGCGCTCATCCGGTATTAACCTTTCGGAAACCAATGCTGGACTAGGATCGCGCCTGTCTAGGCAATCGCGGGGCGGGAAACAAGGTGGCGGGCCGATTTGCGGTGATCCTTTGGCCGCTGGCGCAGGTGCAGGCGGCGCGGGGGCGGCTGTTTCCTTGGGTTCCCGTGGGCATCGGTCTGGGCGTGTGGGTGTGGTTCGGGCTGGCATCCGAGCCGGGGTTTGCGGCCTATGTCGCTGCGGCCTTGATGGCGGCGCTGTCGTCGATGCTGTGGGCGCGCGGGCCGGATCTGTGCCAAGCCCTTGCCATTCTTGCGCTTTGTGCGGCGGCGGGGTTTCTGGCGGCGGGGGTGCGGGCACATCTGATTGCGTCGCCCATGCTGGATTTTCGCTATTACGGTCCGGTGCAGGGCCGGATCGTCGAGATTGACAAAAGCCAGTCCGACGCCGTGCGCCTGACGCTGGACCGGGTGGTGCTGGACCGCACCTCGCCCGAACGCACCCCCGTGCGGGTGCGGGTGTCGCTGCACGGCGAACAGCGCTGGCTGGCGCCGGAACCGGGGCAGGTGGTGCTGATGACCGCCCATCTGTCCGCCCCCGAAGGCGCGGTCGAGCCGGGCGGTTTCGATTTCCGCCGCATGGCATTCTTTGATCAACTGGGCGCTGTGGGCTATACCCGCTCGCCCGTCCTGCTGTGGGCAGAGCCTGTGGCGGGAACCCAGCGTATCAACCGGCTGCGCGCCTGGCTGTCGGGCGCGATGCAGCGGGCCGTGCCGGGGGATGCGGGGGCTTTTGCGGCGGGGGTGATGACGGGCGACCGGTCCGGCCTGTCACAACAGGCGGTGACGGATTTGCGCGATTCCAGTCTGGCGCATCTGCTGGCGATATCGGGCATGAACATGGCCTTTCTGGTGGCCTTTGTGTTCGCCTTGTTGCGCTATGGGCTGGCACTGGTGCCGGCATTGGCGCTGCGGGTGAACACGAAAAAGCTGGCCGCCGCCGTGTCGTTCGGGGTGGCGCTGTTTTACCTGATGCTGTCGGGGTCCAATGTCGCGACCGAACGTGCATTCCTGATGGTCTGCGTAATGCTGGGCGCGGTCTTGCTGGACCGTAAGGCGCTGACGCTGCGGTCGGTGGCCCTGGCGGGCATCATCCTGCTGCTCTGGCAGCCCGAGGCGCTGTTAGAGCCGGGATTTCAGATGTCCTTTGCCGCGACTGTGGCGCTGATCGCGGGGTTTGATGCGCTGGCGCGGGTGATGCCCCATGGATCGGCTCCGCGCTGGGTGATGCCTACGGTGACGCTGGTGCTGTCTTCCGCCATCGGCGGGATTGCGACGGCACCCTATGCGGCAGCGCATTTCAACCGCTTTGCCGATTATGGCTTTGTCGCCAATCTGTTGACGGTGCCGGTGATGGGGGCGTTGGTGATGCCTGCGGGGGCGGTGGCGGCGCTGCTGGCCCCCTTTGGCCTTGCCGCCCCGGCACTGTGGGTGATGGCGCAGGGGTCGGCCTGGATCCTGTTTGTCGCGCATCAGGTGGCGCAGATCGACGGTGCGGTGACGGCCATTCCCGCACCGGGGCCGCATGTCCTGCTGCTGATCACGCTGGGCATGGCCTTTGTCGTGCTGTGGCCGGGCCGGGCGCGACTGGCTGGGTTTCTGCCCGTCGCCGTGGCGCTGGCGCTGTGGGGGCAGACCGCGCGCCCGGCTCTGTTGATCAGCCCCGGCGCGCTGGTGGGTTTGGTGGGGCCAGAGGGGCGCGCCCTGTCAGCGCCCAAGGGCGAGGGGTTCGCCGCCACAAGCTGGCTGGAAAATGACGGCGACCTTGCCGATCAGGGGCGCGCCGCCGCGCGATCGGGGTTTTCGGGGCCAGACTCTGCACGCCGGTTTCAGATCGGCCGCTTGCGCGGGGTGGTTCTGCGCGGCAAAGGCGGGCCTGCGTTGGTGGGCGACGCCTGTGCGACTGCCGATCTGGTGATCCTGTCGGAAGCGGCAGAAATGGTCCCGTCCGGCTGCCGGGTGATCGACGCCGACACGCTGAAAAAGACCGGCACGCTGGCCGTGTACGATACTGCGGACGGATTGGTGCTGGTTGCGACCTATGCCCAACACCGCATCTGGTCAGCGGCAGGGGCGTGGCAGGCGGTGCTGCCCCGGTTGCCCTAATAGGTCCGGATCAGCCCGACCAACCGCCCCTGCACCCGAACGGCATGATCGGGAAAGACGCGGGTTTCATAGGCGGGGTTTGCCGCCTCGAGCGCGATCATCGCACCCTTTCGGCGAAAGCGTTTCAGGGTCGCTTCCTGATCTTCGACCAGGGCCACGACGATGTCGCCATTTTCCGCCGTGGCTTGTTCGCGGATCACCACGATGTCGCCATCGTTGATCCCCGCCTCGATCATCGAATCGCCCTTCACCTCAAGCGCGTAATGCTGGCCCCGGCCCGACAGCATCGACCCCGGCACCGCGACATGGTGCGAGACATGGGCAATCGCCTCGATCGGGACACCGGCAGCGATGCGGCCCATCACGGGCAATTCAATTGCGTGCACGGCCTCGACCGGCATGGCGTTGCGCGGGGCAGGCGCAGGGGTCGCGCGATCACCGGTGATCACGCGGGGGGTAAAGCCGGGCTTTTCCATCGCATCGGGCAGCTTGATGATTTCCAGCGCGCGGGCGCGGTGGGCAAGGCGGCGGATGAACCCCCGTTCCTCCAGCGCCGTGATCAGGCGGTGGATGCCGGATTTCGACTTCAGATCCAGCGCTTCCTTCATTTCGTCAAAGCTGGGGGGGACGCCGTCCCGATCCAGCCGCGTCTTGATGAAGTCGAGCAGTTCAATCTGTTTGCGGGTCAGCATCGGCAACCTCCGGGCCCCAGTGTTGATACAATGTTCTGCCCGTGTTCCCGGTTTGTGTCAAGTGGTGCCTTGCAGGGGCAGCCAGTCCACCGGATGCCCCGCCGCGCGGGGGGCGTCGCCCACCGGGCGGATCAGCAGGCCGTCAGCCTCGGTCAGGATGGTCAGCAGGGCGCTGTCCTGCCGGTCGAACGGGGTCAGCAGGGGCAGGCCGTCGTGCCCCGTGATGCGGGCGCGCATATAGTGGGTGCGCGGGCCGTTAGCGGGCACATCGACGGCAAGCAACCCCTGTTTCACCGGGGCCGCCAAATGGCCCAGACCCAGCATCGCGCGCAGCATCGGCAGCAGGAAGAGATGCCCGCAGACGATGGAGGACACAGGGTTTCCCGGCAGGCCCAGCATCGGCACTCCGCGCAGGCGGCCCGCCATCAGCGGTTTGCCGGGGCGCATGGCGATCTTGTAGAAAGCGCGCTCCATCCCCATGGATTCGGCGACGCGCCCCACCAGATCGTGATCCCCGACTGACGCACCGCCGATGGTGACCACCAGATCGGCCCCTTCGGCAAGGGTCAGGACGGTAAAGAGATCAGCCTCGGTGTCGCGGGCGATGGGCAGAAAGCGCACTTCAGCCCCTTCGCCCTCGGCCATGGCGGCAAGGGCAAAGGCGTTGGAGGCGATGATCTGATCGTCACGCGGGGCCTCTCCCGGCATCACCAACTCGTCCCCCGTGGCGGTGATTGCCACGATGGGGCGGCGGGTGACGGACACGGTCGGGATGTTCATCGACGCCAGCAGCGCCACATCATTGGCGCGCAGGCGGCGCGGCGACAGGGTATCGCCGGCGCGGAAATCCTGCCCCGCCGGGCGGATATTGGTGCCGCTGTCGGTGCCGGTGACAGTGATCTGCGGGCCGTCGCTTTGCACATCCTCTTGCAGGATCACGCGGGTCGCCCCTTGCGGCACGGGCGCGCCGGTGAAAATGCGCACGGCCTGACCGGGGCCGATGGCACCGTCAAAGGCGTGGCCAGCGCCAGCCTCGCCAATCACGGTGAAACTTGTGCCGGGGGGGGCATCGCCCTGCACGGCATAGCCGTCCATGGCGGAGGCGGCAAAGGGCGGCTGATCACGCAGGGCAACCGCAGGCGCAGGCATCACCCGGCCACAGGCGCGGCGCAGGGGCACATCTTCGGGCGAAAGGGTCGCGACAAGGGCAAAGCAGCGGGTCAGGGCCTCTTCAACCGAAATCATCACGTCGCCTCGTAACGCCCGGATTTTCCACCGTCTTTCAGGATCAGGCGGATGCCTTCGATACGCATGGATTTTTCCACCGCCTTGACCATGTCGTACACCGTCAGACAGGCGACAGAGACGGCGGTCAGCGCCTCCATCTCGACGCCGGTCTGGCCGCCGGTCTTTACCGTTGCGGTGACGACGATGCCGGGAAGGGTCGGATCGGGCGCAAGGTCCAGTGCCACTTTGGTAATCGGCAGCGGGTGGCACAGCGGGATCAGATCGGCGGTCTTTTTGGCGCCCATGATCCCGGCAAGACGCGCAACACCCAGCACGTCGCCCTTTTTTGCACGGCCTTCGGTGATCAGGGCCAAGGTCTCGGCGGTCATCACCACGCACCCGGTGGCCACCGCCACGCGGTCGGTCACGGGCTTGCCCGACACATCGACCATATGGGCATGGCCCTGTTCGTCGAAATGCGACAGCCCGGTCATACGCCGCCCTGCGATGTCAGGGGTTTGGACAGGATCGCCTTGGTTGCCGCCGTGACATCGGCCTGCCGCATCAGCGACTCGCCGATCAGAAAGCAGCGCGCGCCGTAGCGGGCCAGATCGGCCAGATCGGCGGGCGTATAAAGCCCGCTTTCCGAGATGATCAAGCGGTCTTCGGGCACGCGGCGGGCCAGATCGCGGGTGGTGTCCAGCGTCACCTCGAACGTGTGCAGGTTGCGGTTGTTGATGCCGATCAGGTCGGATTTCAGCAACGCCGCCCGCTCCAGTTCGGGGCGGTCGTGGACCTCGATCAGCACGTCCATGCCCCAGTCAAAGGCGGCGGCCTCCAACTCGGCGGCCTGCGCGTCAGACAGGGACGCCATGATGATCAGGATGCAATCGGCATTCAGGGCGCGCGCCTCGGCGACCTGATAGGGATCGTACAGGAAATCCTTGCGCAGGCAGGGCAGTTTGGTCGCGTCATGCGCCTGAACAAGGTAGTCGTCCGCGCCCTGAAACGACGGTCCATCGGTCAGCACCGACAGGCAGGTGGCCCCCCCGGCCTCGTACGCCTTTGCCAGGGCGGGCGGGTCGAAATCGGCGCGGATCAGGCCCTTGGACGGGCTGGCCTTCTTGATTTCCGCAATCAGGCCATAGCCTGACACGGCGGCCTCGTGCAGGGCGCGGGAAAAGCCACGGGGGGGTGCGGCGCTGCGGGCGGCTTCTTCCACGTCGGCAAGGGGGCGCGCGGCCTTGCGGGCGGCGACCTCTTGCAGTTTGTAGGTTTTGATGCGGTCAAGAATGGTGCTCATGCGTCTTGCCTAAAGAATTGGGCGGCGGATGGAAAGCGCTGCATCCGTGGCGCGGGCAAAAAGCCGGAGCTATGACCCGGTGGTGATGCGCGCGACAGCCGCAAGTTTCGCCTTGGCCGCGCCGCTGTCGATGGACACGCGGGCCATGTCCACCCCTTCGGCAAGCGAACCTGCGCGGTCTGCGACCACCAATGCCGCCGCCGCGTTCAGCAAGACCGCATCGCGGTAGGCCCCCAACGCGCCGTCGAGCAGCGCACGAAAGGCGGTGGCGTTTTCGGCGGGGGTGCCGCCAAGGATCGCCTCGAACGGATGGACGGGCAGGCCAGCGTCTTCGGGATGAACCTCGAATTCGCGCACCGCGCCGTTTTCGACCGCCGCCACGCGCGAGGGAAGGGCGATGGACACCTCATCCGTCCCATCGCCGCCATGCACCAGCCACGCCTTTTCCGACCCGAGCGCCAGCAGCGTTTCGGCCATGGGGCGGATCAGGGCCGGGGAAAACGCCCCCGTCAGTTGCCGCTTGACCCCTGCCGGGTTGGTCAGCGGGCCAAGGATGTTGAAGATGGTGCGGGTGCCAAGTTCCATGCGCACCGGGCCGACGTGGCGCATCGCCGGGTGGTGCATGGGTGCCATCATGAAGCCGATGCCAGCCTGCGCCAGACAGCGCTCCACGACTTCCGGCCCGACCATGACGTTCAGGCCCATTTCCGTCAGCGCATCCGCCGCGCCGGATTTGGACGACAGGTTGCGGTTGCCGTGCTTGGCCACCACGACGCCTGCGCCCGCCACGACAAAGGCCGTCGCGGTTGATATGTTCAGTGTGCCCTTGCCATCGCCGCCGGTGCCGACGATGTCCATGGCCCCGGTGGGGGCCTGCACCTTGTGGCATTTGGCGCGCATCACGGTGGCGGCGGCGGTGTATTCATCGACCGTTTCGCCGCGCGTGCGCAGCGCCATCAGAAAGCCGCCCATCTGCGCGGGCGTGCCCGCGCCTTCGAACAGCGCCTCGAACGCAGACTCGGCTTCCGCTCTGGTCAAGGGGCGGGTCGCGGCCAGCCCGATCAGCGGGCGCAGAACGTCGCTCATGCCGGGACCGCCAGCTTGGCCATATCAAGGAAATTGCCCAGCAACTGGTGGCCGTGTTCGGACGCGATGCTTTCGGGATGGAACTGCACACCTTCGATGGGCAGCGTGCGGTGGCGCAGGCCCATGATGGTGCCATCGTCCAACCAGGCCGTCACCTCCAGACAGTCCGGCAGGGTGGCGCGGTCCACGATCAGCGAATGATAGCGCGTCGCCATGAACGGCGACGGCAACCCCTTGAACACGCCCTGTCCCGAATGGTGCATAGCACCCATCTTGCCATGGACGATTTCATGGCAGCGCACGACCTTGCCGCCAAAGGCCTGCCCGATGGTCTGGTGACCAAGGCAAACGCCCAGCAGGGGAATGCCCGCCTCGGCCGCAGCCAGGGTCAGTGGCAGGCAAATGCCGGCCTGTTCGGGGTCGCAAGGGCCGGGCGACAGCACGATGGCCTGCGGATGCATCGCCATCACAGCCTGCACATCCAGCGCATCATTGCGTTTCACAACGACATCCGCACCAAGTTCGCCCAGATAATGCACGAGGTTGTAGGTAAAGCTGTCGTAGTTGTCGATCAGAAGCAGCATCTTGCAGGGCCTTGCCGGATAGGGGATGAAGCCCGGGACGGGTCGGGCTATACATGGGCTGAAGGCCGCTTTGGCGTCAAGGGTGCGTAACGGCAGATGCGTGCGGGGCAAGAAGGAAGACAGGCGTGATCCGGGGGTTTCTGACGGGCGTGATCTGGGGTGGTGTGGTGGCATCGGCGGGGTTGGCGGTGATTTCGCAAGTCTCGCCCTTGCCGGGGACGCCGTCACCTGCTGTTGCGGTGCCGGACGACGCGCCCGCCCCCCCACCCGAGATTTTGGACAAGACGCCGGAGCCTGTGGCCGAACCTGTGCCGGATACCGCCCGCGCGCCCGCGCCTGTGGCCGCACTGGACCTCGCTGATGACACGCCAGCGCTGCCCGCTGCCCCGGATGCGGCGCCGGTGACGGGCATCCCGCAGTTGCCCGAAGCGGCCGCGCAGGATGCGGCGACCGCACCGCTGCCCCTGCCCGCAGAACCGCCGGGGCGGGTTGTGGATGCGCCTGCGTCGCCCGCGCTGATCCCGCTGACGCTGCCCACCGCACCGCCGACGGCACTGGCCGATGCGGTGCCGGGTCTGACGCCGCCGCCGATGCCCGCGCTGCCCGAAACCGAGCCTACCCCCCCCAGCGCCGAACCGCCCCCCCCGCTGGAAGAGGCACTGCTGCAACCCGTGCCGCAGCCGGAACCTGAATTGCCGGCGCTGATCGTCCCGGCAGACCCTCCACCCGCCGACCCTGCACCCGCCGACCCTGCACCCGCAGAACCAGCTCCTGCCGACCCGGTCCCGGATGCGGTGGTGCCTGACGCGCCGCTGCCGACCCTGCCGCGTCTGATTACCCCGGACAGTGACACCACCCTTGGCGACGACGCCGTGCCGACAAACCGCTTGCCGCGGATCGGGGATGCGCCCGCCGCCACAGAGCCGGACCAGATCGCGGACCTGCCGCCACTCGACCGCTATGCCCGCGCCTTTACCAACCCCCAGGCCAAGCCCCTGTTCGCGCTGGTGCTGATTGATACCGGTGAGGCGGATCTGGACCGCGCGCGGCTGGCTGCGCTGCCGTTCCCGGTCAGCTTTGTGATTGACCCGCTGGCCCCGAACGCGGCAGAGGCCGCCGCACTTTACCGCGCCGCCGGGCAAGAGGTGGTGATGCGCGCGACCGGCATCCCCGAAGGGGCCACCGCCGCCGATCTGGAACAGACGTTTCAGGCGCATGACCGCACCCTGACCGAAGCGGTCGCCGTGGTCGATCTGGGGGCAGGCGGGTTTCAGGACAACCGCCCCTTGGCCACCGAAGTGGTGCCGGTGATCAAGGCGCAGGGGCGCGGATTGCTGACCTATGAACGGGGGCTGAATGCCGCCGATCAGGTGGCGCGCCGCGAAGGCGTGCCCGCCGCGCGCATCTTCCGCAGTCTGGATGATGACGGGGAATCGATCCCGGTCATCCGCCGCTACCTGGACCGCGCCGCCTTCAAGGCCGCACAAGAGGGGCGGGTGGTGGTGATCGGCACGGCACGCCCCGAAACCGTGGCAGCCATTCTGGAATGGACGATCGAGGGGCGCGCGTCGTCGGTGGCGCTTGCGCCGGTCAGCGCGGTCCTGCAAGCGCCGTAAGGCGCGCGTTCAACTGTTGCCGCGCCGGGCGAACAACCCGGCGTCTTCGGCGGCGCGGCGCAGCGCGCGGGATTTGCTGAGGGTTTCCTGATATTCCGCCTCGGGGTCGCTGTCATAGACAACGCCGCCCCCGGCCTGAATGTACAGGGTTTCGTCCTTCAGCACCGCCGTGCGCAGGGCGATGCAAAAGTCCATCTCGCCGTTGGCCGCGAAATAGCCGACACCGCCGCCGTAAACGCCACGTTTTTCCGGCTCCAGCTCGTCGATGATTTCCATCGCGCGGACCTTGGGCGCGCCAGAGACTGTGCCTGCGGGCAGACCGGCCAGCAGGGCGGACAGGGCATCCTGACCATCCGCAATGTCGCCCACCACGTTGCTGACGATATGCATGACGTGGGAATAGCGTTCGATGATGAATTTTTCGGTCGGGCGGACGGTGCCGACCTTTGCCACGCGACCCACATCGTTGCGCCCCAGATCAAGCAGCATCAGATGTTCGGCCAGTTCCTTCTTGTCGGCCAGCAGGTCCGCCTCCAGCGCTCGGTCCTCTTCCGGGGTGGCCCCGCGGCGGCGTGTGCCTGCGATGGGGCGCACCGTCACCTGACCGTCGCGCAGGCGGACAAGGATTTCAGGGCTGGCCCCGATCACCTGAAATCCGCCGAAGTTGAAGAAGAACATGAAGGGCGACGGGTTGGTGCGGCGCAAGGACCGATAGAGCGCGAATGGCGGCAGTTCGAACCGCTGCGCCCACCGCTGGCTGGGCACGACCTGAAAGATGTCGCCCGCGCGGATGTAATCCTTGGCCTTTTCCACCGCCGCCTTGTAGCCGTCATGGGTGAAATTCGACTGCGCGTCGCCCACCGGGGCCGTCTCGCCAAAGTCGCGCTGTGCGGGGGGGGCGCGGTCCAGATCGCGCAGCGCGTCCATCACCCGTTCGGCGGCTTGCGCATAAGCCGCGCGCGCCGTCAGCCCGGATGCAGCCCAGGCGGGGGCGACGATGGTCACCTCGCCCTTCACACCGTCCAGCACCGCCACGACCGAGGGGCGCATCAGCACCGCATCGGGCAGGCCCAGCGGATCGGGGTTTACGTTCGGCAGGGTTTCGACCAGACGGATCATGTCATAGCCAAGATAGCCGAACAGGCCCGCCGCAATTGGGGGCAGGTCGGCGGGCATGTCGACCCGGCTTTCGGCGATCAGCGCGCGCAGGGTATCGAGCGGGTGCCCGTCCAGCGGCGCAAAGGCCGCCGGGTCAAACCGCGCCTCGCGGTTGATGGCGGCCGATTGGCCATGGCAGCGCCAGATCAGGTCGGGCTTCATGCCCACGACGGAGTAGCGGCCCCGCACCTCGCCGCCCGTGACCGATTCCAGCATGAAGGTGTCGGTCCGCGCCTCGGCCAGTTTCAGCATCAGGGACACCGGCGTGTCTAGATCGGCGGCCAGACGCGCCCAGACAAGCTGGTTGCGCCCCGCCGTCCAGCCACGTTCAAAGTCTTCGAAGGACGGGCTAAGGGTCATGATCGGCCTTAGTTGAACTGGGCGTGAACGGCGTTGATCGCGGTCTGGTCAAGGGTGATCCCCGCCTCGGCCGTCAGGGCGTTGGTGAACAGCGCAAAGGCGTCTTGCGCGATGCTTTGCTCGGCCTGAATGGCAATCGCCTCGCGCAGGGCGGTGGCGTCTTCGCCTTCGGTGGCGGCGGGCTGGATGCTGTCAACCCGCAGGACGCCGACGAATTCGGGGCCTTCGATCACCGACACCTCACCCGCGCCAATTTCGAACAGGGCTTTCATCATTTCGGGCGGCGTGCCTTCGACAAACCCTTCGCGGGGCAGATCGCGGGTCACCGACACGATGCCGTATGCGCCCAGCGATGCGCCGCCGTCCACCGCCGCCTTGACGGTCGTGGCATGGGCCGACAACGCCTTGGCCAGCGCATCGGCGCGCCATGCGGCGGTCACCTCGTCGCGCACCTGATCAAAGGGGATGGGGGCGGGCGGCACGGTTTCATCCAGCCGCAGCGCGACAAGGCCGCCGTCATCCAGAAGCACCGCCTCGGGGAAGTCACCGGCTGCCAGCGCATCGGCGGCAGCACGAAATTTCGGATAGCCCGCAATTTCGGCGTTGTCTTCGGCACCCGGCACATAGTCGATCTGTTGCAGGTCCATCCCGGCTTCGGTCGCGACCTCTTCCAAAGTGGCGCCACCCGCCAGCAGGTCGTCGATTTCTTCGACCCGGTCGGCAATGGCGCGGCGGGCGGCGTCGGCCTGCATTTCACCGGCCAGGGCCTCGCGCGCCTGATCAAAGGTGGTTTCCTGCGCGGCCAGAACGCCGTTCATCCGAAACAGCGCAGGCCCGAGGTCAGAGGCCAACGGCCCCACAACCCCCGGTTCGGTCAGCGCAAATACGGCATCGGCGGCGGCCCCCAGATCATCGCGGGCCACATCGCCCAGGTCGATATCCTCCAGCGTCAGGCCACGGTCGGTGACCAGCGTCTCGAACGCGTCACCCGCATCAAGCCGGGCCTTGGCTGCGTCGGCATCGGCCTGTGACGGGAACACCAGACGTTCCACCAGACGGCGCTCGGGCACGACGAATTCGTCGATCCGCGCATCATACAGCGCCTGCAGCGATGCATCATCCACCGGCATGTCGGCTGCCATGTCATCGGGCAGCAGGGCGACGTAGGTGATGCGCTTCGCCTCGGGCTTGGTGAACTGGTCGATGTGATCGGTGTGGAACGCGGTCAGATCGGCATCGGTGGGCGCGGGCAGGGGGGCGGGAAGATCGGCCTCGGTCAGGCGCAGAAGCGAAAAGCTGCGCCGTTCACCCGCCCAAGCATAAAGCGTATCGGTCAACGCCGCCGGGGTCGCAAAGCCGCCGACGATGGCCCCTTGCAGCACCGACCGGGCGACATCTGCGCGCAGGGTGCGTTCAAATTCAGCCTCGGTCAGGTTGTTGCGGTCCAGCGCGAAGCGATAGGTTTCGCGGTCGAACGTGCCTGCGGTGCCCTGAAACGCCTGCATCCCTGTGATTTCGGCGGCGACCGTCTGATCGCCTGCGGAAATGCCGATGCGGTCAGCCTCGTTATCAAGGGCGGTGCGGGTGATCATGGATTGCAGCACCTGGCGGTCGATGCCAAAAGCCTGCGCCTGCGTAAAAGTCAGTTGCTGACCGAACTGCGCCGACATCGCAGAGATTTCCTGTTGCAACGCGCGGGCATAGTCGTTGACCGGAATGTCGCGGTCGCCGACGGCCCCGATCCGGGTGACATTGCCGCCAAAGTTGCTGACGCCAAAGCCGCCAAGGCCGACGACAAGCATCGCCATCAAAAGCCAGACCGCGATGGTCGTGCCTTTGCCGGGTTTGCGGCGGGATTCCGTCTGCGGTTCTTTGGCCATCGGGATGCCTTATGGGCTAGGGGTTTGCGCCTGTCTAAGCGGTCAGGCGCGGGGGGGCAAGATGTTCAGGGCAAGCCCCGCCGCGCGCGCCGCAAGGGTTTTCCTCCCCAACGGACCCAGCCGGGGATATTTGCGAACAGAGGAATGGGTCAGGGTTTGACCCGTGCCAGACGCCGGAACATCTCGGCAATGCCCGCCGCATCGACATTGGCAAAGGCGATGCGCATCTGGCGTTTGCCGTCGGGCGACCCTTCGGGTTGAAACATCGTGCCGGGCAGCATCAGAAGGCCCGCCTCGTGCACCAGACGCTTTGCCAGCGCATCCGAGCTTTCGACAAAGGGGTGTTCGACATAGGCGAAATAGGCCCCGCATCCCAGCAGCGTCCAGTCGGGCAGGGCGGCAAAGCCCCCGACCATCGCGGTGCGGCGGGCCAGGATTTCGGCGCGCTCGCCAGCCACCCATTGCGACAGGTTGCGCATCCCCCACAGCGCGCCGATCTGGCCAAGCTGGCTGGGGCAGATGGCGACGGTGTCGAGGAATTTTTCAACCTCTGCCAGACGGTCCACGCTGGCGACTATGGAGCCGACGCGGTGACCGGTCAGGCGGTAGGCTTTGGAAAAGCTGTAGAGCTGGATCAGCGTGTCCGACCAATCGGGGTCGGTGAACAGATCGTGCGGGCGGCCCGTGCGGCTGTCAAAGTCCCGGTAGGTTTCATCGACGATCAGCGCAAGGCCATGCGCGCGGGCCAGATCGCGAAAGGCGGCCAGCGTTTCGGCGGGGTATTCGACGCCGCCGGGGTTGTTGGGGCTGACCAGCACGATGGCGCGGGTGCGGTCGGTGATCAGGCGCGCGGCATCATCCGCCTGCGGGATCAGGTCTGCGCCGGTGGGCAGCGGGACCGCATCGATGCCCTGCATGTCCAGCCACATCTTGTGGTTGAAATACCACGGCGTTGGCAGGATCACCTGATCGCCCGCCCCGGCAAGGGTGGACATCACGGCGGTGAAGGCCTGATTGCAGCCTTGGGTGATCGCCACCTGTTCAGGCGCGATCGTGCCACCATAGGCGGCGGAAAACTGCGTGGCGATTTCGGCGCGCAAGGCGGGATTGCCCAGCACCGGGCCATACAGATGGGCGGCCGGATCGTTCAGTGCCGCATCCGCCAGCGCCTGCCGCAGACCCAGCGGCGGGCTGTCCACCGGGGCGGCCTGACTGACGTTGATCAGCAGGCGGTCGGGCGGGAACACCGCCCCTTGCAGCCAGCGCCGCGCCTCCATCACCGGGGGGGCAAAGGTGGCGGCCATGGCGGGGTTCAGCGGATGGGTCATGATCGGCCTTTCAGGGGTGATGTGCAGACAAGGCTAACCGGCGCTTGCGGACAAGGGGGCTGCCGAAATGCGCAAAATCCGCACCCTTTTGTGCAATCGGGTGCGGGTATCAGTCCGTGCCGCGAAAGGGCTGAACGTATTGCAGGGCCATGTCCCAGGGAAAGAAGATCCAGGTGTCCTGGCTGACCTCGGTGATATAGGTGTCGACCTGCGGCTTGCCCGACGGCTTGGCGTAGACGGTGGCGAAATGCGCGCGCGGATACAGACGGCGCACCAGTTCCAGTGTCTTGCCGCTGTCGACCAGATCATCGACGATCAGGATGCCGGTGCCGTCACCCATCAGGTCGGCCTGCGGGGATTTGATCACCTTCGCCTCGGTCTGGTTCTGGTGGCTGTAGCTTTTCACGCTGATCGTATCGACAACACGGATGTCGAGTTCGCGGCTGACGATCATCGCGGGCACAAGGCCGCCGCGCGTGATGCCGACGACGGCGCGCCAGGCGCCTTCATCCGGCCCCTTGCCGTCCAGCCGCCAGGCCAGCGCGCGGGCGTCGCGGTGAATCTGGTCCCAACTGACATGGAACCCCTTTTCATGCGGCAGGCGGTCGTTCATTGCCCATTCTCCTTGCGGCCGGTGACCACGTCGATGTCGGGTGCATCGACGGCCTTCATCCCGATGACGTGATAGCCCGCATCAACATGCAGGTTTTCGCCGGTGGTGCCGGACCCAAGGTCGGACAGCAGATAAAGGGCAGCCTTGCCCACCTCTTCCTGCGTGACGTTGCGGCGCAGCGGAGAGTTCAGTTCGTTCCACTTCATGATGTAGCGGAAATCGCCGATGCCGCTGGCGGCCAGCGTCTTTATCGGGCCCGCGGAAATGGCGTTCACGCGGATGCCGTCCTTGCCCAGGTCTTCGGCGATGTATTTCACCGACGCCTCAAGCGCGGCCTTGCACAGGCCCATGACGTTGTAGTGCGGCATGACCTTTTCGGCACCGTAATAGGTCAGGGTCAGAAGGCTGCCGCCGGGATTCATGATGGCCGCGGCGCGCTGACAGATCGCGGTAAAGCTGTAGACGGAAATATCCATCGACATCAGGAAGTTCTGGCGCGAGGTGTCGACATAGCGGCCGCGCAATTCGTTCTTGTCCGAAAACCCGATGGCATGAACGACAAAGTCGATCTTGCCCCACAGCGCCTGCAAATGCGCGAACAAAGCGTCAAGCGACGCTTCGTCGGCCACGTCACATTCCAGCATCTCTGACATGCCGATGGACGCGATCAGCGGTTCGACGCGCTTTTTCAGCTGCTCTCCCTGATACGAGAAGGCCATTTCTGCCCCGTGGTCGGCGCAGGCTTTTGCAATGCCCCAGGCGATTGATTTATCGTTGGCAAGGCCCATGATGAGGCCCCGCTTGCCCTGCATTAGTCCCGTTGACATTGGCTGTCCCCCGCCCACCTTGTGTTTTATCGACGTGTAGGCGATCCGTCGGCTTGCATCAAGGCGGCAGACGGCGGGACAATCCTGCCCAGCAGACCCACAACAGCGGATACGATGATCATGGACAGAAGCGGAATTTTCGCGGGGGACGATCCCTTTGTGCTGGCGCGGGCCTGGCTGACAGAGGCCGAACCGCTGGAGCCGAACGATCCGAACGCGATTGCACTGGCCACGGTGGATACGGATGGCTTGCCCAATGTGCGGATGGTGCTTTTGAAGGACATCGAGCCTGCGGCCTTTGTGTTTTACACCAACTACAACAGCCGCAAGGGGCAAGAGATCGCGGCGACCGGCAAGGCGGCCTTTGTGCTGCATTGGAAATCGCTGCGTCGCCAGATCCGGGTGCGCGGCCTGACCGAACGCGAGGAAGGTCCGGCGGCGGACGCATATTACGCCAGCCGCAGCCTGAAGAGTCGGCTGGGGGCTTGGGCATCACAGCAATCGGCCCCCCTGTCGTCGCGCACGGCGCTAATGGCCGAGGTGGCGAAGGTCACGGCGACGCATGGACCCAACCCGTCCCGCCCGCCATTCTGGGGGGGAATCAAGGTGATTCCACTTGAGATTGAATTTTGGGCAGATGGTGCCTTTCGTCTGCATGACCGTTTTCGCTGGTCGCGGAGGGGTATCGATACACCTTGGGATGTCGCTCGCCTGAACCCCTGAAACGGCGGCAACCAAGTGCCCGATCACCGTGAATTTTCGCGCTTCGCGAGTGGCGTTAAGGATTTGCACTTGAAACTGAACGGCAATTCACGGCATGTCTTTCAAATTGGGGCTTACTCTGGGGAACGGCTCTCGACATGACTGAAGAAGAAAAGACCCTGCATGTGGTGCATGGTCGCGTGAAATGGTTTGATCCCGGCAAGGGATTTGGTTTCATCGTCGCAGACGAAGGTGGCGCTGATATACTGTTGCATGCGAATGTGTTGCGCAATTACGGCCAGAACTCGGTCGCCGATGGTGCCGGGATTTCTGTGAACGTCCAGATGACCCAGCGCGGGGTGCAGGCCGTCGAGGTGCTGCAGATCGAGCCGCCGCAGGGCATGACCTTCCCGCTTGGCGACGAAGCAGCCCCGGCCTCGGCCGAGGAGATCGCCGCCCTGCCGTTGGAGCCTGCGCGCGTCAAATGGTTTGACAAGGCGAAGGGATTCGGCTTTGCCAACGTCTTCGGTCGACCCGAAGACGTGTTCATCCATATCGAGGTGCTGCGTCTGTCGGGATTCGCCGATCTTCAGGCCGGCGAAGCGATCTGCCTTCGGATCATCGATGGCAAACGCGGACGCATGGCGATGCAGGTGGTATCTTGGGAAGCAGCGACACGGCAGGCTGGCTGATCGGATTGGGTGCCGCACTGGCTCCCATGTGGGCCTTTGCAGCCTGTTCCGAAGGGGCGGTCGAATTGCGCGGCACGGGCGGCGTTGCGCGCTTTTCCGTGGAAATCGCAGACACCGATGCCGAACGGGCGCAGGGACTGATGTTCCGCGAACACATGGCCACATCGGCGGGGATGCTGTTCGTCTACGAAACCCCCCGCACATCGGCGTTCTGGATGAAGAACACGCTGATCCCCCTGGACATGATCTTTGCCGACGAAACCGGTCTTGTAACGCACGTCCATGCAAATGCCATCCCGCAGGACACCACCGCCATTCCCGGCGGCGACAATGTGCGCTTTGTGCTGGAGATCAACGGCGGTCTGGCCGCGCGCATGGGCATCGAACCGGGGGCGGAACTGCGCCATCCCGCCGTGTCGCAGGAAAACGCAGCCTGGCCCTGCGACTAGGCGCTTTCCAATCGCGGTGATCCCGGTTATGAGGCTGGCAACGGGGTGTAGCGCAGTCTGGTAGCGCGCCTGCTTTGGGAGCAGGATGTCGTAGGTTCGAATCCTATCGCCCCGACCATTTCCTAACCGAAAGAATAGGTGTCGCGGCGGCGTTTCTGCCGTATGCAGGTGGTATGTACGTTCCAGCGGAACACCCAAAATGATATGTCATTCCATGCGCCGGGCTGCATATGTGTGTGCAGTGGTTTCCTGTCTGATCATCCCGGTGGGTGCGGCCGCCTGCACGGCTGACGGTTTGCCCGCCCTGTCAGATCAGGTGATCTTGTCCATCGACGGACAGATCGCGCTGAACACCGCCGATCAAGGGGCGGCGTTCGATCTGGCCATGCTTCAGGCGATGGAACAGACCACCTTTCAGACCAGCACGATCTGGACCGAAGGCCCCCAGACCTTTACCGGGGTGTCGCTGCACACGCTGCTGGACTGCTTGGGGGCAACGGGCACGGTTATCGCGGCATCGGCGTTGAATGACTACACCATTGAAATCCCGGTCAGTGATGCGGTCGAAGGCGGGCCGATTCTGGCATATGAAGTGAACGGCAAGCCCCTGTCGGTGCGTGAAAAGGGGCCGCTCTGGATCGTATACCCTTACGATTCGTCCAGCGCCTACCAAAGCGAGGTGATCTATGCCCGCTCTATCTGGCAGGTGGCGCGGATGCAGGTACGCTGACGCCCCGCGCGCTTGCCCCCGGGGTGGATGCGCCCCATATCTGCTGGGCGCCTTTTGCGCGAAAGGGGTGCCTGATGCCGGTTCCGCAGTTCCGTTTCGACAACAGCTATGCCCGCGTCTTGCCGGGCACCTTCCTGCCCGTGCAACCGGCCCCCGCGCCAGACCCGCGCCTGCTGGTACTGAACCGGCAACTGGCCGCTGAACTGGGGCTGGACCCGGCCGCGCTGGAGCCGGAGGCTGCACAAATCTTTTCCGGCAACCAATTGCCCGACGGCGCGGAACCCATCGCGCAGGCCTATGCCGGACACCAGTTCGGTGGATTTTCCCCGCAACTGGGCGACGGGCGGACGCTTTTGCTGGGTGAGGTGATTGACCGGTCCGGGCGGCGGCGCGACATCCAGCTCAAGGGATCGGGGCGCACGCCCTTTTCGCGCGGGGGCGATGGCAAGGCGGCAGTCGGCCCGATGCTGCGCGAATACCTGATCGGCGAGGCCATGTTCGCCCTTGGCATCCCGACCACCCGCGCGCTTGCCGTGGTGGCCACGGGCGCGCCGGTCTTGCGCGAGGTGGAATTGCCCGGTGCCGTTCTGGCGCGCGTGGCCGCCAGCCACATCCGCATCGGCACGTTCCAGTTCTTCGCCGCGCGGGGCGAGGCGGACAAGGTAAAGGCGCTGGCCGATTACACCATGGCGCGGCATTATCCCGACTTGCAGAGGGCGGCGAACCCTTACGTCGCCCTGTTCGATGCGGTGGTCGGCGCGCAGGCCCGGCTGATCGCGCAATGGATGGGGGTGGGGTTCATCCACGGGGTGATGAACACCGACAACATGGCGCTGTCAGGGGAAAGCATCGACTTTGGCCCCTGCGCGTTCATGGAATCCTATGCGCCAGGCACCGTGTTTTCCTCGATTGATCACGGCGGGCGCTATGCCTATGCCAATCAGCCGATGATCCTGGGCTGGAATCTGGCGCGGCTGGCGGAAACCCTGCTGCCGCTGTTTGACGCAGACGGTGACCGCGCGGTGGACATCGCCAATGACCTGCTGGCCGGGATCGCCCCGCGCTATCGGACGGCGTGGGTTGATGTGATGCGGGCCAAGTTGGGGCTGATCGGGATGGACGAAAACGACGGACCATTGGCCGATGACCTGCTGGCCGCGATGCAGGGACAGGGGGCCGACTGGACGCTGACCTTTCGCCGTCTGATCAACGCCGTGGATGGCGATACCGCCCTTCTGCGGCCGCTGTTTGCGGATTTCGCGGGGATCGAGGCGTGGTTGCCCCGCTGGCGTCGTCGGCTTGCCCCGGATGCAGCCCTGCGGATGCGCGCAGCGAACCCCGCTGTCATCCCGCGCAACCACAAGGTCGAAGAGGCGCTGACAGCCGCGACCGCAGGCGACATGGCCCCGTTCCGCGCGCTGCTGGCCGCGATTTCTACCCCCTTTGCCGATGCACCCGAGGCGTTCACCCTGCCGGCTCCTGCAGGCTTAGGCGACTATGTGACCTATTGCGGGACGTGACGCCCTGCCCACCGGGACGTCTGGCCGCAGCCCCTTGAAGGGGGGCATGGTGCGGCATACCCTCCGCCACACGAAATAAAGGGGGCCGCAATGGCAGGCAAGCGCAGCATTTTCGAAGAGGTGGGGGCAGACCGTCCCACCCCGGCACCGCAAGGCGGGATGATCGGAGCCAAAGGCACCGGCGCGCGGCGCGGCATCCGGCTGTGGCTGGTCGCCATCTTTCTGCTGGTCGCCGCGATGATCGCCATCGGCGGCCTGACACGGCTGACCGATTCCGGCCTGTCGATCACGGAATGGAAGCCCGTCACCGGTGCTTTGCCGCCGATGGATGACGCCACTTGGGCGGAAGAATTTGCCAAATATCAGGCCAGTCCCGAATATCAGTTGCAGAACAAGGGGATGGACCTTGCCGCCTTCAAATCGATCTATTGGTGGGAATGGGGGCATCGGCAACTTGGCCGTGTGATTGGGCTGGTCTGGGCCGTGGGCTTTGCGGGCTTTCTGCTCGCGCGGCAGATCCCGTTCGGCTGGACGCAGCGGTTGCTGCTGCTGGGTGCCCTTGGGGGCGCGCAGGGGGCAATCGGCTGGTGGATGGTGTCATCGGGGCTGAAGGGGCAGATGGTCGATGTCGCGTCCTATCGGTTGGCCACGCATCTGGGGTTGGCCTTTGTCATCCTTGGCCTGACCGCGTGGTATGTGTTCCTGCTGGGCCGGACCGAGGCTGATCTGCTGAAGGCCCGGCGCGCGCGTGAGGGGCGGCTGTTCGGTCTGTCCACCGGGCTGATGCATTTTGCCTTTCTGCAAATCCTGCTGGGGGCCTTGGTCGCGGGCATTGATGCCGGGCGCGGTTTTCCGACCTGGCCCCTGATGAACGGGCAATTCTTTCCTGCGGATGCCTTCTATGTGCCGGGCCGCCCGGCATGGGCCGCGGTCTTTGAAAACCCGGGGCTGGTGCAGTTCATCCACCGCATGTCGGGCTATCTTCTGTTTGCCTTTGGCATCGTGGTCTGGCTGCGTGGGCGCACGTCAGCCTACCGCGTGACGCAGGCCGCGTTCAACGGTGTCATGGTGATGTTGGTCGCACAGATGGCGCTGGGGATCGCCACGGTGCTGACGGCGGCGCATGTGCATGTTGCGATCACCCACCAGATTGGGGCGGTGATCCTCTGGGTGCTGATCCTGCGCGCCCGACATCTGGCGCAATACCCCATCGCAGGCTCTATCCGAAAGGGAACGGCATGACCGCCTATGACGATTTGATGGCTTTTCAGCGCGAGACCGAGGCTTTGGCACAGGTGGCGGGCAGGCTTGGCTGGGATCAGGAAACCATGATGCCGCGCGGGGCCGCACAGCAGCGATCCGATGAGATGGCCGCGATCGAAGGCGTCCTGCACGCCCGCCGAACCGATCCGCGCATCGCCGATTGGCTGGCGCGGGTCGAGCCTGCCGATGCGGTGGCTGCGGCACAGGTCCGCCATATCGCCCGCACCCACGCCCGGATGACCAAGGTTCCGGCGGCATTGGCGCAGGAAATCGCGCGCGTCACCTCGATCGCCCAGGGCATCTGGGCCGAGGCACGGGCCAATGACCACGTCGACAGCTTCCTTCCCACCCTGGCCGAGGTGATCCGCCTGCGCCGCGAAGAAGGCGCGGCGCTGGCCCAGGGCGGCGATCCATATGACGCGCTGATCGACGATTACGAACCGGGGGCGACCGCCGACAGCATCGGCGCGATGTTTGCACGAATGCGGCCCCGTCTGGTGGCCTTGCGCGCTGCGGTGCTGGGGGCGGCGTATCAACCGGCCCCGCTGACCGGTGCCTTTGGGGCCGACGGGCAGATGCGGATGGCGCGCGATCTGGCGCAGGCCTTTGGCTATGACTGGTCGCGCGGGCGGCTGGATCTGGCGGTGCATCCGTTCAGCTCGGGCTCTGGCGATGACGCGCGCATCACGACGCGGGTGGTCGAAACCGAACCCTTCAACTGCTTCTATTCCACCATCCACGAGGTGGGGCATGCCTGCTATGAACTGGGCATCGACAGCGATTACCGCCTGACCCCCTTGGGGGCGGGCGTGTCGATGGGGGTGCATGAAAGCCAAAGCCGGATCTATGAAAACCAGCTTGGCCGGTCGCGCGCTTTTACCGGCTGGATGCATGGCCAGATGCGTGATCGCTTCGGAGACTTCGGCATAGCCGATGCTGCCGCCTTCTACGGTGCCGTCAACCGCGTGCAGTCAGGTTACATTCGGACAGAGGCGGACGAGGTGCATTACAACCTGCACATCATGATGCGGTTCGATCTGGAGCGCGCGCTGATCCGGGGGGAATTGCAGGCGGGCGATCTCGAATCCGCTTGGAACGACCGCTTCCTGTCGGATTTCGGCGTGGCGGTGGACCGCCCGTCGCACGGGATGTTGCAGGATGTGCATTGGTCGGTTGGCCTGTTCGGCTATTTCCCGACCTACACGCTGGGCAATGTCTATGCGGGTTGCCTGCATCAGGCGCTGCGCACGGCTGTGCCCGACCTTGATGACCATCTGGCGCGCGGCGAAACCCATGCCGCCACCGGCTGGCTGCGCGAAAACGTCCAGCGTTACGGCGGGCTTTATTCCCCGCGCGACACCATCGCCCGCGCCTGCGGCTTCGATCCGACCGAAGGCCCGCTGCTGGACTATCTGGAGGCAAAGTTCAAAGACCTGTACCGTCTTTGACCTTCCTCTTTGTCAAAATATCCTCGGGGGGTGAGGTGCGGCACGCACCGAGGGGGGCAGACAGCCCCCCTTTTCTTTGCGCGGCTGATGCAGGTCCAACGCGGGCAGGGTTTTAGGTCAGCGACCAATCCGGCTTGCGCTTGCCCAGAAAGGCCGCGATGCCTTCGTCCGTGTCGCGCCACAGCATGTTTTCCACCATCGCCGCCCCCGCATGGGCATAGGCATCGGCCAAGGGCAGGCCAAGCTGGTCGTAGAACGTGCTTTTGCCGATCCTGACCGCCGCCGTCAGCTTGGCCGCCAGTGTTTCGGCAAGGCGGCGGGTTTCAGACTCCAACGCGTCGGGGGCGACGACACGGTTCACCAGTCCCACCTCGCGCGCCCGCGCGGCGTCGATGAATTCGCCCGTCGTCAGCATCTCGAACGCGATGGCGGCGGGCACCTTGCGGGTCAGGGCGACCATCGGGGTGGAACAGAACAGCCCGATGTTGACCCCGTTCACCCCAAATCGCGCGCCCTCTGCCGCAACGACCATGTCGCAGGACGCGGCCAACTGGCAGCCTGCGGCGGTGGCGATGCCGTGGACTTGGGCGATCACAGGCTGGGGCAGGGCGGGGATGGCCTGCATCACGGCGGCGCAACGGGTGAACAGATCGTGGAAGGCGGCGGCCCCTTTGTCGGGTTCGGCGCGGGTGGCCTGCATTTCCTTCAGATCGTGGCCTGCGCAAAACACCTTGCCCGCCCCGCGCAAAATCACCACGCGAATGCTGCTGTCCTGTGCCAGCCGGGCGAATTCGGCAGCAAGGGCGGCAAGCATCGCATCGGACAGCGCATTCAGACGGTCGGGTGCGTTCAGTGTCAGCGTGGCGATGTGGTCGGCGTCGCTGCGGATCAGGATCGGATCGGTCATTGCATTTCCCCATGTGTTGGCAAAGTCTAGCGGGCGATCACGACCGGGGGAACCGATGACATTGCTGATGGACCGCGCCGCACTGACCGATTTTCTGGCGCAGGATTTCGCGCAGGTGTGCGACGACTTTGCGGTGGAACGGGCCGATCTGGCGGGCGTCGCGCTGCGGCTGTTGGTGGCCGACCGGCATCTGCGGCCCGGCGGCACGGTGTCGGGTCCCGCGATGTTCGGGCTGGCCGATGTCGCGATGTATCTGGCCATCTTGTCGCGCATCGGGCCGGTGGCACTGGCCGTGACCACCAATTGCGCCATTGATTTCATGCGCAAGCCCGCCGCAGGGCGCGATCTGATGGCCGAGGCGCGGGTGCTGAAACTGGGCCGCACACTGGCGGTGGGCGATGTGCTGATTTTCAGCGACGGGTCGGATGCGCCCGTCGCCCGCGCCAGCCTGACCTATTCGATCCCGCCGCGCTGATCACTTGGCCCTGGTAAAGCGGCCTTCGATCTGTGCGCCGCTTTCGATCACCAGCGTCGCATAGGTGACATCCGCCGCCACCTGCGCGGCCGCGCGCAGGGTGAAGTTGCCGGTAGAGACGCGACCGTCCAGCTTTCCCTTCACCTCGACGGATTCGGCGCTGACGGTGCCTTTCATCTGGCCTTCGGGACCGACGACCAGGCCGCGCGCGGCGATGTTGCCCTCAACCTCGCCAAAGACTTCGACCGACCCGGTCGAGGTGATTTCGCCCACGATCTTCAGATCCGATCCCAGCACGGATTTCCCGGCATTGGTTGGCGCGCCCGTGGGGCGTGGCGGTGTGGTGGGCGTGTCGGTCTTGCTGAACATGGGTGTCCCTTTCGGTGTTGCCCGATAAAGTGTCATGCGCGCGCGCGGGTCAAGACCTGTTACGGAACGGCGGGGCTTTCCGCTTTGTTCGCGCGGCCATGTCGGTTCCGGGCCTGACTTCGCCCGCGCCGGGTGGTGAGATGCGGGCGGGAATCACCGGCCGAAAGGAAAGACGTGCCATGCCACCTTATCAGACCGACGATTTCTTTCGCCCGGTGTCCGGGTTCGATCTGCCGCGATTCGCAGGCATTCCCACATTCATGCGTCTGCCGCATGTGGGCCCGGATCACGCGCGGTTCAACGATGTGCAGATTGGTCTGATCGGCGCCCCCTGGGACGGCGGCACCACCAACCGGCCCGGTCCGCGCCACGGCCCGCGTCAGTTGCGCGATGCCTCTACCATGATCCGGGCTGAAAACGGCATCACCGAAGTGCGCCCGTTCGAGGCGGCCCGTTGCGCCGATCTGGGCGACGTGGCCCCGAACCCCGCCGATCTGATGGCCACCATGCAGCGGATGGAGGACTTTTATATCTCTGTCCGCGCGGCGGGAATTGTGCCGCTGACCGCCGGTGGTGATCATCTGTGTACGCTGCCAATTCTGCGCGCGCTGGCAAAGGACCGCCCCTTGGGGATGATCCATTTCGACAGCCACACGGATCTCTTCCACAGCTATTTCGGCGGCACGATGTACACCCACGGCACGCCGTTTCGCCGTGCCGTCGAAGAGGGGCTGCTTGACCCCACCCGCGTCTGCATGATCGGCATCCGGGGCACCGCCTATGACCGCGAGGACCGCGATTTCGCCAAATCCGTCGGCATCCGCGTCATCCCGATCGAGGAATTCCACGACCGTGGCCCGCAGGATGTGATGGCCGAAGCGCGCGCCATCGCGGGGGAGGGCGACACCTATATCTCTTACGACATCGACTTCATCGATCCAGCCTTTGCGCCCGGCACCGGCACGCCTGAAATCGGGGGCCCGAATTCTTATCAGGCGCTGTGGGTGGTGCGACTGTTGAAGGGGGTGAACATCGTCGGTGCCGATGTGGTCGAGGTGTCACCCCCCTTTGATCCATCGGGGGCCACCGCCTATCTGGGCGCGTCGGTGATGTTCGAACTGCTGTGCGTGATGGCAGAGCGTCTGCAAGGAATGACGAAATGACCGCTGACCTGATCCTGACCAATGCCCGCGTCCTGACGATGGACGATGGTAATCCCCGCGCCCAGGCCGTCGCGGTGCGCGATGGCCGTATTCTGGCCGTCGGCTCTGCATCTGATATCGCGGCGCTGGCCGGACCGGACACGCGGATGATTGATGCAAAGGGGCGGACACTGCTGCCCGGCTTTGTCGAAAGCCATCTGCATCTTGTGCTGGGCGGGGCAGAACTGACGCAATTGCAGATCGGCGGGCTGCATGGGTTCGATGCGCTGAAGGTGGCCTTTGCTGGCTATGCAGCCGCCAACCCCGACAAACCGCTGTTGATGGCGCAAGGGGCGTCATACGAGGTATTGGATCACCCGGTCAGCCGCCACGACCTTGACGCGGTGATCCCGGATCGCCCCATCGCCATGATGTCGCCCGATCACCATACCGTCTGGGCCAACACCGCCGCACTGACCGCCGCCGGCATCTTGCGCGGCGCCGCCATGCCCCACGGGCACGAGGTGGTGATGGCCCACGACGGCACCGCCACCGGAGAGCTGCGCGAGTTTGAGGCGTTCGGCCCCGTCATCGCCCTGGGGGGCGAGGCGCATCTGCAACTGGGCATCGCCACCGGGGCGGAACCCGACCCCTGGCCCGACGCCGCGCAGCGTGGCCGGGACAAGGACAAGATCGCCGCCGGTCTGGCCCATTGCGCCCGGCATGGCATCACCTCGATGGTGAACATGGACGGCAACCGCTATACCTGCGCCCTGCTGGCCGAGATGCGCGACGAAGGGCGACTGACCGCGCGGGTCAAGGTGCCCTTCCATTTCAAACCGCACATGGATTTGTCCGAACTGGACCGCGCCAGCGCGATGACGGCGGAATTTGCCGATGACTGGGTCACGTCGGGCTTCGTCAAGATGTTCATGGATGGCGTGGTGGACAGCCGCACCGCCCATATGCTGAACGACTATCCCGATCATCCGGGGCTGACGGGCGACCCGCTGTTCGACCCCGACCGTTTCAAGACCATCTGCACCGAGATTGACCGGCGTGGCCTGCAAATCGCCGTGCATGCCATCGGTGACGGCGCGGTGCGCACCACGATCAACGGATACGACGCGGCATTGCAGGCTAATGGCCGCCGCGACTCCCGCCACCGGATCGAACATATCGAATTGATAGACCCTGCGGATGTGCCGCGCCTTGGTGCCTTGGGGATCACCGCCAGCGTGCAGCCGCCGCACCCGCCGGGGGTGATGGATTTCCCCTTTGCGCCGACGATGGGGGCGATCATTCCGAAAAGCCGCTGGCAGGATGCCTATCTGTGGAAGACGCTGGCCGATCACGGCGCGCCAGTGGCCTTTGCCAGCGATTGGCCGGTCACCGATGTGTCGGTGATGCGCGGGATTCAGGCCGCCCTGACGCGGCAACCCTATGACGGGGCCGCAGATGAACGCCTGTCGCTGATCGACACCCTGCACGCCTATACCGCAGGCGGGGCCTGGGCCGCGCATATGGACGGGCTGGCAGGCCGGATCATTCCCGGCATGGCGGCCGATCTGGTGCTGATCGATGGCGATATCGAACTCATAGCCCCCTCTGATCTTGGGCAAACGGGAATCGCCCTGACGATCTGCGGTGGCCGGATCACCCATGACGCGCAATCAGCCTGACTCGTCCTGATTCTGCCCCGTGCGTCGGTCGCAAACGGGCAGGGCAGGGGGCATGACGCGGGTTTTTTGTGGATAACTCTGCCCCGTCCCTGCACATCGCAGGGGCGGGGCTGCCCGAAATCCCAGCAAAACTTGGCCGACCGGAAAAATCGTCACACGCCTGTTGCTTTTCCTCTTGCGACTTCAGAGGTGCGGACGTAAACACCGCCTCACCGAAGACGGCCAGACGCGGAAACGCAGACGACGGGTTCGGAAAGCAGCGACGAAGATCGTTGCAGGAATATCTGGAGGCAAGGCGGATCGTACGCTGTAAGTGACAGCGTGCTATTTGTTTTGTGTCTGCGCTCTTTGACATTGATAATTTTGAAGGGATATGTGGGCGGTTTGGTCGTTTC
>JAZKHT010000016.1:0-85164 GCA_040385245.1 Pseudomonadota bacterium | reverse complement strand
GGGGGGTCAAATTTGGGCGCCGATAGGGGGTCAGTTTTGCGTGCCGATTGACAGAATACCGACCGGGTCAAACTCTGGGTCGACTTTTGATCACCTGAACACTGCACTGCTTTCGGTTGCCCTGCTTGCTCTGGTGTCCGAGCTCGCACGTCCAACGGGCTGGGCAAAGAAAGGGATTCGAGCAATCGGGGAATGTCGGGCCGTTTGGCGCGTTTTTGGCGAGAGCACGATCGCTCATGACTGACCCAAAGGAAAATGCCTTCATGGACCATTCAGCACACACTCAGCTAGTCGACAGCGAACTCACCGAAGCGAACCTGATGGATGCCGTGGTATATGGCGTGGATGACGAGAAAATTGGCACCGTGGCGCACGTGCACGGCATGGGAGCCGCGGCGCAAGTGATCGTCGATGTTGGCGGCTTTCTTGGCATGGGTGCAAAACCGGTTGCACTGACCACGAACCAGTTGAAATTCATGCGCGATGAAGACGGTAATGTTCACGCGACAACTTCGTGGACGAAAGAGCAGATCAAGGCGCTTCCAGAGCATCACCACTGATCTTCGGGTCCCGGGAGTAGACCTGCCTTTTTACGCGGACGGGCAAGCGAAAGGCATCGCTGGCCCGCCCCGATCACCGGGAAAGCGATGACGAAAATGGTTCTTCTAGCGTTGGTCGTTATTGCCTTGACAGGGGCGCGATCGTCCGGAGTTTCTACGAAAGGGCTACTGTCAGCACTCGGCGTTAGGTATCGGAGGGCTGAGTGCAGTCTCTTGGCATTGTAAACCTGCTCGACGTATCTGGCCAAACGACTGGCCAGGTCAGCGGGTCGCGTAATTAGTTCCGTAGACTTCCTCGACCTTCAGCGTCTTCATGAAGAGCGGATTGACGCTCAAGAGGTCCGGAAACCGACCTTGACCGTCGGATTAATCCGCCGCCGAACCTGAAATTTCGTCATGAGCCGCCGAAACGCCACTCGATCGGTGCTTCCGGACGGTAGGCGCAAAAGGTGCCAGTTCGCAGACTGTTGACGAGATGGCGGCCGAGCGGAGGATGTGCGGCTTCGATCCGCCGCAGCGCGTGGCGGATGCGCCATGTCACGGCGGTGCGGGCCTTCTCGGACAAATCGCCCAACTTGCGGCGGCGACCGCCGAGTCCGAGGGCGGAAGCAAGGGTTTCAAGAAGTTGGTCCATTTCCAAGCGCACATTCTCGGCCCGGCCGATGTCGTTCATGTCCTCTGCTTCGGCCAGGTCTTCCTGCAGATCGCGGACGCGGGTCTTCAAGGAAGCTCGCGCTCTTTCGTCAAGCATGACATCCCCGCCCGGCACATCGGCCTCGCGTTCTGCAAGATCAAGGCAATGGATCTCCTCGCCAGGAACTTCCAGAAGGCGGCGGATATCGTGTACACCCTTGAGGTCGGGGATGATGGCATGCTGACCTCCGAATTCGGCGAGCCAACCCGAGCCCGCACGCGAAAGCGTTCCCGTTGCTCTGACCGGTGTCGAACCCTTAGCAGGGACGGAGAGGGCGTGATCAAGCATTCGGAACCCCTCGCGCAGGAAGTCGATATCCTGGGGGCGTCGGAACGGATTGACCTGAAACACCCATTCGACCGGAGCGTCAGGCGCGAAGTCCACTCCGGACGCGATTTTCTCGCGATAACCAGAGACATAGCGAGCGAATTCGACCCTTCCCACGTCCACCCGACCCAGATGGGCATGTGCGGCGGCTGCGAAGGCGGGAATGTCGATAAGCGGAATCGCATCGCATCGCGACCACAGGTCCACTCCACGTTGCAGGTCGCCGTCAAAGATCGCCGCGACCGCGGCAAAGGCGAAATAGTCCGCGGAGTGATAGGGGTTGATCTGCATTGCGTGTTCAAGATGCGCTAGGGCCGACCCGGCGCGGCCAAGGAACACTTCTAGAATCGCGGCGTGGGTCAGCAGTTCCGCATCGTTTGGGCAGAGCATCAAGGCCCGGTCGAGATACCACGCAGCCTGCTCCCATGCGCAGCGAAACAGTGCAACCTGGGCGACGGTCAGATGTGCCATCGCGTCGCTGTCATCCAGTTCCAGTGCGCGACGGGCGTGCAGATAGGCCTTCTGACTGGCCTCTTCGAACCGATCCCAGAAGTGGCAATTCCATTGGTTGAACCAGCACAGCGACAAAGCCGAGTGGCCGCGCGCATAAAGCGGGTCAAGCTCCAAGGCTTGCTTGATCAGCACCTGCGCCGCATCACTCGACTCGTGTGTGCCTTTTCGGATCAGGGACATGCCTTGCAGCGTCAGGTCGTAAGCCGCGAGACTTCCCAGCGGACGACGCCTTGCATCGGCCAGAGCCACCTCTTCCAACTTGACGTTGAGAGAAGCGGCGATCCGAGCTACGACCTTGTCCTCAAGATCGATAACATCGTTCGAGGCGACCTCGAAACGGTCGCTCCAGATCTGTGTGTGGGTTTGCAACGAGCTTAGGCTGGCTGTCAGTTGCAGCCGTTGACCGTCGCGGCGCATGCGCCCGCGCAGGATATGGCTGACTGACAAGTCCCTGGCAATCTGATCGTCGGGCATTTCGGCCAAGCGCGCGGCCGAAGCGGGCGATATCACCCGTAGTCCGCGGAAGCGGGTGAGTTCGCCGCAAATCTCTTCGTGGATCGCCTCTCCCAGGCGACGAGCGTCGGCGTTGTCGCCGGTAATGACGAAGGGCAACACGGCGACCATAGGCCGCCCAGAAGCTTGGGCATCTCCTTGCATTTGATCCGGGTCCAACTGCAGTTCGCATTAAGGATACAGGTTTCGGCATCGTCAGGAAACCACCCTTACGTCGTGAGGCGCGACCTCACGCCTTCTGGTCATGGCGCATGGAAAGGCCACGCGCAGCAGGAGATTGCAACATGACACCACGGGACATACTCGGACTGACACTGACTGGCGCAACCGGACGCGCCATCGAGAACTACGAGGCCGCTGTCGCCGAGCTGCAGTGCTACCGTGGCGATCCGGTCGCGCGGGTCGATGCGGCGCTGGCCGAGGCTCCTGGCTTCGCAATGGCGCATCTGCTGCGCGGCTGGCTGCATCTGCTTGGCACCGAGCCGGGAGGCCTGTCGGTTGCCCGTGCCGCCCACGCCGACGCTCTACGACATGCCCGCAGCGAGCGTGAGCGCGGCCATGCGGTCGCGATCGGGCATCTGGTCGATGGCCGCTGGCATGACGCGGCGCGCGTGCTCGAAGACGTGACAATCGCTGAACCGCGCGACGCACTAGGGCTCTTGGCCGGTCACCAGTTGGACTTTCTCACCGGTCATTCGCGGATGCTGCGCGACCGCATCGCGCGCGCCTTGCCATTCTGGGACGTCTCGATGCCAGGCTTTCACTCGATTCTCGGAATGCACGCATTCGGACTGGAGGAGACTGGGGACTTCGTCCGCGCCGAAGCGAGCGGGCGGCAGGGCGTCGAGCTGGAGCCACGGGATGGCTGGTCGCAGCATGCAGTCGCCCACGTGATGGAGATGCAGAACCGCCAGGCCGAGGGCATTGCTTGGATGTGCGGCAACGACGCTTGGGCAGGAGACAGCTTCTTTCAGGTTCATAACTGGTGGCACCTTGCACTTTACCATTTGGAACTGGGCGACACTGACGCAGTGCTGACACTGTTCGATGACAAGATGGCGGGCGGGCGCTCGGGTGTCGTGATGGACATGGTCGACGCCTCAGCACTGCTTTGGCGCCTTCTCCTTCGCGGGATCGACGTGGGGGAACGCTGGCAGCACTTGGCCGATGCCTGGGCGCCGCTGGCCACCGCCGGCAACTACGCCTTCAACGACGCGCATGCCGTCATGGCATTCGTCGGTGCCGGTCGGCGCGACCTCGGAAAGGCCGTGATCCAGACGCAGCAGGAGGTGGCCAGACAACCTGGGGACAACGCGACCTTCGTTTCCGACGTCGGGCACGCGGTCGCCCACGCCATCCTGGCATTCGGCGAAGGAGACTACGCCCGAACGGTTGCGCTTCTGCGCCCGATAAGGTCGTCGGCGCACCGTTTCGGCGGGAGCCATGCACAGCGCGATGTGATCGACCTAACGCTTATCGAGGCGGCGATCCGGTCGGGCGACGGCCGAATGGCCTCTGCTCTTGCCGGCGAACGCGCATACCGGCGCCACGAAAGTCCGCTGAGCCAACTTTTCGTTCGTCGCGCCAGCACGCTGTCGGCGGCAGCCTGATCCCTGAAAGGAACACAAAATGATGCGCTCTGATCATAGACACGGAGGCGTTGCCCAAGTCGAGAATAGGTCCGGTCATCGGTCCGTTTTCCGGTGGCTTGCGCTCCTCATGTCCCGGCGCAGGCGCGCCGCCACGCGCGCGAGGCTCGACATCCTCGACGACCGGATGTTGCGGGATGTTGGTCTCCGCCGAGATCAGCTCACCGGCAATGTGGAGCGACTTCCGCAAAATCCCCATGGTCCGCTGCTCCTGTGAGGTGCCGCAAGCCAAACGGCAGCAGTTTCCAACGGATTTCGCACTGCTCGCCCGGTCGCCCAGACCAACGACCACCATCAACCATCAACCAAAAGGACACAGGAATGAAACTGACGAATTTTGCCCTTGCCGCTTTGACGGCCTTCGTCCCGAACGCAGTCGTCGCTGGCGTGCTGCCAGCTTTCGACGTCGCTGAGGACCTCACGCGCTTTGTCTATGACGAAGCGCCGGTATTCGACGACAACATGCCCGCGTACGGCAACGCGTTTGTGACTCAGGGCTATGTGTACCCCGCCGGCACGCTGGGCGGCGGGATTGAAGGCACGCTTCCTGACGGCAGCCCGGCATTCCCGGACAAGGTCATCGGAACGTGGACCTGCGATGGCTATTATGTGGGCGATGGCTTTCGCACTCAGACCGGCACCGTCGTCATAACCCGCCAGGTCATTGTCTTTGACGACGGTGACGTCCTGATCACTCAAGGCCCCGAACTGGCACAGACCGACGTTGAAATTGTCCGTGCCGTAACCGGCGGCACCGGTGCCTATGCCCATGCACCGGGAGAGATCCGTCAGACCCTGCTTGGTATGAGCGACGGTTATGGCGTCCGTCTGCAAATGGAGTTCGGCCGGAAGGCTGCGTGGAATGCAGCCGGTTATCCCGAACACCCCATCGCGACGTCAGGCCAAGATGCTGGTGCCGTCAGACCGACGACCGAGTGACCTAAGACAGACTGGTCGGTAGAGACTGCTCTGTCGGCCAGCACATCGTCACGGTGGAATTAGGACATAATATTAATAGTTTAGATACTGGAGAAGGTTCGATCGCAGTCGCGTCCCCTCCGCCAATCACCCTTGATTTATAAAGATAAAAGTGCAGTTATGGGCAAAAACCCATCAAACAGCCCATCAATATGAAAACGATTGCGGTGGCAATTCCCGAAGAATGCGCACAGCGACCGTTTACAGCAACTTGGTCATTCATTGCCTGTAAAGAGATTGCTGCACGTCAACGAAGGCTTGCTTGATCGCGGGAACGTCGCCCAGCACTTTTTTGGCATCCGCAAGGGTACCATATCGGGCAGTCAGGTAATCGCCCAGCTTGCGCGTCGCCAACTCCGTCTCGCCAAGCGCCTCATAGGCTTGCAGGACGCCAAGAAGAAACTCCCACATATTCGCGCCCGCCAATGCCAGACCGTCGCCACGGGCGGCTTCCGCGCGGTCTGCGCGGGTCTTGGGAGGGGTGGTAAACCGGATATAGGCGAGCACATCGAACAGGTCGCTATTCGGGGCGTCAATCAGGCGGCGCATTTCGAAAAGCTTGTCGGCATCGTAGCCGCGCTGTTCCAGCAGGGCGACGAAGTGTTCCCGGCATTCAGGATTGCTCCATTGCCTCCGCAACTCGTCCTCGGTGGAGATCATGCCGGACAGATCGCCGAACAGGCGTTCAAGGAACTTCTGGGCCGTCATCGGCTTCCCGTCCGGCCCCCAATAGGTGGTCGCTGCGATGTACTGGATCGTGCGTTCCTTGCCGTCTGCCAGCTTGATGATCAGCTTCGGCTTCGGCTGGTCCCCGCCTTCTTCACCGCCACCTTCGGGCGGCTCTGGCGGTGCCGGGGGTTCCGGCTTGGGTCCGGACAGGGGTAACGGTTCGCCTTCTGGGGGCATCGGTTCGCCGTCCCATTCGGGATCGTTGAAGTTCTCATGCGCCTTTACGAAGTCATAGATCGTGAAGTAGTCCTTCCCGTCATAGGTCCGCGTTCCCCGTCCGATGATCTGCTTGAACTCGATCAGCGACCTGATTGGGCGCATCAGCACGATGTTGCGAACGTTCCGTGCGTCCACCCCGGTGGACAGCTTTTGCGAAGTCGTCAGGATCGTTGGGATGGTTTTGTCGTTGTCTTGAAAGTCCCGCAGGTGCTGTTCGCCTAACTTGCCATCATCTGCAGTAACGCGGTGGCAGTAGTTCGGGCTGGTGTTCGTTTTGATCTGATTGATGTAGTCACGCACCCGCAGCGCATGGTCCTGCGTGGCGCAGAACACCAAGGTTTTCTGCCGCTGGTCGATCTGGGACATGAACTCGGCCACGCGGCTGCGTTCGCGTTCTTCGATGATCAGGCGGGTGTTGAAATCGGCCTCGGTGTACTTGTCATTCTCCACCTCGCCTGCGACGATCTCATCCGTCCCATCCCAGACATATTCATCAATAGTGCTTGCCATCTGGCGCACCTTGAAGGGCGTCAGGAAGCCGTCCTCGATCCCTTCGCGCAAGCTGTACACATGGACCGGATCGCCGAAATAGGCGTAGGTGTCGGCGTTGTGCTTGCGGCGGGGCGTGGCAGTCAGGCCAAGCTGCACGGCGGGCGAGAAGTAATCCGTGATCCCGCGCCAGTTGCCTTCGTCATTCGCGCCGCCCCGGTGGCATTCGTCGATGATGATGAAGTCGAAGAAGTCGGGTGGGCATCACTGCAACCGTGCCGCCATCTGATACGTCCGGTGCCCGATCGAAGGGGGCATTTCGTGAAGGCTGACTTCGCGTACGGGCATGACGCCGACATCTACCGCTACCCGGCCGGTCAGGCGCTTACACACCGCACAACCACCGAGCAGCAAGGGCTTCAAATGCGGCGGTATTGGACAAACGCTTGCAAGGACTGCGCCCTCAAGAGCCGCTGCACCACAGGGCAGGAAAGGCGGGTCTCCCGATGGGAACACGAACATCTGGTCGAAGCCTCGAACGCCCGACGCTGCAGTCCGTCAGCCCCCATGAGCGTCCGGCGCTCGACGGTCGAACAACCGGAGCCGTCCACACACGACAGTGCCGCTTTGACTGTTGACCTTCGCACGGCGTTATTTATCAATTGATAAGTAGATATTTGGGAGGGACCGATGGCCAAGAGCGCGAAAGCAATCATATCCTGCGCCGTGACCGGTGCAATTCACACACCGTCGATGTCGCCCTACATTCCGATAACGCCCGACGAGATCATCGCAGCGGCGGTGGGCGCGGCCGAGGCGGGTGCCGCCATCATCCACCTGCACGCACGCAACCCAGAGAACGGCAGACCCGATCAGACAATCGAGGCGTTTGGCCGGTTCCTACCGCAGATCAAGCAGCAGACCTCGGCCGTCATCAACATCACGTCTGGCGGTAGTCCTTTTATGAAAGTCGAAGAGCGCGTGATGCCCGCTGCGCATTTCAAGCCCGAAGTCGCCTCGCTCAACATGGGGTCGATCAATTTCGGGCTTTACGGGATGCTCGACCGCTACAAAGTGTTCAAGCATTCATGGGAGCCGGAGTTTCTGGCAGCGACCAAGGACCTCGTTTTTCGTAACTCGTTCAAGGACATCGAATACATACTTGCCACCTGTTCGGAGAACAACACCCGGTTCGAATTCGAATGCTACGACATCGCGCATCTCTACAACCTTAAGCATTTCTTCGATCGTGGCCTGGTAAAGGCACCCCTGTTCGTGCAGTCGGTGTTTGGCATTCTGGGTGGCATCGGCACCCATCCCGAAGACGTCATGATGATGAAGCGGACGGCGGACCGGCTGTTCGGCGATCAGTATCGCTGGTCAGTGTTGGGTGCCGGTGCCTCGCAGATGCGGATCGCGGCCATGGCTGCGAGCATGGGTGCCAATGTGCGTGTTGGCCTTGAGGATTCTCTGTGGAACGGACCCGGAACGCTTGCAACGAGCAATGCGCAACAGGTCACGCGTGTGCGTCAGATCCTTGAAGGGATGGGGTTGGAGGTCGCGACGCCTGAAGAGGCGCGCGAGATTCTGCAACTCAAAGGCGCGGATCTGACGGCGATATAAGCGTCAACTGCGGTGCGAACCTCGATCTCAACCGTCGGGGGGCGGTCACATTAACAGGGCCCCCTGCCAGCCTCGGTCAGGAGCAGCTTGTCGAAGGTCAGATCCGATACCGCGCGCCGCAGCCGCTGGTTCTCGGTCTCAAGCTCCTTCAGCCGCATCAGCTGATCGCGGTTCATCCCGCCATACTCTTTGCGCCATCGATAAGAGGTCTGCACCGGCACGCCGATCTGACGAACCGCCTCCTGCACCGACTTGCCCTGACCCTGCAGCACCTCTACCTGCCGCCGCTTCAGCACAATATCTTCCGGCTTCTCTCGCTTACCAGCCATCTTCTGGTCCTCCAAAAAATGGATCATCATATCTCAGTTGGTGGACCACTTCAGTGGGGGCACTCCAGTCGGAATGGCCGGTCCGTGCACGGTCAGGCGGTCACAGCAATGTGTGCTGCCGAAGATTTCAACCGGAGACGGCCATGAGCGCCAAATAAATCCCGGCCAGAAAGTGCTCGCTATCCGCCTCATGCTCGTAGTTATAGCTGTGGCGGGCCACATCGATCGGATCGCGACCGGGAAAGGCCTTGGCAAAGGCAGCGAGATGCGGTCCTGCCGCCACCGCTTGGCCAGACTTGGCGAGAGCAGCGGCCATCCACAAGCAGCGCCGAGAGGGGAGATCTGTGATCAGTGTCAGTTGCTGTGCAGCCTCGGCGTATCTTCCCAGCATATACATTGCCTCGGCACGATGTGCTTGTGCATGGTGGAGGTATCGCAGTGGATTGACGTCTTCAGCCCGGTCCAGCCAAAGCAGTGCCTCCGAAGGTCGTCCCCGCGTCAAAAGCAAGGTCGCCATGTCCATCATGGCATCCACGTTGGACGGATTCAGCCGCAACCCACGGGATATGTTTGCTTCGGCCGCGGCGAACTCGTTGGTAAGTGCCTGAATATAACCCAAGGTGCTGATTGTCAGCGACTCTCCGGGGGAAAGTTCCACGGCACGCCGGGCGTAGCTGCGTGCGCGTTCCATAACTTCAGGTGTGGCCATACGATAATCGTGCAGCGCCATTTCGGCCCAAGCCAACAATGCCCAGGCGTCTGCGAACCCCGGGTCTGCCTCAACCGCAGCAACAAGGTGGTCGCGCGCCACCTTGATCCCCTCTTGGCCATTCGCGCGCATCGCACCCCGGCCACGGGCGAAATGCCCGTAAGCGGTAAGACTGGATGTGGGCAATCGGGCGCTACGATCTTCGATTTCTTCTTCGATGCCTGCATTGAGGTGGGCAACAAGACGACCTGTGACATCAGCTTCGACGCTTAACAACTTGTCGCCGGTACAGTCGAAACTCGCGCTCCAGACCAAGGCACCTGCCGGACCATCTATCAGCGTCAGGCGCAGTTGCAGTCCTGCAGCACCGGTCCTGGCGGTACCTTGCACCAGATAGTCAGCGCCCAAACGGGCAGCAATTGCCATCGGATCACGGATTTCGCTTGACGCTTCCTCGACCGAGCCGCGTGCAATCACGGTCAAGGTGCGAAAGCGCGCCAGACCACCCGCAATATCGTCGACTAGCGCCGAGATCAGCGGTCTTGTGTCCTCGATTACAGCAGTATCCGCGAAGGGCAATACCGCGATCCGCAAAGATCGCACAGAGGCGGCATTCAGTGATTTAGTCACCGTTGGTTTCAGGACGTAACCACGACCTCGGACGGTGCAAAGAAGAGTGCCTTCCGGATCGTCAAGTGCCACGCGAATGTCTCGAACGGCTTGGGTCAGGGAATCTTCGGTCACGGTGACGTCTGGCCAAATCTGGTCAAGCAAGTCAGATTTGGTCAGCACCTGACCGGCATGTCGAGCGAAATGACATAACAGCGCAAACGATCTGGCGCGAAGCGGAACAAATGCGCCGTTTTGGGTGAGCGTTCCGGCTCTGGGATCAAGGTGGATCCCATTCAACACCATCGGTTCAACGCCATCCTGCATGACCGGATGCCCTTTGCGAAGACCTTAGGGTTGAGCCGCACAGCGCCTCCTGTCAAGTGCGTCCGCAATGAAGCGGTGGCTGCAACCGCGGATCAACATGCACTAGCCCGATATCGGCAAGCAGGTGCGGTGACAATTGTGCAAGACGTGCCGCACCCAGAGCAAGGTCGCGGTCGGCCCGTCGGCGCGCAACAAACATGCGCACCTTTATCAAAATGGCGTGAGATGAGGTTGGAACGTTCAGGGTTAGGCTGCTCATCTTATGTCCTCCATTTTGGCCAGGTTGGCCGATCATGGATCCATAATGGCAGGCTGGTAGTCAGGGTCAGGAAGGCCCGACGAAATCTGGCTGATTCAAGCTGAATTAAAATGAATTCCGCTACGTGGATCAAAGCGGTATTCGGGCATGACCTGATCTGTGGGGCAACCGTCGATGGGACGACATCCATCCAGACATCTCATTTGCCGAAATGGGGAATGACTTGTAGCGATCAAGAAGCGGGGCACCGGTGGAATATCGTTTGCCGGAATGGTGGTCCGTCATATAAATTTGCGTCAGAACCAGCGCGAGGTCGCTATGAGTCCAGGGCGCCGAAACTTCCTTGCGATCATTGCAGGTGCAGCGGTGGTCGGCGGGTCAGTCTATTTTGTCGGTTTGCGGGACCTGACCCTAACCTTTCCCGATGGCCTACCCCAGCTTTCCGATCAGTCCGTACCATTGCCGATAGCCAGTGCTGTGACAAAGCAGCGTTGGCTTGATGCGGCGAAAATCGCTTTTGCAGACGCCGATATCCGCACCTCTTCCGGGAAACGGATCGAAATCACGGTGCAGAACGTTTTGTCGGGCGAGTCAATGCTCGGCATCGCGAGCCAAGCGCTTCAACCTGTCGTCTGGAGCCCGGGCGAGATGACATGGGCCGACCAGTTGAATGAGCGCTGGAACCGGAACAACCCGACACCAGTGATGACAAACACATGCGATCCCACCGTGTTGACGCCGGTCGGTTTGGCAATGTGGCGCCCCATGGCCGAGGCGCTGGGCTGGCCCGCAGACCCGATCAGTTGGGCGGAATTGATTGCGCTTGCTAACGATCCGCAGGGTTGGGCGTCCTATGGGCACCCGGAATGGGGACGTCTGCGGCTTGGCCACACGCATCCCCAGTATTCAAGTGCGGGATTGCTTTTTCTTGCATCGGTCATCTACGCAATCAGCGGCAAGACCGAGGCCATCAAGCCGGACGATATATATGCAGAGCAAGTCGAAAGTGGATTGGCTGCCTTGGCGCAGAACACCGCGAAATACGGAATGGTTACGACAGATCTGCTGAACAACATGGCAAGTTTTGGTCCTTCGTTCCTGCATGTCACCTCGGCGTTCGAAGAGGGCACTGTGCGATTCAACATCGAACGAAAGGACGATCTGCGCTGGCCGCTGGCGTTCGTCTTTCCGGAAGAGGGCACTTTCTGGAGCGATCAACCTTACTGCATCCTTGACGGTGCGGCTTGGGTCAGTGACGAACAGGCCGAGGCTGCACAACTGTTCCTCGCGTTCCTCAAATCCGACGCGATTCAGGCCGAGGCGGGCAACCATTTCATCCGGCCATTGAATGCCGCGACACCGATTGGGTCACTGTTGACACTGGACAATGGCACCAGTCCGGCAGCAAGCCGGGACAGCGTACCGGATTTTGAAATACCGTCGCCGGAAGTGTCGGAATCCATCATCGACCAATTCCTGAACACAAAGCGGAAAGCGACCGTCGTTCTGGTCGTGGATACGTCGGGCAGCATGCAGCAGGACAACCGGATCGGCACGGCCACCACCGCAACGGCAGCCTTCTTGCGACGACTTGACCCCCGTGATCGTGTCGGGTTGGTGACGTTCTCGAACCGCGTGCACCAAATTGCCCCGATTGCCCCTGTCAAAGAAATTGGCGAGGCGACGACACAGCGTGTCTTGTCCCTTGTCGCGAACGGCGGCACCAATCTGCATGGTGCGGTGTGCGAAGCAACACGCCTGATCGCCGAGGAACAAGCGCAGGATCGGGCACAATCAGACAACCGGCTTTACGGAATTGTCCTTTTGTCGGACGGCGACGATACTGAGAACGAGGTTTCTGAAACACGGATGTTCCAGACTTGCCTTGGGACCAGGGCCGAAGGGAATGATGGGCCAAAGATGTTTGTGATCTCGTTCGGAGGAGATACGGACGTCAATCTTCTGAAACGGCTTGCCCAAGAAACGAACGGCGTCCTGTTCACGGCGGATCCCGCGTCAATAGATGCCACCTATCTGAAGATCTCGGCCGAGCAATAGGATGGCAGAAGCAGGGTCTGTGCGCGCAGGGGACCGTTGGCAGGGCATGTTGCGCGCAGCACGGATCGAAGCTGCGGTCACGAATATTGGTACGGCAGTTCTGACAGGAGCGACAGGCATTGCCGCCATCATCTGTTTTGTTGGAGAGGCGCGTGGGTGGCTAAACCCAGGAACTTGGACAATTGTGCTCGCTGGTGGGGCTTCGGTTACCTTATGCAAAGCAGTCTTTGACTTCCGCGACAGATCTAACGAAAGCGCTTTGTGGCGCGCTGTCCTGATCCGAGAATTTGGCGATGAAATGCGCCGTGATGGCGAGGTTGCACGGCTGGCACGGCTGGCGATCGAGTTCCGCGTTCGGCTGTCGGCCGCAGAAGCCAAAGCCCCGCCTTCCCTTTCTGCAAAGTTGGCTGTCCTTGTGCCGCGCGTGGACGACTGGCTCGATCTGATTGTCGGTCTGGCGCGAAAGGTGGCCTCCCTAAGGGGCGAAGCGCGTTTTCAGGCGGGACTTGCCAAGATTGCAAAAGAACGGTTGCATCAACTAGAGGTACAGACTCGATTGGCGACAGACCCAGCGCAGGCGAGGCAGTTTGCCGAAACCGGGCGCGCCTTGTCCGCCCAGGTGCAAGCCTTCGAAGGCTTCAACCGGTATGTTGAAGAAGGCTGTCTGCGACTAGAACATGCCGTGGGGGCGTTCACAGCCGCATGTTCTGAACTTGCTCTGGAATTGTCGCGCCAAGAAACCGGGACCGCACCGCAAAAAATTGCCATCCAGATAGGCAACGAAATGGCTGCCACCGAACAGGTTCTTGCAACAATCGCACAATTGGCAGCGCCAAGCTTTCCCGAAGTTATCGAGGTTGTCGACGTCTCGAGGACTCCATAAAAATTGCAGCCCCCGCTTTTCGTTGGGTTCGTCGGACCATGACTCGTTTCGGGGGCAGGAGTCTCAACTGCGTCATGCTGCCGGACACACTGCAGAAACGCCTTTTCGATGCCGTGAATTTGGTTGTCAGCCTTTCACGGTGGCGCCCCATGGGGTTGGTGGTAGATAAGCGGGGTAGGTGCGCCTGATGTCTGCTAGAGCCCGCCAGCGCGGGCGAGGCTTCACCAAAGTGAGAGCGGACGGGAACAGGACATGCTTCATCATAGCAGGCGGATGATGTTCATAGTTCAGCATGGTTCTGATTTACGGCCTATGGCAGCGCATGCAGCGGGGCGCGCAAGGAGTCTCATCCTCACGCGCCCACGCGTCATGCAAAGGCTCAGTTGGCGTAGTTTGGCAACGCTTCAAGTTGCTCTTGCGTTGCCGTAACAGTGAACACGGCCTCATTGCTGTCGGGGTCGTTCACAAGACGAAGCATGTCCGAGGTCAGGGCAACCGGCTTTTCGCCCACCCCCAGAAATCCGCCCACATCAACGACTGCGGCGGTGATCTTGTTGTCCGCACCGATGGCCACGGCACTGATCTCGCCCACGTCCTCACCGTTCGGCCCGTAGACCCGCTTGCCGATGAGGTCTGTGTCGGTCATCATGCCGTAGTCGACCATCTCGCCTTCCGTCATCGCAGTTCCGGCTTCTGGCACCGGTGCAATCGCCGTGTCGGTGGCAGTCGTGTCGGTCGCAGTCGTGTCGGTCGCAGTCGTGTCAGTGGCAGTATTATTGGTGTCGGTCACACCGTCTTGGGCTGCAACCGACGCATCAAACACCATGTTCTCGTCAAACGCCGGAGCACTTTCCAGCGCGGCCTTGTTGCCCTGAAACACGAGGAAGTAGTCATCCGGGCTGGCGCTGTCGGGCACCATCGTCAGGTTGGCCATCGACACGGCAACCGTCTTTTCCCCGATGCCGAGAAATCCGCCGAAATCGACCAGAACGGCTTCGTTGTCGCCTGCCATGGAAATGATGATGTCCGAAATCTCTCCGGCATCTTCCCAGTCAGCATTGGCTTGTGAAAGGGCGGTGTCCGAAAGCCCGGTGGTGTCAGCTTCGGTCACATAGACCCGCTTGCCAATGAAATCTGAGGCGCGAACGCCCTGTTCAAGGCCTGCGAGGTACGGCGACGTTGCGTCCTGAGCAACAGCGGGAAGGGCGAGTGACAGCACAAGGGCCGTCGTTCCAAAAAGCTTCTTCATTGCAGTCTCCTGATTTACTGAAAGACGAGCACCGAGGGTCCGGTCGCTGTGTCATCTTCACAGGAAGAACATCTGGGAACTGAATCCGTTCCTTTTTGAGCCCCAGATGATGGGGTCAGACAAATGCGAACCAGTCTTATTTTGCCCAAACGCGCTTGATGTAAGGCCGCGCAGAGTTGACGCCACTCGGCGAGAGCGGCGGCGCGGCTGGTCGCATTCTCCTAAGCCACCCTTTTGCGGGTGCCGTAGAAAAAATCGGACAGGTGTGGTAGCTACTCGGGACAGAGTTGCCGTTGAAAGGTGCTCCGACCAGACGCTACGGGTGCGCCCGCCCGTACCTAAAAGCAGGCCTGCCGTGCACCCTGGTCAGGCTGTGCGCCTCTCCCGCTCCGAAATGTCGCGCGACCCGGCTCAAGAGAATAAGGCAGCGCTTTTGCGCAACGTCTTCAAGACTTTTTGGTTTAGGTAGATGACGTTCGAAAGCGCGGGCCTGTGAAAGCCCAATCCAGACAAGGCATCCGATGCATGGATCTGACCGAAGATGACATCAGCCGGGGCCGCGAAGCCGAAACGCCGTCCGAGATCCCCGCCCGCGGATTGAAGGATGTCCTGTGGAGGGTGTGGATATCCCTGACCCAGGACCACGTCATGCTGATCGCGGGCGGGGTGACCTTTTACCTTCTGCTGGCGCTGTTCCCCGCATTGGTCGCGTTCATGTCGATCTATGGAATCTTCTTCGATCCTGCGACGGCTGTTGATCAGGCCCAGTCGTTGCGTGGACTAATCCCGCCTGCCGCAGTCGACCTGATTGCAGAACAGCTTGCGCGCCTCACGTCGAAAAAGAGCGATACGCTGACGTTGGGATTGATCGTGTCGCTGGTCGTCGCGTTTTGGAGCGCCAACGGAGGCGTAAAGGCGATGATCGAGGGGCTGAACTTCGCCTACAACGAGCGTGAGAAACGCTCGTTCCTGCGCCTGAACGTTATCGCTTTTGCTTTCACTCTTGGAGCAATGGCGCTGATCCTGGTGCTGTTCGTGGCACTTGCCATAATGCCTGCCATGCTGGCCCTGCTGAGCCTGAGCCCGCTGGAAATCTTCGTGATGAAACTTCTCCGTTGGCCGCTGCTTGTGGTGGTCCTCGGAGTCGCGTTGACCATGCTCTACCGCTACGGCCCCAGCCGCCGTTCACCGCTATGGCGCTGGGTGACCTGGGGGAGCGCTTTTGCCACGATCAGTTGGCTTGTGATGTCGATCGTTTTCACCGTCTATCTGGACCGCGTTGCCAATTTCGATGCCACCTATGGCGCGTTGGCAGCCCCGATCGGCTTTCTTCTTTGGGTCTGGCTGTCGATCATCGTCATCATCCTTGGCGCCGAGATCAACGGCGAGTTGGAACACCAGACGGTCATGGATACCACCATCGGCCCGGACAGACCGATGGGCAAGCGTGGCGCAGTGATGGCCGACACGCTGGGCGCACCGTCCGACTAAACGGGCAATGCATCAGCCTAAGGACGGTCTGAAGACTGTTTTGACGCGGGCCCGACGGCACAATGTCGCCATCCTGCCAATTAATTTTGAACGGCGGGGTCGCGGTCCGATCTACGATCATCGTCAGGTGCCTGGTGAGGGCCGTCGGCCAAGAAGCCCACACCATTCACATTCTGCGTTTGGCGGGGCTCGGGCCGCTTCGCTGTGCTACACCCTTCGCGCTACATGGGCGTGCATTCAGGCGAAAAACTTCTGTGATTCACTATGCATATTCGTCAGGTTCTTGAGCCTTTGGTAAGACCGGCGCGGTTAACATGATGCTCTATCTCGATCTCGCGCTTAAGCTTTTCCAGAATGGCTGCAGCAAAGTCGGAAAAGCTGCTCACTTCCATCACGAATGAATTTCGTCCGGTTATCAATGAAGTCTGATAGTATTCTCCGAGGTCTGGTTCACTGTTCGTGATGGCCAATCCGTTGACTGTCACGCCCATGCTTTCCGCGCGCGCCCGAGCAAATGCCAGAGTTTTTCTGGGTGGTCCCCGGCTCGAGCCCGGATCGGCGCGGCCATCCCCGGAAACGTCCACGACGCGCCGAGAGCCACAAGTGTCGTGCTGTTCGATTAAATCGAGAGCAGCGGTCAGTGCATTGCCGATTTCGGTGTCGCCCTTTTCCTTTCGAGGTGTTGTAAAGAACCACTCGGCAAGCATCAGGGCTTGCGCGTCCGTTTCGATTCTTTGCCAAGGACGGAGGTGCTTGGGCATGGTGGGGCCAGCCCACATAACGACGGCGACGTCTACCGTCCCAACAGCATGCAGCGTGGACAGAACCTCTTGATCGCTGAAAGCGGCTCCATAACCCTGCATCTGGAGGGCGAACTCCATTTCGTCAATGCTGCTCGAACTGTCGATCGCCAGCACCAGCGAGAGGTCCGGACACGCTGCTTCGGCGGAGACAGAGTTGGAGGAAAATAGTAACGTCAGGGCAAGAGATTGGAGCGCTCGGATCATTGGAAGTCCCCCCAGGCAAGAGGATTACTCAACTGACCACTGTCAGGGCTTTGTCTTTCGAGATACGCATTTCTAACGGCCGAGACGCGGCGAGTCGACGGAAAAGATCAAAGCCAGGCGAACGGTCAGTGCGTCCAACCCAATCCCCTCCACGACCTTTCAACGATCGCGCATCTTGCCTGCAAGGCTGGCGACCAGCCTGTGAGAGGCCGCGCGGAACCGCTCTGGACTTCCATGCGACCGTGCCAGGATCATGGCCCCTTCAAGCGTTGCGATGACGTATTGCGCGACCTCCCGCCCCGGCTCATCAAAGTGAAAGTCGCCCAGACGCCGCCCCTCGATCAGGACGTTTTCCAGCCAAAGCTCACACATGTCGAAGAAATGGTCGAGGGCGGACTGCATCGGTTGTGGCAGGGTTTCAAACTCGGCGGCGAGCATCCCGCAAAGACATGTGTGATTTTTGGCCAGCACATTTTCATAAAGCCCGACAAGCGCCATGACCTTGTCGGTTGAGGTCCCGCCGGACGCATCGATGGCGGAAAGGGCGTCGGCAAACTGCGCTTCGTAGCTCGTGATCAAGGCCTGCCCCAGATCGGCCTTTGATGGGAAATGATAGTGCAGACTTGCCTTAGTCACGTTCAACTGTCGGGCGATATCGCCATAGCTGAACGCGTTGAAGCCGCGCGTCTGCACAAGACCTTGGGCGATGTCGAGTATCTTTTGCGGCGTATCGATCCCGGACGAACGCTTGGTCATGTGTCCTCCTGCTCTGTTCCAACAGTCTGCCACGACCTTGCCGCCGCGTTCAATTGACTTTGACCTACTAATAGGTAAGTATTGAGGTGCAAGATCCGAGTCGGATATGCGCCTGCGTTTTCTGTCGTTACCAAGTCACCTTTGGCAATTCCAAGGGAGTCGAATATGACAAGAAAAGCCCCCACCATCAGCGAACTTCGCAAAGCGGTCGAAACGGGTGATGCTGCCAGTTTGAAGGCGCTTTATGCTGACAATGCGGTCATCACCATCATCGACAGCATCAACACCCCGAGCAAACCCAAGACCATCACGGGCCTGCGCGAAATCGGCGCATTCCTCGACGATGTGTACAGCCGCGACATGACCCATACGATTGATACGGGGATCGTTGACGGCACGAAGCTCGCCTTTGTCGAAAGCTGCAAATATAGCGATGGCACCCGTGTCATCGCATCAAACACGGCCGAACTGGGTCCAGACGGTATCGTCAAGCAGACCGTCGTTCAGGCGTGGGACAGCTGACCTTTCGAAGTTGATCCAACCGGGAGAAATATCATGAAAACAAGCGCTTGTCTTGTTGCAAGTGGTTTTGTGTTTGCCATGGTGTCGGGAACAACGGCCCTTGCGCAAAGCGAAGAAGACCTGATCAAAAGTGCAGAGTCTGCAGCCCCCGCTGCCGTGGCGGCAGGAGCAACGATCTACGGTTTTGATGACGGGGGCGGGATGATTACCGTGCGCGAGGGCAGCAACGGCTGGTGGTGCATGCCGGATACGCCCTCGACCCCGGGGCCAGACCCGATGTGTGGCGATGCCAATGCCATGGAATGGGCGATGGCGTGGATCGGCAAGACCGAGCCGCCAAAAGACAAGGTCGGGTTCATCTACATGCTGGCCGGTGGCACCGATGCCAGCAACACCGATCCCTATGCGACCGGTCCGACAGCGGACAACAACTGGATCACCACCGGTCCACACGTCATGATCATGAACGCCACAGACCTGATGGCGGGATATCCGACCGACCCCGTCCCTGACACGTCCATCCCCTACGTGATGTGGGCCGGCACGCCCTACGCCCACCTCATGATCCCGGTGGAGTGAAGGTAAAGGCAAAGGCGAGGGGGCTTCCATCGCCTTTGCCTTCGTTTCCGAAATCGGCCATTCGTCGTTTGCGCAGCAGACCGCCATAAAGTTGATCGCACTCTGTATCCGCTCGCTCCGGCCATGCACCGATGCATAGGTGTTCCACGCGACCGCGAAATCCACGGAATGCCTGCTTGAAGTCGAACCCCTTAGCGCTTGCAGCGGGGAGATCGGAAATGCGCAAGACCAGTTCGGTACGTTGCACCTTGGGTGCAGTGGCAACGGGTTCAATGTTGGCCGTTGCCAATACAGACCTATCGCAGACCCTTCCCGGGAACGGTCCGCGGGGTGATGCGGTCTCCACCGAAAATGGCGCATTTGGCCCCGAGACCCAAATAAAGGGGGCGATGACGGCGGGCATCGCATTCATCACCGAATACTCCTCTCTCGCATATGCAGGTCAAGCTCTGCCAACTGTAATGGTCGTGACCGAACACGACCTGCAACTGCGCGCTCACCCTCCGGAAATTCTTCTCCAAGCCGAAGAGGACGGTGGCATCAAGGGGCGTGTATCGGCATTCTATGACAGGAAAGCCAAGGAGATCGTCCTGGCGGACGTGAACTCAGTCAACGGCCCCAGCATGGTCCATGAGCTGGTTCATTACCTCCAGGACATCAACGGCAAAGACGAGATGTTTGCCGATCATATGGTGTGTCTGGAGGCCGAAGCCTATGACCTCCAAGCACTCTGGCAGACCCAGGAAAATGTCGATTTGGGCTCGAGACCCGACTACGGCTTCTTGATGACTTTGCAGGGGGTCTGCAACGATGCGGATTTTTCTTGGGTCAAGAGCGACGATGACGCCAAAAGGTAGCGGGGTGTGGACTGTCGGGAAAAGGTGCGGCAGGGCCAGAGTGGGTCTTGCCGTGCCACTTGTCCTTTTCCGCCCAAGGTCTGGGCGGCCCTGTATGGCGATGTCGGCGGCTGAGCACCGACACCTTGGCCTTTGCCCGCGTCCGGAGTAGGGTCATCGCCTGCTTTTGTCGGGGGCCCCATGGCGTCGATCGTTTCTGTCCGCAATCTGACCAAGACCTATGCATCCGGGTTTCAGGCGTTGAAAGCCGTGAACCTTGAGATCGAGGAGGGGGAAATCCTGGCCCTGCTCGGCCCCAACGGTGCGGGCAAGACCACGCTGATTTCAACGATTTGCGGTATCGTTCAGCCGACGTCGGGCACTGTCACCGTGGGCGGGCATGACGTTGCGCGCGCGTTCCGGGCCAGCCGTAACCTGATCGGCCTTGTGCCACAGGAAATCAGTCTGGAACCGTTCGAAACGGTCTTCAACTCTGTCAGCTTTTCGCGCGGGCTGTTCGGCAAATCGCGCGATCCGGCCCATGTCGAACGGGTGTTGCGGCAGTTGTCGCTGTGGGACAAGAAAGACAGCGCCATCATGCCGCTGTCGGGCGGCATGAAGCGGCGGGTGCTGATCGCCAAGGCGCTGGCGCATGAACCGCGCGTGCTGTTTCTGGACGAACCGACGGCAGGGGTCGATGTGGAACTGCGCAAGGACATGTGGGCGGTCGTGGCCGATCTGAAGGCGCAAGGTGTCACCATCATCCTGACCACCCATTACATCGAAGAGGCCGAGGCGATCGCCGACCGGGTCGGTGTCATCAACAAGGGCGAGATTCTGCTGGTGCAGAACAAGGCCGATCTGATGGCGCAGATGGGCCAGAAACAGCTGACCGTCGAACTGGCCGATCCGATCACGGCGGTGCCGGAGGCGCTGGCGCACTACGGGTTGGACATCGGGCCGGACGGGCGCAGCGTGATCTACACCTATGACACCAAACGCGACCGCACGGGCATCACCGCCCTGCTGGGCGATCTGCGCGCGGCGGGTTTGCAGATGACCGACCTTGCGACCCGGCAAAGCAGTCTTGAGGATATTTTCGTTGGAATGGTAAGGGAAAAGCCATGAACCTGCACGCCATTCGGGTGATCTTCCAAAAAGAGATGGCCCGCTTTTTCCGCACCATCATTGAATCGCTGATCTCGCCCGTCATCTCGACGTCGCTGTATTTCGTCGTCTTTGGGGCGGCCATCGGCAGCCGGATCGAAACCATCGACGGGGTGAGCTATGGCGCGTTCATCGTGCCCGGTCTGATCATGCTGACGGTGGTCACGCAATCGGTCTCGAACGCGTCCTTTGCCATCCACTTTCCCAAATTCATCGGCACGATCTATGAACTGTTGTCCGCCCCGGTCAGCTATATCGAGATCGTCATCGGCTATGTCGGCGCGGCGGCCGTCAAATCGGTGCTGATCGGGCTGGTCATCCTGCTGACGGCCTATCTGTTCGTCGATCTGCCCATCGCACACCCCGTCGCCATGGTGGCGCTGTTGATCCTGACCAGCATCAGCTTTTCGCTGTTCGGGTTTATCATCGGCATCTGGGCCAAGGATTTTCAGCAGTTGCAACTGATCCCGCTGCTTGTGCTGACGCCGCTGATCTTTCTCGGCGGCAGTTTTTACAGCGTCGACATGCTGCCCGGCATCTGGCGCACCATCGCGCTGTTCAATCCGGTGGTGTATCTGATGTCGGTGTTCCGCTGGGCGTTCTTTGATACGGCCGATGTGCCGATCGGGGTCAGCCTTGCCGCGATAGCGGTCTTTACGGGCCTGTGTCTGGCGGCGGTGTGGTGGATCTTCCGCACCGGCTGGCGCATCCGGCAATGACGGATCAGGGGCGGGGTGCCGTAACCTCGGCCCAGACAGAGGTCGCGACCGCCCCTGCCTGACCGAACAGGCGGACGGCCGTCACATCAACGGGGTGTGTCGGCAGCCTGTCCGACAGATCGACCAGAACGCCGCTGCCGATGCGCTGTTTCGCCAGTGACGCCGGAACCCAAGCCACCGCCACGCCAACGGCGGCCATTTCCAGCGCGGCCAGCGTCAGCGCGGTTTCCGCCAGCGGCACGGGCTGCGTCATGCCCCGCACGCGCGGCAGGATCAGCCGGTCCATTACCTGGCCCAGAAACACCTCTCGCGGGTAGGCGATATAGGGAACCTCGCCGCCTGTCAGCCGGTCGTGCAGCATGGCGGCGGCTGAGGCCGCAATGACCGGGATCAGCCGGTCGGTGCCAATTACGGTGGTTTCGATATAGGTCGCGCCAATGGGGTGTTCTTCCCCCGGCAGGCGGTAGACGATGGCAATGTCGGCCTGCCGCGACAGCAACAGCCCGAAACATTCGTCCAGATTGGCCGACCGCAGGCGGACATAGACGTTTTCGTTGCGCTTGTGGATACCTTCAAGGATCAGCGGCGTCAGCGCGGTGGTCAGTGCGTGCTGGCTGGCGATAACAACGCGGTTGGATGCCGCGCGCGCGCCCTGCCGCAGATCGACGACCAACTGGCGCAGATCGACCACAAGTTTCGCAATCTGATCGCGTTGGTCCGCCATGGTCGGGCGCAGTTGCACCGGTTTGCGGCTGCGGTCGAACAATTCGATCCCGACGTAATCCTCGATGTTCTGGATGCGCCGCGAAAACGCGGACTGGGTCAGCCGCCGCCGTTCCGCCGCCTCTTGGAAAGAGCCGGTCTCGTCGACTGCCAGCAAATCCTCTAACCACTCCAACCGCATTGTGGCCCCCGTAACATGCCTGTCTTGCATGATATATGGTATATTTCGAATTTGCTTGGCGCAATACTCTATGTAATTGTCATATCAAGCAAGTTCTTGAAGGATCATCCCAATGCACCTCGCCCGGTTTCCGCGTGTTTTCCTGGCCCATCTGCCGACCCCGCTTGAACGCCTTGACCGGTTGTCCAAGGAACTGGGCGGGCCGGAAATCTGGATCAAGCGCGACGATTGCACGGGCCTGTCGACGGGCGGCAACAAGACCCGCAAGCTGGAATTCCTGATGGCCGAGGCACAGCAGATGGGTGCCGATCTGGTGATCACCCAAGGCGCCACACAGTCGAACCACGCGCGCCAGACGGCGGCGTTTTCGGCCAAGCTGGGCATGGCCTGCCATATCCTGCTGGAGGATCGGACAGGGTCGAACAACGCGAACTACAACGGCAACGGCAACGTGCTGCTGGACCATCTGCATGGCGCGGTGACCGAAAAGCGCCCCGGTGGCGTGGATATGCAGGCCGAAATGGACAGTCTTGCCGCCGATATGCGCGCAGCGGGCCGCACGGTCTATGTCATCCCCGGTGGCGGGTCGAACCCGACGGGCGCGCTTGGTTATGTCAACTGCGCGTTCGAACTGTTGGGACAGGCCAACGACCGGGGACTGGTGATCGACCATCTGGTGACCGCGACCGGATCGGCGGGCACCCAAGCCGGGCTGATCGTCGGGCTGAAGGCGATCAATGCAGGCATCCCGCTGCTGGGGTTTGGGGTCCGCGCCCCCAAGGCCAAGCAAGAGGAGAACGTTTTCGCCCTCGCGCAGCGCACCGCCGAGAAACTCGGTTGTCCGGGGGTCGTGCAGCGCGGCGATGTTGTGGCGAACAGCGATTATGTCGGCCCCGGTTACGGCGTACCGCAGGCCGACACGCTGGAAGCGATCCGCATGTTCGCCGAGTTGGAGGGCATCCTGCTCGACCCGGTCTATTCCGGCAAAGGGGCGGCGGGCCTGATCGATTATTGCCGCAAGGGTCACTTCAAAAAGGGCGAGCGGGTGGTGTTCCTGCACACCGGCGGATCGGCGGCGCTGTTCGGCTATGACGCCGTGCTGTCGGATGCCGGTGCTGCCAAGGCCGCGGAATAACGTCATGCCACGCCCCGTCTTTACCGCCAGTTTCACCCAGCAACTGCCGATCCCCGAGGCAGGGATCGAGGCCGCCGTTGCCGTGATGCGGTCGGGGCGGCTGCACCGCTATAACGCGGCGCCCGGCGAGGAAACGCACACCGAGGCGTTGGAGCGGGAATACGCGGCATGGCAGGGCGCGCGCTATTGTCTGGCGGTGGCGTCAGGCGGGCAGGCGATGCAGATCGCGCTGCGTGCGGCGGGTGTGGCACCGGGCGATGCGGTTCTGACCAACGCCTTTACGCTGGCCCCGGTGCCGGGTGCCATCGCTGCTGTGGGTGGCAGGCCGGTTCTGGTTGAAATCACCGATGATCTGGTGATCGACCTTGCCGATCTGGCGACCAAGGCCGCTGCCAGCGGCGCGCGCGTGCTGCTGTTGTCGAACATGCGCGGCCATCTGTGCGACATGGATCGGTTGATGGACATCGCCGCCGCGCACCAACTGACCGTGATCGAGGATTGCGCCCACACGATGGGGGCCACCTGGCAGGGGCGCAAATCGGGCAACTTCGGTTTGGCGGGCTGTTTCAGCACCCAGACCTACAAACACATGAATTCGGGCGAGGGCGGGTTCCTGACATCGGACGATGCTGCGTTCATGGCGCGGGCAATGATGCTGTCGGGGTCCTACATGATGTACGAACGGCACGGCGCGGCCCCCGATGCCGCCGCCTTTGCCGACATCCGCTATCTGACGCCCAACATGTCTGCCCGGATGGACAATCTGCGCGCCGCGCTTTTGCGCCCGCAACTGGCCGGGTTGGCGGACAGCATCGCCGCATGGAACGCGCGGCACGACCGGGTGGCGGCGGGGCTGTCGCGGGTGGCGGGCCTGCGGCTGGCAACACGCCCTGCGGCGGAAAGCTATGTCGGATCGTCGATCCAGTTCACCTTGCCCGGCATCGGGCTGCAGGCCGCTCAGGATTTCGTCGCCAGATTGGCGCGTATGGGGGTGGAGGTGAAGTGGTTCGGGGCCGCCGAACCCACGGGCTTTACCTCGGCCCATCACAGTTGGCGCTATATGGCGGCGCAAACCTTGCCGCGCAGCGATGCGGTGTTGGCGGGCCTGTTCGACATGCGGTTGCCGCTGACATTCAGCCTGGCCGATTGCGACCTGATCGCGGAGCATATCGCGGATGCCGTGCTTGATCTGCGGTTGGAGGGTGCGGCATGACGCTTTCGCGCGTGGGCATCCTTGGCGGCATGGGGCCAGAGGCGACGGTGCTGCTGATGCAAAAGATCATCGCGGCCACGCGGGCCGTCGATGATGCGGACCACATCCCGCTGATCGTGGATCAGAACCCGCAAGTGCCATCGCGCATCCGTCACTTGATCGAAGGTGGGGCCGAAGACCCCGGCCCGGTTCTGGCCGCTATGGCGCTTCGGTTGCAGGCGGCGGGGGCACGGGCGATTGCGATGCCCTGCAATACGGCTCACCACTATGCGCCCGCCATTCGTGCGGCGGTGACGGTGCCGTTCATCGACATGGTGGCGCTGTCGGTCGCGCATGGGGCGCAGCTCGCCGGAACGGGGGGCGTTGTCGGCATCCTCGCCTCGCCCGCGGTGCGCCGGGTCGGGTTGTTCGATGCGGCCTTTGCGGTGGCAGGACTGACGGCCGTTTACCCGTTGGACGAAAACGCGACGCTGGCCACGATCCGGGACATCAAGGCGCATGGGGCCACCGACGCGGCCCGTGCCGGATTGCGCAACGCCTCGGCCGCGCTGCTGGATCGGGGCGCGCCTGTCCAGATGATCGCCTGTACCGAATTTTCGCTGATTGCCGATGCGGTTGCCCCCGGCACCACGTCGTTTGACACGCTCGATCTGCTGGTGGGCGGGATCATCGCCTTTTCCAGCGGCCTTTCAACGGCGGACCGATAACCGCCGAACCCCACCCGGACCAACGAGTCCTTACCCTTCAACAGAGGTATGAAATGACCAGAACGATGAAACGACTGATGATCGGTGCCGCCGCGCTGGCGCTGGGGGCAGGGGCGGCGCTGGCCGAAAACGTGGTGATCGGCCATTTCGGCAACCCCACCCCCATGCAGGTCGCCCGGATGGAGGGCGCGTTTGATGCCGCCACTGGCTGGACCATCGAGTGGCGTACCTTTGCCTCGGGGGCGGATGTGATCGCGGCCATGGCGTCAGGGGATATCAAGGTGGCGGAACTGGGATCGTCGCCCCTGGCCATCGCGGCCAGTCAGGGCGTTGATCTGCAACTGTTCATGCTGGCGCAGGTCATCGGCGAGGCGGAAAGTCTGATCGTGCGCAACGATGCCGGGATCGCCGCGCTGGAGGATCTGAAGGGCAAGCGTCTGGCCGTGCCGGTCGGATCGACCGCGCATTTCAGCCTGATGGGCGCGCTGACCCATGCCGGGATCGCCGAAGGCGACGTCACAATCATGAACATGCCGCCAGATCAGATTGCCGCCGCGTGGGAGCAGGGCGCAATCGACGCGGCCTTTATCTGGCAGCCGGTGCAAAGCCAGATCCTGCAGACCGGCACCCTGCTGGTGGGCGCGGACAAGACTGCCGAATGGGGCTATCCAACCTTTGACGGCTGGGTGGTGAACACCGAATTTGCTGCCGAGAACGCCGATGCGGTTGCGGCCTTTGCCAAGACGATGGATGCAGCGAACGCGGCTTATCTGACCGATCCCGCCGCCTGGACCGCCGACAGCGCGCAGGTCAAGACGATTGCCGAAGCGACTGGTGCCGCAGCCGATCAGGTGCCCGACATCCTGAAAGGGTTCGCCTTCATTCCACTGTCCGAACAGATGACGGACACCTGGCTCGGCTCGGCTGCGGCGACCATGAAAACCACCGCCGACTTTCTGAAAGCGGCAGGTCGCATCGACACGGCGGCGGATGATTATTCGGCCTTCGTCAACACCGCCATCGGTGAAGCTGCGCTGAAATAAGGCAAATCACCACCCGGACCGGCGGCATCCGTCGGTCCGGGGCAGCAACAGACAGGGGGCGGACATGGGCCTGACCATCAACAACGCATCGGTGATCTACCCCGCATCCGGGGGGCGACAGCCGGTCGCTGCGCTGCAAAACATTGACCTGGTGATCGAGGACGCCGATTTCGTGGTGGCGCTGGGGGCATCGGGCTGTGGCAAATCCACCCTGTTGAACCTGATCGCGGGGTTCCTGTCGCCCACCGACGGCGCGATCCTGCTGGACGGGCAAAAGGTGGCCGGCCCCGGTGCCGACCGGGCCGTGGTGTTCCAGAAACACGCGCTGCTTCCCTGGCTGAACGTCATCGACAATGTCGCCTTCGGGCTGAAGATGCAGAACGTGCCGGAAAAGCAGCGCTATGCGGTGGCGGAAAAGTTCACCACCCTGCTGGGCTTGGACGGGTTTCAGAAATCGCCCGTCTACATGCTGTCGGGCGGGATGCAGCAACGGGTGGGCATCGCCCGCGCGCTGACCTGTGACCCCAAGGTTCTGCTGATGGACGAACCTCTTGGCGCGCTGGACGCGCTGACGCGGGAAAAGGCGCAAGAGTTGATCCTTGGCATCTGGCACCGCACGAAAAAGTCTGTGTTCTTCATTACCCACGACGTCGAAGAGGCGTTGTTCATGGGCACGCGGTTGATCGTGATGTCACCGCGCCCCGGCCGCATCGCCCACCGCTTTGACCTACCGTTTTCGCGGCAGTTCCTATCGGGCGTCCCGGCGCGGCAGGTCAAAGCCTCGCCCGAGTTCATCCGCCTGCGCGAGGACGTTCTGAAGATCATCTTCGCCGACGAAGAGGCCGCAGCATGACCGACGAAACCCGTGACATGACGAAACCGCGCCCGGCGGGGCTGTTCTTCTTTCTGTCCAAGGCGCGGCCCACCAAACCCGGCGAGATTTACGGCGTGCCGGGGCAGGGCGATACGATGTGGCTGTCAGCGGCGTCCATCGCCTTCTTCATCTTTGTCTGGTGGCTTGTCACCTACATGGGCTGGGTCAAGCCGTTGTTCGTGCCGTCGCCGGGGGCGATCCTGACCAAGTTCGCGGATGTCTGGCAGAACGGGTTCACCAACACGCCCTTTCTGGAACATGTGCTGGTCAGCACCCTGCGCGTGTTCGGGGCCTTTGCCCTGGCCTGCGCCGTTGGCATCCCACTGGGGCTCGCGATGGGGATGAGCCCGTTCATGCGCGGCATCTTTGATCCCCCCATCGAATTCTACCGCCCCATCCCGCCGCTGGCCTATCTGCCGCTGATGATCATCTGGTTCGGGATCGGGGAAACGGCCAAGGTGCTGCTGATCTTTCTGTCGGTCTTTGCGCCCGTCGCGTTGGGGGCCAGATCGGGCGTCAAATCGGCAGCCATCGAACAGATCCATGCGGCCTATTCCTTTGGTGCGACGCGATGGCAAGTGCTGCGCCATGTGATCCTGCCGTCGGCCTTGCCCGAAATCCTGACGGCGATGCGGATCGGCATCGGCTTTGGCTGGACCACGCTGGTCGCCGCCGAGATGGTCGCCGCGACCGAAGGTCTGGGCTACATGGTGCTGTCGGCCAGCCAGTTCCTGCAAACCTCGACCGTGATGATGGGCATCATCGTGATCGCGGTCATCGCCTATGCCTTTGATCTTTTGATGCGCTTTATCGAGCGCAAGGTAGTGCCCTGGAAGGGCCGGATGTGAGCGAACGTATGACAATGACCTATCTGAAAAAGGCCACCCGGACTGCGGATGCAGGCCAGATCGACGTCCGCGCCGCTGTCGAGGCGATGCTGGCCGAGATTTTGGCGGACGGCGATGACGCGGTCCGCCGCTTTTCCCGCGAACTGGACAAGTGGGGCGGCGACATCGTCGTGTCGGATGCGGCACGGGCCGCCGCCGCTGCACAGGTGCCTGAAAAGCTGCGCGCCGATATCCGCTTTGCCCACAACAACATCCGCCGCTTTGCCGAGGCGCAGCGCGCCACGATCATGGATTGCAACATCGAGATTTTGCCGGGCCTGACGGCCGGGCAGCGGCAAATTCCGGTGTCGTCGGCGGGCTGCTATGTGCCTGGCGGGCGTTACAGCCATGTCGCCAGCGCCATCATGACCATCACCACCGCCAAGGTGGCCGGGGTGCCGCATATTGCCGCCTGTTCGCCCCCCCGGCCGGGCCAGGGCATCCCGCCCGCGATCATCTATGCGATGGACCTGTGCGGGGCAGATGTGATCCTGAACCTTGGTGGGGTGCAGGGCGTGGCCGCGATGGCGAACGGGCTGTTCGGTCTGCCAAAGGCCGACATACTGGTCGGCCCCGGCAACCAGTATGTGGCCGAGGCAAAGCGCATCCTGTACGGGCAGGTCGGCATCGACATGTTTGCCGGGCCGACCGACAGCATGGTGATCGCGGACAGCACCGCCGACCCCGATCTGGTGGCCTGGGATCTGGTGGGGCAGGCCGAACATGGCTACAACTCGCCCGTCTGGCTGGTGACGACCGACCGCGCCCTGGCCGAACGGGTGATGGCGCTGGTGCCCGCGATGATCGACGAATTGCCCGCGCTGAACGCCGACAACGCCCGCGCCGCTTGGGCCGATTATGCCGAGGTGATGCTGTGCGACAGTGCCGAGGCGATGGCACAGGTGGCCGACACCTATGCCCCCGAACACCTGCACGTGCAGGCTGCCGATCTGGATTGGTGGCTGCGCCGCTTGCGCGCCTATGGGTCGCTGTTCCTAGGCGAGGAAACGACCGTCGCCTTCGGTGACAAATGTTCGGGGCCCAATCATGTGCTGCCGACATCGGGGGCGGGGCGCTATACGGGCGGGCTGTCGGTCCACAAGTTCATGAAAACCGTGACCTGGCAGCGCGCCACGCGCGGCGCGTCCAAATCGCTGGCGCAGGCCACGGCACGGATTTCCCGGCTGGAAGGGATGGAAGGTCATGCAAGGTCCGCCGATGTGCGGCTGGCCAAGTTCTTTCCGGGTGAAAACTTTGACCTGACCCCGTTTGACCTGAACCCGACCGACGATGCAGCCTGACGTCTCCGCGCCGGGCAATGCGCGCGACCGCTTGACCCGCTGGGCCTTGCAGCACCGGGGCGGCGTGGTCCTGGCCGCCACCATCGCGCTGGCTGCCAGTTTCCTGTCAGAGCATTACGGCGCGCCGTCGATGCTGTTTGCGCTGCTGATCGGGATGGCGTTCAACTTTCTGGCCGATCATCCGAAATCACAGGCGGGGATTGCGTTTTCGTCCAAGGTGTTGCTGCGCATCGGGGTGGCGCTGCTGGGTCTGCGCCTGACATTCGCCGATGTGTCAGACCTGGGTCTGACGCCTATTCTGGGGGTGTTCGGCCTGCTGGCGCTGACGCTGCTGGGCGGCGTCACGATTGCGCGGGCCTTCGGGAGGCCCCTTGCCTTTGGCCTGCTGACCGGGGGGGCAGTGGCGATCTGTGGCGCGTCGGCGGCGCTGGCCATCGCCGCGATGCTGCCCAAACGGCACATCCGCGAAGAGGATGTGCTGTTCACCGTGATCGGTGTCACCGCGCTGTCGACGGTGGCGATGGTGCTGTATCCCATCCTGTTTCAGGCGCTGGGTCTGTCCGAGATTGAAAGCGGCTATCTGATCGGGGCCACGATCCATGACGTGGCGCAGGTTGTGGGGGCGGGCTATTCGGTCAGCGATACGGCAGGCGACATCGCCACCTTTACCAAGCTGTTGCGCGTGGCCATGTTGCCCGTGGTGCTGATCGTGGTGGCCCTTTGCTTTCGGCATGAACCGGGCGGCGCTGTTGGCGTGCCGTGGTTTGTGGTCGGCTTTATCGCCCTGATGCTGCTGCGCAATCTGGCCCCGGTGCCCGAAACGGTTCTGGGCGTGGTGAACGAGGCATCGCGCTTCATGCTGCTGACGGCGATTTCGGCGCTGGGGGTCAAGACATCCATGGCGCAGATGTTTGCGGCAGGGCCAAAGGGGTTTCTGATGATCGGGGCAGAAACGCTGCTGCTGCTGGTGATGGCGCTGGCCTTTGCCCATTGGGGCATGGCGCAGGGCTGACGTCCCCCGCCCGCCGGGGCGGACGGGGGCGATGCGTCAGATATCAAGCGTGTTTTCATGTTCCCAGCGCGAGAAGTGGGAAACGAAGCTGTCCCATTCCTTGTGCTTCAGCTTCAGATAGGCGGACGAGAATTCCTCGCCCATCATCGCCCGCAGGGTCTTGTCCTTGTCGTATTCGCGCAGGGCATCCAGCATGTTCAGCGGCAGTTTCGGCGCGTTCTTGACCGTGTGCCCTTGGGTATACATGTCGATGTCGTGGCGCTTGCCCGGATCGGCCTTGCTGCGGATGCCGTCAAGCCCCGCCGCGATGATGACCGCCTGCAACAGATAGGGGTTCGCGGCCCCGTCGGGCAGGCGCAGTTCGAACCGGCCCGGACCGGGCACGCGGACCATGTGGGTGCGGTTGTTGCCGGTCCATGTGACGGTGTTCGGTGCCCATGTTGCCCCGGACGAGGTGCGTGGCGCGTTGATCCGTTTGTAGCTGTTCACGGTCGGGTTGCAGATCGCGGCCAGCGCGCTTGCATGCTTCATGATCCCGCCAAGGAAGGTGCGGCCCCGGTCCGACAGGCCAAGTTCCTTGGTATCGTCGCTGAAGGCGTTTTCCGTCCCGTCCAGATTCCAGACCGAGATATGGGCATGGCACCCCGATCCCGTCAGTCCCTTGAACGGCTTGGGCATGAAGGTGCAGCGCAGCCCGTGCTTTTCGGCCACCGACTTCATCATGAACTTGAAGAAGCTGTGCTTGTCGGCGGTTTGCAGCGCGTCGTCATATTTCCAGTTCATCTCGAACTGGCCGGTCGCGTCTTCGTGGTCGTTCTGGTACGCGTCCCAGCCCAAGGCCAGCATGTAATCGCAAACCTCGGCGATCACGTCATAGCGGCGCATCACCGCCTGCTGATCATAGCAGGGCTTTTCGGCGGTGTCGTAGGGGTCTGAAATCTTGTCGCCTTCGGGCGTCAGCAGAAAGAATTCAGGCTCTACCCCGGTCTTGACGCGCAGGCCTTCCTTTGCCGCCTCGTCCACCAGTTTGCGCAACACGTTGCGCGGTGCCTGTTCGACGGGCTTGCCCTCCATCACACAGTTCGAGGCGAGCCATGCCACCTCGGGCTTCCACGGCAACTGGATCACCGATGAAGCATCCGGCACGGCCATCATGTCGGGATGGGCAGCGGTCAGGTCCAGCCAGGTGGCAAACCCGGCGAACCCGGCCCCGTCGACGGCCATGTCGTTGATCGCCTGCGCGGGCACCAGTTTCGCGCGCTGGCCACCGAATAGATCGGTGTAGGAAATCATGAAATACTTGACGCCTTTTTCCTTGGCGTAGCTTTGCAGATCCTGCGGCATGTTGGATCAAACTCCCTGTCGGTCCGTATTTTTATGTCAAAAGCCGGTCTTGCCCGGAATCCAGTTGGTTCCAGCCAGCGGCACACCGGCCATAGCCGCGCCTTCGATGGTCAGCGCGCACAGGTCTTCGGGTTCAAGGTTGTGAAGGTGGTTCTTGCCGCAGGCGCGGGCGATGGTCTGCGCCTCAAGCGTCATCACCTTCAGATAGTTCTTCAGGCGACGCCCGCCCAAGACAGGGTCAAAGCGACCGTAAAGTTCTGGGTCCTGCGTGGTGATGCCCGCGGGGTCCTTGCCTTCGTGCCAGTCGTCATAGGCCCCGGCGGTGGTGCCCAGCTTGTTGTATTCCGCCTCAAGTGCCGGATCGTTGTCGCCCAGCGCGATCAGGGCGGCGGTGCCGATGGCAACCGCATCGGCCCCCAGCGCCATCGCCTTGGCCACGTCGGCCCCGGTGCGGATACCGCCCGACACGATCAGCTGCACCTTGCGGTGCATGCCCAGATCCTGCAACGCCTTCACCGCCAGCGGGATGCAGGCAAGGATCGGCATGCCGACGTTTTCGATGAACACGTCCTGCGTGGCGGCGGTGCCGCCCTGCATCCCGTCCAGCACGACGACATCTGCCCCGGCCTTTACTGCCAGTGCCGTGTCGTAATAAGGGCGCGCGCCGCCGATCTTGACGTAGATCGGCTTTTCCCAGTCGGTGATCTCGCGGATTTCAAGGATCTTGATTTCCAGATCGTCCGGCCCGGTCCAGTCGGGGTGGCGGCAGGCAGAGCGTTGGTCGATGCCTTTGGGCAGGTTGCGCATCATGGCGACGCGGTCGCTGATCTTTTGGCCCAGCAACATGCCGCCCCCGCCGGGTTTCGCCCCCTGACCGACGACCACTTCGATCGCGTCGGCGCGGCGAAGATCGTCAGGGTTCATGCCATAGCGGGACGGAAGATATTGATAAATCAGCGTCTTGGAATGTCCGCGCTCTTCTTCGGTCATGCCGCCGTCGCCGGTGGTGGTTGATGTGCCTGCGGCGGATGCGCCACGGCCCAACGCCTCTTTTGCGGGGCCGGACAGGGCGCCAAAGCTCATGCCGGCGATGGTGACGGGGATGTCCAGATGGATCGGGTTCTTGGCGAACCGGGTGCCCAGCCAGACGTCTGTCGCGCATTTCTCGCGGTAGCCTTCCAGCGGATAGCGGCTGATCGAGGCCCCAAGGAACAACAGGTCATCAAAATGCGGCAGACGACGCTTGGAGCCGCCGCCCCGGATGTCGTAGATGCCGGTCGCGGCCGCGCGGCGGATTTCTGCGTTCACATCGTTGGAAAAGGTCCAGGACTGGCGCGGCGGCGTGTGGGGGAAATCACTCATTCTTCGGGTGCCTCAGTAAGACGACGCGTTGTCGATATTGAAGGTGTAAAGCTTGCGGGCCGAGCCATAGCGCTTGAACTCTTCCGGTTTTGCCAGATGGTCCGCCTCGCCACGTTTCAGCAGATCGGCAAGCAGTTCCAGGTGTTCGGGGCGCATCTCTTTTTCGATGCAGTCCGCACCCAGACTTTTGACCGATCCGCGCACGAACAGCTTTGCCTCGTAAAGGGAATCGCCCAGTGCCTCGCCCGCGTCGCCCAGGACGACCATGCTGCCCGACTGTGCCATGAAGGCGGACATGTGGCCGATGTTGCCGTGCACCACGATGTCGATCCCCTTCATCGAGATGCCACAGCGCGAACTGGCGTTGCCCTTTATGACCAACAGCCCGCCCCGTCCGGTGGCACCGGCGTATTGGCTGGCGTCACCGTCGATGATGACGGTGCCCGACATCATGTTTTCGGCAACCCCCGGCCCGGCCGAGCCTTTGACCCGGACGGTGGCCTGCTTGTTCATGCCCGCACAGTAATAGCCGGTCGATCCGCGCACGGTGATGTCGATGGGCGCATCCAGACCCACGGCAATCGCATGCGCGCCCTTGGGATTGACCACCTCCCATGTGGTTTGGTTGGTCAGCCCCTTCAGGGCGTGCAGGCTGGAGTTCAGCGCACGCAGTCCCTGCGCCTCAAGGTCGAATGTCTGCATGTTCAGCGTTCCCAGAAGTAGACGGTGGCAGGCTCCGGTTCCCAGATCCGGGCGGTGTCGATGCCCGGCAGGTTGACCATTGCGCGGTATTCGGACCCGAAGGCGACATATTGGTCGGTTTCGGCCATGACGGCGGGTTTGCAGGCGATGGGATCGCGCACGACGCCAAAGCCGTTCTTGGTGCCGACGACAAAGGTAAAGAACCCGTCAAGGTCGGTCAGCGTGGCTTCCATCGCCTCGCCCAGTTTCGATCCTTCGTGCAGCTTGTGGCTGATGAAGGCGGCGGCGACCTCGGTGTCGTTTTCCGTCTCGAAGGTCATGCCCGCCTGTTTCAGCGTGCGCCGGACCGAGTTGTGGTTGGACAGCGATCCGTTGTGCACAAGGCACTGGTCCGACCCAGTTGAAAACGGGTGCGCGCCCATCGTCGTCACTGCCGATTCCGTGGCCATCCGCGTATGGCCGATGCCATGGGTGCCCGACATCTGCGCCACTTCGAACCGGGCGGCGACATCTTTGGGCAGGCCCACCTCTTTATAAATTTCGATGCCTTCGCCCGCGCTCATCACCTTGGCGTCGGGGCGGACGGTGCGCATCGCATGGCGCGCCGCATCCAGCCGGTCAGCGGGCAGTTCCAGCACCATATGGGTGTCTTTTTCTTCGGCCGTCACCTTGGCGGCAATCGCGCGGCCCAGATCTTCGGCCAGACCGGCAAAGTCGCGGTCCGGGTTGGCCGACTGCACGGTCAGCTTGGCATGACCGGGCTTGGCGCGGCTATAGATCGCGATTCCCGCGCTGTCGGGGCCACGATCGGTCATGGTGATCAGCATGTCTGTGAGCATGGCGCCAAGACGCGGCTCCAGTTTGGGGTCCTTTAGGAAAAGTCCGACGATCCCGCACATTGGGCGACTCCTGTTTTGTCCGTTACGGCACGCTAGCATCGAAGTTTGATCCGCTCAACTGGGAAGAAACTTTTTTAACTGCGCGGCAATTCATCTTCACAAACTGCCTGAAAATTCATCAAAACCTTTGACAGAACCGGCCGGGAGGGGTTTCCTGCCGTAAAAGAAAGTTAACACACAGCGAACACTGGCGCGTCGTGGCCCGGACGCGACCAGCAAAAGAAACGGGCCGAGGGAGGAAGCTGTGATTGATCTCAACGGACGAATCGAGGCGATGCACCGACGCGATGTGCAGGTCGCCTGGGCGTTTGTCGCCAGTTTGTGGGTTGCCATTGTTTTTGTGGCCTGGGCCACCTGGTCCCTTGCCCCCAGCGACGGGGCGCGGATCGTGTTGTTGATCGGTGGGGCAGTGATCCTTGTGCTGAACACCGCCGCCATCACCGCGATGCTGCGCCATTACCGCGAGGATCGCGATTTCATGTACGGGCTCGACATCAAGTTTCTGGATGCCGCCCGCGCCGCAAAGGGGAAATGATCCATGGCCCGTTACATCCCGCCAACCCAAAGCAAGCTTGGGCAGGTGATCGACGTGATCGTGTTGCTGATCCTTGCCATCGGCGCGCTTTATATCCCGCTGTGGATGGGACTAGCCGGCAGCACCAAGACTCCGGTGCCGCAAGACAACCCGACATGGGAAAGTCTGGGCCAGAACGCCACGATGGTGGACAAGTGGACGCAGCTTGGCTTTGCCGATCCTGCCGCCGCCGCCGACATCATCACCGCGCGGTTCGACTATTCGTTCAGCGTGGCCAGTCTGGTCGTCATGGTCATCGTCATCGTCGGCTACTTTGCCATGATGATCCGGCTGTCGGAATCCGAATACCGCGAAGTCATCGCGGAAAAATTCGGCAACAAGAATTAGGGGGGCACAGCAATGGATATGTGGAATCTGATGGAATACGCCGCCTGGGCGGTGTCCGCCGTCTTTGGCATCCTGATCCTTCTCGATTGGTTCAAGATCGACAGCACCTATTCCGAAGAGGTCCTGACCTCGTCCCGGGAAGGCGAGCTTGAGGCCTTGACCGAACAGCACAAGCTTTGAAGGGCGCATGAAAATGGCAAATGCTACTGCGAAAGCGCCCGAGAAACTCGGGCTTCTGCGGGTGCTTGGCCCGGCGCATGTCTGGGCGCTGGGGGTGGGCATCGTTCTGGTCGGTGAATACATGGGATGGAACTTTGCGGTCGGAAAGGGCGGTGCCTATGCGGCCCTGATCGCCTGCTGGTTCGCGGGAATCCTGTATAGCTGTGTCGCCATGATCGACAGCGAGGTGACATCCACCGTCGCCGCTGCGGGCGGTCAATACACCCAGGCCAAGCACATCATCGGGCCGCTGATGGCGTTCAACGTCGGCCTGTATCTGGTGTTCGCCTATACCATGCTAGAGGCGGCGAATGCGATCACGGTCGGCTTTCTGGTCGATACGGTCGCGCTGATGACCGGGCACGAGGGGTTGGATCAACGGCCCTTCATCATCCTGTCCATCATGTTTCTGGCCTGGCTGAACTATCGCGGCGTTCTGGCGACCCTGACCTTCAGCCTGGTGATCACAGCGATTGCCTTTACAGCGATCATCCTGCTGTTCCTGTTCGTTGCGGTGTTCGACACGACAGGCCACCTTCAGCACGCCGAGTTGATGACGGCGCTGCCCTATGGCTGGTTGGGGGTGCTGGCGTCCATGCACTTTGGTCTGTGGTTCTATCTGGGGATCGAAGGCACGACACAGGCGGCGGAAGAGGTGCGTTCCCCTGCGCGCGCACTGCCCTTTGGCACGCTGGCAGGTATCATGACGCTGCTGATTGCCGCGACGCTGACGTGGTATGTCTGCGTCGGCTTGATGCCGTGGGAGTATCTGGGACAGTCGGGCGTGCCGCTGTTTGACGCGGCCCGCCTGTCGGGCAGCACCGGGCTGATGGTGCTGCTGGGGATCGGCACGCTGTTTGCCACACTTGCATCGGCCAACGGTTGCATCAACGACGCCAGTCGCGCGTGGTTTGCCATGGGGCGTGACCATTACCTGCCCGCATGGTTCGGGGCGGTGCATCCGGTCTATCGCACACCCTACCGCGCGATCATCTTTCTGGTGCCGATCGCGTTGATCTTTGCCCTTGGCGCGCCGCTGGATCAGGTCATCACCTTTTCCATCCTGTCGGGGTTGCTTGGCTATACCTTCATGCCGATCAACGTGATCATGTTCCGCAAGAAGTGGCCGCTGAACACGATCAAGCGGGGGTATGAACATCCCTTCCACCCGATTCCCGCGATCCTGCTGATGTCGCTGTGTGGGGTGACGTACTTTGCCGTGTTCCTTGGCTATGGCACACAGCTTGTGGCGATGGTCAGCTTTTACATCGTGGTGTCGCTGTGGTTCCACTTCTGGCGTTACCGCTTTGTCAAACGGGCGGATCAGTTCACCATGCCCTGGCCCCGTCCGCGCGGCTATTGAACGATGACTGCGGCCCGTCGATCCGGCGGGCCGCGCCTTTGCAGCGGGGCAGGGACATGAACCAGTTTGTCTATGGGGCGACGGCCCTGCCGGTTGCGGCTGCATGGTTCGCCATGATGATGCACCTGCGCCGTCAATCGAAAAGCCGTGCAGACGTTCGGGCGGGCTATCTGGATCAGGTGGCCCCCCTGTTCACCGACATCCGCCGCGCAATATCACCTACCGGGTTTCCACGCCTGTCGGGGCATCACGGTGCAGACCTGTTCGACCTGCAAGTCGTGCCCGACACGCTGACCTATCGCAAATTGCCCGCGCTGTGGCTGCTGGTGACCTTGCCCACGCCCTTGCCCCTGCGCGGCACGCTGGATGTGGTGCTGCGCCCGTCGGGGACTGAGACGTTTTCCAATTTCCGCAGCCTGCCCATTCAGGTGGCCGCGCCCCCCGGATTTCCGCCCGATTGCGCGATCCGCACCGATGATCTCGCCGCAATGCCCGACGCCGACAAACTGGGCCGTCACATCGCGCGGCTGGATCAGGACTGCCTGAAAGAGGTGGTGATTTCCCCCAAGGGCTGCCGCCTTGTCTGGCTGGTGCAAGAGGCGGACCGCGCCCGTTATCTTTTGTTCCGCGATGCCGAACTGGGCAGCACACCGCTGGACCCCGCGACGCTGCTGCCGTTGTTGACCGGCCTGCGCGGGTTGCGGGATGATCTGATGTCCGAAGGAAAGGCCTGACCGATGCCTCGCCCGATCAACCCCCATGCTGTGCTGGTCGCCGCCATCCTGTTGCCCGGCACGGGGCAGGTTTTGAATCGTCAACCGGTGCGGGGGCTGACGTTCCTGTTCTTCATCCTGCTGCTGGGGGCCTTCACGCTGAAGACCGCCGATCCCGATGTGTCCATCGTGGGGAAACTGGCCGGGGGGCTGTTCGTCTATGGGTTGTCGATCATCGACGCCTATAAGCTGGCGCGCGTGCGGTTCGAGGTGTGGCGTCAATCGCACCCCGCCTGATCGACGCAGGCGATTGCCCGATGAAGCGGCGATAGCGGCCCGGTTCTGCCCCCAAAGCAAAATTTTTTCCCGTCAGGCAAATAAACTGCTTGACCTGGCAGGGTCGTCTTTCAAGGTAGCGCTGGGGAAAAAGCCGTGAACCGCCGCCTCTGCGGGGCGAAAAACGCAAGGCGGCCTTTCAACGCCACCCCGACCGCCGCCGGACCCGAGAGGGGGGGTGCGATGCGCGGGATCAAAACGGTCAGATTCTCCGGGCAGTCACTGCGCCGGGGGTGGCCTGACAAGAAATACCTCCGGCACGCCGCCGCTTTGATCGGTGCGCGCAACCGGGCGTCAACAGGGAACGGGAGCTAACGGAATGTCATCGAAATCAATGTCGGCCGTATCGGCCGAAAGCAGGGCAGGGTCGCTTCATCGCGCGCTTGACTGGCGAGGGGCCTTTTGGGTCGCGGCGGGTGTCCCGCCACTGGTGTTGTTTTCCATCGGCGGGATCGCCGGTGTCGCAGGCAAGGCGGCGTTTCTCGTCTGGATCCTGTCGATGATCATGGGATTTCTGCAATCCTTCACCTACGCCGAAATGGCCGGGATGTTCGGCAACAAGTCGGGCGGCGCCTCGATCTATGGGGCGACGGCCTGGATCCGCTATTCCAAGGTCATCGCGCCCCTGTCGGTGTGGTGCAACTGGTTTGCCTGGTCGCCCGTGCTGTCCTTGGGTTGTGCCATCGCTGCGGGCTATATCCTGAACGCGCTGTTCCCCATTCCTGCGGCGGACTCGCAACTGGTGCTGGATTGGCTGGCGGCCAACGCCGGCAAGACGGCGGATGATGCCGTCGCCGCCCTGACCCCTGCCATCCGGGGATGGGAGGCGCTGGCGATTAACGTTCCGGGTCTGGGCACGCTGCACTTCAACTCCACCTTCGTCATCGGCGCGGTGCTGATGTTCATCATCTTTGCCATCCAGCATCGCGGCATCGCCTCGACCGCGTCGGCGCAAAAGGTGCTGGCGATCATCGTGCTGGTGCCGCTGCTGGCGGTGGGCCTTGTGCCGATCCTGACCGGGGCCATTGATTACACCAACGTCACCGACATCGTGCCGCCGACCGCCAGCTATTCCGGCGTGGACGGGGCGTGGAACATCGGTGGCTGGACGCTGTTCCTGGGTGCGATGTACATCGCGGCATGGTCCACCTACGGCTTTGAAACCGCCGTTTGCTACACGGCGGAAATGCGCAACCCGAAGACCGACACCTTCAAGGCGATCTTCTTTTCGGGCCTGTTGTGCGTTGTGTTCTTCTTCCTTGTGCCCTTCTCGTTCCAGGGCGTCTTTGGGGCCGAGGCGATGCTGGCCCCCGGTATCGTCGACGGCACCGGCATCGGCGAGGCGCTGGGAAGCCTGGTGTCCTCTGGCAAGGTGATGACGCAGATTTTCGTCATCCTGATGATTCTGGCGCTGTTCCTTGCCATCATGACGGCGATGGCCGGATCGTCGCGCACCCTGTATCAGGGGTCGCGGGACGGCTGGTTGCCGAAATACCTGAGCCATGTGAACGACCACGGCGCGCCGACCAATGCGATGTGGACCGACCTTGTGTTCAACCTGTTCCTTCTTGCGCTGGCGTCGGATGCGGGCGGCTACTTCTACGTTCTGGCCATCTCGAACGTGGGCTATCTGACCTTCAACTTCCTGAACCTGAACGCAGGCTGGATTCACCGGATCGACTCTGGCCACATCTACCGCCCGTGGAAAGCACCGTCTGTCCTGATCGGGATCAACACCGTGCTTGCCTTTGTGAACGCGCTGTTCCTTGGGGCAGGGGCCAAGGTCTGGGGCTATTCAAACGCGCTGTGGGCGGGGGTCATCTTTGCGGCCCTGATCATTCCGGTGTTCTGGTTCCGCCATTATGTGCAGGACGGCGGCAAGTTCCCGCCCGAAGCGATGGAGGATCTGGGTCTGTCGAACGGCGATCTGGGCGAACGCAAGGCGGGGATGCTGCCCTATCTTGCGCTGATCCTGGGGGCGGCAATCGTGCTGTGGGCCAACTGGTTCTTTGTCCTGCCGTCGTGAGGCAAGGCCATAGCTGACGTGAAAAGGGCGGCCCGGAGGGCCGCCCTTTTTGCATTGCCCAAACCGCGGGCAGGATCCGGGCGTGACCCATCCAAATCCGACCCACGGCCCGCAATCCGACAAGATAATTCCCTGACAGGAAAACTTTTTGCACAACAAGGTTGATTTCCGAAAATATAGACCACAGAGTATCCCCCGAAAAACACGTCCAACGGGGGGCACCTATGACCAATTCCTGGAGATTCTCGACACTCGGCGACCGTCACCGCGCCCTTGGTTCCAACCTCGAAGACTGGAGCGGGATGGGCACCGCCTGGAGCTATGATGGCGACCCGGATGCCGAATACATGGCCATCCGCACCAAGGCCGGACTGATGGATGTGTCGGGGCTGAAGAAGGTGCACATCACCGGATCTGCGGCCAGCCATGTGATCGAACGTGCCACCACCCGCAACATCGAAAAGCTGATGCCGGGCCGGTCGGTCTATGCGACCATGCTGAACGATGCGGGCAAGTTCGTCGATGACTGCGTGATCTACCGCACCGGGCCTAACGCCTTCATGGTTGTACACGGATCGGGCGGCGCGCACGAGCAGTTGACCATGGCCGCCACCGGGCGCGATGTGTCTGTGCGCTTTGACGACAACCTGCACGACCTGTCGCTGCAAGGGCCGCTCGCTGTGGATTATCTGGAACGCCACGTCGAAGGCATCCGCGCGCTGCCCTATTTCGCGCAGATGCAGACCTCGCTGTTCGGCAAACCCGTCATGATCTCGCGCACCGGCTATACGGGTGAGCGGGGGTACGAACTGTTCTGCCGTGGGCAGGACGCGCCGATGATTTGGGACCGCATCCTGGACGAGGGCAAGTCGATGGGGATCATCCCCTGCCGCTTTACCACGCTGGATATGCTGCGCACCGAAAGCTACCTGTTGTTCTTCCCCTTCGACAATTCGGAAATGTATCCGTTCGAAAACGAAGGCCCTGGCGACACGCTGTGGGAACTGGGCCTTGATTTCACTGTATCCCCCGGCAAGGTCGGCTTCCGTGGCGCGGAGGAACACTACCGCCTGAAGGGCAAGGAACGCTTCAAGATCTGGGGGCTGAAGCTGGACGGGACCAACGTACCCGGCAACGGTGCGCCGGTGTTCCAGAACGGCAAAAAGGTGGGCGTGGTCACGCAGGCGATGTATTCGCCGCTGAACAAGCACAACATAGCCATTGCCCGCCTGCCAGTCGATTGCGCCAACACCGGCACCAAGCTGGTGGTGAACTGTTCCACCCATGGCGAGATTGCCGCCACGACGCATCCGATGCCGTTCTACGACATCGAGAAAAAGCGCCGCACCGCCAAAGGCTGATCCCCTGACCTGCGCCGGGGTTCTGCCTCGGCGCACCTTTTTCGTGTGATTGGGTCCATGACAAAGACAGTATTCGAGCCGTCCATCCGCAGCCGCCCTGTCTATGGCGCCTTGTCCCCCAGACCGGGCACCGGCCACCTGATCGTGGCCGACGGCGAAGGGGCCGACGCCGTGATCGAGATGTTCGAAAAGGCGGGGGCGGATGCGCCTTCGCTGCTGGCGCACAGCCATATCATCTATATGCCCGGCCCCAATGGCACAGACCGGGGGGCCGCGTTGCTGGCGCTGCAGCCCGCGCAGTATCACCGCAGCCCAACCTTTGCCGCCGCCTTGCCGCGCCTGCAAAAGGTGCTGACCGATGCCCATATGGGCTTGCAGATCTATCTTGCCGGCACCGAAAGCCTGATCGGGCAGGTCCAGCGCGAGGCGATGATGGCGGGCCTGCCGCATGACGCGGTGCAGACCGAACATCGCGGATCGACCGTGCGCCGCGTGCAATGCGTGCACTGCAAGGGCATCACCGAAAACGTCCGAACCGACCCGTTCCGATGCAGCCATTGCGGGCTGAACCTGTTCGTGCGCGATCACTATTCCCGCCGTCTGGCCGCCTTTCAGGGCGTCAACATCGATGCCGAAGACCCCGGCACCGTCCCCCCCGCCGTGGAGCGTTTCAAATGAGCGTGGGTGCCCCCAAAATCCCCGTCACCGTGGCGGAAGTCGTTCAAGTCAATCCGCTGATCAAGCGGTTCCGTTTTGTGCGCCGCGATGGCGGGCCGATGCCGCCGTTTTCGGGCGGCTCGCACATCGTTGTCGAAATGGACGACCACGGCACGCGCCGCATGAACCCCTATTCGCTGATGAGCCAGCCATCCGACACCTCGGGGTATGAGATTTCCGTGCGGCGCGATGATGTGGGGCGGGGCGGGTCGCTGTTCCTGCACCAGCATGTGACGCCGGGAATGCAGATGGTGATCAGCCATCCCGTCAACCTGTTCCCGGTCGACGCGCGCGCGAAAAAGCACCTGATGATCGCGGGCGGCATCGGCATCACCCCCTTCATCAGCCAGATGGCAGCGCTTCAGTCCATGGGCGGGCGGTTCGAACTGCACTATTCGGTGCGCAGTCCGGCGCTTGGTGCCTATGTCGATGCGCTGAAAGCGCATTACGACGACCGGGTGCATGTCTACTTTGATGATCAGGATCAGCGGATCGACCTTGCGTCCTTGCTGACGGGGCAACCCCTTGGCACGCATCTTTATGTCTGTGGTCCAAAGGGCATGATCGCATGGGTCCGCAACACGGCGGAAACACTGGGTTGGCCACGGGCTGCCGTCCATTCCGAAGAATTCCTTGCCCCACCTGTCGGCAAACCCTTCGAGGTGCGCCTTGCCGCATCGGGCAAGACCATAACCGTCGGTGCCGCACAATCGCTGCTTGAGGCGATCGAGGCGGCGGGCGTGGATGCCCCTTATCTGTGCCGGGGCGGTGCCTGCGGTCAGTGTGAAACCGATGTGCTGGACTGCGACGGTCACATCGAACACAACGACCACTGGCTGACGGACGACCAAAAGGCGAGCAACGCCAAGATCATGCCATGCGTGTCGCGCTTCGGGGGCAAGACCCTCGTGCTGGACCGATAGGGGGAAGCGATGAGCCTGGACTTCAACGACGAAACCTTCCGCAACGATTTCACGTTCAAGAACTCGGACAAGGCGATCAAGCGCTTTCCGTTCCCGTTCCCGGAAGACAGCTACATGTATTCCGTCAACATGGAACCGCATGTGCCGGGCCGCCCCGGATCGGTGTTTGAACACATGTTCGACGTAGACGAACACTACGTCGCCGAAATGCGCGATCGCGCGATGGTGCTGGCCGAAGATCCGCTGCGCTGCCAGTCGCTGCCGCATATGACGCTGGCAGGCTGGGACCTGCTGGAACTGATCATGGAAAGCAAGGCGCGCGACTACCCCCAATGGTTTTCACTGACCAAGGACGGCAACCGCTGGCACTGGATCAACCGGCCGCTTGGGATCGACGACACCTTTACCTTTCTGGATGAAACCACGCTGCCCTACGGGCCGATGGAATACATCACCCGTCAGACGCAGGGCGATTTCACCCTGCAGGATCAGCGCGACGACAACCTGTGGATCGAGGCCGGGATGGTCACGACCCAGGCCGACTGGAGCCTGGATTTCGACATCGGAATGTCGTTCCACGAATGGCACGCCCCGGTGCCCAAGGCGCACGAGATGGGCGTCTTCGACCGCGCGCTAAAGTTTCTGCTGAAGTTGCAGCACGGTGCCCCGGTGCGGCGGTTCAACTGGACCATGACGGTAGATCCGTTGCTGGACACCTCGCCCGAGAATTACCCAGTCTGGGGGCCGACACGCGCCAGCCTGACGCCCGACACGATCGGCAACCGGATGCACCTGCGGGTGGAATTGCAGACGCTGCACCGGTTGCCCCGGTCCAACGCCATCGTCTTTCCGATCCGTTGCTATCTGATCAAGTTCGAAGAGCTGGTCACGGTGCCGAAATGGGGCCGCCGCCTGCACCGGGTGATCCGCGACATCCCGGACGAGTTGGCCACCTACAAGGGTTTTCTTAGGAACAAGCCGTTGATGCTTGATTTCCTTGCGAAATATGACGATGGCGCGCCAACCTCGCCGGGGTTTTGGGCGGACTAGTCCCGCCGGACAATCGGGCCGTCCGTTTCGTCGAAAGACAGACGGACGGGCGCTATGCCTGCGAGTACGAGATGATGGAAAGGTAGCGGGCCGGAAGTTTCACATGCACCTCTGGCCCGTGTTGGGCATCCGCGTCAAAAAACAGGCTGTCCCCCGGTTTCAAATGGAAAAGCTGATCGCCATGCCGATACTCCACCTCGCCCTCAAGCATGAAAAGCAGCTCGATCCCGTCGTGCTGGAATGTGGGGAAGGTATCGGATTCCTCCGTCAGGGTGATCAGATAGGGTTCAACCACGACGCCCGAATTGTTCGATCCGATATGTCCAAGCAGGTGGTATTGATGGCCCGCGCGGGTGCCGCGACGTTCAATCTCCAGATGCTCGCCCGCCTTAACGTGCTGCACCTCGCGCCGTTCCTCGAACCCGCGAAAGAACGAGGTGATGGGTGTGGAAAACGCATGGCTCAGGATTTGCAGGGTGGTCAGCGAAGGGGATGTGATGCCGTTTTCAATCTTTGACAGCATCCCGATGGACAACCCGGTGACACCGGCCAGATCGGCCACGGTCATGCCCTGCTGCCGGCGGAACGCCCGCACCGACCGGCCGATCGCCATTTCCAGATTGCGTTCCGACAGTTCGCGCACGCGGTGCGGGTCCTGGTCGAAGGCCGGTTTGGATTTGGGGATCAGGGTTTCTTCCTGCTCGTCCGTCGGTCCATCCATACGATTGATCCATCACAGCAACTGTTCCCTGAATTTTTACTACTGTGAAACATGGAACCACTCAACAGAAAATGCACACCCATGACGCAGACGCGTGAAACCTGTGCAACGCTGGGATTTTTGCTGTTTCCCGGCTTTCCCATGGCCTGCCTGACCAGCGCCATCGAACCGCTGCGGGCAGCGAACGAAATCACTGGGCGGAAAGAATTCAGCTGGCGGCTGATCGGCGAAGAGGCATCCCCCATCCGGTCCAGCGCCGAGGTGCGGTTTGATCCAGACCAGACCCTGACCGAGGCGGCGGGGCTGGATTACCTGATTTTCCTCTCCAGCCCCACATCGCGCTTTCAGAACCCCAAACGGTCCAACGCCCAAGTGCGCTGGATGGAACGTTGCGGCGTGGTGCTGGGCGGATTTTCGGGCGGCATCTTCCCCCTTGTGCGCAGCGGCGTGATGGAAAATCACGCAGTGTCGGTGCATTGGTGCTATGAGGCTGCCTTCCGGGCCGAGTTTCCCGATATGGCCGTCAGCCAGTCGGTGATCCTGCGCGACCGTCGCCGTTATACTGCCAGCGGGGCAGGGGCGGTGTTCGATCTGATGCTGCATCTGATCGAAGAACGCCTTGGCCGTGACACGATGACCGAGGTGGCCTGCTGGTTCCAGCACCCCTTTGTGCGCGCCGAAGACACCAGTCAAAAGGTGCCGGTGCAAAAGCAGGGCGGCACCGATGACATGCTGCCCGAACAGATCCGCACCGCGATCCGCATCTTTTCCGAACATATCGAAGACCCGATTCAGATCGCCGACGTGGCCGAGGCGCTGACCATGTCCGAACGGCATCTGGAGCGGTGCTTCAAAAAGGCGACCGGGCAAAGCCCGCTGAAATATTATCGGCTGATGCGGCTGAAAAAGGCCCGCCAGCGGGTGCTGTATTCGACCCAGTCGATCAACCAGATCGCGCAATCGGTGGGCTATGCGTCATCGACCCCGATGGCCCGGCACTATGCCGAGGCGTTCGGGGTGAACCCGGCGGATGAACGACGCAAGCTGGTGGGCCTGCGCGGCCTGTCGGGGGCGTTGCCGCCCACCGACTAGAACGCGGATTTCGCCGCCGTGATCAGCGCATGATGCAGCGAATGGGCCGATGACCGGGGGCCGATCACACTGACCGTGTCCGTCGCGCGGACGACCATGTAGCAACCCAGATGCTCCATCATCGTGCGCGTGGCCGATCCGGGGCCGTGGCGGCGGAGGTCGAAATTGCACAGCCGTTCGAAAAGTGCGGGCAGGTCGGGGCCGGTCACGTCGAGCCGCACCCAGGCATCGGTCTGTTCAGTGATCGACGCGGCATCGCCAAAGACGGGCCGCAGGATGGCGGCGATATCCTCGTGGCTGTCAAAGGGTGCCTCGACCATCCACTGATCGGGGCCAAGCCAGAATGCGCCATAGGGGGCACCGTCCTGCGCGGCACCGGGCAAGGGCAGCGGAATACCCGCACCAGCGGCGGCCCTGGCGACATCATCTTCGCGGCCCCGGCGCGTGGCTATGGATGCAAGCGCGGTCGTCACCACCTCGGTCACCGTAACGGGGCCGACGGTCACGGTTTCCGGGGCGGCATGGCCCAGCGGGCACAGCGGTTTCAATGAATGTTCAGGCACGGAGACGGTCCCCCTCGGGGTCGATGAAGTGGAGGCTGACGATTTCCACCTCGACTTCGGTTTTGGCCAGCAGGTTGACGGCGCGCAGGCGTTCGCCCAACCGGGCGGTGCCGTTCTTCAGATACCCCAGCGCGATCGCATGCCCAAGGTTCGGAGAGAACACCACCGACGTCAGCCAGCCGTCATCGTTTTCCGCCACCGCCGCTGCACCCGGGCGCAGGAAATGTGCGCCCGCTGTCAGGCTGTGGGTCGGATCAACGGGCCGGACCCCAACGATGCGCAACCCGTCATCCCGCGTCAGCCCGTCGCGCTGTGACAGCACCATGCCGATGGCGTCCTTCTTTTTCGACACCATCTTGCCCAGACCCATATTCAGCGCGGTCGACTGGCCGTTCAACTCGTTCCCCGCGACATGGCCCTTTTCGACCCGCATCACACCCAACGCCTCGGTCCCATAGACGACGGCGTCGAACTCGCGCCCCGCCTCGACCAAAGCGCGGATCATCGCGTCGCCATATCGGGTGGGAACGGCGATTTCATAGGCCAACTCGCCCGAGAAACTGATGCGGAACAGCCGCGCGCGCAGACCACCGCAGACAGTGATCGCGCCGCAGGCCATATAGGGGAACGCCTCGTTCGCGATGTCCTGATCCACCAGCTTTTGCAGCAATTTCCGCGCGTTCGGCCCGGCGACGGAAAACTGCGCCCACGCCTCGGTCGTGGAAATAAGCTGCACATCCATATCGGGCCACAGCACCTGACGGCAGTATTCCAGATGGCGGAACACCGGCACGGCGTTGGCGGTGGTGGTGGTCATGACGTATTCGTTCGTGCCCATGCGGGCGGTGGTGCCGTCATCCATGACGATGCCGTCTTCGCGCAGCATCAGGCCGTAACGCACCTTGCCGACGGCAAGGCTGGAAAACGTGTTGGCATAGACCCGATCCAGAAACGCGCCCGCATCGGTGCCCTGAATGTCGATCTTGCCCAAGGTGGTCACATCGCAGATGCCGACCGACCGGCGGGTTTGCGACACCTCGCGGTCAACCGACTGCCGCCATGTGGTTTCGCCCGGACGGGGCAGCCATTGGGTGCGAAGCCACATGCCGACCTCGACAAACACGGCACCCTGTTCGGCGGCCCAGACATGGGATGGGGTGTGGCGTGTCGGCTTGAACTCGGCCCCGCGCGACCGGCCCGCCAGAGCGCCCATTGCGACGGGGGTATAGGGCGGGCGATAGATCGTCGTGCCGGTCTGCGGGATGGTCTTTCCCGTCAGTTCGGCCATCACAGCCAGACCCAGCACATTGCTCGTCTTGCCCTGATCGGTGGCCATGCCAAGGGTGGTATAGCGTTTCAGATGTTCTACGGAGACGAAATTTTCCTGATGTGCCAGCTTGATGTCCTTGACCGTGACATCGTTCTGCTGGTCGATCCAGGCGCGGCCCTTGCCGGAATGCACATACCAATGCGGGGTAATTTCCACTGGCGCATCCTCGGCCAGCGGCAGATCGGGGGCGGGGGCGTTCATCCCAAGTGCGGACAGCGCCTGCACCGCCTGCGCAGCCCCGGTGGCAAGGGCGGCATGGGTGGACATGGCACCTGCGGCGGCACCGACGGCGGTCAGCCCCGCCACACCGTCGAGGGGCGGCACAAAGGCAGCGATATCGTCATTCCAGACCGGGCGGCCACGGTGGTGGCTGGACAGATTCAGGTTCGGGTTCCATCCCCCCGATACCCCCAGCGCGTTGACCGACAGCGATTCAACCTTGCCATCGGTATGGCGGATCGTGACGCCCGACAGACCCAGACGGCCAGTGGTGTCGATCACCTCGGCCCCCTTGATGTGACGGGTGCCGGGAACGATCCTGCCGCCCACCCGCGTGTCGATGATTGCGGCCACGGTCACACCCGCCGCCATCAGATCGGTCGCTGTGCGCAAACCGTCATCGTTGTTGGTGAACACCGCCACGCGGGTGCCGACCGCCACACCCCAGCGGTTGGCATAGGCGCGCAAGGCACCCGCAAGCATGATGCCGGGGCGGTCGTTGTTTTCAAAGGCGATAGGGCGTTCGATCGCCCCTGCGGCCAAAATCGCGCGGGTCGCATAGATGCGCCACAGGATCTGGCGCGGTTTGCCAACGACGGGCACGGCAAGGTGATCCGACACCCGCTCCACCGCCGCATAGATGCCGTGGTCCATCGCACCCAGCACCGTGGTGCGGGTCATCAGCCGGACATTGGGCATGGTGCGCAATTCGGCCACGGTCAGCGTGGCCCAGTCGGCCCCGGCCCCCTGCGCGACCTGATGGGTTTCGGCGTTCAGCCGCCCGCCCATACGGAAATCTTCGTCGGCCAGAATGACCCGCGCACCCGCGCGCCCCGCCGTCAGCGCGGCCGACAGACCGGCAGGCCCGGCCCCGATGATCAGCAGGTCACAGTGCAAGAACGCCTTGTCGTAGTCATCGGGGTCCGCCTCGGTTGACAGGCTGCCAAGTCCAGCGGCGCGGCGGATGATCGGCTCGTAGACCTTTTCCCAGAACGATGCGGGCCACATGAAGGTTTTGTAATAGAACCCGGCGGCAAAGAACGGCGACAGCCGGTCATTGATCGCCATCGCGTCGAATTTCAGCGACGGCCAGCGGTTCTGGCTGGTCGCCACGAGCCCGTCGAACAATTCGGCCACGGTGGCGCGGGTGTTGGGTTCGCGGCGCGCGCCGCTGCGCAATTCGACAATGGCGTTCGGCTCTTCCGACCCGGCAGAGATCGGGCCGCGCGGGCGGTGATATTTGAAGCTGCGCCCCATCAACTGCACGCCGTTGGCCAGCAGCGCCGAGGCCAGCGTGTCGCCGGGGTGGCCGGTGTAGGGCAGGCCGTCAAAGGTAAACCGCAAGGTGCGGCTGCGGTCGATCTGGCCGCCGGGAATGCGTCTTTCGGTCATTTGCTGCGCCCCATGCGGCGGGCCACGTCGCGGGCCAGTTCTACGGCGGTGATCTCGTGGGTGACGGTGTTGCGCGTCACGACCAGCCAGGACCGGTCGCCCTGTTCGTGATACCAAAGCTCTCGGTGGTCGCCCGCCGGGTTGTCGCGCAGATAAAGGTAATCGTGGAACGCATCCTGCGCCCCCTGCGCCATGCCGTCGGGGCGGTTGATCAGGGCGGCATCCCCAAGATAGACGAATTCCTGCGCATCGCGCGGGCCAAGAAGCGGGTGGTTGATAATCATCGGATCAATCCTTTGCGCATTGTCTGGACGCCACTTTTTCGGAAAAAGCGAAGCGTCCCATCAATGCAGGTTCGGCTGGGCGCCCTGGCCCTTTTCGTCGATCATCAGCCCCTTGCGGAAGCGGTCAAACCGATAGGCGGTGGCGGTGGCATGGGGGGTGTCGGTGGCCAGCAGATGCGCAAAGACCCAGCCGCTGGCCGGGGTCGCCTTGAACCCGCCGTAGCACCAGCCGCCGTTGAAAAACAAACCGTCGATATCGGTGCGGTCGATGATCGGGCTGCCGTCCATCGACATGTCCATGATCCCGCCCCACATCCTCAGCAGCCGCGCGCGCCCGATCATCGGCATCAGGGACATGCCACCTTCGGCCACATCCTCGACCACGGGCATGTTGCCGCGCTGCGCGTAGGAATTATAGCCGTCGATGTCGCCGCCGAACACAAGACCGCCCTTGTCGGACTGACTGACATAGAAATGCCCCGCACCATAGGTCATCACGCCGTCGATCAGCGGCTTCAACCCTTCGGACACAAAGGCCTGCAGGACGTGGCTTTCCATCGGCAGCCGCATCCCGGCCTGCGCCATCACCTTTGACGACGATCCCGCCACCGCAACGCCCACCTTTTTCGCACCGATGAACCCGCGCGAGGTGTCGACGCCGACGATCCGCCCGCCCTCGATCCGCATGCCCGTGACTTCGCAATTCTGGATGATGTCGACGCCGCGCTGGTCCGCCCCGCGCGCATAGCCCCAAGCCACTGCATCGTGCCGCACCGTGCCGCCACGCCGCTGCATCAGCGCGCCCTTGATCGGAAAGCGGGCGTTGTCAAAGTTCAGGAAGGGATACATCGCCCGCACCTGATCGCGGTTCAGCAATTCGGCATCCGCCCCGTGCAGGATCATCGAATTTCCGCGCCGGGTATAGGCATCGCGCTGCGCGTCGGTATGGAACAGGTTGATGATCCCGCGCTGGCTGACCATGGCGTTGTAATTGAAGTCCTGCTCCAACCCTTCCCACAGCTTCAGGCTGAATTCATAGAACGGCTGGTTGCCGTCCAGCAGATAGTTCGACCGGATGATGGTGGTGTTGCGCCCGACGTTGCCGCCGCCGATCCAGCCCTTTTCCAGCACCGCAATGCGCGCCTGACGGAATTCCTTGGCCAGATAATAAGCAGTGGCCAACCCGTGCCCGCCGCCACCGACGATCACATAATCATAGGCCGCCTGCGGGGCCGGGTCGCGCCATGCGGGCGTCCAGCCCTTGTGGCCGGTCAGGGCCTCGCGGATGACCCTTAATCCTGAATAGCGCATGGTGTGGTTCCATCTGTCGACTTGGGCGCAATATCGGTCAGGGCGGGGCATCGCGTCCTTTCGTTTCCGACATCGTCCCGTTCATTTCGGCCATGGGCAGTGTGACGCATCAGGTGGTGCCCAAAAGAAAGATGCCGCCGAACACCGTGGCCACGCCCAGCCATTGCGGCGGCGTCATCGCCTCGGCCAGCAGACGCCATGCCAGCAGGATCGTCACCAGACCAAAGATGCTGGATGTGACCGAGGCGAATTCCGGGTTGGCAAACCCGCCCGCCACGGTGACCAGCGTCAGCGCGCCCACATCCAGCGCGCCCATCACGGCCAAAGTCGGCCACATCGCCAGCGCGGGGCGCATGTCGGGGCGCCGCAGGGTGATGACGGCCAGAACCAGCGCCACCGCCCCCAACCGCTGCACCAGCGACACCGGCAGATCGGCGGCCCCTTCGGCCGCCCATTGCGCCAGACCAAAGGTCGCGGCAAAGCCGACACAAGACAGCGTGGCCCACAGGATCGCTTCGGTCTTGCGACCGTTTGTCCCGTCGCTTTCGCCGCTGGCCACCAGCGCGATGCCACCCACCACCGCCAGCACGCCGAGCCAGACAAGGACCCCCGACTCTTGTCCGCGCGCCACGGCAAAGGCCACCGACAGCACCGGATAAGCGCCGCAGATCGGGGCGACCAATCGCACCGGCCCGATGGCAAAGGCGCGGTACAGCCCATAGCCCGCGCAGGCGAAACAGGCCCCCGACACCAGCGCCAGCCCCGTGACGGCGGCGGTCAGCGTGTCCCATCCGCCCGTCACAAACGCAAAGGGGGCCAGCCAGAGGGTGCCAAACACCAGCGCCATCAGCAGCAACACTGACGCTTCGGCCCGCCCGCCGATCCGCCGCACGGTGAAATCGTGCAAACCCCACAGCAGCGCCGCGCCGAGCCCAAGGATCAGTGATTGCACTGGCGATGCTCCTGCAAAAATGGGGGTGCGCGCGCCGCAAATCGCTTGCGGCATCGCGCCCTGAACTATATTATTTCTGTGAAACGAATTTTCTGTACATGCAACACCCTCTGGGAAGGCGACAAGAGATGCTTGATGCAGCCTATCCGCGCGTCACACCCGGCCCGCCGCGCCCAAGCCGTATTCTGACGCCCGCGTCGGTGCAGCCCCATACAGGCCGCGAACGCTATGAGGTGCAAGGGGCAGGGGCCATCCTGATCGCCATTCATCCGGGCGACCGTGTGACGGTGACCAACACCGAAGGCGGTCAGCGCGCCGAACTTGTGGCTGCCGATGACAAGGGCCGGATTGATGCCGCGCTGATCGGGGTCACGGCCAATTCCGATGCGGCAGGGCTGAAATCCCTGCTGTCGGGCGACCTGCGCGCCGGGTCAGGTCTGGGCGGTCTGCGGTTGGGGTTGGATCGGCGGGGGATCGATCTGTCGCGCGCGGGCGGCATCGCGCTCTTTGGTGCCGATAGCCCGGCGGGAACGGAAGAAACATTCACCGCCACACAAACCGGCGTTCTGGTCATCGCCGCCCCCGGATCGCGCATGGCCCCGGACGGGCAGGACACCGTGACGCCGCTGGGCGTGGTGGTGCAGCGGTCCAGCCTTGTGCTGCCGGGGCAATTCGCGCTGCCCGATCCGCTGGCCAATCCGGTGCTGGACCTGCGGGTCAAATCCGCCACCGCGCAGGCCTATTTCGTCAAGGCGGGCGATTATATCCAAGTGATCGACGTCGATGGCCGCCAATGCACCGACTTTCAATGCTTTGCCGCGCGCAAGCTGGACAAGGGGATCGAACACGCGCTGGACGTCACCACGTCGCGCACCCTGATGGGCCACGCCTATTCGATGCCGGGGCTGCATTCCAAATACTTCGATCAGGACATGCTGCCCCTGGTCGAGGTGGTGCAGGATACCGTGGGCCGACACGACGCCTTTGCCATGGCCTGTGCAGCGAAATACTACGATGACATCGGCTATCCCGGTCATGCAAACTGTTCGGACAACTTCAACACCGCGCTGACGCCATACGGTGTGGCGGCGCGTCCCGGCTGGATGGCGGTCAACCTGTTCTTCAACACCGGCATCGACGCGCACGGTGTGCTGTATGCAGACGAGCCGTGGTCGCGCCCCGGCGACTATGTGCTGTTCCGCGCGCTGACCGATCTGATCTGCGTGAACTCTGCCTGCCCGGATGACACCAGCCCTGCAAATGGCTGGTATCTGTCCGACATACATGTGCGCACCTATGACGGTGCCGAGACATTCCAGCGCGCGGTCGCATGGCGCGCCACGCCCAACTCGGAGCCGAAGATGACCAAGGAAACCGCCTTCCATCCGCGCACCTCGGCGCTTACCCGGAACGTGGTCGAATACAAGGGCTATTGGCTGCCGCAGGTCTATTCGTCAAACGGCGCGATCGAGGAATACTGGGCCTGCCGCGAAAAGGCCGTGGTGCTGGACCTGTCCCCCTTGCGCAAGTTCGAGGTGACCGGCCCCGACGCCGAGGCACTGATGCAATACACCCTGACCCGCGACGTGAAGAAACTGAGCGTGGGGCAGGTGGTCTATTCGGCCATGTGCTATGAACACGGCGGCATGATCGATGACGGCACGCTGTTCCGTCTGGGCCGCGACAACTTCCGCTGGATCGGCGGCGATGATTACGGCGGCATCTGGCTGCGCGAACAGGCCGAAAAGCTGGGCCTGAAGGTGATGGTGCGGTCATCGACCGATCAGTTGCACAACATCGCCGTGCAAGGCCCCAACAGCCGCGAAATCATTGGCCGCGCGATCTGGACCGCCGCCCATCAGCCGACGATTCCGGAACTGGGCTGGTTCCGCTTTGCCGTGGGCCGGATCGGCGGGCCGACCGGCGCGCCGGTCGTGTTGTCGCGCACGGGTTATACCGGCGAGCTGGGGTACGAGGTGTTCTGCCATCCCAAGGACGGAACCGAGGTCTATGACGCCATATGGCAACATGGCGGCGATCTGGGCCTGCGCCCGATGGGGTTGGCCGCCCTTGATATGGTGCGGATCGAGGCCGGGCTGATCTTTGCCGGCTATGATTTCAGCGATCAGACCGACCCGTTCGAGGCCGGCATCGGCTTTACCGTGCCGCTGAAATCCAAGACGGATGATTTCATCGGCCGCGACGCGCTGATCCGGCGCAAGGAAAACCCGATGCACAAATTTGTCGGGCTGGACATCGACGCCGCTGTCGATGTGGGCCACGGCGACTGCATCCATGTCGGGCGCGCGCAGATCGGCGTCGTGACCTCGTCCATGCGGTCCCCGCTCCTGGGCAAGAACATCGCGCTGGCGCGGGTGGATGTGGCCCACGCGGCGGTCGGCACCGAGGTGGAGGTGGGCAAGCTGGACGGCCACCAGAAACGCCTTCCGGCGGTGATCGTGCCCCTGTCACATTACGACCCGAAAAAGACCCGGCCCCAGTCGTAACGTCATGGCAGCGGTGATCGACCAGATCGGCGGCGAGGCGACGGTGCGCGCACTGGTGGAGCGGTTCTATGATCTGATCGAAACCCTGCCGCAGGGCGCGCAAATCCTGCATCTGCATTTTCGCGGCCACGGCATGGCGCATGTGCGCGCCGAACAGTTCGCGTTTCTGTCCGGGTTCTTTGGCGGGCGGCGCTATTACGCCGAAACGCACGGCCACATGTCGTTGCGCGACATCCACGCACACGTTCCCATCCGGCCACAGGACGCCGAGGATTGGCTCTATTGCATGGACATCGCGCTTGACGACGCACGGATCGCGGGGCCCATCCGGGATCAGATATTCCAGACCCTGTCGCGCGCTGCCCGCATGTTGGTTAACCGCCCGGACGGTGCGGCACCCGAATGAACGTGGCATATCGCCTTTGACCATTTTCCCGGCAGGAAAATAATTTGACACCGATCAATCCGGGCCGATAGCGTCATTGCCAGAAGTTTGGGGCATTTCGGAAATGCCCCGCCAAATAAACAGGAGGGATTGATGAAAAAACGTATCGCGGTCATCGGGGCGGGGCCGTCAGGTCTGGCGCAGTTGCGGGCCTTTCAGTCGGCGGCACAAAAGGGCGCGGAGATCCCCGAGATCGTCTGTTTTGAAAAGCAGTCGAACTGGGGCGGTTTGTGGAATTACACTTGGCGCACCGGGCTGGATGAATTCGGTGAACCCGTCCACGGGTCGATGTATCGCTACCTGTGGTCGAACGGCCCGAAAGAGGGTCTGGAATTCGCGGACTATTCGTTCGAGGAACATTTCGGCAAGCAGATCGCCAGCTATCCGCCGCGCGCCGTGCTGTTCGACTATATCGAAGGCCGGGTGAAAAAGGCCGGGGTCCGCGACTGGATCCGGTTCTGCACCACGATCCGCTTTGTCAAATATGACGATGCAACCGGCAAGTTCACCGTCACGGCACATGATCTGAAAAAAGACCACATGTATGACGAGGTCTTCGATCACGTCATCGTCGCGTCCGGCCACTTCTCGACCCCGAATGTGCCGGAATTCCCCGGCTTTGCCACCTTTGGCGGCCGCGTCCTGCATGCGCACGATTTCCGCGACGCGATGGAGTTCAAGGGCAAGGACCTGCTGCTGGTCGGCACCTCTTATTCCGCCGAAGATATCGGGTCGCAGTGCTGGAAATACGGCGCAAACAGCATCACCGTGGCACATCGCACCGCACCCATGGGCTTTAAATGGCCATCAAACTGGGCCGAGGTTCCGATTCTGGAACGGGTCGATGAAACCACCGCCTATTTCAAGGACGGCACCAGCAAGAAGATCGACGCGATCATCCTGTGCACAGGCTACAAGCACCACTTCCCCTATCTGCCCGACGATCTGCGCCTGAAAACCGCGAACCGTCTGGCGACGGCGGACCTTTATAAGGGCGTGGCGTGGGTCCATAACCCCAAGCTGTTCTATTTGGGGATGCAGGACCAGTGGTTCACCTTCAACATGTTCGATGCGCAGGCCTGGTGGGTGCGCGATGCGATCATGGGCCGGATTGCCATCCCGTCCGACAAGGCCGCGCTGCAAAAGGACGTGGCCGACCGTGTGGCGGGCGAAGATGCGGGCGCCGACGCGCATGACGCGATCCATTATCAGGGCGATTACGTCAAGGAACTGATCGCCGAGACCGACTATCCGTCGTTTGACGTGGACGGCGCGTGCGAGGCGTTCTTCGAATGGAAAGACCACAAGAAGAAAGACATCATGGGCTTTCGCAACAACGCCTACCGGTCGGTCATCACCGGCACGATGGCCCCCGTCCACCACACGCCGTGGAAGGATGCGCTGGAAGACAGCATGGAAAGCTATCTCAAGAACTGATGCGCGACGCGCAGGACCCCGGTGCAAAACCGGGGTCCATGCCCAACGGGATCATGGCGCCGGGGCAGGGGTTGCTTTAGGATAGCCGCATGATCATCCGTGACAAACCCGGCTTTCTTGACCTTGCCTTTGCGGTGCGCGGCTCCATCCTGCCGCTGATAGCGCCGAAGTTACTGTTTCTGATGGGTTTTGCCGCGCTGATGGTGGTGGTGGACCGGCGAACCCATGTCCTGCCGCATGTCGATGGTGCTGCTTTCACCGTCTTTGGCATCGCGCTGTCGCTGTTTCTGGGCTTTCGCAACAACGCCGCCTATGACCGCTGGTGGGAGGCGCGAAAGCTGTGGGGTGGGCTGTTGGCCGACCTGCGCGCCTTGGCGCGCGAAGTGGCGGTGTTCGTACCCGACGATGCGCTGCGCCATGCCACCCTGCGCAACGCGCTGGCGTTTTTGCACCTGCACCGCGTCAATCTGCGCCGTCAGTCACCCGATGCGGCGGTTCTGGCCCGTGCGGCGGCCTTTGTCGACACAGCGCACCCGCCCTGTGCGGCGCTTGACGCCATGACGCGCGGCATCGCGCTGGCCCATGCGGCTGGGGCGATTGACGGCTTTGGTGCGCGCACCCTGACCGGCCGTCTTGCCAGCATCACCAACGCGCAGGCGGGGTGTGAGCGGATTTCGACCACGCCGCTGCCTTACGTCTATTCGCTGCTGATCTTTCGCACGACCTACATCTATTGCCTGCTGTTGCCGCTGGCGCTGATCGGCCCCGCAGGCTGGCTGACGCCGCTGTTCGTGGGCATCGTGGCCTATGTGTTCCTGGGTCTGGCCGAAGTAACCGAGGAGTTGAGCCATCCCTTCGGCACCACCCTGAACGCGCTGCCGTTGGACGCCATCTGCCGCGCCGCCGAAATCAGCATTGCCCCGCATATGGGCGAAGTGGCCCCCGCACCCTTGCAGGCGCAGAAATTTCATCTGGGTTAGCGCCGCAACGCTTCTTCCGCGGCAAGGGCGGTCAGGCGGAAAAAGCCGTGCACCATCTTGGAAAACGGCAGGATCAGGAAGAACGTCAGCACCAACCCCAGATGCAACGCGAGCAGCGGTGCCACCAGCGCCGTCCCGGTCGCAACAAACAGCGCAAGACCCGTCACAGCCACGCCGCACAGCAACAGGACAAAGGCCATCTCGGCCCCCCAGACGCGGACCGCGCCCAAAGCGGGGTCTGCGCGTAGCTTCAGACGCACAAGGCCGATGGTGCCGGCCGCAAGCAGGATACCCCCCGGCACGCCCAACAGTTTCGGCAGGGAAAACAAGCCGTAAGGGGCCTGCATCCCGGCCAGATAGTGCAGCACCGTGGCGCTACTGGTGGAGGCAAAGCACAAAAGGAACCCGTACATCGTCGCCTGATGATACCAGCGGCGGCGGTCGGAATAGCGATCCTCGGCCTCAAAATTGCAGCCCTGCCCTTGCCCGCCGTTCAGATTGCGTAACGTCGCCGCCTGCCGCACAGCCCCCGCCAGATGCGCCAGGCGAAAGCGGCCCGCCCCCACTTCGGCCCAATAGGCGCGCAAACCCAGCGCGACCGACAGGAGCGGCAGCAGAAAGGCGGGCGCAAAGATCGCCACCATCACGCCATGCGACAGAAAGGCGTAGAACCCCTGACCATCCGCCGGTCGCAGCGCCGCCATCGCCCAGAAGATCGCCGCAAAGGCCAGCACCAGAACCGCCGCCAGCGCAACACCGCCCGTCTGCACGCGCCGGGCCACCGTTTGCGGCCAGATCAGCCGTTCCCAGCTGTCTTGGCGCACCTCGGCCAGTGCGGCGGGCAGGTTCAGCGCGAATTCATGCGGTTCGGTGTATTGGCAGGAATAATAGCAGCCCCGGCAGTTGTGGCACAGATTGGCCAGATGCGTGATGTCGCCATCGGCAAAGGCCTTGTCCCGCGTCATCGCCGGAAAGACCGAACAGAATCCCTCGCAATAGCGGCAGGCGTTGCAGATCTCGATCTGGCGGCGGGCTTCGGGGATATGGTCAAGCGACATGGGCGGCGGCCCCTTTTCCTGCGATGCGTCCAAAAACGGTGCCGATGGTCATCCCGAACCCGGCCAGATAGCCCTGACCCAGGATCGAGCCTGCCATGATCTCCCCCGCCGCCCAGACATTGTCCAAGGGGCCGCGCAGGGTATGCACGCGCGCATCGTCCGACACCTTCAGCCCCAGATAGGTAAAGGTCACACCGGGGCGCAGCTGATAGCCGTAGAAAGGCGGGGTATCGATGGGCCGCGCCCAGTTGGTTTTCGGCAGGTTCAGCCCACGGGTGGACAGGCCGTCCAACTCGGTGGGGTGAAACGTGCCCGGTTGGCAGGCGGCGTTGAACGCCTCCACGGTCTGCGCCAACTTTGCCCCGTCGATGCCCATCTGCGCGCCCAACGCATCCATCGTGTCAGCCTTGTTGGGCGGAAAGACCGACGGCATGAACAGGTCGATGGATTTCGCGTCGATCACCGAATAGGCGACCTGATCCGGTTGTGCCGCCACTAGCCGTCCCCAGATCGCATAGCGCTTGGGCCAGACGTCCTGCCCTTCGTCATAGAACCGGTCGCCGTCCTTGTTCACCACCACCGAGAACGGCACGCAATCCAGCCGGGTGACGATGCCGCCGTCGAATTTCGGCGCGCGCCCGTCGATGGCGACGGCATGGCATTGGGTCGGATCGCCCACCGTGTCGCAGCCCTGATCCAGCATGTCCTTCAGCACCACGCCGCGATTGTAAGGTGTGCCCCGGATCAGGAAGTTGCGCGCTGCAGGCCCCCAGGCCCGCGCCAGCCAATCAAGATCGGACTGGAACCCGCCGGACGCCAGCACCACTGCCCGCCCGTCAATGCGGTGAGGCGCACCCGCCACCGTCGCCTCAAGGTGGGTGAAAGTGTCCCCCTCAAGCCCGATGTGGGTCACTTGCGCGTCATAGGCGACGGTCACGCCCAGATCGGTCGCGGCGTTGTAATAGGCGTTCACCAGCGCCTTGCCGCCGCCCAGAAAGAAGGCGTTCGTCCGGCTAAGGGACAGCGTGCCCGACAGCGACGGCTGAAACCGCACGCCGTGCGACTGCATCCACGGCAGACATTCCTCGGACGCCCGGATGCACAGGCGGGCAAGGTGTTCGTCGGTCTTGCCGGCGGTCACCAGCATCAGATCGTCGAAATATTCATCCTCGTGGTAGCTGCCGGTCAGCACCGACAGCGGCCCCTGATGCATGCAGCGAAAATTGCGGGTGTGGCGGCTGTTGCCTCCGCGATAGGGCTTTGGCGCGCCTTCCAGAATGATCACCCGCGCCCCGGTTTCGGCGGCGGTGATGGCGGCGGACAGGGCGGCGTTGCCGCCCCCCACCACGATGATATCCCAAGGGTCGTGCAGATCGGTCATGGTGTCAGTCGTCATTTGGGCGGTCGCGGTCGCGCAGGGCGCGGATGCGGACGCGGTGGGCGGCTTCGATATGGGCGCGCATCTCGGCCTCGGCGCGGGGGCCGTCGCGGGCGGTCAGCGCCTCCAGTATGCGGCGGTGTTCGACGGCGGCGATGCCTGCGCGATCCGGGTCGATCAGTGTGGTCGGCCCCAGGATCATCAGCGTTTTCTGCAAGGCATTCATCGACTTGACCAGAAAGCGGTTCTTGGCTGCGTCCAGCAGCGTCAGATGGAACCGGCGGTTCAGGTCATAGGCGCCATGCCCCGGCGGGGCGGCGGCAAACGCCTCGTTCAATGCCGCCAGTTCCGCCAGTTCCAGATCGGACGCGGCGCGGGCGGCCATGCGGGCGGCGGTGCCTTCGAGGACGGCGCGCATCTCGTACAGTTCCATCACCTCGGGGTAGTCAAGGGTGCGGACGGTTGCGCCTTGCCGGGGCAGATGGGTGATCAGGCCATCCGCCTCAAGCATCCGCACCGCTTCGCGGACGGGGGTGCGGCTGATGCCCAGACGGTCGGCCAGTTCGGTTTCGCGCAGCCGCGCACCGGGAGCCAGGTCGCCGCGCCGGATCTCCTCCAGCAGGCGGCGATAGGCGGTCTGGCCTTGGGGGGTGTCGTCGTCGTCGGACATCGGGGGCCTTGCGTTTTGTGTCCACATGTATGCAACTGGATACACATATCGTCAAGCGAGTCTCTGATGACAATGTTCACCCGCGCCCGTGCATTGACGCTGGCCCTTGCCGCCGCAAGCGCTGGGGCGTTCTGGTCCCTTGGCCTGCCGCTGCCGTTCCTGTTCGGGCCGATGGCGGCCTGTCTGATCGCCGCCCTGTCGGGCGCGCGGTTGCAGACGATGGGGCAGGTGTCGGTGGCCGCGCGCACCATTCTGGGGGTGGCGGTTGGGGCATCCGTCACGCCCGCATTGGTGGGGCAAGTGCCGGTGATGGCGGCATCGGTCGCGCTGGTGCCGTTCTACATCGCGGGCATCGCGCTGATCGGGGTGCCGTTCTTTCGGCGCTGCGGGTTTGATCCGGTCACATCCTGGTATGCCGCTATGCCGGGCGGATTGCAGGACATGGTGATCTTCGGGCAAGAGGCGGGGGGCGATGTCCGCGCACTGTCGCTGATCCATGCCACACGGGTGCTGATGATCGTGACCATCGCGCCGATCCTTCTGACCCATCTGTACGGTGCGGGGCTGACCAATCCCATCGGCGCGCCGCTGTCCACGATTCCGCTGACCGAACTTGCCCTGATGGTCGCCGCCGCCCTGATCGGGTGGAAGGGGGGCGAACGGATCGGGCTGTTCGGCGCGTCGATCCTTGGCCCGATGATCGTGACGGCGGCGCTGTCTCTGGCGGGACTGATCCACATGCGCCCCCCGGCCGAGGCGATCCTGACCGCGCAGCTGTTCATCGGCATGGGGATCGGCGTGCATTACGTCGGCGTCACCTTGCGCGATCTGCGCCATGCGGTGGCAAGCGGCGTCGCGTTCGTGCTGATCCTGGCCGCCATGGCCGCCCTGTTCACCGAGATTGTCATCCTGACGGGCCTTGCCCGCCCGGTCGAGGCGTTTTTGGCCTTTGCCCCGGCAGGGCAGGCGGAAATGACGGTGCTGGCCATCGTGGCGGGGGCGGATCTGGGCTATGTGATCCTGCACCACCTGACGCGGATCATCCTTGTGATCATCGGCGCGCCTTTGGCCGCGCGGATATTCGCGGTCAATCGGTCCGGTTAGCCGTCTGGTGCGGGGTCACGAACACATCGGCCCATGCCGTCTGCGGCGGATGGCGCAGCGCAAGACTGACCGCCAGCAGCAGAAACACAGCCGTCACAATGATGGCGTCGCGGGAAATCGGCATGGCTGGCCCTTTGCTGCTGGATCATCCGTTCAACGCGCAACAGCGCGGTTTCCGTCGGGGCAAACCGCGCGCGGCACCTGCGATCATGTCGCAGCGACCAGCAGCAACGCCAGAAACGCCAGCGCCAGCCAGAACCAGAACCCCGAATACAGGGCCGTTGCACAGGCAACCAGCGCCAGCACAAGATAGAGGATATGCAGCAAGGACGTGGGCATGGGGCGCACCGATCAGGATCACGCAAAGGAAACCTGCCGCAAGCCGATCAGGTTGCGCAAAATGGTGGAAAACCGGGCCCAGACTGTTGCAGCGCAATAAAAGGCCCCCGCCCGAAAATCAGGCGGGGGCCAATGGATTGCGCCGGCGGCTCAATTCCCCGGCGGAATGACCCGCATCACGAAACCGGGCGACGCTTCGGTTGGCCCGAACGGCCCCGGCACCTTGTTTGACACAGGCGCCAGCGACTTCAGATACGCCGCCACCGCATAGGCATCGTCGTCTGTCATCGCCGCATAGCCGCGCCACGGCATCGCCGGGGCAAGGATGCGCCCGTCTGGCCGCACCCCGGTGCGAAAGGCGGTGACGATCTGGTCTTCGGACCACGCGCCAAGCCCGGTTTCGGCATCCGGCGTCAGGTTCGGGCCATGGAATACCCCCAGCCCCGGAATTTCAAAGCCGACATCCGACCCGGACAAGGGATGCTCCATATCCGGCTGGCCAAGGAAATACCCCGGCGTGTGGCAATCGCCACAGCCCGCGATCGTGGCGATATAGGCCCCCCGTTCCACCGGCGTTTCGGCCACGGCGGGAACCGCGCCCAGCATCGCAGCACACAGTGTCATCATTCGTTTCATCTTGCACACTCCTGTTGTCACACACTATTCCGCCGCCAAGGCCATGGCGGACCCAACGGCACCGTCCCGTGCCACGCGCCCCGAAAACAGACCCTTCGGATCATAGCTTGCGCGCAGCACCTCGATCCGCGCCCGGGCGGGGCCACTGTAGCAACGCTGCAGGTGGCCGGGCCGGGCGAGATCGGCCTCGCCAACGTAATGCCCTTTTGTCGCAGGGGCAAAGCTGTCCATTCCGGTTCGCAGCCAATTCAGATGCAGCGCATCCTCAGCCGGGTCGGTCCACAGCCCGTGCACCAGCCCCAGCACCGGGGCGGACATCGAAAACGCGGTGTCCGGCATCGGTTGATGGATCACGGCACTGGCCGGATAAAAGGCGGCCAGCGCGCCGGACATGCGCGACGGAGCGGTTTCCACCATCCGCGCCATCGCAGGCAGCATCGCCGCCGCGTCGGTGCCCCAGGCGCTGTCCACGCCATAGCGCGCGCCGTCGGGGAAGTGCTGGTCGATGATGCCGTACAGAATGCCGAAACTGACCGGGTTCGGCCCCTGATGCATCAGTGCTCCCTCGGGCGCCCAGGCGCCGACCTCGGACGTGATCCGGCCCGCCTCTTCCATGCTGTCGGCAAAGATCGTCAGCACGGCGGTGGCAAGCTTTGCATCGGGCATCGGTGCCGGGGCGGGTGCAAGCGACAGGGTGAATTCGGTATGCGCGGGCAGAACAGCAGCGCATGCCGTCATCCAACGGGTCACTTCCGCCACGCGGGCGATGGGATAGGCCCACATCGACACGGTGATCGCCTTTGGCAGTGGTTGCAGGCGCAACCGATAGCGCGTGACGATGCCAAAGAACGCAGGCCCCGCCCCGCGCAACGCCCAGAACACCTGTTCGTTTTCGGTGGCGCTGGCGCGGATCAGACTGCCGTCAGCCATCACCACATCCGCACTTTCCACCGAATGGCAGGCGATGCCCCATTCCCCGGCGTTCCAGCCCAGACCGCCACCCAGCAGATAGCCGCCCATCGACACATCGCCGCAATGGCCCAGCGGGAACGCCAGCCCCGCATCGGTCAGCGCCGCCGCCATGGCAAGGTTCTTGGCCCCCGGCTGCACATCCGCGCGGCGGGCAGCGATATCGATATGGATGGCGGTCATGGCCGACAAATCGATCACCACACCGTCCTGCATGGCGATGCCGGAAAAGTTGTGCCCGCTGCTGCGCGCCGACACCTTCAGCCCGTTGGCCGCGGCATAGCGCACCGCCGCCTGCACATCCGCCGCACCCTTGGCGCGGACAATCACTGCAGGGGCGGCGTCGGGTTTACGGCCGTTCCACACCAGATGGTCGCGCGCGTCGCCCCATTCGCGGTCAGCGGGGGTAATCACGTCGCCCGTCACTGCGGTTTTCAAATCGTTCAGGTTCATAGTCTCTTCCCTTGGTCAAAGTTTCTGTGTCCGGTGCCCCGCCTGGGGCCGGTTCCGCGGCGGTCGACCGCATGGGTTTGCCCCCATCACGCGGGGGCAGGTCATGTGGGTTGGTGCCATCAGGCGCCATTTGGCCGCAGGGTCGCGGCACCCCCTTTGGGGCAAAACGAACATCAATCGGCCCGTAGCGAAAACATCCGCGTTACAATCGAACGAGCGCACATATACTGTGCGAAAAAAGGGAACACCCGCTAAGTGTTCCTGCACGGTTTGCTAAAAGAATGCTAAAGGCGGCGGCTCAGGCGTCTTCCAGCACCAGGGCTGCACCAAGCCCCAGACGGAATCGCCCGCGCCCCGTCTTTTCGATCCGCATCGGCACGGCCTTTTCGCGCAGGCGGCGTTCCAGCAGGACAAGGCGCGCCTCAAGGTTTTCGGCGTGTTCGGGCAGGCGCAGGCAGGGGTCCAGCCGCAATTCGCGGTTGCTGAATTCGGTGCGCCCGGATTGCGCGTGTTCGCGCACCAGCTTCCACAGGATCGCGCCCGCGACACCCTTGATCAGATAGTCATGTCCGCAAAAGATGCTGTCATCCGCCGCGTAATGGCGCAGCGTCACCGATGCCGCGACCGGGTCGGGGCAGGGCGCGCTGTCGTCACCGTCGCCCGCATCTTCAGTGCGCAGCGTGGAAATCATGCTGCCCAGACCGACCGCGACGATGGACAGCGCGTCTTCGTGGTCATGCCAGAACCGCATCGGATACAGGCTTTCGGCAAACAGCACCCCCAGACATTGCCCCTGCCACAGGATCGGCAGGGCGATCTGGCTTTCGGGATTGTCCAGACCGGGGAACGGGATTTCGTGCAAGGCGGGGCTGTCCAGGCCGCCCGTGCGCATGCGGTCGCGGATGGTGGCGCTATAGGAATAATCGGCTGTCATATGGTCGATGCGGACGGCCACGCCTTCGCGGGCGGCGACGCCGATCACCCCATCGCCAAGCGCCACCTCGGACCCGATCCCCGCTGACGGATACCCCAGCGAGGCGACGGTATAAAGCGCCGTTCCCGCCTCGTCCGTCAGCAGGATCATCGCGTTCATGATGCCAAAGTGATGCGCAAGGGTGGTCATCGTGCGGTCGAACAGATCGCCCATGTTGCGCGCACCCGAAAGGTCGGCGCACAGCCGCCGCGTCGCCGCCAGCAGGTTGACCCCCGCCGCAGGCTTGGGCAAGCGCGCCACTCGCAACGGCGTGATGGTCCTGACGCGAAAGATATCCGACCCGATCAGCCGGAACACCCCCTGCATCCCCGTGTGCGAGGCGATGCCCGCCAGCTTTGCCTTCATCGATTCAAAGACCGGCCCCTTCGTCTCGGTCGTCTCGTAATCAAGGTCGAGCCGGTATTCCGCCATGGTCTGCGGATCGACCACCTCGACGGTGGCGCTGCGGGTGGCAAGGATATTGCGTCGGGTCTTGTTGAAGAACTGATGGCTGAGCGCCACTCGCCCCGGATCGACGTAATGCACCTGGCTGATCAGCGATACGTTCGGCACCCCCGCCTCGTCCACAGTGGCAAGGATGGCGGGCACCGTCCCTTCTAGACAGTCGCGGATCATGTCGAGCGTTGCCGTCATAGCGCCCGCCCCGCCGCTGGCCCCGGCGTCTGTTCAAAGGCGGCGGTGGGCACAAAGGCACAGGCGCGCACCTGCGCCGGATCAAGCCTGCAATAGGCGGCGGCAAAGGCGTGGGAATAGCCGATAGTTTCCAGAACGGCAGTGAAATGCCGGGACTGCCGCGCCATTTCCTCCAGATCGCCGGGGGCAGGCGGCACGCTTTCCCCGCGCGCGGCCTTCAGTTGCAGCGACCGGTGGGTCAAGGGCTCGCTGAACGTGGCGGCAATCGGGGCGGACGCCGCCATCGCCGCCATCAGCGCGTCATTGCCATCGGTGTCAAACAGCAGCCTGACCGCGGGTCCGTCGGTCACACAAGCCAGGGCCCGCCCGGTGACCGCCCGGCGATCCGGCCCGAGCGTGCCGATGACGATGCTGACCCCGCTGGTGCAGAAGGCGGCAATCTCGGGCGTCACCACCCGCCCCGGCGGAGTGTGTGACGCAGGGCCGGCAAAGGGGTTGGGTTTGTACCGGTGCGGCATGACGGGACCCCGTGATGTGGGATGGTCCAGTGTTGTCGGGGAATGCTGAAATAATCAATATGATAACAACTCGGGCGCTGCGTCGGCATCGACGATTTTTCTGCGAAAAATCGGCCCCTTCTTCACCGCCGTGTCCGACCTTGCCGTCGGCTGAGTATTTGGGCGAAGAAAAAGCCACACGTCCGTTCCCGTTGCCCCGCGCCACAAAGGGCGTCATTCCGGGTCTTTCCGCGCAAAATCACCGTTCCTCCGGTCCGCCCGTGCAAACTGGTGCAGCGGGCAATTGACAGGCCATGCCCCGCCGCCCTTACCTGTGGCATGACCGACGCCGAGGACGTTATGACCCTGCCAGACCGTATCCTGACGCTGCCCTGCTGGCAGGGCCGACCTATGGGTGAACCCCTGTCGGGCGGGTTGTCGAACGAGATCTGGAAGATCACCGATGACGCGGGCGTGCATGTGCTGCGGTTCGGCACGGATTACCCGTTTCACCACGTCAACCGTGCGCGCGAGGTGGCGACATCCCGCGCCGCCCATGCGGCGGGGTTTGCGCCTGCGGTCAGTTATGACGCGCCCGGTGTGATGGTGACCGAGTTCATCGCATCCGTCACCTGGACCGGGGCCGACCTGTGCGCCGATCCGGCCCGCGTGGCGCGGCTGTTGCATGCGTTTCACACCCGGATGCCCGCCCATGTCTTTGGCGAGGCGGTGCTGTTCTGGCCGTTCCACGTCATCCGCGATTACGCCCGCACCCTGGCCTGCGCGAACAGCCGCTTTGCCGAACGTCTGCCGCGCTATCTGACCCTGTCAGCGCAGATGGAGGCGGCACAGGTGCCGCTGCCGATCATCTTTGGCCACAACGACCTGCTGCCCGCCAATATTCTGGACGATGGCACCCGGCTTTGGCTGATCGATTATGAATATGCGGGGTTTTCCACCGCCCTGTTCGATCTGGCCGGTGCCGCATCGAACGCCGGGATGGACGCGGACCAGTCCCGCGCTTTGCTGACCGAGTATTTCGACCACACCCCCGATGCGCCCCTGATGCGCGCCTTTGACGCCATGCAATGCGCGTCCCTTTTGCGCGAGGCGATGTGGGCCATGGTGTCGGACCTGTATCTGAACGCGCCCGGCGTCGATTACGGGGCCTATGCCGCCGAAAATCTGGTCCGTCTGGACACAGCCCTTGATCGTTATCAATCCCTTCACGGAAAGCTTGCCCCATGACCCTGCCCAGTCACGCCCAGATCGTCGTCATCGGCGGCGGCATCATCGGCTGTTCCACCGCCTATCATCTGGCGCGCGACCACAAGGCCGATGTCGTCGTGCTGGAACAGGGCAAACTGACATCGGGATCGACCTGGCACGCGGCGGGGCTGGTGGGGCAGTTGCGATCCTCGGCGTCGATCACCAAGGTGCTGAAATACTCGGTCGATCTGTACAAGCGGCTGGATGCGGAAACCGGGCTTGAGACGGGGTGGAAGATGACCGGCTGCCTGCGCCTGGCCACGACGCCGGATCGCTGGACCGAATACCGCCGTCTGGCCACCACCGCGCGCAGCTTCGGGATGGAGATGCACCTGATCACCCCGGCCGAGGTCAAGGCGATGTGGCCCTTGATGGAGGTGGGCGATCTGATCGGTGCAAGCTGGCTGCCCACCGACGGGCAGGCCAGCCCGTCCGACATCACCCAAAGTCTGGCCAAGGGCGCGCGGATGCACGGGGCCACGTTCCACGAAGGCGTGCGCGTCACCGGTTTTGCGATGGACGGTGCCCGCATCACCGCCGTTCACACCACCATGGGCACGATCCAGTGCGAAAAGGTCGTCAACTGTGCGGGTCAATGGGCGCGGCAGGTGGGGGCGATGGCGGGCGTCACCGTGCCGCTGCAACCCGTCAAGCACCAGTATATCGTGACCGAACGCATCCCCGGCCTGTCGCCCGATGCGCCCACCTTGCGCGATCCCGACCGCCGGACCTATTTCAAGGAAGAGGTGGGCGGCCTTGTCATGGGCGGGTACGAGCCGAACCCGCAGCCGTGGGATTTGTCCGCCTCGGACGGCGATGTGCCGGATGACTGGGAATTCCGGTTGTTCGACGACGATTTCGACCATTTCGCCCAACACATCGAACAGGCCGTCGCCCGCGTGCCCGCATTGGCGGAAACCGGCGTCAAGCAGATGATCAACGGATCCGAAAGCTTTACCCCCGATGGCAATTTCATCCTTGGCCGCGCCAACGAATGCGCCAACATGTTCGTCGGGGCCGGGTTCAACGCATTCGGCATCGCCTCGGGCGGGGGGGCGGGCTGGGTGCTGGCCGACTGGGTGATGTCGGGCGAGGCGCCGTTGGATCTGTGGGTCGTCGACATCCGGCGGTTTTCCAACCTGCACAAGGACCGGGTCTGGGTGCAGGACCGAACGCTTGAAGCCTATGGAAAGCACTACACCGTCGCCTTCCCGCACGAGGAATACACCTCGGGCCGCCCGGTGCTGATTTCGCCGCTGTATATGCGGCTGCAATCGCAGGGCGCGGTGTTCGGATCAAAACTGGGGTGGGAGCGTCCGAACTGGTTCGCGCCTGCGGGAACGATGCCCGAGGATGTCTATTCGATGGGACGGCAGAACTGGTTCGGGCCGGTGGGTGACGAACACGCGCATGTCCGCAGCCTTGCGGGGGTGTTCGATCAATCCTCTTTCGCGAAATTCGAGGTGTCGGGCAGCGGGGCGGGACAGATGCTCGATCGGCTGTGCGCCAATGATGTGTCCAAACCGGTGGGGCGGCTGACCTATACGCAACTGCTGAACTCGCGCGGCGGGATCGAGGCGGACCTGACCGTTTCAAGGATTGCGGACGACCGCTTCTTTGTCGTCACCGGCACCGGGTTCCGCACCCATGATGCGGGCCTGTTCATGGATGCGCTGCCTGCGGGCGTCACCTTTGCCGATGTGACCGAAGACTGGGGGACCCTGTCGTTGATGGGGCCAAAGGCGCGCGACATCCTGTCAGCGGTGACGGATGACGATATGACGAGCGCACGCTTTCCCTTTGGCCATGTGCGCACGATCACCGTGGCGGGTATCCCCGTTCGCGCCCTGCGCGTCACCTATGTGGGCGAACTGGGGTGGGAATTGCACGTTCCCATTGCCGGTCTGGCGCAGGTCTATGACGCGTTGATGGCCACGGGGCAGGGGCTGCGTCCGATCGGATACCGCGCTCTGGAATCGCTGCGGCTGGAAAAGGGTTATCGCGCGTGGTCATCAGACATCACCCCCAATGACACGCCGTTCGAGGCGGGTCTGGCTTGGGCGGTCAAGCTGAAGACGTCGACCCCCTTTGTGGGGCGCGATGCGCTGGAACGGCTGGCGGGGGCGGCGCTGACCAAACGGTTCGCGGGCTTTACGCTGGACGATCCGGACGCGGTCCTGGTGGGGCGTGAAACCATCCTGCGCGACGGCGAACCGGTGGGTTACCTGACCTCGGGCGGGTATGGTTATACCATCGGGAAATCCGTCGGCTATGGCTATGTCCGGGGGGCGGATGTGACCGAAGACTATCTGTTGTCAGGGACTTATGCGCTGGACGTGGCAGGCGACATCCTGCCCGCCAAAATCGGCCTGCGCGCCTTTTACGACCCAGAAAGCGCCCGCGTCAGGGCGTGACCCGCAGCGCGATGGCCCGGCTGGGCGAGGTGCCCGTCTCGCCCGGCATAGAGATGTAGGGCGGCGTCTCTTCCAGCATGGCGATGCGCCCGGCGTCGATCAGCGCCGCAAGCCGCGCGGAAAAGCCGGTCCCCCAGACGCCATCCTTGACCGTCAGGACGATCACGCCGCCGGGGCGGCAAATGCGGATCAGTTCATCCAGCGCCTCTGGCCCGACATGGCCGGTGGTAAAGACGCCTGTGGAAATGATCCCCGCATAGGTCGCCTCGGCAAAGGGCAGCGGGCCGCCAAGCGCCACTTGATGGAACGCGGCGTAAATTCCCTTGGCCCGCGCGATCCGCAGCATCCCGGTGGATATGTCCAACGCCTCTACCACCGGGTAGCCGACGATGCCCAGCCATTCACCAACAAGACCCGTGCCCGCGCCCGCATCCAGCAAGGGTGCCGCCCCGCGCGGCAGATAGCGCGTCAGCAGCGCCACCCCGATGGACGGGTGCCGATAGCCTGCGCGGGCCATCTCCATCTCATAGGTCGCGGCCCAGGCATCATAAAGGGCGGCCACCTGTTTCGGGGTGGTTGCGGCGTAAACCGCGCCCAGATGCCCTTCGTGTTCGTCGGCCATCGCTCGCTGTCTCCTGCGCTTGGTTGAAAGCATAGCCGGATGCAATCCTGCCGCATACCGGGAAACCGGACCGGGGTCCCGCAGGGGCAAATCCCGCCCACGACAGCCGCAGGTTGCGACCTGTGCCCGATGGGGTTACCCTGCGCCCATGACAACAACATGAAAGGACGTGGGCTGGTGACCGATTGGTACAGCGAAGAACAGGCAACTTTGGGCGACAGGATCGCTGCGGCACGCGAGGCGGCGGCGCTGTCCCCTGACGATCTGGCACAGCGGTTGGGTGTGCGCGCCACCACCGTGCAGGCATGGGAAAACGACCGGGCAGAGCCGCGCGGAAACCGGATGCAGATGCTGGCGGGGATGCTGAATGTGCCGCTGATCTGGCTGATGACAGGTCAAGGCGACGGTCTTGCCGAACCCGCGGCATCGGCCGCCGCACCCGATCTGGCCAAAGGTTTGCAGGAATTGCACTTGTTGCGACGCGGCATGACCGATGCCGTCGCCCGCATCGACCGGCTTGAGGCGCAGTTGCGATCCGGCACACGCTGAGTCCGGCGGGCGATTGACAGCGAATCCCCCGCATCCCTAAACTGCTCGACAAGGGGGAGGGGGCTGTGGACCTGCGCACCTGACGGGTGGCTTTTGGTTCACAGCGCGCATGCATGATCATCTATACCTACGATCCGTGGCTGGTGGTCCTGTCCATCGTCATCGCGCAGATGTCGGCCTTTACCGGCCTGTCGCTGACGCGTGGCCTGTCGCTGCAATCCATCGGCCAGCGCAAGGCCCGCATTGCCATGGCCGCCACGGCCTTGGGCGGGGGCATCTGGTCGATGCATTTCGTGGCAATCCTTGCGATGAATTTCGATGTGCCGGTGTATTACGACGTCATCGAAACCGTCGCCTCGGCGTTGATTGCGATCCTGCTGGCGGGTGTGGCGCTGTTGATCCTGCATTTCGGGCGGCGCACCATCGGGGCGATAGCGCTGTCAGGCAGTATCCTTGGCACCGGCATCGTGGTCATGCACTATGTCGGGCTGTCGGCAATCGAAGGGTGTCTGCCGGTCTATGAACCGCAAGGCATTGTTATCGCAGGTGGTCTTGCCATCGGCATGGGCATCGCCGCCATCGGCATCGCCTATGGGCGGCGGACAGAACGCAACACCCTGTTGGCGACGGTGGTGTTCGGCGCGGCCGTGGCGGTCGTGCATTTCAGCGCCATGTCGATGACCGGGTTCAAGGCGATTGCCGGGCTAGACCCCGTCACCCCGATGCTGGCGACCACACAGATTGCCGTGATCGTGCTGGTTGCGGCCTTTGTCATCTCTGGCGCGTTTCTTCTTTCGGGGGCAGACCTGATGAACCGGTTTTCCGCCCGCGATGCGGCATCCGATGTGGCATCCGAACCGGCCCCCGACCCCATGCCGCAACCCCGGCGGCAGCGGGACGACATCGCCCGACGCCTGCCCTATGAACGCGATGGCATGACGCATTTCGTGTCCCCTGACCAGATCGCCGCCATCAAGGCCGAGGGGCATTACACAACCCTGTGGCTGGATCAGGGGGCGGTTTTTTGCCCCTGGTCGATCACCGAGGCGGCGGCCCGCGTGCCCGATACATTCATGCGGGTGCATCGCAGTTGGCTGGTCAATCTGGCCCATGTCTCGGCCTATGAACGGGCGCGCGATCATGGCTATTGCCTGTTCAGCAAACCCGCCGGTCTGACCCGCGTTCCCGTCGCCCGGACCCGCATTGCCCCCCTGCGCGACGCCTTGGGTCTGTGACGCGTTTCGTGCGCCAATTACGCATTTCGTGCAAATATGGCCCCCTTTGGCGCATGTCCTGCGCCGTTCTGCCGCACCACCCCTAACATCGCGCCAAGGTCCGCTGACAGGGGAGGAGACGCGATGATCCCGGGTGCTTTTGAATATCACAGGCCAAAGCTGTTGGGCGATGCGCTGCAACTGCTGGCCGATCATGGTGACGAGGCGCGGGTGATCGCGGGCGGGCACAGCCTTATCCCGATGATGAAACTGCGCATGACGCAGATCAGCCATCTGGTCGATCTGCAGGATCTGGCCGATCTGAAGGGCATCACCATCGGCCCGCGCATCCGCATCGGCGCGCTGACGACGCAGGCCGAGTTGATCAACCACGCCGGTTTGAAACAGGCAGCCCCTATCCTGACCGAGGCGGCGTTGCAGATTGCCGACCCGCAGGTGCGCAACTGCGGAACGCTGGGCGGCAACGTCGCCAATGGCGATCCGGGCAACGACATGCCGGGCCTGATGCAATGTCTGAACGCCACCTATACCGTCACCGGTCCCGATGGCAGCCGCGATATCCCCGCCCGCGATTTTTACGACAGCGCCTATTTCACCGCGAGGGGGGATGATGAAATCCTAGTTTCGATCAGTTTTGATGCACCGTCCGGCGGCTATGCCTATGAGAAGCAGAAACGCAAGATCGGCGATTATGCCACCGCCGCCGCCGCCGTTCTGATCACCAAGGTGGGCGGCAAGGTCGCCGCCGCGTCAATCGCGATGACCAACCTTGCCGATACGCCGATCTGGTCGGCGGGTGCGGGGGCGGCGCTTCTGGGCACCGATTGCGGCCCCGATGCCGTGGCAGCCAGTGTCGCCGCGATGAAGGGCGACATCCATCCGGGGGCCGACAACCGTGGCCCGGTCGCGTTCAAAATGCATGTGGCAGGCATCGTGCTTGGCCGGGCCATCGCCCGCGCCTGGTCGCGCGCCTGAAGGGGGAAATGATGAAAAAGATGCACCTGACGCTGCGCGTCAACGGCAAAGAGATGGAAACTCTGGCCGAACCGCGCGAACTGCTGGTCCATGTCCTGCGCGAACGGCTGGGTCTGACCGGCCCCCACATCGGCTGCGAAACCAGCCATTGCGGTGCCTGCACCATTGATATGAATGGCAAATCTGTCAAATCCTGCACCGTTCTGGCCGCACAGGCCCAAGGCGCAGAGATCACCACGATCGAGGGCATCGCAGGCCCCGACGGCATGCATGTCCTGCAATCGTCGTTCCGCGAACATCACGGGCTGCAATGCGGGTTCTGCACCCCCGGCATGATCACCCGCGCCTGGCGCCTGCTGCAGGAAAACCCTGCCCCGACCGAGGAAGAGGTGCGCTTTGGCATGGCCGGGAACCTGTGCCGCTGCACCGGCTATCAGAACATCGTCAAGGCCATCCTGCACGCCGCAACCGAGATCAACACCGCCAAGGAGGCCGCGCAATGAACGACCTGACCCCGGACCAGATCGCCCGCGCCACCAACCTGAAAGGCATGGGCTCGTCGCGCAAGCGTGTGGAAGACGCCCGCTTTACCCAAGGCAAGGGCAACTACGTCGACGATATCAAGATGACAGGAATGGTCTACGGCGATTTCGTCCGCAGCCAATATGCCCATGCGCGGATCAAGTCAGTGGATACGGCCGCCGCCCTGGCCGTGCCCGGCGTGATCGCGGTGTTGCAGGCGGCCGATCTGGCACCGCTTGGCCTGCACTGGATGCCCACGCTTGCGGGTGACAAGCAGATGGTGCTGGCCGATGGCAAGGTGTTGTTTCAGGGGCAAGAGATTGCCTTTGTCGTCGCCGAAGATCGCTATGCGCTGGCCGATGCGATTGAACTGGTCGTCGTCGACTACGAAGAACTGCCTGTCGTCACCGATCCGTTCAAGGCGATGGCGGCGGATGCCCCTGTGCTGCGCGAAGATCTGGCAGGCCAGACGCGCGGCGCGCATGGCGACCGCATCCACCACAACCACATCTTCCGCTGGGAAGTGGGCGACAAGGACGCGACGGAATCCGTGGTCATCGGTGCCGATGTGGTGGCCGAAGAGATGGTCTATTACCACCGCACCCACCCTTGCCCGCTGGAAACCTGCGGCTGTGTCGCCAGCATGGACAAGATCAACGGCAAGCTGACGTTGTGGGGCACGTTTCAGGCCCCCCACGTCGTGCGCACCGTGGCCAGCCTGCTGTCGGGCATCCCCGAAAGCAGCATCCGCGTGGTGTCGCCGGATATCGGGGGCGGCTTTGGCAACAAGGTGGGCGTCTATCCCGGCTATGTCTGCGCCATCGTCGCCTCGATCGTCACCGGCCGCCCGGTCAAATGGATCGAAGACCGGATGGACAACCTGATGGCCACCGCCTTTGCCCGCGATTACTGGATGCAGGGCAAGATCGCCGCCACGAAAGAGGGCAAGATCACCGGTCTGTGGTGCCATGTCACCGCCGACCACGGCGCCTTCGACGCCTGCGCCGACCCGACGAAATTCCCCGCCGGGTTCTTTTCGATTTGCACCGGGTCTTATGACATTCCGGTGGCTTATGTCGGCGTCGATGGCGTCTATACCAACAAGGCACCTGGGGGCGTTGCCTATCGCTGTTCCTTCCGCGTTACCGAGGCTGCCTATTTCATCGAACGCATGATCGAGGTGTTGGCGATCAAGCTGAACATGGATGCAGCCGAACTGCGGCGGATCAATTTCATCCGCCGCGACCAGTTTCCCTATCAGTCGGCGCTCGGTTGGGAATACGACAGCGGCGACTATCACACCGCCTGGGACAAGGCGCTGAAGGCGGTCGATTATGACGGACTGCGCGCCGAACAGGCGCAGCGGCTGGCTGACTTCAAGGCAGGCAAGACGCGCAGGCTGATGGGGGTGGGTCTGTCCTTCTTTACCGAGATTGTCGGCGCAGGCCCGGTCAAGAACTGCGACATCCTGGGCATGGGGATGTTCGATTCCTGCGAGATCCGCATCCATCCCACCGGATCGGCGCTGGCCCGGCTTGGCACCATCAGCCAGGGGCAGGGTCACGCCACCACCTTTGCCCAGATCCTTGCCACTGAAACTGGCATCCCCGCCGATCAGATCACCATCGAAGAGGGTGATACCGACACCGCCCCCTACGGTCTTGGCACCTATGGCAGCCGCTCGACCCCCGTTGCAGGGGCGGCGACGGCACTTGCGGGCCGCAAGATCCGCGCAAAGGCCCAGATGATCGCGGCCTATCTGCTGGAGGTGCATGACAACGATCTGGAATGGGACGTGGATCGGTTCGTGGTCAAGGGCGTGCCAGAGCGGTTCAAGACAATGAAAGAGATTGCCTATGCCGCCTACAATCAGGCCATTCCGGGGCTGGAACCGGGGTTGGAGGCTGTCAGCTACTACGATCCGCCGAACATGACCTATCCGTTCGGGGCCTATATCTGCGTCATGGACATCGACGTGGATACGGGCGTCGCAGACATCCGCAGCTTTTACGCGTTGGACGATTGCGGCACCCGTATCAACCCGATGATCATCGAAGGTCAGGTGCACGGCGGCGCGACCGAGGCCTTTGCCATCGCGATGGGCCAAGAGATTGCCTATGACGAGATGGGCAACTGCAAGACCGGCACGCTGATGGATTTCTTCCTGCCCACCGCGTGGGAAACGCCGCACTATACCACCGACCACACCGAAACGCCCAGCCCGCACCACCCCATCGGGGCCAAAGGCGTGGGCGAATCCCCGAACGTGGGCGGGGTTCCGGCGTTCTCCAACGCGGTGCATGATGCCTTCCGCGCCTTCGGTTTGACGCAAAGCCACATGCCGCACGACCACTGGCGCATCTGGACCATCGCCAACCAGCTTGGCCTGCACGGCTGATCACTGCGCGGGGCTGGCAACGGCCCTGCGCCACCATCGGGGGGATGCATGACCACTTGGCGCGACATTCAGGCCGACCTGTCCGCTGCGGGCTATGTGGCAGGCGATGATCTGGCGATGGCGGTGCATCTGGCGCTGGCGCTGGGGCGGCCCTTGCTGCTGGAAGGGGCGGCAGGCGTCGGCAAGACCCAGATCGCCCGCACCCTGTCGCAGGTCAAAGGGGCCGAGTTGATCCGGCTTCAATGCTATGAAGGGCTGGATGCGAGCCACGCGATTTACGAATGGAACTACCAGAAACAACTGCTGGCCGTCCGTGCCGCATCAGAGGCGGGCGAAAGCGGTCCGGGGATCGAGGAACGGATATTCTCGGACCGCTATCTGCTGGAACGCCCCTTGCTGCGCGCGATACGCCAGCCGAAACCGCCCGTCCTGCTGATCGACGAGATTGATCGCGCGGACGAGGAGTTTGAGGCGTATCTGCTGGAAATCCTGTCGGAATATCAGATCACGATCCCGGAACTGGGCACAATTCGCGCGGTCAGCAAACCCATCGTCATCCTGACATCGAACGGCACGCGCGATCTGTCCGACGCGCTGCGCCGCCGCTGCATCTACACATATGTCGATTACCCCGACCGCGCGACCGAAATGGCCATCCTTGCCGCCCATCATCCGGGGGTCGAGGGGCGGTTGATCGGTCAGATCGTCGCCTTTGTGCAGACGCTGCGCAAAGAGGATCTGGAAAAGAAACCCGGCGTGGCAGAGACGCTGGATTTTGCCGCGGCTCTTGTCGGGCTGGGCGTGAACGATCTGACAGACGATCCGGCGGCCCTGCAAGCGGCCCTTGTGACCTTGTTGAAAACCCAAGCCGACCGTGCAGCCATCCCCTTTCAGGTCGCACAGCGCATCGCTGGAAAGGCCGCGTGATGCGCGTCCATCCGCCCGTCACCCGCTTTCCTGCCCGCGCCAGTGGCCCCGTCGACCGTTTGGCCGATTTCATGGCGCATCTGCGGGCCAACGGGCTGCAGGTCGGGGTGCAGGACACCGGCACCGCCCTTGCCGCGCTGACCACGATTGATGCGCTGGACCCCGATCAGGTGTGCATGGCGCTGAAATCCATCTGCGCCAGTAACAGGGACGAATTTGCCCGGTTCGACGATCTGTTCGCGGCCTATTGGCAGAACCGGGGGCATGAACGCGCCGGGCAAGCGCAGACCGCCAAGGACCGGCAGCGCAGCGCCACACCGGGGCAGGGTGATAGCGCGACCGGCAGCGGCACCGCCGACAGTGTCGACACCCACCGCGACGGCGAGGCGGACCAACAGGGCGAAGGCCGCCTGATTGCCTCGCGCGTGCGCAACCTGATGCGCACCGACCTGCGCGATGTCGTGTCGCCTGACGACATGGCGCAAGCCAGCGCCATTGCCGAACGCCTTGCCCGCGCCATCCGCGACCGCAGGTCACGCCGCCGAAAGGCCGCCAAGCGTGGCGAGGCGCTGGACATGCGCCGCATCCTGCGCGCCAGTCTGGCCACGGGGGGAGAGCCGGTGCGCCTGCACCGCCGCGCGCGCCCGGACCGACCGACAAAGCTGGTGTGTCTGCTGGATGTGTCAGGCTCCATGACCGCCTATGCGCGGCCGTTTCTGGCGTTTCTGCGCGGGCTGATTGGGGCGGATGGGGCGACGGACGCCTATCTGTTCCACACCCGCCTTGTGCGGATCACCGATGCCTTGCGCGACGACGATGCCTTGCGCGCGGTGAACCGGCTGTCGCTGCTGGCGCAGGGGTTTGGGGGCGGCACGCGCATCGGTGGCAATCTGCACCAGTTCAACGACCATTATGCGCGGCGTCTGGTGTCGGGGCGGTCTGTCGTCATCATCCTGTCGGACGGGTTCGACACCGACCCGCCCGAGGTGATCGGTGCCGAACTCGCCCGGTTGAAGAAGCGCGGCTGTCGGATCCTCTGGCTGAACCCGCTGAAGGGGTGGCGGGGCTATCAACCCGTCGCCGCCGGGATGGCCGCCGCCTTGCCGCATCTCGATCTGTTTGCCGCAGCGAACACACTGGACTCGCTGGCGGCGCTTGAACCCCGGCTGGCCGCATTGTGAAGGACGCGAACATGGGACTGATGGGCCGTGACATCCTTGACCGCGTGGCGGAATTAAAGGCGGCAGGACAGCCCTTTGCCCTTGCCACCGTGGTGCGCACCGTGGCTGTGACCGCCGCGAAAGCGGGGGCCAAGGCGGTGATCCGCCCCGATGGCACCATCAGCGAAGGCTGGATCGGCGGTGGCTGCGCGCGCGGGGCGGTTTTGCGCGCCGCCAAGGACGCGCTGGCCGACGGCCAGCCCCGCCTGATTTCCGTCAGCCCCGAGGATGTGCTGACAGGGCAGGGTGTCACCCCCGGTCAGGTGCGCGACGGGGTGCGCTATGCCCGGTCCATGTGCCCCAGCCGGGGGACGATGGACATCTTCATCGAACCGGTGATCCCCCGGCCCGAGGTGATCATCCTTGGCACCAGCCCGGTCGGGCTGGCGGTGGCCGATCTTGCGCCCCGCTTCGGGTTTGACGTGACGGGATGCGCTATCGGCCCCGATCTGGATGCCTTTCCGACCCATGCCAAGCGGATTGACGGCTTTGCCCTGCCCGACAGCGCGCGCGGCTATCTTCTGGTCGCAACCCAAGGGCGCGCGGACGAGGCCGCCTTGCGCGCCGCAATTGCCGCGCCGGGCGTCTGGACGGCTTTTGTCGGCAGCAGGGCCAAGATGGCCGCGTTGCGCGACCGTCTGGCGGATGTGGACCCCGCCCGTCTGGCAGGGGTCGAGGCGCCCGCAGGTCTGGACATCGGCGCCATCACCCCCGACGAGATTGCCCTGTCGATCCTTGCGCGGATGGTCGCCCACCGCCGTCAGGGGCAGCGGGGATGAGGTGGTTTTTCCGCTGGCTGACCACACCGCCCCCCGGCACCGCCCCGCTGGACCGCGCCGCATTGATCGAGGCGATCAAGCTGCCCTGCTGCTGACCGGATCGCAGACCTATCCGACAGGCCCCGGATTTTCTGCGAAAATTCCGCGTGGAACGGTCCGCGAACCTTCGCAGAAGGATCGGCCTACCCTTTCAGAAACTCTGCGAACGTGTCGGCCCAATCCTTGTGCCAGCGCGACAGGGGCGGGCGGTTTTCCACGATGTCGCCCGCCGCCCACAGGATGCGCCTTTCGTCGACCGCGCGGGTCACGTCATTGTCGGGGCACAGGATATAGAAATCCCCTGCCGCCAGCCGATCCATCAGGAAATCCGCCGTCTGCTCTGGCGTCCAGGCCCCGGCAGGCTTTTCGGTGCGGTTTCCTGCCGTTAGGCCGGTAAAGACGAACCCCGGTATCAGCAGATGCGCCGAAATCCGCGCGTCGCCGGTGTTGCGCAATTCGTGGGCCAGGGCTTCGGTGAAAACCTTCACGCCCGCTTTGGCGATGTTGTAGGCGGGGTCGCCCGGCGGGGTGGTGATGCCCTGCTTTGATCCGGTGTTGATCACGATCCCCGGTTTCCCTGACGCGATCATGCCGGGCACAAAGGTCTGGCAGCCATGGATCACGCCCCACAGATTGACCGCCATCACCCGTTGCCAGTTGTCGGGCGGGCCAAAGATCGTGCTGCCGGGCTGGATGCCCGCGTTGTTCACCAGCACATCGACGCCGCCAAAGCGCGTTGTCACCACTTTTTCAAGGGCTTGCACCGCCGCAAGGTCGCTGACGTCGGTGTCCTGCACCATCACGTCGGCACCCGGCACCTGCGCCAGCAGCGCGGCCCTTGCCGCCATCAGCCGGTCGGTCCCCAGATCGGCAAGGCAGACCCGCATCCCCGCCCGTGCAAACCGCTGCGCGATCGCAAGGCCGATGCCCGCCGCCCCGCCTGTGACAAGGGCCGTGGCACCGGGCTTCAGTACGGGATGCAGAGTCATGGCGAAATCTCCGGCTGGGGGCTTGGCACAGCTTTTCCCCTTCTGCCCCGAACTGCAAGTGGTGTGGCCGTTGAAACCTGTTGATCCGCGGCACCTGTTCTGCGACACGGTCGCCTGCACGGCAGCAAGGTACCATGACTCCCGAGACAGCGATCATCCCCGAACTTTCCGTGCGCGACCCGCAGGCCGCGCAGCTGTGGCTGTGTGGAGTGTTCGGGTTTGTGGCGGCGGGCGATGAGCTGCGTCTTGGCAGCCAGCGGATTGCCTTGACCAAGGGCGCACCGGGCGGTCATGGCCGCATCGACCATCTGGCGCTGGCGGTGGCGGATGTCGATCTGGCATTGGCCCCGCTGCTGGCCGCCGGGGTGCGGCTGGACGACACCACCCCGGATGGGCCGTTGGAGATTGCCGAATTCTGGGACAGCGGTGTGCGCTATGCCTTTGTGCAAGGCCCCGAAGGCGCGCGGATCGAACTGTGCGCCCGCCGCGGTGGGGACACGCGCCCGCGTATCTCCGATCCGGCATTGCCCGATCCCCGTTTGCCCGGACATGACCACATCGGCATCCCCTGCACCGACATCACTGCAACCGAGGCGTTCTTTCTGTCGCTTGGCCTGCAGCCTGTGGCCGCCGTCGATCTGATCCGTCCCGAAGGGCGCATCCCCGTGCGGTTTCTGCGCCTTGGGTCCAGCGTGGTCGAACTTTACGCACCCAGTGTTCCCCCGGCCTGTGCGGCGCAGGGGTTGTGGGCTGGGTTGCGCCTAACCGGCACCGCGCTGACCAAAGGCCCGCGTGTCGGGCCGGATGGCCTGCGCCTTAGCGTGGTCTGAACGCCGCCACCAAGCCTGCCAGCGCATCGAAATGGTCAAATGCCGCGTGGTGGGCAAGGTCCGCCACCGGGGTCTTGCGGTATCCGCCGGTGAACAGCAACAGCGGCACGCCTGCGGCCTGGGCCGTGGCGACATCCACCTCGCTGTCGCCGACAAAGACCGCCGCCCCGCCGCCCATCTGCGCCACCGCCGCTTGCAAGGGGGCAGGGTCGGGCTTGCGCACCGCCAGCGTGTCGCCACAGATCAGGCTATCGAACAGCCCCGTCCAGCCAAAGGCCGCAAGCAGGCCGCGCGTCGGACCTGTGGGTTTGTTGGTGCACAGGCCCAGCCGAAGCCCGGCCTCGGTCAACGCCCTCAGCGCGTCCCGTACCCCCGAATAGGCGGTGGTCAACCCGTCGGGCGCGTGTTCATAGGCGGCAGTGAAGCGGGCGATCAGGTCGCCCCGCAGCGCTGCGTCCAGCCCCCGCGCGGCCATCACCCGGTCGATCAGCACCGGCACCCCACCGCCGATGAAGCCCCGCACCACCTCGAACGGCAGCGGTTCCACACCCATGTCCTGCAACAAGGCCGTCACCCCGGCATGGATGTCAGGGGCGCTGTCCACCAAGGTGCCATCCAGATCAAAGATCACCGACACCGGGTCCGTGGAAAATTCCGACATTTTTTCCCATCTCTTGTTTCGTGGGCATGGCAGTGGCGCGGTCTTAAACTTTTCCTTCAGCCTTTGGCGGCAGACAGAAGGGGTACGCGGCCCGGCAATAGCGGGTTCGCGATTCCTGCGGCAGAGGTAGCCTGTGCAATGCGATTGATCCAGCTTGTTCCCCGTTTGACCACCGATGCGGCCCAGACGCTGTGGCTTGAGATTGAGACAGAATGCGACAGTCCCGGACAGCCGGGGGTGCGGTTGAACGCATCCGGTGTACGGCATCTGGGGGCGGCGGGATTGCAGGTTCTGCTGATCGCCCGCGCCCGGCTGCACCGCGAAGGCGGGCGGCTTGAGATCGAGGCGCCGTCGGATGAATTTCTGGCCGGGCTTGACCATATGGGCGCGCCCGATCTGATGACCGCCGACCTGATCGGCGGTGCGGCATGAGCTTGCGCATCCTTGCCGTGGACGACAGCCTGACCATGCGCGAACTGCTCCGTCAGGCGCTGACCGAATCCGGCTTCGACGTGGTTCTGGCCGAAGACGGGATCGACGCGCTGGAACGGCTGCAAACCACCGACCCCGACCTGATCCTGACCGATCTGAACATGCCCCGGATGGACGGTTTCGGCCTGATCGCCGCCGTGCGCGGCGGCAACCGGGCGGCGCGCGTGCCCATTCTGGTGCTGACCACCGAAAGCGCGCAGACGCTGAAGGAACGCGCCCGCGCCGCTGGGGCGACGGGCTGGATCTGCAAACCCTTCGACGAGGTGTCGTTGGTGTCAACCATCCGCCGCGTCGCGGCTGTGTGACGGGGGGCATCATGGCCGCACCATCCGATCTGCGTGACATCTTCTTTATCGAGGCTGAAGAGCTGCTGACAGCGCTTGAGGCGGGCCTGCGCGCCCTGCAAATCAGCGGGCCAGAGCCCGAGGTGATCAACGCCGTCTTTCGCGCCGTCCATTCGATCAAGGGCGGGGCAGGGGCCTTTGGCCTGACAGCGCTGGTGACCTTTGCCCATAGGTTCGAGACGGTGCTTGACGATCTGCGCGGCGGCAAACTGCTGCCCGAACCCGATCTGGTGGCGGCGCTTCTTGTGGCCAGCGACCATCTGGCCGACATGGTCACCGCCGACCGCGAAGGCCGCTCCACCGATGTGGTGGCCATGGAACGCGCCATCGAAGCGCTGGATTTCGTGGTCGAGGCGATGATCCCCGAAGGTGCCGCCGTGGTAGAGGTGGAAGAGGATTTCACCTTTGAACCGCTGGCCTTTGACGGCGGGTTCGCGCTGCCCGATCTGTCGGGGGATCGCCGCTGGCACATCCGGTTTCGCCCCCACGCCGGGGCCTTTGCCTCGGGGCACGAGCCGGGGCTGCTGCTGCGCGACCTGTGCGCGCTGGGCAAGGCCGCGGTCACTCTGGACACGTCAATCCTGCCGTTGGCGGGATTTGATCCGGGCCAATCCTATCTTGGCTGGTCGGTCACGCTGGAAACCGCGCAGACGCAGGTCGATATCGAGGCGGTCTTTGAATTTATCCAAAGCGATTGCTCGATCGAGGTGATGGAACTGGACGCCACCGCAGCGGCCCCGCTTCCGACTGCCCCCGTTTCCGTGGCCATTCCCGCAACCGTTGTCCCGCCCCAGCCCGTTCCCAGCGCGCCAAAAGCGGCCCCCGCAGCCCTGCCACCTGCCGCAAACACCGCAGGCCCCTCTGCCGCCGCGACCGCCGCCGCCGCCCCGCGCCCGACGATCCGCGTCGATATCGACCGCGTGGACCGGCTGGTCGATCTGCTGGGGGAACTGGTCATCCATCAGGCCATGCTGACCGAAGCCATCGAAAACCTGCCGGACCGCGCCTCGGCGGATGTGGACCGCAGCCTTGACCATCTGCGCCAGTTGTCCCGCCAGATCCAGGAAAGCGTGATGGCGATCCGCGCGCAGCCCGTTAAACCGCTGTTTGACCGCTTGCACCGCATCGTGCGCGAGGCGACGACTGCCGTCGGCAAATCCGCCCGCCTTGTGACGGAAGGAGAGACGACCGAGGTCGACAAGACCATCATCGAGCGCCTTGCCGATCCGCTGACCCACATGATCCGAAATTCCATCGACCACGGCATCGAAAAGATCGAAGCGCGCCGCGCCGCCGGCAAACCCGAAGAAGGGGTGATCCGCCTGACTGCCGCCCATCGATCGGGGCGCATCATCCTGACCCTGCAAGATGACGGCGCAGGCATCGACCGTGACCGCGTGCGGCAGGTGGCCATCGACAAGGGCCTGATCCCGCCCACGGCCGATCTGTCGCCGCAGGAAATCGACGCGCTGCTGTTCATGCCCGGCTTTTCGACCGCACCGCAGGTGTCTGCCCTGTCGGGACGCGGCGTGGGGATGGATGTCGTGCGGTCCGAAATCGTGGGCCTTGGGGCCGCGTCTCCATCGCCTCGATCCGGGGAGAGGGGACAACCCTGACGATCAGCCTGCCGCTGACGCTGGCCGTCCTTGATGGCATGGTGGTCGAGGTCGGCGGCCAGACGCTGGTGCTGCCGGTGTCGTCCATCATCGAAACGCTCCGCCCCGACAGTTCGTCCCGCCACCTGATCGGCCAGAATGACTCGATCCTGGAGGTGCGGGGACGCTGCCTGCCGCTGATCGACGTCGGCATGGCGCTGGGCTTTCGCGGCCAGCCGACGGGCGACGAAGGATCGATCATCGTGGTCGTCGAACGCGGCGATGACAGTGCAGTGGCGCTGATGGTCGATGCGATCCGCGACCAAAGGCAGGTGGTGATCAAGGGGCTTGAGGCCAATTATGGCCAGGTGCCGGGCATCGCCGCTGCCACGGTTCTGGGCGATGGCTCTGTCGCCCTGATCCTTGATCCGGGCGACCTTGCCGGGGTGCAAATCCCCATGGCGCGCCTTGCCCTTCCCCTAGGGTCAGGACTCGTTCTTGTTTCATAGCCAGAACATGACGATTGCGGCGAG
>JAZKHT010000015.1:0-34654 GCA_040385245.1 Pseudomonadota bacterium | reverse complement strand
CTCGCCGCAATCGTCATGTTCTGGCTATGAAACAAGAACGAGTCCTGACCCTAAAATCCCCCGTAACGGAGTCCTTTCGTCCATGTCGCGAAATCAGGGAACCCCCGAGTGCGCTTGATAAAAGTAAACGTTCGGCTGTCGAAACAAACAATGGTCCACAGGCCAGTTGACATGGCGCAAAGCAACCACTTGCACTTTGGTTTATGAAAATTGCATCGACGGCTTATGACATCGGCCAGTCGTCGAACCGCCTTTTCCGCAAAAAGGAGTGTTGGGTCATGGTTGCCTTCGTTACCCTTCCAACCAACAGGTCGGGCCTCTTGCGCGGCAATTGGCCTGCCATTCGAATGGTCGCTGTCGTCCAGTTCATCTGCGCCTTTGTGTTTGGCATAGATATCGCAGTTGAACTGCACGAAGACCTGGTCAAAGGCGCCCCACTGACGGTCTGGGCCGCAGCGCACCTTTTGATCGAAACCTTGGCGGTCGGACTGTTGCTGGTGGGATTTCTTCTGTCATGGCGCGAGATCGGCGACCTGAGCCATGCCGAAGCCAGTCAGCGCGACAAGCTGGCGGTGCTGCGGGGACATTTCGACGACATCCTTGTCAAACGATTTGCAGAGTGGGGCCTGTCCAAAGCGGAAAGTGACATCGCTCTGTTGTCGCTGCGCGGGTTGAAAATTTCCGAAATCGGGCGACTGCGTCACACCAAAGAAGGCACGATCAAAGCGCAGTTGAGCGCCGTTTTCCACAAGGCTGGCATCGGCACCCGGACCGAGCTTTTGGGAATGTTCATGGATGAATTTCTGGATTTCGGTGCCAACCTGGACGACAAGGGCCACCTCGCACCATCAACTCGGGGCGGCACGGACTAAACACGGCGCGACCGGTCACATCGCCATCTGTCGGGCGCTGATGTTGAGCATTACTTTGCGCATTTGCACCTAGAACGGGAAATTCATGGCCGACGACAGTGCAACTTACGGCGCGGCTTTACTCGCATCCGATCCCGTCGTTATCGCGGTCAAGGTGAGCCCCGTATCCTAGATCACGTCGACGGAAAGGAGCGGCCCCTGCAGCACGGGCAGCGGCACAGTTGCGATAGGCACCGCCTCCATGGTTGCTGGGCGGTTGGGGATTGGCAGAACGATGGCAATGATACTCCCCGCGCTTTCGGTCTGGAAGTGCGGTCAGCAAGCTCAATGAAATCACCGAAGAAAAGGCGGTCAGTTTATGCATGAATGACTCCCATCACGGGCTATCCCTCTGATAAGTATTGGGCAGTTGTGTGCTGACCGGGTGTTGAGAGCTGGACAAGTTCTGGGCACCGATAAACCAAAAAGCCCCCCAAGCTTTCGCTCAGAGGGCGGTGGGCCGGAAGGCACCTATTGCACCACGGCGTCGGGGGTAGAGCGTGGCAACATCACCCCAGCGATGCGCCAATTTTCCCCTCCAAGCCTTCGCTCAGAGGGGTGGTCTTGCTGCACTATACCTTGCGGTACTGCACTACAAATGGCGAACTTCCCGTCACTTTTCCTGTATTGATTCAAGATACATGGCCAATGACAGCACCCGCCCGCGCGTCACCAGCACCTCAGCGTATCCGATATCGCCAGTGTCCTCACTGAAGGTCTTGCCGAACAGGGGCATTACACTTGCATGAGACCTAAGACCCGTACGACCTTCGATTGTGTGGATCACCCGCAGCATCGGGAAAATCCCGTCATTCTTCTTTGACAGCAGCGTCAGGTTCGGGGGCGGGATGGTGATGACATCGGCCATGTCGCCATCGCCCTTTCCCGAAACGCCGTGGCAAGCGGCACAATAATCGCCGAAAAGCTGTGCCCCCGCGTCGTCTGCAAAGGCTGTTGGGGCAAGAAGAACCGAAGATACAACAAGGGCGGTCAAGCTGAGTATCCGCATGATATTCTCCAACCTTAAGGGTTCACTTCCTCAAGGTGAGTGTCGTTTAATTTCAGGCTTGCGGCGTTGATCTGTGTTAATATCGTGCGTCGACTGTCACGTGGCCATGCAGGCAAGTGATTGGCACGCTTCGGATGATCGGGCGGTCGCGTCTGGTGCATGGCGGCAGGGGCAGTTGGCGACTACGCGGACCGCCATGGTCGCAGATTGGTCGGACAGTCCATTTTTCCGCTACGATGCACTTGCTGCAACGTTTGTTTGACGGCTATCAATCCAAATGTGCCTACGGTCCGGTCTCTCATTTGACCGTTTGACGGTGATTTACCAGATTTTCTACAAAGGAAAGATCATGGCGGATATAATCTTCCGGGGGATGAAGCGATCCGGCAATCATGCCGTCATTGACTGGATCAGAGAGGATGGTGATTTTGTCTTCATCAACAATCTGGTGCCGATGGGCAAATATCCTGATCAGGACCTACCCAGATTTGATCTGCGGCGTTTGCGGTTGAAGCAGGCGATCAGAACGGTGATACGTGAAAGGAAATTCTTTGAATTCAGGTCGCAACTTGCCAATGCTCTTATTGTCAGCGTTGAAGACACCCGCCCTGATTACATGCCGTTCCAAACCGTTCCGGGTAGCTGTATTAGCGTCAACCTGATTCGTAGTTTTGACAATCTGCTGGCATCGCGAATCAAGAAGGCCTTTGCAACAGACAAGCTGTCCGTCTATCCCCGACGGAACGACGATCATATGAAGCGGTTCGTAGCTTTGTGGATATCCTATGCGGAAGGTGCCTTGGGTCAGAACGCTGATACGACGGTCTGGATTTATTTTGACCGCTGGATTTCCGACCCAAGCTATCGCATGGAGATCAGGAAGCGTCTTGGGATCGGCATACCGGAACGGGATCTGAGCCGCAGCGTGCCAAGGTTCGGGGGGGGAAGTTCATTCTCGGGAACCGAAAACATTGAAAACTTCAAAGGTCTTTTTGATCGAAAGTCGATGCTGGTCGGTGACGAGGCGGCATTGTTCCAAGGGGTTCATTCCGAAGTCAGGCAGAGGATCGACCCTTTGATGGCGCGGCTTGCCGACATGATGCAATTGAAGGCCGGTATCAGTCCGTGACCGTCTGACGTTCAACCAAATCCAGCACACCATCGAACTGGTCCGATTTTCGCCAGTTGAGCTTGTGCACCGGCGCCCTTTGCAAGATTGCACGAATGTCAGACTCTGATGCCGACTTCTTTGATTGGGTGATCGTTTTTTTCAACAGCCCCGCAGCGCTGCCATCTTGGAAGGGTGTTTGTTTCCACACCTGCGCGAATTTTGGATCGGATTGGTGAAGATAGGCAAACAGATAGTGCTGGACGCGGTACGGATAATAGGGACTGCTCTGTGCAATCCTTGGACTTCCGAATGAGGCCGGATTGACAAAGGCCCGGAGTTCCTGGGCGGCGAAAATATGCCACGGCGCGTGTTTGTTCAGCTTTCGGGGTGATCTGAAATAATCAAAGTAGATATCCCGCCACCTCGTGATGGCGTAATTCCCTCGATCAGCGAAGAGAAACCAGTTGGACAGCAGACGATCATGGGCCCGGTTCCGAAAGGCGAAGAATCCGGAACTCCTCACCTCCGGTGACAGCCAGACGCTTAGGGGGCGGGATGGCAAAAGAGTGGCGTCCACCCAAACGCCGCCTTTTTCAGCCAAAAGATGGACCCGCACCAGATTTGCGCGAACCTGCATGGTCAGGCCAGTGGGATCGATGCCCTGACTTTGGATCAGATCATCGGCGTCGGGCCCGGTCAGAAACGTGGCCTTTAGCGCGGGGTCATCTTGCAGTTGGTGCTGCCAAATGGAATGAAGCCGCCTGATCAGCGTCGGTGCGCGATCAAAGCCTTGATACCACATCATAAAAACATTCAACGTTTGGGCCGGAACACATTGATTGCCGCTTGGGCCAGTTGCTGAATGAATTTTAAATTCTCCCCACCTTGCGTGCTGAGGTAGTACAAGAACGATATTTGCGCCAAAGGAGTTAGGGAACGTTCAGAGAGTAAACGTATGCATTTTAAATCATTTGGTTAAATGAGTCCATATAAAGATAAAATCCTGACTCTGGCTGTCATCATATGATGTGCTAATGAGTTTTTAGACCTTATCCCAGACGTTCGTCAGTTGCGGACTGTGTCGGGCGGATCGGTGCGGGCCTTTTTCTGCAAAAGGCAGATCGGCTTGCACGCTTTCATGACGATCGCCGGACCTTGTACCCGGCGTATTGAACCCCGCCCCGGCGTATGCGCCGCGCGCCAGGAACGATCAGGGGTCGAAGCGCAGCGGCAGTTCCACGACGGCTGGGTCCGTCACCTCTGACGGCGCGCGGGCAAAGCGGCCTGCCGACTTTACCGCCCGCAATGCCGCTTGGTCCAGCGCGGGGCTGCCCGACGACTGATGGACCGAGACATTCAGCAACCGCCCGTCAGGGCTGACGGTCAGCCACAGCACGACCCTGCCCGCAGCGCCCCGCCCATCGCGGGGATAGGCCTTGCGGCGTTGCACTTTGGCGCCGATTTTGGCGCCCCATTCCGCCAACAGGCTGGCGATGCGGGCGGTGTCTTTGGTCGCGGCCTGTGCGGACCCGCTGTTTCCGGCTTGCGCACCGTTGCCTGTTCCGCCGGCGGTTTGGGCCGGGCGTGCGTCTGCTGCCGGTTGCGGCTTTGGCCGGGGTTTGGGTTTCGCCTGTGGCTTCGGTTCGGGCGTGGGTTCGGGCTTCAGATCGGGCACGGGCGGCGGCGGGGCGGTGTCGACCTGTGGCTGTGCGTCAGGCAATGGCGGTGGCATCTTGGGCGCGGTGGCCATAGGGGCCAAGGGGGCAAGGTCTGGCAGGGCTGCTGCCACGTCCGGCGAGGCGGGCTTGATCTGTTCAGGTTCGGCCATTTTCGCGGGCGGCGCGGTCCAGTCCTGCACCAGCGCGGCCAATGCGGCATCTGACGGGACCAGCGACACCAGCGCCTGCCCGCCGCTGCCTGCGGCCGTGCTGCCACCGGGTGAGGGCGGGACCAGCGCAAAGGCCGCAAGGTGCAGGGCAAGGGCCACCCCCCCCGCAGCCGCCGCTTCGGCCAGGCGGATCATTCTGCGACTGTCACAAGGGTGACATTGGCAAAGCCCGCCTGACCAAGACGCGCCAGCACGGATGCCAGCGAACCACCCGGCGCAGCGGCATCGGCATGCAGCAGCAGCACCGGGGGCTGCGCAGCACAATTCACGTCCGCGCAATGGGCGTCGCGCGCCTGCGCCAGTGCCGCCAGTGCCGCATCGCCCTGCACCGCCCCGGTGGGGCCGACAAAGCCTGTTACGCCCGTCGCAGACAGCCACAGGCCGAATTCGCCACTGGCCGGATCGGGGGTGTCCGATTGCGGCGCATCAACCGCAAAGGGTTCGGGGGCGGCAAAGGTCGATACCATCATGAAGAACACGATCAGGAAAAACACCACGTCGATCATCGGCAACAACGCCTCCGGTCTGCGCGGGGGGGCGGGGTCTGGCAGGCGCATCATTCCACCAGCACGATCCGGGTCAGACCGGCGGCGCGCAGCGCGGACAGCGCAGCCACCACCGCCTGCACCGGTGCGCCAAGCCGCGCGCGCAGGACGATGGTGTCATCGGGGCTGGCCATCAGCGGGGCAAGGCTGGCGACCAGATCCGTGACCGCGATGCCGTTCAGTGTGATGGCGTCCGTTGCCACCTCGACCAGTCGCGGGGGGCCGGACCATGCCCCCGCCCCCTGCCCCAGCGCCAGCGTGATCCCTTGGGTGCCGCCAAAGCGCGACACCATCATGAAGAACACCAGCAGCAGCAAAACGACGTCGATCATCGGCGTCAGGTTAAGGCGGCGTCGGCGCGGTGTGTCCATCGCGATCCGCATGGCGGCTATTCCGCCGCCTGTGCCAGCGTCGCCTTGGGGGCCGCATGGCCCAGAAAGACGCGCGTCGCGCCGTCTTCCATGTCGTGGCGCATGTTTTCGATCACGCCTTCGAACCAGCTTTGCGCGATCATCGCGGGGATGGCCACGGCCATGCCGGCGGCGGTGGTCAACAGCGCTTCCCATATCCCGCCGGCCAGAACGGATGTGTCGGCGCGAACACCCGCAGCCTCCAGCCCCTGAAAGGCGGCGATCATGCCGGTGACGGTGCCCAACAGGCCCAGCAGCGGGCCAATCGCTGCCGCAAGTTCAAGGCCCCGCAACCCCTGCCGCGCCTGATTGAGCAGGGCACGCGCGGCCTGTTCGGTGGTTGCTTCTGCCGCCGCCCGGTCAAGACGCGGGTCCAGCACGGCGGCCATGGCGGTGCTGATCACCCGCGCGCGCGCGGACCGGCGCGGGCGCAACTGCGCCAGTGCCCCGGCCCGGTCCCCGGATTCCCACATCGCCACGGAACAGGCGGAATAGCCCCCGCCATTAAAGGCCCCCATCGCCGCCAGACGCCATGTCTTCCACAGGATCAGTGCGAGCGTCAGCACCGACAGCGTCGCAATTGCCCACATCGCCGGGCCGCCCATCACCAGAAAGGCCAGCAAGCGCGAAACGGGGGTGTCGGTCGGGGTCATGGCGGCCAGCGATGTTGCGGATACCCCATGGTGCTACGCGACCCCGCAAGGCCGCGCAAGCATCATGGCCGACACATCGCGTCCCTTAGCGCCGTGCCGCCAAGGCATCGGACAGCACCGACAGCACGATGTCCTGCGGCACGTCCGAGGCGACGAACGCCTCACCGATCCCGCGCGCAAGGATAAAGCGCAGCTTGCCGTGGACCACCTTCTTGTCCTGCCCCATCAGCGCCAGCAACGCCTCGGCCCCCGGCAGATCGCCGGGGATGTCGGCAAGGTCGGTCTTCATTCCCATGGCGCGCAGATGGGCGCGCACACGGCTGGGGGATTCCTGCGCGCACAGCCCCATGCGCTGCGACACCTCGAACGCCAGCGCGCAACCGATGGCGACGCCCTCGCCGTGCAACAGACGGGTGCCGTAACCGGTGGCCTTTTCCAGCGCATGACAAAAGGTGTGGCCCAGGTTCAGCAGCGCGCGTTCGCCTTCTTCGGTCTCGTCGCGCGATACGATGGCGGCCTTCATTTCGACCGAGCGGCGCACGGCATACTGGCGGGCGTCGGTATCGCCTTTGGCAACCTTTGGCCCGTTCAGCTCCAGCCAGTCAAAGAATGCGGCATCGCCCAAAAGGCCGTATTTCACCACCTCGCCGTAACCTGCCAACAGATCGCGGGCGGGCAATGTGTCCAGGGCGCCGATATCGGCCAGCACCAGCGACGGCTGGTGGAAGGCGCCGACAAGGTTCTTGCCCTGCCGCGTGTTGATGCCGGTCTTGCCGCCGACAGAGCTGTCCACCTGCGCCAGCAAGGTCGTCGGCACCTGCACAAAACGCACGCCCCGCCGCATGACGGCCGCGGCGAATCCCACCAGATCGCCCACAACCCCGCCGCCAAAGGCGATGACGACGTCTGACCGCTCGATCTTCTGTTCCAGCAGCCATTCGACGGCGCGGGTGAACTGCTCCCATCCCTTTGTCGCCTCGCCCGATGGCAGGGCAAGGGCGGTCATCGCGATTCCTTCGGATTCAAGCGATCCTGCCAGCCGCATCAGATGGGTGCCCGCCACGGTTTCATCGGTGATCACCGCCACTTTGCGCCGTTTCAGCAAGTGCCCGATCTCGACCCCGGTCCGATCGATCAGACCTGTCCCGATCCGCACCTGGTAGGACCGTGCCCCAAGGTTCACGGGAACCACATCCACTGTCATCGGTCAGTCCCTTTCCAGAACGTCGGTGTGCTGCGCCAGTGCCGCCACCACGCGGTCGGCCATATCCTCGACCGACAGGTCGGGCTGGCTGTCCACGGTCAGATCGGCCAACTGGTAAAAGGGCACGCGCGCGGCCCACAGTTGGCGCAAGGTCTCGCGCGGGTTGGCGGTGCGCAACAAGGGCCGCGTCGCCTTGTGTCGCACCCGTTGCCACAACAGATCAAGATCGGCACGCAACCACACGGATACGCCCGACTCTGCGATCAGGTCCCGGTTCACCGGTGACAGAAAGGCCCCACCCCCGGTAGACAGGATGCAGGGCGCACCGCGCAACAGCCGACCCAACACTTCCGTCTCGCGGGCGCGAAAGAACGGCTCTCCGTCGCGTGCGAAAATCTCGGGGATGGACCGTTGCGCCGCGCGGACGATCTCGTCATCCGAATCGACGAACGGCACGCCCAAAAGGCGCGCGACGGCCGTGCCGACGGCAGTCTTTCCCGCGCCCATCATGCCCACCATCACGACCGTTTTCTTCAGCCGCTCCGCCATCCGTCCCCGCGTCCCCCGTTTTTTGCGCGCCTGGCGACGACTGCGGCTGATTTGGCAGCAAGTTGCCCGGCGTGATCTTTCTTCCCTGAATGGCGTGAACTTGCCGCGAATGCCATATATAATCGGCGGACCGACCGCGGCTTTGCGACCGGGAAAACAGCCGATGCCCCGCCTTGGGGCAAAACAAGGGCTGGACACGGGCACGAGAAGGACAGGAATCAGATGGGGCGCATCATCAAGGCAGTGATCGTACTGGCGCTTTTGGCATTCGCCGGGTTGACGGGGTATGCCTATCTCGCAAACCTCGATCCGGCGCAGAACGAGGTGAAAGTGCCGGTGACGCTGAATGGCAACTGACAGGGCGACGTTTGCCTTTCTGACAGTGATGCTGGCCGCCCCGGTTGCGGCACAGGAACCGCTGTCGGCCATCGACTGGCTGTCGCAGTCGGTGGCAACGCCAGCGGTGCTGCCATCTGTCGTCGAACCCCCCGCCACCACCAGCGTGTTGCCCGAAGAGGTGGCAGTGACGGTGCTGGGTGGCCCGTCGGTCGATGCGGTGGGGCTGTTGTCGCCCCAGGTGACCGGGCTGCCCGCTGCCCTATGGGGACTTGGCCGCAGCACCGAGATTGCCAGCATGATCGGGAAGGAACGGGTGGAAAGCCTGCCCGCGCTGCGCGACCTGCTGCTGACGCTGCTGCTGGCCGAGGCGACGCCGCCCTCTGACAGCGGCACCGGTGGTGTGCTTCTGATCGCCCGCATCGACAAGCTGCTGGACATGGGCGCGCTGGATCAGGCGAATGCCCTGCTGAACGTGGCGGGCAAGGATGAGCCCGACCTTTTCCGTCGCAGCTTTGATGTGGGCCTGCTGACCGGGGCCGAGGATCGGGGCTGCCGCGCCATGGTCGATGCCCCCGGTCTGGCCCCGACCTTTCCGGCGCGCATCTTCTGCCTTGCGCGGTCGGGTGACTGGAACGCCGCAGCACTGACGCTGCGCACGGCGCAGGTGCTGGGATATGTCACCGCAGAAGAGGACGCGCTGCTGTCGCGGTTCCTTGACCCCGATCTGTTCGAGGGCGAGCCGCCCCTGCCCGTACCCGCCCGCGTCACCCCCCTGACCTGGCGCATGTTCGAGGCGATTGGCGAACCCCTTCCCACCAGCACCCTGCCGCTGGCTTTTGCCCATGCAGAACTGCGCCCCACCGCCGGATGGAAGGCGCAGATCGACGCCGCCGAACGGCTGGCGCGCGCGGGGGCGATCCCGGCCAATGTCTTGCTGGGTCTTTACACCGAACGCAAACCCGCCGCGTCGGGTGGGGTCTGGGACCGGGTCGCCGCCTTTCAAAAGTTGGAAGACGCGCTGAACACCGGCGATCCTGCCACAATCGCCGCCGTCCTGCCCGAAACGTGGGCACGCATGGCCGAGGCTGAGCTGGAGGTGCCTTTTGCCGAACTTTATGGCGAAAGCCTGCGTAGCCTGTCCCTGACGGGCGAGGCGGACCGCATCGCCTTTCTGATCGGCCTTTTGTCCGAAGATTACGAATCCACTGCCCTGTCGCGCCAACCGCTGGATGCGCGCGAAGGGTTTCTGATCGGCCTTGCGCGTGGCGATCTGACCGGCACCACCCCGCCCGACAGTCTGGCCCGCGCGATCGTGCCCGCGTTTGGCACCCAGCAACCGGCGCATGAGTTCACCGATCTGCTGGATCAGAACCGTCTGGGCGAGGCGTTGCTGCTGGCCGTTGAACAGATCGAATCCGGCTTGCAGGGCGATCTGGCAGGCGTGACCAAGGGTCTTGTCCTGTTGCGTCATGTGGGCCTTGAAACCACCGCGCGGCGCACCGCGCTGGAATTGATGCTGCTGGAACGGCGGGGCTGACATGGCCGCACCGACCGCGCCGGACCAGTGGATATCGACCTTTCTGCAGGCGCAGTCCGCCGAACTGGATGCAGCGCGCAACACGCAACTGGCCTATGGGCGCGACCTTCTGGACTTTGCCGCATGGCTGGACCGGCGGGGCGACAGCTTTGCCACCGCCACGCGCGAGGGTGTTGAAACCTACCTTGTGTTCTGCGAGGCGCAGGGATTGGCGAAATCCACCCGCGCGCGGCGGCTGTCGGCGATAAGGCAGCTTTATCGCTTTGCCCATGACGAAGGCTGGCGCTCTGATAACCCGGCGATCCGCATCACCGGGCCGGGGGCCGCCGCCCGCCTGCCCCATTCGCTGGCCCATGACGAGGTGGACCGTCTGCTGGACGCCGCCCGCACCAAAGGCCGAACCGAAGGCGAGCGGTTGCGCAATCGCGCGCTGCTGGAACTTCTCTATGCCACGGGCATGCGTGTGTCGGAACTGGTGGAACTGCCTGTCACCGCCGTGCGGGGCGATCCGCGCATGATCCTCGTCCGTGGCAAGGGCGGCAAGGAACGCATGGTGCCCCTGTCCACCCCGGCCCGCGCGGCGCTGATCGACTGGCTGGCCCACCGCGACGCAGATCAGGAAAAGGCCCGCCTGTCGGGCAAGCCCGTATCGCGCCACCTGTTCCCCGGACCGGGGGTCGCGGGCCACCTGACGCGCCAGCATTTCTTTTTGCTGATCAAGGACATCGCCCTGCGCGCAGGGATTGATCCGGCGCGCGTCAGCCCGCATATCCTGCGTCACGCCTTTGCCACGCATCTGCTTGCGGGCGGGGCCGATCTGCGGGTGATCCAGACATTGCTGGGCCATGCCGATGTCGCCACCACCGAAATCTACACCCATGTGCTGCAAGATCACCTGAAGGCGCTGGTCCTTGAACATCACCCCCTTGCGCGCAAGCCGCGCGATGCGTGATGTCCCGATGCTTGATGTAGCCGCCCCCGCACACCATAATCCCGTCCAGAACAAACCAAAGCGACATATCCCATGAACACCGCAGCCTTGGACACGGCCTTTTGGCTGACCGCCGGATTCATCGTGATCCTGCTTTTCATGTCGGCCTTCTTTTCGGGGTCCGAAACCGCCTTGACCGCCTCGTCCCGCGCCAAGCTGAAGGCGCAGGCCGACAAAGGTTCGCGCGGGGCGGAAACCGCGATGAAGGTGACCGAAGATAACGAGCGGATGATCGGTGCGCTGCTTTTGGGCAACAACATCGTCAACATCCTGTCGGCATCGCTGGCGACGGCGCTGTTGACGCGGGTTTTTGGCGACAGTGGCGTGGCCGTGGCGACATTCGCCATGACGGCGCTTGTGCTGATCTTTGGCGAGGTGCTGCCAAAGACGCTTGCCATCACCTATCCCGAACCGGTCGCTGCGCGTGTGGCCCCGATCATCCGCATCCTGATCGTGGTCTTTTCGCCCATCGTCAGCGTGGTGCGGATGCTCGTGCGCGGCATCCTGTGGTCGCTGGGGGTGCGCGCCAACCCCGAAGGGCGCATGGTCGCGATGCGCGAAGAGATCATGGGGGCCATCGCACTTGGCCATTCCGAAGGCGCGGTGGAAAAAGAGGACCGTGACCGCCTGCTGGGCGCGCTGGACTTGGGCCACCGCACGGTGGACGAGATCATGCGCCACCGCCGCCAGATCGAGATGATCGACGCCGACAAATCCCCGGACGAAATTCTGACACAGGCGCTGGCGTCCCCCCACACCCGCATCCCGGTCTATCGTGGCAGCGACGAGAACATTCTGGGCGTCGTCCACGCCAAGGACCTGTTGCGAGAGGTGGACCGTCTGGTGCGCGGCAGCGAAGGCGGCAATGGCTCGATCCGCGATCTGGACATCGTCAAGGTGGCGATGAAACCCTATTTCATCCCTGACACCACGACGCTGGATGAACAGATGCGCGAATTCCTGAAGCGCCGCACCCATTTCGCGCTGGTGGTCGATGAATACGGCGCCTTGCAGGGGCTGATCACGCTTGAGGATATTCTCGAAGAGATCGTGGGGGAAATCACCGACGAGTTCGACGTGATCGAAAAAGACAGCCAGATGAAGCGCGCCGAAAACGGCGACTACATCGTCGAAGGCGCGATGACGATCCGCGACCTGAACCGCGCGCTGGAATGGCAACTGCCGGATGACGAGGCGAACACCGTCGCCGGTCTGGTCATCCACGAGGCACAGATGATCCCCAGCGAAGGTCAGGCTTTCAGCTTTCACGGCTTTCGGTTCGAGGTGGCACAGCGCCGCGAAAACCGCCTTACCAAACTGCGCATCCGCCCGCTGTGACACGATTTTTCTGCGAAGAATCGGGAGGGATACCTGGCGTTTCTGGGGGTGGATGCCGGGCTTGGAGTATTTAAGCGAAGAAAAAGCCAGAATAGAACCGCAGGCAGGTTCAGGGAGCCCGCAGGCCCCCCTCCCCCGGATGCACGTGTTCAGCGGCTTTTGAACAGCGATCCCAGAACGCCCCGCACGATGGCCTGACCGGTTTTGGTGCCCAATTGGCGGGCAAAGCTTTTTGCGAACGCCTCGCCCACGGAATCGCTGCGGCTGCTGGTGCTGCGGGATTTGGGCTTTGGCTCACTCCGCCCACCGTCATACCGACGGGCGTTCTGGAATTCGCGCGCCTCGGCCTCGGCGCGGTCTTCGGCGGCCTCGGCGCGGGCGGCCTCGGCTGCCGCCTGGTCTGCACGGGCGCGCAGGCGTTCGTGGGCGCTGTCGCGGTCGATCACCGTGTCGTACTTCCCGCGCAAGGGGGACTGGGTGATCAGTTGCGCGCGCAAGGCTGGATCAATCGGGCCAAGCTGGCTGGACGGCGGGCGCACCAGCGTGCGTTCGACCATGCCGGGGATGCCCTTGTTTTCAAGGAACGAGGTTACAGCCTCGCCTGTGCCGACCTCGCGGATCGCTTCTTCGGTGGAAAAGCGCGGGTTGTCGCGGTAGGTCTGCGCCGCCATCCGCAGGTCTTTCTGATCCTTGGCGGTAAAGGCGCGCAGGGCGTGCTGCACCCGGTTGCCAAGTTGGCCAAGGATGTTTTCGGGCACATCGGCCGGATTCTGGGTGATGAAATAGACCCCCACCCCCTTGGACCGGATCAGTCGCGCCACCTGTTCCACCTTGGACACCAGCGCGCGGGGGGCGTCCTGAAACAGCAGGTGCGCCTCGTCAAAAAAGAACACGAGGCGGGGTTTGTCGGGGTCACCCACCTCGGGCAGGGACTCGAACAGTTCGGACAGCAGCCACAGCAGGAACGTTGCGTAAAGGCGCGGCGACTGCATCAGCTTGTCCGCCGCCAGAATGCTGATGCGGCCCAGTCCGGCCGCATCCGTCAGCATCATGTCGGCCAGATCGAGCGCGGGTTCCCCGAAAAAGCTGGCCCCGCCCTGATTTTCCAATACCAGCAACCGCCGCTGGATCGCCCCGATCGACGCCGTGGCCACCAGACCGTAGCGGGTGGAAATGGTATCGGCATTCTCGCCGATGAACACCAGCAGGGCCTGAAGATCCTTGAGGTCCAGCAGCGGCAGACCTTCTTCGTCGGCCAGACGGAAGGCGACGTTCAGCACCCCTTCCTGCGGATCGGTCAGTTCCAGCAGGCGCGACAGCAGCAGCGGCCCCATTTCGGCCACCGTGGTGCGGATGGGATGGCCCTGTTCACCGAACAGATCCCAGAACAGCACCGGAAAGGCGCGGTAGTGCAGGTCAAGCCCGATGGTCTTGGCCCGCGCCATGAAGGGTTCGTGCAGCTTGTGGCTGGCCGACCCTGCCGCCGCCAGACCGGACAGGTCGCCCTTCACATCGGACAGGAACACCGGCACACCGGCGGCGGAAAAGCCTTCGGCCAGAATTTGCAGCGTGACGGTCTTGCCCGTACCCGTGGCCCCCGCGATCAGACCGTGGCGGTTGCCGTATTTCAGCAGCAGGGTTTGCGGCAGCGCATGTCCGTCACCGCCGCCGCCCACAAAGATTGTCGTTCCGTCCACGCCACACTCTCCCATTCTCACCAGTTGGGGGGAAGGATACATCCTTGGGCATCGCACACCAGTCTTGATCATGTCTGAACCGGGGTTCCCACCGGTGGATTGACCGCGATTTCGGCGAAAGGCATGGTTTTTGTTCATCTTTATCAGCGGCAAATGCCGAAAGATTCACTGTTGACGCAAACCGATTTCCCTCGTAGCGTCCGTTTCCATGAAGTCGGCCAGTCCGACAGGGAGCAAATAATAATTGTAAAAAGGGCCGGTCATCCGGCCCTTTTTTGCGTGATGGCCTCGCCCGTCATGGGCTGTATTCCGCGCTTTGCGTGCAAGGCTTGCGCTTTTGCCACCTGACTCTGCCCGGTCGTCATGCTAAGGCCCGGCCAGACCATGAAGGACAAGACAGGTATGTCGATGACCAACGTTACACGAATTCTGACCCTTGCCGCGGCGCTGGCATTTACCGGCCCGCTTCTGGCGCAGGAAACCACGACCGAGCCTGCGCCCTCCGCAGAACCCGCTGAACCGGCGCCGGCGGATGCCGCCAGTGCAGATGGCCTGTCGATGGGGCAAGAGCCTGCCGATGGCGTGGGGTCCACGTATGTGAAAGCCAGCTTTGAGCAGTGGGAACAGCGCTGCGTCAAAGCCGAAGACGGCAAGGACCCGTGCCAGCTTTATCAGTTGCTGAAGGATGCCGACGGCAATTCCGTGGCCGAGATCACCCTGTTCGGCCTGCCGGACGGGGGCGAGGCTGCGGCGGGTGCCACCGTCGTCGCCCCGTTGGAGACGCTGCTGACATCGGGCCTGACTGTGGGCGTCGATGCGGGCAAGGCCAAGATCTATCCCTTTACCTTCTGTGCTCCGGTTGGCTGTATCGCCCGGATCGGGTTCACGGCCGAAGAGGTTGCCCAGTTCAAGAAGGGGGCCAAGGCCGTTGTCACCATCGTGCCAGCCGTCGCCCCCGACCAGAAGGTCGTGCTGGACGTGTCGTTGAAGGGCTTTACCGCAGGGTTTGACGCTGTGAACGCCGCCAACGCGGCAAGCGAAGCACCCTGATCCAAACACCCCCGCGCCCCTGATCCGGGGGCGCGGGGCCAAATCAGGCCCGCCGCAGCGCCAGCACGGCGTTCAGCCCGCCAAAGGCAAAGGCATTCGACAGGACGACATCTACCTGGGCCGTCCGCGCCTCGTTCGGGACCACGTCCAGCGCACATTCGGGGTCAGGCTCTTCATAGCCGATGGTGGGCGCGATCACGCCGTCGCGCAGCGCCATGATACAGGCCAGCAATTCCACCGCCCCCGTTCCGCCGATCAGATGACCATGCATCGACTTGGTGGACGAAATCATCAGCCGGTCGGCATGGGGGCCGAAGACATCGGCCACCGCCGCACATTCGGTCTTGTCATTCGCAGCCGTGCCGGTGCCGTGGGCGTTGATATAGCCCACCTGATCTGCGTTCAGTTTCGCGTCGCGCAAGGCCCCGGCCATCGCCCGCGCCGCCCCCTGCTTTGACGGCATGACGATGTCGGCTGCGTCCGATGTCATGGCGAAGCCCGCCACTTCGGCCAAGATCTCGGCCCCCCGCGCGCGGGCGTGGTCATAGTCCTCGAACACGAAAATCGCGGCCCCTTCGCCCTGCACCATGCCGTTGCGCGTCAGGCTGAAGGGGCGGCAGGCATCGCGCGACATGACGCGCAACCCCTCCCACGCCTTGATCCCGCCGAAACACAGCATGGATTCAGACCCGCCGGTGATCATCGCCGTGACCTGCCCCATGCGCACCATCTGAAACGCCAGCCCCATCGCGTGGTTGCTGGAGGCGCAGGCGGTGGCGACGGTAAAGACCGGGCCTTTGACGTTGAACTCCATCGAGACATGGCTGGCCCCGGCGTTGTTCATCAGCTTTGGCACGACAAAGGGGTGAACGCGGTTCTTCCCCTCTTCATAGACGGTGCGATAGTTGTCGTCCCAGGTATTCACGCCGCCCGCCGCCGTGCCCAACACGACGCCGGTGTCATAGCCCAGATGCCCGTCGAAATTCAGCCCCGACTGTGCGATGGCCTGACGCGCCGCCACCAGCGTGAACTGGGTGAAACGGTCATAGAGCACGATCTGCTGGCGATTGAACTGCCCCTCGCTGTCCCAGTCGCGGATCTGTCCGCCGATCTGGATCGACAAACGCTCCTTGTCGCGGATCTCCAGCGGCCCGATGCCACAGTGCCCGGCGGCAAAGGCGGCCAGCGTGCCCGCCACATCCTGCGCCAGCGCGTTGACCGTGCCCGCCCCGGTGATGACGACCCGGTTCACCCGTCAGGCAGCCTTTTTCGCGACCAGACCTTCGACGGCCGCGATGATCGCCGCCACGGAAGACAGGTCAAAGTCACTCTGCGTCCGGTCATTCGCATTGAAGGGGACCGAAATATCGAACGCCTCTTCGATGGCAAAAATCGATTCCACCAATCCCAGACTGTCGATTCCCAGATCGTCCAGCGTGCTGTCCGGTTTCACGTCGGCTTTGTCCAACACTGCCTGTTCGGCGATGATTGCGATGACACGGGCTTTGATATCGCTGTCCATGGTCGTCCCCCGGTTGGTCGCGGTGTTCTAATCGGATTTCTGTGACTGCGTGATGACTTTCTCGATCTCGGCCACGCGTGCGGCCAGCCGTGGCAACCGGCGCAGCGCCTTTTGCATTTCGACATGGGTTTCCATCTTGACCGCCGGATAGCCCAGCAACACCCGGCCGGCGGGCGCGTTGGTGAAGATCTTGGTGGCACCGCCCGCGATCACATCATCCCCGACAAAGATGTTGTCATTCACCCCGCATTGCCCGCCCAGCACGACGCGATCACCGATCCGGGCCGATCCCGCAATCCCGACCTGACCGCACAGCAGGCAATCGCGCCCCACCTGCACGTTGTGGCCGATATGGACGAGGTTATCGAGCTTGGTCCCCGATCCGATCACGGTATCGCGGATGGTGCCGCGATCAATGCAGACATTGGCCCCCAGTTCCACATCATCCCCGATGCGCACCGACCCCAGCGAATGGATGCGTGTCCAGCTTTGCGCGCGGATTTCGTCGCGTGTTCCAAGGGTTGCGCGGATATCTTCAACCCCGGACCGTTCCGGCGTCACATAGGAAAACCCGTCTGCCCCGACCACGGCCCCCGGCTGGCAGATGAAGCGGTCCCCGATCACCACCCGCGCCCCGATCCGCGCGCCCTGCAGGATCAGCGCCTGCGCCCCGATCCGCGCGCCTTCGGCAATCGACACATGGCTGGCAATCCGCGCGCCCGGCCCGATCACCGCCCCCGCACCGATGGTCACAAAGGGGCCGATGGCGGCACCGTCCCCGATCTGCGCGTCGGGGTCTATCACGCACAGCGGATGGATACCGGGCGCAATCAGCGGCCCTGCGTCCATCATCCGCGTCAGCCCGGCCATGGCCAGCCGTCCGCGCGGCGCAAAGATCGCGGCCTGCAATCCCAGCGCCTGCCAATCCGCACCCGGCCACAACAGCGCCGCCCGCGCCTGGCCTTTTGCGATGCCGTCCGCGTATTTCGGGTCCATCGCCAGCGCCAGCGCCTCTGGCCCCGCGCTGTGCGGTTCGGATGCAGCCGTCACGATCAGCGACAGATCGCCCGCCGCCTCGGCACCCAAAGCCTGTGCGATTTCGCCGATGCTGTGGCCGCCGATGCTGTGGCTCATGCCTGCCTCCGTGGCGGCACTTCGCCGCGCTGTCGGGGATTTACCCCTGAACGCCGCCCAGCACCACCCCGGCCTCGGTCAGGGCATCGAAAATCCGCCCGTCGCGGCCATAGACGTCACGTCGATAGGTCATCTGTCCCTTGGCGGTCGGCCAGGCGGTGAAATAGACCAGATGCACCGGCACCGGATCGACCAGCTTGACGACCGTTTCCCGGTCTGTCGCCAGATGCGAGGCGAACTCGGCCTTGGGGTCATCCACCTGCCGCGACAGCAGCGCATAGGCAAAGTCAAAGGGGTCCGCCAGCCGAATACAGCCGTGGCTATAGGCGCGCACCTCGTTCCCGAACAATTCCTTCGCAGGCGTGTCGTGCAGATATATGTTGTGGGGGTTCGGGAACATGAACTTCACCTTGCCCAAGGCGTTGCCATCCGATGGCGGTTGGCGCAGGCCAAAGGGAAAGCTGCGCGCCGAATAGGCGGCAAAGTTGACGGCGCCGCGCGGCACCACGCGGCCCGATCCGTCAATCACTTGCAAGTGGCTGACGGCATTGGGGTTCTGCTGCAAAAGGGGCAGATATTCCTGGACGATGATCGACCGGGGCACACCCCAGCTGGGGTTCACGACCATATGCTCCATCATGTCGGAGAATTCGGGGCTGCGCTGATCGGCGACGTTCTTGCCGATGACGGCGCGGGTCTGGAACACGACCTTGCCATCGTCGATGATCTGCGCGGTAAAGTCGGGCTGGTTGACCCAGATGTGCCGCGCGCCGCGCGGGGCGTCGCCCATCCAGCGCAACCGCTCCATCGCGACGATTACCGATTGCAGCCGGGCCTGCGGACCGACGTTAAGTTCCGCCAGCGTGCCCGACCCGGCCACGCCATCCGCCAACAAGCCATGATCCAGCTGGAACCGCTGCACCGCAGCCTGAATGGTCTTGTCATACGCCTGCGTCGCGGACCGCCCAAGATAACCAAGGGCGACCAGTCGGTCCCGCAAAGCCACCACATCCGTCCCGGAATCGCCGGGTTGCAGCTTTTCCGCCGTAACCTCGGCACCCCAGCCCGCGCGCAGCGACGCCTCAAGCGCCAGTTTTTCCTTCATCAGGCGCGCGTATTCCGGTGCCTTGGGGGCCAGTCCGTGCAGGAACGCGCCGGGCCTCTCCCGCGCGATCCCCGCCAGCAGCACGACAGGGTCCACCCGCGCGATGTCGCGCAAGATGCCACCATCCACGGCCGTCGGGTCCAGAACGCCGGTGCCGATGTCATGCGCGTAATCCAGAAAGGCGCGCGTCATCTGCACCTCCAACCGCCCCCGGTCGCCTTCGGTCACGGCAGACCGGAACGCCGCCGTCAGCGCGCCCACGTCATAGCGGGCAACGGGCAATCCATGCTGACCGGCACCTGCAAAGGCCGTCAACAGGGCGGCGCGACGCTCTGCATCCGCAGGCCCGGTCCAAAGCGGCGCGTAATTGCGCATCTGGTAGAAGGCGGCGATCACGTCGACATCCGCCGCAGCCTCGGCCACGGCCTGATGAAAGGCGGTGCTGTCAGATTGGGCAAAACTGAAAGAGCCTGTCGCCAAAAACACGGAAATCGCCAGAGCGGCAGTCATGCGGCGGGAAATCACGCCAGTGGCAGGGCTGAAAAACATAGTTTCCTCAAGGCGTTCGAACCATCAAGGCCACAGGATCGCGGCTTTTTTCCAGTTTTGGGTGATTCCCCTGGGGCTGTCCATTCACAAGACGAGCAGCACAAAAAACCATGTCACATTCGGGCAACGGTGCCACGATTGCGGAAATCCCCTATGGGTTCCCTGTTGTTCAGCAAAAATTTGCCGATGACCGGCAACAATGCCAAAGGTCGGGAATCTGTTCTTGGGTTGCGATTCCGCCTGTGCCATACAGTTCGGGCACTTGGGGATAAGTTGCAAAACAAGCTGCCGACACAGGCGGTTGGAATACCAGCGGGACAGGCGTTCAGAATGACCAACACTTCAGGTACCGGATTCACGCGGCGTGGTTTGCTGGGTGTTTTTGCAGCCACGCTTGTTACGGCGGCTCCGACCTACTCCAACGCGTTCGGCATCCTGAAAGGCGCGGGCGATATCCGCAGGGTCAAGATGTACTCGGGCCGAACCGGCGAAAGCCTTGACACGATCTATTGGATCGAAGGCGAATACATCCCCGAAGTTCTGAAAGAAATCAATCACTTCATGCGCGACTGGCGGTCGGGTGAACGCATCCAGATCGACCCGCGCACCGTTGATATCATGGCCGCCGCGCACAGTCTGATGGATGTGTCCGAACCATATATGCTGCTGTCGGGCTATCGCAGCCCCAGCACCAACGCGATGTTGCGCAGCAAATCCAGGGGCGTGGCCAAGCATTCGTTGCACATGGTCGGTCAGGCGGCGGACCTGCGGCTGAAATCCCGCTCGGTCGGGCAGATGGCAAAGGCCGCTTCGGCCTGTGCATCGGGCGGCGTAGGCCGCTATTCGCGGTCGAACTTCGTTCACATGGATTGCGGCCCGGTCCGCAGCTGGGGCGGCTAAGCCTTCCTTGCGTCCCTGTTCCTCTCTGCCTGAATATCCCGGGGGTGCGGGGGCTGGCCCCCGCTGATGCGCCCGGTTCGCTGAAAGATTTTCGCGCCCGTCAGTCCCGCACGCCTTCAGACGCCTCATAGGCCTGACGCCCGCGAAAGCCCATCGCCACCACGAATTTTTCCGAACTGTCGGCGCGGCTGGCCGGGGGTTTGACGTTCGCGACCTTGGTGAAGTTCCGCTTCAGGATCGCCTGCAATTCATTCTCGGCCCCGCCCGCCAAAACCTTGGCGACAAAGGTGCCGCCATCCTCCAGCACGTCAAAGGCGAAATAGGCCGCAGCCTCGCACAGGGCAATGATGCGCAGGTGGTCCGTACCCTTATGCCCGCTGGAGGCTGCGGCCATATCGCTCATCACCACATCAGCTTTGCCACCCAGCCAACCCTTGACCAACTCATCGGCCTCGTCGCTCAGGAAATCGAGTTGATGGATCTGCGCGCCTGAAATCGGCTCCACCTCTTGCAGATCGACGCCCAGCACGGTGCCCACCGGTTTGTTCGGCCGCTCTCCCAGCGCGTTGACGCGGCCCACCGCCACCTGACACCAGCCGCCCGGCGCGCATCCAAGGTCAACCACGCGGGCACCCGGTTTCAGAAAGCCATACTTGTCGTCCAACTCCAGGATCTTGAAGGCCGCGCGACCGCGATACCCTTCCTTCTTGGCCCGGATCACGTAAGGGTCATTCAACTGCCGCTCCAGCCACAGGGTGGACGACAGTTTGCGCCCCTTGGCGGTCTTGACGCGCACACGCAATTCGCGCTGGCCGCGCCCGGACGTGTTCTTTTCGGTCGGTTTCTTGTCGGTCATGCGTAGGGTCCGTCTTCCAGAACGCCATCCGCGCTCATCTGTGCATAAAGCAGCCCTTCGCGCAGGCCACGGTCGGCAACGCTCAGGCGGTCTGTAGGCCATATCCGCATCAGAGCCTGAAGGATAGCCGCCCCGGACATGATCAGCGAATGGCGGTCCCGCCCGATGCGCGGATCGGTGCGCCGCCCCTCTGGCCCCAGCGACAGGTATTCGCGGATCACAAAGTCGATCTGGTCAGATGTCATCTGCAAGCCATCCACCTTGGTCCGGTCATAGCGGCGCAGGTTCAGAAAGCTGGCGGCGACGGTGGTCACGGTGCCAGATGTGCCGATGATCTGGAACCCTTCGCGCGGGTTGTCGGCGTTGTAGGGGGAAAAACTGGCAAGGTTCTCCTCGAAAAACCAGCTCATCAGCGCAAAGCGCGCGGCATCATCGTCCACGTCGATAAACTGATCCTTCAGCGTCGCCACACCAAGCGGCACCGAAATCCAGTCGACGACGCGGGCCACCGCCCCTTCGCCCTGCGCATGGAACCCGGAATGCAGCCGCATGATCGCCTGCGGGCGGTCTTCGGGGGCCACTGCCGACAAATCGATCCACACCAGTTCGGTTGACCCGCCGCCGATATCGACCACCAGCAACTGTTCGGTCTTTGGACTGACCAGTGGCGCGCAAGAGATCACGGCAAGACGCGCCTCTTCCTCGGGGGCTATGATTTCAAGCTGCAACCCGGTTTCGCGCCGCACCTGCCGGATGAAATCGCGGGCGTTGCGGGCGCGGCGGCAGGCTTCGGTCGCCACCAGACGCATCCGGCGGACGTTGTGCTTTTCGATCTTTTTCTGGCAGATGCGCAGGGCCTGCACCGTCCGGCCCATCGACGCACGCGACAACCGGCCCGAAGCTTCAAGCCCCACGCCAAGCTGGACAGTCTTGGAAAAACTGTCCACGACCGAAAACTGACTGCCCCGTGGCTGGGCAATCAGCATCCGGCAACTGTTTGTCCCAAGGTCGAGCGCCGCATAAAGCGACGACCCCAGGTCGAGAGGAGCGATCGGTTCGACCGGCCGGGACACACCTTTCGGCGCATCGCCCGGCAACGGGATCGCGTCCGCTCCTCGGGGACGCTCGGGCGTCATTGACCGCCCTCCATCTGTGGTTGGGGTCAAAGGTAATCGCGTTGCCCCGGTGACGCAAGCACCGAAGCCGCACCCCGGCCCGGCTCATGATCCGCATGAGTATTTTTCACATTCCCGACCGTCGCCTTTGTGGCGGATTTGCGATAGGCCTTGGCCCGTGTCGCAGATGGTCGCTATCGGCTGTGCGATGTCGAAATCCGACATCGTGTGTCGTGGGCCTGCGCATATGTACAGGGGCAAGCAGGATTGGGGGAATCAGATGCCTGACGTGACGGTGGTCTTCTGGCGCGATATCCCGGCGCAGGTGATTGTGGGAAAAGGGCGCGGCGGATCAAAGGTCCAGTTGCCCGAACGGTTCGAACAGGCCATCGACCGCTGCGCGATGAAGATCGGCGCGCGCGACACCGACAGCTATCTGGCCGAATGGCGCAAGGCCGCCCCCTACCCTGTTGACGGCGAACCCGCCGACATCGCCAAGTCCGAGGCCGCCCGTCTTGAGGCGGAATATGATCTGGCGCGCATCAAGGCGTTGATCGACGCCGATGGCTGGGCGAAAGCCTGACGAATTGACCCTGTGGAGGCCTCTCATGGCGCTTTTCAACTTCCGCCGCGAGGCACCGACCACCCCCGTCCCCGCCGCGATGGAGGCGTTCCTGCAAGGCTACTCGATCGAGGTGATGCCCCGCACCGCCGAAAAGATCGAGGATTTCCGCACCCTGCTGCCGCGCGGCACCCGCGTCTACATCGCCCATATCGAAGGCACCCCGATCGAGGATATGGTCTCCACCGCCAAGCGCCTGAATGCCGAAGGCTTTCCGGTGATGCCGCACTTTCCGGCCCGCATCATCCCCGACCGCGCCACGCTGGCCGACTGGATCGCCCGCTATCAGGGCGAGGCGGATGTAAAGCAGGCCCTGCTGCTTGGCGGCGGTGTGAACACGCCTGCGGGGGAATTCGACAGTTCCATGCAGCTGATGGAAACCGGGTTGTTCGACGGCTTTGACCGCCTGCATGTGGCGGGCCACCCCGAAGGCAACCGCGACATCGACAAGGACGGCGGCGATGCCATCGTCTTGCAGGCGTTGAAGTGGAAACAGGACTTCGCCAACCGCTCTGATGCAAAAATGGCCATTGCCACCCAGTTCTGCTTTGAGGCGGAGCCGGTGATCGCATGGGTCGACCGTCTGGCTACCGAAGGCATCAGCCTGCCCATCCACATCGGTGTCGCAGGCCCCGCCAAGTTGCAGACACTGATCAAATTCGCCATCGCCTGCGGTGTCGGCCCGTCGTTGCGCGTGTTGCAAAAGCGCGCGATGGACGTGACCAAGCTGCTGCTGCCCTACGAGCCGACCGATGTTGTGGCGGCACTCGCCGCGCACAAGGCAAAGAACCCCGGCTTTGGCATTGAAAGCGTTCACTTCTTCCCGCTGGGCGGCATCAAGACCAATGCCACCTGGGCCACCGAAAACGGCGGCGCCGCCCCGGCTGCGCAAGCCTAAGACAAAGGTTTAAGAATGACCCGTACCGTCATTGAATCAAAGACAAAAACCGTCGTAATCGGGTTTGACGAACCCTTTTGCGTGATTGGCGAACGCATCAACCCGACGGGGCGCAAGAAGCTGGCCGCTGAACTGGAGGCCGGGAATTTCGAAACCGTGCTGAAGGATGCGCTGGAACAGGTCGCCTGCGGCGCAATGGTGCTGGACGTGAACTCGGGTGCCGTGTTCACCAACAAGATGGCCCAAGACCCGCGCTATGCCGACAACAACTTTGTCGAACCCCCCCTGATGCGCGAAATGATCCTGCGTATTCAGGCGATTACCGACGTTCCCCTGTGCATCGACAGCTCTGTCCCCGGTGCGCTTGAGGCGGGGCTGATGGCCTGCGAAGGGCGGCCCTTGCTGAATTCCGTGACCGGCGAAGAGGAGCGGCTGGAACTGGTTCTGCCGCTGGTCAAGAAATACAACGTGCCGGTCGTGGCGATTTCAAACGACGACACCGGCATCAGCCAGGACCCGGACGTGCGCTTTGCCGTGGCGAAAAAGATCGTCGAACGTGCCGCCGACTTTGGCATCCCCGCGCATGACATCGTCGTAGACCCGCTGGTGATGCCGGTCGGCGCCATGGCGTCGGCGGGCCAGCAGGTGTTCACCCTTGTGCGTCGCTTGCGCGATGAGCTGGGCGTGAACACCACCTGCGGCGCGTCCAACATCAGCTTTGGCCTGCCGCATCGCCACGGCATCAACGCGGCCTTCCTGCCGATGGCCATGGGGGCGGGCATGACCTCCGCGATCATGAACCCCGTCCGTCAGGTGGAAATGGAGGCGATCCGCGCTGCCAACTTCCTGATGAACCACGATGCCAACGGTGGCGAATGGATCCGCTTTGCCCGCGTGCTTGAGGCGGTCGAAGGCGGCATGACCTTTGCCGAGGCGTCGATGGCCACGGCGGCAGCCGGGGGCCGTGGTGGCCGATCTGGCGGACGTGCGGGCCGCGCGCGGGGCTGAGTTAACCCTATTTTCATCATGGGGCGATTAACGTCGTCCCATGACCCTTTGTATCCGCACCATCGACCCACAGATCTGGATTGATCAGATTTTGGCGGCCAAGGCCGTTGCACGGGGTGGTGTGATCTGGCGCAACATCGCTTGGGTCGATGCCGACGTGGGACGCGACCGTTTTGTGTCCGAAGTGCGCAAGCGCGGCTATCATCTGGTTCAGACCGGGCAACAGTTCGTGGTGATCTGCAATACAGGGCCGATCCACATCCTGTTCTGACCGTGCCCGGCCCGCAGCGATTTTTCTGTGAAAAATCACCCTCACCCGAATTTTCGCAGAGAATTCTACCCTTGGTCGAATGTCCGCACATCCATCGTGACACCCTGACCCATTGCCAAACACCACGGCCCACGATCTGCTACCCGCACCCAACCGGAGCGTGCCATGAATTCCCCCCTTCACGGTCTGATCGTCCTTGACCTGACCCATGTGCTGGCTGGCCCCTTTGCCGCGACCACGCTGCTGGACCTTGGCGCAAAGGTGATCAAGGTCGAACGCCCCGGCACTGGCGACGACACCCGTGCCTTTCCGCCCTTCCTGAACGGTGAAAGCGCCTATTTCGCCGCGTTGAATGCAGGCAAGGCGTCCATCGCGCTGGACCTGAAATCCGCCGCCGACCGTGCGATCTTTGACGATCTGCTGGCGCGGGCTGATATCCTGCTGGAAAACTACCGCCCGGGCGTAATGGCTCGGTTGGGCTATGGCTGGGACACGCTGCACCAGCGACACCCGCGCCTGATCTATGGCGCGGTATCGGGGTTCGGGCATACCGGCCCTGATGCCGACAAGCCCGCCTATGACATGGTGGTGCAGGCACGCGGCGGGGTGATGTCGATCACCGGTGAAGAGGGCGGCCCCCCCGTCCGGGTGGGTGCCTCTATCGGCGATATCGTCGCGGGGATGTATCTGGTACAGGGGGTGCTGGCCGCCCTTTATGCCCGCGAAAAGACCGGGCTTGGTGCCATGGTCGATGTGGGGATGCTGGATGCGCAATTGGCCATTCAGGAACACAGCCTTGCCCTGACCTCGGCCACCGGCACAGCGCCGGGGCCAACGGGCGCGCGGCACCCCACCATCACGCCCTTTTCCACCTTTCGTGCGGCGGACGGGTTTTTCGTCATCGCCGCTGGCAATGATGCGATGTTCGCGCGGCTGTGCGACACGCTGGGTCTGGGGATGCTTGCTGCCGATCCGCGCTTTGCCACCAATGCCGCGCGCTGTGACAACGTGGCCCTGCTGAAACGCCTGATCGAGGCTGTGACCCTGCAACAGACCCGCGACCACTGGATCGCCACGCTGGAACAGGCGGGCCTGCCTACGGGTCGCGTGCAGGATATGGCGCAGGCGATGGCCGATCCGCAGATCGTGGCGCGCAACATGATTTTGCCGATCACGCCGCGCGCGGGCGGCCCTGCGTTCACCGCTGCGGGCAACCCGATCAAGATGTCGATCCTGCCCGAACAGGACGCCCGGCCCCCCGCACCGTTGCTGGATGGCGACCGCGACGCGATCCTGGCGTGGCTGCGCGGCGCAAGCTGACCGAAACACGCCGCGTTCAGGCATTGCGCCCCGGCCCCTTGGCCCTACAACGGGGGGGCGGCGACAAACAGGTATTCCAGATGTCAGATGATGCACTCGTGATCTTTACCCCCTCGGGCAAGCGGGGGCGCTTTGCGCTTGGCACGCCCGTGTTGACGGCGGCGCGGCAACTGGGGGTCGATCTCGACAGTGTGTGCGGTGGGCGCGGCATCTGTTCCAAGTGCCAGATCAGCCCCGGCTATGGCGAGTTTTCCAAGCATGGTGTCACCGTGCAGGCGGACGCGCTTTCGCCGTGGAACTCGGTCGAAGAGCGTTACAAATCCAAGCGCGGGATGCTGGACGGTCGCCGTCTGGGCTGTCAGGCGCAGGTGATGGGCGATGTCGTGATCGACGTTCCGCCCGAAAGCCAGGTGCACAAGCAGGTGATCCGCAAGTCGGCCACCATGCGCGATATCGTCATGGACCCCGCCACGCGGCTTTTGTACGTCGAGGTGCAGGAACCCGACATGCATGAACCTTCGGGCGATTTCGAACGGCTGGCGGCGGCCTTGCGCGACCAGTGGCAGATCGACGGCGTCGATGCCGATCTGGCGTTGCTGCGCCGCCTGCAACCCGTTCTGCGCAAGGGCGAATGGAAGGTGACGGTCGCCCTGCACAAGGGCAACCACGACGCGCGCCACCGCATTCTGGATATCTGGCCGGGGTTCCATGAGGGCGGGCTCTATGGCCTTGCCATCGACTTGGGCTCTACCACCATTGCCGCGCACCTGTGCGATCTGCGCGACGGGTCCGTTCTGGCGTCCAGCGGTCTGATGAACCCGCAGATCCGTTTTGGCGAAGATCTGATGTCGCGCGTGTCCTATGCGATGATGAACCCCGGCGGGGATGTCGAAATGACCCGCGCGGTACGCGAGGCGATCAATGCGCTGGCCGCCACCATCGCCGCCGAAGGCAAGATCGACGCGACGTCGATCTACGAGGTGGTCTTTGTCTGCAACCCGGTGATGCACCACTTGTTGCTTGGGATCGATCCGGTGGAACTGGGTCAGGCCCCCTTTGCGCTGGCCACGTCGAACAGCCTGTCGCTGGATGCGCGCGATCTGGACCTGTCGAACCTGAACCGCGCTGCCCGTGTCTATATCCTGCCTTGCATCGCGGGCCATGTCGGCGCGGACTGCGCCGCCGTCGCCCTGTCGGAAGAACCGGGCAAATCCGACGACATGGTTCTGATCGTCGATGTCGGCACCAACGCTGAATTGCTGCTGGGCAACAAGACGCGGGTGCTGGCCTGTTCCAGCCCCACAGGCCCTGCGTTCGAGGGGGCGCAAATCTCGTCCGGGCAGCGGGCGGCACCGGGGGCGATTGAACGGGTCGAGATTGACGTTGTGACCAAGGAACCCCGGTTCAAGGTGATCGGCAGCGATCTGTGGAACACCGACGAAGGCTTTGCCGAGGCCACCGCGCAATCGGGCATCACCGGCATCTGCGGGTCTGGCATCATCGAGGCTGTGGCCGAAATGCGCATGGCGGGGCTGGTCGATCCGGGCGGGTTGATCGGCGGGCCGGATCAGACGGGCACGCCGCGCTGCATCCCCGAAGGACGCACCCATTCCTATCTGCTGCACGACGGCAGCGCCGATGGCGGGCCGCGCATTCTGGTGACCCAAGGCGATATCCGCGCCATCCAGTTGGCGAAATCGGCGCTTTATGCAGGCGCGCGGTTGCTGATGGATACGATGGGCATCGACAAGGTCGAAAAAGTCACGCTGGCCGGGGCCTTTGGCGCGCATATCAGCCCGAAACACGCGATGGTGCTGGGCATGATCCCGGATGTACACCTTGACCATGTGGTGTCTGCTGGCAACGCCGCGGGCACCGGCGCGCGGATTGCGCTGTGCAACGTCGCATCGCGTGACGCGATCGAGGCGACGGTGCATGACATCCACAAGGTCGAAACCGCGATCGAGCCGCGCTTTCAGGAACATTTCGTCAACGCGAACGCCATCCCCCACGCCGTTGACCCCTTTCCCGAACTGGCCAAGATCGTCACCCTGCCCGATGTCAGCTTCAACGCCAACGGTTCGGGCGGCGAGGGGCGGCGCAGACGGCGGGGGTAAGGTTTACCAACGTTGCACCCTTGCCAGCCTTTGCCTGACCGTTGCACACTGGTTAACGACAATGGCAGCGGGCGGGCATGACCGAAGACAGCGCGAACGATTCGGTGGCTGAACTACTTAAAAATGTGGCCGCGCAGGACCGCGCGGCCTTTCGTGCGTTATATGCTGCAACCTCGTCGAAACTTCTGGGTGTCCTGTTGCGTATCTTGGGACAGAGAAGCGAGGCAGAAGATGCGCTGCAAGAGGTTTACACACGGGTCTGGTTGCGTGCCGCGCGGTTTGACGCGGGCAAAGGCCGGGGCATGACCTGGCTTATCGCCATTGCGCGCAACCATGCCATCGACCGTCTGCGCGCCCGCCCGGATGCGCCGACCGATGGTGACGACGCGCTTGACCTTGTCGCCGACCACAGCCCCACCGCCGAGCGCAAGTTGATCGCGGCGGGCGAGGCGCGGCGCATCGGGGAATGCTTTGACACGCTGGAACCCGACCGGGCGCAGGCCGTGCGTGGGGCCTATCTGTCGGGCCTGTCCTATATTGACCTTGCCGCCCGCCATGGCGTTCCGATCAACACGATGCGCACCTGGTTGCGCCGGTCGCTGTTGAAGCTGAAGGAGTGTCTGGACCAATGACACTGACCCCGATGCTGCGCGAAGACGATGACCTGCTGGCCGCCGAATATGTTTTGGGCGTGCTGCCCCTGCCCGACCGCATCACCGCCGAGGCGCGGATCAAATCCGATTTTCATTTCGCCAGCGCCGTGGCGCAGTGGGAAAACCGCCTGTCCGATCTGAACGCCGATTTTGATCCCGTGGCCGCCCCCAACCTGCTGCCGCAGATCGAGGCGCGGCTGTTCGGCGCGCCTGCGGTACAAAAGACGCACAGCTGGCGCGGCTGGTTTGCGGGCGCGCTGACAGCGGCCGCGCTGGTCATCGCCGTGGTGATGTTCGTGCCCGTGACACCCGACGCCACCCTTGGCACCACGCTGATGGCCCAAGGCGGCGATCTGCAATACCGCGCGACCTATGCCGCCGAGGGCCTGACGTTGACGCGCGTTGCAGGCGACGCGGCGGCGGCGGGGCAGGTTCACCAGCTTTGGCTGATCGCGGGGGATGCCGCACCGGTATCATTGGGCCTGGTGACGGGGGATGCGGTGACGGTGCCGTTGCCCAGCCCGGTGCCGGGTGTGGTGCTTGCCATCTCGCTTGAACCGGCGGGCGGATCGCCCACCGGACTGCCCACCGGCCCGGTTCTGGTGACGGGTGTGCTGCAAGACATCTGACGTGCCCAGTGGACGTTGGCGCGGCCCGATCCGAAAAAACTTTCGCGCCCCTGAAACTTTGCCCCGACCCCCTTCGTAGCTTTGGGTGTGAGGCGGGATGATCCCGCCCCGTTTGAACCGGAGTGACACGATGAAAACCCTATCCATGGCCACCGCCATTCTTGCCCTGACCGCCGGATTTGCCCTTGCCGAAAGCCACAGCGCCGAAAACCCGATGGTGGGTGGTGCGGCGATGTTTGCCGACAAGAACATCATCGAAAACGCGGTGAACTCTGCCGACCACACCACACTGGTCGCCGCCGTGCAGGCCGCCGGTCTGGTCGAGACGTTGCAGGGGACCGGTCCATTCACCGTCTTTGCCCCGACGAACGACGCCTTTGCCAAGTTGCCCGCAGGCACGGTTGAAACCCTGCTGAAGCCCGAAAACAAGGATCAGCTGACCAAGATCCTGACCTGCCACGTCGTCGCCGCCGAAGCGATGTCAGAGGCCATCAACAAGATGGTGGCCGATGATGGCGGGATGCACCCGGTGAAAACCGTGGGCGGCTGCGAGTTCACTGCGATGATGGACGGCGACGCCATCCAGATCAAGGACGGTCAAGGCAATGTCGCGACCGTCACCATCGCGGACGTCAAACAGTCGAACGGCGTGATCCACGTCATCGACACGGTTCTGCTGCCCGCCTCTTAAGGGCTGCAGACAGCGGCGGGGGGTTGCGTCACCAGCCGCCCGCCGCCCCATGTAACTGGCCAAAAATCCCGCAGGCCGCACCCACTGTCCCCACATTTGGCTGCGGGATCTAGAAAGGGCACCCGATCCCCCGGGTGCCCTTTTGTATGGCGGGCCGTGCGCCCCTTGCCTTTTGCTGCATTTGGCGATTCCTATTGCCGATGCGCCGGTTCCTGTTCCTGTCTTCATCCGCCCGCCCTGACGGGAACACCGTCACGCTGGCCCGTCTGGCCGCGGCGCAAATCGCGGCGGATGCGCAAGTCTGGATCGACCTGACGACCCCTTCCCTGCCGCCCTTTTGCGACTTGCGCCCTGCGGGCACCCCACCGCCCGATGGCGCACTTTCCCGGATCTGGACCGCGACGGGCTGGGCGACCGAGATCGTCTTTGTGGCCCCGGTCTATTGGTATGCCCTGCCGGCCCCGGCGAAACTGCTGCTGGATCACTGGTCGGGCTGGCTGGACACGCCCGGTCTGGATTTCGCAAACATCATCAAAACCAAACGCTTGTGGCTGATCACCACCCGTGCCGACCCCGATCCAACCGTGGCCGACCTGCCCGAGGCCGCCCTGCGCCGGTCGGGCGACTGGCTGGGCATGGTCTGGGGCGGTGCCGTGCACGGGATCGGTGATGCGCGGGGCGAGGTGTGGATGGATGCCGCCGCCTGCACCGCGGCGGCCCGCCTTTTCGCACAAGCCCCCGCTTGACGCGGCAGGTTGGTTGGCTTACCTCAAGCCCCACGCGGGTGTAGCTCAATGGCAGAGCAGCAGCTTCCCAAGCTGAATACGGGGGTTCGATTCCCCTCACCCGCTCCAAACTCCCCATACAATCGCGTGCCTTACGTCGCCCCCCCTGATGATGCAGGCCGCGCGGCGCCGGTTCATGGCCGACCAACGTGACACCGCAGCCTGCGGTGATGAGCGCGATTTGCCCCGAGAACTTATCCGGGCCTTAATGCCGCCTTAAACTGTTGATCAAGGTTGGCAACGCGCCGAATGAGCGTTTGTTCCCTACCCAGTCCCTATAATTCTTGTTGTACGCAAGGCCCGCAGGACCCCCGCCGCCCCACCCGGAATCTGGACCGTTGCGCCGCGATCAACGCTGCACCCGCCAGCGCTGACATGACGAGTTTGCCCACACGACTTGCAGGGCTTGAACCGGGTTCGCGCCCGTTTTGTGCCGCCCTGTGGCGGCCAGTGTACGCATGCTCAGTCAAGAGCACCTTTGAATTGCATCAGGAATATTGCCGTGTCATCGAAAACTTCTTCCGTGGCGATATCGCCCGGTCTGTCCTACCCCGACGGATTTATCGCAGAATTCCAATTGTGGGGTCCGCTGACCGAACCCCTCGGCCTGCCGTGCTTTCATCTGTCGGTTTCGGCGCTGTTCCCCGTCTTTGACCGGGCCAGAACGGGACAGTCACATGTCGGAACCACCACATCCCGGACGCGTGCTACCACCGTGCCCGCGAATGCCCAAGGTGCGCCCGTTGCGACCGTGCCCGCCGCACCGGCAACGACAACCAGCGTGGAAACCGCAAGGCTTTCAACGATCCAGACGACGTCAGTTGCGGAGGCCAAGTCGTGATCATCAATCTTGGCACAACGGCAGCAGAGCTGCAAAAGCTGATCGACACGGCCGCTGCCGGAACGACGCTGCAACTCGAAGCGGGCCATTACATGTTTGACCGCACGATCGTGGTGGACCGAGACGACATCTCGATCGTCGGGGCGGGGTCGGGCAACACCTTTATCGATGTGCCGTCCAGTCTGGGAGAAGAGGCGTTCCAGATTGGCAGCGGCATCAAGAAGGGTGCCTATACGCTTGGCAAGGACATGGCAGAGGGCAGCACGGTGATGACGTTGTCGGGCACGCACGGTTTTGTGGCGGGCGATTACGTCTATCTGTCCCGCGAAAGCACCGCAGCGTTTTACGCGGAAATCAGGGATACCACATGGGCCAACACCGACGTGGCCCTGCGCACGTCGATTGCGAAGGTCGTGGCAGTTGACGGCCCGACGATCACCCTGTCGACGGGGGTGCATTTCGACTTCACCACCGGTGAAACCACCGTCACCGAAATCAGCATGGCCGAAAACGTAACGGTTGGCGGATTCACGGTGGATTACGGACTTGCCACCGCCGATCCGTCCAAATTCTCCAACACGCTGGCCGCCTATGACCGCAACGCTGTGATCGAGGTTGACGGTACGGCGGGGCTGGTCCTGTTCGACATCACCTCGCATGACGTGCCGTCGTTGGGGGTGAATGTGGCCAGCAGCACGAATGCCAAGATCGACAGCATCACCATGACCGGGTCGCACAACAAGGGCGACGGGGGCAACGGCTATGGCCTGCAGATCCGCGATGTTTATGACAGCAGCTTTACCAACCTCAGCGACATGGACATGCGCCATTCGGTGCTGTTCGCCTCGTGGACCTCGGCCGCCGGTAACTTTGTGCATGTGGCGCAAACCGACCGTGACATCAACTTTCACGGCGGGCGTGACCATGACAACGTGGTGATGGTCGACAAATCGATCCGCGACGCGAACTCCGACATCATCGCAAAAACGCTTTTCGTCAACACGGAAGGCACGAATTACGGGTCAGTGACGGATGCCGATGCCAACAAGGTCACCTTCGGGACGGTGGTCGGCACCCGGCTGGATGATGTGGTGACCGGCTATGACAATGGCGCGTGGCTGGACGGCAAGGGCGGGAATGACCGCCTGACGGGCGGTGCAGGCAATGACATGCTGATCGGAGGATCGGGCAGAGACACGCTGAACGGCATGGCGGGCGAGGATATCGTCGATTATTCCGGCAATTATGCGAACTTCACGATCACGGCCAAGGGTGACGGCTCCTATGAAGTCTGCGACAGGGTGGGCGATCAGTCGATTGATCTGGTTTCGGCAGTCGAGTGGCTGGTCTTCGACGACAAGGTGATTGATCTGCGCGACATGTCGGTCAAGGCGCTGTCAGCGGTCAACGAAGTGTTCAGTGGCGCTGGCACGCGAGATACTGTCAGCGTCACCCCGGAACCGGTTGTGCTGGAACTTGTCGGCACTGCGGGCAACGACATGTTCAACGTGTCCAGCAGCACCACCGTCGTGGCAGGACTGGCGGGTTTTGACACGGTGCGGTCGCAGGCAAGCTTCACGATGTCGGCTGATGTCGAAAAACTCGAACTGACCGGTACGGCCGCGATCAACGGGACCGGAAACCTGAACGCCGACATGATCATCGGCAATGCCGCTGCCAACATCCTGAAGGGCATGGCAGGGGCTGACAGGCTGATCGCCAAGGACGGCAACGATACCTTGCTGGGCGAGGCGGGCAACGACCTGCTCTACGGCGACGCAGGGAATGACCGGATTGACGGCGGTGCTGGACAGGACAGGATGACCGGAGGGGCGGGGGCGGACGTGTTTGTCTTCCTGTTGGCGTCTGACACTGCGCGCGCCAAAAGCGACAAGCTGCTGGATTTCCAGACCGGGATAGACAAGATCGACCTTTCGGCGATCGATGCCGATACCTTTGTGACGGGCAATCAGGCCTTTGTCTACGGATCGTCCGCCGCCGGCGTTGCCTCGCTGTGGATGAGCAGCGGCTACATCTTTGGCGACACCAACAATGACGGCACGGCCGACCTCGCAATCTATGTCACAAGAGCAGTCACGCCAACCGACTTCCTGTTCTGACCGCGTCACGTCCCCCGAATGAGGGGCTGGAACACGGGAGGCCATGGTGTCCCATCTTTCTGCGCCGTTACCTTCAACGAAAAGCTGCCGCTTTCGACTGCAGATCAACAGTGCCGGGCATGGTCAGGACGGCCAAAGCCCTGCTCGGCGCACAGCTTTGGGGTTGGACTGGCCCATGCGGGTCGGTCAACTTCCATTGCAACCATCCTCACCCGTCAACTTTCGCGGAAGGCGGCTTGGAAGTAGTCGGTGAAGGGCTGGATCAGATAGGCCAGGGGGGTGCGGG
>JAZKHT010000014.1:0-58441 GCA_040385245.1 Pseudomonadota bacterium | reverse complement strand
GCTCGCCGCAATCGTCATGTTCTGGCTATGAAACAAGAACGAGTCCTGACCCTAGTTGGCTGTGTCGATGGATCGATCAACGAGTTGACCGTCGATATCGCAACCGACCCGATCGCAGGCGGTCTGGCCAACGATCCGAACCAATTGCCGCTGCTTGCCATAACGCCCAGCGTTTCTGCGCAAGACGGCTGCTGACGCACGATCATGAGCATCCTTCGCCCTCTCTGTGTAACGGTAGGGATCGCTCTTTCCGCCTGCGGCGTCGTTCCCGAAGGGGCCATTACGCCGACGTCCGAAAACGCCGCCTTGGCGAAGGGACCGCCGATCGAGGATATCGTCACCTCGTTCGACAAAGCGCTGGAATGTATGGACGGCAAGGTGCCTGACAGTCTTGCCTTTGCGGTCGGGGCAATTGCGGACAACACCGGCAAGGAACAATACGCCGACGCAGGCACCGGCAAACTGGTGTCGCAAGGTGCGGGCGACATGGTCCAATCGGCCCTGTTCCGCAGCGGGTTGACGGTCGTCAACCGCCGCGACCCCAACATCCCGCTGGCGGAAAACAACTGGGGCATCCGCAACATCCGGCAGCAGACACCGTCAGATCTGTACATATCGGGCAGCGTGACCAGCCTCGATTTCATCCCGGGCGGCGGGGCGCAACTGGAACTGGCGGGTGTCGGGCCGCGCTATCGGCAGAACCGGATTCTGGTCGGGCTTGATCTGGCCCTGACCAATGCGCATTCCGGCAAGATCGTTGCCAACGTTCCGCTGCAAAAGCAGATATTTGCGGAAGAGATCGGCTTTTCCGTGGGTCGGTTCTTTGGACCCACGCTTGCCTCGCTTGATGCAGGCGGCATGGAACGCGAGGCGCTGCAATTCACGCTGCGCCAGATGCTCAGCTATGCCACGCTGCAACTGCTGGCCCAATTGCTCGACTCTCAGGATGCGGCGGATTGTACTAATCTGGTCAGCCCCGCAGACGGCATGCAACTGGCAAACCCTTCGGGGCCCGACAGCACAGGTGCGATGGCCGAGGTCATGCAAATGTCCGCGACGGCCCGCGCCGATGCCGCTGCCAAGGCACAAAGCCCTGCCCCCGGCCAACAGCCTGCGCAGAAACCGACACAAACCCAAGGCAACGCACCTTCTCCGGCAGCATCGACGGCACCCGCCGCCGCAAGCCCGGTCAAGGCGCGCAAACTGGGCAATATCGCCACTGCCAACGCCGCCAAGGCGATTGCAGCTGGTGACGCGGCCTACAGCGCCAAGACAGCGGACGAGGCAGAAGACCTGGCCAACCAATCCGCGCAGTATGTGTCTTTGGCCATCAAGACCTTGCGCGAAGCGGCCGCCGCCGGCCTGACCGGGCCAGAAGGCGACACCGCTGCCACGTTGGTGGAACAGGCGATCAATGTCGCCACCGCCGCCCAGCAGAACGCCGTTGAAAAGCGCGCCGCCGAACAGGCCGCCGGACAACCCCCGGCCACTGCGGTGCCGACCGATACGGTCGCCCCGCCTGTGCTGCCCACAGACAAGCGGCTGGGGGGGGCGGGCCAATGATCCGCACCCATCAGCACGCCCTAACGAATCCGGCGGGTGAAACCTTCACCCCCCGGCTCACACGGGCCCTCGCCATGACCCAAGATCTGCCACACCCCGAGGGCGGGTGCGGCTTCCAAAACAGGAAACTACCATGAAAAAACTTCTCGCAACGACCGCTTTGTCGCTTTTCGCTTTCGCCGGTGCCGCTTCCGCCCAATCCGTGCTGGAGCGTGTTCTGGCTGAAACCAACAACCTGAATGACGTGACGGGCGTGTTCGCCAACATCGCCGACAACATCGGTGTCATCGGTGAAGACGGCACGATCCTGAACGCCATCGACGGCTCCATCACCAACACGATGACCGGCGTGAACGACGCGACCGCCGACGTGGGCGACGTGTTCGCAATGGAACAGGTTTCGGTTGATATCGGCGATCTGTCGACCACCGTTCTGGGTGCGGTCAACACCGGCGAAATCACGCTGGGTGTGAACCAGGACCTGTCCGAAGCCATCGCCGGAACCTCCAGCGCCGTGTCGTCGTCCATCGCACAAATCGGTGGCGTGGCTGACACCAGCGCACTGGTCCTGAACGTGGCATCGAACGCAACCGATGTCATCGGTTCGGTTACCAGCTCGTTCACCGGTCTGAACGGCTCCATCGGCAACGTTGCCACCACCGTTCTGGGCGCAGTCAACACCGGCACGATCACGTCGGGCGTCAACTCGTCCGTCTCTGGCGTGAAGGCCGGCATCATCGGCTCCACGAACTGAGAACGTGCGCTTTGGTCTAAACCATAGCGCCGCGTGAAAATTGAATCCCCGCCCCCCGGCGGGGATTCATTCATACGTTTCAGGAGACAACTGACATGAACCGCTTACTTGCCACGACCGCCCTTGTGCTGGTCGGATTTTCCACAACCGCATTCGCACAGGTTGCACCCGAGTCCACGTCGCAGTCGGTGCTGGAGCGTGTGCTTGCAGCTGCCGACACAGGCAATCTTTTGCCAACCTCGGGTGTGTTCGCCAACATCGCGGACAACATCGGTGTCCTGTCCGCGAACACGACTGTCTATGTCGGCTCGGATGATGAACTGAGCCAGGCCGAATACGACGCAGCGCTTGACGCAGCGGCGGCGACGGCGGCAGGTCTTGCACCGCCGCTGGGTTTCACCGCGCCTTCGGTCGTTCCCGCAGCCACGTCAACCCCCGCTCCGATCGCGCCGACCGAACCGGATCCATTTGCCTTTGCTGAGGGTGAGGCAGACCCGGCGTATATGGCCGCTCTGGTCACCTACACTTCCGATCTCGCAGCGTACAACGCGGACTTGGCCGACTGGAACTCGAACGAAATTGCAGTTCTGGCCTATGACAGCTATTTGTCTGAACTGGATGTGTACAACGACGCAGTCAGCGCCCACACGACACTTGTCGCGGATTTTATTGAATCCTACGTGGCCGACATCGCCGAACAATACACCGCGACCGAGCGTCAGACCCTGCTGAACACCATCGACGGGTCGATCACCAACACGATCGAGGATGTCAACGCGGCTACGGCATCAACGGGCAGCGTGTTCGCTATGGAACAGGTCACCGTGGACATCGGCGATCTTTCCACCACTGTTCTGGGTGCGGTCAACACCGGCGAGATCACGCTGGGTGTGAACCAGGACCTGTCCGAAGCCATCGCCGGAACCTCCAGCGCCGTGTCGTCGTCCATCACGCAGATCGGCGCAGTCGCAGATACCAGCGCACTGGTCCTGAACGTGGCGTCGAACGCAACCAGCGTCGTTGGGTCGGTCAACAGCACCTTTGCAGGTCTGAAGGGCTCCATCGGCGACGTCGCGACCACCGTTCTGGGTGCGGTCAACACCGGCACGATCACATCGGGCATCAACTCGTCCGTTTCGGGCGTGACGGCCGGCATCGTCGGCAACATCGCGTCCAACTGACCACGACCTTGGACAGCCTGCGCCATCCGAGCGCGGGCTGTCTGTATTCCGTTTGCGGCAAAGGACCGGTCGGGTGAAATCAGTTCAGCTTTGCTTTTTGATTGCATTTGCCGTGCCCTCGGCCAGCGGGGCCACCACGGTTCTGGAATCTGTGCTGCACGTCATCGACAGTATGCAGCCCAGCCCGTTGGGCGCGATCATGGCGAACGTTGCGCAAAGCGGGTCATTCACGGATGTGCCGCGCGGCTTGCGGGCAGGTGACAGCGTGATCGTCGGTTTTACCGAAACGGGCCTTCCGGTCACTGCCGTCGCGTCAATCGGCGGCGTGGATGTAACGCCCGATCTTGCCGGTCAAACCGTTCAGGGTTTGGCAGCGGGCCTGTATCCACTGGGCAGCGCCATGTTCGTCTTGCCGCCTGCCGGGCAATTGTCGATCTACGATCAGGGCCGCAACGGGATGCAACTGCAACGCGCAACCGAAGCCGTCGTGACTCGCATCGACGCCTCCGTCCGGCACCTCGTGCAAGCAGAGTTGTTCCCTGACCTTGCCGCAATCGGTGGCCCTGTCGTCATCAACCCCACCAACATCATCTTGCAGCGCATCAACACGACAGCGATTGGTGCTGTGAACGCTGGCGATGTCGTCGCCGGGTTGACCTACGACTTTGGCATCCCATCCTCGGTGCGGCCAACGCTTTCGGCGGTGTCCGTCGGGTCCAATGTCGATTTCCACGCCGCGCGGACGGCAAACGTCATAGCAGAGCGTATTGCAATTCGTCAGATCGGGTCCGACCCGGCGCTGGGTGCCCTTATCCTGAACGCTGCCAACAACCACAGCGATATCGCGGGAAACGTGTCGGTTCACATCGCCTCAAGCGTGGCGCAACTGGGCGAGGTGCTGACCACGGCACTTGGCGCGGTCAACGGTGGATCGATCCGCACCGCACCCTAAGCGTCAGATCAGGCCCATCTGCTTGGCGATCATCGACGCGTGTGTGCGGTTCTTTGCCTTCAGCTTTGTGCAGACGGATCGCATCTGCAGTTTGACCGTCACTTCGCTCAGGTTCATCGCCCAGGCGATTTCCTTGTTGGTCTTGCCCATGGACACCTTGCTCAGCACGCTGATTTCTTGCTGGCTTAATCCGTCACGATCCGTGCTTTCGTTTTTTGCGAACATCTGTCCCCCTCCGGTAAAGTAATCTGACGGAAGGAAGCTTTGCCCGGTGGCAACAAGGCGCAACGCAGCCGAGAACGCATCCACCTGCAAGGTCTTTGGGATGTAGCCCCGTGCGCCCAAGGCTATCGCCTGCCCCAAAAAGACTGCTTCGACGTGGCCCGAAAAAAGCACGACGGCACCATCGGGCATCGCCGCAATCGCACGTTCGATGCTGGACAGCCCGTCCATTCCCGGCATCTGCAAATCCAGCAAAAGAACATCGATCGGCCCATCCGTCGCGATCAGCGACATCGCCCCGTCAAAGTCGTTGGCGACCCGTGTATCAAACCCCCTGTCGGCGGACAGGATCATCTTCATCGCATCACGGATCAGCGAATGATCATCCGCAACCAGAACCGACACCGGTCTGGTCGACCAGGTTTTTGCCTCGTGTTCAAAAGACATATCGGTCTCCTTTAGTTTATCGACTGGATGGTTGTTCGCATATAACTTTTGAGCCGTGGCGTGCAATATTTTTACGTGTAAGGAAAGCATTATCTTTAAGTATTCTTAACCAATCGTTTGATTGTGCAAAAGATGTGTCATTATGTGCAATTGCGTCAAATACGGTGGATGCACCTGGTTTCGACATCGCTAAAAAAAATGCACCCAGCATTTCACTGGGTGCGAAGTTGCATGGTTAGGGCAGAAAACCATGCGGCAGACACTCGGTGAATTCATGGAATTATATATCCTGAATTCATATATTCAATTCAGATTGCCGAATCGTCACCATTCCAGATGTGGCGGGTCGTTCAGCAACCTTCGCTTGTCGCGGATGATCCGTCTTTCTGGCAGCACAGAAGCGCCCGGTAGCGCGCGTTGTTTTCGACAGCCACATCGATGGCATAGTGAAGAACGGCGCGCGACGTTGGCTTGCTCAGCGTCACATCGCAGATCGACATGCGCTCGGTCGTAAAGTCATTCTGTCCGACGACAGCCGATTGCAAAATGGTCGGCTTGTCCGGGGCAAGGCTGCGCAACTTCATGCAGAAATCGACCAATTTTCCTGTATCATCAAAGGTATCCGCGTCGATGAAGATCACCTGCGCCTGCGCCACATCCGCCCAAAGCGCGTGGATCGTCGTATGTCGCTTTGTGCACAGGATCACCGTCGCGCCGGCCTCGCTCAGGTCACTCGCCAGGGCGACACCCTGGTCGCTTGACGCGATGAAAAGGGCTGTCAGATCCGAGAGCAACCCGAAAGAATGGCGCCGGCCCTGACCCGCACCGCTTTGGCCGTCCGGAACGATGCGCCCTTCGTTGCGCCCGAAAACCTGGCTTGCACCGGCCAGGGAAGGGCCTGTCCGGTTGATTTCGATATGCGCCAGATGTTCCATCATAAACTCCGTCTCTTTGCGACCGGGCAGGGGTCAGTCGAATACCTATCTCCCGAATAGAGCCGCCTGTGTCAATTCTACATGGCAAAAATTTGGCAACCGTGCGGCTTATCTTTCGGGCCGAACGGCTTGACCATTTGGTTCCTCGCAGGTGCGATCGGTACGATTCAATTGGTGCAAAGATCGAAATTAAAATCCACATTTTTGCAAAATCGCGGCACACTGTTTGGACGTGCATCAGTGAATTTTTATTTGGGGCTTTGCAACGGATTGGAGAGCGGATCATGATATTCAGCCTGTTCAACGATGCCCCCCGGGTCACCGTTCATGTGCCGCGAGTCCATCGCCAGAAGCAAACATGGCAACCGCGGATGGGCGACATCTTTCCCGACTTTCAGGCACCCACAACTCAGGGATGGATATCATTCCACGACTGGGCCGAGGGCAGATGGACACATCTGTGGAATCTGGGCGCGGCGCAGTGCCCCGACTTTCTGACAGGGGCCAGCATTGCAGAACGGCCGGGCGATCCCGACGGCAGTCTGAGAAGCATCGCCCTGTCGCGCGGTGATGATGTCGAGAACCGCGATTGGCTGGGAAGGCTTGCATTGACGGGCACGGCAACCGTTAGATTTCCGATCATCGCCGACCCGCAGGGCATCCTGCATTCCGCCTTGGGCCTTGAGGACAGTGGGGTGACGCATCGGCAGTTTCACCGGTCTTTCCTGATCGACCCTGCCATGCGCATTCGCGCCTGTCTTGATTATCCCACGGCGATCCACCGGACGATGGACGAATTGGTGCGGATCGCCTGCGAACTGCGGACCGTCGATGGCGCCAAGTCGCGCCAGCTTGCCATGATGGTGTGATGCAGCGGGCGGCGGTCATGGCTTCCGACAGTTGTGCAAATCCTGTCGCCCAGACCAGACCTTCCAGTCAGCGAGGTCACCCCCTGTAAGTTCTTCCGTTCAGTTTCGGCTTGTTATTTATCGACTGATAGATAAGCTGGGCCGTGGCTTTGATCGAGAAGACGGATGAAACCTGCCCCGTTTGAATATGTCCGCGCGACGTCAGTAGACGACGCCATGGCGCGTTACATTGAAGCAGAGGACGCCCGCTATCTTGCTGGCGGCCAAAGCTTGCTGGCCGCGCTGAATTTTCGATTGGACGCGCCCGAACTTTTGATCGACATCAGCCAGATCGGTGCCCTTCGCGGCATTGGGCGGCAGGGCAATGCGGTGATCATCGGCGCGATGACGCGCCATGCCGAGGTGGCCGCCGACCCTTTGGTAACGGCACATCTGCCGCTGCTTGCCCAAGCGGTGGCCCATGTCGCGCACCCCGCCATTCGCCATCGGGGCACCATCGGGGGCAGTATCGCGCTGGCCGATCCGGCGTCCGAAATGCCTGCCTGCGCGCTGGCCCTGTCGGCGGTTTTGCATGTCAACGGGCCAGACGGCCTTCGCACCATTTCCGCCGACGATTTCTTTCGCGGCATCTACGAGACGGCCCTGATGCCCGGCGAAATTCTGACGCAGATCGAATTTCCGCTGCCCGCAACCGAGGCGCGTCATGGATTTGCCGAACTTGCCAGGCGAAAAGGGGATTACGCCATGACGGGCCTTGCCCTGATGACCGGGCCATCGCCTCGAATCGTCTGGTTCGCGCTGTCTGACCGTCCGGTGCGGGCGCGCACCGCCGAGGCGGCGTTGGCCGCAGGCGAAACCCGCGCAAACATCGCAGCCCTTGCGACCGACGGCATCAATGTGCTGGGTGACCTGAACGCATCGGACGCAGTCAAGCGCCACTATGCGCGGATCTTGCTGTCGCGCGTCCTGCAAGAGGCGGGCCTGCCATGAAGATCAGCCTGACCCTGAACGGCGAGGTCGTCACCGCCGATGTCGAACCGCGCCAAAGCCTTGTCGATTTCCTGCGCGCTTCGGGCCTGACCGGCACCCATTCGGGTTGCGAACATGGCGTCTGCGGGGCCTGTTCGGTGCGTGTCGGCGGCCATGTCGTGCGGGGCTGTCTGATGTTGGCGGTGCAGACCGATGGTCAAACCGTCGAGACAATCGAGGGGTTGACCCAGAGCGCCGCCATTGCCGATCTTCAGGCGGCATTCCATCGTCGCAACGCGCTGCAATGCGGGTTCTGCACCGCGGGTATGCTGTTGACCGCGCATGAGTTGCTGGCCCTCGATCCCTTGCCCTCGCGCGACGATATCCGCGATTATCTGTCGGGCAACTATTGCCGGTGCACGGGCTACCAGGCGATTATCGATGCGATTGCCGATGTGGCTGCGGAAAGGTCGGGGCGATGACGCAGGGCGATCCGCAGGTCGGCAGGTCGATCCCCCGCCCGAATGCCCGTCGTCTGTTGCAGGGCAAGGGGCGGTTTGTGGCCGACAAGACCTTGCCCCGGATGCTTCACGTTGCATTCGTGCGGTCACCTTATGCCCATGCCCGCATCCTGGACGTTGACCTGTCGGCGGCGCGCGCGATGCCGGGGGTGGTGGCTGCCTATGACGGGGCGGATATTGCCGCGCATGTCACGCCATTTGTGGGCATCTTGACCCATATGACCGCAATGCAATCGCCGCCACAGCCCGCGCTGGCCTGCGGTGTCACCCATTGGCAGGGCGAGGCTGTGGCCATGATCGTGGCGCAAAGCCGGGCGTTGGCCGAGGATGCGGCGGCTGTGGTCGTCGTGGATTATGAACCCCTGCCAGCCGTCTGCGACATGGAGGCGGCCCTTGATCCCGCATCCCCGTTGATCCATCCAGATTTGGGCACAAACCTGTGCTGGGAACGTCGGATTGACAGTGGGGATGTGGACGGCGCGTTTGCCGGGGCGGCGCATCTGGTCGAACGCCGGTTTGTCTTTGGCCGCCACACTGGGGTGACCTTGGAACCACGGGTGTGCCTGTTCGACTATGACGGGTCCGAAGACCGCCTGACCCTGCACTATTCCGGGCAGGTGCCGCATATGATGCAGGCGGTGCTTGCCAAACACCTGGGCCTGCCGGAATCGCATGTGCGCGTGATTGCCGAAGATGTGGGCGGATCGTTCGGGATCAAGATCCACACCTACGGCGACGAAATAGCCACCGCAGTTGCCGCAATGCTTTTGCGCCGTCCGGTCCAGTTTGCCGCGGACCGCTATGAAAGCTTTCTGTCCGACATCCACGCCCGTGACCATCGTGTGTCGGCCCGTGCCGCCATTGACGCAAACGGCAAGCTGCTGGCGGTAGATATTGACGATATCACCGGCATCGGCCCCTATTCGGTGTATCCCCGGTCTTCGGCGATCGAGGGCAATCAGGTGCTGAACCTGACCGGCGCGCCCTACCTGATACCAGCCTATCGCGGGCGGTTGCGGGTCGTGTTCCAGACCAAGGTGCCGACATGCCAATACCGGGGCGTCGGCCATCCCATCGCCATGGCGGTGATGGAGGGGCTGATGGACGATCTTGCCGCAGCGTCGGGTCGTGACCCGGCCGATCTGCGCGCGATCAACCTGATCCCGGATGACGCCTATCCGGTGAAATCCCCGCAAGGCGTCTTGTTCGCCGATCTTTCGCATCAGGCCAGTCTGGCGCGGCTTTTGGACCTGATGGACTATCAAGCCCTGCGCGCGGAACAAGCGGCATTCCGGGCGCGCGGCATCCATCGCGGCATCGGGCTTGCCAGCATGGTCGAGATCACCAATCCCAGCCCGATGTTCTATGGCGTGGGCGGTGCACCAGTGGCCGCTCAGGATGGTGCCACCGCGCGGCTGGATGCGTCGGGGGCGATCCACATCTCGAACTCGGTCACTGAACAGGGTCAGGGCACCGAAACGATTCTGGCCCAGATCGCCGCCGATGCGCTTGGTGTCGACCCATCACGGATCACCGTGACGACCGGCGACACGGCGACCGTGCCTTACGGCGGGGGAACATGGGCGTCACGCGGGGCTGGCATCGGCGGCGAGGCGATGCTGCGGGCGTCGCTGGCGCTGAAAGAGCAGATCACCGGTATCGCGGGGGCCATTCTGCAATGCGACCCGACACAGCTTGATCTTGCCGACGGCACTGTGGTCGATGCGGCGGGGCAAACCCGGATCAGCCTGCAGGCATTGGCGCAGATGGTCTATTACCGGGGGAACGAACTGCCCCCCGGCCTGCCGACGGAACTGATCGCCACCCGGCATTTCAGGGTTGAAGGGATGCCGTTCGTGTTTTCTAACGGCGCGATGGCGTCTTACGTCGAGATCGACCCCGATACCGGCATGATCAAACTGCTGGGGCATTGGGTGGTCGAGGATGTGGGCACGATCCTGAACCCGCAACTGGTTGATGAACAGATCCGGGGGGGCGTGGTGCAGGGTCTTGGCGGCGCGCTGTTCGAGGAATGCCACTACGATGCCGAGGGTCAGTTGCTGAATGCGACGCTGGCGGATTACCTTGTGCCGATGGCGGGCGAGATGCCCGATATCACCATTGCCCATATCGTGACGCCAACCCGCACTTCCGTCCTTGGGGCAAAGGGCGCGGGCGAGGCGGGCACCACGGGCGCGCCGGGTGCCGTGTTGAACGCGGTCAACGATGCGCTGCGTCCCTTTGGTGCGCAGATCAGCCAGATGCCGATGACGCCGGAACGCATCCTGCGCGCCATGGGCACCATTGAATGACGCGCCGGTCCGTGGCCAGATGCCCTGACACGCCCCGACACAGAAAGGCCACGCGATGCTGAACGGATTGGATATTGGTACGCTGATGGCAATTGCCGGAATGCTGGCGGTCGCAGGGGCGGCGACGGGGATACTCGCCGGGATATTCGGCGTGGGCGGCGGGGCAATATCGGTGCCGATCCTGTTCTTTTCGTTCGGACTGATCGGCGTCGAAGATGCCATCGCGATGCCGATGGCCGTCGGCACGTCGCTGGCCATCATCATACCCACGTCCATCAAATCGGCACGGGGGCATTACGCCAAAGGTGCTGTGGATATGGGAATTGTCCGGGCATGGGCCTTGCCGGTGCTGCTGGGCGTCAGCGCAGGGGCAGTCATGGCCCGCTTTGCCGAACCTTGGGTGTTCCAGTTGGTCTTTGTGGTGGTGGCGACGACCAACGCCATCAAACTGTTGTTCGGCAAGGCAAGCTGGCGCGTGGCGGATGACCTGCCCAAGGGAGTGGGCTTGCGCATCTATGGCGTGCTTGTCGGTCTGTTTTCGGCCCTGATGGGCATCGGCGGCGGGGCGATATCAAACCTGATCATGACCCTGCACGGTCGCCCGATCCATCAGGCCGTGGCCACCTCTGCGGCGGTCGGAGTTCTGATTTCGATCCCCGGTGCCATCGGTTACATTCTGGCGGGATGGGGCAAGGCGGGACTGCCGATCGGGTCGCTTGGCTTTGTATCAATGCTGGGGTTCGCACTGATCGTGCCGACCACGCTTTTGACCACCGGGATGGGCGTCCGGCTGGCGCACCGTCTGTCGCGGCGCAACCTGGAAATGGCGTTCGGGGTGTTCCTGTTGCTGGTCAGCGTCCGGTTCATCCTGCTTCTGCTCGAATGAAGGGGTGGTGCCCGTGTTGACAGGGACCGCCTACGCCATATTATTTATCGACCGATAAGGAAACTGCGAATGCCCCGACTGGCCGACCTGAATCCTGCAACGCTGACCCCTGACCAAAAGCGGATTCACGATGCGATCCTGTCGGGGCCGCGCGGCATCGTCGAAGGACCGTTGCGGGTCTGGCTGACCAGTCCGGGGCTTGCCGATACGGCGCAGCAGTTGGGGGCGTTTTGCCGTTATAAAACGTCACTTCCGCCGCGCCTGTCGGAACTGGCGATCCTTGTCACCGGTGCGTTTTGGAAAGCAGGCTTCGAATGGGCCGTGCATGCGCCCATCGCGATCAAGGCTGGCGTGACGCCATCAGTGGCCGAGGCGATCCGGGTCGGTGAACCGCCCCATTTCGCGCAGGAGGATGAGGCGGCGGTTCACGCCTTTGCCATCGAACTGCACCGCGACCATCAGGTGAAGCCCGCCACCTATGCACGGGCTGTGGCGGTGTTGGGCGAAACCGGCGTGGTGGAGCTGGTAGGCATCCTTGGCTATTACACGCTTATTTCCATGACCATCAACGCGTTCGAGGTGCCGCTGCCCACAGGCGCAGCTGACCCGTTTGTATGATCCGTAGAACAGCCCGACAGAAGGAAAAGATCAGATGCTGAACGCCGCAATCGTGGGGCTGGGCTGGTGGGGCAAGACGCTTGTCCGGGCCGTTCAGGGCAAAGGCGAAATTCAGGTCGTCACCGGGGCAACCGGACGGCGCGCCCTGGCCGAGGACTTCGCGGCGGAACAGGGTTTCACGCTGAAGGATTCACTTTCGGATGTGCTGGCCGACCCCGACGTTCAGGCGGTCATTCTTGCGACACCGCATCTGGATCACGAGGCGCATGTGATCGCCGCCGCCAAGGCAGGCAAACATATCTTCATCGAAAAGCCCTTCACCCTGAACAAAGCCAGCGCCGAACGCGCCATTGCGGCGGTGAAGGATGCAGGCGTGATGATCGGCCTTGGCCACAACCGCCGTTTCCACCCGCATATGGCAATGCTGCGCACACGGGTGCAGGCGGGCGATCTGGGCACCATCCTGCACGTCGAGGGAACGATGACCGCGCCCAATGGTCTGTTCCTGAAACCCGACAGTTGGCGCGTTGATCCCCGGCAGTCGCCTGCGGGCGGGATGGCCGGCATGGGCATACATATGATCGACAGCATGATCGACATCGTTGGGCCGATTGCCGACGTAACCTGCCAAAGCCTGCATCGGGCCGTCGCTTCAGGGGCGCAGGATACGACGTCGATCCTGCTGGCCTTCCGGGACGGGCCGACAGGCTATGTCTCTTGCATGTCGGCCACGGCACCGACCTATCGGTTCTGTGTCTATGGGTCAAAGGGCGTGGCCGAAATCCGGGGGCAAGGGCTGGATCAGTTCAGCTTTGCCCCCACGCCGGATGCCCCGTTGTCGGGCCATGCCACAGCCAAACCGGTCGAGACATCGGCCGTGCCCGGGTTCGACACTGTTGCAGCCGAGCTTTCTGCCTTTGCCGCCGCCGTACGCGGCGATGCGCCTTTCCCGATCACACATGACCAGATGATCCATGGCGCATCGGTGTTTGGTGCGGTGGCGGTGTCCTCTATCGACCGTGCCCGCGTTACCGTGGAATGAACGCCGCACCGCCCCTTTTGCTGGTATTTGCCGCACTGATATCGGCGGGGGCACTGTTGTCAGTGCAGACCCCGATCAATGCGGCGCTGGCGCGCGGGCTGGGCGACCCAACCATCGCTGCCTGCGCAAGCTTTCTGGTCGGATTTCTGGTGATGGCAGTCGTTTGCGCGGTTCGGGGCGCTTGGCCCGCGACCGGCTTTGGTGGCCAGACCCCGATGTGGGCATGGATTGGCGGGGCGATGGGGGCCTTCTACATTACGGCGCTGATCCTGTTTGTGCCGCTGACAGGGGCACTGACAGCCGCCGCCGCCGTGATCTTCGGACAGCTTGCGATGGCGATGATCCTGGACCGCTTTGGTGCCTTTGGCCTGCCAGTGCAGGCAATCACCTGGCAACGGGTTGGCGGTCTTGTGCTGGTGATGGCTGGCCTGCTTTTGTCACGCGCCTGAGGCTGTTGCACCCCGATACCAATCCGCGATTTCACAGCCCTTCATCCATGCAACCTTGTCATGGGCAAGAATGTGGTCCAGCGCCTTTTCAAAGTACCCGATGCGGTGGGGCACACCCGTCAGATAGGGATGCAGGCTGATGGCCATCACGCGGGCATTGGTCTCACCGTCCTGATACAGACGGTCGAACTGGTCGATGCAGCGGCGCATGAAGGCGTCTGATGGCAAATGCTGCACTGCGTGAACGACGATATCGTTGGTTTCCAGCGTGTAGGGCACTTGCAGCATGTCCCCATGCTTTGTGTGCAGGACCGACGGCAAGTCGTCGATTGGCCAGTTCGCCACATATTCGATGCCAGCCCCGCGCAAATGATCCAGCGTGGAGTCTGTCTCGGTCAGGCCGGGGCTTTCCCAACCGACCGGGCCTTTGCCGGTGAAACCCTTGATCGCGGCAACGGTCGCGTCGATGGCCGCGCGCTGATCATCGAGTTGATGCATTGGCCGCTGAACGAACCCGTGGCCCATAAACTCCCAATCCGCGGCAAGTGCGGCTTCGGCGATGCGGGGATAGCTGTTCACGATGTTGCCGTTCAGCGCCATCGTGGCCTTCAGACCGCGCTTTTCCAACGCCCCAAGCACGCGCCAAAAGCCGACGCGCATACCATATTCGTGCCAAGCCCAGTTCGGAAGATCGGGCATCAGCGGGGTGCCCATCGGCGGCGTCAGCACATTGCGCGGCATCGGGCGTTCGATGGCCCATTCCTCGACATTGACGATGAACCAGACCGCCACGCGGGCATCGTCCGGCAGATGCAGCCGGGGCCGGTCGGGAAAGGCGTGATAGGGCGCGCGGTCACTCATCCGCATGGGCTGATGCTCCTTTTGATCGGCGGGGGAACGGGGGGCGCTGCCCCCCGTCCACCTTGCGGCAGACACCCACCAAGTGTCTTTCAACGACGGATTTGCATGCCGTCAATCAAGGCCCAAAAGCCGACGGGCAGTGCCGCCTGCGACCTTGGCGGTATCTTCGGGCGACAGACCCGCGCTGATGACATGTTCGACAGGGTCGTAGTCGCACATGTCATAAGGGTAGTCGGTGCCCATCACGATGTGATCCGCGCCATAGACCTTGACCAGATATTCCAACTGGTGCGGCGTGAAGACCACGTTGTCGAAATAGATCTTGCGCAAGTAATGCGTCGGCGGATGCGGCAGGTTCGCGTGGCTGTCGCGCCGCGCCCCCCAGGCATGGTCGATCCGGCCCGAATAGGCGGGCAGATAGCCCCCCCCGTGAACGGCAAGGATCTTGAGGTCGGGCATCCGCTCCAACGTGCCGGAAAAGATCAGGTGATGCAGCGCGATGGTGGTTTCCAGCGGGTTGCCGATGATGTTGGAGAAGTAATAGTCGTGGAACCGGTCCCCATGAGTAAAGCCATTGGGATGGATCATCACCAGCGCACCATGTTCCTCGGCCCGTTTCCAGAACGGGGCAAACTGCGGCGCGGCAAGTTCCGCCCCATGCACGTTGGTCAACACCTCCACACCCTTGAAGCCCAGCGACATACAGTAATCGAGTTCTTTCACGGCCTCGGCAGCATCTTGCAGCGGCACGGTGCCAAGTGCTGCGAACCGGTCGGGCTTTTTCGCGACAAAGGCCGCCATGCCGTCATTGACCATCCGGCTTGCCTTGACGGCGTGTTCAAGGGGAATCGAGTAGTAGCACTGGAAAGGCGGTGGGGCGACGACCTGAAAATCGATGCCCATCGCATCCAGCACACGCAAACGGTCGTCCATGTCGACCATCGCCACCTTGCGGTCGGCGTCCTGCCCCATGTTCACGGCTTTGGTGTCGGCGTTGGCATGGCGCACCATCGCGATGTCCGTCATCACCAGATGCGGCGCGACGTAAGCCGCCGCTTCGGGCACACCGACATGGGCATGAATATCTACGGTCGGCGTGGTCAGGCGTTTCTTCGTATCCGGCCGAGCGCGCGCGGCAGTCGGGCCATAGCGGTTGTGACTGTCGCCGCGGTCAATGGTGTCGATGATTGTGTGGTCCATCAGTATTTCCCTGATATGCAAATGGCAGAAGGTAACGTCACCTGACGGATCGCAGGCAGCAACGCTTCGGGTTTGGACGAAGGCGGCGCAGCCTTTTCGGGCCGCGCCGCAAAAGTGTTACTGGTTTGCCGCAAGCCAGGCGGCAGCGTCAGCCTCGACCGCGGCGCGGTCGAAATCGTTGGCCGCAGCGATGTAGGTGTCGTTCAGGAACTTGGTGACATCGACCTCGGCCGTAATCGCACCTGACGACAGCAGACGCGGCTGCAACTTGGTCCAGACGTCGGTTTGCAGATCGCCCAGCCGTTCGGTCGTCGACAGGTTCATGCCGATCGACATATCAAGGAACATCTGCCCCGCTTCTTCATTTTCCCACTCGGCGGGCACACCCTTGCGCAGCATCTGGGCGACCGCTTCCGGGTTGACCTTTGCGACATACATGCCCTTTGACCAGGCCCGCAGGAAACCTTCCATCGCGGCGCGCTTTTCCTCAAGCGTTTCGGTATTGGCGGCAAAGGTGTTGGCGGGGCTTGCCAGCAGTTCTTCGGGGGTGATCAGTTTGACCGGAATGCCGTTCGCGATCAGGTTGATCCAGTCAGGCGCTGCGCCGGAAATGGCCGACACCGTGCCATCACGCAGGGCCGCGGCCAGTGTTGGGCCGCTTTCACCCAAGACGACGGTCTGCACATCGTCGATCGACACACCCACCGTATCAAGAGCAGCCTGTAGAAAGGCCCGGTCACGGTCGGACACCAAACCAACCGTCGTGCCCACCAGCTCTGCGACCGAGGTCACCGTGCTCGATTCCGGGATGCCGATCCCTTCGGGGGCGTTCTGCATGACTTCGTAGACAGTGTTGATCGGTGCGCCGGCATTGATCGCGTTGATCGTTTCGACCGGGTCAAGCATCGCCAGATCCGCCTGTCCGTTCTGGATGAACGCGACATAGGGGATCGACGTGTCGGATGGCAGCAAGTTCACCTCGACGCCTTCGGCGGCAAAGTATCCCAGCGCCTCACCGACAACGAGCGGAAAGAAGTTGGTCGACCGCGGCAGCGGGTTAATCATGTTGACGGTGGTAACATCCTGCGCAACCCCAGCACCCGGGATCGCGGTGATGGCCAGAGCAGTCGACAGCAGCATCGCCTTGAACATCGTCATTTTTCTTGTCCTCCCTGAACAGTTTTCGATGTCGTCATTCGCCCGATTTTGCCAGCCAGGCCCGGGCCCGCGCGCGCGACACGGTCGCCATGCGCGTATCTCTCCGCCAGAACACGATCCGGTCATCGAGAATTTCCATCGCGTAAAACAGCAACAGCCCAATGACCGTCATGCTGAGCAGTGTCGCCAGCGAGGCCGCCATATTGAGCTGGAACGAAAAGCGGCTCATCAGCACGCCCACACCGGATGTTGCCTGCGCGAATTCGGCAACCACCGCCCCGATCAACGCGGTTGTCAGCCCGATCTTGAAGCCGGCAAACAGCAGCGGCAGTGCCGCTGGCACCCGCAGCTTCAGGAATATCTGGTACTTGGTGGCACCGACCGAGCGGAACAGTTCTTCGCGGTCCTCATCACGATGGAGAAGACCCGTCAGTGTGTTCACGAAGATCGGAAAAAAGCAGATCACAGCGGCAAGTGCGATCTTTGACCCCATGCCATACCCGAACCACGCGATGATGATGGGTGTCAGCGCAATGCCGGGTGTCACGTTCAGCACGATCGCGTAGGGCGAAACATAGCGTTTGAACCCCTCGGACAGGGACGACCAAACTGCCAGTGTCACGGCCACAATCGCCCCGATGGCAAAGCCCACGACCGCCTCGGTCAGGGTGATGAAGAAATGGCTGTAGATGGTTCCCTTGGTCACATAAAGTTCGACGATGGCACCGATAATGGCGCTGGGACGCGGGATGATGATCGAGGTGATGAACCCGGTCAAAACCGCGATCTCCCACAGGGCCAGCAACGCCAGAAACAGCAAGAGATGCGGCGCAAACCGGATAAGGGCGATTTCGATCTGGTAAGACGATGGTTTTCTCATGGTCCTACCCCCTGCCCTGTTCTGTCATCGCGCGCCTACGCCTGTCGCCGATCCGCTTCATCCCGGCTTCGTTCTTCCAATAGGCGATGCGGTGATCGGCCAATTCCATGCCCTTGAAGATCAGGAAGCCGATGATGGTCAGCGTAAAGATGCAGGCGAAGGCGGACGCCATGTTCAGGTTGCGCGTATAGGTCAGGATCAGCGACCCGATCCCCTTGTCGCGTTGAATGAATTCGGCAACCAGCGCACCCGACAGCGCGGCTGTCATCGCAAGACGTTCGCCCGCCATGATCACCGGAATGGCATCCGGCAGCACCAGTTTGCGCAAGACCTGCATCTTGGTTGCGCGCAAGGACCGGAACAGTTCCATCCGGCTCGGGTCTACGTTCACCACGCCCGACAGCGTGTTGATGAACGGGGCAAAGAAGCAGACAAGGACGATGATCGCGATCTTGGACGTTGCGCCAAATCCCAACGCGGCGATCAACAATGGGGCCACGGCGATCCGGGGTGTCGCTTCCAGCACGATCACGTAGGGCTTTAGAAACCGGCGCACCAACGGGTTGAAGCCGACCAGCGCCCCCAGTCCGACGCCCAGCAAAGACCCTCCGATCCAGCCCATCAGGACAAGTCCAAGCGTCACATACAGGTGATACCAGATGTGACCGCTGCCGAAGAAAAGCACCCAGAACGAGGTCAGGATTGCCGATGGCCGCGGATAGAAAAGCGGGTCAAGCCAACCCATGCGGGACCCCGTTTCCCACAAGACCAGCAGCACGATGAAGATCGTCGCGTGGATCAGAATGCGTCGCCGTCGCAGGGACATCCCGGCAACGACCGACGGCATTCCCTGCACTGTGCTTTGCTGCAAGGACATCAGTGATCGTCCCCCAGAATATCGCGCACTTTTGCCACCAGCGCGTTGAATTCGGGCGATGTCTGGATCGACAGCGGACGCGGCCGCTCGAACGGGACATCGACAATCTCGACGATGCGACCGGGTCGGGGCGTCATCACAAAGACCTGATCCGCAAGAAAGATTGCTTCGGCAATGTTGTGGGTCACGAAAAGTGTCGTCGCGCGGACTTCGGCGACGATGCGCATCAGTTCGATGTTCAGCCGTTCACGCGTGAATTCGTCCAGCGCGCCAAAGGGTTCATCCAGCAGCAGGATGTCGGCGCCAGTCTGCAACAACCGCGCCAGCGCCACGCGCTGCTGCATGCCGCCGGACAACTGACTGGGGAAGGCGAACAGAAAATCCTTCAATCCGACAAGGCGCAGCAATTCGGCAGCACGGTCCTTGTCGGCCTTTGTCGGTGTGCGCACCACCTCGGTCGGCAAAAGCACGTTTTCCATCGAGGTGCGCCAGTCAAGCAAGGTCGCCCGCTGGAACATCATTCCGACATCGGTATGCGGGCCTGCCACCGGCTTGTCGTGCACGGTAAGGTTGCCCGATGTCCGGTCGATCAAGCCCGCGATCAGCCGCAGCAGCGTGGATTTCCCGCAGCCGGACGGCCCGACAAGCGACACGAAGGACCCTTGCCTGATTTCAAAGCTTGCCCCTTCAAGGGCCACGACCGCCCCGTTGCCAAAGGTCTTGCCAACGCCTTGCCCTTTGATCACGACCGGCGCTTGACGCTCGGGCATCCGGTCCGGGTTCATGTCCGCACCAGAGGCGCGCAGGGTGTTCATTTCGCTATCATCCTTGTCACGAACCTGCCTGTTGACAGTCTTGTTGATATTTCAGATGTCCAAAACAGCATATAGACCTGCCATGAGTTTCCCGGATCATTCGACAATCGGACGCCGCCCCAATCCGCGCATGATCGCAGCGCGCGATTTGCCGACGTGTTTGGCCACAACCCGTGCCGCAAGTGCCGCGTTTCGCGCCTGAATGGCATCGATGATGGCGATATGGTCCGCCAGCGGTTCGGCAAAACCACCCTCGCCCCGCTGTTCACGCAAGGACACCACACACAGACGGTCATAGATTTCCATCACACGGCGGGTTTCTTCGGCAAGTCGGTTGTTTCCGGACATCACACTCAGCGCGTGGTGAAATTCCCGATTGTAAGCCGCAAAACCCGGGATAGAGCCGATATCTGCACTGCGAAACCGGTCCAGACCCGCCACGATATCGTCGCTGGCAGAGCTGATAATCTTGCGTACCACCCCTGTTTCCAGAATGACGCGAAGTTCCAGGATGTCTTCGGCGTCCGAGACAGAGATCGGCTTGACCCGGTGACCACGGCGCGGCTCGATCTCGACCAGCCCTTCGAATTCAAGCTTTTGCATTGCGTCCCGCACGGGCGATTTTGACACGCCATAGCGCTTGGCAAGCTCTCCCTCGCGCAGTTCCTCACCCGGCATCAGGGTACAGGACAAGATTTCACCGCGGACCATATCGAAAATCTTGTTACGAACCAGACTCACAACTTTTCCACCCTCTGATATTTCAGAAACCATGGCAAAGGTCACATCGTCCGTCAACATGTTCTGTCCGGTCCCTGCCCTTTAGGCGTGTTTCAACGTATCAAGACGCACCGGGCCGCCTTCGGCGACGGACCGGACGATTGCCTCAAGAACCGCAATGTTGCCGATCTTCTGCTCGTCGGTGAAAGAATAGGTGGCGCGCCCCTGTGCGGCCTTGGCGAAGAGGTCAAGGTTGGCGCGGACCGAATCTGTCCAGTCGTAATGGATGACACGCGCAGGCTGTCCGGTGACCTGAATGGTCAGCGTGGCGGGGCCGGGCGTGTCGGGGTGTGTGTCGTTGCGGTATTCGGCCCAGGCGTGGGTGCCGAAGACGCAGAACCGCAGATAAAGCGGCGTATACAGGATCGCGTTCAGATAGCTGGTCAGTCCGCTTTCGTGGCGCAGAAGGACCGACACGACATCGCCGTTGTCTCCGTCCAGCACGCGCTTCGCCGTCATCGCGTGGACCTCGGCCACAGGCCCGAACAGGTTGATATAGGCGTCCGACAGATGGATCCCCATCGCGGTATAGCCTGCGGCCGGGCTTTCGGTGGCAGACCTTCGCCAATCGGTGACCGGCACATTGATCAGCTTGTCGTGGCTGAAGTTCGATTCCGCATGCATGATCGTGCCAAGTTCGCCGTCGCGGACCATGCGCTCAATCTCGACCATCGCCAGTTCGAACCGGCGTTCGTGACCCATGCCCAACTGCACACCATGCGCAGCGCAAATCGCGACCGATGCAGCGGCCTCGGCCCGGTTCAGGGCAAGCGGCTTTTCGCAGAACACATGCTTGCCCGCCTTGGCGGCGGCGGCGACTTGTGCTGTGTGCAGGCTGTTGGGTGTGGTCAGGATGACCGCATCAATCGACGGGTCACTCAGGACATCGGCATAGTCGGCACAGACCGGGACGCCATATTTTTCAGTATAGGCCGCATGGTTTTCGGGAAACAGATCGACCGCGCGGGTGATCCGCATTTCGTCTGATTTGGTCATCCGGTCGGTGATCGTCTTACCCCACCACCCAAGACCCACAATAGCGACGTTCAGCATTCTTTCATCCTTCGTCCTGTGGGCCGTGGTAGTTCTGTCGGGCATTGCGCTTTGCCCCTATCCGCGCCCGAAGTCGGGGGTCAAAGGCGTTTGGCGAATGGCCTCGACAGCACATTCCTCGTCCATATCGGCGGTATCGCCGCTGACACCGACAGCGCCCACGATCCGGCCAGCTTCGTCGCGCAACAAGACCCCGCCCGGATTGGGGATCATGCGCCCGCCCGAGGCTGCGGCAAGGGCCGTAAAAAAGTTGGGGTTCCCGGCCGCGCGTTCGTTCAACGTCCGGCTTGGCAGTCCCATGCCCAGAGCACCCCACGCCTTGCCCTGCGCAATCTCGCACCGCAGGATGCCCGACCCATCCTCGCGCTTCATCACGACGACATGGCCCCCGGCATCCAGAACGGCAACGGTCAAGGGTTGGGCACCACGTGCCCGGCCATTTTCCAAGGTGGCGGTGGCAATCTGGTCGGCTATGGCAAGTGTCAAAGCGGTCATGTTGTGGCCTTTGCTGTCATCTGCTGCAACACGGCAAAAAGCGCCGCCGTATCTTCGCGCGCGCGGCCTTGTGCCATCGCTGCACTATAGAACGGCAGCGTGGCCGCCATCAGGGGCACCGGACAATCCACATCGCGGGCGTGGTCCATGATCAGGGCAAGATCCTTTTGGTACAACCCCATGCTCATGGTGGCGGGCTCGTATCGTCCTTCGATCATCAGCGGGGCGCGCACCTCGAACATGCGCGACGTGCCGGCACCTGAACTGATCGCCTCATAGACCATCTGCAGATCAAGGCCCGACCTTTCCGCCAGAAGCAGGGCCTCGGCGCTGGCAAGATTGTGAATGCTGACCAGCAGGTTGGCCACGTATTTCATCTTCATCCCTGCGCCAAAGGGGCCGACCTGCCGAATATCACGGGCAAGACCGGCAAAAACCGGGCGGATGCGTTCGATTGCATCCGCATCGCCACTGGCAAAGACCACAAGATCGCCCTTTGCCGCCTGCGCGCCGGTGCCCGAAACCGGACAGTCCAAAAGTGTGGCCCCTGTCTGCGACACAGCCTTGCGTGCATCATCTTTCGCGTCCAGCGGCAACGTGCTCATTTCCGCAAGGATTTGCCCGGACCCCAGCGCCGACAGCATCTGCAAGATACAGTTTTCCAACGCGGCAACCGACGGCAAGGCCAGCAGGATCACGTCCGATGCGGCGACGACGGCAGCAGGATCGCCCAGCGCTGTGCCACCGCACTCCGTCAACGCATCCATCGCCCCAGGTGCCGGGTCATAGCCAGACACCGCAAATTCAGCCCGGCGCAGGTTGCGGGCATAGGCGATACCCATCACGCCCAAACCGATGATGCCGACACGCAAGGCGCTGGTCATGGCGTGGCCCCAAGCCAGTCTGACAGCGCTGCGCCAAAGACGGCCGGGTTTTCCATGTTGGGGACATGCGCCAGCCCCGGCAGGACGGTCAGGCGGGCCCGTGGCGTGGCGGCAGCCATCGCGGACATCGCCTCTTTCGGCGCCCCCATGTCGTCGGCCCCGCAGATGTAGAGGACAGGTGCCTGTAACCGGGGCAGATCCTTCAGGTAATCCAGCGCCTTCAGGGCATGTGCGCACCCGATATAGCCAGCGGGCGGCGTTGCCAGGATCATCGCCGCGGCACGGTCCCTAACGCGTTGCGGACAGGACGGGGTAAACCAGCGCGACAGCGTGCCGGTCACAATCGCCTGCATTCCGTTTGCGGTGATTGCTGCAATCCTGTCATCCCAGCTGCTGATAAAGGCGGCAGGGGCATCGGCGCGGGCATCGCACACCACCAGACGCCTGACCCTGCCCGGATGCGTCAACCCAAGGCCAAGCGCCGTCATTCCGCCCAGCGAAAGCCCCATCACATCGGTCGGTCCCGCGCCGAAATGATCCAGCACGGCCACCATATCGGCCACCAGCATCGGGAAATCATACGCACCGGCGGGCGCATCGCTGTCGCCATGCCCGCGGGTGTCGAAACGGATCACGCGGTGCGTCTGCGTCAGCAATCCGATCTGATCGTCCCACATCGTCAGATCGGCCGCCAACGAGTTGGTCAGGATCAGCCAGGGTTTGCCCTCTGCACCGTCCACTTTGGCCGACAGCGTGATCCCGCCAGATGGGACGCGCACCCGCGTCATTCAGCGGCCTTTGCGCTGCCGATCGCGGCATTGATCCGTGGCAGAACCTGTTCGGCCATCAGGACTTTGGACCGCCGCGCCAAGGAGACATCGGCCCAGTCATGCCCCGCATAGACCAATGATCCGAAGGGGCCGACCTCTTCCCGAAATGCCAGAATGTCGTCGGCGACCTTGTCCGGCGTGCCCCAGATCACCAGCCGGTCAAGCACGTAATCCAGCGTCACGTCGTCGTCCGCCATATCGGGGTCGTCCTTGAACAGGTTCGACCGGCCGTTCTTTTTCAGTTTGGTCACCAGCGATTTGTAATAGAACACATAAGGACTGTCCGGCCCCAGCGCATAGGCGCGCGCGGTTTCCATATCGTCCGCGACAAAGATGCTTTTCGCCACACGCCAGTTGCCCAGATCAACAGGGCGGCCGCCTTGCACACAGCCCTGTTCATAGCTGCCCCGGTGGGTCGCCACCCATTTCGGCATCAGAAAGTTGGCCGAAATCGGGTCCCATCCCCGTGCCGCAGCGGCAGTCACGCCCTTTGAAAACGGTGCCACTGCCGTCACCACAATCGGCGGATGTGGCCGTTGAAGGGGTTTTCTGACCCGGCCCTGACCGATTTCCGCCATCAGCGTGCGTTCGGTCGAAATGTTCCAGAACTTGCCCTTCAGATTGTACGGCGCTTCCTGAGTCCACAGGGCAAGGATCATGTCGATGGATTCAAGAAACATCGCGTTGCGGTCTGCATCGAGATTTCCGAAAATCTCGGCATCCGACAAAAGACCTCCTGGGCTGATGCCAAAGTTGAACTTGCCGTCCAGCAAATGATCCAGCATCGCGATCTGACCGGCCACATGGGCCGGGTGGCAGTTGGGCAGGTTCACCGTTCCGGTGCCAAGGCGCATATTCTTGACCTTGCCCGCCAGCGACGCAAGAAACACGACGCAGGACGTGATATTTTCGGCCAGATCGGTGACGTGTTCCCCGGCGTATCCTTCGGCAAAGCCAAGTTCATCGGCCAGCAGGAACGCCTCTTGGTCTTCGCGCAGGCATTGCCGCCAATCCTTTCCCAAAGGATGAATTGGCATGGTGAAAAAGCCCAACTGCATCAAGAAGCCCCCATCGGATCAGAGAAGGGGACGGTAGGACGGTTTACGGATTCAGGTGAAATGATAAGTTCTGATGATGGCTATCACGTTTCCCGATGCCCGTCATCCGCACCAACTTCGGTCAGAACCCGTTGCCAGGCCCGGTCGCTGTCAAGGTATTCAGCCTCAAGCCGCTGCAGAAAGATCGTAGCGGCAGGCGACAGCGTCTTTTTTGCAGGCTCGATGACGGCGTAACTGACGCTTAAGGCGGGGCTGATGATGGGATGCAGCCAGCGGGCCGTGCCATCCATATCCTTGCCGCAGATGGTGGCAGGCAAGATCGTGGCATAGTCGCTGTCCGCCACGAACTCGAGCGTAGCAATCATTGCATCCATGCTGACGATTGACGCGACAGGCAGGCCGTTTGTGGCAAAGAACGTATCCAGCCGGTCGCGCCGCGCATTGCCGGGTGTCGGCAGAACCAGATGAAGCGGCGGAAGATCGGCCAGCCGAACCGGGGCGAGGTGTGGCAACGCGCCCCCCGGACGCCGCACCAGAAATTCGCGGTCGGCCCCCAGATGGCGGCTGCGGATGCCATCACGATCCGCCGACTTTGGCACGATGGCAAAATCGACGTCGCCTTCGGCCAATTTGTCGATTAGCAGGGCGGAATAAGCCTCGACTATAGAGACTTCGACGTTGGGGTAATCTGCCAGAAAGCGCGACAGGACAGGGGCCAGCATCCCGCGCGTGAACGTCGGCATCAAGCCGACACGCAGCCGGCCGCTGACCGTGCCGGACAGGTTGCGCAGATCGGCCTCGGCCCCGTCAAGCTGGCGCAAGATGGCGACGGCGGTGGAATACAATCTTGTTCCGGCAAGCGTCGGCGTCACCCCCTTGGCGGTTCTGTCAAACAGGGCGCACCCAAGGCCTTCTTCCAGGTTCTTGATCTGCATCGACAGGCCCGACTGCGTCGCGTTCAGCCGAAGTGCGGCCTTGTTGAACGACCCTTCCTCGTAAATGCCGACAAAGGTCGACAGTTGCCGAAAGTTCATGGGGTATCACCAGTTCTGATAACGATGAGGATTTCTTATTGTTAGTTGTGACAGGCAGATGTCAACTATCCTGCTTTGGACCCGATCAGATCTGGACCGCCGATGAACGCTTTGAACCCGTATGCCGCACATGTGACGACTGATTTGCAGCCGTGCAATCCCACCACGTACAGGGATGTGATGGGTGCGTTTCCGACCGGTGTTACAGTGATCACGCTTGGGCGGAACGACGGGTTCCGGCTGGGTGTGACGGCAAGTTCGTTCAATACTGTATCGATGGACCCGCCCCTGATCTTGTGGAGCCTTGCGCTCAGGGCGCCCAGTCTGGTGCATTTCCGCGAACATGATCTGTTCGCAGTCAATGTGCTCGGGTCCGATCAGCGCGATATCGCCCTGCAATTCGCGCGCCCATCGGATGACAAATTCGCGGGAATCGCCATGGAAACCGGGACCACCGGCCTGCCCCTGATTGCCGGAGCACTGGCGCATATCGAATGCCGTGTGGCCGCGCGTTATCCCGGCGGTGACCACGAGATCATGCTGGGCGAAGTGGTGGCTTTGGGCCGGGGTGACGCTGCGCCCTTGGTGTTTCAGCGCGGATCGTTTCACGCGCTGGCAAGGGTCTGAAGCGGCAACGGACGGTTGGCACTTCGCTTGTCTTCGACGGTGGTGAACGTCAGGACCGTTTTCCCGATGTTTTCCAGATCGTGCGTCATGGCCTCCCCCGCCGCAAATTCCATGTGCTGTGTCTGCCCCGGCCTGTAGTCCATTTCCGCAACGCGCCCGTCCGCATAGCGCGACCGCGCCCGTCCTGCCGAGGTCGCGACCCAGAAATAGTTCAGCACATGGGTGTGAAACTGCAACCTTTGTCCCGGTTCGATGGATATCAGCCAGATCCGATACAGGTCCGTCTCATTCACCAGTGTGCTGCCGACTTGTCCGTTGCGCCCAGCCTTAGCCAGTTCGTCGCGCAGCGCATCGGACCAATCGGGCGGGTTAGGATGATCCGGCATGGCGGTGCTTTCTTGTCGCTTGCATCCAGTTATTTATATACTGATAAATAACGCGAGGCTACACCCCGGTTCACAAAACGACAGGAGACAGCATGACCCGGCGCGCCCTGATCTGTGGAGGCTCGATCGGGGGTCTGTTTTGCGCTGCAATGTTGCGCCATGCCGGGTGGGAAGCAATCGTTCTGGAACGGTCCCGGACCGAACTTTCGGGGCGTGGCGCGGGTATCGTGACCCACGATGTGCTGAACACATTGATCCGGCTGGCTGGGGCTGCAACCGATGATCTGGGTGTGCATGTCACCGCACGGGTCGCATTCGACCTGACGGGTGACAGGGTGGCAACGCTGCCCCTGCCCCAGATCGTCACATCGTGGGACCGGGTGCATTCCCTGCTTCGGGCGCTTATGCCAGAGGGAAGTTACCGGCTGAACAAGGCCATTTCGCACTATGTGCAAGACGACGATCAGGTGACTCTTCATCTGGAAGATGGCACGACAGAGGGTGCCGACCTGCTGGTTGGTGCCGATGGCTTTCGGTCAGCAGTGCGCGGGCAGATGCATCCGACGGTGCAACCCCGCTATTCCGGCTATGTGGTCTGGCGGGCGCTGGCACACGAGGCCGATTTGCCCGATTGGGTGCGAAGGCGTGTCTTTGACGCGTTCGGTTTCTTTCTGCCAAACGGAACGCAGATCATCGGATATCCGATCGCAGGGCCGGGCAATGACCTGCGGCCGGGACACCGTCGCTATAACTTTGTCTGGTATTCGCCCGTTGCGCCCGACGATCTGGCCGACATGCTGACAGATGCGACTGGCCTTCGGCATCAGATCACGATCCCGCCGCCCCTGGTGCGGGAGGCGGTGCTTGCGCAGATGCAGGACTTTGCCCGTGCCCACCTGCCAACCCCGTTTCTTCAGGTGCTGGCCCGGTCGGAGCGCCCGTTCTTCACCCCGATCTACGACCACCTGTCGCCCTCCTTTGGCGATGGCCGGGTGGCGCTTGCGGGCGATGCCGCCTGCGTGGCGCGTCCCCATGTCGGGATGGGCGTGACCAAAGCCGCAGGCGACGCCGAGGCGTTGGCGCGGGCTTTGGCAGGCGGCCCGGTGCCGGACGCACTGGCCCGGTATTCCGATGAACGGGTCGCCGCCAGCCGCATCGCCTATGAAACGGCACAGCGGCTGGGCGGCTATATCTTTGCCAAAGGCGCGACGGACAATCCTGACGGGCGATCTAATCCCAACCTTGCCACCATCATGGCAGAGACGGCGGTGGTGCCCGCCGCCCTGTTGGACCGATCTGCTACTTGATTGCCTGCGGGTTGATCGGTGATCCGCATCCGCCGGGCAGGTTCATTGGCGGGGCGCAAAAGAAAAACTCGTAAACCCCATCCGCCGCACAGTCTTCGGCCAGGTCCTTTAGATAGAATATCTCGCCCATCGTAATCCCGATGGCGGGGATCACCACCCAATGCCAGGGCTGGTTCGCCTCGTCTGTCTCGTTCGGGCGCACTTCGCATCCCCAGGTGTCGGCGCAGATCGCGGCAATGTCGTGCTGCCTGATCCAATAGGCAGTCTCGAACGACAGACCCGGCGCATCGCCGCCCGCATATCCCGCCCAATCGCCGCGTTTCAGGCAGGCTTCTTGCTGGCCCGTGCGCACGATGACGAAATCGCCCCGGCGAATTTCGACGCCCTGCGCCGCTGCTGTTCCGTCAAGATCGTCGTTGGTGATGCCATAGCCGTCAGGCAAGGCGTCAAGCCCCTTCCAGCGCGCCACATCCAGCAGAACGCCGCGCCCGACCATCTTGTCCTTGGTGTGTTCGATGCCGTTCTTCTTGGCACCCTTCACATCGACCAGCGTCGCGGAATAGCCGTTGTACATCTTGTCATCCAGAAAGATGTGGGCCAGCGCGTCCCACTGGGTGGAACATTGCATCGGCAGGTTGATCGCGTCATCGGCATACCGCAGATAGGCGGGGCCGATGTCCTGCACCCCCGCCGCCGCATCAGTGCCCGTCGCCAACATCTGGTGGATCGGGTTCCAGCGCCCCCCGAACAAACCCGACTGGATTTTTTCGGTCAGCGGCAGGCCAAGGGCAAAAGTCTTGCCCCGCTTGATCAGCTTGGCCGCGTCGGCCACATCATCTGGCGTCACAAGGTTCAGCGTTCCGATCTGATCATCGGGCCCCCAACGGCCCCAGTTCGAAAGCTCTATTGCAGCGGCGTAAATCGCCGCGCGGTTCACCTTGATATCCATGCGATCCTCCCAGACTTGGACTTCGGCGCATTGGGCCGATATTTATCATGTGATAAAGAAAGCACCGCACGCGCCTGCACGCAAGCAAAAGAAGGTCTGGCGCGCTGATTGCGCGCCAAGCGGGACCGGATGCCTGATGGATTGAACGTCGCAGCAACGCGCTGCTAGACTGATGCCGGAACAATGGCAGGACAATCCTTGGAAAACCCGTTCGACGACCAGCAAGATGATCCATCTGCCGGGCAGACCGAAAAGGGCCGCCGCAGCGTCCGCATGCCACCCGAAGCCCGCAAGACAGAGCTTTTGACGCGCGCAATCGAGTTCTTTTCAGAAGAAGGGTTCGACGGCGGCACCCGCGCGCTTGCCCAGCGCATCGGGATCACGCAACCTCTGATCTATCGTTACTTTCCGTCGAAAGAAGATTTGATCAACGAAGTTTATAACGCCGTCTATGTGTCGCAATGGAAAGATGACTGGACGATACGGCTGGTTGACCGCAGTCTGCCCCTGCAACAGCGCCTGACCGAATTCTACCGGGATTATGCCCACACGATCTTTAACCGCACATGGATGCGCATCTTCTTTTTCGCGGGACTCAAGGGGCTGGACATCAACACGCGCTATATAAACCGGGTGATCAGCAACCTGCTGGTGCCGATCTGCATCGAAGCACGGGCCAATCTTGGCCTGCCCACGGACACCCCGGTCACGCCCGAAGAATTGGACCTTGTCTGGCTGATGCATGGGGCGATTTTCTATCAGGGCATCCGGGAACACGTCTATGGCCTGCCGGGGCAGATTGACCATGACAGATCCGCGCAAGTGGCGATCAAGATGTATCTGGGCGTTGCCGCATCAGAGATACCCGCCGCCATCGCAAAGACCTGATGTGGCCTGGTCAGCTGGTGCGATCGTTGCCATGGTGATGCGCTGTCGCCTGATCGCCCGGCGGAATAGCAAAACGGTTTTTTCACTGCCCGCTCCGCCGATCAGCACGAATTTCAGCGCCCCATCCCCGAATTGCCTTGGGGCGGCAATAGGTGACCGGGCCGAAAACGGATTGTCACAATTGGAGTAATGGGGCTAGCATCAAGACGTGAACGAAGATGCCCCGTTCAAGTGGCACATGACCCGACATATCGTTCTGGGAGGAACACCATGACAAAACGCGCTCTGGCCGCTGCTTTGGCGTCCGCAACTGCCCTGTCCGGTACGGCCGCGCTGGCCGATCTGAACCTCTACTGCTCGGCACAAGAAGAGTGGTGCCAGATCATGGAGAAAAGCTTTGAAGAGGCGACCGGAATCGATGTGGCGATGACCCGCAAGTCTTCGGGCGAGACTTTTGCCCAGGTTCAGGCCGAAGCAAGCAACCCCAAGGGCGACGTCTGGTGGGGCGGTACGGGCGACCCCCATCTGCAGGCCGCCGAAGAAGACCTAACAGAACCCTACGTCAGCCCGATGCGCGACCAGTTGCACCCTTGGGCCATCGCCCAAGCGGAAAGCGCCGGCGACAAGACCATCGGCATCTATTCCGGCGCGCTGGGTTTCGGCTACAATTCCGACATGCTGGCCAAGGCAGGCCTGCCTGCCCCTGCCTGCTGGGAAGACCTGACGAAGCCGGAATACAAGGGCATGGTGCAGATGGCGAACCCGAATTCCTCGGGCACGGCCTATACCACGCTGGCCTCGATGGTGCAGATGTTCGGGGAAGAGGGCGGCTTTGACTATATGAAGCGGCTGCATGCCAACATCAACCAATACACCAAATCCGGTTCGGCCCCGATCAAGGCCGCAGGTCAGGGCGAGACGCTGATCGGCATTGTCTTCATGCACGACGCGGTGGCCACCACCGTGGCACGCTTTCCGATCGTGACCGTCGCCCCGTGCGAGGGTACGGGCTACGAGATCGGGTCGATGTCGATCATCAAGGGTGCGCGCAACATGGACGAGGCCAAGCAGTTCTACGACTGGGCGTTGACCAAAGAGGCACAGGATCTGGCATTGCAGGTCAATGCCTTCCAGGTGATGTCGAACGTGGGTGCGGCGAAATCTGACAAGGCACCCGATCTGGCGACGCTGAAACTGATCGACTACGACTTCAAGAAGTACGGTTCCAGCGATGAACGTAAGCGCCTGTTGTCCAAGTGGGACACCGACGTGTCGACCCTGCCGCAGTAAACCCGTTTGCGCACCGTCAGCCTTGAAAAGACGAACCATCCGGTTCTGATCTTCTGGATCATTGCCGGGTGGGTCGGCTATTGCGTTCTGCCCTGGTACGGGGTGGAGGGGTTCTGGTCATTCGAATGGCTGCTGGATGGCTGGCCGCTGGATGATGACTACGCCCCCGCCGCCGTGCTGATCGGCATGGGACAAAAGCTGTGGCTGGCACCGATGCTGATTGCGCTGGCGGCGCCGTTGGCGGTGCTGGGGCGGAACAAGGGCGACCCGCTTTTCGCCTGGGTGCTGGTGCTGTCGGGCGCTTTCGGTTTTGGCTGGCTGGTGGCGCAAGGCATGGGCATCGGGTTGCGCGGATTCAACGCCGATTGGCTGACCGCCCTTTTCGGCCCAATGGAGGACCGCCAATTCGGCATGGGTTATGGCGCGATGGTGACCGCGTCAGCCTTTCTGTTTCTGTTCACCCAAGGCGTTGCCGCACGCGGTGCCATAAACGGCGATGTCTTTGTGACGTCGGCCATCGGGGGGGTGATTGCCGTCGTCACCATCTTTGTCTTCTTTCCCATCGCCAAGATGCTGTTGGCTGCCTTTGCGACCGACGACGGCGGATATTCGGTGGTCGGCTTCTTCCCGAAGTTTTTTGACAGCAGGATCTGGGGTATTGGCTGCCTGTCGGGTGGCCGTTGTGGGGTTGCGTGGAACTCGCTGGTGCTGGCGGTGGTGGTGGGGGTGCTGACCACGCTTTTGGGTCTGGCCTTCGCACTGGTCCTGACGCGGTCGGGGTTTCGCCACAAGCGCCTGTTGCGGGCACTGACCGTGTTGCCGATCATCACCCCGCCGTTTGTGATCGGGTTGGCGATCATTCTTTTGTTCGGGTTGTCCGGCACGGTCACCACCGGCGTCGCGGCAGCACTGGGGATAGAGCCGTCGCGCTGGATCTACGGGATGCCGGGTGTTTTGATCGCACAGGTTCTGGCCTTTACGCCCATCGCATTCCTTGTGCTGATCGGCGTGGTCGAAGGCGTCAGCCCCAGCATGGAAGAGGCCGCGCAAACCCTGCGGGCAAACCGTTGGCAGACCTTTCGCACCGTCAGCTGGCCCTTGATGCGCCCCGGTCTGGCGAATGCCTTTCTTCTGGGTTTCATCGAAAGCATGGCCGATTTCGGGAACCCGCTGGTTCTGGGCGGCAATTTCGACGTCCTGTCGACAGAGATCTTCTTCGCCATCGTCGGCGCGCAATATGACCAAAGCCGCGCTGCCATTCTTGCGGTTGTCTTGCTTGCCTTTACTCTTGGGGCTTTCTACCTGCAACGCTTCTGGCTGGGCCGCAAAAGCTATACCACCGTTACCGGCAAGGGCGACGCAGGGGTACATCCGCCGATGCCGCGCAGGCTGGCCATTCCGGTTTATGCCGTGGTGGCCTTGTGGTCTGCCTTCACCATCATTGTCTATGGAATGATCCTGTATGGATCAGTCGTGCAATTGTGGGGCGTTGATGACACGCTGACCTTCAAGCACTACCTTACCGCCTTCCGTATCGACTGGGCCGAGGATGGCCTGCGCTGGACCGGATCGGCCTGGGACAGTTTCTGGACCACGATGATGATCGCGACGGTTGCCGCGCCCCTGACCGCTGCCATCGGCCTGATCACCGCCTATCTTTTGACGCGCCAGACCTTTGCCGGAAAACGCGCGTTCGAATTCGGGACAATGCTTTCGTTCGCCATTCCCGGCACGGTCATCGGCGTGGCCTATATTCTGGCCTTCAACGTGCCCCCGATCGAGATCACGGGAACCGGCCTGATCCTTGTGATCAGCTTCATCTTCCGCAACATGCCGGTGGGGGTGCGGGCGGGCATCGCCTCGATGAGCCAGCTTGACAAGTCGCTGGACGAATCCTCGCTGACGCTGGGCGCGAACTCGTGGCAGACCTTTCGGGCCGTGATCCTGCCCTTGTTACGCCCGGCCATTCTGGCGGCACTTGTCTACAGTTTCGTGCGCGCGATGACGGCGATTTCTGCGGTGATCTTCCTTGTGTCGGCCCGCTACGACATGTCCACCAGTTACATCATCGGTCGGGTGGAGAATAACGACTACGGTCTGGCCATCGCCTATTCCACCGCACTGATCTTTGTGATGCTGGCCGCCGTGGGCCTTTTGCAATTGCTGGTCGGGCGAACTCAGATCGGCCGACGCACAAGCCATGGGGAAGGCCACTGAATGACGGGTATCAATGCCAAGGCCGCCTCGGTCCGGTTTGAAAATGTGTCAAAGGTCTATGGCACGAAGGTGACCGCCGTGGACAACATTGATCTTGAGGTGAAGGCAGGAACGCTGGTCACCCTGCTGGGGCCGTCGGGCTGCGGCAAGACCACCACCTTGCGGATGATCGCGGGGCTGGAAATGGCCACAACAGGCCGCATCTTCATTGGCGACAAGGACGTGACGAAACTGCCTGCGACCGACCGGGACGTGTCGATGGTGTTTCAAAGCTACGCCCTTTTCCCGCACATGACGGTGATGGAAAATGTCAGCTACGGGCTGAAATTTTCGGGCTTTGACAAGGCTGAAACCAAGGAAAAGGCGCTGGCCGGGCTGGGACTTGTGGGCCTGACCGGCTATGGTGACCGGCTGCCTTCGGAACTGTCGGGTGGCCAGCAGCAGCGGGTGGCCGTGGCGCGCGCACTGGTGCTGGAGCCGCAGGTGCTGCTGTTCGATGAACCCCTGTCAAATCTTGACGCCAAGCTGCGCCGCCAAGTGCGCGAAGAGATCCGCGAGATTCAGCAAAACCTTGGGCTGACCGTCGTCTACGTCACCCATGATCAAGAAGAGGCCTTGGCGGTATCGGACGAAATCGTCGTCATGCGCAACGCCGCAATCGCCCAGAAGGGCACCCCCCGCGACTTGTACGAGGCCCCCGCTGATGCCTTCGTTGCCGATTTCATTGGCGAGGCGAACCTGATCCCGGTGGAGATCATCGATCTGGACGCAGACTTGGCAACCGTCAGGATCGCCGACTATACCCACCGCCTGCCGTCACGGGGCCTGCCCCAAGGCCCGGCAAAATTGGCCGTGCGCCCGTCGCGGATGCGGCTGGTGGCGGGGATGGGCGATGGGGTGGCGGCGGTGATCGACAAAGCCACCTATGTGGGCAGCCGGATGGAATACACTGTGACCGCCGCCTTCGGCACGGTTTTTGCGGTGCTAGACGATGTGGTGACCCCCTTCCGGGTGGGCGACACCGTCACCATTTCCTTTGCTGCCTCGGGCCCGGTGCTGATCCCGGCCGATCACCAGACATAGGTAATTCCTCGCGTGAAGCTGACCCGATACCGCGCCGCGATCTTTGATCTGGATGGAACGCTTGTTCACAGCGAACCCGCCTGGGAAGCGGCCAAGCGTCGTGTCATGGGCCGTCTTGGGGTCGAGGTTCCGCAAACGACCTACGACGCCTTCGTCGGCCGGGGCCTGCGCGGCTTTTTGACCGAGGTGCTGGGACATGACCTGACCGACGCCCACCGCTCAGACCTTGCCAACAAGATCGGCGCCGAGGCGGATGTCCTGCTGCCACTTTTGCGTCAACCCATCCCAGGGGCCGCGCAGTCCGTGAACCGGCTTGCCGAAGCGGGGCTTGCCATTGCCGTCTGCTCGTCATCCCCGCGCCGCCATATTCACGCGGCGCTGACTCAGCTTGGGCTGGTAGATCGTGTCGGCACAATCGTGTCGGGCGCAGACCTGCCGCGTGGCAAGCCGGACCCGCTGCCCTATCTGGAAGTCCTGCGCCTGCTGGACCTTAACCCGTTCGAAGCCTTTGCTGTTGAGGACGCTTTGCCCGGGGTAATCTCGGCCCATGCGGCGGGCATCGATGTCATCGGGATCGGCCCGACATGCCCGAACCCCAGCTTTGCGGATTATTGCCGCCTGCAGGTTCTGGATTTTTCAGACTTTGACCGGATGCTGTTTCCATGATGCCGGTGGGTGAATAGCCCTTGATTGTCGCCGCGCGGGTTTGGGCCAACCGATCGGGAGCGAACGCCACAACGGTGGCCGCTTTGATGTCACCCTGATCGACTCGTCATCCTATTCGCGGCGGGAACGCCGAACTCAGATATTGCTTTGCGTGTGGCAGTTTGCTAATAGGTATTTAAAATACCGATTCAGGTGGGATCGTGATGCGCCTTACCTCTTTCACCGATTTCGGGTTGCGGGCGCTGATGCGCATGGCATCCGACCCCAACCGTGCATTCTCTACAGCAGATCTGTCGACCGAACTGTCCTTGTCGCGAAACCATCTGGCCAAGATCATGGCGAACTTGGCCCAGGCTGGTATCATTACCACCCGACGTGGCGGTCGGGGTGGTGCGATCCTTGCCCAACCCGCAGAGAATATCCTGCTGGGCGACATCGTCCGCGCGCTGGAAGCAGGGCAACCGTTGGTGGAGTGTTTTGTTTCTTCGGGGGGCAAATGCGCCCTCGTCGGGCGCTGCCGCCTAAAAGCGCGCCTGCGCGTGGCAGAGGCGGCGTTCCTGACCAGCCTGGACAAATCGACCCTCGCCGATATCGCCCTGCCGCAAATGGACGATGCGGGCACCCGGAAAGCCGTACCCGCATGACCATTCAGGTGACTTCGACACGGACAGCATTCGTCGGTTTGGAAACATCTATTTGTGGTATAAGAATTTTTAACCGAAGGATTCGGCCATGATTGCGACGTTGACGCTGGCGGAACGTCGGATGGGGCTGCTGCTGGCGGTTTGCCTGTCGCTTGTCGGGCTGACGATGGCAGCGCTTGGCGGACATGACCCGATTGCGGTGCATGGGTTCATGGCACTTGCTTTGGGACTTGGGCTTGTCTTCGCCGTCGGTGGCGTGCTTGAAGAAGGTCCCCCCGACCCGGCCCGGTTGCAGCGCTATTACGACGACCCGACCAAGATCGGCATCCTTTTGGCGATGGGTTGGGGCGTATTCGCAATGTCGGTGGGGCTGTGGGTCGCGGCGCTGATGGTCTGGCCTGACGCAACTTTCGGACAGGCGTGGTCGGGCTATGGCCGCTTGCGCCCCGTGCACACCACCGGGGTGATCTTTGCGTTTGGCGGCAATGCACTGATCGCCACGTCATTCCACGTCATGCAGCGCACTTGCCGGGCACGATTGGCGGATCAGCTGTCGCCGTGGTTCGTGCTGATCGGGTACAACCTGTTCTGCCTGTGGGCGGTCAGCGGCTATTTCATGGGCGTCACCCAGTCCAAGGAATACGCCGAGCCGGAATGGTATGCCGATCTCTGGCTGGTGATCGTGTGGGTTACCTATCTGGTTCTGTACCTGCGCACGCTGAAGCGCCGGGCAGAGCCACATATCTATGTCGCCAACTGGTACTACCTTGCCTTCATCGTGGTGGTGGCGATGCTGCACATTGTCAATGCGGCCGCCCTGCCGGTCAGCTGGACAGGTGCCAAAAGCTATCCGGCCTTCGCGGGCGTGCAGGATGCCATGGTGCAGTGGTGGTATGGTCACAACGCGGTGGCATTCTTCATGACCTCGGGTTTTCTGGGCATGCTGTATTACTATCTGCCCGTGCGGGCACAACGGCCGATCTTTTCCTATCGGCTGTCGATCCTGTCGTTCTGGGGGATCACTTTCTTTTATCTGTGGGTGGGATCGCACCATCTGCATTACACCGCCCTGCCCCATTGGGTGCAAACCTTGGGGATGACCTTTTCGGTAATGTTGCTGGTGCCAAGCTGGGCCTCGGCGGGCAATGCGCTGTTGACGCTGAACGGCGCATGGCACCGGGTGCGCGATGACGCGACGCTGCGGTTCATGTTTGTGGCGGCAGTGTTCTACGGACTGTCGACGTTCGAGGGATCGTTCCTTGCCATCCGCCCGGTCAATGCGCTGTCGCATTACACCGACTGGACGGTAGGCCATGTGCATTCCGGCGCCTTGGGCTGGCTCGCGATGGTCACCTTTGGCGCGTTCTATTCCGTGGTTCCGCAGATCTGGGGCCGACCGGCCATGCATTCGCCCCGGCTGGTGGAATGGCACTTCTGGCTGGCGCTGGCGGGGTTGCTGACTTACGTCTTTGCGCTTTGGAACGCAGGCATCACCCAAGGATTGATGTGGCGAACCTACAACGCGGCGGGCACGCTGAATTACTCCTTCATCGACAGCATGGAGGCGATGAGGCCCTATTACATCGCCCGCGTTTTTGGCGGGGCGTTGTTCCTGGCCGGGATCTGTGTCGGTGCGGTGAACATCTGGATGACCGTACGGGGCGCGCGCGACAATGCCCCCGACCGTCCCTTTGCCCCCCAAGTGGCGGAGTAGCCGATGCCCCTGTTCAAAGCGCATTATAATCTGGAAAAGAACTCGATCGCGCTGGTGATCGGCATCATCCTTGCCGCCAGTGTTGGCGGTCTGGTGGAAATCGCGCCGTTGTTCACCATAGACGAGACGGTCGAAACCACACCCGACATGCGCGTCTACACGCCGTTGGAGCTGGCAGGCCGCAACATCTATATTCGCGAGGGCTGCTATGCCTGCCACAGCCAGATGATCCGCACCCTGCGCGACGAGGTGGAACGCTACGGCCCGTACTCGCTGGCGGCAGAAAGCCAGTATGACCATCCGATGCTTTGGGGCTCCAAGCGCACGGGACCGGACATCGCGCGGTTGGGCGGCAAATATTCGGACGACTGGCATGTGGCACACCTGATCAACCCGCGCGCTGTGGTGCCGACCTCGATCATGCCGGCCTATCCGTGGCTCGCCTCTGCCCCGCTGAAAGTGAACGATCTGGGCGACCATCTGACGGCGCTGCGCCGGCTTGGCGTGCCCTACACCGACGAGATGATCGCCAACGCGTCGCAGGATGCAGCCGCGCAGGCCAACCCGGATTCGGAGGGGGCCGCCGGTGTGATCGAACGCTATGGCGAAGCGACAACGCTACGCCGCTTTTCCGGCACGACGCGGCTGACGGAATTGGATGCGGTGGTGGCCTATCTGCAGGTGCTGGGTCAACTGACTCAAGCCCCCTACGCGCAAGAGGCCATAGAATGACGCATGAAACCTTTGTCATCATCGCCAAGACCGTTGGCCTGTTCTACCTGATGGGCTTTTTCATCATCGTGGTCATCCACACCTGTCGTCCGTCGCGCAAGGCCCATGCCGACCACGCGGCCAGATCGATCCTGACAGCCGAGGACCGGCCATGTCTGTAGAAGAACGCGATCCCGTTTCGGGCTATCTGACCACCGGCCACGATTGGAACGGCATCAAGGAGTTGAACGCCCCGGTGCCGCGCATCGTGTTCGCCTTCATGGTGGTGACTCATCTTTACGCGCTGGTCGCCTGGGTCTTGCTGCCGACATGGCCGTTGGGCCAGACCTATACCAAGGGTCTGTTGGGCATCGACCAGAAAACGGCCGTCGCCGCCGATCTTGCCGCGGCAGACACCGCCCGCGCCGAATGGACCGACGCGCTGTCAACGGCGGATTTCGATGCCATCCGCGACGATCCTGTTCTGATGGCACAGGCGCTGGCCACGGCGGGGCCGCTGTTCGGGCAGAACTGTCAGGCCTGCCACGGCGCCGGTGGCATCGGGGGAATTGGCTTTCCGCGCCTGAACGATGACATCTGGCTTTGGGGCGGCACGGCGGACGAAATTGCCACAACCCTGCGGGTGGGCATCAACTCTGTGCATCCCGATACCCATTTCGCCCAGATGCCTGCCTTTGGCCGGGATGAATTGCTGACCCGGGCCGAGATTTCACTGCTGACCGCTTATGTCCAGACGCTGGGCGGCGGTGTGATCGCCAATGATCCATCCGAAGGGGCGGTGCTGTTCCAGACCAACTGTGCGTCCTGCCACGGCGAAGACGCGCGGGGTGTTGACGGCACCGGCGCGCCGAATCTGACCGACGATGACTGGATCTACGGCGGCGACGCGGCCACCATCCGCCAATCCCTGATCGCGGGTCGGCAAGGCCAGATGCCAAGCTGGCAGTCCCGCCTGACCGAGGCCGAAATACGCGCGCTGGCGCTTTATGTCGAAGGTCTGGCGGGGGTTGCGCCGTGACCCCGGCACCGCGCCACTGGGCCATGCTTGCCGCAAGTGCCGGGCTGGCGTTGGTCATCATCGCAAACTGGCAGTTCGTGGCACTGGCGTTCGATTCCAACCCCGGCTGCGTGGCGGAAGACGCCGCACACCCCGCCGCGAAACCCGCATGCTGAGGAAGGGATACCATGCTTGAACCACTTCCCGCCGTCGCGCCCCGGGTTCGTTCCGACCCCGCCTTTGCCAAGAACCTGCCGCCGCTGGTGGCCCGCGATTGGCTTGCCGCCGGTTTGTCCGATTTCCGCACCAACCCGGCACAAAGCCTTGTTTACGGACTAGCGGTGTTTGGTCTGTCGATGGTCGTCATCGGCGGGCTGATCCTCGTTGGGCTGCCGTCGCTGATCCTGCCGGCATTGTCGGGCTTTCTGGTGGTGGGGCCCCTGCTGGCCATCGGTCTATATGAAAAAAGCCGACGCTTGCGCGACGGACACCCCACCACACTTGCGGGCATGATGGTTGCGCACCCGCGCTCGGGCGGGCAGTTGGTGTTTGCGGGCCTGCTGTTGTGCCTGCTGGTCATGCTGTGGCTGCGGGCGGCTGACCTGCTTTATGCTTTGTTCTTCGGACTTCTGCCGTTTCCGGGGTTCGATCAAATCCTTGGTCAGGTGTTCACCACCCCGCGCGGCTGGGCGTTGATCGTCACGGGGTCTGCCGTTGGCGGGCTGTTTGCGGCCTTTGCCATGTCGATCAGTCTGTTTTCGATCCCCATGCTGCTGGAACGCCGCGTCGACGCGCTGACTGCCCTTGGCACCAGCTTTGCGCTGACGACGCAAAACCTGCGCGCGGTGCTGCCTTGGGGTGCCATCGTGGTGGCTGGGTTCCTGCTGTCCGCCGCAACAGGCCTGTTGGGCCTGATCGTCATCTTTCCGGTGCTGGGCCATGGCACCTGGCATGCCTGGATCGCGCTGCGCCCTGCGGTCACTGGGGCTGAGGAATGAGTTATTTTTTCCTGATCCCCATATCAATCGCACTTGGCCTGACCGGGCTTGGCGCGTTCTTCTGGGCCATGCGACATGATCAATATGACGATCTTGACGGGGCGGCAGCCCGCATCCTGATCCCCGATAGCGGGCCACTCTCGCCGCCATCCAACGCCGACCGGGATCGGGCGTCTCGCATCGGTTAGGGGGAATGCCCTGAATTCTGCGCCACCATGTTATTGCGGAACACGCCCCATCTGCACTTCATCCGTGCATCAAACGACCTGCCGGTTGGCGCGACTTAGGGGGTTGCGTCCGATCGTTGCGCGCAGATGCCGCGCACGCAGCCGCGCATCCAGCGATGCGCCGGATCGCCGTCCATGCGCGGATGCCACAGCATCGAGACCGTAAAGGGCGCCACCTCGAACGGCAGATCAAAGCTGTGAAGTCCTTGCCGCAGACCGCCCGTGTGACGTTCGGGCACGATGGCGACCAGATCCGTGTCCCGCGCCAGCGCCAGGGCCGTTGAAAAGCCGCTGACCACCGTCGCTACCCTGCGCTTTAGTCCCGCCACGCGCGCGGCCTCTTCGATCTCGTTGCTGTGCAGTCCGCGCCGCAGCACAACGATATGCCCGAAATCTGCAAGGCGGGCGGCAGGGACCGGCCCCTGCGCCAAGGCGTGTCCGGGGCGGACAACGGCGACCCAGCGGTCACGAAACAGCGGGACGGTGCGCAGTTCCGGCGCGGTTGCGGCATCGATCACGCCCGTTTCCAAATCGACCTCGCCGTCGCGCAAGGGGGTGCTGTCCTTGTCGGGCTTGGTCAGGAATTGCAGGGTCACACCGGGGGCCTGACCGGCCACCGACGCCAAAAGCCGCGGCCCGAAGGTTTCGGCAAAGCCTTCGCTGCTGCGCAGGGTGAACTGGCGGACAAATCGGGTCAGATCCAGCGTTTCGGCCGGGCGCAGCACCGCCTTTGCCCCCTCGACCAAAGGTCCGACCTGCGCGCGAAGCTCGATCGCGCGCGGCGTGGGAACAAGGCTGCGGCCCGCCCGCACCAATAGCGGATCGCCCGTCACCTCGCGCAGTCTGGCCAAGGCCCGGCTCATCGCCGACGGGCTAAGCCGCAGCCGCCGCGCAGCGCCCGCGACACTGCCTTCTGACAATAGCACATCAAGCGTCACCAACAGGTTCAGATCCGGCATGGCAAGGCCCTTTGCCGCATGGCGTTCAATGCATGTATTAAATGCCATCCATGCGTCTTCTGCAATGTCTCGCCGCGGTCTACCTGTTGGCCAGCAGCAATCATGGAGATCAGAATGCCCGCCCGCTATGCCCCCGCCCTGTTCGGCCTTGTCCTGTCGGGCCTTATGTCCTTTATCGTGTCCGGTGTTGCCACGTTAAGGAACGCTGGACTTGTCGATGAATTCCTGACCCACTGGGGTCATGCGTGGCTTCCGTCCTGGATCATCGCTTTCCCCACCGTTCTTGTCGTGGCACCAATGGCGCGCCGTCTGGTCGGCATGCTGGTCAAGGCCCCTGCCGGAGCCATGCGCTGATGTCGGGTGTTCCGGTGACCAACCTGCGCCGCTATGGCCCCCGCCTTGTGGCCCTGTCGCTGGCGATGTTGCTGCCTTCGTTGGGCACCAGCATTGCGAATGTCGCCCTGCCCACTCTGGCCACATCCTTCGACGTGACCATGGCCGAAGTGCAATGGGTGGTGATTTCCTACCTTCTAACCCTTACCTGCCTGATTGTCGGCGCAGGCCGGTTGGGGGATATCATCGGTCGCAGGCGCCTGTTGTTGTTGGGGATTGGCCTTTTCGCCGTGGCATCGGCGGCCTGTGCCCTTGCCCCCAGCCTTTTGGTTCTGATTGCGGCGCGCACCGTTCAGGGCCTTGGAGCCGCCGTCATGATGGCGCTGACCATCGCGATGGTCGGTGACCTGGTGCCGAAGGACCGGACCGGCAGCGCAATGGGGCTGCTGGGAACAGTATCCGCCGTGGGGACGGCGCTTGGCCCCTCGCTTGGCGGCGCGTTGATCGCCGGTTTCGGCTGGCCAGCCGTCTTTGCCGTCATGGCTGCCATGGGCGGCATCACCCTTGTGGTCGGACGCGCCCTGTTTCCGTCCGATGCGACGGGTGGACAAAGGCCGGTAGGGTTTGACCTGATTGGCATGGCGCTTTTGACGCTGTCGCTGTTTGCAGTCGCTGTGATCTTGACCCTTGGCAGCGGTTTGTCCGGCTCTGTCCTGGCGGCGGTGGCTGTGATTTCGATCCTGGGAGTCATCGCTTTCGTTGGGCATGAGGCGCGGGTTCCTGCACCTTTCGTGCGACTGGACCTGTTGCGCAACCGTACGATTGGTCGCGGCCTTTTTTCCATGGCGCTCATCTCGGCAATCCTGATGGCAACGCTGGTTGTCGGGCCGTTCTACCTGTCCGGGGTGCTGGGTCTTGGGTCGGTTCAGACCGGCCTTGTGATGTCGGTCGGACCGGGCGTTGCTGCGCTGACCGGGGCACCGGCGGGGCGGCTGATCGACCGGCTTGGGTCTGACCGCGTGGGTATCGCTGGGCTGGTCGCGGTAATGATCGGCGCGCTTTTGCTGACGGTGCTGCCCAGCCGGTTTGGCGTCAGTGGCTATGTAGCGAGCCTGATCATCGTCACGTTCGGATACGCCCTGTTTCAGGCGGCGAACACCACCGCAATCATGCAGGCAACGACAAGCGACCAGCGCGGAGTCACCTCTGCCTTGTTGGGCCTGTCGCGCAATCTGGGGCTTATTGCCGGCGCATCTGCGATGGGGGCTGTCTATGCCATGGGGCCACGCCTGTTCGAAGCATTCGGCTTGCCATCCGACAGCGAGACAGGGCTGCAAATCACGTTCGCCGTCGCCACTGGCCTGGCCGGACTTGCCCTCGGCAGCGCGCTGTGGGGCCGCCGAGGGCGAATTCCCTGTGATGCGACCGAATGATCGCTTCCTTATTTTCAGGATGCCGCACGTGTCGTTGACCCGTGTCAACTGAGGCTTCAGACGTTGGTTTTCGGGTTCACGAACCGCACCTGACGGCGTCAGGGTACGCCTGGACACCTCTGGCACCGGGATATGCTGTACTGAGTAAAGCTTGAACCATTCGCTGTAATTTGCGCGGGCCCTGGTGGCCCGCCTGGTCTGAACATTCAGGGACAATGCGTTTGCAAATCTAGGGGGCACCCTTGCGGTTGCAGGCTTTGTATGCGCAATTCAGCGCATTCGCAGCGACAACCCTTGAAAACCAAAGACAACAGCCATGACGACCGCGACCGTCCCTCGCTCTCGAACTTACTTGGCCGTTCTGGTGGTTCTGGGGCTGACGCATCTGCTGAACGATCTGATGCAATCACTGATCCCGGCATCCTATCCGATCCTGAAACAGGCCTATGCGTTGGATTTCGTGCAGATCGGCATGATCACCATGACGTTTCAGATCGCTGGGGCTTTGCTGCAACCGGTGATTGGCATGGTCACGGACCGCCATCCCGCACCCTATTCCCCTGTCGCCGGCATGATGTTCACGCTGTCCGGTCTGGTCAGTCTTGCCTTTGCCCACAGTTATGCTGTCATCCTGATCTCGGTCGCGCTGATCGGCATCGGCTCGTCGATCTTCCACCCCGAGGCGACGCGGATGGCGCGCTATGCTGCGGGGGGCAGACAGGGCCTTGCACAAGGCATATTTCAGGTAGGCGGTCAGGCTGGTGGGGCACTGGGGCCAGTTTTTGCTGCCCTGATCATTGTGCCTTGGGGTCAGCCGAGCCTTGCCCTGTTCGCGGTGGTTGCCTTGTTCGCCATGGCGCTTCTGACATGGATGGGCAGCAAGCAGCGACACATCAGCGCCGAGTTCGCGGCCATGCGGGCGCACCGGATCAAAACAGGTGTTCCGGCAGCACGGCACGCACCGATGACCATCGCCACAGGCTTGATTGTGCTGACCCTGCTGATGTTCACCAAGAACGCCTATGGTGAAAGCTTCCGCTCGTTTTACACCTTCTATCTGATTGAGCGGTTCGGCCTTTCCATCCCGTCATCCCAGATGATGCTGTTCCTCTTTCTTTTGGCCGCTGCGGTCGGGGTCTTGATCGGCGGGATATTGGGGGACCGGATCGGGCGCTATCGGATCATCTGGATCTCGGTGCTGGGGCCGCTGCCTTTAACGCTGATCCTGCCTTATGCCGATCTGTTCTGGACCGGGATGCTGACCGTCATGATCAATCTGATCATGGCCAGCGCCTTCGCCTCGATCCTGATCTACGCGATGGACCTGCTGCCCAATCGGATCGGTTTGATCGGTGGGCTGTTCTACGGGCTCAACTTCGGCCTTGGCGGCATAGCGGCGGCGCTTCTGGGTGTGCTGGCGGACAGTTACGGCGTTGAGGCGGTCTATCGGCTCTGCTCATTCCTGCCGCTTGCAGGTGTGTTGGCCTGGTTTCTGCCCCGCCTGCACGAAGGCGGATAGGGGCCGTTCGGTCGGATCGGCATCAGCTTGCCAGCCAACTTTTGTCTTCAGCGTGCAGAAGAAATCCCAACGGCGACATGGGCCGCCGAGGCATTGGCCGCTGCTTGGTGCGACCAGGTTCCTTGCACCGACCACGGCCTCAGTTTAGAGGTGAGGCGTAGCATCCGCGAGGCACACGTTATTGCTGGGCTGTTTGCCTGACCCACTGGCGACTTGAACGTCGGTTCCCCTGCCTTGGATCCACGTTAGCCAGCACTGATTTGCAGGCGCCGCAAGACCGCAAGGGCAGTCTCTGCCAAAGATGATGGCACGAAGACATGATCGTGATGAAAGGCGGCAACCATGTTGCAAGGGATTCCAGCTTCGGCCAACGCTTCTGCCACGGCAGCGGTCAGACCAATCCCTTCAAGGGACGAAAACACGCTGAGTGTGATGCGCTGCATGGGCAGATCGCAGGGTAGGTTCAGGTCCTTGGCATCCTGAAGCGCAAGGATCAGCGACAGGCCCTCTGCCTCGCGAAAGGTGGCAAGAGCGAGGGGTATGGCTGCCGAAATCAGTGGGGCCGTGGTTGCCGTGCAAAAGACCATCTCACCCGGTTCCAGGATCGCGTCCATCGCGGACAGCATCGCCTGCGTATCCTTGATCGTCATCATTGCGTCGCTGACTTATCAATCAGGTCTGCGACCAACTGCTGCAGTCGCCACAGGTTGCGGTCATGGATGCCGCGCGCCTTCAGATGTGTCACCGTGTTCATCAGGTATTCCGCGCCGCTGCCCCAATGCCCGCAGGCGATAGCAAGGATCTGCGCCACATCGCGCGGCGACATCTTTCCCGCGTAATAGGGAGAGGCGCGGTTCATCACAAAGCCAAGGGCGGCAACTGGCCCGTTAAACGTTTCGACTGTCATCCAGCGCGGCATGCTGTTGATTGGCTTGACGGTGAATTCGCGCCGAAACAGCCGGCCAAATTGCTGTTCAGGGTTTTCCGAAGGTAGCTCGTATAACACACCCTTGCACTGGCCGCCCCGGTCAAGCGCCATCATAAGGCCCGGCGTTTCGGGCGTGCCACGAAACCGGGACGTGCGCAGGCAAAAGGCACGGTGCCAGCCTCGGGCGACGCCGATCTGTTCGCCCACATGGTCTAGTTCGGGCTTCCAGATCAGCGATCCATAGGCGAACAACTGCGTGGGTGCATTTGGTGCCGGGTGGCTGGCAATGATGCGACCTACCCAGTCGGCATAGTCGGCGTCGTTCTGCTGCAACACACCGGGCGCGGGGCCGGTATCCTCAACCAGACGATGCACGCGCCTGATGTGGTCCGGAGTGAGTGACAGTCTGCGCGCGTGCGCCATGGCCCATCCCCCCGAAGGCCCAGATATGTGGATGGTGGAGAAAGTGACCTGAAAAATCAACCTTGCAGATGCCCGAGAAAGTTGGCGGCGTCAAAGCGCGGGTAAGTTCGGGCAATGGGCCGATCACGCGCACCAGAACCGCTGCGACACCGGCGAAGGCGCGACCACGACACCGGCCTTTGCGGCGGCGAGCCGCACGCCTGCGGCTGCACGATCCCGGCAAGAAGGTGCGTTCCATGTTAACCCCCGCGACCGTGTCCCCCGCAACGATGACGGACGCTGTGGCAAGCAAACGCCAGACGCGCTAACAGTGGGACCAAGCTGCAACAGGCTGGGGCAAACACGCACCAAAGATCCGCGACTGGCTGCGCATCCCCACTGATGCGATGTCCGACATTGCGGCGAAAGGGTTCGAACAGCGCGGGTTGGACGTGGCCGGCAGGGCCGGACCGCGCAGATGTTTGACGCGGCTGATGGTCCCGCCCGATCCGCTGGCGGGTTTGCGTTGTCCCAACACCGTTCTTCTTACGGGCTAAAGGAATGAAATTGGATAATCCGCTTGGCAAGAAGGGCTTCACTCTCATTTCAAAGCGTGGTGCCCTTGCGCTGTTGCTGGCCGCCGCAGTCCTTGCTGGGTTGATACTGCCGACGGTCATGGAATCGGAAGACCCGATGATGAGCGAGGCGTGGGTTCGCAGCACTGTGGCGGGGCTGGGCGTGGCGGGGCCGATCGCGCTCATCGGGTTGATGACGTTGGCCATTGTGGCAAGCCCGGTTCCGAGTGGGCCGATCGCAGTTGCGGCGGGTGCACTTTACGGCACGCTTTGGGGTGGGGCCTTTGTTGTCATCGGTTCTCTGCTGGGTGCCTTTGGTGCCTTCGGCGCCGCACGCTATCTGGGCTTTGATGCCGTCAGACGGTCGACCAATCCAGTCTTGAAATACATTTCCACCCCCCGTTCACAGAACAGTCTGATGCTGATTGTCTTCGGCTCCCGCCTGATCCCGTTCATCTCGTTCGACGCTGTGAGCTATGCGGCGGGCGTCACCTGCCTGTCGTTCGGACGGTTCGCCCTGGCCACCTTCATGGGCGTTGTTCCGATCTGCTTTGCCTTGGCTGCAGCGGGGTCGGGCCTGGCGAAGGGAGGTCCCGACTGGATGTGGATCGTGGGCCTGGGCGGAGCCATTACACTGGTCCCGCTCATCGCAAAATGGATATGGGACAGACTGTGAACCGGAACCGTCTGGATCGCGGGCCACAAATTGCGGTCGCACCTTAGCCCTGATGCCCCAGTCGTCCCGTTGTCTGACGGTCAAACTGACCAGTGTCTTGGGGAGGCTTGACCACGCTTGTCAGTTTCAAAGGTCCAACGCTGTTCGGATGTCGATCAACTGGCGACCGGTAGCGGGTCAATGAAATTGCGCTGGATGTCAACGAACAGGTCGCCTGACAGGTCAGTGCGCGTTTCGGCCCAATCAGGGTCCACCTGCAAAGCATCGTGCAAAGCTCTTTGAGAGGCGAAGGTGCTACGGATGGCATCAGTTGCGACATCGACCCAACCAAACGTCAGCCGGGTGTCGTCGGCGCCAAGAAGCCGCAACTCAAAACCGGGGGCAAGAACGTTGCTGGACCGAGATTGCAGCACCACCAGTTTCACGGTTTCGACCACCACATCATCAAGACCTGCGTCGAAGACCACCACTTTTTCTCGGATGGCTGGCCATCCGAAAGTTATCCGTGCGGCCAGGTTGCTGCCGATCTCACGCGCCGCATCGCTGGCATTCTCGCCATATGCCAAGGCGAAATCTGCCGTGGCCTGAGCCGTCTCGACGGACCATTGCCCCAAGGCATTGATTGGTCTTGCGGACACCCAAAGACCTGCCTTGCCGTCAAGATAGTTGAAGTCAGGCTCGGGGCGGAACTCCACCCCACACTTCTTGCAGGTTAAGCTTTGAAATGTACTGGCGATGATCGCTTGTTTCAGATCGGGCCGCCGATCGGCGTTGACACTTTGGAAGGCATTGATTTCTTGTGTCGTTCCGCATTTCGGGCAATCCACAAGAACAGTCGTAAACATGGACATGGCTTGGTCCTTTCAATGGGTCAGAGCGTGGACAGCCACTTTGCGGCCGGGTGCTTGGGATTGAGTTTGCCTGTGTGATAGGCTGCGTACAGCTCCGAAAACCATTCGCCCGGCGCACGGAACTGATAGCCGGTCACGCCTTGCTTGCGGGCGCTGCTATCATACGACACCCAGGTGTTCGCATAAGCCTCGTGGTAGACTTTGCCGCCGATGTCAAAATCGGTCGGCGCGCGCTTGTTGTTCCAAGGTTTAGCACCTTCGGACATGGCGGCGTGCCAGGCCATCACCTTCTGTTTTCGCTGGCCCCAGATCGTGGGACCATTGGGATTATCGACCAGGCTTGCGGGAAGTTCTGCCTCGTCCGGCGCGCCGCCGACAAGCAGGCGTTCAATATAGAACGCGTCGTAGTCATACTCTTTCGCCACCGCCTTTGCGATCGACGAGATGTCGCTTCCATGTTCGGTCCAGCCTCCAAAGGCTGCGCCATTGCCACGCCCTTTCATGAAGCTCTTGGCGTCGTCGACGGCATGGCCAATTTCATGAAGTGTCGTCCAGGTGCCGTAGTTTGGTTGCGGTTTTTGCGGGCTGTCGGGAATGCTGACGCAATTCGGGTCGATATCTTCAAGTTGATTGGGATCGCTCAGCGAAGAGCCGAAGCCCATCGCACCGCCCAGCCCCATGACCACCTGCCGCTTTTCTGTACGGTAGAAAGAATCGTACTTGCCGACTTCCTCGATCTCGTCGAACCGCAGAAGGCTTTCATTGAGTTTGGTATGGGTGTCCGGAACCTTGGTCATCATCTTGTAGTAGGCCAACAGGTTTGGTGCCGGTCCGGTCAACGTGGCCTTGGCCTGGCCCGCGTCAAGGTCGGCTTTGGTCTGGAACAACTTCACATCCATGTCGAAACGCGCCGACAGCATGGCTACCATGACCTCTTGGGTGACGTCGTTCGGGCCAAGCTGTGTGATCATCCGGTCCAGCATTTTCTGCCCGTCTGGCTGAGCGATGATATCCAGCACTTCCTGCCTGTTGGGGGGCGTGCCCGATTTTGCCTTTGAGGCAATCTTGGCGCTGCCAACTTCGTTCATGATCGCCTGAAGCGCCCCACGCGCTTTGATCGGATCGAGTGCCTTGGACAGGGCCTCGGCGCGCTGAAACGTGTCGTTGATCCGTGACTGCGCCGCTGTCTTATCAGGGAAGGTCAGCTTCATTGCATCGTCGGCAGCGGTTTTCACCTCACTCTTGCGGATGAGGTAAAGTTCCTGCCCGTCGGCCAGCTTGCGAGCACGCTCCAGCGCCAATTCGGCCTGATCAAGAAATCCCGTGGCAGTGTCCTGACCCTTCGCGGCCGCTTCGGAGCCGGATTTGGCCGTGTCGAGCGCCTCTTTCAGGCTGACTTCGACATATTTTGCCTGTCCATGAGTGTCGCGCAAATCAGCGATCCGCTGAATGACCCGCTCGGCGCGACCCATGAGCGCGTCTATGATATCGGCAAGCCGCCGCGCGCCGCTGGCAAGTTCGCCCAGTTGTTTCAACTGCATACGAGCCGCGTCGTCGTCGAATTCATCAACACCCTTATTGGCAGCAACTTGGCGCTTTTTAAGGTCGGTGATGGCCTCGGAAATCAGAGCCGCGCGAGGATGGGCTTCGAGGCTTTTGATCAGGTTTTCGGCGCCGAGAAGGATCCGCTCGGGTGCGTCATTTGTCACCGCGTCTTCGAACCGCGTGAATTGTGCAGCACCGGCGGCCTTGACGGCTGCCTCGTCGCATATGGCTGAAATCATGCTTAAGCGGTTGACCGCCTGAGCATAAGCGCGTGTGCCCGCAAGCGCCTCGGCCTGTGCGAAAACTGACCGCGCCTCGGCTATTTGACCGAGGGCGAATTTACTCTGCGGATGAGCGGCCAGTTTGGCGATCGCCTCGCTTGCAGACTTGGCGGACGCCTCAAAATCAAGATACCCTTGGGCAAAGGACAGTTCTGTACGGGCGCGCTTCTTTAGATCTTCAAGAATTCGGTGCGTCGTGCCGAAGTCGCGTTTTGATGCTGCGGCGACCGCTTGCAACATCCCTGCAGTAATGGCGGCACATTCCTCTTCGACGCCGGGATTGCGCTTGGCCATCAGCTTGTTGATGTCTACTTCCGTCTCGCTTTTCAGTTGGATGTAGTCAGCCTGATCCCTGACCACGAGTACCGCAGCATCGACAGCGCCCCACGCTGCTCCGATCAGGTTTCGCGCGGGCACGATGGCATGTTCGTCAAGTAACTTTTCGACCTGAACCAATTTGGCCGCGATCGCCTGCTTGTCCGCCGCGACGACCGGGTCAGAGATTTCCGGAAAGCGGGCGCGGACATCGTTTATCCAGCCGGTTACCTGGTTGAAGTCAGTGGCAAAGGCGTTTGCAACGGTCTGTACAACTGGCTCGTCAGCCAAGATGAAGCTCTGCGCAGATCGCACCGTATCAAAATCTGGAGGTGTGCGAGCCGCTGCGGTTTGCATGTCAGCCAAGCGCTTTTCGGATTTCTGTCGATGCACCGCCGTACCCTTCATGGCCTGCATCCGGGCGACGGCCCGCTGCGCTTCCTGCGTCAGTCGCGTCACATACTGTTGTCCGATTGTATCAAGTGCTCCACTCAACCTCTGCAACTCTTGCAGGCCTGCCATACCGTTGAAACTTTTCTTGTCCTTCTCGACCAAATCAGACGCAGTCTTAAGGTCTGCGACGATCTTGGCTGTACCGAGATATGATGGGAAACCCTGTAGCTTGCGGACGAATTCCGTCCGGGCATCAAGCCACCGCTGATACTCATCGGCCATCTGGTCCTTGTCGGTCTGGCTGGTGCCATCACGGAAAGGCAGCGCTGATTTGAAATACTTCTTTAGAAACTTCTGGCTTTTCGGATCAAGAGAGGAAAACGGCATCGTCGTCTCCGGTCAGCTAAGGACTTTGGAAATGGCGCCAAGCGCCTTGCGGGCGCTTGCGGCAACGGCGACCTGAACAAAACCGTTCTCGTCGTCGACATCGAGGAAGAAATCCGACTCAAGCGCCTTGACGTAATCGTCAAGCGCCCCCCGCGCCTGAACCTTCAGCGCACTTCGTGCCGCGCCCTCGGGCGTATTGGTGATTTCGTCCAAGACGTCCTCTAGCCGCGTATCGAAAACGTCAAGGCGGGCACGCAGCGACGTGACCTCGGTCGCAATCGGGGCGAGTTCTGCATCCCCGGCACATGCCGACAGGATAGCGGATTCAAGCTTTGCCATCTCTTTCATCATCACTGACCTTGTCGTGCTCCAAATCACGCGCGACTTCTGAAATGGAACGACATCTTTCGGTATTTCGCGCGCCGTGCCGGTGCTGCCACCTTGAATTACAAGGTCCAATGCCGGCTTGAGCCGGGCCGCGATCTGCAGGGCGGCAGTAAAATCGCCCGCTTCAGCCTTCTCGCTGGCCATAGACCAGGCCGCCGTCAGCTTCGCTCGGTTTTCTGGATTAAGTCTCATCGCCGTCTCAAAGAGTTGGGCAAGCGTTGGTTCAAGTGAAACCCAACTTTTGGCCTCCGAGCTTTCTGCGCCAGGTGCCGCGGAAGCTGGCACTGGGGTCGCTTCCATGCCTTGCAGAAGGGGGCGGATCTTGGCTGCTACCGCCAAGGCATCGTTGAATTTGCCCTGTCCGGCTGCCTTCTGGGCCATTTCCCAGGCAGCGGCCAACTGTGTCGCTTTGTCCGCGCCGACATTTACAGCCGTCTGCACCATGGCGGAAATCGACGGCGCGACCTTCTCCCAAGTCGCAGCCAACCGGTCTGTTTCCGGCACTGGCTGCGCATCGAGTGACGCCTCCGCTGATTTCTGAGGTACTTGATCCTCTTCTTCGGACTCTTCACCTTCTGCTTCTGCGACGTTACCCATCGCGTCTATGGCAATGACCTTCATTGGCATGTCGATGCTGGACAAGAAACGCTTGAGCGATTTGGCAATGCCTGGCGGGATGTCGTCGGTACATGTCAGGGTCAGGACCTTTCCCCGTGCCTCGACCGTTCCGGCCGCAATCTTTGCGGTGTCACCCTCTTTCTTCGCTTGTCGAGCCAGAACCTCGCCGGCTTTCATCCGGTGCAGAAAAAAGACAGTGCTGTCGGGCTTCTTCCCCATGCACAGGCCAAAATTCAGGGGCCTTTTGCGCGCAACCGCAATCAAGGCAATCATCTCATCGATGTCTTCCGAGGTCATAGGCATGGCAAACCCCCGCCGCTAAACTTGTTTTTCCAAATTCTTATGTGTCAAATCAGTTGATGCAGCCGCGTACCGCCACTTTGCTTTGTGGAAGTGGGACAGCGGCAAGGCCAGGAACAAGATGCCGCATGAATTAAGCTAACTTAAAGTGGGCATGGCGGTCACCTGGAAAACCGCCATGAATCGAGCGGGCCGCCCTGAAGTGCCAGAGTCGCTTGTGGTAGGCCCCGATCCGCGATTGCCGGAACAAAACCTCAATCGGGTGCAAGTTCGTTTGCAGCGTGCCATACCGCACAACCTTGCGCACCTTCAGGTTCTTGCGCGCGTCCCGACCATTCGAGAAGCCCATCGTTGCAATGGAAAGGTAGGATGCGGAAATCGCCCTTGCGGATTTAATCCTGCCGTCGGTCAGGCATGTGATTGATCCAGAATAGCCAAGCTGAGCTGCATTTCCACGGCTTCCCACAGGAAGGGCTTCTCGAGCGTCCGGGCGCCGAACTTTTGACTGAGAGAGTTCGTCCCATAGCTTGTCGTGAAGACAAACGGCGTTCCCCGCCTGTGCAGTGCTTCCGCCACTGGATCGATCCACTGCCCATTAAGGCTCATGTCGAGTATTGCGGCGTCGAGCCCGTGATTTTCAATCAGTTGCAGAGCTACGTCGATACGTGCGGCTGGACCAATCACGGTGGCCTCAGACTCGCTCAGCATGTCGCAGAGCATTGCCGAAATCAGGAACTCGTCCTCCATAACGAGGATACGCTTCCCAGCCAGCGCGCTCATTGCAGGATATTGTTGCAGGAGGCATCGATCCTGCAGACCAAGCCTTCGGGTTTGAAATCCAGATGGACGGCCCCTTCCAGATCGGCAGCCAATCCGTGCTCGATCATCATCGTCCCGAACCCGCGACGTATCGGCTTATTTACAGGTGGTCCGCCGGTTTCTTGCCAGACGATTTCCAATCGAGCTGCTGCCGCCGCCGCTTGCCAGCGCAAGAAGACAGATCCCCCGTCGACCGAAAGGGCCCCATATTTCAGAGCATTGGTTTGCAGTTCGTGCAGCGCCAGGGCGACAGCCAAGGCCTGCTTGGGGGGCAGTTGAATTGGCGGACCCTCTACGAGGACGCGATCACAATTTTCTGGGCTGCTGGCCAGCACTTCTGACGCCAGTTGCCGCAGTGGCGTACTTTCCCAGTTGACCCGCGAAAGCATGTTGTGGGCTTTGGCAAGCACCGCCAGCCGCCCATTGAAAGCCTCGACAGCAGCGCTTGAACGCTCGTTCTTGAAAGTCTGATGGGCAATCGCCTGAACCACTGCCAGCGTATTCTTCACCCGGTGATTCAGTTCGGCAAGCATCAGCTCCCGCTGTTTTGCGAGGCTTTCCTGCTCGGTTACGTCGACGTTGACACCGATCATTCCCAAGAACATCCCGTCCCCGGAAAATTGTGGGTGCGCTTCCGTTTGAAGCGTCCGCCATTCCCCTTGGCTGTTACGATATCTGCCGCGCAGCATAACAGGCTGGTGCGAAGCGACCGCGCTCCCCATTTGCGCGATGACATCTGCAATATCCTCAACATGGATCGTTGCTGTCCAGTCGAATTGGTCGATCTTGCCCTCATCAACACCCCAAAACGCTCGCGACATCCTGTTCAGGTGCTGGCAGTGTCCGCGTTGATCGCTCATCCAGATCATCACAGGCGCCTGCTCCGACATAAGCCGGAACCTTGCTTCGGACATTCGCAAGTCGGCCAGCGCTGCCTCGCGAGACGCTTCCGCCCGCGCCCGCCCGATGCTGAAACCCAACTGGCGGGCGATGGTGATCGCAAGGTGTTTGCCGTGCTCTCCGAAGGGCTGTCGGTGGTCGTAATAGGTCATGAACTTGCCAATGACCCGACCTTCCAGCGTCAGTGGGATAAACCCCAGGCTGACGATGCCTTCGGCCGAAATCACCTGCTTGATCCAGTCCGGTTCGTCGGTATCAAGAATATTGCTGACGAAGATCGGCGCAGGATCAATGTCGCCAGGCCGCCACGGCGTATGCCCCTCAAGCTTGAGTCGATAGCGGTCGGTAAGGCCGCGCCACGCTACAAATCGCATCGTGCCATCAGCGTCAAACAGCAGGATCGAGGCCCGTTCACAGCCCAAAGTCCGCGTGATCGTATCCAACGCCGCTGCGTAGATATCGTCCAAAGAACGTGCCCGATAGATAGCATCAGTGAACTCATAAAGGGCTCGGAACCCGCCGTCGCTCGGGACGGTGAACGACTTGTCGGCCTGATATCCGTCAGGCATTTTCACTTATGCCCCCTGCGGCATGATGTTAAGAAAACTACCCTAAAGAATGCAACGTGTGGGCTTGTGATCGGTTCCCGGTTTTCTACGAATAATTCGATCTGAGGTCTCTTTTACCCGGGGACTGTCTTTCCGGCGGGTAGGAAGAGTTCGTCTTTCTGCGCACCTCCGCTGCGACGTGACCTCTTCTCAACGCTCGTCCGCCAGCTTTACAACGGGGAGCGCAATTGGGCGACGCCGCAACCGGGTTGGGTAAACGTCCCCGGTGCGTCATTCTGCCGGACAGGCAGGTCATTGCCGGGCCTGATGCCGCGACGGACGTGCCGGAGTAATAGCAGCAAGTATAATTGGTCTGCTGCACAAAGACTTTGGTATGTGCGCTAATCCTATGCGGACTTCGCTTAAGCCTCAGAACGATAGCAAAAATGGTTCATTGCATCCAAAAGCCGTTAGTTCTTCCGGCGATCTGACCTCTGGAGGACTTACGTTTGGCGGCTATGCGCTGCGTGAATTCGTCACGAACATCTTTTCCGAGGCATACGCCGCCGTCGGGGCGGGACGGAACCAACTGCATCTTGGCGACGGCCACCTCACCGTTGACGGTGATTATGACAGCACGGAAATGCACCTGGGCTGGATCGTGTCCGGACTAATCGAAAAAGGTAGGTGGGAGTTTTGGCCCGAAGTTGCGGTCCAATGGTCACAGAGCAAGACCTCCACCGTCACTGTGTCAGGCGCAATTCCTGGATCCACAACAAGCGCTGCGTGGGACGGGCTGACCACTGCCCTCCGGACCGCAACATTTGCCACGGAAATGGTCTATAATTTCGGCACTCAGGACGATCCTTTGTCAGTCCGCTTCAAGCCCGGTATTCTTTGCGAAGATACCCGTGCGATTGCTGGGACCTCGCACTGTGGCACGACACTCACAGTGGGTCTTGATCGTGAAAGCGGCGACAATCGGCGCCGCCTTGCAGTGGAAGCTTCGGTCGAAGACTTTGGCACAGGCGCTCGAAAGTCCGCCTCGGTGAGTTACGAACTGCGCTTCTGATTTCACGAACTGATTGGTCCCCCGCCAATGTGACAGGGTGCCAATTCATTTAAATGTGGAAAACATCGCTGACAAAACCGCATTTGCAACGCCTGAACGTCGCCTGCCCGAATATTAGGTAAAGTCGCCCGCGCGCTTTGCGACAGTCTTGGTTCCAAGCCGTCAGTCACTGTTTCTCTTCAAGGGGCCGCTTTTCGCCCATGATCAAGGCAACCTGACCCATCTGACTGCCCGGTTTTCAAAAATACTCTTCTGATCGGCAGGCCTTCTACGTCAGTATCACCTTGCTGCCGGTCTCTCCCCGCCCACCCACCAGCAAATGAAACGGTCTTCGTCACGGGTCTGGTCGTTCCCGGCTGTGCCAGCACTGCTGCGGCTGCGGTGGCAGTCGATCCCGGCGATTTGCAAGGTTCCAGTTGCCGTGTGGCCCAGATGGGCCGACATCACCTTGTCGATCAGGTGAGGGGTCAGTTCTTCTTGGCGGGCGACGGCGGGGTTGGCGATGATTTCGGCCAGACGCCGACGCTTGGCTTCATCGTCCGCGATGATCCTTGCCACCTCGCTGCGGAAGGCAGCTTCGGTCGCAATATAGGCGTCCAGCGCCGTCAGAGTTTTGGTGGGGGGTTTCTTCAGCTTCAGATGACCCGCATGATAAAGCGACCGCAGGACCCGTGCCCCGATGGGCGAGGTCAGTTGCACATGCGCGTCGTGGAACGCCAGCTCGATGTCTTCGCCGGATAGTCGAACCGTGGCAGGCCGGCCTTGCAGCACCGCCCGGCGCAAGGCGGCCAAGGCGGGGGTGCGGTGGATGTTCGGGATCAGTTCGATCACCGACAAGGCAGGCCTCATACGCGTCCGGATATCCCAAAGCATGCTGCTCACCTTTTCTGCACGCTACAAATGGATGCCCAACACTTCTACCCCAGGTCGCGCGGGACCGCCATCGGCGGCGTAGTTCGCGGTGACCCGGAACAACCCAGAGCCATTGCCGCCATCAATCCGCAAATCCCATTCGCCATTGCGGGCCTCCGTGAACCGTCTGGAGAACAGAAAGGCCCAGGCGTGGACGGTTGGCCTGAGCGAACCATCGCTGACCAGAGCATCGAATAAATTCGATGCTCTGGCAGTTAATTTCAGAAGCGATGGACGTAAGAGACTGTCACAGTCCTAGCACTATGATCGGCATTGCCGTTAATACCCGCTGCGGCCGGATTTCCATAGTCTCCAAGCTCAAACAGGTTATAGCGCTTGAAATTCGTTTGCCGGAACTCAAGACGCAGAAAAGATGCCGCTGCAACGCGCGTCTCGATTCCGAGCCCCAGTGTTATCCCATGATTGAAGAACTCGTAAGCACTTGAGTCGCTCATCGCCTCCTGACCATTCGTAATCATGTACCCTGCATCCCCACTGAAGCGAGCGGCGGTGTAGCCTAGGACGCCGAACAAGAGGGTATCTGCGGAGGACGCTATACCAACGCGACCGCCCATAGTGACGGCGTAGTCCTGCGTCAGATTATAGTTTGTGCTGGTCTCATAATCGCCCATACGTGACGATCCGCTGTAGTCGTTGGTTGAATTTGAAGCGGTAAAATCAGAAAACGCTCCAATGACGAACCGATCGCCGACGCTAAAGTCGTAGCCAATGCCGATGCTTGGTCCAATCCCTTTGCCGCCCAGATCAGGCAAGTTCAAATCGTTCGAAAATGGACCGACACTTGTAGCAAGGTTTATGTCGTACATGCTGGAAGTCGATGAAAGACCCACCGAAAACGACAGGCCGGCGAATGCATCATTGCGCGGTGCGAAAGTCTGCTCAAACACGACTTTTGCTTCTTCCTCGGCAAGAGCGAGGCTGCCAGCGTCGGAAGCCATCGGGCTAATGGTTGCGAGGCCAATAATCAATAAGGCTTGGGGTGATCTTGATAGATGCATTTTATATTCTCCAGTGGACCAATACCCTATGGAGATGTCACCTGAAATTCACAATTTATCATTGCATGGCCGTTTGTATCATTTGGACCTGTTCTGGCGCATTTGGACGAAATATTGATGCGGTTGCACCTGGTCCAGAAGCAATTGTCGTAAGTCACTCTCATAGATCGCGCTTGCACGGATCGGATCCGAAAAGATCGCCCTCGAGCTGTTGTTGGAATGCCTTCAGCCTCTCAGCGCTGTTGCGGATGTGGCTTTGTGCATGACCGGTGTTCGAACGTGGCTGGGCGCTAGTGCCGCGAAACAGCCGACGTCGAGCGCTCCCGACAGTTTTGCCACTCGGCTGACGTTTTGGATACTGTGCTTGCGATTGGTGTGTTCATGCCTGAAGCCGCAGAGCAGTGTATCTGTTTAAATCGAGTAAAGGAAAACTGGGTAAATGACTTAGCCGTTTTGTGCTTTGACCCAGCGGACAGCTTGGTCTAGAGGCTAGATGCCCTCATTCAAGGCTTCAGCCCAATGTTTCGTACATTCATCGTCAGTGCTGCCTTTTCGATTACCCTCGTTACTAATGCAGACGCCATGCAGATATTCGTCAAGACGCTAACGGGCAAAACGATCACTTTGGAAGTGGAGCCTTCGGACAGCATCGACAACGTCAAACAGAAGATTCAGGACAAGGAAGGTATTCCGCCTGACGAGCAGCGGCTTATCTATGCGGGCAAGCAGCTTGAAGATGGCAGAACGATTTCGGATTACAACATCCAGAAGGAGGCCACGCTGCATTTGGTCTTGCGTTTGAGTGCCGTTGCAAGCGGCGTCACCAACACAAGCGCCGTTTCACCCCACATTCTCCAAGTAAGTCGCTGATTTCGCTGTCGTAATCGTGATATTTCGCA
>JAZKHT010000013.1:0-14550 GCA_040385245.1 Pseudomonadota bacterium | reverse complement strand
AGTGCAGCCTTGAAGGCTAGCACCGCCGGTGAAGCAGTCGGCACATTCCATTAGCAGACGTCGAACAAGAGGTTTCCTTGCCCAGGAATTGGATGGAAACTGCCATTCGTTCCTTTGGTTGGCGCAACCTGGGGCCAAGCTATTGGGCCTTGCGACAGTGGCACCGATCGGCGCGGTTGTCTGTCAGAGACTGATCCAGACCCCGCCACCGTGTTGGGACCGAAGGCACGCAGAGATAAAGCGCATGCCGGCCAGACCGTCCGATACTGTCGGCCCGATCGGTTCCCTGTTTGGTGCAGCCCTATCAGAAAAGCGGCGGATCGTTTCGGCGGCGTCAGCGTAAAGCGTGGCGAAGGCTTCAAGATAGCCTTCCGGATGTCCGGCAGGCAGGCGCGAGGGCGTGACCACCCCTGCGTCACCGCGCCGAAGGGTCTGAGTGGGCTGGCCCATGGGCGTAAACGCCAAGTCATCAGGGCGCTCCTGATCCCACAGGAGGCCGCCGGCATCGCCCACCACGCGCAGGCGCAAGGCGTTCTTCGTGCCGGGTGCGACCTGGCTTGCCCAGATGATGCCTTTGGCCCCGCCTTCGAACCGCAGCAGAATGGATGCGTTATCATCCAGCGCTCGGCCCGGCCCGAAGGCTGTCAGATCTGCCAGCATGGCCTGCGGAACAAGACCGGTCACGAAGGTTGCAAGGTTGAAAGCATGGGTGCCGATATCGGCAATGCAACCGCCCGCGCCGGACTGCGCCGGGTCTGTGCGCCAGGCGGCCTGCTTATGGCCCCCGTGCTCAATCGGTTCGGCCAGCCAGTCCTGCAGATATTCCACCTGCACGTGGCGCACCTGCCCGATGCGGCCAGATGCGACCAGCGCGCGCGCTTCGCGGACCATCGGATAGCCGGTATAGGTGTGGGTCAGGATGAAGGGCAGGCCGTTTTCGGCAACCAGCTGCACCAGTTTCTCGGCGTCTTCGACGGAGGTCGCCAGCGGCTTGTCGCAAATCACCGGAATCCCGGCGCGCAGGAACGCAGTGGCGACCGGGGTGTGCAGGTGGTTGGGCGTTACGATTGCCACCGCATCAATGCCATCGTCCCGTGCGGACTCGGCCGCTGCCATAGCGGCCCAACTGTCATAGCTGCGCTCTGCCACGATGCCCAGATCCGCCGCCGACTCCGCCGCGCGTGCGGGGTCTGATGAAAACGCCCCTGCGACCAAGTCCCAATGGCCGTCCAGACGCGCTGCGATGCGATGCACGCCGCCGATGAACGCACCTTTCCCCCCACCCACCATCCCAAGTTTCAGGCGCATGTCTTGATCCGCTTCCCGCAGTATTCGGCCGGATGGCCAGCCCAAGCCCAACTTGCGACGGCGTAGCGCGACATCATTGCTGATCGTCCATTTCGGACAGCATCGTCAGGTGCCGGATATCGACCGGCCGCGCCAGCAGCCGGTCAAGCTGTGAAAACAGCGGGGCTAGGTGGGGCATGGCCAGATGCGCATCCAGATCGCCCTGCGTGCTCCAGTTCTCATAGAACACGAAGCAGCACGGATCACCTGCATCAACGTGGAAATCGTAGTTGAGACAGCCCGGCTCGGCCCGTGTGGGGGCCACCTGCGCGGCCAGCAGCCCCAATAACTCGTCACGGGTTTCAGGTCTTGCGGTGACCGTGCCGATGATGGTGACATGTGCCATGATGTCACCGCTTCTGGCTGAGGGCGACGGCAAGGATGATGATCCCACCCCGCGCGATCAGTTGCTGGCTGAACTCCAGCCCGAACAGGATAAGACCGTTGTTGATCAGGCCGATCATCATGGCTCCCACGATGGTGCCGATGACCGTGCCTTTGCCGCCAAAAAGGCTGGTGCCGCCCAGAACCGCCGCCGCGATGACCGACAATTCGTCGCCTTCGCCCAGCTGAAAACGTCCAGATTGCAGGCGTCCGGCATAGAGCATCCCGGCCAGCGCCGCGGCGCAAGAGGACAGGACCAGCACCTTCATCTTGATATTGGCCGTGTCGATGCCCGAATAGCGCGCAGCCGTCTCGCCACCCCCCGTCGCCAACACCCGGCGACCAAATCCCGACCGGCGCAGAGCGATATGTCCCACCCCTCCCAGCACCGCAATCCACAGCAGCAAGACCGGGATTGGCCCGATGGACCCGCCACCGAAAAGCCAGGAATAGCTGGGCGAAAGGATTGGCACGGCGGCGGTGTCGGAAATCCACATCGCCACACCTTTGGCGATGCCCATCATGGCCAATGTCGTCAGAAACGACGGTATCCCGATGCGCGTGGTCAGCCAGCCGTTGAACATGCCCACCGCAAGGCCGGTTGCGAGGCCTGCCGCCACACCCCCGAAAGGCCCTGCCACATCAATGGCCAAGGCAACGGTGACGGTTGCCAACCCGGCCACCGCCCCCACCGACAGGTCGATCTCTCCGGCCGAAAGCACGAAGGTCATGGCAATGGCCATCACGGCGATCATCGCGGTCTGGCGCACGATGTTCAGCAGGTTGTTGGGGTTCAGAAACCCCTTGTCGTTCAGCGTGATCGCAAAGATCACGAAGATCGCGACAAAGCCTATGTAGATGATGTTCTGCCGCCAGTTGGCGAACAGGGCCCCGCCGGGGGCTGATGCTGGCTTAGCCATGAGTGGCCTCCTTTGCGGTCAGGGCTTTCTGGATTTCGATCTGCAGGCGGCGTTCGGCGGCTTGCAGGGCGTGTTCGGGGGTGGTCTTGGCCGGATCGTCCAGGTCGGCACGGTCCAGCATCTGATGCGCGCGGCCATCGGCCATCACCAGAATGCGGTCGCATGCGGTCAGCAGTTCCGAAAGTTCGGACGAGATGACCAGCACCCCCTTGCCCGCTGTTGCCAGATCGCGCACCAGCCTGATGATCTCGGACTTTGACCCGATGTCGATGCCGGCGGTGGGCTCATCCAGGATCAGGATATCGGGGTCGGTGGCCAGCCATTTACCGATCACCACCTTTTGCTGGTTGCCGCCCGAAAGGGTGGACACGGCATGGTCGCGACTGGCCGTCTTGACTGCCAGTCGCTGGATCATGGTATCGGTGATTTCCGTTGCGCGCGGGCGGTCCACCAGACCGCCTTTGGTGATCCGGCCCAGCACCGCCATCACCATGTTTTCAGCCACGGAATGTACCGGGATGATGCCTTGGGTTGCGCGCGCCTCGGGCACCAGCGCCACGCCTTCGTTGATCGCATCTGCAGGGCAGCGGATCTGCACCGATTTGCCCTTGATACGAATTTCGCCCGAGACCGCAGGTTCGATCCCCGCAATCACCCGTGCGAGTGCCGAGCGGCCAGATCCCAGAAGCCCCGCCAACCCCAGCACTTCGCCCCGGTGCAGGGTAAAGCTGACGTCGTCAGGCTTGTGCGGCCCGGTGACGTTGATCAGTTCCAGCAGCGCCTCGCCCCGCGTGGCATCGCCCCGCACCACATCGGCCAGCCCCTTGGACCGTTTGCCGACGATATGTTCGATCATCGTGTCGATGGGCAGGTCGGCCATCGGCGCAGTGATCACGTGCCGCCCGTCGCGCAGGATGGTGGCACGGTCTGCAATTCGGGCAATCTCGTCCATCCGGTGGCTGACATAGATGATCGCCACGCCCTTCGCCGTCAGCTTGCGCAGAAAGACGAACAATCGTTCGACATCTGAAACAGCCAGCGCGGTGGACGGCTCATCGAGGATCAGCACGCGCGCGTCCTGGCTGATGGCCTTGGCAATCTCGGTCAGCTGTTTTTGCCCGGCCCCCAGATCGCCCACCAGCGCGCGGGGGTTTACCTCGACCTCCAGCATCTTGAAGATCGCCTCGGCGCGGCGGATGGAATCCTCGTCGTCGATCAACCCACGCGCATCGCGGGTCTCGCGCGTCAGGAACACGTTCTGCGCCACGGTCAGCGTGGGGATCAGCGACATTTCCTGAAAGTTCATGGCCACGCCCGCCGCGCGGGCGGCTTCTGGCGTCGGGGCGGCAAGCCTTTGGCCTGCCACCTCGACCGTGCCCTCATCGGGCACATGCACCCCGTTCAGCACCTTGAGGATGGTGGATTTTCCCGCCCCGTTGCCGCCCAGCAGGGCATGAACCTCGCCCGGCAGAACCTCCAGATCCACGGTGTCCAACGCACGGACACCGCCGAAGGATTTGGAGATCCCCGTCATGCGGACGGCGGGAACCTGACCAGAGGCCGTTGGGGCGGGGGCGGTCATTTCACCGTTTCCCATTTGCCGGTTTCGCCCGACCGCAGCATCGCATCGGCCACCAATTCGGTCAGCAGCCCGTCTTCGAAATTCGGGCTGGGTTGCTTGCCCGATGCGATGGCGCTGAAGAAATCGAAACACTCCACGATCTTGGTCTCGGAATAGCCGATGCCCAGGCCGGGGATCGGCCAAAGGCCGCCGCCATAGGGATGGGCGGGACCGGTATAGATCGTGCGGAATCCGCGGGCATCCGCCGGATCGTCGGCAAACATCACCTGCAACTCATCGCGGCGTTCATAGTTGAAGTGGATCGAACCCTTGGTTCCGTGAATCTCCAACGTGATGAAGTTGTTACGGCCCCAGGCGTTGCGTGTGGCCTCGAGGCTGCCCACGGCACCCCCGGCAAAGCGCAGCATGGAGATCACTTCATCATCGACATCAACGGGTGCGCGTTCGGCACCTGCGGATTTCTCTGATGCCCCCAGCTTGTCCACGCCGCCTTGTTGCAGGGGCCGGGTCGTCACATAGGTCTTTGTCATGGCGATCACCTCGGCGATGGGGCCGACCAGGTAATGCGCTAGATCGACCACATGCGTGCCGATATCGCCCACCGTGCCTGACCCTGCGATCTTTTTCTGGAACCGCCAGGACAAAGGGCCGTTCTCATCTGCCGACCAGTCCTGCAGATAGGTGCCGCGAAAGTTCAGGATCTTGCCGATGCGGCCTTCGTCGATGAACTTCTTCGCCAGCGCCACGGCGGGCGTGCGGCGATAGTTGAAGGCAACCATGTGGATGATGCCTGCGGCCTTTGCGGCCTCGGTCATCGCGCGGGCCTCTTCCACGGTGCGGGCAAGGGGCTTTTCGCAGATGATATGCTTGCCCGCCTTGGCCGCTTCGATGGCGATTTCGGCATGGACGTTGTTGGGCGTGCAGATATCGACCACGTCGATATCAGGGCGGTTCACCACGGCGCGCCAGTCGCTGCTGGCTTCGTCAAAGCCGAACCGGCGGCGGGCCTCTTCGGCGGTCCCGTCGGTGATATCGACAACCACCTTGCGGTGCGGAATGGCCGGGGCGGGCCAGAAGAACATCGGCATCGACGCATAGGCCATGGCGTGCGCCTTGCCCATGAACCCGCCACCGATCATGGCAACGTTCATCACTTTGGTCATTTTCGGTCTCCGGGACAATGGGTTGGCCTTAGGTCGGGCGGTTTGGCCCATGAAGGCGCAGGGGTGCGCGCGGGGGAGGGTACCCCCGCGCGGGAGGGTCACTTCATCATTGCCTTGATGTTGTCGGTCGGTTCGGTCGAATAGACCTGCGTCCAGGCTTCCAGAAGGTTGTCCTGCGACACCGGCAGGGCAGGCAGCGCGACAAAGGCGGGTGCTTCCTTTTCCAGCAGGGCGTAACCGGCCAACTTGGCTTCGACCACGCCGGCATCATAGGGGCGCTGCGCGCCAAGACCCTTGATGAAACCGCCTTGCGCCATGCTGATCGCCACGTTTTCCCCAAGGTCCACGGTGGTGATGATCAGGTCATCGCGGCCAGCGGCACGGGCGGCGGAAATCACGCCTTCGGCGGGCACGTCCCAGACCGCCCAGATGCCCTTGATCGCCGGGTTTGCCGTCAGCATCGCGCTTGCCGCCTTTTCGGCATCGCCCGAAAAGTCCGGCCCACCAATGCCCTGTTCATCCACGATCTTGATGTTGGGGTAGTCGCTGGTGATTGTTGCCTTGAAGGCATCGTAGCGCTGCTTGGTCACGAAGAAATCAGCGGCGTGGAACACAAGGCCGATATCCCCGCCATCCGGCCCCAGTGCCTTGGCCATCAGATGCGCCGCAGCGACGCCATTACCGTAGTTATCGGCCGACACGACCGAGACGAAATCGGTGCCCGCAACAAAGCCTGTGGGCACGTTGTCCATGAACACCAGATGCACGCCGGATTCGGCGGCAGCGCGGTATGCGGCGGCAGTGGCGGTGGGGTCGGTCGGGATCGATACGATGATGTCCGGCGATTGCGCCATGATGGTTTCCAGGTCACTGACCTGCTTTTCCGGTTTGAACCCGGCGTCGGTGACCGCGATCACTTCGATCCCCATCGCTGCAAATTGGGTCTGAAGACCGTTGATCTGGGCGCGGGACCAATCATTGCCGCCGTAGTGCATGACGATGGCAGCGGTGGCGCCCATGTCCTTGATCTTTGCAAGTTCCTCGTCGCTCAAGACCACTGCCGAAGGTGATGTCGGTTCTTCACCGTTCGGGCCTTTGGAGAGCACGGTTTCCTGCAACGCGGCCAGAGCGGTGTCAGGGTCGGCAAAGGCGGGGGCGTTCAGGCCAAGGACCAGCGCAAAGGCGGTGGCCGAGCCCAAGAGAGCACGTCTGTTCAGCATAGTGTCTTCCTCCCAGAGAAGCGTTGGGGTCACCCCCGTTAAAAGGCGAGCGGTTCAGACCGCCATTGCCCGGTTCAGGTATTCCTTGCTGATCCGCGCCCCTTCGGCGGGGTCGTCCCAGCTGTCGAGCTCGGTGCAGACCCAACCCGAAAAGCCCACGTCCTTCATGGCCTGAAGAATTGGGCCTGTTGGCACATCGCCCCGATCCAGCGGGGTGAAAGCGAAGGGGTCTTTCTGAAACCCCTTGAGGTGCACATAGGAAATGCGAGCCGCGTGATCGCGGATCAGTTGCGCAGGATCACCGCCGGCGGCGGCCAGATGCGCCGTATCGGGGCAGAAATCGATGGCAGTCAGATCAAAGATCTTTGCCACTTCGGCCGGGCCTTCGACGATGGTGGACAGGTGCGGGTGGTAGTGCGCGCGCAGGCCCCTGGCATCTGCAATGGCCTTAACCCGGTCAAGTGCGCCGCCCAGCTTGTGATAATCCACTTCGCGCACCCCGTCGAACCGCTTGGCCCCGCCGCCCACCACCAGATGCGTCGCGCCAAGTTCGGCGGCGCGGTCGGCGGCACGGGTCACTCGGGCCAGTTCCTCGGGAAGGATGTCATCGAAAATGAAATTGCCGCCGGCATAGGTGGCCACCAGGTCCAGTCCGTTATCCGCAAGCATGCGGCGCATCTCGGCAGCGGTGGCATCCAGCAGGTTGCCGTCGAACAGTTCCACGCCTTCATAGCCCGCCGTTGCAATGTCGGAGAGTGCGCGATCCATCGCGCCAAAGGTACGATAGCTGAGCTGGGTGATCGAAGTGACCCCCACAGCATTGCCGCCAAGCGCCCCCCAGCAATTGGCATGATACGCCAGTTTCCACGCAGCCATCCGTTACCCCCCCTTTACCGCGCCTGCGTGGTCTTTCCCGCTGGCCGATCCTCCATTGGTCTCCTCTGACCGTGGAAGGGTGATTACGCCCGGAATCAGTGCAGGTCAACTATATTCCGTCTTATCTATGCCAACTTTTGCTGTTTATCAGCAAAAGTATTTGCTTGAACGGCCGAAGACGGCAAACTATCTCTGTCATAACTGACGAAAGGAGCCGCTTTTGCCTCTGTCTGCTGCCGCCCTTACCGAATCGACTCGCTCGCGCGGAAAGGGGCGTCCGCGCACCAGCGAGACGGCAGCGCCATCGCTGGTAGAAATCCTGAACCTGATCCGCAGCGAACGTGCCACCACCCGGCAAGCGCTGGAGCGGGAAAGCGAGATGGGCAGGGCAGTCGTGGCGGATCGGCTGCAAATGTTGTCCGACCTGGGCCTTGTGGATGAAAGCGAACTGGGCCACGCCAGTGGCGGGCGGGCGCCGCGCCTTGTGCGCTTCTCGGCGCGGCGCGGGCTGGTCTTGGTGGCGACACTGGACCAGACGGCAATTGGCGTGGGCGTGTCAGATTTGTCAGGCAATCTGCTGACAGAACACCACGAGGCCGCCGACCTGACCGCCCCTGCAGCGCAGTTGGCAGGCAGGCTTTCGACCCTTTTCAACTGGTGTCTGGAGCGTCAGACCAACCCGACCGCGCCCTGGGGTATTTCGCTTTCGGTGCCTGGTACGGTGCCTGCGGGGCACGACGATCCATTCATGACTGCAACCCCCCCTGTCCTGCCAGCCTGGGAGGATTTTCCGCTGGTCGAAACCCTGACCCGCCAATTCGGTGTACCTGTCTGGATACGCTCCAGCGTCGAAACCATGACGATGGGCGAGTTGTACGCAGGCGCGGGAAACGGTCTTCGGTCGATGCTGTTCATCAAGGTCGGGCGCCGGATCGGGGCCGGGATCGTCTGTGACGGGCAACTGTATCGCGGTGCTCAAGGAGCGGCGGGTCTGATCGGTGCCTTGCCGGTCGTGTCGGAAGGGGTGACCGGCACCTTGGACATGATGGCGGGATCCGACATGATCCAGCGCGAGGGCCGCTCGGTGGCAGAGGACGGTCGCAGTCCGGTGCTGGCCGATCTGTTGCGGCGCGGGGCCGAGATCTCCCCTATCGAAGTGTCGCAAGCTGCGCAGATCGGCGATGCGGCCTCGTCTGCGATCCTGTCCAAATCGGGGCATCTGATCGGGCAGGTCGTGGCAACGCTCGCCAACGCCCTGAACCCCGAGATGATCGTGCTGTCAGGGACGTTGGTGCAGACCAACGACAACCTGCTGGCCGGGATCCGCGAAGCGGTTTATGGCGCGTCCCACCCGCTGGTGACGCGGGATCTGCGGATCATCCGGTCACAGATGGGCAGCTCAGCAGGGCTGGTGGGCGCGTCGCGTGTGGCGTCCGAAGCGCTGTTTGCACCTGCTTTCCTTAAGGACTGGATCCTGCAGGGCAAGCCGACATTGCACCCCGATTTCGCCGCCTTCCACAGCCGTATTGATCAGGCCGCGGCCCCGCCATCGCCCGACGCACCGCCATTCGGACCGGGGAGGACCGCACCATGACGATTGACGGACTGGGCCCCCATGGCGAACGCGCAGCGCCGCCTGAGCGTGTCAGCTTGCTGCCCGAGGATATCGCTGCCGCCAAGGCATCAACTCTGCGGGTCGCCATCGTGCTGCACACATTGGACAGCGATTGGACCCGGCTGCAGATTTCTGGGATGCTGGGCATCTTCGGCGATTGCGGCGTGGTCGTGACAGAGGTCGTTGACTGCGGATTTTCGGTCGACAGGCAGGTGGCCGCACTTGACCGGCTGATCTTGGCGGCACCAGATGCGATCGTTGCGCTGCCGGTGGCGAACGAGCAGGTTGTTGCGGCTTTCCGGCGGGTATCAGAGGCAGGCATCCGGCTGGTTTTGCTGGAGAATGTGCCGACGGGCCTTTTGCCGGGGTCGCATTACACATCTTTGGTGTCTTCCGACAATTTCGGTCTGGGCAAGATGGCCGCCGCCGGGCTTGCGCCGCATCTGGCAGAAGGCGCGGTGGTCGGTATTCTTGGTTTTGCGGCCGATTTTTTTGCAACCAACGAGCGCGAGATCGCCTTCACCAACTGGATGCAAGCCAACCGGTCTGACGTGCGCACTCATGTGCGTCGCTTCGGCGCGATGGACGAAGCGGCCAATCTTGCCGTGGGGATGATGGCGGATCACCCTGATATCTCAGGCATGTTCGTGGTTTGGGACACGCCCGCCCATGCGGTGGCGACCCGGCTTCAGACAGAAGGTCATTCCCCGGCCATAGCCACGGTCGATCTGGGGGAAGATGTTGCCATCGCTCTGGCGGCAGGTCGGAGTTTCGTCAGCGTGGCCGCCCAGCAGCCTTTTCAGCAAGGCGTTGCCGCCGCCCGCACGACGATACTTGCCCTTCTTGGTCGCACGGTTCCCGCTTGGATCGCCATGCCCGGTGTCGCCGTGGTCCGGGGCAACGTGGCCGAAAGCTTTCAGATCATCTGGCGAAAGCCAGCCCCGCGCGAGGTCTTGCGCCTTCTTGGTCTGGCACCTTGAAGGCAAAGGTCGCCGCATTTGCCCATGTTGAATAATATCATGGAAAAGGCTTCCTCAGTCGTTGTGAAAGACCGCGCATCAAATCGAAAGTCCATCGATCAGTGGCAGCTTTGGGCCGACCACGTCGATGGAGACCTACGCTTCGAATGAACTCATACCGGACCGCAGTAAGGCCAGTTCTAGCCAATGCGAGGGATCAGCAAAACTTGCAAGGACCACATGCGCGCTGTTGCAACCGCTGGGCGCTAAAGTACTTCGTCCGCTTCATCTGCTGAAGCGAAATGCGCCATCTGGTCTGCATGTGCCTTTTCGAAGGATGGGCGGGACGTGGCGCGGCTCAGGTAGGCCCTGCATGCCGGAAACTCAGCAAGACCGTCGAAGCGATCAACAAGGCGCAGTACATCTGCCATCAGAATATCGGCGATCGAAAAGGTCCCGGCCAGCCATTCGCGTCGCGCTAGAACCGCTTCCATTTGCGGAAGCCGATGTTGGTTCAGAAATCCCTCGAAGAACGGCCACATGGACGCCGCGTCCGTGTTTGCGGAAAACTTGAAGAAAGACCAAGGTTGGCTTGCCGCCTCTACAGACGCCAGTGCGGCGAACAGCCACTCCTTCACTTCGTTACGGCCGATGCGATCGGTGGGCATCAGCTTGTCGCTCATTTCGCCCAGATGCAGAAGAATCGCGCCGCTTTCGAAGATCACCAGATCGCCGTCGGTCAGCCACGGTACCTGACCAAACGGTTGGTGGGCGAAATGAACGGGCTGCCGATCGCGAAAGGGCGTGCTTTCGACGCGATAGGGCAACCCAGCCTCTACCAGTGCCCAACGTACCCTTATGTCACGCACATAGCCGCGCGGCATCTCAGGAACCCAATCATAGGTGGTAAGGATCAAATCAGCCACATGGCATCTCCCCGATGAATTGATAGCTCAACGCTCGGAACCGCCACCTGCCGTGAGGTAGGTGGGGATTGTTCGAGAGACGCCGCGCAAGCGGCTGCCGTCACGCTGTTGCCGCCATTGCATACGCAAATGATTGCCGACCGCTTGCCCTGCCTGATGTCAGTTTTGATCGTCAGTGTCAAAGATGGGCGCAAATCCGCCCTAGATCATGCGTTTGCCATCAAACGGCATTTCCGGCATGTCCTTCCAGCGTGGGTCGGTTTCCATCCTCTTGCTGGCAGCGTCAAAAGTTTGTTTGTCCGGCCACTCGATCCAGGAGAAAACAATCGCTTCGTCTTGTTTGGCCTGCACCGCACGCTTGAAGTCAGTGACCTTGCCGTCGGAAATGTCCTCGCTCCACGTTTCCATCACGCGGGTCGCTCCATATTCTTGAAAGATCGGAGCGGCACTTTGCGCCGAGTGAAGGTAGGCTTGCTTGTTGACCTTGGGCACAGCGACTAAAAAACCTTGAACATAGCTCATCGATCGTGGTGGAACGGGTGGCAACCTTTAGCTACTTCATTCCCGGCATGATCGCTATGCAAGGCGGCACAGGGGTGCCGGATGCGCAGGGCAAGGCGGCATTGACACAGTGGCTTTGGTTAAACAGCTTTCGCCATATCTTGACACTGGCCGGCTGGCTGCTGGCACTGCGCGCCCTCGTCCTGCGGGGGTAAGCCGATGATTTCAATATTTTTTCACATCGCGAGACGAAGTTTTGGGTGGACAAACTGAGGTCGGTTTGAGCCCAAAGCGGTCACATTCACTAAGTCTGAGCGAAAACGTTGAGCAGTTTTCCTGCAGGATCTCGGATATAGAACCGGCGGACCCCCCAAGGCTCATCAGTAAGGTCGTAGACTATCGTGTGGCCAAGGGATTTTGCCCGCGTGAACAGGGCGTCAACGTCATCTACTTCGATCGAAAGGTCAGGCACGGGCGTTCCAGACCCGCCTTCGGTGGCTATGCTGACCTGGACAAAGGCCGTTTCCGAAGACGCCATTGTGACGGTCCAGCCGTGGTCCATGACAACTTCTAGCCCGAAGAGGGTGCTGTAGAAATCTCGAGCGGTGGCAACCGATGCTGCATCGATGTTTGCGACAATGCGATGTACCGCCATGGGCCGTTCTCCGTCCTTGTTTCCTGTCCTGCACATTTGACAGCTAACGGTCGCAAAGTCCGCACGAGCCCACGTAGACCGGCAAGGATCGCTGCGAAAAGAACGAATGGCCGGTTTAGCGAAGCCGCAATGCAGCATGCTACCGACGATGAACGGCAGGAGAGGGCCGAGCGCGTCGATTCTGGCCAAACTAACGCAACGGGCGGAAAGCAGCCCCTTGCGCGTTGAGCGCTATCTGTTTCGGGTAAGATTTTCTCACGCCGGTGAACCTGTCTGGTCGCGGGAACCAGAAACCTACCCCAAGTCGCCTCAACCTTCATTTTCGGTCGAACCCATTTTGCATGAAGAACGGCAAGGCAGGCTGCCATGATGCGATCCCCATGGCATCTGATGCGTCAATGCTTGTGTCGTGAAAGTCCTCCGCTGAGTAAGAGGCTAGGCTGCAACGTAAGGCATGCGCATCTTCAACCCTGTGCGGGGACGCACGGGTTGCAGTTAAAACTGCCGCAATCCACTGGGTGAATCGCCCTAATCTATCGACCATCGGTCGTGTCGGGGTAACGCTGTCATCTGATGCATTTAACATTGTTGGCCTCCCGTTTGCGTTCTGCGCCTGTTCAAGGCTCTGCGGATCTCAAAAACCTACGCACGGGATCATGTCATTGCTTGAGGACTGGATGAGGACTTGTTGAGCGGCGGATGCGGATTTGCTACGCTCGGACATGAAGCTTCAATTTGACCCATTTGAACTGGACACGGATCGCGCCGAGCTTCGATCGGTGTCGGGGTTGGTCAAGCTTGAACCCAAGGTCTTCAGGCTGCTGCGCCTGTTGGTCGAGAACAACGAGCGGGTGATCGTCAAAGAAGAAATGATTGCGACGGTCTGGGCAGGGCGCTTCATTTCAGACGCTGCCGTCTCGACCGCGTTGAAGGCTGTTCGCAAAGCGCTCGGGGATGACGGGGACAGGCAAGTCTTCATCCGAACCGTTCGCGGCGTCGGCCATCGATTTGTCGCACCGGTCACGATCAGACCAACGGAAATTGCACTGACTGGTGCAGCACCCCAGGCAGAACGAACGCCTGCTGTGGACGGACGCGGTGACAGGCCAACAATTGCGGTGCTGCCGTTTGGCCGGACCGGTTTGCCAGATGCCTTTGCAAGCCTGAGCGATGCGATCCCTTCAGACATCATTTCTTCACTGGCCCGCCTGCGCTGGTTGCGAGTGATCGCGCGCGAGTCAACCTTTCGGTTCCGAAATGCGGATGTGGACCTCGCCGGCCTGCGCAGCGTTTTGGGGGCCAGCTATTGCCTTTCAGGTCGCGTTGAGCTTTTTGGCAAGCAGTTGGATGTGAGCGTTGATCTGGTCGAAACACGGAGCGGGGGACTGATCTGGTCAGACCGTTTCGAGCGGTCCGTCGAAGATGTGCACGCCGTTCGGCACGAGATAGTGGCTGCGGTCATCGCCGCACTGGATCTCCAAATTCCGCAGACCGAAGCGGCGCTGGCACGTGGCAAACCCGTCGAGCAGCTGGATGCTTGGGAGTCCTATCACCTCGGGCTAAGCCATGTGTATCGTTTCAACGCGCATGACAATGCAATTGCAGCTGGTCTCTTCCGCCGCGCAACCGATCTGGACCCTGGTTTTTCAACCGCATTTGCGGCCCGTTCGTTCGCCAGTTTTCAGGACGCGATTATGGGTTATGTGCCGGATCGCCAAGCCGCCCTCTCCGCCGTCAGGTTCGCGGCCGAACGCAGCATCGAGCTTGACCCACTCGACCCATACGCGAACGCAGCAATGGGGCGGTTGCACATCCTCACGGGCAGCCCGGATGACGGGCTGGTCTGGCTGGACAGGTCAGTGGATTTGAGCCCCAATTATGCTAAGGGTCATTACTCACGGGCCTTCCTGCAAGTGCTCCGTTGTAAGACGGTCGCGACTCACGCTGGTATTGACACGGCGATCGGACTCAGCCCGCTAGATCCGTTGCTTTCCCCGATGCGCGCGATGAAGGCGCTTTCCTTCGGGATTGATGGCGACTATGCGACCGCAGCCGACTGGGCAGTTCTCGCAGCGCGGACTGCGACCAGCCATTCCCGCGTCGTGATGGCAGCGGTAGCGCTCTGCCAGCTTGACGGTCGGAAAGAGGCAGCTGCTCACTGGGCTCGTGTCGTTAGCGACAATCGGCCGGACATGACGATCAGCCTGTATTTCAAGTCAATGCCATTCTCGAACTCTGATTTTCGCAAAAGGTTACGTGCGGGCCTTCTTGCTGCCGGGTTTTCGGACTGAACTTCTAGATCACGAGCCCCAGCTTTCTTGAATGATCTGAAGCGAGCCGACTGTCAGCTAGGGTCAGGACCCATTGAACTTGCCCTTGCGGCATGATTCAGGCTCCGCAAG
>JAZKHT010000012.1:0-132569 GCA_040385245.1 Pseudomonadota bacterium | reverse complement strand
CTCGCCGCAATCGTCATGTTCTGGCTATGAAACAAGAACGAGTCCTGACCCTAGCGAATAAGTCTGGGTAACATGCACCACAGACAAGGCTTTTAATTTTCACGGTACTCCCTCACCCCTGCAGCGTCCGGACCCCGATCCCTTCGCCCCGGGCCTTCATCGCGGCGACGGCGGCGATGCTGGCGGCGGCGGTGGTGAAGTAGGCGATCTTGTCCATCAGGGCGACGCGGCGGATGTCGCGGCTGTCGCTGATGGCCTGATTGCCCTCGGTCGTGTTCATCACCAGAACGATGTCGTTGTTCTTCAGGCGGTCCACGATGTTCGGGCGGCCTTCATAGACCTTGTTCACCGGGGTGGCGGGAATGCCTTCGACGGCCAGCCAGGCGCTGGTGCCCTTGGTCGCCACAATCTCGAATCCCATGGCGATCAGGTCGCGCGCGGCACTGGCAAGGGCGGCGGTCTTGTCCATGTCTTTGACCGACAGGAACACGCGGCCCGATTCCGGCAGGATGGTGCCAGCACCCATCTGCGCCTTGAGGAACGCCAGCGCAAAGGTGCGGTCCCAGCCCATCACTTCGCCGGTTGATCGCATTTCCGGCCCCAGAACCGGATCGACGCCGGGGAAGCGGGCAAAGGGCAGCACCGCCTCTTTCACGCTGAACCAGGGCGTGATCGGGTCGGCCAGCGTGTTCGGATCGGCCAGCGGCAGGGGCGTGTCGGGACCGACACCCACGGCATAGGGCGAGCGCATGGGGAAGTTCGACAGTGGCTCGCCCGCCATCAGGCGCGCAGCGATGGACGCGATGGCGCTGTCGGTCGCCTTGGCCACAAAGGGCACGGTGCGCGACGCGCGGGGGTTCACCTCAAGCACATAGATCGTGCCGTCCTTGATCGCGAATTGCACGTTCATCAGGCCCACCACATGCAGGGCGCGGGCCATCTGCACGGTCTGACGCTTCAATTCCTCGATGGTTTCGGGGGTCAGCGAATGGGGCGGCAGACAGCAGGCGCTGTCACCGGAATGGACGCCCGCCTCTTCGATATGTTCCATGATGCCCGCGACATGGACATTTTCCCCGTCCGACAGGGCATCCACGTCCACCTCGATCGCGTTGGACAGATAGCTGTCCAGCAGCACAGGGCTGTCGCCCGACACCTGCACGGCGGTGCGGATGTAGCGTTCCAGCTGGGCATCGTCCCGCACAATCTCCATCGCGCGGCCACCCAGAACAAAGGACGGGCGGATCACCAGCGGATAGCCCACATGGCCCGCGATGCGGAACGCCTCGTCCCGCGACCGGGCGGTGCCGTTGACGGGCTGTTTCAGGCCCAGCTTGTGCAGCAGTTGCTGGAACCGCTCGCGGTCTTCGGCAAGGTCGATGGCATCGGGCGTGGTGCCAAGGATCGGGATGCCTTCGTCATGCAAGGCATTGGCCAGTTTCAGCGGTGTCTGGCCGCCGAATTGCACGATCACCCCATGCAGGGTGCCGTTGTCCTGTTCGACGCGCAGGATTTCCAGCACATGTTCCAGCGTCAGCGGTTCGAAATACAACCGGTCCGATGTGTCATAGTCGGTCGACACCGTTTCCGGGTTGCAGTTGATCATGATTGTTTCATAGCCCGCCGCAGTCAGCGCATAGCAGGCATGGCAGCAGCAATAGTCGAACTCGATCCCCTGACCGATCCGGTTCGGGCCACCGCCAAGGATGACGACCTTTTTCGCATTCGACGGACGCGCCTCGCATTCCACATCGCCCATGACGGGGGATTCGTAGGTGGAATACATATAGGGTGTCTGCGCCTCGAACTCGGCGGCGCAGGTGTCGATGCGTTTGAAGACCGCGGTGACGCCAAGACGGGTGCGGGCGCGGCGCACCTGCGCCTCGTCCCGGCCGGTCAGTTTGGCAAGGCGGGCGTCGGTAAAGCCGTACATCTTCAACCGCCGCAGCGCATCGGCGGTGACGGGCAGGCCGGATTTGCGGATGTCCGCCTCGATGTCGATGATTTCGCGGATGCGGGCGAGAAACCACGGATCAAAGGCGGTGGTCGCCTGAATTTCGTCATCCGTTAGGCCGTGGCGCATGGCCTGGGCGATGACGCGCAGACGGTCCGGGGTCTGCAGGGACAGCGCCTTGAAAATCGCGGCCTTATCGGGCGTGCCGGTGTCGGACACACCGGGAATGGCAATCTCGTCAAAGCCGGTCAGGCCAGTCTCCAGCGATGCCAGCGCCTTTTGCATCGATTCGTGGATGGTGCGGCCAATCGCCATCACCTCGCCCACCGATTTCATCGCGGTGGTCAGGTGGGGTTCGGAGCCTGGGAATTTCTCGAACGCAAAGCGCGGGATCTTGGTCACGACATAGTCAATCGACGGCTCGAACGACGCAGGGGTCACCTTGGTGATGTCGTTGTCCAATTCGTCCAGCGTATAGCCCACGGCCAGTTTCGCGGCGATCTTGGCGATTGGAAAGCCGGTCGCCTTGGACGCCAGCGCGGACGAGCGGGACACGCGGGGGTTCATCTCGATCACGACCATCCGGCCATCGGCGGGGTTGATCGCCCATTGCACGTTGGACCCGCCGGTTTCGACCCCGATTTCGCGCAGCACGGCGATGCTGCCGTTGCGCATGATCTGGTATTCCTTGTCAGTCAGCGTCAGGGCCGGGGCCACGGTGATGCTGTCGCCGGTGTGAACGCCCATCGGATCGACGTTTTCGATGGCGCAGACGATGATGGCGTTGTCCTTGCGGTCGCGGACGACCTCCATCTCGAATTCCTTCCAGCCCAGAAGGGATTCGTCGACCAGAATTTGCGCCATGGGCGACGCTTCAAGCCCCGAGCGGCAGATTGCCTCATAGTCGTCGCGGTTGTAGGCGACGCCGCCCCCGGTGCCGCCAAGGGTAAAGGCGGGGCGGATGATGGCGGGCAGGCCGACGTATTCGATGGCGGCCAGCGCCTCGGCCACACCGGCGGCGATGTCGTATTTGCCTGACGGCAGTTTCGGCGCTGCCACGATGGTCGCCTTGGGGTTTTCAAGGCCGATCCGGTCCATCGCTTCGCGGAACAACTTGCGATCTTCCGCCATTTCGATGGCCTGACGATTGGCCCCGATCAGCTGAACGTTGTACTTTTCCAACACGCCCATGTCCGCCAGCGCCAGCGACGTGTTCAGACCCGTCTGCCCGCCCATTGTGGGTAGCAACGCATCGGGGCGTTCCTTTTCGATGATCTTTGCGACAACCTCGGGGGTGATCGGCTCGATGTAGGTGGCGTCGGCCAGACCCGGATCGGTCATGATCGTCGCGGGGTTGGAGTTCACAAGGATGACCCGATACCCTTCCTCGCGCAGGGCCTTGCAGGCCTGTGCGCCGGAATAGTCGAACTCGCACGCCTGTCCGATCACGATGGGGCCAGCGCCGATGATCATGATGGATTTGATATCGGTTCTTTTCGGCATGGTGGCCCCGCATGATGTATCCCGGGCCATAAGGGCACCGGAATGTGGATTCGTCGCTTGCAGTAAATTGACGGCGGTTTAGGGGAGCGATGCGCGCGGCGCAACCCTTGTCACATGTGTCGGGGATGGACTGTTCGGGGTGGGGCCTGCGTGCTATCTGCCGGGCCTTGGAATGGAGGTCGGCGTGATCCTTTGCGAACATGGTCCGGGTGGGGCGCCTGCGCTGTTTGACGGCGCGGTCGAGGTGGTGGTCGCCCGCCGCCCGGCCGAGGTGATCCCGGCGCTGGCACGGTTGGAGGATGCGCGCCGCGCCGGATATTGGATTGCAGGCTATCTGGCCTACGAGGCGGGCTATGCGCTGGAACCCGCGCTGTCGCGGCTGATGCCCCGGCCCAGACCCGGCCCGCTGGTGGTGTTCGGGGTGTTCAAGGGACCAACGGACGCAGGCCCGATGCTGGACCGTGCGGCGGATGAGGCGTCCGCCGCGCGCCTGTCGCCCTTGCGCAAGGGGATCAGCCGGGGTGCCTATGACGCGGCGATGGCGCGGGTCAAAGCCTATATCGCGGCGGGGGACTGCTATCAGATCAACCTGACCTTTCCGATGTCGGCGCGGCTGGACGCGGGCACGCCCGTTGGCCTTTATGGCGCCTTGCGGGCGCGGCAGGCGGTTGGGTTCGGGGCCTTTGTCGATCTGGGTGCGGGGCCGGTGGTCATTTCGCGCAGCCCCGAGTTGTTCTTTCGCGTGCAGGGCGGGATTATCGAGGCGCGCCCGATGAAGGGCACCGCCCCCCGCGATGCCGACCCCGCACTTGATGCGGCATTGGCGCTGGACTTGCAGACCTCGGAGAAGGCCCGCGCCGAAAACCTGATGATTGTCGATCTGTTGCGCAACGACATATCGCGCCTGTGTCAGGTGGGATCGGTCAAGGTGCCCGAACTTTTCGCGGTCGAGGCCTTCGCCACCCTGCACCAGATGAGCAGCCGTGTGCAGGGACGTCTGGCCGAGGCGCCCGATCTGGTGGCCCTGATGGCGGCACTGTTTCCCTGCGGATCGGTCACGGGCGCGCCGAAAATCCGTGCCATGCAGATCATCCGCGAACTGGAGCATGGCCCGCGCGGGGTCTATTGCGGGGCCATAGGCTGGATGGCCCCCGATGGTGACGCCTGTTTCAACGTGGCGATCCGCACGCTCAGCCTGTTTCCGGGCGGGCGGGTGGAGTTGAACGTGGGTGGCGGCGTCGTGCATGACAGCACCGCCACCGGTGAATGGGAGGAGGCGCTGTGGAAAGCCCGCTTTGCGAAGTTGCCAAATCCGACGGCATAAGGCTGATCGAGACCCTGCTGTGGAACGGCGCGCAGTTTCCGCGTCTGCCGGGCCATATGGCGCGGCTGGGGCAGGGGGCGGGAGTGCTGGGCTTTCCAGTGGACCGTGCCGCAGTCGGGGCCGCCTTGCAGGCGGCAGTGGGCCCGGCACCGGCCCGCGTGCGCCTGACGCTGGGTGCTGCGGGGGACGTGGCGGTGACGACCGCCGATCTGCCGCCTGCCTGCACCGAATGGCGTGTGGGATTGGCTAATGTGCGTCTGTCGTCAACTGATCCGTGGCTGGCGGTGAAATCGACCCGTCGGGCGCAGTATGATGCGGCGCGGGCGGGTTTGGCGCCGGACTTGGACGAAGTCATCTTTCTGAACGAACGGGACGAGGTGTGCGACGGCACCATCACGACGGTGTTCTTTGACAGGGGCACCGGATTGCGCACGCCGCCCCGGGCATCGGGCCTTTTGCCCGGTGTGTTGCGGGCCGAGTTGCTGGCAACAGGCCTGTGCCGCGAAGAGGTGCTGAACCGCCACGATCTGGGCCATGTGCGCCTGTGGGTGGGCAACGCCTTGCGCGGCCGGATGCGGGCGGTTTTCGAATAGCGGCGCGTGCCGCGCCATTCCCTTGTCCACGGCTTTCCGGCACAGCCGGAAAGCCTGAAGTGCGCGCGCGACCGTGCGCCACCAACCCCAGGATATGTGCGAAAAGACGAAGGGGTCAGTGGTTCAGATAGCGACGCAGGGCCGTGATGTCGTCCTGCATCACGCCATGCCCTGCTCCGGGGTAAAGTTGGATTTCGACCTGTGCGCCCATGGCGGACAGGACCGCCGCGGTTTCCTTTGTCCGGGTTAGTGGGATGTGGGGGTCTTTTTCGTGGACCGAAACCCAGACCTTGCCTGCGCGCGTGCCGCTGTAGTCAAAAGACTTTGGCGCATGACCATACAGCGCATCCGTCGGGGGCGCGCCGGTATCGCCTGTGCCGATCAGCCCGCCCGAAAACGCCAACAGACCCGCAAGACCTTCGCCTAACCGGGCATAGGATTCGGCGGCAAGGCACGCGCCCTGACTGAACCCGGCAAGCCAGATGCGATCCCTTGCAATGCCGTCGCCTGCAAGGGTGGCAATGGCGGTTTCAACCTGTGCCAGGGCTGCGGTCACATGGGGTTGCATCAGCGCCATCGGGGCCAGAAAGCTGCTGGGCCACCAACTGTGTCCCGGTGCCTGCGGGGCGATGGCCGCGACCTGCGGCAGGGCGGCATGTGCCATCAGTGAAATGATGTCGGCTGCCGTGCCGCCGCGACCATGCAAGAGCACGATCCCGGCGGTGGCATCCGTGGTGGGGCCGATACGCCTCATGCCTTGACCCTGAGGGCGGGCAGCACACGGGTGATGCGGTCGCGCATCGGTTCATATTGCGCGGGCAGTTTCAGTGCCTGACCAAGGGTTTCCAACGGCTCGTCCACGGTAAAGCCGGGCGGGTCGGTGGCGATTTCAAACAGCACGCCGCCGGGTTCGCGGAAATAGATCGCGTTGAAATACTGCCGGTCGATCACTTGCGTCGTGCGGTGGCCCGCCGTGGAAAGCCGGTCTTGCCAGCCCTGCTGTTCGTCATCCGTGCGGGCGCGAAAGGCGATATGGTGGATCGTGCCCGCGCCGGGCCGCCCGATGCTGGGAGTGTCCGAGCGGATGATGTCAATCACATTGCCCCTGTTCGTTCCCGGCGCCGTCAGGCGCAAACGGTCCACCGCGCCGGTGCGTTCGGTGCCGGAGACGGTGTATCCGAACACATCCGTTAGCAGGCGCGCGGTGGGATCAGGGTCGCGTTCCCACAGAGTCACCGAATGAAATCCGTGGGCGTCGGTGGCGCTGGCATCCTCGATCAGTTCCACAGGCGCGCCATCGGGATCGCGCAACGTGATCACGCGCGCACCAAAACGGTTGAACGGGCCTTCGAAATCGGTGGCGGACAGGGCAAGGGTGCCCATCACATCGTCAAAGTCGGCCTTTGGCACGGCATAGGCAAAGGCCTGCGCCATGCCGGGGCCAGCGCGGCCCGGGCCTGCATCGGCAAAGGGAAAGAACGTCAGGATCGTTCCCGGCGTCCCCTTTGGATCACCGTAATACAGATGATAGGTGCCGGGATCGTCAAAGTTGACAGTCTTCTTGATCAGCCGCTGCTTCAGCGTGCCGGTGTAGAAATCGACATTTTCCTGCGCCGGGCCAGAAATGGCCGTGACATGGTGCAGGCCGGGGATGGTGGTGGTCATGATGCGTCCTTTCCCATCGGGGGTGGAGATGGCGCTAATATGGGCCAAGTGCGGGTATGCGAAAAGGTTCGGTTTGCGCGCCGAATTTGTGCGTTTGCGCACCATGAACGCGGCTGCCCCCTGCGGCACTTGACTTCCCCCCTGCGGCGGGGTGTATCGGCGCGACACGAATTTGCCTCGCAAAGGGGAGCAATATGCACGCCTATCGCAGCCATACCTGCGCCGAACTGAACAAGGCCCATGTCGGGCAAGAGATCCGCCTGTCCGGCTGGGTCCACCGGGTGCGGGATCACGGCGGCGTGCTGTTCATCGACCTGCGCGACCATTACGGCATCACGCAACTTTTGGCCGACAGCGACAGCCCCGCGTTCAAGGACATCGAAAAGCTGCGCGCCGAATGGGTGATCCGGGTCGATGGCCGCGTCAAGGCGCGCGATGGCGCATTGGTCAACCCCAAGATCCCGACGGGCGAGATTGAGGTCTATGTCACCGGCGTCACCGTGCTGGGTGCGGCGGATGAATTGCCGATGCCCGTGTTCGGAGAGGTGGATTATCCCGAAGAAACCCGCCTGACCTATCGCTTTCTGGACCTGCGGCGCGAAAAGCTGCACCGCAACATGATGTTGCGGTCCAACGTGGTGCGCTATCTGCGCAACAAGATGTGGGATCAGGGATTCAACGAGTTCCAGACCCCGATCATCACGGCCAGCAGCCCCGAAGGCGCGCGCGATTTTCTGGTGCCCAGCCGTCTGCATCCGGGCAAGTTCTATGCCCTGCCGCAGGCCCCCCAGCAGTTCAAACAGTTGATCATGGTGGCGGGCTTTGACCGATATTTCCAGATCGCACCCTGTTTCCGCGACGAAGACCCGCGCGCCGATCGCTCGCCCACCGATTTCTACCAGTTGGACGTCGAGATGTCGTTTGTCGAACAGGCCGACGTGTTCGCCGCCGTGCAGCCCGTCATCCAGAGTGTGTTCGAGGAATTCGCGCCCGGCAAGAAGGTTTACGCCGATTGGCCACTGATCGCCTATCGCGACAGCCTTCTCTGGTATGGGTCCGACAAGCCCGATCTGCGCAACCCGATCAGGATGCAGGTGGTGTCTGACCATTTCGCCGGATCAGGCTTTGCCATCTTTGCCAAATTGCTGGAGCAAGAGGGGACGCAGATCCGCGCCATTCCCGCCCCCGGCGGCGGTTCGCGCAAGTTCTGCGACCGTATGAACGCCTTTGCCCAGAAAGAGGGCCTGCCGGGAATGGGGTACATCTTCTGGCGCGAGGCCGAAGATGGATCAGGCATGGAAGCTGCGGGCCCCCTTGCCAAGAATATCGGTCCCGAACGGACCGAAGCCATCCGCCTGCAACTGGGTCTGTCCAAGGGCGACGCCGCCTTTTTCCTGGGTGGCAAGCCCGATGCGTTCGAGGCGATTGCAGGCCGCGCGCGGAACGAGATCGGCCGCGAGCTGGGGCTTACCGAACAGGATTGCTTCAAATTCGCCTGGATCGTCGATTTCCCGATGTACGAGAAAACCGACGACGGCAAGATCGACTTTTCGCACAACCCCTTCTCGATGCCGCAAGGCGGGTTGGAGGCGCTGAATGGCGATCCGTTGCAGGTCTATGCCTATCAGTATGACCTTGCCTGCAATGGCTATGAACTGATCTCTGGCGGGATCCGCAACCACAAGCCGGAAATCATGTTCAAGGCGTTCGAACTGGCGGGCTATCCGGCGTCCGAGGTGGAAAAGCGCTTTGGCGGTATGGTCAAGGCGTTCAAATATGGCGCACCGCCGCACGGGGGCTGTGCCGCCGGGATCGACCGGATCGTGATGCTGCTGGCGGACGAAGCGAACATCCGCGAGGTGATCATGTTCCCGATGAACCAGCGCGCCGAAGACTTGCTGATGGGCGCGCCGTCCGAACCCCTGAATGCGCAACTGCGCGATCTGAACCTGCGGGTCGTGCCAAAGGAATAAGCGCGTCACACCGCACAGCAAAAGGCCGGGGCAAATGTCCCGGCCTTTTTCGTTCAGCACCACACGTTCGAAGCGTCAGCCGCGCCGCCCGCCCCGGCGTTCGCGGCGCGGCGCGTTGGCGTCATCGCCGGTGCCGTCGCTGGCCGATGAAAACCCGCCCAGCACGTCCGAGATGGTTTCCAGCGTCGGGCGCGGGCCACGGGGGCGGCTTTCCAGCGCGTGTTTCATCGCCTTCAGGTGTTCCGGCATGGTGCCGCAGCACCCGCCGATGATCCGCACCCCGGCGTCACGCGCCAGCACGGCATATTCGGCCATCAGTTCCGGCGTGCCGTCATAGTGGATGTGGCCTTCGTGGTATTTCGGGATACCCGCGTTCCCTTTGGCGATGATCGGGCGTTCGGTGCCTTGGGCAAAGAACCCCAGCACCGTGCGCAGCAGATCGGCAGCCCCCACGCCGCAGTTGGCCCCGAAGGCCAGCGGCGGGTTCGGCAGCTTTTCCACCATGTCCACCATTGCGGCTGATGTCAGGCCCATCATTGTGCGACCGGCTGTGTCAAAGCTCATGGTGCCACACCACGGCATGTTCGCCAGACGCGCCGCTTCTGCAGCGGCCCTGTATTCCTCGGGCGCGGAAATGGTTTCGACCCACAGCACATCGGCGCCGCCCGCCTTTAGCCCCTCGGCCTGTTCGTGGAACATCTCGACCGCGATGTCGTGGGTCAGGGTGCCCATCGGCATCATGATCTCGCCCGTCGGGCCGACTGATCCGGCCACAACGACGGTGCGACCGGACGCATCGGCAATCTCGCGCCCCAGGGCGGCCCCGATGCGGTTCAGTTCGTGCACCCTACCTTGCGCGCCGTGCAGCTTCAGTCGGCTGGCGTTGCCGCCAAAGGTGTTTGTCAGAAAGATGTCTGACCCCGCATCCACCGCGCCGCGATACAGCGTGCGGATGTTTTCAGGCTGATCGACGTTCCAGAATTCGGGCGGCTCGCCAGAGGACAGACCCATGTTGAACAGGTTGGTGCCGGTGGCCCCGTCCGCCATCAGCCAGTCACGGGTGGCCAAAAGCCGGGAAAGCGCGTCGGTGGACATTGAAAAACCCTCGGATACGGAATTACCCCATCCTCTGCCACGATGCGGGCACGGTGGCAAATTCATATTGGTCATGATCATCATGAAGGGGCGGATCAACCGTGGGCGGGGCGGGCAGGGGGCCGGGGCGCAGGATGGCGCGGCCAATCTCGAACGCGGCCAGAACCAGCCCCGCGCGGTGCGGGGCGCACAGGTAAAGCGGTCGCCAGCGCGGGGCAAAGCCCTGCTTGAACTGCGCCAGCCCCGCGCCATCATCGCCCGTCAGCCACAGCGCCGCCCGCGCCAGCCCGCCGCCCGCTGTGGCGGTCACAGGCACTGCTGCCAAGGACAGACGCGGCACCCCGCGCGCCCGCGCATCGGCCAATGCGGTCGCGATCAGGCTTTGCATCGTGCCGTCGGGCAGGTCCGGCCCGTGGCGCATCAGGTCCAGCGACCATTCGCGCGCCGTCTGGTGAAAGCTGGCAAAGGCGACGGCGCGGCCGTTCTGCCGGGCGACATAGAGGCGCTGCGTGGTCAGATAATCCGGGCAATAGCGGCCCATGGAAAAGCCACGCTCACCGCCATGTTCGGCGGCCCAATGGGCAGCGATTGTGCATAAGCCATCGCCCGGATGCGCGCCGCAGGTGACGGTGATGCCCGCACTGGCCGCCTTGCGCAGCTTGCGCCGCAGTCCTGCGCGGGCAGGGGTCGCCAGATCGAACTGGCGCGGATCAAGCCATGCCTCGTCCGAGATGTGGATGACAGCCCACCCCTTGCGTCGCGCCAGCAGCGCCAGACGCCCCCCAGCCTTGTACAGCGCAGGCGTGCGGCCCTGATCGCGACTGGCGTGGCGTAGGGTGGGCAGGGCAAAGGACAGCGGTGTGCCAAAAGGATCACCAACCGCCACCAACGTGTGGCCGCACCGTCCGGCAAGCCAGCCACCCCGGGTCTGGGTCGGCATCAGATGCAAATCGCCTTGCCGTGCCAAGCCAACCTCGGCCGGGGCATGGCGCAGGTCCAGTCCGGGGGCGTCTGGCACGCCGGTGACAGGGCCAAGTGCCGCAAAGGCAGCCCCCAGTAGGGCAGGCAGGGCATAAAACACCCCGCGCCACGCCACGATCGCCGCCATCAGCGGTGCTTCCGGCGCGAACGGCAGCAACGCCATCAGCGTGATCTCGAACGCGCCGACCCCGGCAGGGGCACCCGACAGCAGACCCGCCCCCAGTGCCAGCAGCACCGCACCGAACAGCGCGCCAAAGGGCGGCGTCGTGCCTGGCGGAAACAGCAACCACAGCGCCGCCGCCAGCGCGACCAAATCAATTACGGCCCACCCCAGAAACCGAATTAGCGTGAACACGTTCGGCCATGCGGCCCGGCGCGGCAACCAGCGGGGTTGCCATGCTGAGAGGGCCATCACGACAGCCGCCGCCGCCAGAACGGCCATCCCGGCGATCTGCCCCTGCGCAACGGCGACCATTCCCACCATCACCGCCAGCGCAGACAAAAAGCCGACGGTCATCGCCACCGACACCCGCGTGGCCTGCCACAGCGTCAGGCCGGGCAGCAACCGCCACCGGATCAACGCGCCGGTAACCGGACCAAAGCCCATCGTCTGGCTGACCGCCCCTGCGGCCAGACCGGCCCGCATCACGGCACCCGGCGCAAGCCCGGTGCGCAAATGGCGATGCAGCGTCAGTTCCTGCCCGCCCACGGCGGCAAAGCTGACGCCGACCGCCAATCCCGCCAGCACCCATTGGCCCGGTTGCACCGCAGCAAGCGCCTGCCAGACGGCCAGCGGCTCTAACTCGCTGATCCGCCGGGCCAGCAGCCAGACCAGCGCGGTGCCCACCGCCAAACCCGCCACCAGCCTGCCCCGGCGCATCAGCCCGGTCCCGGTCCGCAACACATCCATCACTGACACCTGCCTGCACAATCCCGGGGCCACGGTATCGGCAAAGGGGTTTCGCAGCGTTTAACAGGTCAAATGCGGGACAGTTTACGTCACACGGGCAGGGCCTTGGCGGGAAACCGCAAAGCAAAAAGGGCACCCCTTCGGATGCCCTTTTTGAATCCTTGGCGTCAGGGTGGTGTCAGATTTCGTCCATCAACTGTGCCTTGGCCACCGGCAAAAGTTCGGCCATCTTGGCGCGGACACTGTCGGCACCGGCCTTTCCGTCCAGATCGGCGGCGACTTTGCGGACCACATCTTCGTGCCCGGCCTCTTCAAAGTCGGCCTGCACGACCGACATGGCATAGGCCGCAGCCTCGTCTCCCGAAAGGCCCATCAGGCCAGCGGCCCAAAGACCGACCAACTTGTTGCGGCGGGCTTCGGCCCGGAACTGCATGTCGGCGTCATGGGCGAATTTGCTTTCGAAGGCGTGTTCACGATCGTCAAAGGTGGTCATCTGGGGGGCCCCTTGCTGTGCGGTCTGTTGTCCCTCATATGCCCCCGCGCGCCCCGCGCTGCAAGTGAAAGGCGCGTGCGCAGCCGGATGCCCTGCACCGCGACCCTGTGATTGCCTTGCGACCGCGTGACGCTTGACGTATAGCCCGGCTAAGCGTGCGGGGAACCCTTGGGGTGCCCCGTATCTGCATTTGCGAACGGAGATTTCATGGCACGTCGTAAAAAGGTTTACGAGGGCAAGGCGAAGATCCTTTACGAGGGGCCGGAGCCGGGCACTCTGATCCAGTATTTCAAGGACGACAGCGCGCCAACTGCCGCCGTGCCCGCACCTGCCGCTGTCGAAGGCAAGGGCGTGTTGAACAACCGGCTGTCCGAATTCTTCATGAACGGGCTGAATTCCATCGGGGTGCCGACGCATTTCATCCGCCGTCTGAACATGCGCGAACAACTGGTGCGGATGGCCGAGATCATCCCGCTGGAGGTGGTGGTGCGCAATTTCGCCGCAGGTGGCATCACCGAACGGCTGGGCATCCCCGAAGGCACGCCCCTGCCGCGCCCGATCGTCGAATATTACTACAAGGACGACCGGCTTGGCACGCCCCTCGTGTCCGAAGAACACATCATCGCCTTTGGCTGGGCCACCCAGCAGGATCTGGACGATGTCGTGGCGCTGGCGCTGCGGGTGAACGACTTTCTGTCAGGCGTGATGATGGGCGTGGGCATCCGTCTGGCCGATTTCCGTCTGGAAGTGGGCCGCATCTGGGAAGGCGATTTCATGCGCCTGATCGTCGCCGATGAGATCAGCCCCGACAGTTGCCGCCTGTGGGACATGCGCGGTTTGACGGAATCGCTGGACCGGGGCGAAGGTGTCGCCCGCGATCCCGGCCCGTTGCAGGACGTCTACACCGAACTGGCGCGCCGTCTGGGCGTTCTGCCGTCGAACGTCACGCATACGACCAAGCCCACGCTGATCAACTGACCCTTGCCCATCGCGGGCGGGGGCGATACATCCCCGCCCATCCAGACCCGCTAAAACCACCCGGAGAAGCCGCATGAAAGCCCGTGTCACCGTGATGCTGAAATCAGGCGTTCTCGATCCGCAGGGCGAGGCTGTGAAGCACGCGCTTGGCACGCTTGGGTTTTCCGGCGTGAATGGCGTGCGTCAGGGCAAGGTTATCGAAATGGATCTGGCCGGCACCGACCGCATCACCGCCGAGGCAGAGGTCAAGGCGATGTGCGAAAAGCTGCTGGCGAACACCGTCATCGAAAGCTACCGCGTCGAAATCCTTTGACCCCTGACACCCCGCGCGCCACTGAAATTCCGGCGCTTCGGTCCCGGCAGGATTGACCCCGCGTCGCAGGCGCAGTCTGTTGCGCCGACGCTTTCAGAGGGAACAGGCGATGCGCGCAGCGGTGATCAGACAGTACAATCAGAACCTGTCCATCGAATCCGTCCCCGATCCGGTGTGCGAGGCGGATGGCGTCGTTCTGCGCGTCCTGGCCTGCGGAATCTGCCGCAGCGATTGGCACGGCTGGGTTGGCGAACACCCCAAGGTCAAACCGGGGGCGATCCCCGGCCATGAATACTGCGGCGAGGTGGTCGCGGCAGGCCCTTTGGCGAAATGGCGGGTGGGCGACCGGGTGATTGCCCCGTTCATTCTGGCCTGTGGTCAATGCCCCGACTGTCAGGCGGGGCTGTCCAACACCTGCAAGGCACAGCGTGTGCCGGGGTTCGGGGAACCGGGGGCCTATGCTGAATATATCTCGGTGCCCCATGCCCATAACCTTGCGCGGCTGCCTGACCAGATCTCTCCGGTCGTGGCGGCTGGGTTGGGGTGCCGTGTCACCACCGCCTGGCACGCGCTGACGGGGCGGGCGGCGCTGCAGACGGGGGAATGGCTGGCTGTGCATGGCACCGGCGGGGTGGGCATGTCCGCGCTGCTGCTGGGTCGGGCCTTGGGCGCGCGGGTGATCGTGGTGGACGTGGTGCCGGAAAAGCTGGCGCACGCCCTGACCTTGGGGGCCGAGGCTGCGATTGACGCGCGCGCGGGCGACGTGGCGGCCCGGATCATCGACATCACCGGCGGTGGCGCGCATGTCAGCATCGAGGCGCTGGGGATCGAAACCACCACCAACGGGTCGATCGAATGTCTGCGCACCCTGGGGCGGCATGTGCAGGTGGGGTTGCCCGTCGGCCACACCGCCCAGATGCAGATCAACATGAACGCGGTCTACATGAAACAGCTTGCCCTGTTCGGCACGCGCGGGATGCCTTCGTGGCGTTATCCGTCGCTGCTTGACCTGATCTTGCGCGGCGTGGTGGATGTGTCGCCCATCGTCGCGCGCACCGTGCCGCTGTCCGGCGCGTCCGCCGAACTGCGCGCCTTTGGCGGGCCGACGCCCCCCGGTGTGGCGGTGATCACCGATTTCACCGCCTGACGGGCGCCTATTCGCCCCGGTGCTGCAAAAAGAACCGCACCATCTCGCGCGAGGCGTCGGGACCGGCGGGGTCGGTGTAGCTGCCCGTTGCCGATCCCCCGGCCCAGGCGTGACCTGCGTTGGTGACCGTCCACTGTTCGCAAATCGAAACGCCATCCGGCGTGACGTGGCTGATGCGGCGGAACGTGCGGCCGCCGGCTGATTTACCCGACTGCACCTTGCGCTTCAGCCCGCGCGATTTGCCAACAACCTGCTGCGCCACGGCATCGGCGTTGCTGGGGTGAACGGTGGTGTCGGCATCCCCGTGCAGGATGATCGTCGGCGGGATGGACGCACCGGTATCGCCCGCAGCACCCTGGCGCATGGCCGAGAACGCAGACACGATGTCACTCGCAGCGCCCACGGGCAGGCCGGAATGGACCCCGACGGCACTGAACACGTCAGGATACGCCGCTGCCGCAATCGCCGCCGCCGCCCCCCCGGCAGACAGGCCCGCCACATAGACACGGGTGGAATCGCCGCCGTGGTCGCGCAGGATGTCACGGGCGATCCCGGCGATCAGCGCGGGTTCGCCCCGATCGCGGTCCTGATCCGATGGGCGGAACCAGTTCCAGCATTTTTGCGCGTTCGCCCCGCTCGGTTGCGCGGGATAGGCGATCAGCAGGCCGAATTCTTCGGCCAGATGGTTCATGCCGGTGCCTGCAGCAAAATCGTCGGGTGATTGGGTGCAGCCGTGCAGCATGACGACCACAGGCAGCGCCGTGCCCGCCTTGGCCGAGGCGGGGCGATACAGTCGATAGTCGCGCTGACCGGCATCAGACTGATGCGACAGGGTCACCAGACCGGGGGCCGCGCCCGCCAAAGGCGCATGGGCGGGCATCCCGCCCGCAGCAATCCGCCGCAGGGTTTCCTTCAACCCTGAAGGTTTCGCCTTTTTCGCCGCCGCGGCGCGTCTTTTGGGCGCGACCGGGGTGAACGTGCCCTCGATCACATCCGGGTCAGGAAGTACCGCCGCTTCGGCAGGTGCTGCATCATGTGACGCGCCCGGCGTCAGAAGGGACCGGATCAGATCGGTCGCCTCGGCCAGTTTGCCCGCGCGCGTCAGATCGGTGGCTTGCGCCATCCCAAGGGAAAATCGTTTGGTCATAAGGTGCTTTCGATCTGTTCGGGTGGCGCAGAGGCGCGGTTCATTGGATGCGGTCCGCAAGGGCGGCCCTGACGGCGGCGCTGGCCTGCAACCCCCCCAGCACGGTCAGCGATGCGATGCTGTCACGGGCAAGGTCAGGGGTTACGTCTAGGGCAATGACAGCCAGCCCCAGAACCCGAAGGTCCAGCTTCTGACCAACGGCTTGCGCCGCCTCAAGTTCCGCGCGGGTGATGCGATGCAGGCCCAAAGATACGCTGCGGCGGATCAGCGCCTGTCGCAAGGGTTCGGCGTGTCGCTCGATCTGGTTGCGGATGGCGGTGCGGATGAAATCGGTGCGGTTGGAATAGAACCCTTCCTGCACCAGCAATTCGATCTGCCCAAGATCGACGAAACCGAGGTTGATCGTGACCTTTTCCGACTCTGGCGTTTTCTCAGCTTGGGTGTTTTCCATCTGCATGGATGGAACATGGATGGTAACGGGATGGACTACAAGGGTGATCTGCACGGGCGCGTGCCTTGGCCATGGAAAAACGGCCCGAACCTGCGGTCCGGACCGTTCCCTTGATCATGGTGCGATCAGCGCGTCGGGGTGATGATGATTTCGACCCGGCGGTTCTGCGCGCGGCCCGCAGCGGTGCTGTTCGACGCGACAGGCTCGTTGAATCCGCGCCCGGCATAGCTGATCCGGCTGGAACTGGTGCCATTGCCGATCAGGATGCGCGCAACCGACAGGGCGCGATCCTCGCTCAGCTGTTGGTTATAGGCGGCGGTGCCAACGTTGTCGGTATGCCCCACAACCCGCACGGTTGAATTGCGATAGCGCGCAAGGCTGTCGGACACGCGGGCCAAGGCGGGCCGGAAGGCCGGGTTCACCACAGAGGAGTCGGTCGCGAAGGTCACCGATTCGGGCAGGATAACGGTCAGGCGCTGGCCGTCATTGCGGATGTCGGCCCCGCTGCCCGCCATCGAGCGGCGCAGTTCCGCCTCTTGGTCATCAAGGTTCGCACCGATTGCCCCGCCGACCAAAGCACCCACACCGGCACCGATGGCGATGGATTTGTCGTCATCGCCCACGGCCTTGCCGATCGCGGCTCCGGTCAGGCCACCGATCAGGGCCCCGGTTCCGGTCTGGTTGGCGGTGCCGTCGGGCGATGTGCAGGCGGCCAGCGACAGGGCGGTGGTCCCGATGATCAGAAAATGCGCGTAATTCATGCCAGATGTCCTTTCATGACGGGGCCGATGCAGACCCGCCCCTTGTGACAGGGAAACGCACAACGGCGCGCTTCGTTCCCCTGCCGCGTCCGATTGCGACAAAGCCCCGTCTGGCCCGACCAAACGGCCAAGGCAGTTGTTGCATAACCGCCCAGCCCCCGGCTAACGTCGGCGCAAGATGCCGTCTGGTACGGCCAGATGGATCACGCACAGGGGACAGCCATGACCGACCTTCCGCCGCTGCGCCAACCCGACCTTGCCCGTATTGACCGCCTGATGGAGGCGGCGGGGCTGGACGTGCTGCTGGTGACATCCAAGCACAACGTCCAGTATCTGCTGGGCGGCTACCGCTTTATCTTTTTCATGGCGATGGATGCGATTGGCCACAGTCGCTATCTGCCGGTGGTGATCTATCAGCGCGGCACCCCCGACCATGCCGCCTATATCGGCAACAAGATGGAAGGCGGGGAACACGCGAACCGCCCATTCTGGACACCCACCGTCCTGCCCGCCTGCTGGGGCAGCGTCGACGCGGCGCAGGCCGCGGTCGCCCATCTTGCCCGCATCGGGGCCACCGGCGCGCGCATCGGGATTGAACCTGCGTTTCTGCCCAGCGATGCCCATGCGGTGCTGGCGGCGTCCTGCGACCGGCTGGCGGATGCGACCCCGATGCTGGAAGAGATGCGGGCGATCAAGACGACCGAGGAATTGGCTCTTTTGCGTCAGGCGTCCGAGCTGATCACCCAGTCGATGATGGCGACCATCGGTGCCGCTCAGGAAGGCTGGACCAAGGTCCGCATCATCGAAGAACTGCGCCGTCAGGAAACCAACCGCGGTCTGCATTTCGATTATTGCCTGCTGGCCTTGGGGGCCAGTCACAACCGCGCCCCGTCCAACCAGTGCTGGCAACAGGGCGAGGTATTGTCGATGGATTCCGGCGGCAACTTTCACGGCTATATCGGGGATTTGTGCCGGATGGGAATATTGGGTGCCCCCGACACCGAGTTGGAAGATCTGCTGCACGAGATCGAGGCGATCCAGAAGGCCGCCTTTGCCCATGTGCGCCCCGGCGTCGAAGGCGGCGTGATGATCGAAAAGGCGACAGGGGTGCTGAACACCATGCCGTCCGCCGCCCATACCGATTTCTTTGCCCATGGCATGGGCCTTATCAGCCACGAGGTGCCATTTCTGATGACCAACCACCCCGTCGCCTATGACGGTGTTGATGCCACGCGGCGGCTGGAACCGGGGATGGTCATATCGGTCGAGACGACGATGCTGCATCCCACGCGCGGCTTTCTGAAACTGGAAGACACGCTCGCCGTGACTGAAACCGGGTACGAGATGTTCGGCGAACGCGGTCGTGGCTGGAACCGGGGCGGGCTTTAGGAGCATCGCGGCATTGCCCGTGCCCTTGGACGGCGGGCGCTGGGCAGAGGTTCGGCGGAACGCTGCGGGGCGATGCCGTCCCGCCCCCCTAACTCCGCTTCAGATCCAGCCGATAGCTGCCTTCGGGCAGGTCCAGCGCCGCTGCCAGATCGCGCAACTGCGCCATGGAAAGGGTGATTTTCACCGGCTCGTCCGTCAGGGGGTCAAGCTGTTCCAGGGTCACGCAATCCTCGAACGCAAGGATGGTGATATCCTCTTGCAGGTGGGGCGCGCCTTCGTCGATCAGGGTGATCACGGTGGCATCAAAGTCATGCTCGATGGTAAACATGCCCCAAGGCTAGCGCGCGAAAATGCGGGCGACAACATCAAAGCGCTGACCCGCTGACTTTGCCGTGAAGGGGGGCTGTCAGACGCCGAAACCTTCGTTACTTTGCGCGTAACAATAAAAGGCGGGGCAGGCCATGCGGATATGGGCAGTGACAGGGTTGGCGGCGTTGACTGTGGCGGGATGCGCGCCCCTGCCACAAGGGCCACATCCCTATGAAGACACGATGTCGGTGCCCATTCAGGTTGCCGAAGCCCCAGGCCGGCTTGGTGCCCGCGATGCCGCGCGCAACTTCATCACGGTGGTCGAGCGTCTTGAACCTGTGACCGAAGACATCTGCCGTGCCCGCACGCGCGGCGTGAACTGCGATTTCCGTATCGTGATCGATGACCGCCCCGGCATGCCACCGAACGCATTCCAGACGCTTGACCCCGCCGGTCGGCCGATCCTTGGTTTCAGCCTTGCCCTGATCGGCGAGGCGCGCAATGGCGACGAGATTGCCTTTGTTCTGGCGCACGAGGCATCCCACCACATCCTTGGCCACATCCCGCAGCAACAGCAAAGCGCCGTCACTGGGGCGGTGCTGGCGGGCATCCTTGCCTCGGCGACCGGGGCGGGGCCGGATGCGGTGCGCTCGGCGCAAGAGGTGGGGGCGAGCATGGGCGCGCGCACCTATTCCAAAGGGTTCGAGCTTGAGGCAGACGCGTTGGGGGCCGAAATCGCCTGGCGCACAGGGTATGATCCGGTGATCGGCACCGGGTTCTTTGATCGCTTGCCCGACCCCGGCGACCGCTTCATGGGCACCCATCCGGCCAACGCGCAACGCAAGGCGGTGGTGCGGCAGGTCGTGGCCGACATGACCGGCGGCATCTGATCCCGCCCGCCTTGATCTGCGTCAAGGCGTCGCGCCTTGCCCTTTGGCACGCTGACGGCAGTCGTATCGTACCGGAGGGTCACATGTTGGGATATGTCGAAGCACCACGCGCTTGGGGGCTGACCCGTGGCATGGCGCGGGTTGTCGGGGTGAATCTGACGCAGGCGGTGGTCGAGGGATGGTTGACCCGCCCCGAACTGGGCGCAATGGTCGAACGCTGTCAGGCGTGTGACAAGTCATCCCAATGCATCGATTGGCTGGCGCACCACGCCCACGCCGATGCGCTGCCCGTCTTCTGCCCGAACAAGGCCGAGATTGAGACGCTGATCCCGCGCTAGGGCCAATGGCTTGAGGTGCCTGTGACCCCCGTGGCAGGGTGGCGGCCAATGCCGGGGGTGCCATGCTGCAGATCGAAGGGGTCGTGTCCGACAAGGGTTCGCGCTACGCGGTGTCGGGCGGGGCGGTGTCGGGGCGGGTCGGGGTGGACAGCTTTCTGGCCGATCTGAAACGCACAAAGAAGTACGCCAAGGCGACCCATAACAGCTGGGCCGTCATCCTGTCTGACGGGGGGGCACAAAAGGGTGATGACGGCGAATCCGGGGCCGGGGCGGTGATCCTGCGGATGCTGGAGCGCGCAACATTGACCGATCACATCGTCGTTGTCACCCGCTGGTATGGCGGGGTGCATCTGGGCGGTGACCGCTTTGCCCATGTCGTCACCTGCGTCCGCACCTATCTTGCGGCGCTGCCTCCGTAGCGGGCCGTTACAACAATCGCTCGACGCCTCCGGCACGGCTGGCTAACCATGGCAGCCGGGGGACTGGGGGGAAAAGATGCGTCAGATATTGCACGCCGAAGGGCGGCGTTTCGCCAATACTGTGATCTGGTCGATGGCGGGGTGGGCTGCGGCTTGGGCCAGTGAAAAATCGTTGCGTCAGTGGACCTGCGTCAATGCCGCGTCCGTCGTGCTGGCGCTGATCCTGGACCTGACGACGGCGGAACGGGCGCTGATCCTGGCGCTGGGGTTGGTGTTGCTGGCAACCGAGTTGATGAACACCGCCGTGGAAGAGGTGGTCGATGTCATCCTGCCCGATCCCGACCCGCGCGCGAAAAAGGCCAAGGATTGCGGATCGGCCGCCGTGGCGCTGGCAGCCCTTGCGGGCGGTGTCGCCTGGGTCGTGATCCTGCTGGGGTGAACCTGGGACGCGGCGGCAGGCAAACCCGCAGTCAGGGTTTGCCCGTTCGTGCTGCCGGTCACAGGGCCTTGTGGGCACCGTCGCAGAAGGGTGCCCTGGCCGATTGCTTGCAGCCGCAGAACCACATCGTCTTGCTGTCTTCCGCGGTTACCTTCATCGGGGAAAAGCTGGTGCCCTTGTGCGATCCGTCGCAAAACGGTTGCGCCTTGCTTTGCCCGCAGGCGCACCAGAAATAGGATTTGCCTGCCTCGACCTCGACCGGAAAGGGGGCCTTTTGCGCAATCATGGGGACGTCGGACATTTGGCACTTGCTCCTGTTGGCACCTTTGGTGCGGTCAGGATGCTGCGCCCGCAGCGCCGGGGTCAAGCAAGGCCAACGCGCGCGGATGGGGGATGGGATGTGCGCAAATGCGCGGGCCGGGGGGCGCCCCGGCCCGCACGGTTTTTCACGCGGTGCTGCGCACCAGATTGACCAGCCAGCACAGCACACCGCCCAGCACGGCGATTTCTGCCACCGGCATCACCGGGCCGACTGTTGCTTCGGGCACTGTGCCGGTCATCATCAGCAATAGACCGATCAGCAGGACAATGGCGCCGATCTGGTGCAACCAGAAATGCGCCGTCGCAAGGCCGTTTGCGGCCATGCCGGGGATCAGCCGGTAGGCAAGGCCGAACAGTGTCATCAACGTAAAGCCCAGCAGGTTGATATGGGCATGAACGGGGGCAAGGCTATGGTCGCCCGACCCGCCCATATACATGCCAAAACCGATACCCACGACAAGATACAAGCTACCGATCACCAGGAAGTTGCGTGAGATGTTCATGGGGTCTTTCCCTGTTCCCTCGACGGTTCGTTGACCGTCAGGCCCAGAATAGCAAAGACCGCGCAAACTTTCATCAAATTCGCATGTTTGTGGCCCACCCGGCAGGGCAGCTCAGACCCGGCTGCCCCACAGGTCGTATTCCCCGGCCTCGTCCACCTGGACGGTCACGATGTCGCCGGGGGTAAGCCCCTGAAATCCTTCGTCAATGAACAGGTTGCCGTCGATTTCGGGCGCATCGGCCTGTGTCCTGCAGGTGGCACCTTCGTCATCCACCTCGTCTACGATGATCTGCACGGTGGTGCCTACCTTGGCCGCCAGCTTGGCCATGGAAATGCCTTGCGCCTTTTCCATGAAGCGGTCCCAGCGATCCTGCTTGACGTCGGCCGGAACATGATCGGGCAGGGCGTTGGACCGGGCACCGGCGACGTTTTCGTACTGGAAACATCCGACGCGGTCCAACTGCGCCTCGTCCAGCCAGTCGAGCAGGGTCTGGAACTCGGCCTCGGTTTCGCCGGGGTAGCCGACGATAAAGGTCGACCGCAGCGTGATGTCGGGGCATTGCGCCCGCCACGCGGCGATTTCGTCCAGCGTTCGGGCCGCAGCCGCAGGCCGGGCCATGCGGCGCAACACATCGGGGTGCGCGTGCTGAAACGGGATGTCCAGATAGGGCAGCAGGCCCGATGCGGGGTCGGCCATGATCGGGATCAGGTCGCGCACATGTGGGTAGGGATAGACGTAATGCAACCGCACCCATGCGCCCAACTGGCCCATCTCGCGCGCAAGGTCGGTGATATGGGCGCGCACCTCGGCCCCATGCCAGGGGCTTCGGTCATGCTTGCGGTCCACGCCATAGGCCGACGTGTCCTGCGAGATCACCAGCAGTTCGCGCACCCCGGCCTGAACCAGCTTTTCCGCCTCGCGCAGCACGGCATGGGCGGGGCGACTGACCAGTTTCCCGCGCATGTCGGGGATGATGCAGAACTTGCAGGCGTGGTTGCAGCCTTCCGAGATTTTCAGATAGCTGTAATGGCGCGGCGTCAGGCTGACGCCGGTCGCGGGCAAAAGGTCGATGAACGGGTCGGGGCTGGGCGGCACGGCGCGGTGGACGGCATCCAGAACCGCCTCGTACTGATGCGGTCCGGTGACGGCCAGCACCTTTGGATGCGCGCCGGTGATATAGTCGGGTTCCGCCCCCAGACAGCCCGTCACGATCACCCGGCCGTTTTCCACCAGCGCCTCGCCGATGGCATCCAGACTTTCGGCCTTGGCACTGTCGAGAAAGCCGCAGGTGTTGACGATCACCGCATCGGCCCCGGCGTAATCGGCGCTGATCGCATAGCCTTCGGCGCGCAGGCGCGTCAGGATGCGCTCGCTGTCCACCAGCGCCTTGGGGCAGCCAAGGCTGACCATGCCGATGGTGGGCTGGCCGTCACGGCGTGCGCTGTCGAACACCGGGCGCGGCGCAAGGTCGGGGCGAAGGTTGGGCGGGTTCTGGGACATGGGCGCGCCTATACCCTGTTGCGGGCGCGACGGAAAGGGGCTGACCGTGCGACGACCCTGGCGCTCTGCCCGTGGTTGAAATTGGCGCGGGCCGCGCCGCCGTTAGGGTGACCGCTGTAAGGTCTGGCCGGTCGCCGCCCCCTTTGGGTGATGAGTGAAGAGTAGCCATCGGTATTCCGTCGACAACCTTGGGGTGTTGCGCGACCATATCCGCGATGCGTCGGTGGACCTGATCTACCTTGATCCGCCGTTCAATTCCAACGCCAGCTACAACGTGCTGTTCAAGGGGCCGCAGGGCACCGACAGCACCGCGCAGATCGAGGCGTTCGACGACACCTGGCACTGGAACGACAGCGCCGAGTCCGCCTTTGCCGATGTGATGCGGTCGGGCAATGCCAACGCCGCCACCATGCTGCGCGCCATCCGCAGCTTTCCGGGGGACAATGACATGATGGCCTATCTGGCGATGATGGCCGTGCGGTTGCTGGAATTGCACCGGGTGCTGAAACCGACGGGGAGCCTGTATCTGCACTGTGACCCGACCGCGAGCCTTGCGGCGTGTGCCGCGCCACGCCTGTTCCCTTGGGCCTGCGCGTGCCGCGCAAGCCCAAGGGGCGGGGGGTGTCACACCCCCGGCGCGCGTCCCCCGTGGGATATTTGCACAATGGGGAAGGGGCAGGCTTGTCCGCCATCCCCCGTGCGCCGTAGGGTCCGCGCCAGATGGAGGATGCCATGCCCGACCGCCCGCTTGTCCTGTCCTGCCCCTTGCCGCGCAGCCTGCCGCTGATCTTTGCGCCCGAGCGGCTGGCGGAATTGCACCGCCGTTACCGGGTGGTCGAGACGACGGATGAGGCGCTGTCGAGCCTGCCGGACGCGACCTTGGCGCAGGTGCGCCACATCATCGGACAGCCCCCGCTGGATGCGGCCACGCTGGCGCGGCTGTCGTCGCTGGCCTGTGTGTTCAACGTGGAAAGCAACCTGTTGAACAACATGCCCTATGACGCTGCCTTTGCGCGCGGCATCCATGTGGTGACGACCGGCGCGGTGTTCGCGCAGCCGGTGGCCGAGATCGGGCTGGGGATTGCGCTGTCGCTGCTGCGGGGCATCCACACCGCCGACGCCGATTTTCGCGCGGGCGTCGAGCGTTGGGGCGGGGAGGGCAATGCAGGCGCGCGGCTGCTGACCGGCGCGGATGTGGGGATCATCGGCTTTGGCGATCTGGGCCGCGCGGTGGCGCAGGTGCTGTCAGGGTTTGCGCCACGCCTGCGGGTGTTTGACCCGTGGCTTGCGCCATCGCGGATCGTGGCGGCGGGGGCGGTGCCTGCGACTCTGGATCAGGTGTTGGCGCAGTCGGATGTGGTCTTTGTCACCGCCGCCGTCACGTCGGAGAACCGGGCGTTCCTTGGGGCGGATGCCTTTGCCTCCATGCGCCGCGGTGCGGCGTTTCTGCTGCTGAGCCGGGCGGATGTGGTGGATTTCGACGCGCTGATGGCGGCGGTGGCGGCGGGTCATATCGTGGCCGCATCGGATGTCTATCCGCAGGAGCCGCTGCCCCCGGATCATCCGGTGCGCCGGTTGCCGGGGTTTCTGCTGTCGGCCCATCGCGCGGGCGCGCTGGATGTCGCGTTCAAGCGGATGGGAGAGATGGTGCTGGAAGACATGGACCTGATCGACCGTGGCCTGCCACCGCAGGTCTGCAAGCGGGCCGAGCGGGAAACTGTCGCGCGGATGCGATCACGCCCAGTTGCGGTGAACTGACCGCAGGCGTCTTGCCCCGGTGCGCGCCGCCCGCATAGACTGATGGTTGCGTGGTCAGGGGGTGGGTGGCATGCGGTGGATCCTCCGGTTGGTGTTCGGCATCGTCTTGCTGGCCGTTCTGGCGTTGGGGGCCGTGGCACTGGTGCCGTCCGAACGGGTGGCGGCCCTGGCGGTCGGGCAGTTCAACAGCGTCACCGGGCGCGACCTGACTATTGAGGGGGCCGTGCGGCCGACAATCTGGCCCGTGCTGGGGGTGCGGACAGGCCCCGTGACACTGTCCAACGCCGACTGGTCGGTCGAGGGCCCGATGCTGCGCGCGGAGGGTCTGTCGATCCAGATCGACATTGCGTCCCTGTTCGGCGGCGCGGTCAAGATCACGGGATTCGAGGTGATCCGCCCGCAGGTCGTGCTGGAACGTCACGCCGACGGGCGGGAAAACTGGGTCTTTGGCGGTGGCAATGGCGGCACGGCCAGCGCCGGGATGGCCGGGGCGGACCGCCCCTTCACGCTGGATCAGGGCAGCATTCGCGACGGCACACTGGGGTTTATCGACCATGCCACCGGGCAGGTCATCCGCCTGTCGGGGATCGAGGCCAGCGCGCGATTGCCTGCCTATGATGGCACGGCGGACATCACGCTGTCGGCAGTGGCAGACAGGCAGGCCGTGGCTGTGTCCGGGACAATCGACACGTTTTCAACCTTTTACCGGGGCGGCGTGGTGCCCGTGTCTTTGCAGGGCAGCGTGGGGCGGTCGAAAATCGGTTTTGACGGGCGGTTGGGGGTGCAGCCTTTGATGGCCGAAGGGCAAATTGACGCCGATCTGTCGGATCTGGCTGCCCTTGCCACGCTTGCCGGTGCGCAGCCGCCTGCCTTGCCCGCAGGTCTGGGCAAGGATCGCATTGCCGTGTCGGGCGCGTTGACGGTGACGGCGGAACGTTCGGTCCATCTGCGGCAGGGGCGGATGGCGCTGGACGACAACACCCTGACCGGGGATGCCGATCTGACACTGTCGGGGCCACGGCCCAAACTGGTGGCACAACTGGCATCGGACGCGCTGGTTCTGACCGCGGGCGGCGGGGGCGGCACGGATGGCGGGGGCAGCGCCGCGACCGACGGCTGGTCGCAAGCCGCAATTGACCTGTCCGGCCTTGCCGCCCTGGATGCCGAGGTGGGGCTGGCGGCAGGCAGCATCGATCTTGGCACCGTCAAGCTGGGCCAAAGCCGGGCCAAGCTGACCATCGACCGCGCACGGGCTGTCGTCGATCTGCGGCAGGTCGCGGCCTATGGTGGCGCGGTGACCGGCCAGTTTGTGATGAACGCGCGCAAGGGGCTGTCGGTTGGCGGTGATCTGAATTTCGCGGGCATCGACCTGCAACCGCTGCTGACCGACCTTGCCGGCTATGCGCGGCTGGTGGGCACCGGGAACCTGCAGGTGAAATTCCTTGGCTCCGGTTCCAGCGTTGCCGCGATCATGCGCGGGCTGGAAGGGTCGGGGTCGGTCGCGTTGGGGCAGGGCGAGATTTTGGGGCTGGATATCGCGGGCATGTTGCGCACGCTTGACACCTCATACGTCGGGACAGGGCAAAAGACCATCTTTGACAGCCTGTCAGGCACCTACCGGATCGATGGTGGCGATCTGGTGAACGACGATCTGCTGCTGACGTCCCCCTATCTGACGGCACGCGGTGCGGGGCGCATCGGTCTGGGCGCGCGCGATCTGGACTATCGCATTCGCCCCACGGCACTGGCCGATGCGACAGGCGAGGGCGGATTGAGCGTGCCACTGATGATCACCGGGCCTTGGGCCGACCCTCGATTCGCGCTGGATCTGGAGGCGTTGGCGCAAGAGCAGCTTGCCGACGAGGCCAAAGCGCTGGAAGATCGCGCCCGGCAAGAAGCGGCCCAGCTGGAGGCCGACCTGCGCGCCCGTGCGCAGGAAGAACTGGGCCAGCAAGACGGCGAAAGCATCGAGGACGCTGCCAAGCGCAAGGTCGAGGACGAGGCGACAAAGCTGTTGGAACAGCTTTTGGGCGGGAACTGAACCGAAAAAGGGGCGACCCGCAGGCCGCCCCCATACGCCGGAATGGACAGTCTTAGCGACGGCGGTCGCGACGCGCGCTCATCGGTTGGAAGGCGACGCCGACATGCGCCTCGCAGTAGGGTTTGCCGGGCACGGATGGCAGGCCGCAGAACCAGAAATCATCCGTCGCCGGATCGCCGATCGGCCATTTGCAGGTGCGTTCGGTCAGTTCCATCAGCGTCAGGCGTTTGGCGCGCTTTTCAACTTCGCGCACCGACGCCAGCGCCTCGGGCGAGATTTCATTGGCGGACGGTTGCGGCGGCAGCGGTTGGCCCGCCGGAATGATGACCTTGCGCACGGGCAGGGTGGTCACGGTCGCGCCGGTAACCGGTGCTGCCGGGGCGGGTCGGTCCACCGCCGGACGGGCCGGGGCCGGATCGGCGGTGCGCGGTGCCTCGGCCGCAGGCTTTGCCACCGGTTCGGGCTTGGCGGCGGCGACGGGGGCATCGGCTTCTTCATCATCGCGGCCATTGGCACCGGTCACGCGGTTCGACAGGCCCAGACGATGGACCTTGCCGATCACCGCATTGCGGGTGACGCCGCCCAATTCCTTGGCGATCTGGCTGGCGCTTTGGCCGTCGGCCCACATGCGCTTGAGCGTCTCGACGCGCTCGTCGGTCCAGGACATGGGCATAACTCCGGTTGAAGGCCTGCGTGCCGCCTATTCTAGACGGGACGTCACGGGATACAAGCTTGGCCGGGCAAGTTCAAGCGCAGCGATGCCGCGTGTCGCGATCCCAACCCAAACGGCAGCGTCACAGTCAACGGGTCGGCAATGGACAGGCGCGGGCAATCCCGCTATGCAGGCGGCATGACCGCAGGAACACCCCTTTTTCAGCTTCCCCGACGCCGACGCGCCTGACGCGCGGGCCGTTTGGTCATCCATGCCCAGTGATTGGGCTTTCTTCCTTCGTTGACACCCCCCAAGGCCAGCCGTTACGGCTATGGCTTCCTGCGAAAGGCCCTGATCCATGATCACCCCTGTCCTGCCGACCTATAACCGCGCGCCCATCGCCTTTGTCAAAGGGGAAGGGTCCTGGCTTACGGCCGAAGATGGCAGCCGATATCTGGATCTTGGTGCCGGGATCGCGGTCAACGCGCTGGGCCATGCCAACCCCGATCTGGTGGCGGCACTGACCGAACAGGCGCAGAAACTGTGGCATGTGTCGAACCTCTACCGCATTCCCGAACAGGAACGGCTGGCCGCGATGTTGGTGGACCGCACCTTTGCCGACACGGTCTTTTTCACCAACTCGGGGACCGAGGCGGCAGAACTGGCCATCAAGATGGTCCGCAAATACTGGTTCGAAAAGGGCCAGCCCGACCGGATCGAGATCATCACCTTTGACGGCGCGTTCCACGGCCGGTCCACCGCTGCCATTGCCGCGTCGGGCGCGGAAAAGATGGTCAAGGGCTTTGGTCCGCTGATGCCCGGCTTTACCCATCTGCCCTTTGGCGACCACGACGCCTTGCGCGCGGCGGTGACTGACAGGACGGCTGCCGTTCTGGTGGAACCCATTCAGGGCGAAGGCGGCATCCGCGTGCTGCCTGACCAATGCCTGAAAGGTCTGCGCGACCTGTGCGACACCACCGGCGCGCTTCTGGTGTTCGACGAGGTGCAGTGCGGCATGGGGCGCACGGGCAAACTGTTCGCCCATGAATGGGCGGGCGTCACGCCCGACATCATGATGGTCGCCAAGGGCATCGGCGGCGGCTTTCCCCTTGGCGCGGTGCTGGCCACCGAAGACGCGGCGCTTGGCATGGTCGCGGGCACGCACGGATCCACCTATGGCGGCAACCCCTTGGGCTGCGCAGTGGGCGCCCGGGTAGTGGAAATCGTCTCGGATGATGCGTTTCTGGATCAGGTCAGCGTCAAAGCCGCGCGCTTTCGTCAGGGGCTGGCAGGGTTGGTTGCCAGCCATCCGGACGTGTTTGAAGCGGTAAGGGGCACCGGCCTGATGCTGGGGCTGAAATGCACCGCGTCCAATGCCGATGTGGTCAAGGCCGCTTATGCCCAGCATCTGCTGACCGTGCCCGCCGCCGACAACGTCCTGCGCCTCTTGCCCGCGCTGAATATCCCCGATGCAGATATATCCGAGGCGCTGGCCCGGCTGGACAGGGCGGCCACTGCCGTCAAGGGCCATGCAGTCTGATGCCTATACCTTTCCGCGCCTAACCCGCGCCGATTACCCGCTGATGCGGGGCTGGCTGGCCCAGCCCCACGTCCGCGCGTGGTGGGGGGATCCGGACGAAGAAATTGCCCTGATCGACGAAGACATCGTCGGCAGTCTGGATGGCACCGGTTCCACCGACATGCGGCTTGTGGCCCATGACGGCACCGCCTTTGCCTATGTGCAGGATTACCCCGCCCACCATTGGCCGCAGCCACAATTCGCCACCTTCCCACCGGGAACCCGCGCCATGGATACGTTTCTGGGCGACCCTGCCTATCTGAACCGCGGCCACGGCGCGGCGTATCTGCGTCGCCGTGCGGGCGATCTGCGCGCGGCAGGCTATCCGACCGTGGTCATCGACCCGGCCCCCCACAACGAACGGGCCGTCCGTGCCTATCTCCGAGCGGGCTTTGCCCCCCGTTTCACCACCCCGTGCGAAGATGGCGACCCGGTTCTTGTGATGGAATTCGACCCCGTCGCCGCTTCATCTGTTTGAAAATATCCTCGGGGGTCCGGGGGCAGAAGGCCCCCGGCGACCCCACCTCGAAAGTCGTTGAGAAATGAAACACTTCCTTGATATCCACCGCACCGACGCAGGCCAGTTGCGCGCCATGATCGACAGTGCCCACGCGATGAAGGCCGCCCGCAACGGCCGACCAAAGGGCGCACCCGACGATGACCAGCCGCTGAAGGGTCATATGGTCGCGCTGATCTTCGAAAAGCCGTCGACCCGGACCCGTGTCAGCTTTGACGTCGGGGTGCGCCAGATGGGCGGTGAGACGATGGTGCTGTCGGGCAAGGAAATGCAGCTTGGCCACGGCGAGACGATCGCCGACACCGCCCGCGTGCTGTCACGCTATGTCGATCTGATCATGATCCGCACCTTCGAAGAGGCGACGCTGCTGGAAATGGCCGAACATGCGACCGTGCCGGTGATCAATGGGCTGACCAACCGCACCCACCCCTGCCAGATCATGGCCGATGTGATGACCTATGAAGAACACCGTGGCCCCATCGCCGGACGCAAGGTGGTGTGGTGTGGTGACGGGAACAACGTCTGTGCCAGCTTTCTGCACGCGGCGGGTCAGTTCGGGTTCGATTTCACCTTCACCGGCCCCGAAACGCTGGACCCTGAGGCGGCCTTCGTTCAGCTTGCGCGGGAAAAGGGCAGCACGGTGCTGATCGAACGCAACCCCGATCTGGCCGTGGCCGGGGCCGATCTGGTGGTCACCGACACCTGGGTGTCAATGCACGATCCCGAAAGCGCCAAGGAACGCCGCCACAACCAATTGCGCCCCTATCAGGTGAACGAGGCGCTGATGGCCCGTGCCAAACCCGATGCCCTGTTCATGCACTGCCTGCCCGCCCACCGCAACGACGAGGCGACGAGTGCGGTGATGGACGGCCCCCATTCCGTGATCTTTGACGAGGCAGAAAATCGACTGCATGCCCAAAAGGCCGTGATGCGCTGGTGCCTTGGCAGATAACCACATTGTGGGGCAGGCGTGAAGTTTCGCTGAAACTTCGGGTCTGCCCCCAACATGCCCCCACAATCCCCCCCGAATTTTCTTCGAAAATTCCCGTACAAGGACCACTTACGATGATCCATCAGGCTTCTGTCGTCGCCATGGACCGCACGCTTGGCGCGCTGTCCGCGATCCTGTCAAAGGCGGATGCGCATTGCACCGCGCGCAAGATCGACCCCGCGGCCCTGACCACGGCGCGGCTGTTCCCGGACATGTTCCCGCTGACGCGGCAGGTGCATCTGGCCTGCGATTTCGGCGTGCGCTCGGCTGCGCGACTGGCCGGGATCGATGTGCCGTCCTTTCCGGATGTCGAACAGACCTTTGCCGAACTGGCCGACCGCATCGCGCGGGCGCGGGCCTTCATGGCCACCGTCACGCCTGATCACATGCAGGATGCCGAAACCCGCCCCGTCACGATCAAGGTGCGCGGTCAGGACATGACCCTGACGGGGGCGGTGTATCTGACGCAATATGCGCTGCCGAATTTCCATTTCCACGCGACGACGGCCTATGACATCCTGCGCCACAACGGCGTGGAACTGGGCAAGTCCGACTACATGGGCGCCTGACGCCCACGGGCGCTGCCCGAGCGCCCCTCAGGCCGCCGCCGCAAGGCTGCGGCCATCCGCCGCTGCCGTGCGGGTGGCAAGGGCCGCGACCACCAGCAGCAGCAACGCCAGCACGCCGTAGGTCAGCCGAAAGCCGACATGCTCGGCGACAAAGCCGATGGTGGACGGGGCCACCAGAATGCCGGAATAGCCCATCATCGTCACAGCCGCGATGCCCGCACCGGCACTGAGCCCCGGATGATTTCCTGCGGCGGAAAACATGATCGGCACCATGTTCGCGACGCCCAGCCCCGCCACGGCAAAGCTTGCAATCGCCACAACCTCGTTCGGGGCAACGGCCCCCCCCATCAGCCCGACCGCCCCCAGCACGCCCGACCAGCGCAGCGTCTGCACCGCACCAAAGCGGTTGCGCACCCCATCCCCGGCAAAGCGCATGATCGCCATGGCGCCCGAGAAGAACGCGAAAGCGAGCCCTGATCGCGCCACGTCCGCCCCCAGTTCCTGCCCCAGATACAGCGCCGCCCAATCCAGCACCGCCCCTTCCGGCACCATGGAAAACAGCGCCAAAACCCCCAGGACCCAGATCGCAGAGTCGCGTGGCAGCAGGGCCTGCCGCACCTTTGGCGCACCGACCACCGGGGTGGGGGCCGCCTCTTCACCCAGCAGGAAGGGCATCGCTGCAAGGACGACCAATCCCGCTGTGCTCGCACACCACAGCGCCTGCGCCTCTGCTGACCAGCGGGCAATGATCAGCCCGCCAAGTGCCCCGCCGAAAAAGCCGCCCAAACTCCAGAACCCGTGGCTGGACGACATGATCGCGCGGCCCAAACGGCGTTCGACCTCGACTGCATTCGCATTCATCGACACGTCCATGCAACCGATCAGCGCGCCAAGGATCGCCATCATCACTGCCAGAACCGGCAGGTTGGGGGCCAGCACCACGGCTGGCAGCACCGGCACGATCGACAGCGCAAAGACCCGCAGCACCCGCCGCGCGCCAAAATGGTGGATCAGACGGCCCGCAAACAGCATCGCGCCCACCGCCCCAAGGCCAAGGACAAGGATCAGCAGACCCAGCGTGAATTCGCTGATGTCATGGCGCGGCAACAGCAGCGGAATCTGCGGTGCCCAAGCCCCCATGACGAATCCATTGGCCAGAAACATCGCCGCAACCGCCCAACGCCCGCGCCTAACATCCCGCATACCCGATGACATGATCCGCTCCTGAAACGTTTACGGTGTCTTATCTGGTTGGCTATCGCGGGGGAAGGCCCGCCGCTTGGCGTTTTGTTTCAAAGCGTGACAGCGGCGCGGCATCAATCCCGCGGACCATGGGTGAACTGACGTCGAAATGAGTATTTGTGCGAAGAAAAATCCGAACCCGTCGGCAAAGGTTTTCGTCAGGTGCCGCGCGGCTTGGCGCGCAGTGTGGGTTCGGCCTGCGTCGGATCGTCGGGCCAGGGGTGGCGCGGATAGGTGCCGCGCATGTCTTTTCGCACATCGGCGTAAGAGGTGGCCCAAAACCCCGGCAGGTCCATCGTGACCTGCACCGGGCGCTGACCGGGTGACAGCAGGGTGATGCGCAAGGGCAGGCGGTTGGCACCCACCACCGGATGGCGGGTGACGCCGAACATCTCTTGCAGCCGCACCTCGATCCCCGGGGCGTCACCGTCATAGTCGATGGGCACACGACGCCCAAGCGGCGTTTCGAAATGGGACGGCACCACCCGGTCGAGCGTTTGCGCCTGATCCCAGGTCAGCCGCGCGCGCAACGCCTCTGTCAGGTCAAGCGCGCGGATATCGGCCGCAGTCCGCACGCGTGTCACATGGGGCAGCAACCAGTCGTCCAGCACGGCCATCAAACCGGCGTCCGAACAATCTGGCCAATCGGCCCCGCTGCCGCGCGCCAGTTCGATGCGCGCGCGCAGACGCCGCGCCGCCGCCGTCCACGGCAGGCCCAGCTGACGGACCCCCTCCAACGCCGCCTGCGCCAGCGCCTGTGGCGGCGGGTCGGGCCAAATACGGTCGTCCAGCACCAGCGCGCCAAGGCGTTCCTGCCGCCGCGCCTGCACCCGCCCCTCACGACGGGACCAGTCGCAGACATCGACCCATGCGATGCGGTCGGCAAAGATCGCGCGCACCTCGGCCTCGGTGATCGGGGCTGCCTGACGCACCATCGCCTCGCGTGCATCGCCATCCAGATCGGTCGCCACGATCAGCCGCGCCCCCGCCAACGGCGTCGCGGGGGCCATCGCCGCCCCTTTGCCGCCCGACAGCACCCAGCGCGGCGTATCTCCCTTGCGCCGCAATCCGATGCGGTCGGGATAGGCCAGGGCGGCCATCTGCGCCAGCGTCAGCCCAGGCACTTGCCCCGCGCCCGCCGCGCGGGTCAGGCGGCGCGCCTCGTCCCGGATACGCTCAACGGTGGCACGATGCACCGGATAGGGATGGTCCGCCTCGAACCGCTTTACGTCGCGCACCGCTGACAGGCGCAACGCCAGATCGGGCGGTGCCCCGCGCAAGGGATCACGCTCTGCCAGCAGGGCCGCAAGGGGGACCGCGTCCGGCCCCGCGACAGCCAGCATATGCCCAAGACGCGGATGCAGCGGCAGCGCGGCCAGCGCCTTGCCATGATCGGTGATGCGCCCGGCATCATCCAGCGCGCCTAGACCTGCCAGCAGGCTGCGCGCCTCGGCCAGCACGCCGGGGTGGGGGGGCGTCAGGAAGGGCAGACCGGACCCGCCCCACAGTGCCATTTCCAGTGCAAGGCCGGTCAGGTCGGCGGCCTCGATTTCGGCAGGGGGGAAAGGGGCAAGACCGCCTTCCTCGCCGCGCGTCCACATCCGGTAGCATAGGCCCGCCGCCACCCGGCCCGCGCGGCCCCGGCGCTGTTCCGCCTCGGCCCGCGTCACCCGTTCGGTCACAAGGCGCGACATGCCGGACGCCGCATCGAACCGGGCGCGGCGGGCGCGACCTGCATCGACCACCACGCGGATATCAGGCAGCGTCAACGAGGTTTCTGCGATAGAGGTCGCCAGCACGATCCTGCGGCCCGCCACCGGCGCAAGGGCCGCACGCTGGGCGGCAAAATCCATCGCGCCGAACAGGGGTCGGATCACGCAATCGCCGGGCAACCGACCGGTCAGCGCCGCCTCGACACGGCGGATTTCCCCCTCGCCGGGCAAAAACACCAGCACCCCACCGCCCAAGGTGGCGCTGTCCTCCACCGCCTGCACCACCAGACCGGTCACCGCCGCCTCGAACCGCATCGACGCGTCGACCGGGCGGCCCAGCCAGCGCGTCTCAACAGGAAAGGCCCGGCCTGCCGATGTGACGACCGGCGCATCGCCCATCAGGGCCGCAACAGGGGCCGCCTCCAACGTGGCCGACATCACCAGCAGCATCAGATCTTCGCGCAGCGCCCCCCGCACCTCAAGGCACAAGGCCAGCCCCAGATCAGCGTTCAGGCTGCGTTCGTGGAATTCGTCAAAGATCACCAGCCCCACGCCGTCCAGCGACGGGTCAGTTTGTATCATGCGGGTCAGGATGCCTTCGGTCACCACCTCGATCCGGGTGGATTTCGACACCTTCGCCTCGCCCCGGATGCGATAGCCGACCGTTTGCCCGACCGCCTGGCCCAGCGCGTCCGCCATCCGTTCGGCGCTGGCGCGGGCGGCCAGACGGCGCGGCTCCAGCATCAGGATGCGGCCCTGCACCAGCCCTGCCTGCAGCAGATCAAGCGGCACGCGCGTGGTCTTGCCCGCCCCCGGCGGGGCCTGCAAGACGGCAATGCCACGGGTACGCAGGGCCGCCCGCAGCGCGGGCAGCGCATCATCAATCGGCAAGGGGGATGCTGAGTCGCTCACGCCCCCTTATCGCCGTGACCGTGCCCGCGTGCCAGATGTCCCGCAGCGGTCCCGAAAGATCGCAGGCGCAGGTCCGCCTTGTGGCTTTTCTTCGCAGAAATACTCAAAGCAACGATGCCGCCTCCGCACCGTCGGCCCATAGTCCCACGATTTTTCGCAGAAAAATCGTTCCTAGCGGCGTGTCAGGCGGGCCTTGCCGTACAGGGTGTCCATCGCAACCTCGACCACGCGCATGCGGCCATCTGCTGTCGGGGCATAGGTCAGCGTAAAGGGAAAGCGTGTCTTTTCCTTCATGTCTTCGGCCGAAAACCCGGCGACGCGGCGGTATTCGCCGCTGCATTTGACGGTGCCATCGCGTGCTTTCGGTTCGCCAAGGCTCAACTGGCTGGCGCGGCGGCCATCGAACATCTTGACGTTGACCTTGCATTCCTGCCCCGGAGCCACGTCGCGAAGCGTTGCATAAAGCGCTGTCAGCGGGTCGACCGTTCCCCCCTGACTGGCGGGGTCGATGTCGAAATCCTTGGGCTTGCGCGGCGGGTTGTAGGTTTTCACCTGCGGCACGCCCGCCCGATAGGCCATCACCGATTCCGACTGCCGCTTGCCGGTGTCGGCGTTTTCGGAATAGCTGGACGGGGTATAGGTGCCGCCGTTCACACTGCCTGAAACGCTGGCGTCGTATTTTACCTTGCGCAACAGGGCCACCAGCCCGCCTGTTTCAAGCCGCCCCGCCGCGGAATAGGCAGCGCCGTCCTGTGTGGCAGAAAAGCGCAGACTGCCTGCGGTCAGGCCTTTCATCACCAGATCGAACACGGCCTCGTCCTTGACGGGCTGGGCCGCTGCCGACAATGGCAATGCCACGCACAGCGCCGCCAGTGTCAGGCGCAGATTGGTCAGGATGGTCATGGGCGGGCCCTCGCGTGGTCGTTTCGGGGAAGTCTGGTCGGGGAAATCCGCGACAGCACTGGAATATCCCGCACGGGTCGGGCAAAAAACCCCTGACGCGACCACGGGCGGTGACATTTGCGCGACCTCGCGCAGCGATGACCCCACCTTGGGCGGAACCTTGCCGGAGGCACGCATGGATGTTTCAGAACTGGCGGCGGGCGTGATCGCCGGGGATCGTCGGGCGCTGGCGCGGGCCATCACGCTGGTCGAAAGCGCGCGCGCCGATCACCGCGCGCAGGCGCTGACGCTGCTGGGGGCGGTTGGCACGGGGCGGCAGGCGCTGCGGATCGGGCTGTCGGGCACGCCGGGCGTGGGCAAATCCACCTTTATTGAAACCTTTGGCCTGATGCTGACGGGGCAAGGCCTGCGCGTCGCGGTTCTGGCGGTCGATCCGTCGTCGGCCCGGTCGGGTGGGTCGATCCTTGGCGACAAGACAAGGATGGAACGCTTGAGCCGCGACCCGCGCGCCTTTATCCGCCCGTCGCCCAGTCAGGCGCAGATGGGCGGCGTCGCCCGCCGCACGCGCGAGGCGGTGGCGCTGTGCGAAGCGGCGGGGTTCGACGTGGTGCTGATTGAAACCGTGGGCGTCGGCCAGTCCGAAACGGTGGTGGCCGAGTTGTGCGATCTGTTCATCCTGCTGCTGGCCCCGGCTGGCGGGGACGAGTTGCAGGGGGTCAAGCGCGGCATCATGGAAATGGCCGATCTTATTCTGGTGAACAAGGCCGATGGCGATCTGAAACCCGCAGCCTTGCGCACCATGGCCGATTACGCGGGGGCCTTGCGTCTGTTGCGCCGCCGCCCGCAAGATCCCGACGGCTTTCCCAAGGCGATGTGCGTCTCGGCCCTGTCACAGGACGGGTTGGCGCGGGCTTGGGATGAAATGCAGACGCTTGCCGATTGGCGGCGCGAGCATAACCACTGGCACAGCCGCCGCGCCGCGCAGGCCCGCCACTGGTTCGCCGAAGAGGTGAAGCAGGGTCTGCTGTCCGCCCTGACAAAAGGCGATGCCAAGACCCGCATGGATGATCTGGGTGCCAAGGTGGCCGCAGGCGACCTGACGCCCGAGGCGGCGGCGGCAGACATGCTGTCCACGCTGGGACGGGCGGGTGCCTGACTTTTGCGGGCGGATGGGGCCTTAGGCCCGCCTGAGCCAAAGTCGTCTTGTGATGCTTGCGTATCCATGCCGAAGAAAACCCCGCCCGTGAATCGCTTGACGACGCCCGGCTTTCCCCTTACACGCCAGCAATCGAATTTGGGCCGTGCCGCGCTTTGGCGGTGGTCTATGGCTTTACCTTACGCCTCATGGCGTTGACTGCAAAGGATCACGACGATGTCGCGCGTCTGCGAACTGACGGGCAAGGGCCCGATGTCTGGCAACACTGTCAGCCATGCCAACAACAAGTCGAAGCGCCGCTTCCTGCCGAACCTGAACGAGGTTACGCTGATCTCTGACATTCTGGGTCAGTCGTTCAAGCTTCGCATTTCGGCAGCGGCACTGCGCTCGGTCGATCACCGGGGTGGTCTGGACGCGTTCCTTGCCAAGGCAAAGGACGTGGAACTGTCCACGGACGCCCAGAAGATCAAGAAAGAGATTGCAAAGGCACAGGCAGCCGCCTGATTGCTTTGACGGTCTGACAAAAGGCCCTGCACCGCAACCGGTGCGGGGCCTTTCGCGTTTTCCGTTGCGCAAACGCAACCTGCGCGCATCTGGCCGCTTGGCGCGCTGCCGCCTTTGGCATAGATACCCCGCATGAGACGCCTTCACCCCCTGTTCGGCCTGCTGCTGGCCGCCCTGCTGTCGCTGACCTCGGTCACCGTCGCTGTGGCGCGCACCCAAGCCATGGGTGCCACCGAAATGGTGATCTGTTCGGGCTATGGCGTCGTCACCGTGACGCTGGACGCGAACGGCAATCCGACCGGCCCGGTGCATCCGTGCCCCGATTGTCTGGCCGGTGTCACCGCGTTTCTGGTGCCGTCCCATCCCGCACCTGCCTTTCGCCCCGCCACGCGCGCCGAAGCGTTGGTGCCGCTTGCACCCCCTGCGCATACCGACCGTCTGGCCCCACCCGCCGCTGCCCGGGGTCCGCCTCTGCCTGTCTGATGTGAACGCCCTCCCCATACACACAGACATGGATATGACACATGACCCTGAAATCCCTTCTGGCCGCCGTTGCGGCAACCGTTGCGCTTGCCCTGCCCATCGCCGCTGCTGCCCATGACGGCGTGCGCATCGTCGATCCCTACGCCCGCCTTTCGGCGAAATCCGGCGCTGTGTTCTTCAAGATGGAGAACCACGCGATGGAGGATGACCGCCTGATCGCCGCCCGCACCGATCTGGCGCAAAAGGCGGAACTGCACACCCATATCGACGACGGCAACGGCGTGATGCAGATGCGTGAAATCGAAGGCGGCATTCCGATCGTCGGGATGGAACAGCAAAGTCTGGTGCGCGGTGGCGATCACGTCATGCTGATGGGCCTGACGCGCAGCCTGCAGGACGGCGACACCTTCACGCTGATCCTGACCTTTGAACGCACCGGCGATGTCACGGTGGAGGTGCCGGTTGACAATGACCGCATGCCCGCCGTCCAGCCTGATGGCAACATGCACGAGATGGACCCGGCCATGGACCATGATACCATGATGCACGGGACCGAAGGCCATATGGTTGACGGGGACGCTGAAACGAACTGAACCCTTGGGTCGCCCGGACAGGGCGACCCTGTTTCCTGTGCAAGGCCATGACATGACCCCGTTTCTGACCTTGCCCGACGCCCTGACGGCGCAGGAATGTGACCGCGTGATTGCCCATGCGGCCGCGGCGCGGATGTCGGATGCAGGGTTGGTGCGGCAGGCAAAGGACCATTCGATCCGCCGGGCCGAGATTGCCTGGCTGGATGACGTTCCAGACGCTGCGTGGGTCATGGACCGCGCGATGCGCACCACCGCGCAGGCCAACCGCGAAGGGTTCGGTTTTGATCTGACCGACTTTGCCGAAAGCGCGCAAGTGGCACGGTATGGTGCCGAACGCGCGGGCCATTTTGACTGGCATTCCGACATCGGGGCCGGGGCGCTGGCGTCAAGACGCAAATTGACGATTGTCGTGCAACTGTCGGACCCTGCCGATTACGACGGCGGCGCGCTGGAACTGTGGCCCAACAGCGCGATTGCGCAGGCACCGCGAGAGCGTGGCACGGCGACAGTGTTCCCCAGTTTCGTGCTGCACCGGGTCACACCCGTCACCCGTGGCACGCGCTGGTCACTGACGCTGTGGGCGCATGGCCCTGCGTTTCGCTGACGGTGCTATCCGGCGCAGCGCGCCTCGGCCGTGGCACCAAAAGCCTTGTAGCGTTCCCAGAACGCATCGTCCGAACTGCGCTTTGACATCCAGGTGTCATGCGCCTTGTCGGGGTCCTTGAAGAACGTCGCCGCCTTGCGCTGATCCGCGCCCCGCAGGGTCATATCCGCCACCTGCTGGATACAGCCGCACAGGGCGCGGTTGCCCCGATCTGCCCGCATGCAGGCGTTTTCAATCGGTCCCGCCACAGCGTTCTGCGCCAACAACGGCAAAGCCAGTGCCGCAAGCGCGGCCAAAACCAAGGGTCTGCTCATTTCATGCCTCTCGCCGAAGGGCGGGCAGCCCCTGCGCCTGCGGTCATTTTCTGGGGTGGAGTATGTCGGTTCGACGCCGATTTTTCAATATCCCCCGTGGCTTGCGCGACAAGATGCGCCAAGCCTTTGCTTGCGCGCAAACTGTCGCGCCTGGCGTGGTCCGTTACACTAGATAGGGTGCCTCGCTTCGCTGTCGGCAGGTGTGCATGTCCAGTCTGCCGCGCGGTCGTCTGACCGGTGGCCCTGCCCCGGCGGGGCTGTGCGCGCCCCGCAACCCACGGCAAATCCTTCCCCCTTCCCCCACCCCGACGAACCCGCTATATCGCGCGCATGACCCAGCTTGACCTCATCCGCAACTTCTCCATCGTGGCCCATATCGACCACGGTAAATCCACCCTTGCCGACCGTCTGATCCAGATGACGGGCACGGTGGCCGCACGTGATATGAAGGCGCAGATGCTCGATAGCATGGATATCGAACGCGAACGCGGCATCACCATCAAGGCGAACACCGTCCGCATCGAATATCCGGCCAAGGATGGCAAGACCTATATCCTGAACCTGATCGACACCCCCGGCCACGTCGATTTCGCCTATGAGGTGTCCCGTTCGATGCGCGCCGTCGAAGGCTCGCTTCTGGTGGTCGATGCGTCCCAGGGGGTTGAGGCGCAGACGCTGGCCAACGTCTATCAGGCGCTGGATGCAGGGCATGAAATCGTGCCCGTCCTGAACAAGATCGACCTGCCAGCCGCTGAACCCGAACGCGTCAAACAGCAGATCGAAGACGTCATCGGCCTTGATGCGTCAAATGCCATCAACATCTCGGCCAAGTCCGGCCTTGGCATCCCCGACGTGCTAGAGGCGATCGTGACCCGCCTTCCGGCCCCCAAAGGCGACCGCACAGCACCCCTCAAGGCGATGCTTGTGGACAGCTGGTATGATGCCTATCTGGGCGTCGTCGTCATGGTCCGCATCATGGACGGCGTGATGAAAAAGGGCGACCGCGTCCGCATGATGCAGACGAACGCCGTTTACGGCATCGACAAGCTGGCCGTGCTGAAACCGCAGATGGTCGATATCGACGAACTGGGGCCCGGCGAGATCGGCATTTTCACCGCCTCGATCAAACAGGTGCGCGACACCCGTGTGGGCGATACCATCACCCACGAACGCAAGGGCTGTGAAACGCCGCTGCCCGGGTTCAAACCCGCGCAGCCGGTGGTGTTCTGTGGCCTGTTCCCGGTGGACGCCGCCGATTTCGAACCCCTGCGCGACGCCATTGAAAAGCTGTCGCTGAACGACGCATCCTTCAGTTCAGAAATGGAAACCAGCGCTGCCCTTGGCTTTGGCTTTCGCTGCGGCTTCCTTGGCCTGTTGCACCTTGAGGTGATCCGCGACCGGTTGGAGCGTGAATACGATCTGGACCTGATCACCACCGCCCCGTCCGTGGTGTTCAAACTGCACATGAAGGATGGCGAGGTGCGCGATCTGCACAACCCCGCCGACATGCCCGACCTGACCTATATCGACCACATCGACGAGCCGCGCATCAAGGCCACCATCATGGTGCCAGACGAATATCTGGGCGACATCCTGAAGCTGTGTCAGGACAGGCGCGGCATCCAGCTTGACCTGTCCTATGCCGGGTCGCGCGCGATGGTGGTCTATGACCTGCCGCTGGCCGAAGTCGTGTTCGATTTCTACGACCGCCTGAAATCGGTGACCAAGGGCTATGCCAGCTTTGACTACGTCATCAGCGAATACCGCGAGGATTTTCTGGTCAAGATGTCGATCCTGGTGAACGACGAACCCGTCGACGCCCTGTCGATGATGGTACACCGCGACCGGGCCGAGGCGCGAGGCCGCGCCATGGTGGAAAAGCTGAAAGACCTGATCCCCCGGCACATGTTCAAGATCCCGATCCAGGCCGCAATCGGCGGCCGCGTTATTGCCCGCGAGACCATCTCGGCCATGCGCAAGGACGTGACAGCCAAATGCTACGGCGGCGACGCGTCGCGCAAACGCAAGCTGCTGGACAAGCAAAAGGCTGGCAAAAAGAAGATGCGCCAGTTCGGCAAGGTGGAAATCCCGCAAGAGGCGTTCATTTCCGCATTGAAGATGGATGGGTGACGGGGTGATCCGCGCTTGCCCAGCGTGCGATGTTCGAAACCCTGATCGCCGCTGACCATGCGCTTGCGCAGGCGCTGAATGCGGCTGCCGGGCGGACGGTGGGACTGGACCTGGTCTTGGGCAGTTTTGTTCGGTTGCCGCTGTTGAAGGGGGCCGTGCTGATGGCGGTCTTTTGGGGGCTGTGGGCCGCGCAGCCCCGCCAGCGCCCGGACCTGGTGGCGGTTCTGGCCATCGCGTCCCTTGGGGTCGCCGTCGCACGTGTGCTGGCCGCCGCCCTGCCGTTCCGCGACCGGCCCTTGCATCTGCTGCGCCTTGATATCCGGCCGCCCTATGGCCAATCGCCGCAATTTCTGGACGGGTGGAGCAGTTTTCCATCTGACCACGCGCTGTTTTTTACGGCGCTGGCTGCGGGGTTTATCATCGTCAACCGACCGGTGGGTCTTGCCGTTCTGGGATATGTGCTGACCTTTATCCTGCTGCCCCGAATTTACGCCGGGCTACACTATCCGTCAGACATTCTGGCAGGCATGGCCCTTGGCGCCGGAATGGTCGCGGTGGTAATCCAACCACTGACCCGGCTCGTCACGCCCCTTGTGAAAAAGGCAGAAGCCCGCCCCTTTCTGCCCACAGCGTTCCTGTTCGTTGTCACGTTCGAGGCGGCGACGCTGTTCCTGAACACGCGGATTTTGTTGGGGTTGATTGGGGGTTAACCCCTCCTTAACCTTCCTGCCCCACACTTCCCCCCATGATACGCCTGATCCCTCTTCTCCTCCTCGTCTCCTGTGGGGCGTCGCCGGCGCCCGAGTTTCTTCGGGCCAACCGGATCGACACCACCCTGAACGGGCGCGATTACACGGTTTACCACACCGACCGGCGGGTGGAGGTGATCCGCCTGGGCTATGCCCGGCGGGGCGAGCATCAGGCGATCCGGGCCGACATGATTGCGCTGGCCTCGTCCGTCCCCGGTTGCACGCTGTCGGAGCGTAGCCTGCAAGGCGACTCGGGCGAGATGCGGGGCAATATCCGCTGCTGACCCAATTCCCCGCTGACGCCAATGACGCATGGGAAAATCCAATCATTCCGGTTATGCTGCGCTGCGGCATAAGGGGATTCGCATGGGTCACGTCATCACCATCGCACAGCAAAAGGGCGGGTCGGGCAAGACGACCGTCGCCGTCAACCTTGCCGTGGCCTTTGCGCGGGCGGGCCTGCGCGTAGCGCTGCTGGACACCGATCCGCAGGGGTCCTTGGGCCGCTGGTTCCTTGCCCGTCGCGCGCGGTTGGGTGAGGCGGGGATGGAACTTTCCACCGCATCCGCCTGGGGGGTCAGCTATGAATGTGAAAAGCTGCGCAAATCCAATGACATCGTGATCATCGACACGCCGCCCAAGGCAGACGCCGATCTGCGCCCGGCGCTGCGCGAGGCCGATCTTGTGCTGGTGCCCGTCGCATCCAGCCACGTCGATCTGTGGGCCACTGACGGGGTGCTTGACCTTGTGGCGCGGGAAAGCCGCCGCGCGCTGCTGGTGATGAACCGGGGCAGTGCGGGCACGAGACTGGCCGAAGAGGTGGCGATCGCCGCGGGCGAGATGGCGGGCGTTGCACAGTCGCGCCTTGCCCAGCGGGTGGTCTTTGCCGAAACGCTGGGGCAGGGGCTGGGCGCGTCCGAGGCGGGCAAATCCCCCGCCGCGACCGAGGTGCAGGCCTTAGCAGACGAGGTGATGGCCCTGCTTCAGCCCTGATCCGGGCCTTTGATGATCAGCATCCAAACGGCATAAGCCCCGGCCCCGATGAACAGAAGCGCCCAGCCGGGGTTGCCTGTGTACAGCTCGAACCCACCCCACGCGATGGGTGCGATGCAGGTCAACCACCGCAGGACGGGATTGCGAAAGGCCGGGTGGTTGGGATCAAGGAATTTCATGCGGCCCCCTGCTGCTTTTGGCGCAGATTAGGGCCAGCGGGCCGGGAAGGCCACCCTTAGAACGGCGCGGTCAGTTCCGCCGTCTGCGCCACCTTGTCATAGATGCAGACCGCGCGGTCCTGATCCATGGTCACTAGGGCCACCCCATAGCTTTCCGACCCGAAGGGGTTCACCTCGATCACCGCATCCGCGGTGGCAAGGGCGCGGCAGGCCGCTTCGACCTGCGCGCGGAACTCGGTCCAAGCCTCGTCCTACGACGAAAGCGCCGGTGTGGCAGACAGCAGCAGCGCAATCAGGGCAAAACGCATGGGATAATCCTGACGGGCCTGAAGTTACGGGGTCGGGTCCGCAGCGGGGTGGGCAAGCGATGTGGCATCCTTTGCCAGATCGGTCAGCAGGCACTGCAATTCCGGCTCTGCCACCTTGCGGGCGGCCTTTTCGGGGGAAAACCACTTGCGGCGGCGTTCTTTACGTTCGGGGAACCGGTCCGCCAGCGATGTGACATGCAAGGGAAAAACCGACACCACACAAGGCAGGGTTTCATCCGGGGCGATGCCCTTGTCATACGAGAAAAAGCCGACCGGCTGCTGCGCCAGATCGCCCTTTACCCCCGCCTCTTCCCAGGCTTCCCGCTCGGCCGACCCGGCGGGGCCAAGCCCGTCGATCGGCCAGCCCTTTGGAATGACCCAACGCCCGGTGTCGCGGCTGGTGATCAGCAAGACCTCGATCCCGCTGTCCGCTTTGCGCCAGCACAGCGCGCCAAACTGGCTGCGCGGCCCTTCCCCGGTAGGGGAGAACTGGGTGTTAGACGTGCGGTCCATCGGTATCTTGCCTGCCCCGGTTTTTCGGGAATGATTTGCTGCTCATCTGTTACAATACACCAGATCGGGCGACGTTCCCATCAATTTGCGTCGGGCTGGTGACTGCGGCGCTGCGCCCTTCATCAAATTTGATTTGCCTTTGGAACGGTTTATCTAATGTGCGACCCATGCCGAGGATCTGCCATGCGCCTTTTCGCCCTTCTGATTGCCGCCCTGCTGCCGGCTCCGGCCCTTGCCGGGTTCAGTTTTCCATCGATCGACGGCGGCACGATCGAGATGGATGCCTACCTTGGTAAACCCGTGCTGGTGGTCAACACGGCTTCGCTGTGCGGTTTTGCGCCGCAATTCGATGACCTTCAGGCCCTGCACGACACCTATGGCCCGCGCGGTCTGGTGGTGCTGGCGGTGCCGTCAGACGATTTCCGGCAAGAGCTGTCGGATGCCGCCGCAGTCAAGGATTACTGTGCCGCGAATTTCGATCTGACGATCCCGATGACCGACATCACCCATGTCAAAGGCAATGCGGCGCATCCGTTTTACGCCTGGCTTGCGGCAGAGCATGACTTTGTGCCGGGGTGGAATTTCAACAAGGTGCTGATCGGGCCCGCGGGCGAGGTGGTGGAAACCTGGGGGTCGGTGATGCGCCCGAACGCAAGCCCGGTTCTGCGGCGGATCGAGGCTTTGCTGCCGTGACAGCCGTGCCGGGGCCGCTGTTCATCGGGTCCGACATCTATCGCGGGTCGTCCTACGGTGCCGCCCATCCGCTGCGGGTGCCGCGCGTATCGACGGTGATGGATCTGTGCCGTGCCTTGGGTTGGCTGCCGTCACCGCGCTATCGTACCAGTCCGCGCGCCAAGCCCGCCGCTTTGACCGGATTTCACACGCCCGACTACATTGCCGCCCTGCAAGATGCCGAAACGCGCGGCACTGTCAGCGATGCGGTGCGCGCGCGCCATGGGCTTGGCACCCTGTCGAACCCGGTCTTTGCGCAGGTCTACAGCCGACCGGCAACCGGGGCAGGGGGGGTGATGTTGGCGGCGGAATTGCTGGCCACGACCCCGGGCGCCATCCATGTGCCGGGCGGTGGCACGCATCACGGGCTGCCTGACCGCGCCAATGGCTTTTGTTATCTGAACGATCCAGTGCTGGCGATGCAGACCTTTCGGCGCGCCGGGGTGCGAAGGCTGGCCTATGTCGACATCGACGCCCATCACCCGGATGGGGTGGAGCCTGTTTTTGTCGGCGATGCTGATTGCCTGATGATTTCCGTGCACGAAGAAAACCGTTGGCCCTTTACCGGTGCGCTGACAGACGCAGGTGGTGGGTCGGCCTTCAACCTGCCGGTGCCGCGCGGCTTCAACGACACGGAAATGCAGGCGGTGGTCGAGAATTTGATCCTGCCCCGAGTGACTGCCTTTCGCCCCGATGCCGTGATCCTGCAATGTGGGGCCGATGCGCTGCTGGAAGATCCGCTGTCGCGACTGGCGCTGTCGAACAACGCGCATTGGGCGGTTGTGGCGGCGCTGATGCCGCTGTCGGCACGTTTTCTGGTGCTGGGGGGCGGTGGGTATAACCCATGGTCGGTGGGGCGGTGCTGGGCGGGGGTCTGGGCCACGCTGGCCGGGCTTGAAATCCCTGACCGTCTGCCTGACGCTGCCGGGGATGTGCTGCGCGCCCTGTCCTGGGGTGGCGGCGGCCGCCCCGGGCCAGAGGATGCGATGCTGACAACCCTGCGCGATGCCCCCCGTCCAGGCCCGGTCCGGGCTGAAGTCCGCGACCGGCTGGCCATCCTGTCGCGCCGATGATCCGGGCGTTTCTGGCCATCGACCTGCCGGATGCCGTGCGCTCGGCGCTGGCGGTACAGCAGTTCCTGTTGCCGCTGCCGCGCAAGGTGGAACCTGAAAACCTGCACCTGACGCTGGTGTTTCTGGGCGAGGTGCCAGAGCCCGTGCTGACCGACGCCCACGACCTGTTCAGCGCCATTCGGTCGGATGCGTTTTCGGTGCACCTGCAAGGGCTTGGCCTGTTCGGCGGAAATCGTCCCCGCGCCGCATGGGCCGGTGTCGCGCCGTCCGCGTCTTTGACGCGGCTTCAGGCCAAGTTGGACCACGCAGCCCGCAGCGCAGGCTGCAAGGTCGATCCTCGCCGCTTTCACCCGCATGTGACTTTGGGCAGTTTTGCCCCGCCGCCCGCGGCCGATGCGATGCGGCTGGAACGGGCGATTGCCGCTGACATGGGGTTTCGGACAGACCCGTTCCCGGTGTCCGAGGTCGTGCTTTACCGGTCCACCCTGAACCCAAAGGGCGCGCGCTATGACCCGCTTGCTCGGTACGCGCTGCGCGAAGGGCCGACGCCGGGGGTTCCACCCCCGGACCCCCAAAGTATTTAGACACAGAAAAAGACCTACAGGGCAGGGGGTCTGTTCTCGGGCCAGTCCGTCGCCAGATGATATTGATGTCCCATCGCCAATATCCTTGCGTCCGCGCCAACCGGTCCGATCAGTTGCATCCCCATCGGCAGGCCATTCGGGCCAAACCCTGCGGGGATGTTCAGCGCGGGCAGTCCGATCAGACTGACCGGCACGACGATCTCCATCCAGCGGTGATACGTGTCCATCAGATGGTCATTGATCGTCTGCGGCCAGCGCCAATCTGCCGCAAAGGGCCAGACCTGCGCGGATGGCATCACCAGCGCGTCATAATCGTCAAACAGGCGCGCCGCCCGCGCATACCAGCGCGACCGGATCACGCTGGCCGCGTGGACAGCCGCGGCGGTCAGGTCGGCACCTTGTTCGATTTCCCACAGGGTTTCAGGTTTCAGCAGGGCGCGCTTGGCCGGGTCGACGGAAATATCGCGCTTGGCGCCTGCGTTCAGCATGGCGCGCAGGGTGATCCAGCTGTGCCACAGCTTTTCGGCGGGGAAGGGCGCGGCCACCGGTTCGACAATCGCCCCCATGTCGGTGAAAACGGACAGCGCCGCCTCGCACAGGGGCAGGATGCCGTGTTCGGTTTGATAGGCCCCGCCCCAGTTGCCCAGCCAGCCGATACGCATCCCGCGCAGGTCCGTATGCAGCCGGTCGCCAAAGGGTCCATCGGGTGCGCGGCAGAACGGAACCTCGGGGTTTGGGCCGGCCATGGTGTCCAGAAAGCGGGCGACATCTTCCACCGTGCGGGCCATCGGGCCTTCGGTTGCAAGGGTGGCAAGAAAGGTGTCGCCTTCCGCATCGCCGGGTACCAGGCCCCAGGTCGGGCGAAAGCCATAGACGTTGCAGAACGCCGCCGGGTTGCGCAGGGATCCCATCATGTCGGACCCATCCGCCACGCTGACCATCCGGGTTGCCAGCGCCGCCGCCGCCCCGCCCGACGATCCGCCCGCTGATCGCGTCAGGTCATAGGGGTTGCGTGTCACCCCATGCAGGGGGTTGAAGCTGTGCGATCCTTGCCCCCATTCGGGCGTGTTGGTCTTGCCGATGAAGATCGCCCCCGCAGCCCGCATCCGCGCGGCCAGCAGGTCATCTTTCACCGGCACATGATCGGCATGGATCGGTGATCCCCAGGTCGTCCGGATGCCCTTGGTGGCCACCAGATCCTTGACGGCGAGTGGTATCCCATGCAGCCAGCCCGCAATTGGCGCATCATCCGCCGCCCGCGCCTGTGCCATCAGATCTTCGGGGTCGGGCATCGAAATGATCGCATTGACCGCGCCGTTCACCGCGCCGATCCGCGCCAGTGTTTCGGTCATCACCTCTGACGGGGCAATGCGCCGCGCGGCGATGCCCCGTGCCAGATCGGACGCAGAGATATCAAGCAAGCTCATGGCTGCCTCTTTCATCTGGCACAAAAATTCCGGGGTGGCGGGGGGCTGGCCCCCGGCTGTGTTAGTGGGGTGCGGGCGGGTGGCCAAGCCGTATTTTGGGCATGTGCGGGGGGCTTGCCCCCCGCACAGGGGATCACTTCTGAAGTTCGGTCCAGATTGCGGTCAGGTATTCCTGCGCTTTCGGCGAACAGGTCGGCAGGAACTTGCCCGCTGCCTTGTGCTCTTCCGGGGTCACCACTTCGGGGGCGGTCTTCATGTCTTCGGGCATGAACGGCTCTGACCCCGCAATGCCGTTGGCATAGCGCGCAAAGGCCGAGATCATGGCCGCGTTTTCCGGCACCATGATGAAGTCGAGGAATGTGTACGCCTCGTCCACGTTCTGCGCGTCGGCCAGCAGGGCGGCCGAATCCATGAACAGCGGATAGCCCTCTTTCGGGTAGCCATAGGCCACGTCCGGGTTGGCCAGACGCGCGCGCATGGTCGATCCGTTCCAGTTCACCGATGCCGCCCAATCGTTGTTCGACAGCTTTTCGGTGGCACCGTAGTCCATGCTGATCCAGTCGGGCTTGGCGGCCAACAGCACGTCGCGCGCCTTTTTCAGCACTTCGGTGTCTTCGGTGCAGGCGTCGCCGCCGACGTAGAAGATGGCAAGGTTCACGATGTCGTTCATCTCGGGGACGACGTTGATCTTGCCCTTCAACTCCTCCGGCACTTCAAGGAACACGGCGGAGGTGTTGATGTCGCCCTTGTAGACCGAGGTGTTGACGGCGATGCCGGTCGATCCCCACTGCCACGGGATCGAATAGGCGCGGCCCGGATCCCACGGCACGTCTTTCCACTCGGGGGCGATGTTGCCGAAATTGGCCAGTTTCGACTGGTCCAGTTCGACGATCAGACCCTTTTCCTTGAAGATCGGGATGTAGTTGGCCGACGGCACCACAAGGTCGAACCCGTGGCCGCCGGCTTCGATCTTGGCAAGGGCGGTGTCGTTGCTGTCGTAATCGGTGACGGTGACCTTGATGCCGGTTTCGGCCTCGAACTTCGCCAGCAGTTCGGGGCTGGTGTAGTTGCCCCAATTGAACAGGTTCAACGTGCCTTCGGCACTGGCAAGGGCGCTGCTGGCAAGCAGCATTGCGGTGGCGGTCAGCAGTCTTTTCATTGGCTCTCTCCTTGTTGGTCTTTCGGTCTGTTTCAGTCCCGCTTGCGGGTCAGCAGGAAGAACGCGGTCAGCAACAGCACGGTCAGCGCCAGCAACCCGGTGGAAATCGCGTTCACCTCGGGTGTGATGGCGCGGCGCATCTGGCCGAGCATGTAGGTGGGCAGGGTGTCCTGCCCGCCGGATTTGACGAATTCGGTGATGACCACGTCATCCAGACTGATGACAAAGGCCAGCATCGCGCCCGCGATGATGCCGGGGGCCATCAGGGGCAGCGTGATATGGCGAAAGGCCTTCCAGGGCGTGGCGTACAGATCAGCGGCGGCGGTTTCCAATGACAGGTCCATCCCTTCCAGCCGGGCGCGGATCGGCAGATAGGCAAAGGGAATGCAAAAGGCCGAATGTGCGGCGATCAGATAGCCTAGACCCTGATACCCGCTTGCCACCTTGATCCATGCGAAAAAGATCAACAGGGCGACGGCGGTCACGATCTCGGGCACCATCAGCGGTTGGTTGATCATCACATAAATCGCCGTCTGCCCCTTGAACGCCTTGCGCCGCGTGGTGCCAAGGGCGGCCATGGTGGCCACAGTGGTGGAAATGACGGCGGCGCAGCTGGCGATCCATAACGACCGCAGGGTGGCGGCCTTGACCGCCTCGTTCGCCCAGGCGTCGCCATACCAGTGCAGCGACCACCCTTCCCACACGGCGACAGAGGCACCCCCGTTGAAGGAAAACGCGACCAGCGTCAGGATCGGCAGATACAGCATGACAAAGGCCGCCACCGCGATGGTGGCAAAGCCGGGCAGGCGGGCCACTTCAAAACTGCGCTCAGCCATGGGGCGCCTCTCGGTTTGCGGCGCGGACATAGACCAGCAGGGCGACCATCACGATCACCAGCAGCGTCATCGACAACGCGGCCCCCAGCGGCCAGTTCCTGCCCTGCCCGAACTGCAATTCGATGAAGTTGCCGATCATCATGTTCTTGCCGCCCCCCAGCACACGCGGGGTGACATAGGCCCCCAGCGACGGGACGAAGACAAGGATCGACCCTGCCACGATGCCCGGCTTGACGATGGGCAGGATGATGCGGCGCAAGACCTGCATCCGGGATGCGTAAAGGTCATACCCCGCCTCAAGCAGGCGCATGTCGAACCGGTCGATGGCGGCGAACAGGGGCAGAACCATCAGCGGCAGATAGACATAGGCCATGCCGATCAGCACGGCAGTGTCGGTATAGATGATGCGGATCGGGGTATCGATCACGCCCGCCCAGATCAGCACGGTATTCAACAGACCTTCGTTTCGGATCACCTCGTTGATCGCGAAGGTGCGGATCAGCAGGTTCGTCCAGAATGGAATGGTGATCAGGAACAGCCACAGCGCGCGGGCCTTGGGGGGCCGCGTCGCGATGAACCACGCGGTCGGAAAGCCGACGGCAAAGGTGATCACAGTCGTCATCAAGGACAGTTTGGCCGACCGCCAGAAGATCGTCAGATGCGCATCCGCCAGTTTGTAGGTTTCGTCAAAGATGTCCTTGGTGAACAGGATGCCCACCCAGCCATCGGTCGAGAAATTGCCGACGACATTGCCGTAGGTGCCTTTTTCAAGGAACGAATACACCAGCACGATCAGCAGCGGGCCAGAGGCCGCAAAGGTCAGCAGGATCAGCGCAGGCAACGACAGCAACCAGCCGTTGCGCGTGGAAAGTCGTGCCTGACGGTCTTTGGTCGCGGGCACGCCTAATCCTCCAGCACTTGGGCGGCACCGGGGGCAAAGCGGATCGCAACTGATTGCCCGGCGGACAGGCCCGCCTCGCCATTGGCAGGGCTTTGCACGCGGGCCACCACTTCGGCACCGTCCGACAAGTCCAGATGGCAATGGGTGTCCGTGCCGAAATAGACCAGATGCCGCACCTGCGCCGGAATGGCACCGGGTTCGTCCGGGCTGCAAAGGCGCACCTGTTCGGGGCGCACCGTCAGCGTGACCTTTCCCGTGGCGGGCGGCGTGGGCATTTCAACCAGTGCGCCGCAGTCCAGCCGCACCCCGCCGGGGGTGGCGGTGGCGGGCAGAAAGTTCGTCTCGCCGATAAAGCTGGCGACAAAGCGGTTCACCGGGCGGGTGTAGATGTCCTTTGGCGTGCCGACCTGTTGCAGCTTTCCCGCGCTCATCACGCCGATGCGGTCGGACATGGTCAGGGCCTCTTCCTGATCATGGGTCACGAAGACAAAGGTGATGCCGGTTTCGGTTTGCAGGCGCTTCAACTCGATCTGCATTTCCTTGCGCAGTTTCAGGTCCAGCGCGGACAAGGGTTCGTCCAGCAGCAGTACCTTTGGCTGCGGTGCCAGCGCGCGGGCCAGCGCCACGCGCTGTTGTTGGCCACCCGAAAGCTGGCTGGTCTTGCGACCGGCCAGCGGTTCCAGTTTTACCAGTGCCAGCATCCGTTCCACCGTCGCCGCCACCTCGGCCTTGGGACGGCCCTGCATCATCAGGCCAAAGCCCACGTTTTCGGCCACCGTCAGATGCGGGAACAGGGCGTAGCTTTGGAACACCGTGTTCACCGGGCGCTTGTTCGGCGGCAGGTGGGTGATATCCGCGCCATCCAGCAGGATCGTGCCCGATGTCGGCGTCTCGAACCCGGCGATCAGGCGCAGCAATGTGGTCTTGCCACAGCCGGACGGACCCAGAAGCGTAAAGAATTCGCCCTGCCGGATCTGGATCGAGACATGATCCAGCGCGTTTACCGCAGAGTCACCCTGACCAAAGGTCTTGACGGCATCTCGGGCCTCGATGGTGACGGTTTCGGTCACTCAGCAGCGCTCCCATTTATTTTGATCATATTAGGGCGGGCGATTCGTGCGTTTGCAAGCATTTCCTTGAACGCTCAACCTATAGGGGCAGGGCGGCGGTGTCCCCACGGGGCCGCGCGTTCCAATTCGGCGCAAAGGGCAATCAATTCCTCGTCCGCGCCAAAGGGGGCGGCAAGATGGATGCCGATGGGCAACCCGTCCGGCGACATGCCCATCGGCACCGATGCGGCAGGCTGGCCGGATGCGTTGAAAACCGCGCAGAACGGGGAATATTCGAACACGCCGCCCGGGCCGATGCGATAGGCGCGGTAATCTTCGGTAGCGTGGGCAAAGCGGCCCACCGCTGCGGGCGGTTCCGCCAGCGTCGCGGTCAGCAGGATATCGGGGCCATCGTCGGCGAAATAGCGCCCCATCTGGCGACCGAAATCATGGATTTCGCCCACAGCCTCCAGATACCGGGTGGGGTGCAGGGTTTCGGCATGGGTCAGTGTGCCGCGCCCCACCGGCTCCACCAGATCGCCCACCGCCCGCCCCTTCAGGGCCGTGCGGATGGAAAGCGCCGTGCCCACCGCGACGATATCCGTCCAGGCGGCCATCATCATCGGGACGTCGGCCTTTGGGCGGCCCGGTTCGACGTGGTGGCCCAGGCTTTCCAGCAGGTGCGCCGTGGCCAGAACCACGTCGCGCACCCGTGGGTGGATCGCATCGCCGGTCAGCGTGGTATCGCAGACCACCACCCGCAGGCGGCGGGGCGGGCGACTGATCGCATCGGCATGACTGCGGATCAGGGGCGGTGCCACATAGGGCGCGCCGACATCGGGGCCTGCGCAGGCGTCCAGCATCACGGCTGTGTCGCGCACGGACCGGGTCAGAAAACCGTCAATCGCCATTCCGGCCCAGCCTTCGCCGGAATAGGGGCCATCGGGCAGCCGCGCGCGGGTGGGTTTGAACCCGAACAAGCCGCAGCTTGAGGCAGGGATTCGCACCGATCCGCCGCCATCAGACCCATGCGCAAAGGCGACGATCCCGGCAGCCACCGCCGCCCCCGCGCCCCCCGACGACCCGCCCGAGGTGTGGTCAAGGTTCCACGGGTTGCGCGTCGGGCCACCATAAACCGCGCTTTCGGTGGCCGGGCCAATGCCGCCTTCGGGCGCTGTGGTGCGCCCAAAGGTGACGACGCCCGTCGCACGGATACGCTCGAAGATCGCCGAGTTGCCCCGATAGCGCGTGTTGGCAAACAGCCGGGATCCATTGTGCGATGGGAAATCCACCGCCTCGCATCCCAGATCCTTCAAGAGGAACGGCACGCCCCGGAACGGGCCAACCGGCAGGCCATCGGCAATCGCCTTGCGCGCGGCGGCCTCTTGCACCAGCACGACGGCGTTCAGCGCAGGGTTTCGCTGCGCGACGGCGGCAAGCGCTGCATCCAGCAATTCGGTCGGCGTGACCTCTCGTTTCGCGACAAGCCCGGCAAGGGCGGTTGCATCTTCTGCGCCAAGGTCACCGATCATACGACATCTTCCCCCATTTTGCGTGGCCCCATGCTTTCCGTCCCAACGCGCCGGGTCCATCCCGGTTGCGCCGCGCCCCGTGTCGCATTCGGCGCATTGTCATGGACGGGGCCCGGATGCGACGACTTGTCCCGTTCGGGCGACATTGGCGGCAGCGACCACTTGACAGCCGGGCGCGCACGACTATGCAGAAGGGGCCTTCGGTTCTGGCAGCGATGTCGGACGAAAAGGGAACGCGGTGCGGGGCAACCCAATTCCGCGGCTGCCCCCGCAACTGTAAGCGGCGAGTGACGGTGGACTATGCCACTGGGGATCAACCCCGGGAAGGCCCGCCCGATCGACGACCCGCAAGCCAGGAGACCTGCCAAGGTGATCACCCTTTCCGGGGCGCGGGGCGCGCCCAGGAGGCGGACTTCCGCCCGAGGTGACGAACTCACCGTCGGCGGAGGGGGGCCACCCTTTCCCAAGACATCTGCACATCGCGGGGCGCTATCCCCGCCGGGATAAGGATATGGCCATGAAACGGCTGCAAGTTTCACTATTGGCACTGCTGGCCTGCGCACCAAACGCCGGTTTCGCGCAAGATATCATTCTGGATGAAATCGTGGTGACGGCGAACCGCACGGAGACCGAGGCCGGTCGGACGGGGGTGTCCGTCGCGGTGGTAACGGAAGACGATTTGAAGCGCCGGCGTCAGGTGTCTGTCGCGGAAACGCTGTCGCGCCTGCCCGGTGTCAGCTTGTCGCAGCAGGGGCCATTCGGCAACAGCACCAACCTGCGGGTGCGCGGGGCGGACGGGCGGTATCTTGCGGTGTTCATCGACGGAATCAAGGTGTCGGACCCTTCGGCCACCCAGACCAGCTTTGATTTCGGCACGCTGATGACCGCCGACATTTCGCGGATCGAGGTGCTGCGCGGCTCGCAATCCGCACTTTGGGGCGGATCGGCGGTGGGCGGGGTGATCAACATCACCACGCGCGGTGCCACCGAAGAGGGCACCCGCCAGACAATCGAGGCCGAGGCGGGCAGTTTTGGCACCGCCCGCCTGTCCTATGGATATGCGCTGAAATCAGCGACGACCGAGATGGGCGTGAACCTCACCCACCTGCACAGCGACGGCTTTTCCGCCATTGCGGGCACGGCTGAGGCAGACGGCGTCGATGCCACCCGGCTGTCGTTCAACCTGCGCCATGCGCTGACTGACACGGTGACCTTGGGCGCAAGCCTGTTCCGGCAGGTGGTGCAGCAGGAATACGACGGATCAAATTCCTTCACATATGCGCTGGAAGATCAGGACAACCTCCAGACCCGCACAGAAACCGGCGCGCGGGTTTTTGCCGAAATCGCGGCGGGCAATACCGACCATGTCGTCGATCTGAGTTGGTTCGACATCGGGCGCAAGCTGGACGAACAGGGCGATCTGCCGACCGATCCGCGTAACGTGTCGCGCTTTGGCGGTGACCGGCTGGCGCTGGGGTGGAAGGCGACAACCACGCTGTCGGATCGGTTGTCCTTTGTATATGGCGCGGATGCGACGCAGGAACGTGCCGACTATGACAACCTGCCGGACGGATCGGCGGATACGGTGATCACCGGGGCTTTCGGGCAGGTTTTGTGGGCACCGCGGGATGATCTGGATCTGTCGGCCACCTTGCGGGCCGACCACAATTCGACCTTTGGCACCTTTCCAACGGGGCGTCTGGCAGCAAACTGGCGTCCTGCCGATGGCACCACCCTGCGTGCCGCTGTGGCCACGGGCTTTCGCGCGCCGTCCATCGACGAGCGATTCGGCGATTACAGCATTCAGGAATTCCAGGGAAACCCCGACCTGTCCCCCGAGGAAAGTCTGAGCTTTGAAATTGGGGTCGAACAGGACTTTACCGGCGGGGCAACCCTGTCCGTGACGGCTTTCCGGCTTGAGATCGACAATCTGGTGACCTATGCGCCTTGTCCCTATATCGATCCGGACAACTTCAACTTCTTTTGTCAGCCGGGCACCGTCAGCACACTGGAAAACATCGCAGGAACCTCGATCCGGCAAGGGGTCGAGGTGGCAGGGGCGCTGCCGCTGTCGGACACCATGACGCTGGGGCTGGCTTATACCTACACAGATGCGCGCACCGCGACCGGCGGGCGTATCGGCTTTGTCCCGCGTCACGATCTGGGCCTGACGCTTGATGCCGCGCTGTCCGACCGGCTGTCAGGCGCGGTTACGCTGAAATCGGCGTCTGACCGTTATGACAGCTTTTACGGCGTGACGCTTGACGCCTATACGGTCGTCAATGCCGAAGCGCGCTATGATCTGACCGATACCGCGCAGGCCTATCTGCGGGTGGAAAACGTGCTGGACACAGATTACGAGCTGGTCAGCGGGTATGCCAATTCAGGGCGTGCGGTCTATGTCGGTTTTTCGGCGTCGTTCTGACCCAATACTTGCCGTCATCCTTGCCCTTTGGGCCGGGGTGGCGGTGGCGGCACCACCCCAACGGGTGGTGTCGATGAACCTGTGCACCGATCAGCTTGCCATGTTGCTTGCGGCACCGGGGCAGCTGGTGTCAGTGTCGCATCTGGCGTCTGATCCGTTGTCGTCGTCGATGGTCATTCAGGCGCGCGCCTATCCTGCGAACCGGGGGGCGGCCGAACAGGTCTATCTGATGCGCCCCGATCTGGTGCTGGCGGGAACCTATACGGCGGCGGCCAGCGTCGATCTGTTGCGTGGCCTCGGGGTTGATGTCGTACAGGTGCCCCCCGCCAATTCACTGGCAGAGGTAGCCGACCAGATGCGCGTGGTGGGGGCTGCGATGGGCCGCGCCGAACAGGGGAACGCAATGGCCGCCGCGTTCGAGGCCGAGGTTGCGACGCTGGCCTATGCGGGCGATCCGGTGACGGCGGCGATGTATTATCCCAATGGCTACACCACGGGCGCAGGCACACTGTCGAACGAGATTCTGGAACTGACCGGTTTTCGCAACATCGGGGCAGAGGCGGGCCTGACAGGGGGCGGTGTGCTGCCACTGGAACGGCTGGTGATGGCGGCACCGAAAATGATCGTGACCTCGACCCCCTATCCCGCCGCGTCGCGCGCCGAAGAAATTCTGGTGCATCCGGCATTGCAGGCGATCCGTGCGGGCGCGGGAGAGGCGCGGGTCACCGATGCCGACTGGGTTTGCGGCACCCCTTTCATCCTGCGCGCGGTGCGTGCCATGGCAACGGCTCGCCGCGCCCTTGGGGACAGGCCATGATGCGTGTTTTTTCTGCTAATGATCAAACCGCCGCCCCTGTGCGATTTTTCGCCGAAAAATCGTGGGCTTCGGCATGAGCCGCATCCTGATCCCCGCGCTGTCGCTGCTGGTCGCGGCACTGTTTCTGTGCAGTTTGCTGATTGGTCCCGCCGCGCTTGGCCTTGGGGAAAGTCTGTCCGCGTTGTTCCGGGGGCAGGGCGAGGCGGTGGTGCTGGTGATGCGCGAAATCCGCCTGCCGCGCGCGATCCTTGGTTTTGGCGTGGGCGCTGTGCTGGGGCTGTCGGGGGCGGCGATGCAGGGGTTTTTGCGCAATCCACTGGCGGAACCGGGGTTGATCGGCGTGTCATCCTCGGCGGCACTTGGGGCCGTGCTGGCCTTGCAGACCGGGCTTGCTGCGGCCTTCACGCTGGCGCTGCCGCTGGCGGCGCTGACGGGGGCGGGGCTGTCGGTCGTGCTGATTCTGATGCTGGCCGGTCCACGCGGGGGGGCGTTGGCGCTGATCTTGGCGGGGATTGCCATTTCGGCGCTGGCGGGGGCTGCGACGTCACTTGTGCTGAACCTGTCGCCCAACCCCTTTGCCGCGATGGAGATCGTCTATTGGATGATGGGGTCACTGGCCGACCGGTCGATGACCCATGTCTGGCTGGCGGCGCCCTTCATGCTCGCGGGTTGCGCGCTGCTTCTGACCACGGGGCGCAGTCTGGATGCGCTGACGCTGGGCGAGGATGCGGCGCAGTCGATGGGCATCCGGCTGGACCGCCTGCGCCTGACGCTGATCGCGGGCACGGCGGCAGCGGTGGGGGCATCGGTGGCGGTGGCGGGGGCCATCGGTTTTGTCGGGCTGGTGGTGCCCCATATGCTGCGCCCGCTGGTGGGGGGGCGACCGTCGCGTTTGTTGCCGGCATCCGCGCTTGGCGGGGCGGCGATGGTGCTTGCAGCGGATATCGCCGTGCGGGTGGTGGCACCGGATCAGGACCTGAAGCTGGGGGTTCTGACAGCCCTTGTGGGCGCTCCGTTCTTTCTGCACCTGATCTGGCGGATGCGCGGGGCCGAGGCATGAGGATGTCGCTGACACATCTGACCGTGCGGCGCGGCCAGTGCCCGGTCGTTGACGATGTGACCCTGACGGTGGACCCCGGCGAATGTGTCGGTCTGATCGGGCCGAACGGGGCGGGCAAGACGTCGCTGCTGCGCGCGGCATTGGGGTTGCTGCCACACGCCGGTGAAAGTTCTCTTGCCGGACTGACCCCTGCGGCGCGGGCACGGGCGGCGGCCTTTGTGCCGCAAGGGCGCGACATCGCCTGGCCGGTTGATGTTGAAACGCTGGTGGGTCTGGGGCGGGGGCCGCATCTTGCGGCGGGCGGCATGACCGATGCGGACCGCGCGGCGGTCACACGCGCGCTGCACCGCATGGGGCTTGAGGCGTATCGCGCCCGCACCGCCACGGCCCTGTCGGGGGGAGAGCAGGCCCGCGTCCTGATCGCGCGGGCCCTGGCGCAGGACACGCCGCTGGTGTTGGCCGATGAACCGGTGGCTGGGCTGGACCCCGAGGCGCAGATCAGGACGATGCAGGTCTTTGCGGATTTGGCCGCCGAGGGGCGGGCGGTCGTCGCGTCCATCCACGATCTGGGATTGGCCGCACGGCATTGCACGCGGCTGGTGCTGCTGTCGCGGGGCCGCGTGGTGGCCGATGGTCCACCACGCGCGGTGTTGAGCGCGGAAAACCTGTCGACCGTGTTTGGCGTCCGGGGTTTCCACGCCGAAACGCCCGATGGCCCGGTGTTTCAGCCGCTGGAGGTAACGCGGTGATCACGGTCAAATTGGCCCGACCATGGCTGATCGCGCAGCTGCCTGGTCCGATGCGGGTGTTAAGCTGGGCACCCTTTGCGCCCGGCTATGTCACCGCCGAACGGGTTGTGTGGCGCGAGGTGCGCAATGCGGACCTGACGCCCGACTTCGACGTGGACCCGTGGTTTGCCACGGAAATGACCGCCCATCCGGGGGCGGTGGGGATGCTGACGTCGCGCGATGTCGGGACGCATCGTCTGGCGCATGTGGTGGTGGATCAGGTGGCCGCAAGCTGCCTTGCCACGGTCGGCCTGTCGAACGCCGAAAGCGTCGGCACGCGGCTGCCCTATCACAGTGCCGATTATGGCACGATCAATCTGGCCGTTGCGGTGGATGCCGCCCTGACCGAAACCGCACAGCTTGAGGCGCTGTCGATCGCCGTGCAGGCGCGTACCGCCGCCGTGATGGCGACGCGGCTGATGCTGGCGACGGGGCCAGTGACCGGCACCGGCACCGATTGTGCGGCCCTCGCCTGCCATGCGGGGCAGGGCCGCTACTCCGGGCTGCACACCCCGGTGGGCGAGGCTGTGGGGGCTGCCGTGCGCGCGGCCGTGGGGCACGCGGCGGCGGACTGGATGATCTGGCGCGACGAAGAACGGGCGCGGAGGGGGCGATGAGCTATTCCCGCATCGTCTGCCTGACCGAAGAAACGGTCGAGACGATCTATCTGCTGGGACAGGACCACCGCATCGTCGGTGTCACCGGTTACGCTGTGCGCCCGGCACGGGTGCGGCGGGAAAAGCCGCGCGTGGGGGCCTTCACCTCGGCCGACATCCCCAAGATATTGGCGTTGCAGCCCGATCTCGTGCTGACATTTTCGGATTTGCAGGCCGACATTGCCGCCTGCCTGATCCGCGAAGGGGTCGAGGTGCACGCCTTCAACCATCGTGACGTCGCGGGCATCTTGCGCATGATCCGCCGCATCGGCGCGCTGCTGGATGTGGCCGACCGGGCAGAGCGTCTGGCGCAGGCCTATGAGGCGCGGCTTGCGATGGTGGCGGCGGTGCCGCGTCCCTATCGCCCCCGCGTCTGGATCGAGGAATGGGACGAGCCGCTGATATCCGGCATCGGCTGGGTGTCTGAACTGGTGGGAATTGCCGGTGGGCAGGATGTGTTCCCCGAACTCGCCGCCTGCAAGGCCGCGCGCGACCGCATCCTTTTGCCCGGCGCTGTGCTGGCGCGGACACCGGACGTGATCATCGCATCCTGGTGCGGCAAGAAGGTCGTGCCGTCCCGCATTGCCGCCCGTCCGGGGTGGGACGCGATGCCAGCCGTTCGCGACGGGCGAATCCACGAGGTGAAGTCGCCGCTGATCCTGCAACCGGGGCCTGCCGCGCTGACCAATGGGCTGGACGCGCTGGTGGCCGCACTTTGGGGCTAGGTATGCGCGCCTGATCCATGTCGCAGCGGGGGGGTTCACACTCCCCGCACCCCCCGTGGGATATTTTCGGGAAGAGGAAGGGGGTCAGGGTGTGATCTGAATGGTTTGCCGCAAGGTGCCGTTGGCCCGATCAAAGATCAGGATGCGATCATCCGCCGTCACCACGGCGAACCAACCCGCACCTTGGGTGAAGGCGGTGGCTTTGGCGCCATCGGGCAGGGTGATTTCATCAGGCAACGGCAAGGGTTTTGGCGATCCGTCCGGCATCCGGGTGACAAGCAGCGCCACGACCGTTATGACACCGCCAATCATCGTGAGCGTCAGAACGATCACGAGTCCTTTCAGAAACCTCAGCGCGGGCGGCAGCCCGTCTGATCCCGGAGCATTGTCCATGACACGCCTTTCCCCATCGGACGATGCCGTTCTGACCGTGACCATCGGTCAGAGCCCGCCCGACCGTCTTGATAAGGCGCTGGCGCGCGAGGTGCCAGAGGAAGCGGCGCTGTCACGGTCGCGTCTGATGAAGATGATCGCCGACGGAGCGGTGACGCGGGGCGGGGTGGCGGTGACGGACCCCAAGACCCGCGTGGCCGAAGGGGACGTCTTTGACCTGCGGCTGGACCCGGCGGTGTCGGTCGACACCCTGGCCGAAGACATCCCCCTGTCGGTGATCTGGGAGGATGACGACCTGATCGTGATCGACAAGCCTGCGGGGATGGTCGTGCATCCCGCGCCCGGCACCCCCAGCGGCACGTTGGTCAATGCACTGCTCGCCCATTGCGGCGATACGCTTTCCGGCATCGGCGGGGAAAAGCGCCCCGGCATCGTGCACCGCATCGACAAGGATACCACCGGTCTGCTGGTCGTGGCGAAATCCGACCGCGCCCACCACGGCCTTGCCGCGCAATTCGAGGCGCATACCGTGAACCGCCATTACATGGCGTTGGTCCATGGCGTGCCCGATGCCGCCGACCCCCGCCTGCGCGGGATGAAGGGCGTCACCTTCGAGACCGGCGGCATTGTCCGGATCGCCACCGGCCTTGCGCGGCACAAGACCGACCGGCAGCGGCAGGCCGTGGTCTGGGACGGCGCTGGCCGCCATGCCGTGACCCGTGCGCGGGTGCTGGAGGGGTTCGCGGGGCAGGCGGCACTGGTGGAATGCTGGCTGGAAACCGGGCGCACGCATCAGATCCGGGTGCACATGACCCACGCGGGCCATTCGTTGCTAGGGGATCAGACCTATGGCGGCAAGCGCAAGCTGTCGCCCAAGGCCGTGGGTCCGATTGCCGCCGAAATGGGGAACACTTTCCCGCGTCAGGCGCTTCATGCTGCAACACTGGGTTTTGCGCATCCGGTGACGGGCAAGATGCTGGAGTTCGTATCGCCGTTGCCGGACGACATGACCCGGTTGATCGATGCGATGCGTCTGGGGGCCGAAACCCAAGCGTAACGGGCGGTGACATCTGCGTGATCGCCCCGCAACATATCTTATCGCGCGACGGAATGGTAAACATCTGACGTGCAAACCGGGAATACCGGATGCGCCCGACCGGGGCAGTCTGGTAACCTGATCAACGCGACCCCGGGGGCGATGCGCACCGGGGCACCAAAGGGGGCAATGACATGAGCACCTATACAAACCTTCCCGCACCGTCGCCCGAACAGGGTTTGAACCGCTATATGCAGGAAATCCGCAAGTTTCCGCTGCTGGAGCCGGAAGAAGAATACATGCTGGCCAAGCGCTGGGTGGACCATCAGGACACCGAAGCGGCACACAAGATGGTCACCTCGCACCTGCGACTGGCTGCCAAGATCGCAATGGGCTATCGCGGCTATGGCCTGCCACAGGCCGAGGTGATTTCCGAGGCGAACGTGGGCTTGATGCAGGCGGTCAAACGCTTTGACCCCGAAAAGGGCTTTCGACTGGCCACTTACGCGATGTGGTGGATCCGGGCCAGCATTCAGGAATACATCCTGCGGTCCTGGTCGTTGGTGAAGCTGGGCACGACGTCGGCGCAGAAAAAGCTGTTCTTCAACCTGCGCAAGGCCAAGGCCAAGGTCGGCGCCCTGGAAGAGGGTGACCTTCGCCCCGAAACCGTGGCGCAGATTGCCAAGGACCTGTCGGTGACGGAAACCGAAGTGATCGATATGAACCGGCGGTTGTCGGGGTCTGATGCCTCGCTCAATGCGACGGTGGGGTCGGACGGGGATTCGGTCACGCAATGGCAGGATTGGCTGGAGGACGAGGACAGCGATCAGGCCAGCGACTATGCCGAAAAGGACGAACTCGATGCCCGTCGCGCGCTGTTGGCGCAGGCGTTCACTGTGCTGAACGACCGTGAAAAGGACATCCTGATGCAGCGCCGTCTGGCCGACACGCCCATCACGCTTGAGGAGTTGTCCGAAAGCTATGGTGTCAGCCGCGAACGCATCCGTCAGATCGAAGTGCGTGCCTTTGAAAAGTTGCAGGAAAAGATGCGCGAACTGGCCAAGGGCAAGGGGATGGTCATCCCCGGTTGATCACACCCCAGGCGGCTGACCAATCAGGCGGCGCATCCCTTGGGTGCGCCGCTTTTGCATTTTCCCCGCCGCCCGCTTGCGCTAGCGTGCGCCCCAACCGACAGGAGGAGATACTATGATGAAACCCGTCCGCTGGGGTGTGCTGGGTGCCGCCAAATTCGCCCGTGACCATATGGCCCGCGCGATCCACGCCGCCGAAGGGGCCGAATTCGCCGCCCTTGCCACATCCAATCCGGCCAATGCCGCGGGGTTCTCCGCCTTTAACCCCGCATTGCAGGTGATAGACAGCTATGAGGCGCTGCTGGCCGATCCGACCATCGACGCCGTCTACATTCCGCTGCCGAACCATCTGCATGTGGAATGGACGCTCAAGGCGCTGGCGGCGGGCAAGCATGTGATGACCGAAAAACCGATCGCGCTGAAGGCGTCCGAGATTGACGCGATCATCGCCGCACGCGATGCATCGGGCCTGCTGGCCGCCGAGGCCTACATGATCGTGCATCATCCCCAGTGGAAGCGCGCCAAGGACCTGGTGCAAAGCGGTGCGATCGGCACGCTGATCCAGGTGGATGGCGTGTTCACCTATGATAACCGGGCCGAGCCGGGCAATATCCGCAACCGCCCCGAAACCGGCGGCGGCGGCATCCGGGATATCGGGGTCTATACCTATGGGTCGACCCGCTTTGTCACCGGGGCCGAACCGGTGGAATTGCAGGCGCGCCTTCTGCGCGAAAATGGCGTCGATGTCTGGGCGCATGTGACGGGCACGATGGCGGGGCCGTTGGGGCGGTTCGCCTATTCGGCCGTCACCTCGATGCGGATGCACAACCGGCAGGAAATGACCTTCCACGGCGACAAAGGTGTGCTGCGCGTCGCCAACGGCCCGTTCAACGCAAACCTGTTTGCCGAGGCGCGGATCGAATTGTCCCAAGGCATGACCCTGACATCCGAACGCTGGCCCGCGGTGAACCAGTATGTCGAACAGGTCGAGGCGTTCAGCCGGTCGATCCGCACCGGTGCGCCCTATTTCAGCGATCTGGAATTCGCGCGCGGCACGCAGGCGATGATCGACATGGTGTTTGACGTGGCAACTGACATCACCCTGTGAAAGCTTGCCCCGCGTTGATGCGCGGGGCATCCTTTGCCGATGTCAAAGGTGCCAATCGTCTTTCATCTGGCCGCTGGCGCGCTGCGTGACCCGGCGTCGATGGCACCGTTCTATCAAAAACTGATCGGCGGACTTGCCGCGCGTGGGGCCGACCTGCGGCAGGTGTTGCATGACCGTGCGGTCTTGGCGGATCAGGTGGCGGGGGACGATGCGTTTCATATCGTCGATCATGGTGGGGTGCGGCACGACCGAGTGCTGAACTGCGGCGTGGCCTATGTTTATCCGTTCTGGCATATGGACCCGTGGGGGATACGGGCGTTCTCGTCCATCGCTGCCATGGAATTCGACGCGTCGTCGGTCGATCCCGTGCAGGCGCGGGGTTTTGCGGACCGTCTGCGCAACCGCCTGATCGGCAAGCGTGCATCGCGCTATGAACAGCCGGGCGCGGTGACAGTGATCCCGCAGGGCTGTGTCGCCGTCTTTCTGCAATCTGAATCGCACCGTCTGGTGGGCGAGACGTGCCACCTGACGCTGCGCCAGATGGTCGATGCGGTCGTGGCCCGCGACGATCCACGCCCCATCGTGATCAAGCCGCACCCAAGGGATTTCGACGACGCCACGCACCGGATGCTGCGCGCCCTGGCCCGCCGCGACCAGCGTGTCACGGTCTCGGCGGCCAACATCCATGACATTCTGTCCGCCGCCGATGTGGTCGTGACCATCAATTCCGCCGTCGGGATCGAGGCGATGGTCCATCGCAAACCCGTTGTGCTGTGCGGCCAGGCCGATTTTCACCACTGCGCGGTAACCGTTCGTGAACCGGGCGCACTGGATCAGGCGATTGCATCGGCAGGGCATCAGGACTGGCCGCATGATGCCTTTCTTTACTGGTATTTCGCCGAGCGCTGCCTGTCTGCCACCAGCCCCACGCTGATCGACGATCTGCTTGCTCGCATCCGCGCCACCGGCTTTGACACCGACCGTTGTGATCTGTCCCGACCCGACTGAAGGCAGAGTTGACCCAAATCATCATCTCGCGCGTTAGGGTTTGCTAACCTTTATACAGATCACGCATCGAAAGGGATTTCCGATGAAAGCTGCCCGCACCTTGATCATCGTCGCCGCCGAACAGGACCTGCGCCTGTTCCGCAGCCTTGGCCCAGGCGAGCCGTTGACAGAGATTGACCATCTGGCCGCAGAAACCCTGCCGGATGTCGAAGTGGAACTGGAAGGGCGCGGCCGTGGTCACGCCGGGGGTGGCGGCGGGTCGCACGGCTATGACGACCGAAAGACCGAAGCAGAACAGGAACGCGCCCGGTTTGTCCCCTATGTCGCCGAAACGGTGGCCGCTGTTTGGCGCAAGGGCGACCATGATCGCGCGGTTCTGATCGCGGGACCAAAGATGCTGGGCCTGCTGCGCGACGGGCTGACCGATGACGTCAAGGCGGCCATCGTGGCCGACCTGCCAAAGGATCTGGTCAAGCTGAACGCGCACGATCTGGCCGACCATCTGAAAGGTCTGGCCAACCTGTAAGGGATGGCAGCGGCCCGGCAGGTTGCGCCGGGCCGCGCCGCATCACTCTTCCATCGCTTCCAACTCGTCGATGAAGCCTGCGATCATCGACAGACCCTTGTCCCAAAACCTGGGGTCTGACGCATCAAGGCCAAAGGGTGCCAACAGTTCCTTGTGGTGCTTTGACCCGCCCGCCTTCAACATCTCGAAATACTTGGCCTGGAAATCGGGCAGACCGTCGGCATAGGCGGCATAAAGCGCGTTCACCAGACCGTCCCCAAAGGCATAGGCATAGACGTAGAACGGCGAATGCACGAAATGCGGGATATAGGCCCAGAAGGTTTCATATCCGTCCATGAAATCAAAGGCATCGCCCAAGGATTGCGCCTGCACCGACATCCACAGCGCGTTGATGTCGTCGGGCGTCAGCTCTCCCTCGCGGCGTGCTGCGTGCAGCTTGCATTCAAAATCATAGAACGCGATCTGCCGCACGACCGTGTTGATCATATCTTCGACCTTGCCCGCAAGCAGCGTCTTGCGCTCGGCCTTGGTCTTGGCGTTGTCGAGCAGCCGGCGGAAGGTCAGCATCTCGCCGAAGACCGAGGCCGTTTCGGCAAGGGTCAGCGGGGTTGACGACAGCAGTTCGCCCTGACCTGCGGCCAGCACCTGATGCACGCCGTGGCCCAGTTCATGCGCCAGCGTCATCACATCGCGCGGTTTGCCCAGATAGTTCAGCATCACATAAGGGTGCACGGTGGTGACCGTCGGGTGGGCAAAGGCGCCCGGCGCCTTGCCCGGTTTCACGCCCGCATCGATCCATCCCTTGGTGAAAAACGGCTCTGCCAAGGTTGCCATCTCGGGCGCGAACCCGGCATAGGCGTCCAGCACGGTTTTTGTCGCCTCGTCCCACGATACCAGACGGGGGGTTTCGATGGGCAGGGGGGCGTTGCGATCCCAGACCTGCAGCCGGTCCAACCCCATCCATTTCGCCTTCAGCCGGTAATAGCGGTGCGACAGCTTTGGATAGGCCGCAACGACGGCATTGCGCAGCGCCTCGACCACCTCAGGCTCGACATGGTTTGACAGATGCCGCCCGGTCTGGGGTGTGGGCATCTTGCGCCAGCGATCCTCGATCTCTTTTTCCTTGGCCAAGGTGTTGTGCACACGGGCGAACAGCTTGATCTGCTTGTCGAACACGGCGGCCAGCGCGCGGGCCGCTGCCTCGCGCTTGGCGCGGTCGGCGTCGGTCAGCAGGTTCAGCGTCGTCTCAAGGTTCAACTCCTCGGCCTCGCCCGCGACGGTGAACATCAGACCGGCCATGGTTTCATCGAACAGCCGGTTCCAGGCGGCCGATCCGACGGTGGACTGGTCGTGCAGGAACCGCTCCAACTCGTCCGACAACTGATAGGGGCGCATGGCGCGCATCCGGTCAAAGACCGGCGTGTAGCGGGCAAGACCCGCGTTCGCAGCCAGCAGGGTCGCCAGATGGCTATCGTCAAGCCGGTTGAATTCCAGACTGAAGAACACCAGCGGCGTGGTGAATTCGGTCACTTGGTCCTGCGCGTCGGCCATGAACTTTGCGCGCTCGCTGTCCATGGTGTTCTGATAATAGCGCAGCCCGGCAAAGGACATGATACGCCCGGCGACGATGTCGATCTGTTCATAGGCCAGCACACAGGCCAGCAGGGCCGCCGCATCCAGATCGGCCAGCTTGCCCTGATAGGTTGCGGCGAAATCGGCGCAGGCTTTTTCCAGCCATTCCAGGTCACGGTCGAATTCTGCGGCGTCCGGGGCAGGGTAAAGGTCGCGCAGATCCCAGTCGGGCAGCTTGCCAAGCCCGCCGCCAGCGGCGGCATTGGCATCGAACACGGGGCGGGGCAGGGGCAGCGTCATGGGAAACCTTTCGTCAAAAGCGTTACCGCACATCTAGGGCGCTTCCCCCCCACGGCGCAAGAGAAGGGGGGAAAGGCGCGGTCACTTCCCGCTGAACGGACGCCCAGCTTTTTCTTCGCAAAAATACTCATGCCCGGCCAGACACCGGCAGTGTGACCGATCGGGGGCCCAAGGATTTTCAGAAATATCCTTGGCAAATATCTTCCAAAGATTTTTCGGCCCGCATCAGCCGTGGGCCGCAAGCATGGCGCGCAAGTTGTCTAATGTGTCAATCTCGGTGCTCGGTTTGTCGCGCCGCCAGCGGAGCATGCGGGGAAAGCGCAAGGCGATGCCGGATTTGTGGCGCGGGCTGGCTTGTATCCCTTCGAACGCGATCTCGAATACCAGTTCGGGTGGCACGCGGCGGACGGGGCCAAAGCGTTCCAGCGTATTCTTCTGCACCCAGCGGGTGATTTCGGCGAATTCTGCGTCCGTGAGGCCGGAATAGGCCTTGGTAAAGGGGACCAGCGCATCACCATCGCGGACGGCAAAGGTGAAATCAGTATACAGTGTGGCGCGCCGCCCATGCCCGGCCTGGGCGTAGATCATCACCGCGTCGATGGTAAAGGGGTCGACCTTCCACTTCCACCAATCCCCGCGCTTTCGCCCAACGTGATAGGCTGATGCAGCGCGTTTCAGCATCAGCCCCTCGGCCATCGCGTTGCGTGAGGTGCTGCGTGTCTGGGCAAGGCTGTCCCAATCAGGGATCGGCACCTGCGCCGACAGGGCGATGGGCAGGCCGGGGGGCAGGGCCACCAGCAGCGCCTGCAACTCTGCGCGCCGCTGTGATAGGGGGGCCGTGCGAAAGTCCGACCCCGCCGATTCGAGCAGGTCATAGGCCAACAGGCGCGCGGGTGCCTCTGCCAGCAGCTTTTTAGGCACGGATTTCCGGCCGATCCGGCGTTGCAGGGCAGCAAATGGCAAGGGGACGCCCTCGCCCCAGGCCAGAACCTCGCCGTCGATGACGGTGCCTTGGGGCAGAAAATCGGCCAGCACGGCGAATTCGGGAAAGCGGTCGGTGATCAACTCTTCGCCCCGCGACCACAGTGCAAAGGTGCCGGGCCGGTGGATCAACTGGCCCCGGATGCCGTCCCATTTCCATTCCGCGATCCAGTCGGACGGCGGCCCCAGCGTGTCGGGCGGTTGTTCCAACGGGGACGCCAAGGCAAAGGGATAGGGGCGTGATCCCAGATCGTCGCCGACATCGCCGGTCAGGTCGGCAAAGCTGGTGGTGTGCGGCGTCCATTCCCCCATCAGACGATGCGCCAATGTGGTTTCAGGCACCCCCGTGGCTGCCGCCAGCGCCCGCGTCATCAGCCCCTGACTGACCCCCATGCGAAAGCCGCCGGTGATCAGCTTGTTGAACAGCATCCGTTCGTCCGCGCCAAGTGCCTGCCATTCGGCAAGGATCGCTGCACGGCGGTCCGTGGCGGTCCTGCCCGTCAGCGCGGTCAAGGCAGCGATAGTTTCCGACAGGGACCGCGTGGCGGATCCCGTGGCCACGGGCAGGATCAGCGCGATGGTTTCGGCCAGATCGCCCACCATGGAATAGGCATCCTCAAACAACCAAAGCGGCACGCCCGCTGCCTCGGCCGCCCAAGTGCGCAACTCGGTCGCGTTCACGGCGCGCTTCGGGCGGCGACCTGACAACAGGGCGATGGTCCACAGCTTGTCCGCGTCGGGGGCATCGCGGAAATAGGCGGTCAGGGCGGCGGTCTTTTCGCTGGTTCGTGTGGTGCCATCAAGGGCGGCAAACAGCCGGGCAAAGCGCTTCATCGTCCGCCCGCCCGTGATGTGCGTCGCGGGGGGCTTTCTGGCCCGCGCACCCCCCGAGGATATTCGGGCCAAGATGAAAGCACCCTCGTGGTCATGGTTCGGTCACCGCTGTGTCGCTTTCGGACGTGTCGGGCAATTCCCCGGTGTATTCGGTCTGCACGATGCCCGCGTCATAGCCCTGTTCAGCCAGCCAGCGGCGGAAGGGGGCGGTGTAGCCATGGGTGACAAAGACGCGGGTGGCGCCTGTGGCCCGGATCGCGGTGTTCAGCCCGTCCCAGTCGGCATGGTCAGACAGGGTGAAGCCGGTGCCAAGGCTGCGGCGGCGACGGATGCCCCGGATCGCCATCCAGCCCGAGGCAAAGGCTTGATCGGCGTTGCCGAACCGCCCCGCCCAAGCCGAGCCAAGCGCCGAAGGCGGCGCTATCACCAGCGCGCCGGGGTGGGTTTTGGCGGTCGTTTCAGCGGTGACGCGGAGCGTGTCCGGCAGGCGATAGCCCTGATCGCGCAGGATGCGGGTGATCTCTTCAACCGCGCCATGGGTCAGGATCGGGCCAATGGGATCAATTTCCGCCATCAATCGCTGCGCCTTGCCAAAGCTGTAGGCCCCCAGGATCGACACCCGCCCGGCCGCCGCGTTTGCCGCCCACCATGCCATGACATCGGTCATCACATCGCTTTGTGGCCGCCAGCGGAACACCGGCAGGCCAAAGGTGCATTCGCTGATGAAGGTGTGGCAAGGCACCGGCGCGAACGGTTCGGCCAGACCGTCGCTTTCGGTCTTGTAATCGCCCGAGATGACCCAGACTTCGCCCTCTTGCTCGATGCGGATCTGCGCAGATCCGGGAACGTGGCCTGCGGGGTGAAAGCTGACCGTGACACCGCCGATGCGGCGCTGCTCACCATAGGCGATGCCTGCCGCGTCGATGGGGCCAAGTCGGTGGCGGATCACCGGCAAGGCAGCATGGGTCGCCAGATACCGGCCATGGCCGATGCGGGCGTGGTCGGAATGGCCATGGGTGATCAGCGCACGCGATACCGGGCGCCAAGGGTCGATGAAGAAATCACCGGCAGGGCAGTAAATGCCTCGGTCGGTGAAGGTCAGGACGGGATCTCGGGCCATTTGACCAAGATAGGGCGGGGAAAGCCTCTCTCCAACCGGGATATATGCCTATAATTTGGGCGGTTGCACATGTCGCACCCGTTCCTGATACCTGAATCCCTTTCCCCCCGCCAAAGTGGCTGCTTAACTGGCACCAAGACGGGTAAGGGGACATTCCGGGTGACCGACTATTTCAACGAGATGTATCAGGGTGCCGAAGTGCGCCTTCCCTATGCGCGGCTGGAAGACTGGATGCGCGCCATGCCGGCCGAACTGCGTAGCCTGAAACAGGCCGAGGCCGAGGCGCTGTTTCGCCGCATCGGCATCACCTTTGCTGTTTATGGCGAAGGCGGCGATCCCGATCGGCTGATCCCGTTCGACATGTTCCCGCGCGTGTTCACCAGCACCGAATGGGCGCGGCTGGAACGCGGGATCAAGCAGCGCGCGCGGGCGCTGAACGCCTTTCTGGTCGACATCTACGGGCGGGGTGAGATTGTGCGCGCTGGCCGGGTGCCGTCGCGGTTGGTCTATCAGAACGAGGCCTATGAAAAGGCCGTGGCGGGCATCGTCCCGCCGAAGGGGGTTTACTCCCACATCGTCGGCATCGATCTGGTGCGCACCGGCGCGGACGAGTTCTTTGTTCTGGAAGACAACTGCCGCACCCCGTCAGGTGTCAGCTACATGCTGGAAAACCGCGAGATCATGATGCGGATGTTCCCCGACCTGTTCCGCGAAAACCGCATTCAGCCGGTTGAACAATACCCCGCAATCCTCCGCCGCACGCTGGCATCCGTCGCTCCGGAAAAGTGCAAGGGTGACCCTGTCGTCGTGATCCTGACGCCGGGGCATTTCAACAGCGCCTATTACGAACACAGCTTTCTGGCCGACCTGATGGGGGTGGAACTGGTCGAGGGCCAAGATCTGTTCGTCGAAGGTGAGTTTGTCTACATGCGCACCACCGAAGGCCCGCGCCGGGTGGACGTGATCTATCGCCGGATCGATGATGCCTTTATCGACCCGCTCTGCTTTCGCCCCGACAGCATGTTGGGGGTGCCGGGGTTGATGGATGTCTACCGGTCTGGGGGCGTGTCGATCTGTTCGGCCCCCGGTGCGGGCGTGGCCGACGACAAGGCCGTCTACACCTTTGTGCCCGAGATGATCCGGTTCTATCTGGGCGAGGAACCCATTTTGCGCAACGTGCCGACATGGCAATGCGGCAAACCGGATGACAAGAAATATGTCCTTGAAAACCTTGGCGAGCTGGTCGTCAAAGAGGTGCATGGGTCAGGCGGATACGGCATGCTGGTCGGCCCGAAATCGACAAAAGAGCAGATCGAGACGTTCCGCCACCTGATCCTGGCCGATCCGGGCAATTACATCGCGCAGCCGACGCTGGCGCTGTCGACGACCCCAACCTTTGTCGCCGAAGGGATTGCCCCCCGGCACGTCGATCTGCGGCCCTATTGTCTGGTGGGTGAACGGATCGAACTGGTTCCGGGAGGGCTGACACGGGTGGCACTGAAAGAGGGGTCACTGGTGGTGAACTCGTCCCAAGGCGGGGGTGTCAAGGACACCTGGGTTCTGGCGGAGTGATGTGACATGCTGAGCCGGACCGCAGACAACCTGTACTGGATCGCCCGCTATATGGAACGGGCCGAAACCGCCGCCCGGTTGCTGGAGGTGGGCGCGCGCATCGCGCTGCTGCCATCCGCCGCCGGATATCGCAACGAATGGGACAGCCTGTTGCAGGCGGTCGGCAATTACGATGGCTTTGCGCGCAAATACGGCGACCCGGTGCAGCGCAATATCGAAAGCTTTCTGTTCTTTGACCGGGACAACCCGTCGTCGGTTGCGTCCTGCATCACATCGGCCCGCGAAAACGGGCGTATCGTGCGGACGGCGCTGACATCACAAGTGTGGGACGCGCTGAACACCGCGTTTCAGGAATTGCGCCAGTTGGAACGCACCCCGCGCAGCCAGTTGGAACTGTCGCGCCTGACGGAATGGACGATGCGCCATTCGGCCATGGTGCGCGGGGCCATCGACGCCACACTGCTGCGCAATGACGGCTGGGATTTCCTGAACCTTGGCTATTATCTGGAACGCGCCGACAACACCGCGCGGCTGATGGATGTGAAATATTACGTCCTGCTGCCGCGCGCGGATTTCGTCGGATCGGGCCTTGATAACTATCAATGGACCACCCTTCTGCGCGCAATGTCGGCGCACCGGGCCTTTCACTGGGCCTATGGCGGCGAGGTGACGGCGGGCAAGATCGCGCATTTCCTGATCCTGAACCCCCAATGCCCCCGGTCACTGATCACCTGCATCGAAGGGGTGACGGGCCATCTGGAACGGTTGGGCAAAGGCTATGGTGCATGCAGCGAGGTGCAGGTGGGCGCGCGGTCGATGCTGACCGGGCTGACAGAGTTGAAGGTCGAGGATATCTTTGACGAAGGTCTGCACGAATTCCTGTCGCGGTTCATCCGCGAAACCGCAAGGCTGGGATCAGCGGTGCACGACACCTATCTGAGCGGGGACATGCGCTGATGCTGCTGACCGTCGATCATGTGACCCGCTATCACTATGACAAGCCCGTGCGCGGGGTCGTGCAAAGCCACCGCCTGATCCCATCGGTGTTCGACGGGCAACAGGTGCAAAACTGGTCGGTGACCCTGTCCGAGGGGAAACCGGGCGGCACCTTTCGCGACGGGGCAGGCGATTGCATCAGGGCGTGGTCGGTGGCGGGCCCCGTGTCCGAGATTGTGGTGCGGGTGACAGGCACAGTCTTGACGACCGATCTGGCTGGTGTGCTGCGCGGGCATCGCGAAACGGCACCCCCTGAATGCTATCTGCGCGACACCATGCCCACGCGGGTGGACGCGGCACTGGCCGATCTTGCGACGTCCGTGGCAGGATCGGACGGGCCGCTGGCGGTGACGCACCGGCTGTGCGATGCCATTGCCGATGCCATCGCCTATACGCCGGGGTCGACCAGTGCGCAGACCACGGCTGCCGAGGCGCTGGCCTTGGGCACGGGTGTCTGTCAGGACCACGCCCACGCGCTGATCGGGTGCGCGCGCTGGCTGGACATGCCTGCGCGCTATGTTTCCGGCTATCTCTTTTCCGACAGCGACGGGGCCGCACACGAGGCTGCCCATGCCTGGGCCGAGGTGCATGTGCCGGGTTTGGGTTGGGTCGGCTTTGACCCCGCCAACCGCTGTTGCCCGGATGATCGGTATATCCGGCTGGGATCGGGGTTCGATGCGCAGGATGCCGCCCCGATCCGGGGCACGGCCCGCAGTCCGGGCACCGAACGGCTGGCGGTAACGCTGGCCGTCAGCGAACAGCCGGTTGCAGCCGGGCAAGAGCAGCAATAGGGTCGCGCCAGAACTTCGGGGGATGGAATGACCTATTGTGTGGGCCTTTTGCTGAACGACGGCATGGTGTTGCTGTCGGATACCCGCACCAATGCGGGGCTGGACAACATCGCCACCTATCGCAAGATGTTCGTCTTTGAAGACCCGGGCGAACGCGTGATCACCATTCTGACCGCAGGCAGCCTTTCTGTGACGCAAACCACCATGGCCCGCCTGCGCGAAGCCGCCGAGGACCCGGATGCCACACCCGAATCGTCGATCCTGCTGGCGCCGACCATGCTGAAGGTGGCCGATTTGGTGGGCAATGCGCTGTCGTCGGTGCGCACCGAGATTGATGAAAAGCTTTCGGCGATGAAACAGGGCGCATCCGCCAGCATGATCGTCGCCGGTCAGCGGCGCGGCGGCGAGATGCGGATGTTCCTGATCTATCCCGAAGGCAATTTCATCGAAGCGACCGAGGACACGCCCTTTCTACAGATTGGCGAGCATAAATATGGCAAGCCGATCCTTGACCGGGTGGTGAAGCGGACGACCAGTCTGGCCGACGCGCAAAAGGCGGTGTTATTGTCGATGGATTCCACACTGCGGTCGAACCTGTCGGTGGGGATGCCGCTCGATCTGGCGCTGATCGAACGCGACGCTTGCAAGGTCAGCATGCGCCGCCGGATCGAGGCAGGGGATGAGCAGTTCCGCGCCATGTCCGAAGCCTGGTCCAAGGCGCTGCGCGACGGGTTCACCCAGATCAACCTGTAAGCGTTGCGCTTGACCCGGCAAAATCCTTGAAGGAAGGATTTTCGCGTTGCGCGCGTGACCGGCGGTGCTGGGGGCTGTCCGCCCCCACGCGCGTGCCGCGCGTCCCCCCGAGGATACTTTCAGGAAGAGGAAGGAACGGTCAGGCCCCTGACACGCCCGCCTCGGCAAAGGTGGCCATTCTGGAATGACAGGCGACGGCCCCCTTGACGATGCCAAGGGCCAGTGCGGCGCCCGACCCTTCGCCCAGGCGCAGGTTCAGGGACAAGAGGGGTGTTTTCCCAAGTGCCTCTAGCAGGTGGCCATGCGCCCCTTCGGCGGAAAGATGCCCCGCGACGCAGTGATCCAGCGCGCCGGGAGCGGCCCGTTCCAGCACCGCAGCGGCGGCGGTGCAGATGAAGCCATCAAGGATGACGGGGATGCGTTCCTTGCGCGCGCGGGCGATGGCACCAGCCATGGCGGCCAGCTCGCGGCCGCCGAGGCAGCGCATCACCTGGAGAGGATCGTTCAGGATGTCTGCGTGACGGGCGATGCCTGCGGTCACGACGGCGGCCTTGCGCGCCAGACCCGCATCATCCACCCCGGTGCCGCGGCCGACCCATGCGCTGGCCGCCCCGCCGAACAGCGCGCAGGCCAGGGCGGCGGCCGGGGTGGTGTTGCCGATGCCCATTTCGCCCGTCACAAGCGTGTCGGCATCGGGATCGACGGCGTTCCACCCCGTGGCAAGGGCGGCCAGAAGATCGCCTTCGGTCATGGCAGGGGCCATCGTGAAATCGGCGGTAGGTTGGTCAAGGTCCAGCGCGTGAACGGTCATGCTGGCACCAAAGGTGCGGGCAAGCTGGTTGATCGCCGCCCCGCCTGCGCGAAAGTTGGCAACCATCTGCACTGTCACTTCGGCGGGAAAGGCCGACACGCCCTGTGCCGTCACACCATGATTGCCCGCGAAGACTATCACTTGCGGGCGGTCACAGTGGGGGCGGTCGGTGCCCTGCCAGCCCGCCATCCAGATTGCCAGATCCTCGAGCCTGCCCAAAGCCCCCGGCGGCTTGGTCAACTGACCGTTGCGGGCCTGTGCTGCATCGGTGGCCGTGTCATCAGCGCGCGGCAGATCGGCAAGCAGGGCGCGAAAGGCGGCAAGGCTGGCAAATGTCATCACATCATCTCTCGCGTTGAAGGTTTGTGATTGGCTACCTAAGACAGGGACAAAGGACCAGCCTGGAAAGGACCATTCCATGGAACGGCGCGACATTGATTTTGCGGGCGATATCCGGGCCGCGTTTGGGCTGCTGACCCGGTTGCCCGTCCGGGGGGTGGCAGGGGATGCGTCGCGGGGGGCAGCGTCGGCCTGGGCCTGGCCTATCGTTGGCGCGATCGTTGGGGCTGCGGTTGCGCTGGCGGGGTCGGTCGGGCTGATGCTGGGGCTGCCCGTCGCTTGGGTGGCAGCGGTCTGTCTGGCGGTATCGTCCCTGATGACGGGTGCGCTGCACGAAGATGGGCTGGCGGATACGGCGGACGGCCTGTTCGGCGGCTGGACGGTCGAGCGGCGGTTGGAGATCATGAAGGACAGCCATGTCGGCAGCTACGGCGTGCTGGCGTTGCTGTTGGTCACCCTGGCACGATGGTCGGCGCTGACTGCGCTGCTGGCGGCGGGCGGGCATTGGGGCGCGCTGATCGCCGTGGGGGCCGTCAGCCGTGCGCCGATGGCGGTGCTGATGGCCGCCCTGCCACAGGCGCGGAGGGGCGGGCTGTCAGCAGCGGTGGGCCGACCGTCGCAGGGGGTAGCGGTGGCGGCGGTCGGGGTGGCGGTGCTGCTGGGGCTGATCTTCGGCGGCTTTGCCGTGCTGGGGATGGTCGTGCTTGCAGGCGTTGCCTGCGCGGGTCTTGGATGGGCGGCCAAGGCACGGATCGGCGGGCAGACCGGGGATATTCTGGGCGCATCGCAGCAATTGGCCGAGGTGGCGGCGCTGGGTGTTGCGGCGGGGATGATCTGAAACCAAGACGCACATTTGAAAGAAAAAGGCCGCAGCGGGGCTGCGACCTTTTCCTGTCGGTCTGATCGGTGATCAGGCGGCGCGGCCTACCAGAACGTCACCGACGGTCTTTTGGGCGCCAGCCTCATCCACGCCGGAAACGGCGGCGACTTCGCGGGTCAGGCGTTCCAGCGCCGCTTCGTACAACTGGCGTTCGGAATAGCTTTGTTCGCGCTGATCATCGGTGCGGTGCAGGTCACGCACCACTTCGGCGATGGACAAAAGATCGCCCGAGTTGATCTTCTGTTCGTATTCCTGCGCCCGGCGCGACCACATCGCCCGCTTGACGCGCGCCTTGCCCTTCAGCGTGTCCAATGCCTTGGTCACCGTGTCGGGCGACGACAACTGCCGCATCCCGATTTCGGTCGCCTTGTGTGTCGGCACCCGAAGCGTCATCTTGTCCTTCTCGAACGAGATCACGAACAGTTCCAGCGACAGGCCGGCGATTTCCTGTTCCTCGATCGAGATGATCCGGCCCACGCCATGGGCGGGATAGACGACGAACTCGTTCGGGCGGAACTCAGGCTTCTTGGTCTTTGTCATTCAGTCGTTTCCTCAGGTGGGTAGCCGCTTCGGACGACAATTTACCGACCGGGGCGCAAACCTCCCCGGCGACTGGGTCGAATTGTCATAAAAAGGCCCGCACAGGCGAGCAGCTCTGGGCCGGGATTCAGGCTTCGGTTTGTTTGTGTGCATTATATAACACAAAAAACGCCTGATTCCAACAACCACGACCCCCGACCTTTCGGTCAGGTTTCGTTGATTACAAAGCAGAATCCCAAATTCGGCCGAATCACCGCCATGGCGCGGGCGAATCGGTCGTGCGCGGGGTTCAGCCGCCTTCGCCGGGCGCTTCGGAAAAGTACTTACCCAGCTTGCCGGTTTCACCATCGCGCGCCTCGGCTTCGGGCAGGGGATCTTTCTTGGTCACGATCACCGGCCACTTTTCCGAATACTTGCGATTGAAGGAAACCCATTCCTCCATATCCGGTTCTGTGTCGGGACGGATCGCGTCGGCGGGGCATTCCGGTTCGCAGACACCGCAGTCGATGCATTCATCCGGGTGGATGACCAGCATGTTCTCGCCCTCGTAAAAGCAGTCCACCGGACACACTTCGACGCAGTCGGTGTATTTGCAGGCGATGCAGTTGTCGATCACCACATAGGTCATGATCCGGCCCCGTTCATGCTTTTCGAAAATATTTACGTGGTCTGACTAGAATAGGACGGCGGATCATTCAAGCGGACTTGGCGTTGCAGCGTCGCCTGTTGGGGCGTCCAGATCAAGATAGAGTGTTGTCGCCTCGTGCACGGGGCCGCGGCGCGTGCCAAGTGCCACGACCTTGACGACATGAACCCGGCCCGACAGTGCAAAGGTCAGCACGTCACCGGCTGACAGCGCGTATCCGGGCTTGTGGGTGCGCTGGCCGTTGACTCGGATGCTGCCATCCAGGATCGCTTGTGCGGCCATGGGGCGGGCACGGAAAAACCGCGCCTGCCACAGCCATTTGTCCAGCCGCAGAGTTAGGCGCTGCGGCCCGGGAACAGGCTTTGCGCCCGGACCTGCCAAGCCTCAGGTCCGGTTGCGCAAGGCTGCCAGAACGGCAAAGGGGTTGTCCGGATCGATTTTGTCCTGCCGGGGGGGGCGGGCCTCAAAAGTTTTGGGTTGGTTGCCACGATCTTTCGACGGGCCTTTGTTCGGGCGGTCGCCACGGTCGCCACGATCCCCGCGCGGGGCATCGGGTTTCCCGGCAGGTTTCGGCCCGTGCTTGGGGTTGTTCCCCTTGTAGCCTTCGCGCTTTTCGCCTTGCGGGCGGGCCGGGCGATCCGTGCGGGCGGGCCGCTCTGGCCGTGCCTCGGTGGTGGTGCCTTCGACGGGGGCACCTTCGACAGGCGCTGCAACAGTTTCCGTCGCGCGGGCAGGGCGGTTACCGCGATCGGGACGCGGGCCACGCTCGGGCCGGGGGGCACGTTCGGGGCGCGCGTTGCGCGCGCGGGGGGCCCAGGTGAAGGTATAGAACACCTCCATCTCGGCCGGGGCTTCGGCGGGTGCGTCCGTCGCTGCGTCTGGTGCCACGTCATCGGTTGCAGCCGCATTGGCAACGAGTGCCTCGGGGGCGACAAAGGCGCTTTCGTTTTCCGTCAGCGGGGCAGGAGCCGGGTCCGAAGGGGCTGCGGCGGGCAGGGGAACAAGATCAGGCTTCACCTTGGCGCGTTCGCCTTTTTCGCCCTTGTAGCCAAGACCCGCCATCAGGTCGACGAACTGATCCAGCGTCATGCCGGTGATCGACAGCATGTCGGGCGTCGCCTCGAACCCCGAACGGCTGTCTTTCGCGCGCAACAGATCGGCCAGACGTTCCAGCATGTCGATGCGAATCGCACGGCTGCCTGCGGGATGATAGCCCGCAAGCGTGTAGTGATTCTTCGGCACCTCGGGCATGTTCGGGATGGTGACCAGACCCGGCGGCGGGCTTTCGGGAAACTCGTCCAGCCCGTTATACAGCGACCACAGCACCAGCCGCAGGCGCGTCGGCGCGGGCTTCAGCAGGGCGGGCAGGAAAATCGTGAACTGGCCAAAACGGACGCCGTGCTTGCGCAGGGCACCGCGGCTGTCCTGATCCAGTTGCTTGACCTCGTCTGCGATGGCATCGCGGGGCAAGACCCCCAGCGCCTCGACCAGACGAAAAGCGAAACCGCGCGCCAGACCTTGCAGCGCCTCGTCCCGGCTCATGGCCAAAAGCGGCTCGAACAAAGCGGCGGTCTTGCGGTCGATGAAGTGTTGCAGGCGACGGCGGACCTTGTCTACAACGTCAGGACCGGCCTCTTCGTCGACAAAAGGCTCCACTTGTGCGCGCAGCGACTCGGGGCCTTTGACCAGCTTGCCGATGGCAGTGGTGCCCCACATCAGGCCGCCCTGCTCGGTGAAATCAAGCTCGGTGTCCGGTGCGTTGTAGAACCGATCCGCGCGCAGATGGAATTCCGGCCGCAACGCCTGCATCGCAGCCGCTTGCAGCGTGCGCGCCTCGTCGGGCGACGAAGACGCGTCCTGTCGGAAGCGGAAGCCTTCCAGACGGCCGACGAATTCGCCTTCAACCATCACTTCGCCTTTGTCATTCACCTCGGCCACGAGGGTCTCCTTCTGCTTCAACCGCCGCATCAACACGGACGTGCGGCGGTCAACAAACCGCTGGGTCAGCCGCGCGTGCAGCGCATCCGACAGGCGGTCTTCTACAGCGCGAGTCTCGTCGCGCCAATGGGTTTCGTCTTCGACCCACCCTTTCCTTTGGGCGATATACGTCCAGGTCCGGATATAAGCGAGCCGTTTGGAGATGGCGTCGATGTCGCCATCGGTCTTGTCGATCCGCGCGATGGCGGTTTTAAGCCAATCCGAAGGCACATGGCCGTCTTTCAGGAATCCAAAGATACGCGCCAGCAGCGTCGCGTGTTCCATGCCGGATGCGCCCCTGAAATCGGGAATCCGGCAGACGTCCCACAACAGGCGGATATCAGCCGGGCTACGCACCCGGTCGCGCACTTCGGGCAGCTCTGACAGGGTTTTCAGCGCGACCACGTCATCGGAATCGCGCGCTCGGGTCAGCCATTCGTTCGAGGTGGGCGCCTCAAGCGACCGGATCAACCGATCGACGGTGCCGAATTCCAGCACGTCATTGCGCCATTGCAGTTTCTTGACCGGCTCGAACCGGTGGTTTTCGATGGCGTCGATCAGGTCGTCATCCAGGGGGCGCGCCTCACCGGTGATGCCGAAAGTGCCTGCTTCGGTGTGGCGGCCTGCGCGTCCGGCGATCTGGGCCATTTCGTGCGGGAACAATCCGCGCATCCGCCGCCCGTCAAATTTGGCGGTGGACGAAAAGGCGACGTGCTTGATGTCAAGGTTCAGACCCATGCCGATGGCATCGGTCGCCACAAGATAATCGACATCGCCGTTCTGGTACAAAGCGACCTGCGCATTGCGTGTGCGTGGCGAAAGCGCCCCCATGACGACCGCGCAGCCGCCCTTTTGGCGGCGGATCAACTCGGCAATGGCATAGACATTTTCAACCGAAAACCCCACGATTGCGCTTCGCGGCGGCATCCGGCTTATCTTTTTCGAACCTGCATAGGTCAGCGTCGAAAAACGGTCGCGCTTCATGAACTGAACTTTGGGCACCAGCGCCGCGATGGCCCCGCGCATGGTGTCGGACCCAAGGAAAAGCGTTTCGTGCAACCCGCGCGCTTTGAGAAGGCGGTTGGTAAAGACGTGGCCGCGTTCAGGATCGGCGCAAAGCTGGATTTCATCGACGGCGACGAAATCGGCCCCGATCTCCAGCGGCATCGCCTCGACCGTGCAGACCCAGTATTGGGTGCGTTCGGGGACGATGCGTTCTTCGCCCGTGACCAGCGCCACAACAGACGGGCCGCGTTGGGCAACGATGCGGTCATACACCTCGCGCGCAAGCAGACGCAGCGGCAGGCCAATGACCCCGGTGCGATGTGCCAACATACGTTCGATGGCGTAATGGGTCTTGCCGGTGTTCGTCGGCCCAAGGACCGCCGTGACCCGCGGGGTCGTCGCCATGATCTAAGCCTTAAAGGTTCCGCCCGCCGGTTTCGGTCTCAAGCCGTTGCACCGCGTCCAATACGCCGGGAAGGTGCGGATGTATAGCCAGCGCCGCCTTGTAAACCTCCAGCGCTTTTTCGGGGCGACCCAGGTCTTCAAAGATCATGCCGAGCCCGGACAGCGCCCCGAAATGACGCGGGTTCAGCGTCAGGGTGCGGGCGATATCCTCGATTGACGGGCCAAGCTGGCCCGCCTGAAAATAGGCGGTGGCGCGGGCATTGAAGCCTTCGGCAAAATCCGGCGCGTGGTCGGTCAGCGCCGTCAGGTGTTCGATTGCCGCCGGGAAATCACCTGCGGCCATGGCGTCCTTGCCACGTTGCAACAACAGATCCATCGCCGCCGACCCGGATTTGGACCATTCCGTCCAGATCTCGCCCTCGATCCGCTGCGCCGAGGCGGGGTCCGCCTCTTTCAACCGGTCAAACAGCGCGTCAAGCTGGTCTGTCTGGGCGGCTGCCGGCAGCGCCAGCACAAAAAGCAGCATAAATGCCGCCACGACACGATTGTGTAAGAAGACGCGGGCTTTCATAACAGAAAAGTAGCGTATCCTTGCGGAAATGCCAGTGCTCACGGGGTCACGAGGATGCGATAACGGGCGCTTTGGTGCGAAAGGAAGATGAAATGGGTGACGTGATCGATGCGGCTGTTGCCGCCTTGGGGAAAAAACTGAAAAGCGGATTTGACGGCGTGGCGAAATTTGTCATCACCGGCGAAGGCGCGATCATGATGGACGCGGACGGTGTGCGTGCAGGCGACGACGAGGCCGAGGTGACCCTGACTGCCAGCGCCGACACGTTTCAGGCGATTCTGTCGGGCGACATGAACCCGACCACGGCCTTCATGACCGGCAAGCTGTCGGTCGACGGCAATATGGGTCTGGCGATGAAACTCGGCTCGGTGCTGGGGTGAGTGTAGCCCCTTTTCTGTCTGATCTGGCCGAAGGGCCTGATGGGGGCCATGCGCTGTGGCTGACCACTGGCGATGGTGTGCGCATCCGGGCCAGCGTCTGGCCTGACGGGGAAAAGGGAACCGTGGTGCTGCTGCCGGGCCGCACCGAATACGTCGAAAAATACGGGCGTGCTGCCGAAAGCCTGCGACGGCGCGGCTTTGCCACCGTGTCGGTCGATTGGCGCGGGCAGGGGATGGCGGCCCGCGCGCTGCCCGATCCGATGGTGGGCCATATCGCCGATTTTGCCGAATATCAGGCCGATCTGGACGCGGTGCTTGCGATGGTCGCGGCGCGTGGCCTGCCGGAACCGCTGTTCCTGATGGCCCATTCGATGGGCGGCTGCATCGGTCTGCGCGCGCTGACACGCGGCCTGCCGTTCCGTGCTGCCGCCTTTTCCGCGCCGATGTGGGGCATCAGTCTGGCCGCATGGATGCGGCCCCTGGCGCATGTGGTGTCCTCTTTGTCGGCGTTGATGGGGCAGGCGCACCGCTATGCACCCGGCACAGGTGGGACGACCTATGTGCTGGAGGCTGCGTTTCAGGGCAACCTGCTGACCACTGACCCCGAGATGTGGGATTACATGCGCCGTCAGGCACAGGCGCATCCGCAGATTCCGCTGGGCGGCCCCAGCCTTGGCTGGCTGAACGCGGCGCTTCGGGAATGCGGGGCGCTGGCACTGGTGCCGTCGCCCCTCGTGCCTGTGGTGACCGCGCTGGGAACGGCGGAAAAGATCGTCGATGTCCCGCCGATTCACATGCGGATGGCGCAGTGGTCAGACGGCCGGCTTGATCTCTATTCCGGCGCGGAGCACGAGGTGATGATGGAAACCCCCGCGCACCGGGACCGGTTCTTTGACACCGCATGCGATCTGTTTGACCGGGCGCGGCAAGCGTAGCGCATCCGGCCCGGGCTTTTCAGCCGACGCGTCGCACGTTATCCTTGCACTGCCGCGCGAGTCCTTTCGTCCCCCTTCTGTCGCCGCGCTTTCCCGATCCACCGAAGGGGGTGGCGCAAAAGGGAATCCCATGTCCGAAATCCTGATCCGCGGTGCCGATGTCGTCGTCACCATGAACCCCGCCCGTGCCGAGGTGGCGCGCGGGGATGTGCTGATCCGGGGTGGCGTCATTGCCGCCGTAGGGCAGGGCCTGTCCACCACCGGCACGGTGATCGAGGCCAAGGGCTGCGTCGTGACGCCGGGGTTGGTCAACACGCACCACCACCTGTACCAGACCCTGACCCGTGCGGTGCCGGGCGGGCAGGACGCGCTGCTGTTCGGCTGGCTCAAGACGCTGTACCCGATCTGGGGCCGCTTTGGCCCGGACGAGATGTTCACCAGCGCGCAGGTGGGGCTGGCGGAACTGGCGCTGTCAGGCTGTTCGCTGACGTCCGACCACCTGTACCTCTATCCCAATGGCGCGCGGCTGGATGATACAATCCATGCCGCAGCCGAGGTGGGCTTGCGCTTTCACCCCACCCGTGGCGCAATGAGCATTGGGGAAAGCGCGGGCGGCCTGCCCCCTGATGTGCTGGTCGAACCCGAGGCGGCGATACTTGAAGACTGCATCCGCGTCATCGACGCCTTTCATGACGCAAGCGATGGCGCGATGGTGCGGGTGGGCCTTGCGCCCTGTTCCCCGTTTTCCGTCAGCCGCGACCTGATGCGCGAGGCGGCGCTTCTGGCCCGTGACAAAGGGGTGATGTTGCACACCCATCTGGCCGAGAATGACGAAGACATCGCGTATTCGCTGGCGCAATTCGGCTGCCGTCCGGGGCAATATGCCGAAGATCTGGGCTGGACCGGCGATGACGTCTGGCACGCGCATTGCGTCAAGCTGGACGCATCCGAAATCGGCCTGTTCGCCCGGTCCGGCACCGGTGTGGCGCATTGCCCCTGTTCCAATTGCCGCCTTGGGTCCGGCATCGCCCCCATCCGCGCGATGCGCGACGCCGGTGTGAAGGTGGGGCTTGGCGTCGACGGATCGGCCAGCAATGACGCGGGCAACCTGATTGCCGAGGCGCGCCAGACCCTGCTGTTGCAGCGTGTCGCCAATGGGGCCGACGCCATGGCCGCGCGTGAGGCCCTGGAGATTGCCACCTTGGGCGGTGCGCAGGTGTTGGGGCGGAACGACTGCGGATCGTTGCAGATGGGAAAGCGTGCCGACATCGCGATCTGGGATGTGTCTGGCATCGAAGGGGCCGGGTCATGGGACCCTGTGGCGTCACTGGTGCTGTGCGGACCAACCCGTGTGCGCGACCTGTTGGTCGAAGGGCGACAGGTGGTGCGGGATGGTCAGATGACAACCATCGACCTGCCCTTGGTCATAGAACGGCAGACCCGGCTTGCCCGCGCACTGATGGGCTGACAGTTGCGTTGCCGCCCGCTAGGGTGGCGGCATGGACAGCATTGACGCCTACAAACCCGCCCAAATCGGGCAGTTGATCGAAACCGCAGGTGTCGCCAAGGCGGCGTTGCCTGTGGGGCAGATGCTGACCCTTGCCGTGCTGGCGGGGGCCTTCATCGGCTTTGGCGCTGCGGGCTTTCTGCTGACCATGACCGGGGCCGACGCGGGCTTTGGTCCCGTGCGCGTCTTGGGCGGGATGGTGTTTTCGGTCGGGCTGATCCTTGTGATTGTGGGCGGGGCCGAGTTGTTCACCGGCAATGCGCTGATGGTGATGGCGGCGGTGGACGGGCGGATCACGCGCGGCGCGCTGCTGCGCAATTGGGGTGTGGTCTATCTGGGCAATCTGATGGGGGCTGTCGGGCTGGCGGTGGCCTTTGGGTTGACCGGCTTGATCGATGCCCCCTTTGGTGCGACGGCGGCCAAGGTCGCCAGCGCCAAGGCCGCGCTTGGCCCTGTTGACGCGCTGGTGCGCGGTATCCTGTGCAATGCGCTGGTGTGTCTTGCGGTGTGGCTCAGTTTTGCGGCGCGGTCGGCGACGGACAAGATCCTGTGCATCCTCTGGCCCGTGACCACCTTTGTGGCCTTGGGTCTGGAACATTCGGTCGCCAACATGTTTCTTCTGCCGCTTGGGATGCTCGCCGGGGCCGACATCACCCCAGCGGCCGCCATCGCCAATCTGGGCTGGGTGACGCTTGGCAATATCATCGGCGGGGCAGGCGGCGTGGCGCTGGCCTACCGCTTTGCCTATTTGGGGCGGGCCTAAGGCACTGGTGTGGGCGCGTCCGGGATGGTAGGGCGCAGCGGATGATGGAGAAACCGATGTCGCACAATTTCGAAACGCAGCGCCGCGATACCTATGCCACCTTTGAAAAGGCCGGCAAGGGCGTGAAACTGCCCAAACTGGCGGTGGTCGAATTCATCTTCTTTGTCGAAGAAACCGATGCCAACTGGGACGCCTTTGAAAAGGCGCTCCGCACCGAAGGGTTCAAGACCAAACGCCTGTCAGACGGCGAAACGGTCATCGCCAGCGTCGGCCCCATCGAAGTGTCCCCCGAAGTGATCTGGCATTATGAACGCGAGGCGACGAGCATCGCGCTGAAGCACGACTTCTATCCTGATGGCTGGGAATTGGCCGACTGATCCAGCTTCGCGACACCGATGACATAGTTCCTGCCATAGGCTTTCGCGCATTTCGGGCAGGTGGTGTAGAAAAAATATACCTCTGCCGGGGCGGACCCTTTGGCGCGCACCAGATTGCCCATTTCATCATGCCAGCCGCGGACAGCGCTGTAGGGCCCTTCGAAGACTTTGGTCAGATATGTGCCTGACAGGGTTATGTTTTCCTCATCCGCGACTGGTTTTGTCACGGCGAACAGATGCTCTGCCTGCCAGGCGGAAAGGTCGCGGCTCAGCACGATGGTTTGGACCGGGTCCGTGGCCTTGGACGCCGTCAGATTTTCCATCACGCGGGCGAAAACGCGCCCCATGTTCAGCGGCACATGCGCAAGACTGCGGGTTGTGGCGCGCACAAATGGCTTGTCCGCAAAGTGCAGGGTCTGGCCGTCCCAGCCTGCGGGGTTGAACCGGGCGCAACAGCCGGTGGTGTTGACGCTGTCGTCATAACGGGGAAGCGCGTTTGTCTGCATCGGACCCTCCTGCCATTGTCACAGGATAGACCGGATCTACCGCCTTTGCCTTGACGGATGTCAAACAGGCGGCGCGCGCAATGCCCGCCCTACCGCCAGCCAGATCAGGCAAACCACCGCGATCGACACATAGCCGTCGGTCGCATAATGCCAGCCAAAGGTGACCGACCCGATCAGGATCAGCCCGACATAAACCCACCCCGCCACCCCCGCTAACCGGTTCACCCGCCACAGCATCAGCGCGTTCAGCGTGACCACGGCAAGATGCATGCTGGGCATCGCCGAAATGCCAGTGCCCATGTTCGGCTTGCCGGTGATGTAGGTGTCCAGCAGATAGGCCCTGAGATGCGTCAGATCATTGCCCCAGACGGTGGCATCCAGCAGCGCGGTCAGGGGGGCGAAACGGGTGTCACCGTAGAATTCTGCATAGAACGCTGGCCCGACCGAGGAAAGCGCCGTCGCCAACACCGTGCCCAGCAGCGCAAACATCAGCGCCATCGTCCAGAAATAGCGCCCGCGCAGTGCGGCGTCGCCTTGCAGCGTGACAAAGGCGATCCAGCCGAACCATTGCGCGAACCAGACCCCACCATAAAGATGCCCCAAACCCAGAACCGCAACGTCAGGCAGCAAGCGAAGCGCCGCCTCTCCCGGATTGACGCCGTGCAGCCACAGATCAAGGTTGGCCAGCGCCGGATCAAGGTAAAATGGCACAATGCCGGGGATGCCGATTTTCATCGTCGTGAACGACGCCAGCCCAAGGCACAGCGCCGTCATCACGGCAATCAGGCGCAGCCCACCCGTCCGGGCCAGATCGCGCAGCCGGTCGAAGGGTTTTGTCGGCTGTTGCACGGCACTGACGATCAGCGCACCGAACAGGACCACCGGCAGGAAGTCGACCGCCTGACCCAGATAGCTGCGCACCATCGCCACCCAGATCAGCGGCGCGGACAGGATGGCAACCGTGACGTAAGCCAGGATCAGGACAGACAGCAGATTGATGCGCAGCCTTGGCAAGACGAGATAGCGCAAGGCGGGCCGGACCGCCACCGATCCGGGATACCCTGCCTTTGCCGCGTCGCCTGAAACTGCCATGTGGTCGAACCCGTCATCCTGCGTCTGACGCACAGCATCACCGGCAAGGGGCCCGAAACTATGGCCAATCCTTGGCCGGATTGGGGATGGTCACAGCCGCAGTTTGCCACCCACCCAAGTGGCACGGATCGCGCGGTCATCGCCCATCATGATGGTGGGAAAGATCGCCTGCCAGATCGTTTCGGCCCGCCGGGTTGCCTGTTCAATGGGATGGGTGGAGGCAAGGTCGATCACCACCAGATCCGCCTCCATCCCGGGGGCGATGTTGCCGATGCGGGTTTCGGCGTGCAGCGCACGGGCCGATCCGACGGTCGCCAGCCACCACAACTGGCTGGGGTGCAGGGCCTGCCCACGCAGTTGCGCCACCTCGTACGCGGCGGCCATGGTGTGCAGCATCGAAAATGACGATCCGCCGCCGGTGTCGGTGGCAAGGCCCACCCGCAACTGCGTGGCAAGCCCCATGTCGAACAGCCCCGATCCGATAAAGGTGTTCGACGTCGGGCAATGGACAAGGCTTGCCCCCGCCTCGATCAGCCGGGCGCGTTCTCGGTCGGTCAGATGGATGGCGTGGCCGTAAACGGCGCCTTCGCGCAGCAAGCCCTGCGCCTCGTATGTGTCAAGGTAATCGCGCGACTGGGGGAACAGGTCTTTGACCCAGGCAATCTCGTCCACCTGTTCCGACAGATGCGTCTGCATCAGGCAATCGGGGTATTCGCGCCACAAAGCGCCAAGGGCGGCAAGCTGTTCTGGCGTCGATGTGGGCGAAAACCGGGGCGTGATGACGTAGGACAGGCGGTCCACCCCGTGCCATTTTTCCAGCAGCGCCTTGCTGTCGTCATAGGCCGATCGCGCGGTGTCGCGCAGGCCATCGGGGGCGTTGCGGTCCATGCAGGTCTTGCCGGCATAGACCCGCATCCCGCGCAATTGTGCGGCGGAAAAGATCGCATCGACACTTGCAGGGTGGATGGTGGCATAGCTGCAAACGGTGGTTGTGCCATGCGCCAGCACGATGTCGAGGTAACGGTTGGCAATCTCGTCCGCATAGTCCGGATCGGCAAAGCGCATCTCTTCGGGAAAGGTATAGCTGTTCAGCCAATCGATCAGGCGCTTGCCCCAACTCGCGATGATGGCGGTCTGCGGGTAATGCACATGGGCATCGACGAAGCCCGCCGAAATCAGCGCGCGCCCATAGTCGGTGACCGGCACCTGCGGGTGTGCGGCGCGCAAGGTATCTGCCGGGCCAACCGCGACAATCCGGCCCCCGTCGACCAGCACAGCACCTCGTTCTTCGTACCGTGCCGCATCTGGCCCTTGCACAAAAGGATCGCCCGCAAAAGAAAGCACCTGCCCCAGTATCAGATCCGCCATACCGCCCCCCGCCCTGTCATCACCCCGACACTAGGGCCTTTTCGCCAATGGGTAAATTTCCCCGCGCCCCCTGTTTCCTTGAAACAGCTTTCGATAAGGTTGGGGTAATCAGGGGGCAGCATGGCGCAATTCGAGGCATCATCCGGACATAACGACGAGCCGGAGCTGGACGAGCGCCGGATTGCCGCGATTCTGCACGCGGTCGAGGCGGGCGATACCTCCGCACTGACCGCGTTGCTGGAACCGTTGCACCCTGCCGACGTGGCCGACCTGTTGGAACAGATCGGCAAGGCCGACCGCCGCGCGCTGCTGAAATTGTGGTCGGCGGAAATCGACGGCGACATCCTGTCGGAAATCTCTGACGCGATCCGCGAAGAGGTGGTCGCTGCCCTGTCGCCCGAAGTGCTGGCCGAGGCGGTTCGCGATCTGGAAACCGACGATGTCGTCGACATTCTGGAGGACCTTGAGGCTCCGCAACAGGGCCTGATCCTTGACGCGCTGGAAGATGCCGACCGCGTGGCCGTTGAACAGGCGATGGCCTACCCGGAATACTCCGCAGGCCGCCTGATGCAGCGCGAAGTCGTCGCCGCCCCCGACCACTGGACGGTGGGCGAGGCGATCGACCATCTGCGCAACGCCGAATGGCTGCCCGATCAGTTCTACCACGTCATCCTTGTCGATCCACGCATGAAACCAAAGGGTTATGTGACCCTTGGCCGTCTTTTGTCGTCGCGCCGCGATGTGCGTCTGCGCGACATCGTCGAAGACAGCTTTCGCACCGTCACCGCCACCGACGCCGAGGCGGACGTGGCCTATATTTTCAACCAGTATCACCTGATTTCCTGCCCTGTGGTCGATGCCGATGACCGTCTGGTCGGTGTGATCACCATCGACGACGCGATGAACGTGCTGGACGAGGAACACGCCGAAGACATGCTGCGCCTTGCAGGCGTTGGCGAGGAAAGCAGCATCTCGGACCGGGTGATGGAAACGACGCGGCAGCGGTTGCCGTGGCTGTTCATCAACCTGCTGACGGCGATCCTTGCGTCCATGGTCATCGCGCAATTCGAAGACACCATCGCGCGCCTTGTGGCGCTGGCGGTGCTGATGCCCATCGTCGCGTCGATGGGGGGGAATGCGGGCACGCAATCGCTGACAGTCGCGGTGCGGGCGTTGGCCACGCGCGATCTGACCGGGGCGAACGTCTGGCGGGTGATCTGGCGCGAAACTGCGGTGGGGCTGATCAACGGGGTGTTCTTTGCCGTGTTGATGGGGCTGGTCAGTTGGTTCTGGTTCGGGGATCCGATGCTGGGCGTCGTGATCGGTATCGCGATGATCGTGAACCTGTTGGTCGCCGGAATGGCGGGGATTCTGGTGCCGGTGATGATGGAAAAGGCCGGGGTGGACCCGGCGCTTGCCTCTGGCACCTTTGTCACGACCGTGACGGATGTTGTTGGTTTTTTTGCCTTTCTTGGGCTTGCCGGGGTGATGCTGCTGTGACCGGCATCGACGCCGCCAAGGCCAGCGCGCGCAAGACCGCCTTTGCTGCCCGCAAGGCCGCGTTCGCTGCAGGGCAGGGGCAGGCGGCGGAACTGTTGGCCGACTGGCTGGCCCCGCATCGGGCAAAACCTTTGGCCGGCTATATGGCGATGCGGACAGAGATTGACCCCACACCCGCCATGGCAGCACATCAGGGGGCCGTAGGCGTGCCGGTGATCATCGCGCCGGCGCAGCCGTTGCGGTTTCGCGAATGGTCGCCGGGCTGTACGCTGGTTGCGGGCGATTTCGGCGCGCTGATCCCGGCGGATGGGGCGTGGATCGATCCAGAGGTGCTGATCGTGCCGCTGGTGGGGTTCGACGCGCGCGGCTACCGGCTTGGCTATGGCGGCGGGTTCTATGACCGCACGCTGGCAGGTCTGCGCGCCCGCCACCCGGTTCTGGCGGTGGGTTTCGCCTTTGATGCACAGGAACTGCCGCAGATGCCGATTGACGACTATGACCAGCCGCTGGATGCCATCGTGACGGAAAGCGGCGTCAGGACGTTCTGACGCCGCAAAACGCGCCGCCTTATTTTGCGATCTTTTCGTCCCGCACGAACATGTTGGCCCAAGCCCGGTCAATCAGCGCAGGGGTCATCTGATAGGGGATGCCTTCGAATTCGCAAATCGCGATCATCTGGTCGATCAGGAACACCGGCTGATAGTTGGCAAAATTGTTTTCGATGGTCGGATATTTGACCTTCAGCAGGTGCAGCAACGTCGCCTCGTCCAGTGGCATCTTCTTCTTGCGGGCGACAAGGGCGAAGATCTTCAGGAAATTTTCCTGGCTGGGGCCGTCGATCTTGATCTTGAAAAAGATCCGCCGCAGGGCCGCGCCATCGAAAATTTCGTTCGGGTGGAAGTTGGTGGAAAAGATCACCAGCGTGTCAAAGGGCACGGTGAACTTTTCCCCCGACTGCAGGGCAAGGATATCGCGGCTTTCCTCTAGTGGCACGATCCAGCGGTTCACCAGCTTTTGCGGCGGTTCGGACTGGCGGCCAAGGTCGTCGACGATGAAGATGCCCCCCGTCGCCTTGAGCTGCAACGGCGCCTGATAGGTGCGCGCCGTCGGGTTGTAGTTCAGGTCCAGCATATCCAGCGTCAACTCGCCCCCGGTGATGACCGTGGGACGTTCGCAATAGACATAGCGGTTGTCGAACCGGTTCGACGACCGGCGCAGCATCGTCGGATCATCCAGCGATTCCGTGGCCTTGGAGTGAACGATAGGGTCATAGACCGTGATCACCTGCCCCGAATATTCCAGCGCGCGCGGCACATAGATCTTGTCGCCCAACGCATCGCGGATGCCGTTCGAGATGGACGATTTCCCGTTGCCGGGCGGGCCATACATCAGGATCGACCGGCCCGAGGTGACGGCAGGGCCAAGGTTGTCGATCAGATCTTCGGGCAGGATCAGGTGGCCCATGCCGCGCAGCAGTTCGGTGCGGGTCAACTGGATGTTGCGGATCGACTGGCGCTTGACCTGTTCCTTGTAGACATCCAGCGGCACCGGCATGGCACCGTAATATTCCGACTGCGACAACGCATCCAGCGCGCGGGCCTTGCCGGCGTCGGTCAGTTGATACCCCATCTCGTTGCCGGAGGTGGCGTGCAGGGTTCCCGTCGCCTCGAGCAGGCGCTGAACGCGGGCGGCGTCGACCAGTTCCTGCACCACCGGAACCGGCAGGCAGATCACGCGCGACAGTTCCGTCACCAGTTCCAGGTTCATGCGGAACATCGTCTTCAGCAGGATATCGCGCATCATCACCGGGGTCAGGCCCGTTCCGGCCAGACTGCGCGGCGGTGGTGGTGCAATCACGCTGGGGGTCTGGGCGGGGGCGGCGGCGGTCTGGACGTTCATCGTCTATCCCTGACAGGGGCCCCTGGGGGGCAGGAATGGGTGCAGTGTCACCCCCCGCATAAACCTGAAACGTGCAAGAATTCAGGCAGAGACGAGGAAAGGTCCAAGCAAATAGAAGATAATCGTTCCCGACAGCGCCAGACCCATGGGAAAGTCGCGTCGTTGCCAGCTTTGCCAATCGGCGGTGGCCGACCGGAACGCAGGCAAAAAGCCAAGACCGCGATGCGCGGCAAAGGCCCCCAGCAGGCAGGCGCTGAACAGCGCCAGAATGAACCGCAGATCGCTTTGCACAAAAAAAGGCGCCATGGCGGCCGCAAATTTTGCGTCCCCCGCCCCAACCACCCCGGCGGCATTGGCGACAAAGCCCACCACCAGCACGATTGCCCCCAACGCCCAGCCCCACAGCCACAACTGCAACGGCAGGGCAATCGGCCCGACCACCAGATAGACCAACAGTGTCGCCAGCACGGCCATGTTGGGGATTTTCATGAACTTCAGATCGGACCACGCCACCCAGATGCCAATGGCCGTCACCGGGGGCAGCAGCCAAAGCGACGTGTAGACGGGCGGAAGGATACCGTTCATCATGCCTCCAACGCGGCAAGGCTGCGGGTGGCTGCCTCGAAATGCTGGGGATGGGTGTCGATGGCGTTTTGCAGCAGACCTTTGCCGACTGTCACATCGCCCTGTTTGATCGCTGTCAACGCAAGGGTGTAGAACAACTCGGCGCGTTCGGTCTGCGACATCGGCACCACCGGCATGTCATATTTGCGCTGCGCGCCACGGGCCAGAACAAGGTTGTTCTTGGCGGTGAACAGCGACGGATCAAAGGTGATCGCCTCGACAAACAGCTTTTCCGCCCCGGCGTAATCCTGCCGCGTCAGCTTGGAATACCCCCAGTTGTTCATCACGCCTGCGGGTTTCGTGGTCAGACCGGCGGCGATTTCGTAAAAGCTGTCGGCCTTTTTCCAATCGCGCTTGCTGTCGGCGACCATCGCCTCAAGCCGGTAACGCTCGTAAGTTTCGTGCGTCGGGGGGATCTTGTTCAACTCGGCTTCGGCGCGCTGCCACTCGTTGACGCGGATCAGCGCATCGGCCAGCGCGACGCGGTCATCGTCCGTCCCTTGCGCGGATGACGCGACCTTGGTCCATGCCGCCACCGCCTCGGTCGGGCGCTGGGCGCGGATCAGCGATTTCGCCAAGCCCCGTTGCAGGTCGATCCGGTCGGGCTGATCGGTTGTGGCCTTGCTGAAATAGGCGACCGCCTCGTTCGGGTCACCCACCGTCAGCATGATGTCATTCAGGTTGGATTCATCGATCACGTTTACGCTATCAAGCGCCCGCTGCACCTCGGCGTCCGAGGTTTTCTGGCAGGCACCAAGTGCAACCGTGCCCGACAGGCACAGCGCAAACAGGACAGGGTGGCGCATGTTCTGCGTCCTTTTTTGACTGCTCGAAGGCCCTAAAGCTGCGAGAGCAAAGCGTACTGCCCTTGTCCCCGCCGCACGAGAGTGAAGTTCGGTTCTTCTGATGGCTCAGAATATACTGCGGATTCCGTTCGCGCGATAGCCAGACGCAGATTTTCGCGAATGGAGTCTGTTTGGCCACTGTCCAGCGCATAGGCCTGTTGGAACACCTGCCGCGCTTCGCCCGCCTTGCCGCGTTCCATCAGCACCACGCCAAGGTTGTTCATCGCCGGAACAAAGGTCGGGTCCAGTTCCAGCGCCCGGCGCAAGATCTGTTCGGCCTGACCCAGTCGCCCCAGATGCAGGTTCGCCGATCCCAGCGCCGACAGCACATCCGCGTTGATGCCCTGTTCGGACGCGGCGCGCAGATAGGATTTCAGCGCCAGTTCGTATTCGCCCGCCGCCATCAGCCGATGGCCGACCAGCAGACCGTCCACCCCTTCGCCCCGAGCATCGGCGGTGGGCGGGGTGTTGCGCGTCACCCCCGGTTCAGGTGCGCCAAGGCCGCCGGTGTTTCCACAGGCGGCCAAAATCAGAACGCCCGCGATGACAGGCAGGACGGCACATCTCAATCGGTCACCAGCTCCCCAGACTTTGCGAGATGCCGTAAACCGAAGGTCCGATCAGGATGATCATCAGCGGCGGCACCGTGAACATCATAGTGCCAAGGGTAAGTTTTGTCGGCAAGGTGTTTGCCTTTTCTTCTGCCCGCATCACGCGCTTGTCACGCATTTCCGCCGAATAGACCCGCAGCGCCTCGGCGATCGAGGTGCCGAAGGTCGCCGATTGCACCAAGGTGGTCACAAAGGACGACACGTCCTGTAGCCCGACACGTTCCGCCATGTCCTTCAGAACGGCGACACGTTCCTTGCCGGCCTTCACCTCGTGGGCGACCATGTCGAATTCGTCGGCCAGTGCCGGATAGCCTGCGCGGGTTTCCTTGGCCACGCGCAGGATCGACTGATCCAGCGACTGGCCCGCTTCGACGCAGACAAGCATCATGTCCAGTGCATCGGCAAAGCCGTCGATGATCTGGCCTTGCCGCACCTGAAGGCGGCGTTGCACCCAATATTGCGGCAGGTAATAGCCAGCGGCACCGGGCAGGATGGTGGACAGAAAGATGGCCTGCATGTCCATTTCCTGCACCTGGCTGACCAGCATGGTGTAGATCATGCCCAAGGCCAGCGCCCCAAGACCCAGCGCGAATTGCGCCGCGTGAAACAGACGCACGGCGTTCTTGGACCGGTAGCCCGCGCGCTGCATCTTCATCTTGGCGGCGGTCATCGTTTCCTTGTCTTGCGGTTCAAGGAAATGTGCGAATCTCTCAAGCTTTTCGATCTTTTCGCCGCGCCGCAGGGCGTTGCCGGGTGCGGGCTTCGCCTCGGCCTTGGGTTTGGCCTCGCGCAGTTTGTCGTAGGGGTTCGCGTCCTTTTTCAACAGGATCGGCACGGTGACCAGCACCAACAGCAGCCCGAGCCCGCCGACCGCCAGCAAGGGGCCGATCGGACCCATCAGGTCAACCAGCAAAGTATTGATCGTGCTCAGGAATTCCATGATGCGTCAGACCTTGATGTTGACCATGATCTTCATGAAGATCACGTTTGCGATAAGGAACCCCGCCACCACCAGCGCGGCCGGAATAAAGACCGAAGTGCCCTTCACCTCGTCGTAGTAATCGGGGCGGATCACCTGGATCATCAAAAGCGCGCCGATGGGAAAGGCCGACAGGAACATACCCGACCATTTCGCCTCGGCGGTGATGGCCTTGACGCGGCGGAACAGTTTGAACCGGGCGCGGATCACCTTGGCCAGACCGTCCAGAATTTCCGCAAGGTTGCCGCCCGATTGCTGTTGGATCGTCACAGCCACCGCCAGAAAGCGCAGATCCTGACTGTCCATCCGTTCGGCAAACGCCTTCAGGCTTTCCGACACATCGCGGCCATAGGCGGCCTCGTCGGCGATCATGCCGAATTCTGTGCCCAAGGGATCGCTCACCTCTTTCGCGACGATGCCGATGGCGGATGAAAACGGGTGGCCGACACGCAGCGACCGCACCATCAGCTCAACCGCATCGGGAAGCTGTTCCTCCAGCAGGGCCATGCGTTTTTTCGCCTTGCGGCTGACCCAGACATAGACGCCACCGATGCCCATACCTATGGCCAGAACGATCCGCACCGGCGTATCGGCCTGGGTGCCGACGGTCAGCGCGACATAAGAGAACACGCCCAGCATCGCCATGATCCCGATCAGCGCCTTGGGCGAAAAGGCGATGTTGGCCTTTTGCGCCTTGGTGGCAAGGATGGAATAAAGCGGGATGCCCCGCGCCTTCATGTGCTGGCTCATCTCCTTGCGAAGTTGTTCCAGCACCTGTTCGCGGTTGTTATTGGTTTGCAGCAGCGCAAGGCGGCGGCTGACGCGGTTGTTCAGGCTGATCGATTTGCCGAAGACCGTCAGATACAGGCCCTCGACCAGCAGCACGACGGCGACGAAGATCAGGATGTAAATGATGGGGGCAGCACTGATTTGCATGGGGGCGGCCCTTAAATGATGGGTTCGTAAATGGATGCGGGCAGGTCATAGCCCCACTGACGGAACCGGTCGGAATAGTGCGACCGCACGCCCGTCGCGTTAAAGCGCCCGATGATCTTGCCCGACGGCTCGATCCCCAACCGTTCGTATCGGAAGACTTCCTGCATCGAGATAACGTCCCCCTCCATCCCGGTAATCTCGGTAATCGACACCATGCGACGGCTGCCGTCCTGCAGGCGCGACGCCTGCACGATCAGGTTGACGGCACTGGCGATCTGCGACCGCACCGCCTTGATCGGCATTTCGATGCCCGCCATGGCGATCATGTTTTCCAGACGGCTGACACCGTCGCGGGCGCTGTTGGCGTGGATCGTGGTCATTGATCCGTCGTGGCCGGTGTTCATGGCCTGCAACATGTCGATGACCTCTTCGCCGCGCGTTTCCCCGACGATTATCCGGTCGGGGCGCATCCGCAGGGCGTTGCGCAGACAGTCGCGCTGCGTCACGGCACCTTTGCCTTCGACGTTGGCGGGGCGGCTTTCCATCCGGCCGACATGGACCTGCTGCAACTGCAATTCCGCCGTGTCTTCGATAGTCAGGATGCGTTCGTGGTTGTCGATGAACGACGACAGCGCGTTCAGCGTGGTGGTTTTCCCTGAACCCGTTCCGCCCGACACGATTATGTTCAGACGGGTGGACACGGCGGCCTGCAGATAGGCGGCCATTTCTTCGGTAAAGGCACCAAAGCGGACCAGATCGGCCACGCCCAGCTTTTCCTTCTTGAATTTCCGGATGGACACAAGGCTGCCATCCACCGCCACCGGCGGCACCATCGCGTTGAAGCGCGACCCGTCGGCAAGGCGGGCGTCAACATAAGGGTTGGATTCGTCGACCCGACGACCGACCGCCGACACGATCTTGTCGATGATCCGCAAAAGGTGGCGTTCATCCTTGAAGGTGATGTCGGTCAACGTCAGCTTGCCGCCGCGTTCCACAAAGATGCGATGCGGGCCGTTGACCAGAATGTCGTTGACCGTGTCATCCTTCAGCAAGGGTTCAAGCGGGCCAAGGCCCATCACCTCGTCATACAGTTCCTGGTTCAGGATCGCGCGGTCATCCTTGTTCAGGGTCACCGACATCTCTTCCAGCCCTTCGGCGGCGATGGCGGCGATTTCCTGTTTCAGGTTGGCTTCGGTCGCGTGTTCAAGGGCGGCAAGGTTCAGGCTTTCCAGCAGCTTTTTGTGCAGCTCTACCTTCAGCTCCATCAGCCGTTCTTTGCGCTTTTTCTCTTTGTCCTGCGCCACGACTTCGGCAGGCAGGACAACGGGAACCGCGCGTTGGGTCAGGATCGGCTTTGGCGCAGGTGGAGCGCCGGGTGCCGCAACGGGCGCGGGCGCGGCCATCGGGGCCGCCTTTCCTTCGGAACCATCGGGTTTCTTGAAGCGTGAAAACATGGTGTGGCCCCCCCAGGCCCGTCTGTCAGGTGGTTCAGTTCTTGCCCGTCTCGACGGCCTTGTTCAGGTCGAACAGCGATTTCGCCAGCTTTTGCACTTCGCGCCGGAACGGGTTTTTCGGCGCGGTTTCGGCCAGCGGCTGGCCATGGTCGTTGGACTGGGTGATTTGCGCGCCGCCATCGGGAAGCTGCAATTCCAGTGTGATATCAAGGCTTTCTGCCATCCGCTTGACCCGGCTTTTTGCGGCGAGATCCGTAAATTTCGGGCTGCGGTTCAGCACGTAACGCAGCTTTTCATGCGGCAGTGCCTCGGCCTTCAGGGCGCGCACCAGGCGCAGCACGTTCTGGGCCGACCGCAGGTCAAGATCCATCATTGCGAAATAGACGTGCGCGCGGTTCAGCACCGTTTCGGTCCAGGCGACGATGGTTTTCGGCATGTCGATCACGACGAAGTCAAAGTTCGACTGCGCCATGTCGATGATGCGGCTGATGTCTTCGGGCGTCACGATGTCCAGCGGCAGCATGTCTGCCGGTGCGGTTAGGACGTGCAGCTTGTCGTTGAAGGTCAGCATCGCCTGAAGGAAGGTGTCGCTGTCGATGGCAGCGGTGTCCGACAACACCTCGAACACGGCTTCTTTGCGGGGCAGGTCCAGGTAGGTGGCGGCGGTGCCGTATTGGAAATCGAAATCCAGCAGGCAGACGCGCGGGGCGTCGGTCTTTGACACGGTCGCCAGTTCCCATGCCAGATTGGTGGCAAAGGTGCTGGCCCCGGTTCCGCCCGACAGACCATGCACCGGCAGCACGACGCCGTGCCGGTCGCCTTTGGCTTTGAACGTCGGCGTATGCACCGGCGGCTCTGCCACCACATGCAACGGTGTGACGGTGGCCGACGCCGCCTGCGGCACGAACACCGGCCTGCGGATACGCTCGATCACCTCGTGCAGGGCACCGTCGGGCAGCGGGTAGGGCACAAAGTCATCGGCCCCCAACCGCAGCAACTGGTGCAGACCGGCCGGGCTGACCTGATCGGCGATCAGCACAACCTTGATCCCGCGATCCTTGGCCATGCGGATGATTTCGGTGATCCGGCTCAGGTCCGTCTCGTCTTCGCCGTTCACGGCGATGGCGACGAATTCCAGACTGGACGCATCAGGTTGCCCCAGGAACGACCGTGCATCCTCGAACGACAGATCGCCCCAGCTTTCGCCAAGCTCCAGCTCCATGTCGTCGATCAGCAGATCAAAGTTCTGCACGTCACTGGAAATCGTGCAGGCCACGATCGGTGCCGGTTCCGGAGATAGGTTTGCCACAACGCTCATTTTGCCCGTCCTTCAGAAGACAGCCCAACCGGGGGTCCGGCTCGCCACAACGGCGAATCGGGGACCGGGGACTGTGCGCGACATCAGGCCGCGCGACTGTTCCGATGGGATGGAACCTGGTGGGGAATGGTGGCGATTCCGGGGCTAAAAAAACGCTATTCTTTGATATCTCGCGTTTTTCGAAACAGACTGCACCGGGGGGGCAGGGGGCAGGGCGTCTGCGAAACGCTCCGCCATGATGTTACTGACCAGGGTCGACCTGGGTTTCGACATTGGCGTTGCCGGGGTGCGCGCGTTCGCCCAGCTTGATGTATTCGCGGAAGATTACGGCAGCATACTTGCCGTTCAGCAACGTCGGGTGGTTGGTCAGGAAGCCCGACACTTCGGTGACGGTGCGACGGTTCCGCTCTTCCGGGGACTGGGTCTGGATGATGGGCTGCGTTTCGCCATAGGAAACGACCGCCTCAAGCCGCGCGGTGCTGATGCCCTGACTTGCCAGATAGGCGACGGCCGCCTTGGCGCGACGTAGGCCAAGCGCCTTGTTATAGCCGTCCGATCCGACAAGGTCGGTATGGCCAAAGACGCGAAAGCGCACTTCGGGGAACTGACGGATCCAGTCGGCCTGCGCGCGCAGGGTGGTGCGCGCCGCATCATCCAATTGGGCAGAGTTGAACGCAAAGGTGATCGTGTCCGGCACCTCGCGCGAGAAACGCTCGGCCAGGGCCACGACATAGTTCAGTTGCCCGGTCTGAAGCAGGTGGTTGTTCAGCGTCGGATTGCCGAAGCCGCCTTCGTCCACTTCGGCACCCGCTTCGCGGTCAAAGCCGGTCGGATCGCAGGCGGCCAGCGCCAGAACCGAGGTCGCAAGGATAAGATGAAGCCGGATTTTCATCGCCTACTCCATCACATAGCCATAAGAGCCGTTGAAGTCCTGTCGGGCAACCTCGCCCGCAGCACCCTTTTGCCCGCCCGACACGTTGCCGAACAGGAACAGTTCGCGTTCCGTGGGGATGCGGATGCGGTCGGTCGGCAGGGCCAGCGCCTCGCCCCGCGTGGGGGTCACAAGATGCGGCGTCACGATGATCACCAACTCGCTTTGTGCGCGCTGATATTCTGCGCTGCGGAACAATGCGCCAAGGATCGGGATGTCGCCCAGCCACGGCACCTGTCCGTTCAGGTCGCGAAAGTCGTCCTGCAACAGGCCCGCGATGGCAAAGCTTTCCCCGTCGCGCATTTCGACCGTGGTCGAGGTTTCGCGCCGCTTGAAGGCGTTGATGCTGAACCCTTCGGTTTGCAGCGCGACCGTGCTGTCGATCGACGACACGGCGGCATTTATTGTCAGGTTGATAATGTCGCCGTCAACGACCACGGGGGTAAAGTTCAGTTCCACCCCGAACGGTTTGTATTCGACGGTGATGGTGTTGTTGTCGGACGCCACCGGGATCGGGTATTCGCCGCCGGCCAGAAACTTTGCCTCTTGCCCGGAAAGGGCAGTCAGGTTCGGTTCGGCCAGCGTGCGCACGACGCCCTTGGATTCCAGCGCCTCAAGCAGAACGGCGAATTCCAGCGATCCGGCGGAAAAGCCCAGACCGACTTGCCCGCCGCCGCCAGCCCCGCCGGGAAGCGTGCCACCGCCGCCCAACAGGCCGTTCAGCGCCGTCGAATTGTCGAGCGATCCCGTGCCGCCGATGATGCCCGCCGATGTGCCGCCCGAAATGCCCAAGGATGCCGACAGGTTCTTTGACACCGACCGCTGCATTTCGGCGAAGCGGACCTTGAGCATCACCTGTTGGGTTCCGCCCACGCTCATCAGGTTGGAAACGCGTTCGGGCGCGTAACGGTTGGCCAGATCCAGCGCGCGGTCCAGTTTGGCCGTTGACGACACCGTGCCCGACAGGACGATCCCGTCGTTCGCAGTGCGCACTTCGATATTTTCGCCGGGCAGGATCTGTTGCAGGCGTTCCTTGAACTCCGCGATGTCGGGCGTCACATGCACGTCGACGTTGGAAATCAGTTTGCCTTCGGGGGACAGCAGCGTCAGCGTCGTACGCCCCGGCGTCTTGCCCAGCACATAGATCGTGCGGTCCGACAGCGTCGAGATATCGGCGATGCCGGGGTTGGCGATGGACAGTTCGGCAAACGGCACGTCACTTTCAACCACCACCGCGCGGTTCATCGGGACATTCAACGCCTCTGAGGCGGAGCCCTGCATGACCCGCAGCACCTCGGCCGAGGCACTGTTCAGGGCGGTGGTTGCCAGCGCAATGCCAAGCAATCCAGCCCCGAGTAGGTTTCGCGTCAACATTGTGACCTGCCCTTTCGATCACGCCTCGTCGCGGGTCTTGAATGCCCGCTCCGTCCCCAGAATGACGGAGTCCTTGTTTTATTGCAAGAATCAAAACCTTAAACGTCGTTCCTGATGTGGATAAGTTGCAACAGCGCGCAAGATGGCGGGGATATGACAAGGCGCGACCCCCAAATACGGGGATCGCGCCTTGTGGAAATCAGCGTAATCAGTTGGTGCAGGGGATCGCAATGTCGATGACTTCGGCACCCTTACGGGTTTTGATGGTGCAAACCTGCGCACTTTCGACCTCGACCACTTCCTGCTGCTGGATGCCAAGCAGGCTGTCACTGTCCACCTCGACCGCGGCGGTTTCCTCTTCATCGCCGGTCCCGACCAGTGACAGCGACAGCCGCCCTGTGGCCTGCGCCTGTGCAAGTCGGGCGACCTGTTCGGGGGATGTGGCGACGGTGACGGTGCGCGCGACCATGGCGCCACCGCTGCGGTCACCGGCGGCCACCTGGTCGACGGCGATGATCTTGACCCGGCTTTCTATCATCTGGGTAAAGTCGCCGGTGTCAGCACTGGCGGAACCCGTCCAATAGATATCGACCCGGTCACCGGGATGCAAAAAGCCCGACACGCCCGAGGCCACGTCCACCTTGATCGCGAAGGCGCGTTCACCTTTGGCAAGCTGCCCGGTCAGACCCGCGGGTTGCCCCGGCTCGGTCACCTTGACGGCCAGAACGGGCTCATACTGTTCCATCTGGCGCAGCACAAACCGGGGTTCCTTGCCTTCTTCGGGGAAAAGCACGGCCGCGTCAGTAAAGACCGTCTCGGGCAGGGCGCTTTTCGGCCAGTAGATCATCTGCACATCTTCTTTGGTCAGCACGTCGCCATAGGCCAGCGGCTTGTTGACCACAAACACCTCGACCATGGGGCCGATCTTGGCCCGGATCGCCCGCTCTTGTGCCAGGGCGGACTCGGTTTGGTTGATGTAGCCCTGCGCCATGTAGACGGCAAAGCCTGCAAGGCCCAGGCCGACCACCAGCACCAATCCGAAAATCGCTCTCATAGAACATTCCTTCCGTCTTGCCCGCGCGACCAGTGCGCGTGCAGCCCCAAAGCCGCTGTCAGTAACCCACTGGCACGTTGTTTATGTATCCGCCGACGCTGTTCGACATGCTGGTCGTGCCTGTGGCAATCGGTTGCAGCACGACAATCCCAAGTCCGACGATGGCAGCCGTCAGAACGACCCAATCCACCGTAACGGCGGCATCGTCGTCCGTCATGAACCGCTTCACTTTATTGACCATTGGATTACCTCGACAACCAAACCGATGCGGTCGCCTGACCGCTGTTGACAGAAGTGATGGCGGGTGAATGTGGCCAGAATCGGAACTTTGCAGCGGCGATTTCACGATGATCCCTGCAACCTGCATATCTTTGGTGTGTGGGCCAAAGCCCGGATCGAAATGGAAAGGGGCCGCATCCCATGGATGCGGCCCCTTTGCCGACGCTCTGATAAATCAGTAGCCGACGGTCTGCGCTTCGATATCGGCAGCCACGTCGTCCGACAGGTTTTCGATGCCGCCGCCGATGGTGGTCATCACGACCATGCCCAGGCCGACGATCGCAGCGGTCAGCACGACCCAGTCAACGGTCACGGCGCCGGATTCGTCGTTCTTGAAGGATTTGAAGATGTTCAGCAGTTTCATGGTCGTATTTCCCTAAAATGGTGTTGCTCTGGTCAGTCACAACCGCTTCGGCTTCGTTTCGGTTTGGCCTCTGTTCCGCCCCGATCTGCCGTTCGGTATGACCCTATATGGCTGTCCAATCGTGGCGGCAGTTTGGTAGCCTGCGGGCATTTTCCGTAAAGCTTGAATGATCCGTAAATTTTTTGGTAAGTCATTGAAAAGTAACGGTAAGAAAATGGTAAACCTATACTTAAGGATGGAAGAACTGCGCTTTTGACGTCAATTCTGGCGAAAATGCCATCTTTCCGGGCCGGAAATGGTGGCTTTGGGCGCGGTTTTCGGGAATAGTCCTGCAATCGACAGAGCAGGACAGGCATCCGACAGAGATGCGACTCGTTGCAGGCCAAATCGCCGTGATTCTGACCCTGACCGCGCCGGTGACGGCTGCGGCCGAAGGGGTGACCGATTTCACCTTCAAACGGGTCAAGGTGGGCGAGGGGATGCCAGGCAAGCGCATCACCGTCCAGATCGATCCGCAAGAACAGGCGCGCGCGCTGGCGATGTTGCCCAAGGTGACTGTTCGTCGCCCCGACGATCCGTCTCCGGCGACCCCGGCCGCGCCGCTGACACCCCGGACTGCCGCCTATGACTGGTTCTGGGACACGGTCCCGGTTGCCCAAAGTGCCGTGCAGGGGCGATTCCCGCTGGCGATGGCGACACTGTCGCAGGGGCCGGGGGGCAGCAGCGTGGCCGCACCCCGCCTGCAACAGATGCAAGAGATGGCCGATAAATACGGGACCGAGTTGTTGAAGGCCACGCTGGGCACCGCCGTGTCGCCCGCGCTGGTGTTGGCCGTGATGTCGGCGGAAAGTGGCGGGCGGGCGGATGCGGTGTCGGGTGCGGGGGCGCAGGGGCTGATGCAGCTGATCCCTGCCACGGCCACGCGGTTCGGCGTCACCGACAGTCTGGACCCGATCCAGAACATCAAGGGCGGCGTCGCCTATCTGGATTGGCTGATGGGCGAATTCGACCGCGACCCGCTGATGGTTCTTGCCGCCTACAACGCGGGCGAAGGGGCGGTTCGCGCCAATTCCGGCGTCCCCCCTTACGCCGAGACGCGGGATTATGTCCCCAAGGTGCTGGCCGCCTGGCAGGTGGCCCAAGGCCTGTGCCTGACCCCGCCTGAACTTGTCACCGACCCCTGTGTGTTCAAGGTGATCGCGGCGGGGGGGTAGGCCTGTCGGCGCCTCCGACTCCGATCAAGCCTGAGGCTAGGCCGTCGCTAGCAAAGGACCTCTATGGAAACACCGCACCACAGCGCACGAGCGTTTCGTTTGCTCATCGACCATGATTCATTCCATGCGAAGCCGATACCGCTGATCGACATGTATAGCCTGTTCACAATTTTCACGGTCTTTTGGAGCAATTTTCGTTCATCCCCGAATTTTGGAAGTGGGATGAGTGGCCCGCCCAGTTCGAGGCGGGTCTGCTCCAGTTGGTGCGCAAGTTTGTCTCGATGGTTTCGCATCTGTTTCAGAAGTTCCGATCCTGCAATTTCCTTCGCTTCCTGTATTCCGTAGTGTAGGCGGCACAGCGCAAGTCTGGCTCCATCTTCTCTCCAACGTCCTTCGTCCGCAGGATATTGGCCCAGATGATTCGCGTGGACGAGGTGCATCACATCCGGACTCTCCGCCAGAGCGACGACGGTCGGTATGCTGATGCCGTCAAAATCCAGCTTTTCCCAAAACGAACAGATACGGATCAACTCGTAGTGCAGTGCGTTCATCTGAAGCGATGAGAACGCCTTGGCCGCATGAGATCGAGGTATCTGGTTAGCCAGAAGGTCAGAGTACACCAGCCAACGGTTGTTTTCATGCATTTGCAGATGATTGAGCAGCGAAGGCACCAACCCCTTGTCTTGATCGTTGCTGAGTTTGTTGCGCGCAATCTCAAGCCGCTCTTTTGGCGTTAGCGTATTGATTTTTTTCCTGGACTTATCCTCATACATACCAACCGCCGTTATCCACACTTACTGCACCAACAAGAAAAAGCCCCGGCATCCGCCGGGGCATTTTTCATCCCAGCCCACAGGGTCAGTTTACGATCGTCGCCTCGGTCGCGGCGCGCAGGTCGGCGTCGGTCACGCCGTCGGCCAGTTCGATCAGTTTCAGGCCGCCCGGCACCACATCCAGCACGCCCAGGTTGGTGATGATGCGGTTGACGACGCCTTGCCCGGTCAGGGGCAGGGTGCAGGCTTTCAGCACCTTGGATTCGCCGTGCTTGCTGGTGTGGTCCATCACCACGACCACGCGGCCCACGCCCGCGACAAGGTCCATCGCGCCGCCCATGCCCTTGACCAGCTTGCCGGGGATCATCCAGTTCGCCAGATCGCCGTTTTCGGCAACCTCCATCGCGCCAAGGATCGCCATGGCGATCTTGCCGCCGCGAATCATCGCGAAGGATTGGGCGCTGTCAAAGAACGCGGTCTGCGGCAGTTCGGTGATGGTCTGCTTGCCTGCGTTGATCAGGTCGGCGTCTTCTTCGCCCTCGAACGGAAAGGGGCCCATGCCCAGCATGCCGTTTTCGGATTGCAGCGTCACCTCGACCCCTGCCGGGATGTAGTTGGCGACCAGCGTCGGGATGCCGATGCCAAGGTTGACATACCAGCCGTCCTGCAGTTCCTGCGCCGCGCGGGCGGCCATCTGATTGCGGTCCCAGCCCTTTTGTTCCCCGGCCATCACACGGCCTCCTTCTTGCGCGTGGTGCGGTTTTCGATCCGCTTTTCGGCGGTGCCTTGCACGATGCGGTGGACATAGATGCCGGGCAGGTGGATCGTGTCGGGGTCGAGTGACCCGAGCGGGACAATTTCCTCGACCTCGACCACGCAGACCTTGCCACAGGTGGCGGCGGGCGGGTTGAAGTTGCGGGCGGTCTTGCGGAAGATCAGGTTGCCCGAAGGATCGGCCTTCCACGCCTTGACGATGGCCAGATCGGCGACAAGGCCGCGTTCCAGAACATAGGTCTTGCCGTCGAAATCCTTGACCTCTTTGCCATCCGCGATGACGGTGCCGACGCCGGTGCGGGTGTAGAACCCGGCAATCCCGGCCCCACCGGCGCGCATGCGTTCGGCCAGCGTCCCTTGCGGGGTGAATTCCAGCTCCAACTCGCCGCTCAGGTACTGGCGCATGAATTCGGCGTTTTCACCGACATAGGACGAGATCATCTTCCTGATCTGCCGCGTCGCCAGCAGGACGCCAAGGCCGATCCCGTCAACGCCAGCGTTGTTTGACGCGACGGTCAGGCGTTGGGTGCCTGCCACCCTGATCGCATCGATCAGGGTTTCAGGGATGCCGCACAGGCCAAAGCCGCCGCTGGCGATCGTCATGCCGTCAAACAGCAGACCGTCCAGCGCGGCTGTGGCGCTGGGATAGACCTTTTTCATGGAACACTCCGCGCAATCTCTCGGGCCGTATAAGGGGGGCAGAATTTGGCCTAAGTCAATTGCCGCGCTGCGGCGTCACCTGCGGGCGGTCAGCAAGGGGATGTCATCGGCCAGCAGGACCAGCGCACCGTCATCTGCGATGTCAAAGTGCGTGGTGTGTGACAGTGCGGCAAACAGCGCCTGTTCGGCCTGCATCAGCGGGGCGGCACAGGCCATCTTGCTGGCAACGACAGGACCAAAGGTGAACCCTGCGCTGGTCAGGGCAAAGCTGCCGGAAAAGCGGTTGCAGACCTGCCCCATGACGCGCCTCGCGTGCAGGCGGAAGGTGACGGTTCCCGTGCCAAGATCGGTGGACCATTCACCATCCAGCAGACGGGCCGGATCGCCGCCGCAGCCGGTCAGGGCGGTGTCGTCGGCCACGACGGTGACCGCCTGCGGATAGGGCATCCCGGTCATCGTGTCGCGGCACAGGCGGTCGTCCAGGGTGATGGTCAGCGACTGGCTTGCAAAGCGCAAACCATGGTCAAGGGGTTGCGGCGCGGGCAGCGGGATGGCCAGATTTGCCCCCGCCTCGGTTGACAGGGTCATACCGTCGCGCGACAGGGTGGCAATCCAGCCCGGTTCATTGCCGCGCGCGGCAAGGGGCAGCAACGGCGGCGTGATGTCGGCCAGACATTCGGGCAGATCCTGCCCGCGCAGGGTGACGCGCGCGCGGTTGCCGTGCGACCAATAGGTCGTGGGGGGCGTTTGCCCATCGGAATAGCGCGCACCGGATGCGGCGGGTTCGGGCGTCAGGTCAAACGACCCGCCCGCCACCCGCAAGCGAAGCGTGTCGCCGTGCCGGGCGACGTCGATCCGCGCCTTGCCGCATTTCATCCGGCTGGCCTGGCCGATGGCGATATGGCGATGCACTTCGACCGGGCCAAGTGACACATCCCCGCCCGCAGGCACGGGTATGGGATCGGACCCCCACACCGTCACGCCGCCAGCGATCAGCGCAGCGCGCAACGTCAGCGCCTGATCCGCGTCGGTGGCCAGCAGGAATTGCAGCGGCACCTGACGGCCAAGGGTGTCTTGCCGCAGGTCGGCCACCACTCCGGTGGCATCGGACAGTTGCACCACAAGTTCGGCCCCATCGGGCAGGGCGATGCGGGCGCGGTAGGATACCTCACCCGTGATGTCACGGGCCAGTGCTGCGGGGGTAAGAAAAAGGAGGACGGCGGAAAGGGCTGGCAAAAGACGACGCATGATGAAATCCCTGAACGGCAATGACGTCAGAGTAAATCCTCTGCCGCCGGGGGCAAAGCCCCCTGCTCCAAGGAGGATCGCGCGACCTTGGCATTTGCGCGGCAGACCTTGGGCAGCCTTGTGCAGATTGCCGCTTGAGGCGCGAAGGCCGCGCAACTATGACGGTGATCAGTGGCCGCTTGCTGGAATGGTAGACAGACCGGACTTAAAATCCGTTGCTCGCAAGGGCGTGTGGGTTCGACTCCCACAGCGGCTACTGGTCATCGCCTGATGGCTATCGCCCGTGTGGTTCAAGGTAATCGAGAACCGGGTTGATCGGGATGATCCGGTGCGGATTTATCGTCTCGTGACTATAGTGGTAGTGGCGCACGATTTGGGCCAGATCGACCGTTTCCGCGACACCCGGCCATTGATACATCGCCCGCGTATAGGCCCAGAGGTTGGGGTAATCCACGATCCGTCGCCGGTTGCATTTGAAATGCAGGTGATAGACCGGATCGAACCGGATCAGGGTGGTGAAAAGCCGCCAATCCGCCTCGGTCAGGGTGTCGCCCATCAGCCAGCGGTGAGTGACAAGGTGCGCCTCCAGCCAGTCCAGACTGGCGAACAGCGCATGGACCGCGCGGTCATACGGGCCTTGGGCCGTGGCGAAACCGGCCTTGTAGACGCCGTTGTTGATGGTGTCATAGATGCGGGTGTTCATCGCCGCGATCCCGTCTCGCAGCGGGTCGGGCCAGTAATCATCGGTGTTGCCGGTCAGCCTGTCGAAGGCCGAATTGAACATGCGGATGATTTCCGAGGATTCGTTGCTGACAATGCTGCCGGTTTCCTTGTCCCACAGCACCGGCACGGTGACGCGGGTGGTCACATCGGGCAAGGCGCGGGCGTAGATGTCGCGCAGAAAGGGCAGGGCGAACAGATCATCCCCCGTTGTCCCGGGAAAATCGGTGGCAAAGGTCCAGCCATCGGTCAGCATGTCGGGATGCACGACCGAAACGCCGATATGGGGGGCAAGCCCCTTGATCGTCCGAAAGATCAGCGTGCGATGCGCCCACGGACAGGCAAGCGAGACATAGAGGTGATAGCGCCCGGATTCCGCGGCATACCCGGCCTTGCCGGATGGTCCGGCCGCGCCGTCTGGCGTGATCCAGTCGCGAAATGTTGCCTGACTGCGCACGAACGCGCCGCCGGATGATCCGGTGTCATACCAACCCGACTGCCACGCGCCACCTACCAACAAACCCATGTCCATTCTCCGCTTCATGTAAGGGGAACATAGGGCCGATACAGGCCGCCCACACCCTGCGTCAGGGCGCAGGGGGCGTTCGCCAGCGCAGGGTGGGTGCGGTCAGTAGAGTTCCTTCACCGCCTCCATCGCCACATAGGTCGAGGTAGAGGCGACATGCGGCAGCGCCGATATGCCAGTGGCCAGAACGCGGCGATACTCCTGTATATCGGCGGTGCGCACCTTGAGCAGATAGTCGAACCGGCTGGCGATCATGTGGCACTGTTCCACCTCGGGGATGGCAAGCACGGCCTTGTTGAACGCCTGAAGGGCGGCTTCGCGCGTGTCGGACAGGCGCACCTCGACAAAGGCGACGTGGGCAAGGCCCATGCGGATCGGGTCCAGCAGGGCGCGGTAGCCAGTGATGACGCCTGCATCCTCCAGCCGTTTGATGCGCGCCTGCACGGGCGATTTCGACAGCCCGATGCGGCGGGCAAGTTCGGTCGCGCTGACGCGCCCGTCGGTAGCCAGTTCGCGCAGGATGGCATGATCGAAACGGTCCAGGCTGGGGTGCGGATCGGCCATCGTGTCCTCGGGTCAGGGCGTCTTGCGGGATCATAGGGACGCAAAACGGGTCTGCACAGGGCGACGTTTTAGGATAGTGGGGATTGCTTGCGCAACCAGTGCGGGTATAGTGCAAACAGTCGAGATTCAGTAAAGAGTGATGGCATGGCCGATTTTTACGCCGAAGTACCCGTGAATATGGACACATTTAGTCTGTACAGCCTGTATCGGTCGTCCGACGCTATACGATTTGGCGATAACGTCGAGATGGACGGCGCTGTCGTAGACATGGTCGCCCTGCGCTATGACGGCGGTGAAAGTGTCTTTGGGATTATCGGGACCGGCATACGCTTTGACACGCGCACAAACGCAATGACAGCGGGCACTGTTACGATGCTTGTTGATGGGTCCATGGATGGGGACACGTATTGGGGTGCGGTCGGGGTCAGCCTTTCGGCGGTCGCTGTCGAAAGGGCGCGGTTGACATCCGGCACGGCGGATGACGCAGCGCTGATGGTGCAGGCTTTCTCAAAAGCAGACACGTTCTTTCTGTCCGACGGCAACGATCTGATCCGGTCCTACGCGGGCAATGACACCATCGACGGATTTGCGGGCAACGACACCATCGCTGGCGGGTCTGGCAATGACATCATCCGGGGTGGGACCGGGGCCGACCGTCTGCACGGGGGCACGGGCACGGATATCCTGTCGGGCGGCATCGACAGCAGCCGCGATGTGTTCATCTTTTCCACCACAGCGGACAGCAGCGCGGGTGCAAGCCGCGACACGGTGCGGGATTTCCGCACGCGGGTGGATGACATCGACCTTATCGGCATTGACGCCAATGCCGCGAAAGCGGGCAATCAGGTGTTTGTCTGGGGTGGCACCAAGGCCACAAAGAACGGCGTCTGGTATCAGGACGTCGGCGCGGACATGCTGGTGTTTGCCGATGTGAACGGCGACCGGGTCGCGGATTTCAGTCTGAGGTTGGTTGGCGTCGCCTCATTGGGGGCCGGCGACTTCTTTCTGTGATCCGCCTTTGATCGGCGGCTGTATCCGGCGTTTGGCTGGAAAATTGCGATTTAATCAGGCCAATGGCCTGTTGGATGGGCGATAATCGGGAAGAACGCCGATCCGTTCCGCGCTATCATGGGGGCACCTCAACAGGATGCCCCCATGCCCCGCGACAGCTTTGACACCGCCTGGTCCACCATCGAAACAGCCAGCCTTGCGGACGAGGGCGCGCTGGTCCGCGCCCTGATCGCGCAGGCCGATCTTGATGCGCCGACGCGCGCCCGGATCACCGCCGCCGGGGCCGATCTGGTGACGCGCATCCGCCGTTCGGTGAAGCCGGGGTTGATGGAGGTGTTCCTGGCCGAATACGGCCTGTCCACCGAAGAAGGCATCGCCCTGATGTGTCTGGCCGAGGCGCTGTTGCGCGTGCCGGACGCCGAAACCATGGATGCCCTGATCGAGGACAAGATCGCCCCGTCCGACTGGGGGCGTCATCTGGGGCGGTCAGCCTCCAGTCTGGTCAACGCGTCCACCTGGGCGCTGATGCTGACCGGCAAGGTGCTGGAAGACCGCGAACCGGGCGTCGTCGGGCACCTGCGGGCCGCGGTCAAGCGGTTGGGGGAACCCGTCATCCGCACCGCCGTCGCCCGCGCGATGAAGGAAATGGGGCGCAACTTTGTGCTGGGAGAAACCATCGACCTTGCGATGAAGCGCGCGACAGAACTTGAAGCCAAGGGCTACACCTACAGCTATGACATGCTGGGAGAGGCGGCCCGCACCGAAGGCGACGCCCGGCGATACCATCTGGCCTATTCCAAGGCGATCACCGCCATCGCTGCTGCGGCCACCACCCGCGACATCCGCACCAACCCCGGCATTTCGGTGAAACTTTCCGCCCTGCACCCGAGGTACGAGGTCGCCAAACGCGCCCGCGTGATGGAGGAACTGGTGCCCCGGGTGCGCGCGCTGGCTGGTTTGGCAAAGGCGGCGGGTCTGGGCTTCAACATCGACGCCGAAGAGGCGGACCGCCTGACCCTGTCCTTGCAGGTGATCGAGGCCACGTTGCAAGACCCCGCGCTAACGGGGTGGGACGGCTTTGGCGTCGTGGTGCAGGCTTACGGCCGTCGCGCGGGGGCCGTCATCGACTGGCTGCACGCGCTGGCCACGCGGCTGGATCGCAAGATCATGGTGCGGCTGGTCAAAGGCGCCTATTGGGACGCCGAGGTAAAGCGGGCGCAGGTTCTGGGCCTGACCTCTTTCCCCGTCTTTACCCGCAAGCAGGCAACGGATGTCAGCTATATCGCCCATGCGAAAAAGCTGTTGGGGATGACAGACCGCATCTATCCGCAATTCGCCACCCACAACGCGCACACGGTCGCGGCTATTCTGGACATGGCGACCGACAAGACCGCGTTCGAATTCCAGCGTTTGCATGGCATGGGCGAACGCCTGCATGACATCGTTCTGACCGATCACGGCACGCGCTGCCGCATCTATGCCCCCGTCGGTGCGCATCGCGACCTGTTGGCCTATCTGGTGCGGCGGTTGCTGGAAAACGGTGCAAACTCCAGCTTCGTCAACCAGATCGTCAATGAAGAGGTGCCCCCCGCCGCGGTCGCCGCTTGCCCCCTTACCGCGATAGAGGGGATGGGTGCGGTCAATCCCGCCATTCCGGCAGGGCCAGCGCTGTTCGCCCCCCGACCCAATTCGCGCGGCTGGGATCTGACGGACGCTACCGATCTTGCCGCCATCGATGCGGCCCGCGCCCCGCATCACACGGCGATCTTTGACGCAGGCCCCCGCATCGCAGGCAGGCCGGTGGGCGGCGTGCGCCACGACGTCCGCGATCCGGCGACCGGCGCGCTGGTGGGCCATGTCACCCCCGCCGCCACCCCGGATGTGGAAACGGCGCTGCGTCTGGCCGAACCCTGGGCCGCCGCCGCCCCCCAGCGCGCCGAGGTGCTGATGCGCGCCGCCGATCTTTATGAGGCAGAGTTCGGCCCGATCTTCGCCCTTCTTGCGCGCGAGGCGGGAAAGACGCTGGCCGACGCCGTGTCGGAACTGCGCGAGGCGGTGGATTTCCTGCGCTACTACGCCACCGGCGCTGCGGGCCTGACGCATCCTGCGCGCGGGCGATTTGTCTGCATCAGCCCGTGGAACTTTCCGTTGGCGATCTTTACCGGGCAAATTGCCGCCGCGCTGTCTGCTGGCAATGGGGTGCTGGCAAAGCCTGCCGAACAGACGCCGTTGATCGCCACGCTGGCCGTCGATCTGCTGCACCGGGCAGGTGTGCCCATGACCGCGCTGCAACTGCTGCCGGGCGACGGGGCGACGGTTGGCGCGGCCCTGACCGCTGACCCGCGCGTGGATGGTGTGGCCTTTACCGGATCGACCGACACCGCCTTGCTGATCCGCAAGGCGATGGCGGCCAATCTTGCGCCCGACGCGCCGCTGATCGCCGAAACCGGCGGGTTGAATGCGATGCTGGTGGACAGCACGGCCCTGCCCGAACAGGCGGTGCGCGACATCCTTGCTTCGGCCTTTCAGTCGGCAGGGCAACGCTGTTCGGCCCTGCGCTGCCTTTATGTGCAGGACGACGTAGCCCATACCGTGTCAGAGATGCTGTTTGGCGCGATGGACGATCTGGCCCCCGGTGATCCGTGGGATCTGGCCACCGACACCGGCCCGGTGATCGATGCCGACGCACAGGCCGACATCCGCGCCTACATTGACGCGGCGCGGGCCGAAGGGCGCGTGCTGAAGGAACTGGCCGCACCCGCCACAGGCACCTTCATCCCCCCCACGGTGATCCGCGTAAAGGGCATCGAGGCCATGCCACGCGAAATCTTCGGCCCCGTGCTGCACATCGCCACCTTCAAGGCGACCGAGATCGACGCGGTGATCGATGCGGTCAATGCCACGGGCTATGGGTTGACCTTCGGGCTGCACACACGGATCGACGACCGCGTGCAGCGGATTGTCGAACGGCTGCGCGTCGGCAACACCTATGTGAATCGCAACCAGATCGGTGCCGTGGTCGGCAGCCAGCCCTTTGGCGGCGAGGGGTTGTCCGGCACCGGGCCAAAGGCGGGCGGGCCAGAGTACCTGCATCGCTTTACCGTGCAGCGCGTGGCCCCAACGCAGGCTGACGATGCGCCCATAACGGCGGATGCCGCAGCGCAGCTGTTGCGTGGTCCCCATGCGGCACCCGGTCCTGTCAGCCACGATCTGCCCGGCCCCACGGGCGAATCAAACCGCCTGACCACGGTCGCGCGGGGTCCGGTGCTGTGCCTTGGCCCCTCCGCCGTCGCTGCCGCCGAACAGGTGGGCGCAATCCGTGCGCTGGGCGGGGTCGGCATCGCCGTGCCGGGGCTGGATGCCGCCGCCCTGACCACCTTGCTGGGGATTGCGGGTGCGATCTGGTGGGGCGGCGCAGAGCAGGGGCGCGCTTACGCCCAAGCGTTGGCCTTGCGCCCAGGCCCGATCCTGCCGCTGATCGGCGGGATGCCCGATGCGGCCCACGCCCGGCTGGAACGGCATGTCTGCATCGACACCACGGCGTCGGGCGGCAATGCGCAGTTGCTGGCGCAGGTGTCCGAGGGGTGACGCGCCGCTGCGTTTGCCCCTGCGCTTGACGCCGTGACGCGGATCGGAAAGGCTGGCCCCATGTTCCCGATCCGCGACCACAACCCTTCGGGCGGCACGCCCTATTTCACATGGACGCTGATCGCGGTTAACATCGCGGTCTTCCTGTCCTATTGGCTTACGATTACGTCGGAAGACCAGCTTGCGTGGTTCTTTCTGAACTGGGGTCTGGTGCCCGCGCGCATCACCTTTGGTGACGGGTATTACACGTTCCTGACGTCGATGTTCCTGCACGGCGGCTGGATGCATCTGATCGGCAACATGCTGTTTTTGTGGATATTCGGTGACAATCTGGAAGACGAGATGGGGCACGTCCGCTTTGCCGGGTTCTACCTTGCCTCGGGCCTTGCGGCGGCGGGGTTGCAGATGGGGGCGGACCCGGCCAGTCAGGTGCCGATGGTGGGCGCCTCCGGCGCGATTGCCGGGGTGATGGGGGGGTATCTGTTGCTGTTCCCGCGCGCCCGGGTCGATGTGCTGTTCATCATCGTGATCTTCATCCGGGTGTTTCCGGTTCCGGCTTGGATCATGCTCGGCCTGTGGTTCGGGCTGCAACTCTTCAACGGGCTTGCCATGCCCGGGGACATGGGTGGGGTTGCCTATTGGGCGCATGCGGGCGGGTTCGTGGCCGGGCTGGTGTTGGCCATTCCCTTGTGGCTGCGCCTTGGCGGCACCGCTTTCTGGGGGCGCACCCACGGCCAACCGCCGCATCCCGGCACGGTTTATCCGCTGACCGCGAAATCGTCCGTGCCCCGGATCAACCGGCGCAGGTGACCGGGTCGTCCGCGATGCCGACCTGCCATCTTCATCTGTTTTCTAAATATCCCACGGGGGTCCGGGGGTGTGAAACCCCCGGGGGTTGCGACAGGCGCACCGCGCCCTGTCTGCCGCAGTTCAGCCGCGGATGATCTTGCGGAAGGGTTCGAACAGCGGCTCGTTCGCGCAGATCACTGCGCCTTTTTCCAAGGGATCGTCGCCTTCGCGGATGGCCGAGACAAACCCGCCCGCTTCCCGCACCAGCAGGATGCCCGCGGCGATATCCCATGCGTTCAGCTCGCGCTCCCAATAGCCGTCAAAGCGGCCCGCCGCGACATAGGCCAGATCGAGCGAGGCCGCCCCCCAGCGCCGCACCCCGGCGCATGCGGGCATCAAGCGGGCCAGATCCTGCAAGGTCGCGGGCAGGGTATGTTTCGCGCCGAACGGCACGCCGGTGGCAAACACGGCGTCCACCATGTTGCGGCGGCCCGACACGCGCAGGCGGCTTTCGTTCAGCCAGCAGCCTGCGCCCTTTTCGGCCACGAACATCTCGTCCTTGGCGGCGTCAAACACGACCGCCGACACGATCTCGCCCTTGTGTTCCAGGGCGATGGACACCGCCCAATGCGGCATGCCGTGCAGAAAGTTCGTGGTGCCGTCCAGCGGATCCACGATCCAGCGGCGCGTCGGGTCAACCCCGTCCTGCGCGCCGGTTTCTTCGCCGACCCAGCCATAGGTCGGGCGGGCACCCAGCAGATCGGTCTTGATGATCCGCTCTGCCTCGCGGTCGGCCTTGGTGACGAAATCACCCGGGCCTTTGCTGGACACCTGAAGCTGTTCGACCTCGCGGAAGTCTTTCACAAGGGCGCGACCGGCCTTGCGGGCGGTCTTGATCATCAGGTTGAGGTTGGCACTGCCCTGCATGGGTTCCGGTTCCTTGCGTTCAAGGCGGCTGATCTACACGCCAGACGCCGCGAAGGAAAGGGGGTAGGGCGCAGGGCGCAGCGGGGGCCTTGTGGGGCCTGTCCGCTGTGTGTTCCCTGCGTCCTGACCCGTCAGAGGCTGATTGCAGGAAATACGCCTATACCCGCTGCAATTTCACCGGTTCCGACCGGCCCAGTTTCAGGAAATGCGCCATGAAGGGTTTGGTCGCGTCCTCGTCCCGCGTGGCTGCATAAAGGCGCTTGGTGATGGTTTTCGGCCCCAGGGGGCGGGTCACATAGTCCGCGTTGCTGCGCACGTCGCGCAACACCCAGTCTGGCAGGACTGACACGCCCCGGTTCGATCCGACCAGCATCAGGATCACGGCAGTCAGTTCCACCGGGCGCTGCCCGCGCGGTTCAACCTTGGCCGGCGTCAGAAGTTCGGTAAAGACGTCCAGCTTGTCGCGGCTGACGGGGTAGGTGATCAACACTTGATCGCGAAAATCCTCGGCCCCGATCCAGTCTTTTGCGGCCAGCGGGTTTTGTGCGCCTGCAACAAAGGTGGGGTGGTAGTCGAACAGCGGGTTGAACACCACGCCGCCCAGATCGACCGGGTCGGAAGAAATGACAAGGTCCACCTCTTCGCGCAGCAGGGCGGGCAGGGCGTCAAAGGCCAATCCGGCGCGGATGTCCACATCCACCTCGGGCCAGGCGTGACGGAACTGTTCCAGCACCGGGAACAGCCAGTCGAAACAGGCGTGACATTCGATGGCGATGTGCAGCCGACCCGTCTTGCCCGATTTCAGCGCGCGGAATTCTTCGGCCAGCGCGTCGATCTCGGGCAGGATGCGTTCGGCCAGCTTCAGCATCCGCAGGCCCGCCGCCGACAGCCGCATCGGTTTGGACCGGCGCACGAACAGCTCTACCCCGGCCTGTTCCTCCAGCCCCTTGACCTGATGGCTCAGCGCGCTTTGCGTCATGTTCAGGATATCGGCGGCCCGTTGCAGGCCGCCCGCCTGATGGATGGCGCGGATGGTGCGGAGATGGCGAAACTCCAGATGCATTATGTGGTCAGCCTCATGTTGATGATGAGTATTATGAATTTGTCTCACATCGTCATTTGCGAGACAAGAGGGACAAGAAAAGCAGGAGTTGTCCCATGTCCGCACCGCGCATCAGCTTTGAGTTCTTTCCGCCGCAGACGCTGGAGGCGTCGTTCCGGCTGTGGGAAACGGTGCAGATGCTGGCCCCGCTGAAACCGGCCTTCGTGTCGGTAACCTATGGCGCAGGCGGCGCGACGCGGAAGCTGACGCACGAGGCGGTTTCGGCCATCGCGCTGAATTACGGGCTGAACGTCGCGGCACACCTGACCTGTGTCGATGCGACCCGGGCCGAGACGCTGGACATCGCCGCCGCCTATGCCGACGCGGGCGTGACCGAGATTGTCGCGCTGCGCGGCGATGCGCCCAAAGGGGCGGACCGCTTTACCCCCCATGCGGACGGCTTTGCCAGCAGCGTGGACCTGATCGAGGCTTTGGCCGCCACCAGCAAGTTCACCCTGCGCGTCGGTGCCTATCCCGAACCCCACCCCGACGCCGCCGACACATTGGCCGATGTGCGCTGGCTGAAGCGCAAGATCGATGCCGGGGCGACATCGGCCATCACACAGTTCTTTTTCGAGGCAGAGACGTTCCTGCGGTTCCGCGATCTGTGCGCCAAAGAGGGCATCACCGCCCCGATCATCCCCGGCATCCTGCCCATCGAGAACTGGGCCGGGGTCAAGAAATTCGCCACCCGTTGTGGCGCGCAAATCCCGCACTGGCTGGACGAGGCCTATGTCGCCGCCACGCGCGACGGGCGCGAAGAGTTGCTGTCCACCGCCCTGTGCACCGAACTGTGCGACACCCTTTTGACCGAAGGCGTGGAAGACCTGCATTTCTACACGCTGAACCGCCCCCACCTGTCGCGAGACGTGTGCCATGCCCTTGGGATCACCCCAGAGGTGGCGCTTGAAAAGGTGGCGTGACGGGACGGTCTTACGACGTGGCCAACTGGGCGCTCATCCGGTTCTGACGAACCACCCCTGCACGGCTCCCGCGGGGGGTGCCCCTGACCGGGCACGGTGAGCGCCAACCCTTTTTTGGGAACCCCGGAAAATACACGCCCTGCTTGCATGATTTGGCTATGCACACGCCCAGGACGTGTGCAATCATCCTATCGCCAATTCCGAACAACACCATTAATGTTTTTCGTATTGAGTATCAGCGGGGATAATCGTGGCGAAACCGATCTACATTCTGAACGGGCCGAACCTTAATCTGCTTGGCCTGCGCCAACCCGAAATCTACGGCCACCAGACGCTGGACGACGTGGCCGAGGCCTGCGGCGCGCTGGCCGAGGATCTGGGTCTGACGATCCGCTTTCACCAGTCGAACCACGAAGGGCAGATCATCGACTGGGTGCACGAGGCACGGTCCAAAGGGGCAGGTATCATCATCAACCCTGCCGCCTATACCCACACGTCGGTGGCCATTCTGGATGCGCTGAAGGCGTTCGATGGCCCGGTGCTTGAGGTGCATATCTCGAACGTCCATCAGCGCGAGGCGTTTCGTCATCATTCCTATGTCAGTCTGCGCGCGGATGGGGTGATCGCCGGGTTCGGGACAGAGGGGTATCTGCTTGCGCTGCGCCGGATGGCGGGGCTGGTCGGCGCCAAATGATGCCCGTCAACCGCTTCAAGCGGGCCTTGCAGGACCGCCGGCAGCAAATCGGCATATGGAACACCATTCCCGGTCCCATCGCGGTCGAGGCGCTGGCGACGGCGGGGTTCGACTGGATGGTGATCGACACCGAACATTCCCTGACCGACGTGCCCGACACGGTGGGGATGATGCAGGCCGTGGCACCCTATCGCACCAGCGCCGTTGTCCGGCCCGCCAGCAACGACACGGTCTTGATCAAGCGGTTGCTGGATCTGGGGGCGCAGACCCTGATGATCCCTTACGTTCAAACCGCGTTCGAGGCGCGGGCGGCGGTGGCTGCCATGCGCTATGCGCCGCGCGGCGTCCGCGGCGTTGCGGGCATGACGCGGGCCAATATCTACGGACTGGTTCCGAACTATCATGTCCGCGCGGAAGAGGAATTGTGCCTGATTGTTCAGGTGGAAACCCATGACACGATTGCCCGCATCCCCGAGATCGCCGCAGTGAACGGGGTGGATGCGATGTTCATCGGGCCTGCCGATCTGGCGGCGTCGATGGGGCATCTGGGAAACCCTGCCCACCCGGATGTGGTCGCGGCAATACATGCCGCCATCACCGCCATCACGGCGGCGGGCAAGCCTGCCGGTGTCCTGACGCTGGACCGTGACTTTGCGCGCCAGTGCATCGAATGGGGAACGACCTTTACCGCCGTAGGGGTCGATCTGTCCCTGCTGACCCACAGCGCGCGGGCGCTGGCCGGGCACTTTCGCGACGAATAGCGCAAGGGGCGCGTCACCAGGGGATGGGCTTGCCGGCCCAGTCGTAAAATCCGCCGCTGTCGGCGGGGGTCATTGCATCCAGCACAGCGATCAGATTTGCCGCAGCGGTGCTTGCGGGCACGGTGGGGTGGCTGTCTGCATAGGCGGCGGTAAAGGCGGTGGCGACCGTGCCGGGGTGCAGACAGGCGATGACCGCCTGCGGGTGGGTGCGCGCCACCTCGATCGCGGCGGTGTGGATCAACTGGTTCAACGCCGCCTTTGCAGCGCGATAGGAATACCAGCCCCCCAGACGGTTGTCGGTGATCGACCCGACACGCGCCGACAGCACACCGAAACGCGCGGGTTGGTCGCGGGGCATCAGACGCAGCGCGTGTTTCAGCACCAGTGCCGGGCCGATGGCATTGACCGCAAACTGCCGCGCCAACGCATCCGGGGTCAGGGCGCGCAACGATTTTTCCGGCCGGTCGCCGCCAATTTCCAGCGCGCCGGTGGCGACAAGGATGGTGTGAAACGGCGTATCGAGTGCTCCAAGGGCGCGCGCAATGCTGTCCTCGTCCGTCAGATCAAAGCCCGTCTCGCGCCTTGACAGGCGGGTGACGGCATCGCCGCGCGTGACAAGGGCCGCACACAAGGCGGTGCCGATGCCGCCCGAGGCACCGATGACAAGGGCCTGCATGCACACCTCCATTTGTTGTGAAACGCGGGGGGCCGGGGTTTGGATCATATCGCAGGTTCAGCCAGTCTGATTTGTCCGCCGCTCCACAAGAATCCGCCACGCCTTGCCGTGCCGCACAGCCTGTCTGCATCCGTGCAAGATCACCCGCCTCTGGCCTTTGGCGCGCACATTCGCTAAGGCCAAGGCACATACTGCGGGAGACGGATCATGAGCCAGTCAAAGAGCGACTATTCCGACGCGATTTCCACGATTGAAGACATCATCGAGGATGCGCGCAACGGGCGGATGTTCATCCTTGTCGATCACGAGGACCGCGAAAACGAGGGCGATCTGGTGATCCCGGCACAGATGTGCACGCCATCGGCCATCAACTTCATGGCAACCCACGGGCGCGGGCTGATCTGTCTTGCGATGCCCGCCGCGCGCGTCGATGCCCTTGGCCTGCCGCTGATGAGCCCCAAGAACTCCAGCCGTCACGAAACCGCCTTCACCCTGTCGATCGAGGCGCGCGAAGGCGTGACCACAGGCATCTCGGCCGCCGACCGCGCGCTGACCGTGTCTGTGGCGATCGATCCGACCAAGGGGCCACAGGACATCGCCTCGCCCGGTCACATCTTTCCGCTGCGCGCGCGCGACGGGGGCGTGCTGGTGCGCGCGGGCCATACTGAGGCTGCGGTGGATGTCAGCCGTCTGGCCGGGTTGAACCCGTCCGGCGTGATCTGCGAGATCATGAACGACGACGGTACCATGGCGCGTCTGCCCGATCTGATTTCATTCGCGCAACGCCACGCGCTGAAGATCGGCACGATTTCCGACCTGATCGCCTATCGCCGCCGCCACGACAATCTGGTGAACGAGAAGTCTGTGAAACACGTCACCTCGGCCTATGGCGGCGATTGGCTGATGCGGATTTTTGCCGACGAAACCCAAGGCGCCGAACATGTCGTGCTGACCAAGGGCGATCTGACATCGGCAGAACCCGTTCTGGTGCGGATGCACGCGCTGAACCCGTTGGAGGATGTCTTGGGCATCAACCCGGCCCATGCGCACGAATTGCAGGGCGCGATGCAGCTGATTGCCGAAAAAGGGCGTGGCGTGGTTGTCCTGTTGCGCGACGTGTCGATGAAACTGGCGTCCGACGACGAGGCATCGCCACAGACGTTGCGGCAATACGGGCTTGGCGCGCAGATACTGTCTGCGCTGGGCCTGTCCGAAATCACGCTGGTGTCCAATTCCAAAGCGCCAAAGGTTGTCGGGCTAGAGGCGTATGGCCTGTCCATCACCGGCACCCAGCCAATCACGGAGGCGTAAGATGGCCGGATCTGAAACGCACTACACCCTGCCGCTGCCGACCTTTGATCGGCCTGTCAAACTGTTGATCGTCGTGGCCCCCTATTACCGCGACATCGCGGACAACCTGATCGCCGGGGCCAAGGCCACCGCCACACAGGCCGGGGCAGTGGTCGATGTGATCGAAGTGCCCGGCGCGCTTGAGGTGCCGACCGCCATCGCGCTGGCCGAACGGCAGACCAGCTATGACGGCTATGTGGCACTGGGCTGCGTCATCCGGGGCGAGACGACACATTACGATACCGTCTGCAATGACAGCAGCCGCGCCATCAGCCTGCTTGGCTTGCAGGGAGCCTGCATTGGCAACGGCATCCTCACGGTGGAAAACCGCCCCCAGGCCGAAGTGCGCGCTGATCCGTCAGCCCAGAACAAGGGGGGCGGGGCGGCAGCGGCGGCCTTGCATCTGATCGCGCTTTCGCGCAAGTGGGCGGGCCAGACAAAGGGGATCGGGTTCCGCGCATGACCACGCAGGCAGAGAAAAAACAGATGCGATCTGCGGCGCGGCTTTATGCCGTGCAGGCGCTATTCCAGATGGAAAGCAGCGGGCAAACCGTCGAGACGATTGTACGAGAGTTCGAGACGCATCGCTTTGGCGCGGTCTATGACGGCGACGAGATGGCCGAAGGCGACGTGACCCATTTCCGTGATGTTGTGGGCCACGCCGTCAACTGGCAGGCCAAGATCGACCAGATGACCGACCGCGCACTCGTGGCGAAATGGCCGATTGACCGGATCGACCCGGTTCTGCGCGCACTGTTCCGCGCGGCGGGTGGCGAGTTGTCGGGAATGGTGACGCCGCCCAAGGTGGTGATCAACGAATATGTCGATGTCGCCAAGGCATTCTTCCCCGACGGGAAAGAGCCGAAGTTCGTCAATGCCGTGCTTGACCACATGGCGCGCGAAACCAGGCCCGAGGCGTTCTAGGCGGCTTTTGGCCATGCCCGACACAGTGCGGGAACCCGACCTGCGGCAAAATGGCTGTGGCAGTGCCCCGACAAGGGGCTAAGCTGTCACTCAAGCCCCCGGAGGACACTATGCCCAAACTCATCCACCTTTACATCAGTAGCATCGCCGTCGGCTTTGCGCTGGCCGTGGTCTTTGTCGTCAGCCTTGTGGCGCTTGACGTCGCGGGATTGCGCCACCTGATCCTTGGGTCGGACATGGGCTGGGTCGCGGCTGCGATGATGGTGATGTTCAATGGCGTCGTCTTTTCTGCGGTTCAGTTCGCCATCCGCATCATGGGCATGGCCGAACGGGACGAAACTCCGCGTGGCGGCACACTGATGCGCCTGACGCCGATCCCGGTTACGGTGACCGCTGCCAAGGGCAAACCACGTCAGCGCTAAGGCACGTTTGTATCCAAGCAAAAAGGTCAGCGCGGGAAACCGCCCTGACCTTTTTTTGATAGTGTGCAGGGTGGCGGGCCCGCAGCAGCCGTGGTCGGCGTGATTTTCCCGAGAGCCAGAGGTCTCAGGTGGTAGCCAGATACCGGGACCTGGATCCCGGCAGAGCCAGCCGCCATGCGTTTGCTTATCGGCCACTGGAAAAGTGCCACTCACGTGAAGAGCAGAACCCGCCACCCCAACAGATAGGGACAGTGGGGGGCCGGGGCAAGAGCGTTGATGGAACGCGGCGCAGGGCTGGACAGATGTTCATCCTTCGTTCATGATTCTGCGATGGACCCGATGCTGGATACACCCATTCCCCCGACCCCCGGCCAACGCCTTGCGCGGGGGGTGTGCCGGGCGCTGCGGGGGCTGGATTTCGTCACGGTCGAGGAATTGGTGCCCACACCGGGCCTGCGCGTCGATGTCATGGCGCTTGGCCCCAGAGGAGAGGTGTGGGTGATCGAATGCAAATCGGGTCGCGTGGATTATGTGACGGATCGCAAATGGCAGGGCTATCTGGAATGGTGTGACCGCTTTTTCTGGGCGGTTGATGCAGATTTTCCGACCGACCTGCTGCCGCAGGGCACCGGCCTGATCCTTGCCGATTCGTATGACGCCGAGATTGTTCGACTGGGGCCGGACACGCCGCTGCCCCCCACCCGGCGCAAGGTGATGGTGCAGAAATTCGCCCGCCACGCCGCAACGCGCCTGCACGCGCTGCGCGATCCGGGGTTTGTTTTGGGCTAAGGGCGTGCGATTTTTCTGCGAAAGATCAGGCAGGGGAAGGGGCGGCGCAACCGTCCGCCGCCTGTCAGCGGCGCTTTGGTCCCGGCTTGCCGTTCCCCATGGCGCGGGCGGCTTCGGCGGCGGCGCGCAATTCTTCGGCGATCTCGTCCGCCTCTTCGGGATCAAAGTCCAGCGGCAATTCCACGCCGCCATCCGCCTCGATGTAGATGCGGACCATCCCGAGCGAGGTTGGCCCGATCTGGATGTTCGCGGCGATGTCGCTTTGCTTGTCGATGCCCATGGTCGTCCCTTTGGCTTTGGTCTTTTGGCGTAACGCGGGACAGGTCCGCTGGCAAGGGCATGCATCCGCAGAAAGGCAATCATCCCCTTGCAATCGCCGTCCCGCGGGGCTAAATGGCCCGCAAGTGCAGCTTTAGCTCAGTTGGTTAGAGCACCAGATTGTGGATCTGGGGGTCGCCCGTTCGAGCCGGGCAAGCTGTACCATAAAAATCAAATGGATAGCCATATGGTGGTTGCCTGCGGTTTCTTGCGGGCTACCACCAGGCTACCACCGGAAGAGCCTTCGTGTTTATCCACTTATGTGGCTAACGACCAACTTCCCTCGATTGATTAGGTTTTGGACTGCGCGTTCCGTACTTTGGCGCGCAGTTGCTTGATGACCTCGCCCTGGCGCTGGGGGGAAATTTTGCCATAGCCATCTACAGTCATCTGAACGCTGGAGTGGCCGAGGTTCATGGAAACTGCTTTCAGTTCTTCAGCCGTGGTCACGTAACGATTGCTCATCTCCACCAACGTGTTGCGGAAGCGGTGCGGGGTAAAAGGGGGAAGACCTGCGGCAGTAAACGTCTGTTTGATGAACTTCCTGAGCGAATCGTTAGTCTTGTAGTGTTCACGTGAGAGGCCAACTATCTCAAAGCCCTCAGTCGGCGAGACTTGCATCTTGGGTTTCGGGAAAAGGGGGTCGCTCGGACCGAACAGCTGTTCTTCGGTGAGCTCTTTGATCCAGTCCGCCAGACAATCCTCGTACACCTGCTCCACCGGGAGGAACCAGGTCGTAAAGGTCTTGGAAAATTTCGTCCGCACTTCAGCGCCATCTTGAAACACGCAGCCCTCAACCATATCGACGTGGCCGATCTTCAAGGAGGCCACCGCGTCGATGCGCGCACCAGTAAGTACCATGAACGCAAACAGCGTACGATCTCGGCGCTCAAAAACCGTCGACGTCGGCATCTGTCTGAATGCGTGGGCGGCCTGTTCGGGCGTTGCCGCGGGCTTCAGTCGGCCAGCATGCGCGACCCGCAGTTCCTTTTTCAGAGGCCCAAAGTAGTCGGCGAAGCTGTGCGTGATTTTTGACTTGTAGCCCTTTTGATCCGCGAGCCAATGCACAAAAGCGCGTACCACGACCTGCATGTTAACGCGCGAAACTGCCGCCAGCGGCTTTCCAGTCTTATCGGTCACATGGTTGGTAAGATGGTCGCGGAACGCCTCTGCATCCTCAATGTTCAGCGTGGCAAAGGATTTGAAGTTGACAACCGTCTCAAGGCGCAGAATTGCATCAGCTGATTTGGCGACCGAAGTCTCCGAGTGACCTTTAGCGTTGCGAAGGTAGCGCAAGTAGGCGCGCTTGATCCGCTCGTTTTCTTCATTAAATTTCCGTGCGCTTTTCATGTGTTTTGCCTGCTCATTCATTTGTCGGTTTCACGAGGCATCGCCAGGAATCGGATAATTCCCAGTTGCGTCAGTGAACCGCAGATCGAACACTGTCTGCAGTCGCTTCAAATTGTTCAGGCCAGCGCCCTTGCACATGATCGTTCCGCATACCTCGCAGAGCGCCGACAGATGGCCGAGATGGCTTGAGGTGGCTTTGAAGTCCGCCATTCCGCCCAGAGCTTTCCGGGCGGTACGGCAACGCATGCAGCGGAACTGGTCGTCGGCCAGTGGGGGTTTCTTGTTTCTTTTCTTTGCGAGGAAAACCACCAAATCAGATCCAAGGACCAAGTGCGGATTTCCGTTGGTCATGGCGGGAAGCTTACCCTCACGAATCCAAGACCGAACTGTCGTTTCGGCGACGTCTAACGCCGTGGATATTTCTTTCGGGGAATAGCTTTGCGCCGGTCGCATGCTGTGCCCGCGGAGCTTCGGATGGCGGTTCATCACAACCGGCCCTTGTTAACCACGGCCTGGCTGGTGTTGGAAAAGCGGTGTTGGGTGATCCAGTCTTCAATGTCTTGAGCGCGGTAGCGCGTCAAGCGCCCAACTTTCACGAAGGCAGGACCACCCCCTTTGCAGGCGGCGATTTCCAGGAACCGCTTGGAGATGCCATAGGTTGCCTCAACTTCATCACGGGAGAGTAGCTTCTGCTTGGTCGTGATAAGCTTAGTGTGCTGTTCTGGCCCACGCCATCGTTGAGGTCATGGTGTGCGAGCACTCTGTCCAGTTTGCGGAAATATTCGGCACGGATCTCAGCGCTAGACGATACGTGAAGCCGTTCGGTGTGGAGCCTCTCAGAAAGCTCCGTTCTGATCACTCTAACAAATGAACCGAGCTGATTGAGCGGGAAATTGACGCTCTCGAACAGTTCCTTCATGTCCGCACGGTCCAGGCCGCTGTCGCGCAACAAATCACTGATTGCTTCGTTGAACTCTAGTCGGGATTGGCTAGGTTCGCCGACGCTCTCGAACGCACGAATTGCTGAAAGCAGCCCATCTATCGCAGACAGCAAGGATTTTGCCTTCGTTTCGATCGTTGTGTGATCTGGGGCCCACTGTTCAGACTGAAGATATGACCGGTACCAGTCGTATAGTTGGATGACGTCGCGTTCCGCTTCTGGCTGCTGCGAAAAGTCCACTTGGCGGAACTTTCCTAAAGCAGTCCTTTCGCCTTCCTGTAGGAGAAAGACGCCAGATGTTACGATCCGCCGATTTGGTCCGGTCTTGATGTCGCAATCCCTCCAATGCGTGGGCTCGGCGCAGTGTGGCCGGTGACCTAGCCGTTTCAGCCAGCCTAAGCGAAGCGCTGCTTGACGTAGTCGGTGACCGACGTGCCCTGCAGTTCTTGACTTGAGGCACCGCCGCGGACGAAGAAGCGTTGGCTGCCGCTGTCTTTCACGAATGCCGGTTTCGGACCCTTATCGCAACGGACGACTAATGTTCGCTTTCCGTCCTGATCTCCGAATCTGTAGTGAACATAGGGTAGGAACACTTCGCCCACTCGGTCCTTGATCAGGTTGACTAAGTGCAGCCCCATTTTGTCTTCGTTCGGGAAGCCGTCGGCATCGAGCCCGAGAACTTCTCCGCTATCGGCGACGCCGATCAAAAGGGTTCCACCCTTGGCATTCAGAAAGCCGGCGATTGTCTTGAGTGCCGTAAGGTGCATTTTATCGTCAATTTGGCCCGTGTGCAGGTTCGTCCGAAGGGTCTTCAGGCTCGGGGCCAGGCGGTCATACTTCGCGACGACGACCACGTCCCCAGAACGGACTTCCTTCAGCAGTCGGTCCAGCTCCGGGCGGGCCCGGATGGTTCCGGTGATCGCGTCTGCAAAATAGTTTCGCTCCGGCGGCCTTGAGAGCGTCGTGCTGGCCATCGAGGTTTTGGTCCTTGGTCCAGACCCGTGCGCATCCCAAAATCATGGACGAAAACCTCCCAGAACGCCGTAAGTTTTGTCAGGGGTTTTTGTCCGGGTCAACCCGTTGAAATCCGGTAGGGCAGGGGAGGGCGGTCAAAAACGACCGTATTTGACCATCCTTTCTGACCAGAGGTTTTTGTCCGGCTTGCCGCAAGCGATGGTGATGTTCTGCCGTTCGCAACTGCGGCATCTTCAACGGACAGGGCGGGAAGCAGCATTCACTTTGTGCGGGTTCGGTTACCGCGATGCATAGCGGTCAACGAGAAAGCTTGTCGCCCCATGTAGCAGTGCCGAGGCGAATATCGTGTAGGCCACCAAGGCCCAGAGCTGGTTTTCGTTAACGAACTCCATGTGGCCCGTGGCATAGGCGACGTAATAGACGGAACCGATGCCGCGGACCCCGAAAAAGCCAATGATCAATCGATCTCGCGAGGAAAGCGCGGTCCCCAGCAGCGCCAGCCAGCCGACGACGGGTCGGATGACCAGAAGCAGACCGAAACCTATCAAGGAATGGCGCCAGTCGAGCGCGGGCCACAGTGCCGGAAGAATGCTGCCAAGCAGGATGAGCAGCACAGCCGTCAGCGCATGTTCCACCGCCTCGCTGAACGCGTGCAGCCGCCTGTGGAAATGATGCTCTTCCCGCACACGGCGGCAGACCAGACCCGCGGCGAAGGCACCAAGGAAGCCGTAGCCTTCCGCAAGCTCGACGATGCCATAGCACAAAAGCACCGCGCCAAGCGCCAGCACGCCTGGACCGGTCTTTTCGATGGCACTGCTGCCCCAGGATGAAAACAGCGCCCGGCCCAGAAGCCAGCCCACCAATGCGCCCCCGGCACCGCCAACGGCAATCCGGTAGAGCACGTCACGCAGAACCCAGTCGCCGAACCAGATCGAACCATCCGAATTGGCCGAAGCCAGTATCAGGCCAAGGTAGACAAAGGGAAACGCAAGGCCGTCGTTCAGACCCGCCTCCGCCGTCAGGGTGAACCGCACAGGATGTTCGCGGCCCTCGAGAGGGGGGCCGACCTGCACATCGCCCGCAAGGACGGGATCGGTCGGCGACAACACTGCGCCGAGCAGAACCGCACCTGCGAATGTCATACCGGCGAGGGCCCAGCCAAGCACGGCCAGCGCCGCAATCGTCAAAGGCATGGCGATCAGCAGTAACTGAACCGTCGGCCGCCACTGGCGCCAGCCGCCAATCCGGTCAATCCGCAATCCGGTGGCGAAAAGCACGACGATCACCGCAACTTCGCTGGTCATTTCCCAGACACGCGGCGCGGTGGTTGGATCAAGTGCTGCCGGCATCCCCGGCACGAAGGCGAAGGCGAGCAAGCCGAGTATCATCAGGATTGCTGAGGAAGATGCCGCCCGACGAAACAGGACGCGCGGCAGCAGATAGGCGGTGAAGACAGAGACACCGATCACCGTCATGACGATATGAACGGCAGAAAGCCCGAAGAACGGTTCCGTCTCAGGCATTGCAGGGCGTCCTTGAATGGCTTTTCGGCGACGTCAACCGCACCCACCGAAGCGCAGCCCAAGCAAGTCACTTCATCGGATGGAAAGCCCCCGCCGGGTGGAATGGTTCCGCGTTGCCTCCGGTGATTTCGCTGACAGCCTCATGTGCAGAGAATACAAACTGAAAACGCAATTCGGACCCCAGTTCGCCCGGAAATCACCTGGTCACGACGTGCAGGTCGCGAGTGCCTCCATGGGTTGCCATTCGCGTAACGGCTGCCTTCTCTCAATGTCGAATTGGAACCAGCATCCGCCACCGCCGTGACCTTGGTCATAACGGCGATCTATCTCTATTCTGGACAATGCGCAAAAAAGCAGAGTGCCGACGCCTCCGTGTCCCACGAACAGAACATCACCTTGTGTGCTTTGACTCAAGCACGCCTCAACTTCATTGACGATCCGCTTTTGCGCATCGCGTGCGGTCTCCCAGCCACGCACGCTTTGTGACGGATTGGCGAAAAAAGCGTCTGCCACCCTTTCGAACTCGTCCGGTGGCAAGAAACCCGTAGCACTACGGTCGTTCTCATGCATCTCAGGGCGAATTTCCAGTGAAACTCCGAGGGCAGTCGCGAGTGGGCGGGCCGTTTCCAATGCCTTTATTTCGGCGCTACTGATCACTCGTTGCGTTGCTGAAAGAGCACCAATTCGCGCGGCCAAAGCGGCAACCCGAGCCCGGCCCACATTGTTGAGGGACCAGTGTTGGATCTCCTTCGCCGGATCAATCAAGACTTGTGGATGCGTCAGGTAGCGAACAGCTCTTTTCATTATCGAATCCGTCAATAGAAACGCGATTTTCCCAGGTAACAGCGGCTGTCTCGCACGGCGAGCGTCTGTAATGTTCGCATCGCTACCACAGTGAGCAGTCTTTTAGCACTGAGGGAGATGCAACTTTGGGGAAGTAGCCTTGCACCATAGAACGAACTCGACCGGCGGCTAGGGGGCCATGTCCGTAAATCTGAGGCGCCCCGTCCGCAACTTGACCGTGCAGCGTCTCCTTATGGAAACCTGGAGACGATCTCGTTCGTTCGCCGTACACCTTGAGTCAGCAAACAGGGACGTCAAATCTGAAAAGCGGTTTCGTCATCGCGCAAGGATCCGACCGGAACACTTTCCGTGTGATCCTCGCACTGAGGCAAGCCGACCCGTCATCTCGGTGTGGATTTTTGACTCTAAGTGGACGTTTTGCCGGTGCGTAAAAGGCATTCGCTGCGTCGCAGGTCGTTTGGGGTGGGGCAATTGCCTTTCCCGCTCATCGACACGTAGAAACTTATGCTGGCGCAGGAGCGGAACCACACCGGCCCTCGTTGGTTACAGGGTGTTATTCTCAGCACAGGATCCAGTATGAAACTCGCCCACAGCCTTCTTGCCGTCGCTTTCCTCGCCATCTCGCCGGTCGTGCACAGCGACGCTGCGTTTGCGGATGCAAAGGACTGCCCCCCGGGCCTTGCCAAGAAGAACCCGCCCTGCGTGCCGCCCGGTCAGGCAAAGAAGGGCGTCACCACCGACGAGTGGCGCAACGGCGACCGGATCGGTGATGTCATCCCGCTGGACGATCTGATCTTTTTGGACGACTACCGCCGCTATGACCTGCCACTGCTGCCCTATGGCCAACGCTACGCGATCGTCAACGACCGGATCGTGGTGATCAGTTCCGAAAATTACGCGCTCCTGCAGCTGATCCGCGCGTTCACCGACAACTGATTAGCCAGCGCCCGGATCGGCATCCGGGCACATGGCGGCCCCGTGCGGGAGGTGAGGTTTGTCGAGCCGCGCCTCGCTCACCGCAGTCAGTGGATCGCGATCAAGGCCATTTATTAACCCTCCATCCGCCGTGGGCAGCAACACGGCCCATGGGCCCGCCACAGAGTAAACCTGACATGACACAGGATCGGCCCTCGGAACCAACTGCCCCCATCGACCGGCCCCGCCGACGAAGAAGGCGGGTATTGGCGATTACCCTTTCGGTTTTCATGGCCTGCCTGCTGATCGGCGGCGGCGCGCTAGCCTGGCTGGTCTATGCCGTGCCACTGGATCTTGCGACCGACCGAACTGCGGCGGAACCTGCCGTCATTGTGGAAGCCGCCGACGGCACGCTGATCGGGCTGCGGGGCGAATTGCGCGGCACCCCGGCCGAGCGGGAGGATCTGCCGGATCATCTCGTGAACGGCGTTGTTGCCATCGAGGACAGGCGGTTCTTCGATCATGGCGGCATCGACTTTCGAGGCATCGCCCGCGCGGCTTGGCGGAACGTTCGGGCAAACGGCGTGGTGGAGGGCGGCAGCACGATCACCCAGCAGTTGGCCAAGATCGAATTCCTGACCAGCGAACGCACCATGAAGCGCAAGGCAGACGAGGCTTTGGTCGCGCTGCGGCTTGAAGCGCGGCTGTCCAAGGACGAGATCCTGACGCGCTATCTGAACAACGTCTACTTTGGTGGTGGCGCGGTCGGCATCGGGGCTGCGGCGCTTGCCTATTTCGACAAACCCGTCAGCGACCTGACCCTTGCTGAATCCGCCATGCTGGCGGGCATCATCCGTGCGCCGTCGCGGGCCAACGCCCTGCATAACCTCGAAGAGGCGCAGGCCCGCGCCACGGTGGTTCTCGGGGCCATGGTCGATTCCGGCCTGCTGACGCAGGAAGAGGCGCTGGCGGCGCAAACCGCACCGGCCACACCCAACACAAGTGCGCCCAGCCGAGAGGGTGGTGGCTGGTTCGCCGACTGGATCCTCAGCGAGGCCTCCACAATGGTTGGCCCGAGTCTGGGATCAGTCCGGGCAAAGACCACCCTTCAACCGAGGTTGCAGGCGCTTGCGGAACGGGTCGTTGCCGAGAAGATGACCGACACGGCAGACGGCGCGGTCCAGGAGGTCGCGCTGGTGGCCATGACGCTCGACGGTGCTGTGGTGGCAATGGTCGGGGGCCGGGATTATGCGACCAGCCAGTATAACCGGGCCGTGCAGGCACGGCGGCAGCCGGGGTCGACCTTCAAACTGTTCGTGTATTTCGCAGCCCTCAGAAAAGGCTGGCAGCGGGACGATGTCCTGCAGGATACGCCTGTCGAGATCGGCGATTGGCGACCCGAGAACTATGACGGAACCTATAACGGCAGGGTGCGCCTCGACGACGCCTTTGCTCGTTCGCTGAACGCGGCGACAGTGCGGCTGGCGCAGGACGTCGGCATCGAAGCGATCGTCACCGCAGCGCGGGATCTGGGCATCGACGCGGACCTCGACCCCAACATCAGCCTGTCGCTCGGAACGTCGGGGGTGGGGTTGCTTGACCTTACGGGGGCGTTTGCGTCCGTCGCGGCGGGCCGGACACCGATTCAGCCGTGGGCCATCTCCAGCCTCGCGCCGACCACCGGCAACGGCGGACTGCTGGCAGCGCTGCCGCAACAGGCCACGCAGCCCCTAGATCATCAGGCCGACCTCATCGCCCTGCTAGAGGGCGTGGTGCGCAATGGCACCGGGCGTCACGCGGCGCTGGATGGCTTTGCCGCCGGGAAGACGGGCACCAGTCAGGGCAACCGCGACGCGTGGTTCGTGGGGTTCACAGAACAGCTTGTCGTGGGCGTCTGGGTGGGGAACGACGACGACACACCGATGCCAGGCGTCACGGGCGGCGACCTGCCAGCCCGGATCTGGCAATCGTTCATGGCAGAGGCCACCGGCCTTGCGCCCGTGGACCTTGGTGCCATCCGCCCAATGGAAGCGGTGGATGCGCCTCAACCAGTTGTCAGGCAGGCCCCCGTCCGCGGCGGGAAAGACGCGGTCAAAAAAGATCGCGGGCAGAAGGCCAAGGGACGCGGAAAGGGCAAAGGCAAGAAGCGCTGAACGTGACGTTGCCGCAGAGATACTACGCGGGCTGTCGCGTGGGACGCCACAACCTCGAGGTGGGTGAGGCTGGAGCAGACAGGCGCTTATGATGTGACTACCTTGGATAGGCCGTCATTGCGGTTGGGCTGACCGCCAACCATGGGCCGAAGACAACAATGACCGTTCGCCGTTCACAAGGGGCGGATATGTATGTGCCGACTGCTGTTCGCAAGAGCTTTTAGCGTGGTTGCAGATATCGCT
>JAZKHT010000011.1:0-242215 GCA_040385245.1 Pseudomonadota bacterium | reverse complement strand
GCTCGCCGCAATCGTCATGTTCTGGCTATGAAACAAGAACGAGTCCTGACCCTAACGTATCGCTTGCGACATCTGGAGTGGGTTCGACGCTGTGCTTGCACCTGTTCAGTCACGAATGTCGAAAGAAAATGCGAGGTATTACGCGAACGAATGAACGTAACTCGACAAACAACGACCGGCGTGCACTCCGACACGTTCCGAACATAACATGCGACCCTGACGAATGTGCGAAGGTCGCATTAGCCACTTGGAGACGCACGTCATCTCCACCAATAAAACGCAGGTCTTCCCTCCTTCAATACGTTCTGAGTTTCCAGGGACTATGACTTCTGTGATCTGGGATCGGGATCCGCACTTGGATCGCTATAGGTATCAACGCTAAAACGGCATCAGTTTTTACATTCTCTCTTTCGCGCCACTTGGACGAAGCCCACTATCGGGTTAAAGAGTGGGAAATGGGAGCTTGAGATGTATGCAATTTCTTTTGAGAATCTAGCGCCAGTCAATGGCGACTTTTCATGTCCAGTGTGCCGGAACGGAAACCCGCGCGCCGTACTGGTTGTCAGCAACGAAGCCTCGACAGCCAGCGACCTTCACCTTGTCGAGTGCCCAACCTGCGGAACAATGTATTTCGCTGATGAAAATCCGGTGACAGGATATGAACAGGAAGAGTTCAGTGAAAATTACTGGTACAACTATGTCCAGAACGGCGCAGGTATTAGCGCTATGCTGGAACCGCTACTTGCTGTCAGGAAACCGGGACCGGCAGATTTACTAGACGTTGGATGTGGCTTTGGTTTCGTTCCGCACTTTTGGCGCGAAATGGGTTTCGGCGACGCCATTGGTTTAGAAAAAAGTGCATACGGAGGCATAGGAGCCGAGAAACTCGGGATCTCGATCATCCCTCACCATTATTCCGACGCCAGTGAAATACAAAACAGAAGATTTGACTTCGTTTTAAGCAGCGAAGTTATAGAACATGTGCCAGATCCTGCTAATTTCATAAAAGAGATCAGTTCGGCTCTGAAACCCGGTGGAATTCTGATTCTAACGACGCCAAGCGTCGGAAAGATACGCCCAGACGCTCCAGAAGCAGAAATCCTTACGACACTTTCACCAGGGTTTCATTATTTCATCTTCTCACGTACTGCTCTGGAAAATATTATCAAGCAGTGTGGGTTTGAACATGTTGTGGTTCGCGACCAAGGCTACAGGCTTTTTGCTTGGGCCTCCCACCAGCCATTTCCTGAACCTGAGGATGGCTTTTCGCACTGGCCAATATATTTTAAATATTTGGAGAACCTTTCCATGGATCACGACCAGCACATCGCAAGCGGTGCAATGTATCGCGCATTAAAAGATTCAATCAATTTGGGAAAATTTTCTCTCGCCGACCGAATTTATCCCAAATTTGAAGCTTTGTGTCGAGAGAAGTTTGATTTAGATTTTCGCGACATTGGGGCATCTCAGAAATGGAGGCGGTCGCGCACTTCACTTGATAACGCAAGATATCCATCGTGGATGGGATGTGCGCTCCTATACGCGGGTCTCCAACTGAAGCGGAAATCAGAAAATCTTGAAACATGTCTCTCACTATTTGCAGCCGCCATCGAAACGATGCAGAAAGAAATTGAGCTAACAGCTCAGTTTGCAGGTGAGCCGGCCTATTTCATTTCTATTGCCAAGAAAGAGTATATAAGCACCGCACAAACACTCAACATTTCAGCAGGGTTCGATGAGGGGAAGCAACCAGCCTACATATTGCGTGCTCCCACAGAATCTGTAGATCTCGATGCATGCCTGTTGGCAGTTTATGCTCCTACTGGAGAAATACTTCCTGAGACGCGTGCATATATAGATCTTCTATACAAAAATGGAATTTCGGTGATTGCAGTAGTGGCGGTGAACGATCCCGTTTCGGATATTAATGTAAGTGGTCTGCGACAAGCTGCGGGAATCATCGTGCGAAAGAATGGGGGGTTCGATTTCGCTTCTTGGTCAGACGCGACACGTCTATTCCCGCAAATTTGGACCGCAAAACGTTTAATATTTACAAATGACAGCATTATAGCACTACCAGCATCGTTTCCCAATTTCATCGACCGACTCCGCGATCAGACTGCGGATTATGTTGCGGTCACCGAGTCAGTTCAGATCACACACCACGCTCAAAGCTATTTTTTCATGACGCAGCGCAATGCATTAAAAAGTGTCACATTGCAGAATTTTTGGAAATCCGTGAAGTCATACCAAACAAAACAGGAGGTAATCGAACTGTATGAAACCCAAATTCTATCAAAAGTCACAGAATGGAATTTATCGTCGACCGTCATGTTTCAACTTGGATCGCTATTTCCAGATGCCAAGGTTTCCGATCTTTGCAAGATAAATGTAACCCATCATTATTGGGAGTACCTTATTCGAATGGGAGTGCCATTTGTAAAACTTGAACTGCTGCGAGATAACCCAATTGGATTGCCGATCCTACACTGGCCTCAGGTACTGCGTCAGTTTGGGGTCGACGATGCGAACGTTGCTGCGCATATCGAAGCATCAAAAAGATCGCGATACGGGCTGTCAGGCAATCGGTCGGAGTTGTTAGGTTTACTTCGAGATCTCAACAACGTGCGACGTAAGTTTCTTTTAAGACGACGTGCACGTAAAGAAGCCAAATCAACCTAATGTCAGAATTTCCGTAACGGGGACGTATCTGTCAACCTGGGGGCAATCCCCCCGGAAGTAAGGGGCTGCACAAGTAGAATTTTCTCGGCAAGATGGACGAGGAGATTCCTGGCGTTGCCCTCGCCGCCTAATCCAGTTTTAGGTAGACTCTGGCCCAACTGAAAGGACGAGAGATGAAGCGCTGCGGGTTCAAGCATCCGCATCCCTCCTGTGCGCCCGAAGCAGCTTACGAAAAGCCTCGTTCTCTGATGCGAGGTCGGAGTAGGTGCCCTCGCCTGCTATGCGGCCATTGTCCAGCACGACAATCCGATCGCATCGTTCAACCGTTGTAAGGCGATGTGCGATCATTATGACCGTCTTTTTTCCTGACAGGCGGTCCAGCGCAGCTACCAATTCCGCCTCGGTCAGATTGTCCAGTGCGCTCGTCGCCTCATCAAAGACGATGAGCTCCGGGTCACGGTAAAGCGCGCGGGCGATGGCTACCCTCTGAGCTTGACCGCCAGACAAGCGCACCCCTCTCTCTCCAACCCGCGTGTCATAACCGTCGAAGAGGTCGCTCTGAATAAAATCGTGTATCTGCGCAATCCTTGCACAATCTTCGACTCGCCGCTGATCAATCTCATTTGGATCAATTCCAAATGCGATATTCTGCGACAGACTGGCATCGGAGAGGAAAACGGTCTGTGGTACATACCCCAAACTGCGGATCCATGACGAACGGTTGGACGGTCCAATGGGCTCACCGTCAACTTCAACCTGCCCGGAGATAGGCTGCAGCAACCCCATGATTAAATCGACAAGGGTCGTCTTTCCTGACCCAGTCAAACCGACAATGCCAAGACTCATCCCACGCGGAAGATGAAAAGATACGTCCGACACGCCAAATTTTTCCGATCCTGGAAACCGGTACGACAGATTGCGTGCCGTCAATCCTTGCGTCAGAGTCTTTCGCGTTTGCGTCTGGGAGGCAGTTACGACGGGCATCAAGCTCTGCATTTCGGCCCGCAATCTGTCAACTGTTGCCGCAGCAAAACGCAGCGTCGTCGCGCTGTGGTAGATTCCCTGAACAGCAGGCAGCATTCGATAACCGGCTAAAGCATACAGACCCAGCAGCGGCATGATGGGCAAGGCTTCGACCCCGGTAGAGCCGCCTTCGCGCCACATGACAATAACTGCGATCATGATGATCCCACCAAATGCTACCGCCTCTACCAGGTATTTTGGCAATTGCCCTAACAACGCACTAGTAGCAGCAGTCTGGGTCATGACGATGCCCGCACGTCGAAAACGGGCAATGAATGTCGCTTCAGTCCCGGTTATCTTGACCGTCTTGATTCCGCCCAGCGCCTCGCCGGTCGTTTCGTACAGCGCTTGATTGGCCGCGATGCGCTGATTGCCTAGGTGCAACAAGGGAAATTTTACACTGCGGTAGATCAATAGATAGGTGAGCGTCAAGATGGCGGCGATGACAATGCTGGTTACCGGGTCGACGAGAAAGAGCAGCGCAAGCATGAAGAAGAGTGCGCACATGGCAGAAACAATGGTAGCCAGAGGGACTAGCACCATGCTGACGAAGGTAACCGTTTCGGAGAAGATATTCTGAATCAACTCATTGCTGTTTCGCCGCAGAAAAAACTCGTATGGCTGGCCAAGGTAACACTCAAATACCCGCTCCGAGAGTGCGATCTTGGTTCTTTCAATGTATGCTGTTGTGACATATAGCGACGCGCTGCGCACACCTGCCGAAATCATCAGCATACCGAATGATCCAAGCCCCAGAATCATGATGAATCGCTCTGGGCTGGACGGAGCTACAGTTGCATAAATCCCCGCCAAGAATGGAATCGAGTCTACGTTATCTGGGTCCGAGAGAGCACCGAGAAATGGCATTATGGATGCAACGGCGAGTGTTTCGATTAAACCGACCGCACTCATGATGATTAGAATGGTCAGTCCATTCCAGCGTTCTTCTGCAGTTAAAAGGGACAGGGCATCTTTCACTTGGGTCTGCAACATGGCTTTCCTCTTGACTGGGCGAACTATGTGCCACATGACGAACCCTTCACAGGGAGTCAACTCAGGACAATGTTCTTTACCATAAACTGCGAATCAGCCATCAGTAAGCCATATCGGGGAAGCAAAGGGTCTGTGGATGGACAAAATTCTAACTTTCAGCTACTACTTAACGTAAAAAGGGCATCTCAAAGTTGTTTCCGCTAATGCTCCATTGTATAGCGTGTAGAGAGTGATCTTCTGAACTACCGAACGAAACGAACCAGGCGGCGTGATCGCTAGGAAGTATGTGCGTTTCTATGATTGATCGATTCCTCCGTCGACTCTTCTTGTTTTACCTACTGGTCTGGCCAACAGCGTTTGGTTTGACTTTTGTAGCCATCCCTGTGATTAATAATCTACATTATTTTGGTTTACGCTATGCAATGGTGGCAATTCCCTGTGTCATTTTGATGATGGGCGCTTTTGCATCCCCAAAATCTGACCATGTGTTAGCACTCGACCGCTGGCAATGGATTGCAGGCTCAGTATTTCTGGTCACTTTTGCCTGGTCGACCATTTTCGCTGTCATGCCCAGCTATGCTCTGTTGCGCTTTGGGATGGTAGGTTATCTGTTGTTAGGGGGGGTATCGGCCATGATTTGGTTTAAGGCCGCGGGGCCCGATTATGTCGTTCTAAATGTATACGCACTCATTGGATCAATTCTTCTTTTTGCAGGATTTATAGTATTTTTTGTGCCGGAATTCGCTATCCGAAATGGGATACCCATTGTGACGTCGTTTCCGCCGTTCTTCAACATTCGCAGACTGACCAATTACGCTGGCCCGATCATCGTGGGTGCGCTTATGGTCTTTTCCCTACTGCCACACAATTCCCGGAGCAAGCAAGCTATCTTGGTCTTGGTTTTGGTTGGGCTTTGGACACTATTGTTCTGGGCTGGAAGCCGCGCACCAGTTCTGGCGCTTATACTCGCATTGGCAGGGATTACCATCTTAACGCCTGCCGGTTTGCGTGTCCGGATTTGGATTGCGACTGGGATGACCGCATGTTTGGGACTTGTTGCATCCTTGTCTTTGCCCCGACCTGACCGGCATCTTGGGTTCGTGTCCCGTATTCTAGAGACGGAAACTTACGCTTCAGCTAAGGCCATAACCTCTGAGCGAACTTCCCAGTGGGCAGAAGCAGTTTCAGTTATTCTAGACCGCCCATTGCTGGGCCACGGCTTCGGTCAGTACATTTTCGACCCTGTGGCCATTCGGCTGGGCGTTGCGTCGACACACAATTTCGCCTTGGAAGCCGTGCATGATTTCGGTGTGATCGGTGGGGTGGCATTGATCGTGCTGGTCTACGGTTCAGTTATTCAGTTGGCTCTTCGAGCCCGATCAGGCCCAAGAGTTGCGCACATTCCGCTCGCGATGTTGGTGATGATGGCCGTGCAGAGCTGGTTCGATGCGATCTTATACTGGTACGATACGATATTTCTGTTCCTTTTGTGTATTGCAATGACCGTCGCATTGCTGAAGAACTCTCGATCGCGCGGACCACTCAGAACAATCCCATCAGCACCATCAGAGCCAGAAGGCCCGCATCCCGCGGGCGACGGCGTAGGCTTGGGGCGTTCCGGATAAGAAATGCTCGATCCAGGGAGAAGTCTATGGTTCCGTCCGGGTCGACCAGCGCCTTCACACGGGCGACCTGAGCCCGATACCATCCGTTGCAGAGCAGCCTTGCGCGCCGCAAATACGCGGCTAGGCCCATATTAGCACCAAGTGCGTTTCGAGGATGTTGGCGATAGTCAAGAAGTGGTTGATCGTCAATATGCCAAGGAATTCTGTTGGCGCGGGCATACGCGTATATCAGCCAGTCATGCGCAGGGGGAGGCTGACCGTGCCAATCGCGAGGCAACCAGTCGCGAAAGTTGGTCATCGCACCGTGGGTCAGCACGTAGGTGCTTCCCGGGCCTGCCGCCTCGAAAAGAAAATCAATCCGGGTCTGCGGATAAGACTTCTTAACCAGCTGCCGCTTTCCACTCTCCCAAAACGCCATCACATCGCTGGAAAATGCTTGATATCCTCCTGCGGTCATCTTCGAGACAGCTTGGTGCAGCTTATCGACGTGCCAGATATCATCTTGGTCCGAAAGTGCGATGAAGTCGAAACCGTTCATGTCAACATCACGGATCAGCCGAAAGAAGTTCGCAGCAGCACTGCCCGTGGCCAGCATGGTTGGCAGGACAGTGACATTCGTGGTGGTCGCGGCGATCCCACGGCACAAATCAAGTGTACGATCTGGCGATGGATCAACGCTAATGAAAACATGCACATTTACCGCGTGCTGCACTAGAATCGACCAAATTTGCTCTTCAATCCACCGTTCGCCTTCATGGGCAGCCAGAAGGACCGCGCAATTGGCAACCTTCTCGGGCGAAAAGTTCATAGGTCGAACCTCCCCAAACGGCCAGAAATGCCGTGTATCAGCCCCAAGCTCACCGCCCGCAGATTGGAAATTCTGGGCCTTGCAAGCGTTGGATAGGCCAGTACATGCCCGACAAGTTTGGCCAACAGCATAAGCCGGTGCGATGCACCCAATCTGGGATGACGCAAAGCGAGGTGTATCCCGTTACGCACAATATAGTAATGCGATTGTGGGGTCCGGAGCGTCACGGTCAGAGGTCCGATGCTCATCGCGCTGTCACCTAATTGATGAATAACCTCGACATCGGGTATGCCAATGATCCGAAATCCGGCCTGTCGGACACGCCAGCACCATTCAGTATCCACCCAATAGACGAACAACCCCTCATTCATCAGCAAGTCTCCGGCCAGACTGTTGCAGCGGATTACCATTCCGGATGCAATGGCATGGCTCATTTCACTAAAGCCGCTTAGGGGATCGACCCACCCACCCGAGACGGGGAAGAAATGCGATAGCCTCCCCGAGATACGATCCCTATATTGCGGCACGGCGCAGATAGTCCCGCGGTCAGATCCAAGGCCAAGCACCATTCGCCGCACATAATCGTCGGGGAAGATTGTGTCCTGATCAGCCAGCAGCACATGTGTGGCACCGGAAGATTGCGCAATGCGGATACCCATGTTTTGCGCGGCGGCAATTCCGCAATTTTCACCAAGCTCCATGACATAAAGGGGTGGGAATTTCGGATCTAGTTCACTTAGCAGACGTGAGCGAGAGTTGTTGAGCACGACTATTCCGGCACATTGCCGCAACAGGCATGCAATCGCTGCGCGCACCATCTCGATGTCGGGATCAAGGGTCACAATGATCGCAAAGGCTCTGATCGATTCGGCAACAGTCACCGCGGGAACATTGTCGGTCAAGGCCACTGACCTAAAACCCCGCCGGCGGGGCCAGCGACATGAACATCCGCATCACGACGATCATGATTGGCACGACGACAATGATCAGGTTGACCGGGAAGAGAAACGCCGCCAACGGAAACAGCATCTTGATTGGCAAAGAGTTGGCCTTTTCTTCTGCCTTGATCAGCCGGACCTGCCGCATCTCGTGAGAGAATGACCGCAGGGTTTTGACCACGCTTGCACCCAATTCCTGCGATTGGCGGAACAGGGTTGCCAAGGTTCGGGCCTCTTCCAGCCTGACCCGATCCGAGAAATTCAACAACGCCTCGTGCAAAGGGCGACCGGCGCGGACCTCAAGCCCGATAATGGCCAGATGTGTGCCAAAGACCGGCTTGGTCGCTAAGAATTCCCGCGCAACCCTATCAATGGCGGCCTCGATCGACAGACCGGCGTCCACGCACACAATCAGCAGGTCCATAAAATCGGGAAACAGCTTGCGATTGCTGATTTCAACCTTGCGAACGAAATAATCCAGAACGGCGCTGGCCAGAATGAAAAACACCCCTGCCACCAATGCGGACACAAGCATCAATGACAGCGAAATTCCGGGGAATATTCGCACCAGTCCCCATTGCACTCCGGCAAAAACTACAACGACCAAAGCAAAGCGCAAAAGGTTGAATAGGCGTACCGCACCGCGCGTCATAAATCCGGCAGAGATCAGACGCATTTCAAGACTGTCGGGCCGGTTCTTCCGCTGCACTTCAAAATAGTGCCGAACCGAATCGTTATCTTCGCTGAACAGGCTTTCCAGTTCCGATTCATTGTCATGCTCTGCAGTAACGTCATCGATATTGCGTCGGATTTCCCGTCGACGCGATACCAAGCCGGCGATGATGAACACGACCAACACCACCGCCATAAAGACGGCGGCAAGGATCAGGTTTTCGGTCACATCCATATTGCGGTCCCCCTAAAAGTCAAACCGGACCATCCTGAACATGATGAAAATGCCGACAGACATCACCCCGATGATTGTCAACACAACCGTGGTGCCATAGCCGCTTTCCCAGACCGGGTCAAAATAGGTTGGCACCAGGGTGGAAATCATAAGGTACAGCCCAAGCGGAAAGACCGACATGATCATGGCGGTAATCCGGCCTTCGGCGGAAATTGCGCGGATCTTGGCCCGCAATAGCCCCCGATCGCGGATCATCTTTGCCAGATTTTCCAAGATTTCGGCCAGGTTACCGCCCGTGCCGCGTTGAACGCTGACCGTCACGGCGACAAGGTTCAATTCATCCGCACCCACCCTGTCCACCATGTTCAGCATCGCCATATCCAGTTCCGACCCAAAGGTAAGCTGATCTGACAAGATGCCGAATTCACTGCCGATGGGGTCGGCCATTTCCCGACCGACCAACGAAATGGCCGACGTCAGCGGGTGGCCTGCATTCAGAGACCGGACAATGATTTCAATCGCAACTGGCAATTGCTGCACGAACTTGCTGATCCGCTTGGCCCGCTTGCGCAGAACAAAAAGGACTATTCCCGCAAGCGCCAGACCAAAGGTGATGATCACCTGAAAAAAAACATCACCCGTCAGGTAATTCGCGACAAAGGCCGAAATTATAACCGCCCCAATACAATAGGCGAGACGTCGTGGCAAAGTCATGCGCAGTCCAGACTGGCGATACATCCGCGCCGCCCAGGAAAACAGCCCGCTTTCCTGAAACCCACCCTCTGCCGCACGTTCGCGCAGTATTTGCTGATAGGCCGCTACCTGATCGCCACCGCGTTTCAGCAGGGCCAACCGTTCATTCACATCCTTGCGTGAACGCTGATACCCGGCGAGAACACGAAACAGCGTGTCCACCGACAAAAGAACTGCGGCAAAGACAAAGGCGTAAATCAGGATCGTTGGCATGGATCAGAACCGCGTTGTGGGATCGAAGATGCGCTGATCGACCTTCAGGCCGATGGTCGCCACTTCGGTCAGGAACCGAGGGCGGATGCCCGTCGCCCGGAATTCGCCAATGATCTTGCCATGCTCGTCGATGCCAAGACGATTGTAGCGCACGATATCCTGCATCTGGATGACGTCGCCCTCCATTCCGGTCAGTTCCGAGATGGCGGTCAGGCGGCGTGTGCCGTCACGCATCCGGCTCAGCTGGATGATGACGTGGATCGCTGATGAGATTTGCGCCCGGATCGACAGTTGCGACATCGGCATCCCGGCCATGCCCACCATCTGTTCCATCCGGCTGAGGGCGTCGCGCGGCGTATTCGCGTGGATCGTGGTCATCGACCCTTCGTGACCGGTGTTCATGGCCTGAAGCATGTCGAACGCCTCGCCGCCCCGCACCTCGCCGATGATAATTCGGTCAGGACGCATCCGCAGGGCGTTCTTCACCAGATCGCGCTGCGCAATTTCGTTGCGTCCATCCAGTGTGGGCGGCCGGGTTTCCAGCCTGACGACATGGGGCTGTTGCAACTGCAATTCGGCGGCATCTTCGATTGTGACCAATCGTTCATCATGCGGGATAAACGCCGACAAAGCGTTCAGGAATGTTGTTTTACCCGAACCCGTGCCACCTGACACGACGATGGACACCTTGCCCTCAACCGCGGCGGCCAGCAGATCGGCCATGCCTTGCGGCAGCGCGCCCCGTTCGACCAACCCCTTCATCTGGATCGGACGTTTGGAGAATTTCCGAATTGATACTTGTGGGCCATCTACCGCCACGGGCCGGATCGCCGCGTTCACGCGACTGCCGTCCGCAAGACGCGCATCGACCAAGGGCGAGGATTCGTCCACCCGGCGCCCGACCGACGACACGATCTTGTTGATGATCCGCAGCAGATGCGCCTCGTCCTTGAAGCGCACGTCCGTTCGCGTCAGTTTCCCGCCCCGTTCGACGTAGACCGTGTTCGGCCCCACGATCAGGACGTCGGCGATGGAATCGTCCTTGAGCAGGGGTTCGATCGGGCCAAGACCCAACATCTCGTCCCCGATATCCGAGATCAGGCTGTCGAGTTCCTTGGCGTTCAGCGGAAAGTTGTTGGTGCGGACGTAATCGCGCACCAAGGGGCGCAGTTCGTCGTGCAGCTGTTCTTCATCAAGGGAATCGAGCAGCGCCAAGTTGATCTTGTCCAACAAGAACTGGTGAAGATTGACCCGCTCGGCCACCATATCCGGCATTCCAACCGGGCCGGTCGGAATGGAAGCGGCCTTGGTTTCGATGACATCGGCAGCGTCGGGGGCGGCTGGATCGCCGGCCTTGCGAAAAAAGCGTCCTACCATGGCAATCTCTCCCGATACGCGAAAATGGGGGCTGCGGTCATTTTACGATCACTTTGGTGCCGACGGGCACCGTCTCGAACAATTCCATCACATCGGCATTGGTCAGCCGGAAACAGCCCGAGGTTTCGTAGGCCCCGACCGATGGCGCATTGTTGGTGCCGTGGATGCGATACAGCGTGTCCGCCCCACCGTTGAAAAGATAAATCGCCCGCGCGCCCAAGGGGTTATAAGGACCGGAGGGCACCATGTCGGGAAGCGACGGGTCGCGTTGCCTCATTTCCGTCGGTGGCCGCCATTCGGGCCATTTCGCCTTGCGCCCGACATAGGTCGTGCCGGTCCAGGTAAATCCGTCACGCCCGACGCTGACGTCGTACCGCGCGGCCTTTCCGCCCCCCAGCACCAGATGCAAAGTCCTGTCCGTGTTCGAAATGATAATTGTTCCCGCACCTTCGGCCGTCTCGAAAGGCACGATGGTCCGCGTCTTTTGCCCGTGATCACGTGGCACGTTCTTGACATCTGCCAGCACGGCCGCAGGCAGTGCCGCCAGTCCCAAGGCCAGAAACAGGAAGCTGCGCCGGATCATTTTGCCACCACCCGTTCGGCAAGAACGACCTGATCGACATATTTCTGCAGCGCTTTTTCAAATGACGAACGCGCGTTCACTTCGGACGGGACAAGGCCCCTGTCCAGCGATTCAGAGAACAGGGCGCTGTCTATCGGCAGGAAATGGAACGGGGTTTCGCCGAACAGTTCCTTCAGTTTTGACGGCTTGATCCGCGACCGGCCGAACAGCCCGGTTTCGGCCTTGTTGATCAGCACGTTGACCGCCTTTGACGCGCCCGGCAATTCGCGGATGGTGCGCAGAAGATCCAGCGTATGCTTGATCGACGGGATGTTCAGTTCGCACACGATGGTGACAGTGTTGACCGCCGATAACACGTCCTGCGCCCAGTCCACCTCGTAATAGGGGATGTCCAGAATGGTGTGCAGGTGTTCCATCGTCACCGCATCCAGCAGGCGCAGAACCATTTCATAGCTGTTCAGGTGCGTCACGAAATCACGGCGTTTGAACGAATAGACGTTAAAGCCGTTCGTGTGTTTCTTCTGGATCAGATTGACAAATTCTGCATCGATCCGGCTGGGATTGTTGATCACGCTGTCCAGGTTCAGCGTGGTCGAAAGGTTCAGGAATATCCCGCAGGACCCGCTAGAGAAATCCAGATCAAACAGACCGATCTGCGCCTTTTGCTTGGCCAGTTTTCGCGCCAGAATATCTGCAATTGAAATGGCGACCGACGTTCCCCCCGCCCCGCCAACAGCAGAGATCACCGCGTGGACACGGTTGTTCATCTGTTTGGAATTGCGGATGGAGCTGTTCAGGGATGAATGGAAATCATTGTAAACCAGCGGCTTACGATGCCAGTCGTGGATCTTCAACTTTAGCAGACGGCGCATCTGTCCGTCATCCAGCGCCTCGGACACGATGACGATTGGCACATCGCCATAGTTGCCGCGAATTTCGACCAGCACCTCCAACTCTTCGGGGCTGGGGCTGCCAAGGTCCAGCACCACGACATCGGGCGCATAGGAGTGCGGGTTCGACGTCACCTCGTTCAGGGTGACGCGTTCGGGCCGGTAGTCACCGGTCCGCGAGATCATTTCGACAATTTCACCGCAGCCGCCCTGCCCCGTGTCAACGACAAGGACCGCGTATTTCCGCATGGGCTTGCGACCGGTTGCCGGTTCTCTTTCGGGTGCGTTCATTTTGTGCTCGACAGATCTTCGCTGGTCACCGTCACCGGTTGCGCAGGGATGGGCAGGGAATTGAGGCCGAGAAGCGCCCCAAGAAGGAAAAAGTTGAATTGCAGGTTCCGCACCTGAACAGTGACCGTAGTCACCGGGCCATCGGGCCGGCCGATATAGCCTAGGCCCGACCGGTAATATGTGATCTGCACATTCGCAGGCCCGATGGCGGGGTTCAGATCGCACATCCCCGGAACACCCGAACCAAAGTTGGAATTGCACGCGCCGTCGCTGCCCCGCACCAGTCGGGTCAGCGCGGTGTCACTGCAACTGGCCGCACCCAGGGTGCAGACGATGGAAATCGGCGTTGTGGGAGGAGGCAGGCCAACTTTTGTCGGATCATAATCGGCCGAAAGAAGGGTTGTGTAATTGGTGGCAACAGGGTCGGAAACGGCGGCCAGGCGCGCCCCCAGATTGACCGCCTTGGTCGTCTGGTTCCATTGATAGACCGCCATGCCCAATTCGATCAGCGTGACGATGGTCAGCAGAACCAGTGGAAAGACGATCAGCCCCTCGACAAAGCTAATTCCCTCCTCGTCCTGCCTTAGCTTTCGCATCCAGCCTACCATTGGATATACCGTTGGGTATGGCGGTAGGTCACCACGATGGGGTCAATCTGAAGCATTCCGAACAGTGGCGAGCCAAAATAATCCAATTCTCCATCAACCACGACAAGGTCATCACGGGTTGGGTTCACTGGTTGAGCGGCCAAAATCGTATTGTCGCGGACCCAGTAGATGTTCAACTCGTCCTCATCAGACCATCCGGGAACGCGCAGGTTTCCCGTGCCATCTGGATTGCCGTAGAACGCTATGTTGCGGGCCGTAGCGATGTCACAAGCGGGATTACCCTTAGTAAAAGCATCCGAACGATTACACCGCGACCAATACCGCGCGGCATCGCGCACACCCGATTGCATTTGCTGGCGTTCCCAGAACACATTGCCGAATTCCAGGATCCCGACGGCAAGTATCGTCACCACCGGCACGACAATCAGCGCCTCGACCAGAATTGCCCCCCCGGTCGACTCTTTGAATCGTTGAAGATGTGACGCGAAACTGCGCATCAGGTGGGGCCTATAGGTTTGGCGGAAAGTGTCCGCCTGACAACGGCGACGAATTGGTCGCACCTTTGAAATCTGTTGGAACCGGCACGCGCCTTGCGTGCCGGTCCCCCATCAATTGAACGCCGCCGGCGGCTGTGGGTTGATCACATGGATCGCCGTATTGCCTTCGGTCGCATTACCCACACCAAGAGTGATGGAATCGCGCCTGCTCATGTAATCGGCACAGCCGGACAGCGTCAGCGCGATGGCGCAAAGGGCGACGAGCCGCTTATTTCTTTGTGATGAGCGCATCGCCAAACTCCAGATCAATCATGTGTCCATAGGGGCCGACGATGCCTTCGCCATCACGGAAGGCCTTTATCATGTCGCGATCGACCTCAAGCATGCCCATCAGGAACAGCTCCACGTCGTTGGACGACCGGGTGGTGTCCAGCGGTGTGACCAGCGGCTTGCCCGGAGAGGCGGGGCTGACAAGGCGCGGCGTCACCAGAATGACCAGATCGGTTTCCTGTTTCTGGAACGCGGTGGACCGGAACAACGTGCCCAAGACCGGAACCTGACCCAACCATGGGACCTGTTTCAGGTTCCGCTCGTTATCCACCTGCAAAAGCCCGGCGATGGCAAAGCTTTGGCCGTCCCGCAACGACACCGTGGTATCGGCCTTGCGCGAGATAAAGGCAGGCTGACCGTTCACGTTCAGTGATGTGTCGACATCGCTGACTTCGGGTTGCACGCGCAGGCTGATCATCGAATTGTCCAGCACCACTGGGCGGAAGGTCAGGCGCACACCGTATTCGCGGTAGGTGGTCTCGGCTGCGGTCGACCCGTTCTCGCCCTGAACCACGGTGGAGATCGGCACTTCACCGCCGACGGTAAAGTTCGCCTCGATCCCGTTCGATGTGATCAGTGTCGGGTTCGCCAGACGGCGGGCCAGGCCCTTTGCCTCAAGCGTGTTGATGACCACGTCGATATCGGTGCCCGCAATCGACAAAAGGTTGCCGACAAAGCTGCCGAACGGCACGTTGCCCGAGGCCGATCCGCGCGTCGTGGCCCGCTGAACGCCATCGTTGTAGGCGGTCATCTCGACACCCAGCTCCCGCCCTGCGGTCCGGCTGACCTCAAGGATGCGGACATCAAGTTGCACCTGCTGCGGATCTGTAACGCGGATCGCATTCACGACCTGATCTTCGGCGGCGGCGTATTGCTTGGCGATATCAAGGATGCGGCCTAGATCAACGTTGTCGCGCACCTCGCCCGACAGGCGGATGCGGTTGTTAACGTTCGTCACCTGCACGTTGGCGCTGGGGACGGCGTTGTTGATCGCATCCTGCAATTCGCCAAAGTCGACGCGCACCTGCACGATGATGGTGCCCAGCAGTTCCTTGCTGGCCCCGTACAGCGTGACGTTGGTCGCACCCGGCGCGTTGCCCTGAATGTAGACCGAACGATTGGTCAGCGGAAACACGTCTGCAACGCCGGGGTTGCCGACGACCAGATCGACATAGGGTTTGTCCACCTCGATCGTCATGGTGAAACCGGGGGTGATTTCAACCGGTTCGACCCTTCCAGCCTGTCCCAGTACGACAAATCTGTCCTGCGCCGACACTGTCCCTGTCGTTGCAACTGCCGCAAGCATGACAAAGGCCGCTATCCTGAAAGCGGCTGCCATCCCTGTCAGCGAGCGTTTTGTTATCGTCTTCATTGCTCGACCCATTCGCTTTTTTGCCGCCCGACACCGTCAGGGCGCGTTTAATGGTTCATCAGGTTTATTCACCCAGACCCAGAAAGGTCAGGACACGGTATTCATCGCGACGTCCGCCCCGGACGACGCCCACGTTGGTAAAGTCATTCTCGACCGGCGCTTCGACCACGGGCGCTGCTGCGACGGGGGGGGCTGCCACGGCCACGGGTTGGGCCTGCTGGGTGCGCAGGGCTTGCAGCTCTGCCTCCAATGCGGCCAGACGGGCCATCGCTTCGGCAGAGGCGGTGTCTTTTTCGTTCTTCGCCGCCTCAAGCGCTGCCTGTGCGGCGGCAAGCTGGGCATCACGTTCGGCGCGGGCGGCTTCGGCGGCGGCTTTGGCGTCGGCCAATTCCTTTTCGCGCAGCGCGCTTTCGGTGTCGTTCAGGTCAATCACCGTCACGCGGTCGAAATCTTCGACGTCGGACGAGGCGACATTGCGCAGCGCCAGCGACAGGGTGCCGACAGTCGCCGCCAATGTCAGCTTTTGCGCCTGTTCGGTGGTCACCTCGAACGTCACTGTGCGCACAACGCTGGGCTGATCCTTGCGGTCGTCGGCGGTCTGGTCGATGGCGATGACGCGCAGACCCTGCATCAGGATGTCGACAAAGGTTTGGGTGCCGTCGCTGCGGGTCAGCATCACGTCAACCCGGTCGCCCGGCAGCACAAAACCCGCCACACCGGAAATATCGCTGACCCGGATCGAGATTGCCTTCATCCCCGGCGACAGGGCGGTGGACAGTTTGGCCCGTTGTCCCGGTGTCGTCAGCTTGCCGGGCAGCAGCAGTTCGCCTTGAGCGACAGATGACAGCACATATCGCGCCGTATCATCGCCGGTGCCAACCACGGATGCAAGGTCTGTAAAAGCCTCTGGCGGGACGCGGTCGCTGGCCCATTCCAGCAGTTCGACATTGTCGGCAGTGATTCGGGCGCCAAAGCCCAAGGGAACCTTTGCCACCACGACGTAGTTCTTCGTGGCACTTGCTTCAGTTTGCGCAGTTTGCTGAACAATCGCAATGCGCTGCGCCTCCATCCAGGTGCGCATGCCAAAGACGGCAATGCCTGCAAGGATCAGTGCAACCGCCAAGCCAATAAATGTCGAAGCCCGCATCCGCGTGTACCTGTCTTTTCCTGAACTTGCCCCAAGGCAACCATAGCAAAGGCAGTCGGGCACAAGTAGGGCGATATTAACTTTTATGAATTATTGCGGCAATCCTACAACGCCTTTGCCAATCAATTGGGGCTATCTATTAAAAAAATCCGACCCCATGCTCAAATGGGATCGGCTTTTTCTGCTTAGGCACCAGAGAGCTGAGCTCGGTCAGGAAGGCGAGCTGAGGTTTGTTGTGTTGCTCTGGAACCAAGAACCCCAAGTACCCCACGCAGTGCCCAAGCTTTCGCCCATCAGCAGGACGGCGGCGATCACGCCGGCGGTCAGCAGGCCAAGCAGGATGAGGTATTCAGTCAAGGCCAGGCCGTTTTCGTCTTTGCTGAAACGGGAAACCTGGGAACGGAGGAAGTTGATCATCTGGGAACTCCATCTAATGAATTTTGGCTCTGCCCCCACAACAGCGCCGCTGCCTTGTTTTGCTCCGGGAACCGCCGCAGTGTCGCCACAGTTTCCGTGACCCCTTTCTGCATCCGTTCACATAGTTCGGTCAAGAAAACGTTAATAAAGGTTAAGATTACGATATCAAACGTCGCACCATCGACACGAATGTTTCCCGTAACCGTACCGGATCAACCCTGACGTGTGCTTTGAAAGGTTCAAACCTGCGAATCAAAGCGCGCTTTGCTGCCCCGTTTCCGCCACATTGATTCGGAAAACACTGTGGCGAAACCGTGCATTCCGCCACAAATCCGCCCCGGTTCGTCACCGAACCAGCATCGCCTCGTCCCGGACAAAGGTGTCCAGCGTGCCATTGCCGCCGTTGCCGGTGATATCGGTGATCTCAAGGTCGATGGTGTTGTCGACCTCGCTGTCGCTTGGATCGTTGATCGACGGGTTCACCATAAAGGCACTGGCAAAGGAATTGACCGGGAACGTCGTGCTGCCCGATGCCCCGCCATTCGCCTGACAGTCGATAATGGCCACAAAGATGATCCGTCGGTCCTTTTCAGCGGCGGCATCGGCGGTGCCAACGATGGGTGCTGCCCTTTCTTGCGTTGATCCGCGCTGAGCAACGGGCCGGGTCAGGTCGCCCACTGATTTGTCCGTCAACAAGTCGCCGACAATTTCACTGTCCAGACTGTCAATCTCATAACGGTAAACCTCGTACCGGGATGGCATGCCCCCGACCGGGATACCAAGAGCCGCCGCGTCCGTGGCAGACCACCGCGCGCCCGGAGATTGCGCATCCGGGAACTGCGTGCCGATGTCGTTGACGATCTGCGCCGTCAGCGGCGTGCCGGGATGGTTCACCGCCCAATAGGTGCGCAGATCCCAGCCGTTCGCGCCGATGTAGGACCCCGGTGCCGCACCCGTTCCACCCGGTGGCACTGTCGTTGTGTTCTGCGGAAAACCCAGCGCCCAGTCATTGATATCGCTGCCGTCATATTCCCATGTGGTACAGGGTGCTTGCTTTTCCGTCCCAGCATTTCCACCCCCGCCACCACCGCCGGGGCCAGGTGTGCAGTCGTTTGCCGCGATAAAGCCTTTGCGCACATTCTGCGCGGGCGGATAGACCGCCGACTTGTTGCTGTAAGGGCCATTATAGATGTCAAAGCGGACATTGATGCCCTGATTGATCGACACCGCCTTGCCGGGCTTGGTCGTCACCGTTTCGGCGGCATAGCAGGACGGATTGTATTCGCCGGCAAAGTAGCTGCGGATGGCCGCAGCACTGGCGTTCGCATTGCCGTTGCTGTCGGCAGGCGTGCTGAGAAAGCCGAAATTGCCCGGGAAGGCGGTGTTGCTGCCCTTTGGCCGCAACTGGATCAATCGCCCGTGCAGTTTGCCCTGCGCAAAGGCAACCTGAAGGTCTGAGCCGACGGTCGCATCCCCTTCGAACGGGTTGCACATGAACAGCGGCGTCACATCACAGGCGGCGCGGCTGAAGGTCGCCACCGCATCCGCCGCGATGGGGATGCTGGCATTCGCACGGGTGACCGGGTTGAAGAAAAAGGTGCGCAGATTTGCCGCCTGCGAATAGACATAGACGAACTCCGCCTCTGTCCCGTCGTTCGTGGCGTGGGCGTTGACCCAAGTCTGGTCGATCGGCGTGTCGTCGGATGCGGGGATGTCGTCCAGAAAGATCACGTTGAACGGGTTCGCCGGATCGTCGGCATATTTCAGGTTGATCCAGCTTTCGGCCCCGGTCAGGCCCAGAAAGCTGACCGAGTTGTCCAGTTCGGCCATGGCAATCTTGGCCCGGTCGATGGCATCGGTGCCACCATCCAATTCGCGCGCGCCCGCCAGTGCCAGTGCATCGGCAGCGGCCTGATGGTCGCTATGCGCATTGTTGCCGCGCCCCAGATCGATCACCAACAGCCCGATCCCGATGAACACCGGCAAGAACAGCAGCGTCAGAACCAGCGCATAACCACTTTCCGAACGGATAAAACTTTTCATCGCCCCACATCCATCCTGCAAAATTGCATGCTTCGGGGATTGCACCCTGCGTCCGGTGTAATAAGACATGTTAATTGCGCAAAGGTCATGGCGGGCTTGTGCCCCTTTTCGGACACTGTCCCGCTGCCTGTCGCGCCCGATCCACCCACCCGGCCTAAACGAGTATTAACAATTGGCAGCAAAAGTAAAGAAACCCTGATTGGGTCCGCGGCTGCGGCTTACAAAAACCGCGGCAGCATCGCCCCAAAGGCCGCCAGAAACAGCGGCACGGCATAGGGAATGCCTTTGGTTGCCTTGATCTCGGCCAGACGGCGGCGCAGACGGCCATCCTCGGGCAGGATCAGCCGCGCCGCAATGAACAGCACCAGCACCAGCAGCGACACCGGCATCAACAGCAGCGCAAAGGTGGCCAGCCCGTCAAACCCGACCATGATGCCCAAGGGGAACAGCAGCTTTGCATCCCCCGCACCCGTCATGCCCAGCGACCAGAACACCACGCCCAGCACAAACAGCAAGGCCCCCGCCGCCAGATCGACAAGACCCGGGGATGGCAAGGTCAACGCCACCATCAACAGGGTCACGCCCGACAGGACCAGAACATCGATATTGCGGATTTTCAGTGTCAGGAAATCCAGCCAGGCGATCCGCACCAGCATCAGCAGCGCCACGCCTGCGGCGATCAGGACTATCGTCTGGGACATGGTGTGCGGACCTGACGCGGTCAGATCCCCTGCAAGTCGCCGGGCGACCGCTTGGCATAGCTGACAGAGTTGCGCAGCAGCTCCAGATTATTCGCTGCCGTCGCGTTCGCCGGGTCCATCTCGTATGCGATCAGGAAATGCTTGCGGGCGGTTTGCAGATTGCCGCGCAGCAGTTGCGAATAGCCAAAGTTGTTGTGGAACTCGATCCGGTTGCCGATCATTGGCTGCAAGGTGCGATAAGCGGCATCCGCCTGATCAAAGCGCCGCAGCATGTCGGCAGACGCGGCATAGCCCAACAGCGCCTGCGGATCGGTCGGCTGGACATCAAGCGCCTTTTTGAACGCGGTAAAGGATTTGCCGTAATTGCCTTCGCGGAACTGAACCTTGCCGGTCACGATCAACTGATCATCCGGGTAATAGGTCAGGTTCGATGTGTCGGCAACGGATGCTGCACTGTCGGCAAAAGACGACATGTCGCCAATCCCGCCTTCGGTGCAGGCAGTCAGCGCCAGAATAGAAGCTGTCAAAAGGATCGCCCGCATCGTGGAACCACCGCTCTCTGATTGTTGATCGCATCGTATTAACCTTGGTTACGCGTGTAAACGGGGGAACCAATGGCACGCCCCGCTTGTGGCATTATCGACACGACGATAAACACAGGCCCGGAATTCAAAACATTTTCATGTGGTTGAATGACCGGCGGCAGCTATCCATGGGGTTTATCGCGCAGTCACGCCCGCGACGGATTGGGCAATTACCTGACGAATATGGCGCGTCACATCCCCGGAAATGCCAATTCCGCCGTCAATCCCCGGCCGTCCGCCCCGTCCTTCAGGGTTAATTTCCCACCGAACAGCCTTGCGATTTCGGCAACGATGGTCAGGCCGATACCGAAACCGCCGGCCCCGCCGCCCTCTGTACCGACTGTATCCGACAGTGCCGCCCGGCGGGTCAGCAGCGCAGCCCTGCGGTCAGCGGGGATACCGGGTCCATTATCCTCGACCGTCACCTTTACGCTGTCGCCCACAGTGACCCGCACCGTCACCTCGGCCCCGCGCCCGGCATAGGCCAGAGCGTTGTCCAACAGGTTGCGCAGCATTTCCGCCAGCAGCACCGGTTCCGCCCGGATCAGCGCCCGGTCGGCCCCGGCATAGCCAAGATCGATTCCTGCGGCAGCCGCTACCGGGACCATCTCGGCGGTCAGATCGCGTGCAAGGGCCGCCACGTCCTGAAGGTCCGGCTGCAAGCGCCCTTCGGCCACGTCCACACGCGCCATCATCAAAAGCTGCGCCAAGATACGCTCGGCCCGCGCCAAGGCGGCATCGGCCTTTTCGCCCGCCGTCCGCGCCATCGCCGGATCATTGGCCCGGGTCATCAGGGTCAATTGGGTTCGCACCACGGCCAAGGGTGTGCGCAACTGATGGCTGGCGTTGCCGGTAAAGTTGCGCAGCGCCCCAAGGGCCGTGTCCAGCCGCGCCATGACGGCATTGACAGCCTCGACAATCCCTTCGACCTCGGCGGGGGTCGCCTCGCGCACGGGGCGCAGATCGTCGGGGGACCGTTCGGCAATTGCGCGCGCCAACCGGTGCAGGGGCCGCATCGCCAGCGTCACCGCGACCCAGACAATGATGGCCGCGCCAAGGATCAGCCCGGCCAACCGCAGAGCCGACCGCCACAGGATCGCCCGGGCCAACGCCTGCCGCGCCAAGACCGATTCCGCGACCGTCACCGTGAAGGGAATTGCGGCAAACCCGGTCGATGCGCGCCGGTGCAGCGTCGCCACCCGGATTTGCGCATCGCCAAAGGTTGCGTCGGCAAAGGCGATGCCATCACCCTGCAGCGGCACCACATCCAAACTGTCATATCCTGTGATAAATGTGCCGGGCGGCCCGTCGACCCGGTAGAACACCTGATCCTGCGCGGTGGACGCCAGCATTTCCAACGCGGAATAGGGGATGTCCACCTCTAGCCCGCCGTCTTCGTCCACCGACACACGTTCGGCGATTGCCATCGCGGACCCGGCCAGCACACGGTCTGACACGCCTTGGGCGGTCAATAACGCCTCGCGCCATGTATCGGCCAAGGCGATGACGCCCAGCAGCGCGGTCGATGCCAGCAACCAGATCAGCAGCCTGCGGCGCAGGGAATACCCGGTCATGCGGGGTCAGTCTTTTCGATGAAATACCCGATTCCGCGCGCGGTGCGCAGGTACAGCCCATGCGGCGCAAGCCGGCGGCGCAGGCGGCTGACATATTGTTCGATGGCGTTGTCCGACAGGCTTTCGTCGATGGTGGTCAGCGATTGGACAATCGCCTCTTTTGTCACGACCTTGCCTGCTCGGGTGAACAACAGTTCCAGCAACGCCCTTTCGCGGGCAGGCAGGTCCATCACCTGCCCCTGCACCGTGAACAGACGCGACCCAAGGTCCAGCGTCACCTCGCCCACCGCCACGCGCGAAGATCGCAAGCCTGCCTGACGACGCAACAGCGACCGCACCCGCGCCTCGAACTCGCCCACGTCAAAGGGTTTGGTCATATAGTCGTCTGCACCCAGATCCAGCCCGCGCACCCGGTCTTCGGGCGCACCGCGCGCCGTCAGAATCATCACCGCCGCCGTGTTCGCCCGGCCCCGCATGGCCCGCAGCACAGACAGGCCGTCCATCTCGGGCAGGTTCAGATCAAGGATCACCAGATCGAAATGTTCCGCTGCCGCCAACGCCTCGGCCGATGCGCCGTCGTGCACGGTGTCCACCGCATAACCCGCGGCCGCCAAAAGGGACGACAGCGCCTCGGACAGTGGCAGGTTATCCTCGACCAGCAGTATGCGCATCCGGCCCCCTTTTTTCACCCACATTAGGCGTGGCGCGATGCGTTGTGAACTGCCCAACGATCAGGCATCCTGGGATCATGCGTGCGCTGTTCGCCCTTTTCCTGTGCCTTGTCCCCCTGACCGCCGGGGCCGAAGTCCACCGTTTTGCCGCCCCCGGTGTGCAGGACGCCGAACTGGTGATCTATTCATCCCTTGACGCGCGCCTTGCGTCGCCGCTGATCGAAGGGTTTCAGGCGCTGAACCCCGGCATTGCCGTGCGATACGAAGATCTGTTGACCGGCGAGATCAGCGCCCGTGTGGTGGCCGAAACCGATGTAGGGCAGCCGACCGCGGATTTCACCTTTTCCTCGGCCATGGACTTGCAGGTGAAACTGGCCAACGACGGCTATGCCCAGCCCACCGACATTCCCGAAAGTGCGGCCTGGCCCCGATGGGCGAACTGGCGGGACACCGCTTGGGCGATCACCTTTGAACCCGCCGTTCTGGTCTATCACAAACCCAGCTTTCCCTCCCCGCCCCCCGCGACGCGGATCGAATTGATCGAATTCCTGAAAACCGCCCCCGGCATTACGGGAAAGATCGGCACCTATGACGTTGACAGGTCCGCCGTCGGGTATCTGTTCCTTGCCCGGGATCAGGAACATTTTGCCGATATCTGGTCGTTGATCCGGGCCATGGGGGCCGCCGATGTGCAGGCCTTTCCCACCAGTCAGGACATCATCGACCGGGTGGCGGATGGTCGGCTGATCCTTGGCTACAACATCCTTGGCAGCTATGCCGCCGATCAGGCCCGCCTGAAACCCGACCTTGGCCTGTTGCTGTTGCAGGATTTCACCGTGGTCGTGTCGCGCGTGGCGCTGGTGCCGCGCGCGGCGGCCCGGCCCGATCTGGGGGCCGCGTTCCTGTCGTTCCTGATGTCGCGCGCGGGGCAGACATTGCTGGCGGAAAAGCTGCGCTTGCCTGCCATCAGCCTTGAAGTGTCGGACGACGCATCCGCTGGGGCCATGCAGGCGGCGCTTGGTGATCAGCTTCGCCCCGTCGCGGTCAGTCCGGGCCTGCTGGTCTATCTGGATCAGGCCAAACGTCGCCGCCTGATCCGCCAGTGGCACGAGGCGCTGGAGGATCACTGAAATTTCCGCGCTGCAGCGTCAGGTTCCTGACAGCTTGTCCTGTCTAACTGACCGACAGGCGGACGGGTGCGTGGAGGCAGCCGTTCCCTTTGTTGATCCGGTCCGGCATGGACCATAGGGAGGATACGATGAAACACTTCATTCTCGGGGCCGCGTTCGCGGCACTGGCCGCACCCACGCTGGCCGCAGATTATACCATCATGGCTCCGGCTGGCCCGGGCGGCGGCTGGGACCAGACCGCCCGCACCATGCAAGAGGTGATGCAGGCCGAAGGCATTTCCGGGGCCGTTCAGGTGCAGAACGTGCCGGGTGCCGGTGGCACGGTTGGTCTGGCCCAGTTCGCCAGCAGCGCTGCGGGCGATCCGTCGCAACTGATCGTCGGCGGCTATGTCATGGTTGGTGCGATCCTGACCAACGCCTCGCCGGTGACCTTGGCCGACGTGACCCCCATCGCGCGCCTGACCGGCGAACATGTCGCGATCGTCGTTCCCGCCGCGTCGGAATTGCAGACCATCAACGATCTGGTTGACGCGATGAAGGCCGATCCGGGTGCTGTCAGCTGGGCTGGCGGCTCTGCGGGTGGCGTTGACCACATCGTTGTCGGCCTTTTGGCCAAGGCGGCCGGCGTCGATCCGACCAAGATCAACTACGTCGCCTTTTCCGGCGGTGGCGAGGCGCAGGCTGCCATCCTTGGCAATCAGGTGACGGCTGGCATTTCAGGTCTTGGGGAATTCCTGCCGCAGGTGCAGGCTGGCACGATGCGCCTGCTTGCCACCACTGCGCCCGAGCGGATCGAAGGCGTCGATGCCCCGACCCTGGCCGAAGCTGGCTATGATGTCGTCGTGCAGAACTGGCGCATGGTTGCCGCCGCCCCCGGCCTGTCGGACGAGCAGAAGGCCGCCGTTCTTGCCGATATCGAAAAGCTGAACGCCTCGGCCGGTTGGCAAAAGGCGCTGGCCGACAAGGGTTGGGCGAACACCTACCTTGCCGGTGCCGAGTTCGAGGCTGCGCTTGCCGAAGAAATTGCCACGACCGAAACCGTCCTGCGCGACATCGGCCTGGTGAAATGAACGGGTTTTCCCCAGAAAAAGGACGCCGCCCAGATTGGGCGGCGTTCGTTATTGCAGCCATCCTTGCTGCCATCGGCGCGTTGCTCCTGTGGGAAGGCGCCCGCCTGCCCGAGGCGGGGGGATATTCCGGCGTCGGTCCGGGCGACGTGCCGCGCCTATTGGGCTGGTGCGGGATTGGCCTTGCCGCATGGACGGCGCTGTCCGCCATCAAGGGCGACTTTGACACCCGGCCACGCCAGCAACCCGTTCCGGTCCTGTGGATCGTCGGGGGCCTGTTGGCGCAGTTGATCCTGCTGAAACCGGCAGGCTTTGCCATTGCGTCGGGCATTCTGTTTGCCTGCACCGCCCGCGCATTCGGACAGCGGCGCACCGTATTGGCGCTGATCATCGGCATCGTCTTTGCCACTGCCGTCTATGGCGTGTTTGACCGTGTGCTGAAGCTGAACCTGCCTGCGGGGCCGCTTGAAACCCTGATCTACGGGGGCTGACGATGACCACCTTCGATTTCCTGCTGCAAGGGCTGGCGCTGGCGCTGGATCCGATGATCCTGATGTATGCGCTGATCGGCGTGACGCTGGGCACCGCCGTGGGCGTGTTGCCGGGGATCGGGCCCGCGCTGACGGTGGCGCTGTTGCTGCCTGTGACCTATGGGCTGGACCCTGCCGGGTCGCTGATCATGTTTGCGGGCATCTACTATGGCGGGATGTATGGCGGATCGACGACGTCGATCCTGCTGAACACGCCAGGCGAAAGTGCCTCCATCGTCACCGCGCTGGAAGGCAACAAGATGGCCCGCGCCGGTCGCGGTGGCCCGGCCCTTGCGACGGCCGCCATCGGATCGTTCATCGCGGGTTTGCTGGCCACGCTGGCCTTGGCCTTTCTTGCGCCGCACGTCGTCAAGCTGGCGCTGGTGTTTGGTCCGCGCGAGTATTTCGCGCTGATGGTGCTGGCCTTTGTCACCGTATCGTCGGCCTTTGGCGAAAGCACGCTGCGCGGATTGACGTCCCTGTTCATCGGTCTGGCGCTGGCCGTCATCGGGATCGACACCCTGACCGGGGCCACCCGTCTGGCGTTCGGCGTTCCGCAATTGCTGGACGGGATCGAGGTGACGACCCTGGCCGTCGCGATGTTCGCTGTGGGCGAGGCGCTTTATGTCTCGGCCCAAGGACCGCTTGGTGCGGAAAAGGTCCACGCCATAAAAGGGTCAGTGATGATGAGCAGGGCCGACTGGAAACGGTCGTGGAAGCCGTGGCTGCGCGGCACTGCCATCGGCTTTCCCATCGGGTCCATGCCAGCGGGCGGGGCCGATATCGCAAGCTTTCTGTCCTATGCCACTGAAAAGCGCATGGCCCCCCACCCCGAAGAATTCGGTCATGGTGCCATTGAAGGCGTCGCCGGACCCGAGGCCGCGAACAACGCCGCCGCCGCGGGCACGCTGGTGCCGTTGCTGACACTGGGTTTGCCGACCACCGCGACCGCCGCCATCATGCTGGCCGGGTTTCAGCAATTCGGCCTGCAACCAGGACCTTTGCTGTTCGCGTCGAACCCGCAACTGGTCTGGACGCTGATCGCCAGCCTGCTGATCGCCAACGTGATGCTGGTCATCCTGAACCTGCCGCTGATCGGGCTATGGGTCAAACTGCTGACAATCCCGCGTCATTGGCTTTACGCGGGTATCCTGCTGTTTGCCACGCTGGGCACCATCGGAGCGAACCCGTCGCCAGTGGAACTGGCGATGCTGCTGATCTTTGGGGTCATGGGATACTTGATGCGCCTGTTCGGCTATCCCATCGCGCCGGTGGTCGTCGGTCTGATCCTTGGCCCGATGGCCGAGGCGCAGTTGCGCCGGGCGCTATCCATTGCCCAAGGCGATGTGACGACGCTGGTTCAGTCGCCCATCGCAGCGGGCCTGCTGTTTGTCGCGGCACTGGCGCTGATTGTGCCGATGATCCTGCGCACCGGTGGACGTGGCAAGGTGCTGGCACAGGTGGCAGGTGACGAAGACTGACCCTGCGCGCGCCCTTTCGCGCGCGCAGTCTTTTCCGGGCGACATCCCTGTCTGGTGGCCCGGCATCAACCCGGCTATACTCATTCTGATACACCATTAGCGCGAATTCGCACTTGCAGCATTCCGGTCGCCCGGAAAATCGGCAAAGCGCAGCGCAAGGGTAAGCATTTTTGCGCCCAGCCCACCTTGCCCAATTGAACCCGCCTTGCAGCCGGGGTCATGTCAGCCCTATATCCGGCGCTTGAGTCGCGCTGGCATCGGCGCGCGAAAACCGTTGGGTTATAGACCTCTATGACGAAATCTTCCGTTCCTCCGACCCCCGTCTCACGTCGGGCCTTTTTGACCGTTGCGGCGGCCCTTGCCCCGTTGACCGTCTTTGGCGCTGGCCGCGCACTGTCGCAAGATGTGGCAAATTCGGCTGCCCCATCGAACGCGGCAGCGCAGCAATTCTCGTTCGATCTGCTGACCGAAGAAATGCGGCAACTCTCACTCCAGTCACATACGACCGAACCCCTGCCTGCGGGGTTCTTGGGCGACCTCAGCTATGACGACTATCGCCTGATCCGTTTCCGCGACAAGCGCGCGCGCTGGTCTGATGCCAAGACGCCCTACCGTCTGGCCGCGTTCCATATGGGCTGGCTGTTCCCCGAACCTGTACGGATTTATGAGGTCGCAGGCGATGCAGCGACCGAGATGCAGTTTTCGACCGACGATTTCGAATATCTGAACGAACTGGCCGCGCGCGTTCCCGAACATGCAGAACTTCCCGGCGTTGCAGGGTTCCGGCTGAATGTTCCGCTGAACCGGCCCGACAAATGGGACGAACTGGCGGCCTTTGTGGGCGCCAGTTATTTCCGCGCGCTTGGCCGCAATTCTGCCTATGGCCTGTCGGCCCGTGGGCTGGCGCTGAACACCGCCACTGACGCGGGCGAGGAGTTCCCCCGTTTTTCGCGTTTCTACATGGAGCGTGATCCGAACGGCGGCGAGGCAATCACCGTCTACGCGACACTGGAAGGGCCCAGCGTCACCGGGGCCTACCGCTTTGTGATCCAACCCGGAACGACCACGAAAATGGACGTGACCTGCCGTTTGTTCTTCCGTCAGGACGTGGCCGAACTTGGGATTGCACCGCTGACGTCGATGTTCCTGTTCTCGGAAAAGAACCGGGCCGCCTTTGACGACTATCGCCCCAATGTCCATGACAGCGACGGGCTGCGGATTGTGCGCGCGGACGGCGATGCCATCTGGCGGCCGCTGAACAACCCGCCGCGCCTGACGGGATCGTATTTCGTCGAACAATCGCCCCGCGCCTTTGGCCTGCACCAGCGCGACCGCGATTTTGCCAGCTATCAGGATATCGGCGCACGCTATGAACGCCGCCCGTCGCTGGACGTGCAGCCGTTGAACGACTGGGGCAAAGGGTCGGTCCGACTGGTCGAAATCCCGTCCGACCTTGAGGCGAACGACAATATCGTCGCCTACTGGGTGCCCGAAGAACCGGCAAAGGCGGGCGATGCACGCGAATTCTCGTACCGTCTGAACTGGGGCGACCTGCCGCATGACGACACCGAACCGCTGGCCCACGTGTACGAAACACGCGCGGGGCATGGGGGTGTTTCGGGCGTCGAGGCCGCGACCGGCACGCGGAAATTTGTCGTGGATTTCAAGGGCGGCCTGCTGGCCGATTTGCCCGAAGACGCCACGGTCACCCCGGTGGTGACTATCGGCAACGGCGAATTGACCGGCACCACGCTGGACAAGATCCCCGGCACGGACATCTGGCGTCTGGTTGCCGATGTCGCAGCAGCCGAAGGGGCCATTGTGGAACTTGGCGCACATGTCGCGGGCTACGACCGCAAGCTGACGGAAACCTGGCTCTATCAATGGATCAACGTGTCATGATGGACCTTTCGCATCCCACCCAGTTCGACCTTGATCAACTGGCCAACGATCTTGGCACCCCGCCCGATGCCCCGCTGGCAATGCCGGTGCAGGTGCTGGAAACGCGGGCGGTGACGCTGCTGTCGCTGCTGCGGCTGTTGCCGGTGCGTCGCATCCGGGTTGGTCACTGACCCTTGTCGCCCCTATCGCCGCATGAACGCCGGGTGGCTTTCACCCGGACCTTGGCACTGACGGCAAGCCTTGCCGCCGCCTATGGCGGCTTTCTGCTGTTCTTGCAGTTCGGCGCGGCGGATGGGCTGGACCCGATGGATATCCTGCGCAGCGGGTTGATCTTTGCATCAACCTTCTGGCTGGCCTGGGGCGCGGCGCAGGCGATGGCGGGTCTGACGACCCGGCCGCCGGTGCGCCCGGCCAAACAGGGGCCGCTGACCGCGCGCTGTGTGGTGCTGGTTCCGGTCTATAACGAAGACCCTGTCGGCACTTTTGCGCGGATCGCGGCGATGGATGCTTCCTTGCGCGCGACGGGACAGGGTGACCGGTTCAATTTCGCCATCCTGTCCGACACCCGCGATGACGCCATCGCGCAAAAGGAACGCATCTGGTTCCTGCGCCTGCTGGCCGACACCGGCGGCGAAGGGCGCATCTTCTATCGCCGCCGCACATCCAATCGGGGCCGCAAGGCGGGCAACATCGAAGAGTTCATCAAGCGGTCCGGGGCCGCCTATGACTATGCCCTGATCCTTGATGCCGACAGCCTGATGGAAGGCGGCACAATCGTCGAAATGGTGCGCCGGATGGAGGCGGCACCCGACCTTGGCCTGTTGCAAACCCTGCCGACGATCATTCACGCCCGGTCACGCTTTGGGCGAACGATGCAGTTTGCCGCCACCTTCTATTCGCCGATCTTCGCGCGTGGTCTTGCGATGATGCAGGGGCGGACGGGCCCGTTCTGGGGTCACAACGCCATCGTGCGGATGCGCGCCTTTGCCGAAAGCTGTGCATTGCCCGAACTGACCGGCAGCCCCCCCTTTGGTGGCAATATCATGAGCCATGATTACGTCGAAGCCGCCCTTCTGGCGCGGGCGGGCTGGGTGGTGCGGGTCGATGACGATCTGACGGGTTCCTACGAGGAAGCGCCCGAGAACATCATCGACCACGCCAAGCGGGACCGGCGCTGGTGTCAGGGCAACCTGCAACACGCCCGCCTTCTGTTCGCTCCCGGCCTGCGCGGGTGGAGCAGGTTTGTCTTCTTGCAGGGCATCCTGTCCTATCTGGCCCCGGTGTTCTGGCTGGGGTTTCTGGCCGCCAGCATCGCAGCGCCTGTATTTGCCCCGCCCATCGACTATTTCCCGCTCGAATATTGGCCCTTTCCGGTGCTGCCGGTCAGTCAGGCCTCAAAGGCGCTGGGGTTGGCGATCGGGGTGGTGGGGCTGCTGTTTCTGCCAAAGGTCCTGATCGTGCTGGACGCGGCATTGCGGGGCCGCACGCGCGGGTTTGGCGGCACGGTGCGCGCCGCGACATCGACACTGGTGGAACTGGTGTTTTCGTCGATCACGGCACCGATCTTTCTGATGTTCCAGACACGGTCGGTCTTGCAGGTGATCCGGGGCGCGGATGGCGGCTGGCCCGCCCAAAGCCGGGGCGATGGCACACTGACCCTGGGCGATGCCTGGGCGGCGAGTCACTGGATCGTCACCTCGGGTGCGGTCGTCCTGGGGGCCGCGCAATGGCTGTCACCCGTTCTGGTGCCGTGGCTGATCCCTGTCGCCTTGCCGATGGTCATATCACCCGCAATCATCGCATGGTCGTCACGCCCCGGCAGCCGCTGGCTGTTTGCCACCCCGACCGAATTGCACCCGACCGCAGTAATGGACCAACAGGCCCTGATCCTGCGCCGCTGGCAAGGTGCTGCGGTGTCGCCTATAGGGGGCGCAGAAACCATGGTGACAGATGTCTGATGTGAAACCCCCCGTTCGTGCGCCGTCTGTCCGTGACCCGCGACTGGATGTGTTCCGGGGCATTTGCCTTGTGATGATCTTCATCAACCATGTGCCGGGCAATCTGTACGAAGAATGGACCAGCCGGAACTTTGGTTTTTCCGACGCGGCCGAAGGGTTTGTCCTGATGTCCGGGGTTGCGGCGGGGCTAGCCTATTCGATGGATTTCCGGGGGTTTTCCCGGTTCTGGACCGGTTTGGCCCGCGTCTGGCGCAGGGTTTGGACGCTGTATCTGGTGCATATCCTGACCACGGTTCTGGCACTTGGGGCGGCGTCTGCGGTGGCGGTCTGGCTGAACGACTCTCAGTTGCTGTTCGAGAACCAGATGAAATGGGTCTGGGCCGATCCCTTGCGCACATTCATCGGCATACCGTTGCTGACGCACCAGTTCGGCTATGTGAACATCCTGCCGCTTTATCTGGTTCTGCTGGTCGTGTCGCCGGTGCTGCTGATGCTGGCGTGGCGCTGGCCGGTCTGGCTGATGGTCGCATCGGTTGCCTTTTGGGCGGCGACGGCACAGTTCCGGCTGACCCTGCCCAACTATCCGTCGGCGGGCGGGTGGTTCTTCAACCCGGCCGCGTGGCAGGTGATCTTTATCGCAGGTCTGCTGACGGGTGTCGCGCAAAAGGATGGCCGCCGCTTTGTGCCGGTGCGGCTGTGGTTGCAGGTTCTGACTGGCGGGTTCGTGTTCTTTGCCTATCTGACCACGCTTTTCCCCGACCTTGCGCGGGCGATGGGTCAGGCGCTTTGGTCTGCGCGTCAGGCGGGCGCGCCCTGGTTCCTGACCAACTTTGACAAGACCTTTGTCACCGCACCGCGTCTGTTGCATATCATGGCCTTGGCCTATTTCCTGTCGACCTTTCCCATGGTCCGCACAATTTGCGGGTCCTGGGCGGGTGCGCCCTTTGCGCTGCTGGGGCGGCAGGCTTTGCCCGTGTTTGCGACCGGCACCGTGCTGGCCATCGCCTTGCAGGGGGTCAAGCATGCGACCGGCCCTGACCCCGCTATGGACAATCTGTTCATCGGGGGCGGGCTTGCCCTGCAGTTTGCGCTTGCCGCAGCGCGGACCTATTGGCCCAAAGGTGCCAAGCCACGGGCAGACTGACCCAGGCTTCGCGGCAGGCCGTGATCAGAAATGGCGGTGAAGGGGCAACTTGCCGATCAGGAATGCGGTCAACAGCCGGGTCGTGCCCGCCTCGGGTTCAGTCCAGTCCTGAACCGTTTTTCCTCCACGTTCGCTTGTCCACACCAGACGCCGCCCCTGTTGCGTGACCGAATAGGCGCAGTGAGGTGCGATGTCCTTATCGAACATCGCCATAAGCTCTGCCACCATCTCGGGTTGGTCAAAGCGCAGCCCCAGTTCGATGTTGATGTTCCACGACCGCAGGTCAAAGTTATGCGACCCGACGATGGCCGTCTTGCCGTCGAACAGGAAGATCTTTGTGTGCAGCAAATCGCGTTTGCTGGTTCCGTTGCGCGGCGGCGCGTATTCGTAAAGCTGCGCCCCGGCGGCCAACAGGGGCGCCCGATAGGTCGAATAGGCCCCGTGAACCGCAAACAGATCGGTTGAAGCAAGGGAATTGGTCAGCAACCTGACCTGCACACCGCGCTTTGCCAGATCGGACAGAACGGCCAGACCTTCGGCCCCCGGCACGAAATATGGGGTGATCAGGCGTACCTCGTGCTGGGCGGCGGCAATCGCCTCGGTCAGGGTATCGGACAGCCAAGGGCCGACGCGCTGGCCAAGCGCCTTTTCCGGCGGATCGGCCAGCACCTCGACATTGTCGGTCCAGCGCAGGCGTTCGGTCAGCACTTGCGCGGCATCGCGTCCGGCCAGCGCCTCGATCCGGTAGCGGCGGGCTTTGGTGTTTGCGCTGCGCCGGGCCAGTTTCTTGCGAAACCGGCGCATGTTGATCTTGAACCGGGGCCATAGCGTCAGGATCGGCAGCGACAGGCCAAGGTTCCAATAGCTGTCAAAGACATCCTCGACATCGGCCACCTTCGGCCCGATCAGGATCACGTCCGCATCATGCGCGTTGCGCGCACCGGCAGCGGTGGCCCCGAAATAGGTGTCGCCCACATTGCGACCGCCCAGAACGGCCACGCGCCCATCGGCGATCCAGACCTTGCCATGGATGCGCCGGTTGAACCGCGACAATCCCAACACAAATTCCATCCCGCGTCGCACCCAATGGCCCCGGTTGCGGATCGGGTTGAACAGGCGAACCTGCACATTCGGGTGCTGGTTCATCGCAAGGAACGCCAGATCAAAGCCCTGCACATTCACATCATCCAGCAGCAGACGCACCCGAACGCCCCGATCCGCCGCCGCCATTATGTCGGCAAGCAGCTGCCACCCGGTCAGGTCCGTTGACCAGATGTAATAGATGAGGTCGAGAGAGCGTCCCGCCTCGGTCGCCGTCAGTGCGCGCACGGCAAAGGCGTCGGTGTTTTCCAGAACGTTGGCAATTCCGTCCAGACCGGGGTTCGCAGCCTCAAGCGGGTCAAGCAGTGTGTCCAACGGGGTGGCAACGTCGCCCCGTGGCAGCTTCAGTTCCACCGGTCCGCGCGCCCGTTCCAGAAAGCGTGCCGAAGATCGCAGCACAACGGTGGAGGCAGAATACAGCAGCAACGCCAATCCCGTCATCCACCCCAAAAAGACCGAGATCATGGCGTTCCACCCGCGCCACCCAGCATCAGCCGGGCCTTTACCGGCAGGTGGTCCGATGCCACCCGCGCAAGCGGGGTGTCATGCACTTCACAATCGCTCAACTTGCCCTTCGGTCCGATCATGATCCGGTCCAGCGGCAGCATCGGGCGATGTGCGGGAAAGCTGTGGCCAAAGGCGGCTGCGGTAAAGTGTTTGTCAAAGTTGACCAAAGACGACCGTGATCCGATGCGCCATTCGTTCAGATCGCCCATCAGCAAGGTGGGAATGGTGTCGATATCGTGCATCTTGTCCAAAAGGGCGCGCACCTGCTGGCGGCGCGACAGGTGCAACAGGCCGAAATGCGCAGCCACGACACGCAGGGGATGGCCGTTCACCTCCATCTCGGTCATCAGCGCGCCGCGCGGTTCCAGACCCGGCAAGGTGATATGGTGGACATCCCGCACCTCGGCCTCGCGCACAAGGATCAGGTTGCCGTGCCACCCATGTGCCGCCGCACGCAACCCGTTGATCGGGATCGGGATCAACCCCGCCGTTTCGCGCAAATGGGTCAGGTCCAGCAATCCGGCGCGGTCGCCGAACCGCTTGTCCGCCTCTTGTATGGCCATGACGTCCGCGCCCACCTCGGCAATCACTTTGGCCGTGCGCAGCAGATCGCGGCGTCGGTCGGTGCCAACACCTTTGTGGATATTATAAGAGGCGACAATCAGTTGGGTCGGTTTAGGCATCTATGAACGCTCGGGCGGGCAGTCTGCGGCGCGCGCCATTTCTGTATTAGGGCGCTTGCACCAGGAAAGGCAAAGGGCTGCGACACCATGGCGGGTCAGCACTGGACGCCTGCCTCGGTCACGATCAGGTTCATGGGGATGTCATGGGGCTGCGGATGGATCGTCGGCAGTCGCGCCGCCTGAAACCCAATCCCAACGGCAAAGGGCCGGGGATCAGCCGCGCCAAGGGTGCGGTCGAAATACCCGCCGCCATAGCCCAGACGATACCGGTCCATATCCCACCCCACCAGCGGGGCCAGCGTGATATCGGGCATCACCTGTTCGGCAAAGTCGGGGGGAACGGGAATGTTCCAATGCCCCCGCTCCATCGCCAGCGCCGGGTGCCACAGGCGAAAGATCAACGGCACGGCGCGCTGGTGGACCACCGGCATCGCAACCGCTACACCCGCCTCGTGCAGCTTTGCAAACCAGGGGCGCAAGTCCGGCTCGCCCTTGATCGGCCAATACCCCGACAGGACCACACCGGGCTGTGCCAGACGGTCCTGTAGCGCCGCGTCCAGATGTCGGGTCAGTTCGGCGTCGATTACGGAACGTTCGGCCACGGACAGGCGCTGTCGCGCCGACCGCAACCGCTCCCTCTCGCTTGACCGCCATACTGCGACGGCGGGAAAATCGGCAGCATCGCCGGCAAACGGGCGCGGGCCGACCGTATCGGCAGAGCAGGGATCAGATGCAACTGTCATGCGCGTTCCTGTTCAATACGCCAGTCATAGAACTTAAAGACCAAACGCAGCAAGCCGTGGCCTGTTCCCGCGACATCGGCGCGCTTGCCAATGACCCCCAACAGTGATGACCCTTGGCGCTTCGCGACGGAAAACAGGATGCGCGCCGTTTAGGGAATGTGTCCCGCCTGCGGGATGATCTTTTGTTGCTGAAGGGACTGGCTCATGGCGCAGCACGACAGCGAGGATATCGCCAAGACCCTTGCAGCAGGCAGACGCAAGGCAGGCTGGGGCAAGACCGTCGCCGCCATCGCAGCGCTGGTTGTCGCGATTGGCGCGTGGGCGATCCTTAGCTCTGGCAGCAGCGATGCAGTTCAGTACGAGACCGAGGCGGCAACCATTGGTGATCTGACCATCACCGTGACCGCAACCGGCACCGTGCAACCCACGACCGAGGTTGATGTGTCTTCCGAACTGTCCGGTACGCTGGCAAGTGTCGATGTGGATTACAACGATCAGGTCGCCGTCGGGCAGGTGCTGGCACGGCTTGATGATACCAAACTGAAGGCGCAGCTTGCCAATGCCAGCGCCTCTGTCGCCGCAGCACAGGCGCGATTGGCCCAGGCCGAGGCCAGCGCGCGCGAGGCGGACACCGACTATCGCGCCGCGGTCGAACTTGACCGGCGCGGCATCACCACCAGCCGCGATCTTGCCAGCAACGAGGCTACGCATCTGCGCGCGCAGGCCCAGGTCGAAATCGCGCGGGCCGACCTGACCGTGGCGCAAGCCAATCTGGCCCTGCAGCAGGCGGATCTGGAAAAGGCTGAAATCCGGTCGCCGATCAAGGGCATCGTGCTGAACCGCACCGCAGATGTCGGGCAGATCGTCGCCTCGTCCCTGTCGGCACCGGTGCTTTTCACCCTTGCCGAAGACCTTGCCCAAATGGAATTGCGCGTTGACATCGACGAGGCTGACATAGGCCGGGTTGCGGTGGGAAACGCCGCCAGTTTCACGGTTGATGCTTATGGCGGGCAAACCTTTCCCGCGGTGATCACCCAAGTGCGCTTTGCCCCGGAAAACACCGACGGGGTCGTGACGTACAAGGCCGTGCTGTCGGTCGAAAACAGCGCCGGATTGCTGCGGCCCGGAATGACAGCCACCGCCACGATCATCGTGGCGCAGGTGGTGCAGGCCCTGCTGGTGCCGAACGCCGCCTTGCGTTTTGCACCCCCACAGGTGGTCGAAAACGCACAGGGCGGCAGCGGTCTTCTGGGGCTGATCATGCCCAAGGCCCCGGTGACGGCGGCGCGGACCGGGGGCGACGATGCGATCTGGGTCCTGCGCGATGGCGTCGCTGTCGAAACGTCCGTAACGCCCGGCGAAACGGATGGCCAGCACACCGCGCTTTTGTCCGGCGATCTGGTGGCGGGTGACCTTGTGATCACCGATCAGAGCGTGGCGGAATGACCGCGCCCTTGATCGAACTGCGTGGCATCGCCCGCGTCTACGGAACCGGCGAGGCCGAAGTGCGGGCGCTGGACGGCGTGGATCTGATCATCCCGCGCGGTGAATTCGTGGCGATCATGGGGCCGTCGGGTTCGGGGAAATCCACCGCGATGAACATCATCGGTTGCCTCGACCGGCCCACTGGCGGGAACTATCTGTTCAACGGGGTCGAGGTCGCCACACTCGACCAGGACCAGCGCGCCCTGTTACGGCGACATTACCTTGGCTTTGTGTTTCAGGGGTTCAATCTGTTGGCGCGCACGACCGCGCTTGAAAACGTTGAATTGCCCTTGATCTATAAAGGGCTGCCCCGGACAGACCGCGTTGCGCGCGCGATGGCGGCACTGGCCAAGGTGGGCTTGCAGGGGCGCGAAGGTCATGACCCGTCGCAACTGTCAGGGGGGCAACAGCAGCGCGTCGCCATCGCCCGCGCACTGGCGGGCGACCCGATGGTCATTTTGGCCGATGAACCGACCGGCAATCTGGACAGTCACCGCAGCCACGAAATCATGCAGCTTTTGCAGGCGCTGAACCGGGATGAAGGGATTACAATCGTCATGGTCACGCATGAAGAGGATATCGCCGCCTACGCCCGCAGGTTGGTGGTTTTCACCGACGGCAAGATCGTCCACGACGCGACAAAGGACGGTACCTGACATGCTGTGGGAATCCGTCCGACTTGCAGCCCTTGCCATCATCCGCAACAAACTGCGGTCTTTCTTGACCGTGCTGGGCGTGGTGATCGGCGTCGCCGCTGTCATTGCGATGGTCACTGTCGGGCAAGGATCATCTGCCAAGGTTGCGGCGGATGTCGAAAGCCTTGGCACCGATGTGCTGTCGATCCGGCCTGGAAAACGGGTGATGGGTCCAGGCGGCGGGGGCAATTCGGCCCCGCCCTTCACATTGAAGGACGCCGAGGCGTTGGCAGGGATGTCCTTCATACGCTCTGTCTCGCCGCAGAATTCGTCGGCGCAGACCGCGATCTTTGGCAACACGAACACGACCACCTCGGTCACCGGAACGAACGCCGATTATCTGGATGTCGGCAATTGGACGATGCATCTGGGCCGCACGTTCACCGATGCGGAGGAACGGACTGGGGCCGCCGTCTGCATCCTTGGCGAATCCGTGCGCCAAACCCTGTTTGGCAACACCGATCCCAACGGTGAGACGATCCGGATCAAGACTCTGTCCTGTCAGGTCATCGGGCTGTTGCAGGCCAAGGGCGCAGGGTCATTTGGTCAGGATCAGGACGATCTGATCCTGATGCCCATCCGCACCGTGCAGCGCCGTCTGGAAGGCAATCAGGACGTCGCCAGCATCACCGTGGCACTTCTTGCCAACGCCAACAGCGCGCGTGCCATTCGTGAGATCACCACGCTGCTGCGCGAACGCCGCAAACTGACCGATGCCGAAGAGGATGATTTTTCGGTCACCGACATGAAGGAAATCGCGTCCATCCTGTCTGGCATCAACTCGGTTCTGACGGGCCTTTTGTCATCGGTGGCGGCGGTCAGTTTGCTGGTTGGCGGGATCGGGATCATGAACATCATGCTTGTCTCGGTGACAGAGCGTACCCGAGAGATCGGCATCCGTCTTGCCGTGGGTGCCGAGGCGCGGCAGGTTCTGACGCAATTCCTGGTCGAGGCGGTTGTGCTGTCTGTAACCGGCGGCGTGTTGGGCATCGCCTTGGGCCTGGCCCTTGCTTTTGCTGGATCACGCGTGATGACCATACCTTTTACGCCTGACGCGATGGTGGTGCTGATGGCCTTTGCCTTTTCCGCGCTGGTGGGGGTGGTCTTTGGCTATTTCCCCGCCCGTCGCGCCGCCCAACTTGACCCGATCGAGGCGCTGCGGCACCAATAGGTGCCGCAGTCCCGGTCACGCAAGCGTCTTTTGAATCACCCGCAGCGACTGGCGCGCCTGTTCGGTGACGCTGGCCCCGCCAAAGGGATTGGCGTCCACCATTTTGAAAAACGGTTGCGACAGCACGCTGTCATATTCCGTGATGACACGGCTGGCTTGCCGCTTCAGCGCGGTCCGGGCCGGCCCCTCTGGCGTTTGGGTGATTTCGTCCAGAACATCCTCAAGCCGGGAGTCGAACTGCTGATATTCGGCGACAAGTTCATCAGCACCGGATGCAATTTCGGCCGCATCTTCTTCATCGGCGCCATCGGCAACTATCGTGGCACGCAGGCGGTCAATCTCGGCCTTCATTTTCGACTTGGCGTCCAGCCACATGATCCGTGACCGCTGGAATGCGACGACCCCTACCGGCGGGCGCTCATTTGCCGGGGTTGTCGCCGCCTCGGTCTGCGGTCCGGCGGTGTCTGGGTGTGCCCCCACATCCTTGAGCAGCGGCAACAAGTTCGTCACCGCCTTCATCGCGGCAACAAAATCACCCGCTTCGGCCTTTTCCTGCGCAAATGTCCAGACTGCCCGGATCTTGGAGCTGTCACCCCCATTTGCCTTGAGGGCGGCCAAAACCTTTGCCTCGACAGCCGCCTGAATCTGGTCCCACTTGGTTTCTTCCGCCGAAGGCCCAGCCGACGCAGCTTGGACGAGTGCCTGCTGCAGTTGCTTTATACCGGCCAGAACCTTTTCGGTTTCATTGACCGTCAGGAAGCCGTCCACCACGCGCAGAGCTGCCTGAAGTTTGGCCTTTGGCCCCCCATCAGCCAATTCGTCAATCCGCGTTTCCAATGTTGCCAGTGCCTGCCGCAACCGATCGGCCGCGGTGTCGGTGCTGGTCTGGGTGGTTGTCTCTTCGGATGCGGTCTCTTCTTTTTCGTCCTCGGCGGTGTCGTCAACATCGTCGTCGGCGTCCAGCTCGACCGGCAATCCCTCTTCGATGTCGGATTCAAGGACGTTGCCGTCAGGGTCCAGAACCTGAACGTTCAGATTGACTTTGTTCGCCTTTAGAAACTTTTTCAGTTTCTTCGCCACGCCTGACAGTTCGCGTTCGCACTGGATGCGGGCGACGTTCCCGTCGACCAGAAATGTGCCGAAGGTGTGCTTGGACCCCTCGCCCTCTTCCTTGGCTTCTTTGGCGATCATTTGCGGCGATTTCTTGCGGTGCATCCCCAGATACGCCGTTTCTTCGCCAGAACCGGGATTGAAGGCAAAGGGGATCGGTCCTTTGCGGGCCAGCTTGACCATCTTTTTCAGTTCAGCGCCGTCGACCTTGTATTCAGCCATCGCAATCCCCTGCCAAAACGCCCGCACACTATCAAAATAGTAATCCGAGTTCTATTCGTATGCAAAGCGGCAAGCGGGCCGTCTGGCAGGGAATCCGCAAAAGACGCAAGGTCGGCAGTCCGTGCAGTCCTTGATCTGCACAAAGTGTCTTGGCCGTCCGGCAGAACGGCGACGGATCGCCGTCGTCGCGGCTTAACGCAGGCGCAGGCCCGAGGCTGCTTCAAAGACCATCGCATTCGCGCTGTCAAACCCGACCCCGACCATTGATCCGGGCGCGGCGTGAAGATCATCGCGCGCCTCGATCACCAGCTTCTCGCCCGTGGGGGCGGTCAGGTGAACGAACGAAACACCGCCCAGCGCTTCGGTCATTTCAACCCGGTGGGTGTCGCCGGGGGCAAGCGTCAGGTGTTGGGGACGCAATCCAACGGTCACTTTTGCACCCGCACCGGGCAAGTTCGCAGCGGTGGTGACGGGAAGAGACAATCCGGCGGCCGTGATAATGCCGGTGCCGTCGACAACGCCCGCGACAAAGTTCATGGCCGGGCTGCCGATAAAACCCGCGACAAAGCGGTTGTCGGGGTCGTGGTACAGATCCAGCGGTTTGCCCACCTGCTCCACCCGACCCTTGCGCAGAACGACGATCTTGTCGGCAAGCGTCATCGCTTCGACCTGATCATGGGTCACATAGATCATCGTCGCGCCGATTTCACGGTGAAGGCGGGCGATTTCGACCCGCATTTCAACGCGCAGTTCGGCATCCAGGTTGGACAGGGGTTCGTCGAACAAGAACACCTCAGGCCCGCGCACGATGGCGCGACCGATGGCGACGCGCTGGCGTTGCCCACCCGACAGCGCCTTGGGCTTGCGGGCAAGGTAGTCTTCAAGTTTCAGGATACGCGCGGCTTCTGCCACCTTGGATGCAATGTCCGCCTTTGGGTGACCGGTCATCTTCAGCCCAAAGCCCATGTTTTCGGCCACGGTCATATGGGGATAGAGCGCATAGGTCTGGAACACCATCGCCACGCCGCGTTCGGCGGGGTCGGCCTTGGTCACGTCCCGCGCGCCGATGCGGATCGCGCCACCGGTCGTTTCCTCCAGCCCCGCCACCATCCGCAGTAGGGTGGACTTGCCACATCCCGACGGGCCGACAAAGACGCAGAACTCGCCATCCTCAATCGTCAGGTCCACCCCATGGATGACCTGTGCGTCGCCGTATTTCTTGACGACATTCTGCAAACTCACCCCTGACATGCCGTTCCCTCCCTGAAAATCCGTTTAGGCTTGTTCCGGAAAGCGCCAGCTTTCCGCCTCGGCCGCGATTTTTGCTGCCGTCTCTTTGATCCTGTCCGACAACCCTTCCAGCGTGCCCAGCGATGACCGCGCGGTGGTGGATGTCACCGACAGCGCACCGATGACCCGGCCGGTGCGGCTGCGAATCGGCACCGCGCAGCAGATGATTCCCGGCTCGTGTTCCTCGCGGTCAAAGGCGTGGCCACGGCCGCGGATGGCGGCAAGTTCGGCGCGCAGGGCATCGGGGCTGGCCAATGTGTGTTCGGTGAACCGGTGGAACGACTGCCGGTCGAGAGCGCGTTCGACAGCCTCGTCCGGCATGAAGGCAAGCATGGCCTTGCCCACCCCGGTGCAATAGGCGGGGCCGACCTTTCCTGCCTGACTGAACATCTCGACGGGCCGGGCGGCGTTGCGTTTGTCAACATACAGCACCTGCCCCAGATCCATCTGTGCCAGATGGATCGTCTCGCCGGTTTCTGCCGCCAATTCATCAAGATAGGGCCGCGCCAAAGGGGCAAGCGACGATTGCGCCCAAGCGGCATGCGCCAACCGCACCAAGCGCACACCCAGCGCATAGGTTTGCCGGTCGGGGTCATAGGCCAGCATGCCCTGATGGGTCAGTGTTTGCAGCAACCGGTACAGCGTCGCCTTGGGATAGCCGTTGTCGGCCAAAAGCTCGGTAAAGCGCACGGGGCGGCCTGCGGCTGCCACCATGTCAAGCACGTCTAGTGCCTTGCCCACCGTTCCGTCGCCGTCTGCGCCCATCGTTCCCAACCCCGTGTCACCCGTTGACAGGTTTAACAATACGCGACATAGTTTTCAATATTCAAGACTAAGTTTCACATAATGGAACCAAAAGGGAGGAAACCATGGTCCATTCCAAGACGGGGGCACTGGCCGCTGTGGCGGTGCTGCTTTTGTCCGGGTCGGCGTTCGCGCAAACCCGCACACTGACCTACAACGCCGATTATGACCCGATCCCGCTGGCCGCGATGGAAGCGCTGATTGCCGACTTCGAGGCTGCGAACCCTGACATCGACGTTGTGCTGAACAACTTTGACCACGAAGGCTACAAGACCGCGATCCGCAACTTTCTGACGACGGATGCGCCCGATCTTGCCAACTGGTATGCGGGCAACCGCATGGCCCCCTTTGTCAACGCGGGTCAGTTCATCGACGTGTCGGATGTCTGGGAAGCCAACGGTCTGGGCGATGCGCTTGGGTCCGCTAAGGCGTCGATGACCATCGATGGCAAACAGTGGGGCGTGCCCTATACCTATTACCAGTGGGGGATCTACTATAACCGCGACGTCTATAAACAGGTCGGCGTCGAGGTTCCCACCACCTGGGACGGGTTCATCGAGAATTGCGCCAAGTTCAAGGAAGCCGGGATCGACTGCCTGACTACCGGCACATCGGCGCTGTGGCCCGGAGCCGGCATTTTCGACTACATCAACATGCGCACCAACGGGTATGAGTTCCATATGGAGCTGACCGCAGGCAAGGTTGCATGGACGGACGACCGCGTGAAGGCGACCTTTGCCCAGTGGGCGAAACTGGCTGAACCGGGCTATATCACAGCCAACCACGCCGCCATTGACTGGCAGGACGCGGCTGCACTGCTGGTGCAGGGCAAGGCTGCGAACTACGTCATGGGCAACTTTGCCGTCGGCGTGTTCAAGGAAGGCGGCATGACCAACGACACCCTTGGTTTCATGGTCTTCCCGGAAATCACCCCCGGAATTCCGCGTGCAGAAGAGGCCCCGACCGACACGATCCACATCCCGGCCGGTGCCAAGAACGTTGACGACGCCAAGAAATTCCTTGCCTTCGTCGCGTCCGCCGATGCCCAGACCAAGTGGAACACCGCTGTTGGCCAGCTTCCGACCAACAAGAACTCCACCGTGCCTGCCGACGACCCCTTCCTGGTCGCCGGTTTCGAAACGCTGTCGACGGCCTATGCGCTGGCGCAGTTCTTTGACCGTGACGCGCCCGCCGAAATGGCAAAGGCCGGCATGGAAGGGTTCCAGGAGTTCATGGTGAAACCCGAACGTCTGCCGGAAATCCTTGACCGGCTCGAAAAAGTGCGCGGTCAGGTTTACAAATAAGCCTCCCAGACGGGCGCGGTTGACTGCGCCCGTTTCAACTCGTCCCGGGGTTTCGCAGCCCCGGGACGCCTGTCCCACCTAGACAGTCCGAGGCCCCCATGCTCGCCTATTGGAAAACGAACCAGCGCCGTCTGGCACCGTGGGTCTTTCTGGCCCCCGGCATGTTCATGTTCGCGGTCTATGTGATCATTCCGATTTTCCAGTCGATGTGGATTTCATTCTACGACTGGGATGGATTGGGTGAGGCGGTCTGGATCGGCACGGAAAACTATGTCGAACTGGCCGATGATGATGCGTTCTACACATCGCTTTACAACAACGTCATCTGGCTGGCGATGTATCTGCTGGCTGTGCCTGCGGGGCTTTTGATCGCGATCTTCCTGAACCAGACGGTCTGGGGCATCCGGGTCTATAAATCTTTGTTCTTCTTTCCTTTTGTCATTTCGCAGGTTGTCGTCGGCCTGATGTTCGCTTGGTTCTATGCGCCAAACTTTGGCCTGTTCTACAAGCTGACGGAAATCGTCTTTGGCACCGGCACAGCCGTTCTGGCGGACGAACGGTTCGTGACCTACGGCATCATCGTCGCGGGGCTTTGGCCGCAGATCGCCTATGTGATGATCCTGTATCTGACCGGCCTGAACAACGTCGCCCCCGATCAGGTCGAGGCGGCGCGTCTGGACGGCGCCAAGGGCTGGCGGATGCTGTGGTATGTGATCCTGCCACAACTGCGCCCGGCCACGTTCATCGCCGTTGTGGTCACCGTCATCGGCGCGCTGCGGTCGTTCGACCTTGTGTCGATCATGACGGGGGGCGGGCCATACGGCACGTCGCGCGTGCTGTCCTATTACATGTACGAACAGGCGCTGTCGGAATACGGCTATCGCATGGGATATGGCGCGGCCATCGCCGTGGTGCTGTTTGGCATCATGATGATCTTCATCTCGGGCTTCATCTGGAAGATGTGGCGCGACGAAACGGAGCGTTAGGCCATGTTCCCGCGTCCTATCGAGCAAACCTCTCCCGCCATCCAGTGGATGTACAAGATCGCGCTGCCCGTCGCTTTGGTGCTGTGGCTGTTGCCGCTGCTGGGGGTGGCGGTCACGTCATTCCGGCCCGCGTCCGATCTGGCGCAGGGCAACTATTTCGGGATGCCCAGCTATTTCGCATATGAGAATTACGCGACCGTTTTTCAGACGACGGACATGCTGCAATACATCCTGAATTCGTTCCGCCTGACCATTCCTGTGGTGATCGGCGCGGTGGCGCTGTCAACGATGACGGGCTTTGCTCTGGGGATCTACAAGTTCCGGTCGAACCTGCTGGTGTTCTTTCTGTTCGTCGCGGGCAACTTTGTGCCGTTTCAGATCCTGATGGTTCCGGTGCGTGACCTGACCTACAACATGGGCCTGATCAACACGACCACAGGTCTTGCGCTGTTTCACATCGCGTTTCAGACCGGGTTCTGCACCCTGTTCATGCGCAACTTCATCAAGGCCCTGCCGTTTGAACTGATCGAGGCGGCGCGTGTCGAAGGCGTGTCTGAAATCCGCATCTTCTGGTATATCGTGCTGCCGCTGATGCGCCCGGCCATCGCGGCGCTATCGGTGCTGATCTTCACCTTCATCTGGAACGATTATTTCTGGGCCACCGTTCTGACCACCAGCCGCGATGCACAGCCGATAACGGCGGGGCTGAATTCCCTTAACGGTCAATGGATTGCCGCCTGGCATCTGGTGTCGGCGGGGTCGATCATTGCGGCGCTGCCGCCGGTGCTGATGTTCTTTCTGATGCAAAAGCACTTCATCGCGGGCCTGACGCTGGGGGCAGTCAAGTGAACGTCTGGCGCATTGATGCGGGCACGCTGACGCTGGCACTGGCCAGCACGGGCGGACTTCCCGAAGTGGTCTATTGGGGTCCAAGCCTGCCCGCGACCGAAGATCTGGGCGCACTGGCGGATGCCGCACAAAACGATCTGACCGGGGGCATGATCGACCATCTTGCGCCGCTGTCTCTGACACCGGAATCGGGCCGCGCGTTTCCGGGTCAACCGGGGATGGTGCTGGCCAGCGAAAGCGGCGTCCCGCTGCACCCGGTCTTTGTGTTCGATGCCGCCGAGCAGGGGCCAACACACCTTAACCTGACCAGCAGCGCCCCCGGCCTGCGCCTGACGCACCGGATTGCGGCACAGGCGACGGGCGTCCTGACGTTGTCAACGGCGCTGGACTCGGACACCCCGGTTCGGTTGCACTGGCTGTCGACACCAGTTCTGCCGGGGCCGCAGACGGGACATATCCTTGATATCTCGGGCAAATGGACGCGCGAGTTCCAATTGAACCGTGTCGACTGGGCCAACGGCATCCGCCTGCGTGAATCGCGCACGGGCCGGTCGGGCCACGAACACCCGCCCTATGTGATCTTGGCTGAAACAGGCTGCACCAATACCAAAGGCACGGCCTACGCGCTGAGTTATGGTTGGTCCGGCGGGCACCGGATGGTGGCCGAAGAATTGCCCGATGGCCGACGTCAGGTGCAGTTCGGCCATGCCTCGGGTGCGGAAACGCTGCCCGCCACCCGCTTTGAAACCGCCGAAGTGATCGCCGCCGTGTCAACCACCGGGCTGAACGGCATCGCCACCATGCTTCAGGCTGACACGCGCGACCGGGTTGTGCATTGGCCCGATGCCCGCCCCCGGCCCGTGCATTACAATTGCTGGGAGGCTGTCTATTTCCGCCACGCCCTGCCGGAACTGTCGGACATGGCCACCCGTGCGGCGGCGTTGGGGGCAGAACGGTTCGTGCTGGATGACGGCTGGTTCGGCAGACGTGACGACGACACCACAAGTCTGGGCGACTGGACGATTGACCAGCGGAAATGGCCAGACGGGCTGCACCCGCTGATTGCGCATGTCCATTCGCTGGGCATGACCTTTGGCCTGTGGTTCGAGCCCGAGATGGTGAACCCGGACTCAGACCTGATGCGCGCACATCCCGACTGGCGTTTGGGTCCAGCCGATCAGGTCACCGGGCGGCACCAGATGGTTCTGGACATGGGCAAACCACCGGTGCGTGACCACCTGTTCGCCGCGATATCGGCGATCCTGACGGAATACCCGATTGACTACATCAAATGGGACCACAACCGCCTGCTGCCCGTGGTCGATGCGGCGCAGACTCGCGGCATCTACGATCTGCTGGACCGTTTGCGCGTCGCCCACCCGATGGTCGAGATTGAAACCTGCGCTTCGGGCGGGGGGCGGATCGACGCCGGGATTCTGGCGCGCACCCACCGCGTCTGGCTGTCAGACAGCAACGATGCGCTGGAGCGGTTGCGGATGCAGCACGACGCAGCAGTATTCCTGCCTGCTGCGATCACTGGCAGCCATGTCGGCCCGCGCCATTGCCACACCTCTGGCCGTGTGCTGCCGATGTCGTTCCGGGCTTGGGTCGCGGCGCAGCGCCACATGGGGTTCGAAATGGACCTGCGCGAACTGACCGATGCCGAAGCGGACACCCTGCGCGACGTGACCGGGTGGTGGAAAGCAAACCGCGACTGGATGATGGCAGGCACCATCCACCGTCTGGATGCCGCCGACCCTTCGGTCACGGCCGAGGTGCAGGTTGCCGCCGATGGCGGGCGGTTCGTGTTGTTTGCCGGGCAGGCCGACACTTCGGCGCAAATCCTGCCGCGCCCGCTGCAACTGACTGGCCTTGAGCCCTTGGCGACCTATCGGGTTGCGTTGCGCAACAAAGCCGATCTGCCGCGCCAAAGCCGCGGGCCGAACGCGCTGAAGTCAGGTGCCTTGACCCTGACCGGGCAATATCTGATGTCGCATGGGCTGACTTTGCCGCTGGCCTGGCCCGCGACGATGTGGGTGGTTGAAGGCTTGCGTGTATGAGGCGGCCGTTGCTGTGGCCGGGGCAGAGCGAGACGGCCAAGCGCCGCCGGACGGGAAGACAATGATGACGGAGTGGATCGCAGTCGATTGGGGCACCTCGAACCTGCGGGCATGGGCGTTGGGGGCGGGCGGGATCATCGCGCAGGCCACGTCGGACGATGGCATGGGCAAACTGACGCGCGACCTGTTCGAACCCGCGTTGCTGCGACTGGTGTCGCCTTGGCTGACCACGGGCAAGACGATCGAAGTGATCGCATGCGGCATGGTCGGATCGCGGCAGGGCTGGCACGAGGCCCCCTATCGCACCACGCCGTGCACCCCGCTGGACGCGGGCGCAATGGTCACGGCCCCGACTCAGGACCCACGGATTGTGGTGCGCCTGATACCGGGGCTGAAGCAGACCAACCCCGCCGATGTCATGCGGGGCGAGGAAACGCAGATCGCGGGCACACTGGCGCTGAACCCACGCTTTGACGGGGTGATCTGCCTGCCGGGCACCCATTCGAAATGGGCCCACGTCAGCGCTGGCGAGGTGGTTAGCTTTCAAACCTTCATGACGGGCGAGATGTTCGCACTTCTGTCCACCCAATCGGTGTTACGCCACGGGATGACGACGACCGACTGGGATGAACCTGCGTTTGACTCGGGCCTGGCCGAGGCTTTGTCGCGCCCCGAACGCATTGCCGCACGGCTGTTTGCCCTGCGGGCCGAAGGGCTGATTGCCGGTCTGGCGCCTGCAGCGGCGCGGTCACGCCTGTCGGGCCTGCTGATCGGGATCGAACTTGCCGCCGCCCGGCCCTATTGGCTGGGTCAGCAGGTGGCCATTGTCGGGACGCAGGCGCTTGCGGCAAGCTATGCGCGCGCCCTCATCGCGCAGGGGGCGGCACCGCGACTGCTGCCTGCGGCGGATTGTACCTTGGCCGGGCTGATCGCAGCCCGCGCCCGCAGCAGGGATGCCTGACATGACCCACCGCCCCATCATTGCCATTCTGCGCGGGATCACCCCGGCCGAAGCCTTGCCCGTGGCCGAAGCGTTGGTTTCCGCAGGCATCACCCGGATCGAGGTGCCGCTGAATTCACCGCATCCCATGACATCGATCGCCACCATGGCGCGCGCACTGTCGCACCACGCCGAAATCGGTGCAGGCACCGTTCTGACCGTCGCAGACGTACGCGAAGTGGCGACAGCGGGCGGAACGCTGATCGTATCCCCCAACTGCGATGCCGAGGTGATCACCGCGACAAAAGCCCTTGGCCTGCAAAGCTGGCCGGGTGTCATGACACCCACCGAATGTTTCGCGGCACTGAAAGCAGGGGCGGACGGTCTGAAAATATTCCCCGCATCCTTGGTCGGACCGGATGGATTAAAGGCAATCCGTGCGGTGTTGCCAAAGGCCTGTCAGGTGTATGCCGTCGGCGGTGCCGGGGCCGACAACTTTGCCCAATGGGTGCAAGCTGGGGCCACCGGATTTGGCATCGGCACGGCGCTGTACACGCCGGGGCTTTCGGTGGCCGGGGTGACGGCGCGGGCCAAGCGCATCGTTGCCGCCTGTGATGAGGCATTTGCATGATCTTCGACGCGCGCCCCTGCGATCTGGGCGAAGGCCCTTTGTGGCATCCCACCCGTGGGCAGTTGTTCTGGTTTGACATCCTGAACAAACGGCTGATGACCCGCACGGATGCCGGGCCGGAACATTGGCAGTTTGACGCGATGGTATCGGCAGCGGGGTGGACCGGGCCGGACAGCCTGCTGATCGCATCGGAATCGCGCCTGTTTTCGTTAGATCTGGTGACGGGAGCGCAGGCAACCGTAGTGCTGCTGGAAAGCGAAATGCCCCTGACGCGGTCCAACGACGGGCGCGCAGACCGGCAGGGCGGGTTCTGGATCGGCACCATGGGCAAGCGCGGCGGCGATGATCCGGGCAAGGGCGCGATCTACCGCTGGTATCGCGGCGAACTGCGACTGCTCTATCCCGGCATCACCATCCCGAACGCGATCTGTTTTGCCCCCGATGGCCGCACCGCCCATTTCGCCGATACCGTGACCGGCAAGGTGATGCGCGTGGCGTTGGACAGCGACGGTTGGCCCAAGGGCACGCCCGAGGTGTTTCTGGATCTGACCGCAGAAGGTTTGCACCCCGATGGCGCTGTAATAGATGCGGCTGGCACCATGTGGCTGGCGCAATGGGGATCGGCTCGCGTTGCTGCCTATGCGCCGGATGGCACGTTCCTGCGCGCCGTTGGCTTTGACGCGCCCCACACATCATGCCCTGCCATCGGCACCGACGGCACCCTTTATTGCACCACCGCCCTGCAAGGGATGGATGCAAGTGCCCGCGCCGCGCACCCCAATGCGGGCAAAACCTTTGCCGCCCCAGCCATTGCGCAGGGGATACCCGAACCACAGGTGATCTTGTGAAACGCACCCTTGGCGTCTGCTATTACCCCGAACACTGGCCAGAGTCCCACTGGGCCGAAGATGCAGACCGCATGGCCGCCCTTGGGCTGACCTGGGTGCGGATCGGTGAATTCGCCTGGTCGCGCATGGAACCAGAACCAGGCCGGATGGAGTGGGACTGGTTGGACCGGGCGATTGCCACACTGGGTGCGGCGGGGCTGAAAGTCGTGCTGGGCACGCCCACGGCCACGCCACCGCGCTGGATGCTTGACCGCCATCCGGACATGCTGGCCGTGGACCGCGACGGTCGTCCGCGCGGGTTCGGCTCGCGGCGTCACTACTGCTTTTCCCATCGCGGGTATCGCGCCGAAAGCGCACGGATCACGACGCTGCTGGCTGAACGCTATGGCCCCAACCCGCATGTCGCGGCCTGGCAGACCGATAACGAATACGGGTGCCACGACACCACCATCAGCTACTCCCCGGCGGCTTTGCACGCCTTTCGCGACTGGCTGGCGCAGAAATACCAGTCGCCACAGGCGCTGAACCGGGCGTGGGGCAATGTGTTCTGGTCTATGGACTATGCCAGCTTTGACGAGATCGGCCTGCCCAACCTGACAGTGACCGAGGCGAACCCCGCCCATTCCATGGCCTTTCGCCGCTTTGCCAGCGACGAGGTGGCCGCCTTCAACCGGGTGCAGACCGACATCATCCGCCGCCATTCCAACGCACCCATCGCGCACAACTACATGGGCGCTGTGACAGAGTTCGACCATTTCCATGTGGGTGCCGATCTGGATATCGCGTCTTGGGACGCCTACCCCTTGGGCTTTTTGTCCGACCGCATCCCTGCCAGCGACGAACACAAACGCCGTTTTGTTCGGCAGGGCGACCCGGATTTTCAGGCGTTTCACCACGACCTCTATCGCGCCGTCGGGCGCGGGCGGTGGTGGATCATGGAACAACAGCCCGGCCCGGTGAACTGGGCCCCCTACAACCCCGACCCCTTGCCCGGAATGGCCCGCCTTTGGGCTTGGGAGGCCTTTGCCCACGGGGCCGAGGCGGTCTGCTATTTCCGCTGGCGTCAGGCCCCCTTTGCGCAGGAACAGATGCACGCGGGCCTTCTGCGCCCCGACAGTGTCGCTGCCCCCGCGCATGACGAGGCGGCACAGGTCGCCCGCGAACTGGCCGCCATGCCGGAGGTGGAGACGGCAAAGGCCGATGTGGCACTGGTGTTCGACTATGCGTCAGACTGGGCGTGGCAGGTGCAGCCGCAGGGGCGGACGTTCCAGTATTTCTGGTTGGCGTTCCACGCCTACAAGGGGTTGCGCCGTCTTGGCCTGTCGGTGGATATCATCGCGCCGGATACGGCAAACTTGTCGGGCTATAAACTGGTGCTGGCCCCTGGTGTGGCGACGGTTTCAGAACCGCTGATGCGGGCGCTTGCCAGCTTTGGCGGCACGGCACTCCTTGGTCCCCGGACCAACGCCAAGACACCGGAATTCGCGACCCCTGTGCCCCTTCCGCCAAACCTGCCCGGTCTGAACGCGCTGGTGGCCCGGGTCGAAAGCCTGCCGCCCGACGTGCCCGTCCCGTTGGAAAATGGGGGGAACTTCATCAACTGGCGGGAAAAGCTGGAAGGCACCGCCGAGGTGGTCGAACGGTCAACCGACGGTAATCCGGCATTGGTCCGGGCGGGCGGCCTGCACTATCTGGCCGGATGGCCCGACGACGCTGCGTTGGACCGCATCCTTGCAGCGGCCTGCATCCGCGAAGGTCTGGGTGTCGAGACCTTGCCCGAGGGTCTGCGCCGACGCGATACCGCCACACACCGGTTCTGGTTCAACTACAACCCGTTCGCCGTCGAGTGGGGCGGGGTCGCAATTCCGGCCGCAGGGGTGCATTGGGAACAGCTTTAGAGCCTTGCCTGCAAACCGCCGTCAGCCGCCCAGATGGGTTTCGCCACGGGCAGCCGAAAGGTTCATCTGGCGCTGGCGTTCGCGAAAGCGCGCGCGGTCTTCGTCGGTGTGCTCATGGTGACAGGCCGGGCAAGACGTGCCGGGTTCATACAGCGGGTGCTGGCGGTCGTCGGGTGTCACCGGGCGACGGCAGGCACCGCAGGTGACATTCGCGCCGGGGATCAGACCATGCCCGACCGACACGCGCGCGTCGAACACAAAGCATTCGCCGTGCCAAAGACTTTGGTCGGGCGGCACATCCTCAAGATATTTCAGGATACCGCCCTTCAGGTGATAAACCTCGTCGATCCCCTGCCCCAGCAGCCAATTCGTAGACTTTTCGCAGCGGATGCCGCCGGTGCAGAACATCGCGATGCGCTTGTTGTGAAAGCGGTCCTTGTTCGCCGCCCACCACGCCGGAAAATCGCGAAAGGATTTCGTGCCGGGATCAACCGCGCCGTCAAAGGTGCCGATCGACACCTCGTAATCATTGCGGGTGTCGATCACAGCCACATCGGGGGCGGAAATCAGCGCATTCCAATCCCGCGGGGCGACGTAATGGCCCACACGCGCCAAAGGATCGACGTCGGGCTGGCCCATCGTCACGATCTCGCGCTTCAATTTCACCTTCATCTTGCCGAAGGGCATCTTTTCAGCGGGGCTTTCCTTCCACTCCAGGTCGGCACAGCCCGGCAAGGCACGGATATGGCCAAGCACAGCGTCGATTCCGCTGCGCGTGCCGGCGATGGTGCCGTTTATCCCTTCGGGTGCCAGCAGAAGCGACCCCTTCACGCCGTTTGCATCGCACGTCGACTGAAGCCCCGGCCGCAAGGCGACGGGATCGGCAAAGCGGGTGAAATGATAGAGTGCAGCAACAGTCAGCATCTGCATTCCCTGCACCGCTGCGCGGGGAATTTCAAGACGCCCGAATGGCACATGCCATTGACGCGCCGGGTGGCGCTGCTTACCCAAGGCCATTGACCAACGACGAGGCCCGCAATGCGACCCAAGGACGACGCCCTTATCGTGATCGACGTGCAGAATGATTTCTGCCCAGGCGGTGCTTTGGCCGTTGCAGATGGCGACGCGATCATCCCCCGCATCAACGATCTGATGCCCACCTTTGCGGTCAAGGTGCTGACGCAGGATTGGCACCCTGCGGCGCATATGTCGTTTGCGGTGAACCATCCGGGTGCGGTCCCATTCTCGATGACTGAAATGCCGTACGGACCACAGGTGCTGTGGCCCGCGCATTGTGTGCAGGGAACGGAAGGCGCTGCGTTTCACGCGGGCCTGAACACCGACCCCGCCGACCTGGTCATCCGCAAGGGGTTCCGAACCGGCATCGACAGCTATTCCGCATTCTTCGAGAATGACCGCAGCACGGCGACTGGGCTTGACGGCTATCTGCGCGCGCGCGGCGTGAACCGGGTCACCTTGGTCGGGCTGGCCACAGATTACTGCGTCGCCTATTCCGCGATGGATGCGGCCCGATTGGGATACGGCGTGACCGTTCTGCAAGGCGCGTGTCGTGCCATCGATCTGGATGGATCGCTGGCCCGGATGCAGGCCGAAATGCGCGCCGCTGGCGTGACGCTAAAGGAGTAGGCCGTGGTCGATATCGCCACCCGCGTCTGGAACCACAAATGGAAGATCGATCCGATCGTGCGGTCGCTGATCGACACCGATTTTTACAAACTGCTGATGTGCCAGTCGATTTTCCGCAACAAGCCGGAGACGGATGTCACCTTCAGCCTGATAAACCGCACCAGATCGATCCGACTTGCTGATCTGATCGACGAAGGCGAATTGCGCGAACAGCTTGACCATGTCCGGTCCCTGCGCCTGACACGGGGCGAAAGCACATGGCTGCGCGGGAACACGTTCTACGGGAAGCGGCAGATGTTCCGGCCCGATTTCATGGAATGGTTCGAAGGGCTGCGCCTGCCCGACTATCACCTTGAAAAACGCGATGGCCAGTACGAGCTGACGTTCGAGGGCAAGTGGCCCGAAGTGATGATGTGGGAAATCCCCGCACTCGCCGTGCTGATGGAACTGCGCAGCCGGGCCGTTCTGGCAAAGCTGGGGCGGTTTGAATTGCAGGTGTTGTATGCACGCGGCATGACCAAGCTGTGGGAAAAGATCGAACGCCTGCGCAAGATCGAAACCCTGAAGATCGCGGATTTCGGAACCCGGCGGCGGCATTCCTTCCTGTGGCAGGACTGGGCAGTGCAGGCGATGCAAGAAGGTCTAGAGGGGCGGTTTATCGGCACCTCGAACTGCCTGATCGCCATGCGCCGCGAGGTCGAGGCGATCGGGACAAACGCGCACGAACTGCCGATGGTTTATTCGGCGCTTGCCGACAGCGATGCCGAACTCGCGCAGGCGCCCTATCAGGTGTTGGCTGACTGGCACGAGGAACATGACGGCAATCTGCGCATCATCCTGCCCGATACCTATGGGTCCGAAGGATTTTTGCGCAATGCGCCTGACTGGCTGTCAACCTGGACCGGCATTCGGATCGACAGCGGCGATCCGGCCACGGGGGCCGAAACCGCCATCCGCTGGTGGATTTCGCGCGGTGAAGATCCGCGCAAAAAGCTGGTGATCTTTTCCGATGGGCTGGATGTCGAGAAGATCGAGGAACTGCACCGCCAGTTCCATAGCCGGGTCAAGGTGTCCTTCGGTTGGGGCACCCTGCTGACGAACGACTTTCGTGGTCTGGTCGAAGGCGACGGGCTGTTACCCTTCAGCCTTGTCTGCAAAGCGGTGTCCGCCAACGGTCGTCCAACGGTCAAGCTGTCGGACAACCCGAACAAGGCGATGGGCCCGGCGGACGAGATTGCAAGGTACAAACGGGTGTTCGGCGTGGGCGAACAGGCGGCGCTGGCGGTCAGCGTCTAACGGGCTGTCGGTGGTAGCGCTGGGTGATCCGACATCACCCGCCGGGCGCACATCACGGCGCGGGCAATGTGGCTGCGGTGGATAGGATCATCCGCCGCAAGGCGCGGCATTGTCCATCCAACGGATGCCAGCGTGCGCGCAAGGGTGAATATTTCCACCATGCGCTGCGTCGCGGGGCGGGTTTCGGTGTAGCCTTGGATCAGGGCATCACGGATATCTGCGTATCCGGGTTCATACAGGTTCTGACTCAGCACCGTGCCAAGGTCATACAGCCGAAACCCAAGACCGGAATCGTCAAAGTCGATCAGGGACAGTGAACCATTGTTCACTAAAACATTCTCGCGCAGCACATCCGCATGGATGGGACCGAAATCCCCCCGCTGATAGTTGGTCAAAGCGTCGCGCAGAAAATCACGCGCGGTACACAAGATGGCCGTCTGTTCCGGTGTTGCCCCGGGATGGTCCCAGAAACGGCCCCAAAACGGTGCCTCGCCGACCAAGCCCGCAATGTCCCATCGCGGGCGGGTAAAATCGGGCGGCAGCGTCAGGGTGTCGGTCACCGTATGAACCTGCGCAATCAATCGCCCCAGTGCGCGGTGACGGGCAATCTGCAGCGACAACGGCCCGGCAAGGGGAACGCCCGCCTCGCCCAAAGGATCGCCGTCGATCCAGACGATGGATGATGCGGTGCGCCCGTTCGGCAGGGTCACCAGCAGGTCGCCAGTGCGGGCGGGCACGGGTGTCGCCACGGGCACGCCCGCCAGGGCCAGTTCGGCACACCACCAAAGTTCAGACCGGATGGCCGTATCCCCCTGATAGCCCATCCGGTGCAGGCGCAGTGCGGCGCGGCTACCATCAGGCAGGGCCATTTCATAAACGGCATTCTCGCGGGCGCGGATCAGACGGGTGACTGTCGCCCCCCAATGGGATGCGGCCTGATGCGCCAAATCCGTCATTCCTCGTCCGCGACCTTGCCGCGCCCCGCCTTGATCTCTCCTCGCACGGCCTTGGCGACAAGGCGGCGGCGCTGGCTTCCCAAGGTCGGCTTTGTCGGCACCCGCCGCTTGGGCGCGATCAATGCCTGCTGGATCATTTCAACCAACCGTTCGCGCGCCAGTTCGCGGTTGCGCATCTGGCTGCGGGTTTCTTCGGCGCGGATGACAATCGCGCCCTCCAAGGTCCAGCGCCGCCCTGCGATGCGCTTGAGCCGTGCCTTGACGGCGGGCGACAGGGAAGGCGACCGTTCAGCCTCGAACCGCAGTTCGACGGCGGTTTCGACCTTGTTGACATTCTGCCCCCCCGGCCCAGACGACCGAGAGAAGTTTTCCGTCAGCTCCCAGTCTTGCAGGGAAAGTGTGTCTGTGATGCGCAGCATTGGCCCATGCTAAACAAGGGGACGCACAAGAGAAAGGGTCGCCGGTGTGCGGCGACCCTTTCCGAGTTCCAAGGAGATGGGCCAGTTAGGTATCCAACCCAATCAGTGGTCTGTTAACCAGAGGTCTGCCCCTAGAAAACACCCCCCATGACTGTCCCGACACCTCTCTCCAATATCACTCTAGACACTGGATCACCTCCTTTCAAATGGTTGCCGATAAGGGAAAGGTGACACAGATTTTGTGTTTGTCAAAACATTTTACGCAACCGGTGCGTCAAGTTTATTCAAAATGACGCGAAAGGGAATCAGCGCGACAAGGGCCAGCGCGATCTTTACGCACCAGTCGGCCACCGCCAGCGATACCCAGAACGGGGCCACCGGACCAAGGCCAAGCACAGGCATCATCTCGGCTGCCCAGGACACATCATTGGACGGCTCGACCCACATCAGGGCACCCGAAAAGGCGATGGAAAAGAACAGCGCGGTATCCAGCGACGACCCGATCAGGGTGGATATCAGTGGCGCGCGCCACCATGCCTGACGACGGAAGGCGTTGAACACGGTGATGTCCAACAGCTGCGCCACAAGGAAGGCAGCGCCAGACCCCACGGCGATGCGGATCGTGACCAAAGGCCCGAACTCGCCCATGATCTGTGTGCCGATGATTGAACACAAGACGCCGACGACAAAGCCGACGATCACGACGCGCTGTGCCGCAGCTGCACCTTGCAGGCGGTTTGTCAGGTCCGTCACCAGAAACGCGAAGGGATAGGTGATAGCCCCCCAGGTCAGCCATTGGCCAAGCGGGTGCTGCACAAAGATGTTCGAGGCTACAACAATGGCAGCCATGGCAAGAATGCCGGGGATAAGAGAGCGGGTCATGTCTATTGTCCGTTTTTTACAAGGTCGCGGAGACTTGGCCCCCGGGATTGGGGACGGGGCGCATTAGGCCGGGCGAACGGCAAAGTCAATCGGGTGCGGGCCTAACCCTGCCCCGCGTCGTCCAGCAGATATTCCACGATCTGCGTGGATTGGAAAAAGTTGAAGTTGTCATCCGACACCATCGTGGCGCGCAGACGCCCTTGTGCATCCCGCCAGACGGACACCCCTTCCAGATTGTCGTGCTGACCACGGATGGATTGCAGATGCATCCGCTCGTCTGTCATTGCGGTTTCCGTGATGGCGAAACTGCGCAGACGGGTCGCAAAACCTGCGATGCCGGTGAATTGCCGTTCCAGCAGATAGAACCGACCATCCGGCCCGATATCAGCCCCAACCGCCAGAAAGGTGCCACTGCGGGGCACATTCAGGGTCTGATCCCAGACGCCGTCCCGAAACCGATAAACGGGAAAGGGCTTTTCGGTGCCGCCAGACCGTTCGGGCAGGGTGAAAAGCGTGCCATCCGCATCTATCGCCAATGCCTCGAGCGACGAGTTGTTCTGCATTCGCGCAAAGTCGGGGTGTTCGGGCAGGTTCGTGGCCGAGGCGGCGGGATCGGCATAATGCAACACCCGCGCCGCGCGCTCGAACGAGACGTAAAGACTGCCGTCCGGGGCAAGTGCCAACCCCTCGGCATCAGTGCGCCCATTCGCAAGCATGCTTTGCCCGCGCGCCTTCAGGGGGCGCACCGGAGCGGCGTTCACCGAAATGATCCGACCCACCGCATCCCGCACAAACTGGCCCGCGATGATCCCGCCCGCGTCCGACAAGGCGAAGAAGGTCAGACCATCCGCTGACACCTCGATCCCGGAAAGCCCGCCGAAACGGTAATCATCCGGCATTGCCCAGGTGATGCTGCCAAAGAACCCGCGCGCGTGGGGCGGGCTTGCACTGCTTTCCAGCCCAAGCATCAGAAGGATGCCTGCGGTTACTGCGACGAAAGGACGTTTTTGCATTGGCGCGGCAAGTCAGCCATCGTGAACTCGCGCGGGCCACGCTTGCGCGGGGGGGCGGGTTCGGTGGGCTTTTTGGTTGGTTTCGGCGGGGTCAGATAATCAGTCACCCACCATGTCAAAGTGTCATCGCACCCGTTGCCGCCATTCGACAGCTCGGACACGGATGGTTTCTGGGTTTCACACAGACCAGCACCCTTTGGGCATTTCAGGCGCACATGAAAATGCGTGTCATGGCCCGCAACGGGGCGGATCTTTTGCAGCCATTTCTTGTCGGATGCCTTGGCGGTCTTGCACATCTCGATCTTGACGGCGGCGGCGACGAATATCCGGTCGACACGCCCGTCACTGGCGGCGGCGCGCAGCAGGGCATGGTGGCGCGGGGTCCAGTTCCGGGTGACCGTCCGTTGATCCGCAGAGCGGACGGGAATGGAACTGATATCCTCACGCTCGGCCCTGCTCAGGTCCAGCCGCGGTGGTGGCAGCATCCAGATATCCGCGTCCAGTCCGATCTGGTGGCTGGCATGTCCCGACGTCATCGGACCGCCGCGCGGTTGACTGATGTCTCCGATATAAAGGCCCCGCCACCCGATCTGGGTGGCCGCCACCGACAGATCGACAAGAAAGCTGATCATTTCCGGCTGGCCATAGTTGCGGTTGCGCGACAGGCGCATCGCCTGCCATGTCGGCCCCGTTTCGGCCAGTTCCATCAACCCGGCCGCACAGCCCCGCGCATAGCTGCCGATCGGCATGCTGTCTTGTTGTGACGGTCGGTCGTGCGCGCCGAACAGACGATTTGCCAGCGTCTCGGCCCCCGCAGGCAACGCCAGCGCCAGCGCGCCCAATAGCCCGAATACTGCCCTGCGGATCATGCCTGCTCGCCCCTTGGTTTTACAAAGAATAACAGAACAAGGCCGATAAGAAACAGCAAGATAAGCGGTGAAATACCGATGCGCTGCGAACCGCTGGCCGCCGTGACGATGCCGATCAGGGTGGGGGACATGAAGCTTGCCACTTTGCCGGACAGGGCGAACAGCCCGAACGCCTCGGTCGCGCGGTCGGGGGTGGTGTGGCGCACCATCATCGTGCGACTGGCGGCCTGAAGCGTGCCACCCGCAGCGCCGATCAACGCGCCGCACAGGTAGAATATCTGATCCGGTGTGTTCGAGGATGGGTCCATCGGGATGCCCCAGACGCCTTCGCGCGTCATGCCGACGATCACAGAACAGACAAGGATCAGCACGATGATCGACACCATGATCACCGGTTTCGGCCCCCAGCGCCGGTCGGCCTTGCCACCGAACCAACTGGCGACCATGGCGGTGACGGCCCCAAGGATGCCAAAGGTGCCGATCTGGATGATCGACCAGTTCAATACCCCCGACGCATAGACACCGCCAAAGCCGTACAGCGCGTTCAGCGCATCGCGGTAGAACAGCGACGATGCCAGATAGGCCGACAGACTGCGCCGGAACCGCAGGCTGGCCAACAGCGCGCGCAGGCTGTTCATGGCGGCACCGATGTTCAGCGGACGGGCATCCGTTTTTGGCTCTTTCACCCACAGAAAGAACGGGATCATGAACACGGCAAACCACAGCGCGGTAAACGGCCCCACTGCGCGGGTGCCTTCGCGCGCTTCGGCATCAAGACCAAGGATCGGGTCAATCCCCAGCAGCGTCAAACCGGTTGTCGCGTTTTCGGCCATCAACAGCAGCATGATCACAAGCGCGATCAACCCACCCAGATAACCAAAGGCAAAGCCGTATCCAGAAATCCGGCCGATATCGTCATGGTCAGACAGCGACGGCATCAGCGCGTTGGTGAAGATCGTCGCAAATTCCATCCCGATGAAACCAAGACCGAAAAAAGTGACCGCCCAGAACAGCATCGCAGCCTCGCCGCCCGGGGCGACGTACCACAGCGCGCCGGACCCGGTGATGTAAAAGGCCGAAAACACCCAGACCCAGATCAGCCTGCGCCCGGTGCCATCGGCAATCGCCCCAAGGATCGGCGCACAGACGGCAATGATGATGGACGCGATGGCAAGGCCAAAGCCCCAATAGGCCTGCGCCGCGGCTTTTGCGGCCTCTTCCTCCATCCCGGTGCCCATATAGTAGCCACGGGCGATCTCAGCGAAATAGGGGCCGAAGATGAAGGTCAGCAGCAGCGTGTTATAGGGTTGGCTGGCCCAGTCGAAAAAGTACCAGCCCCAGATGCGTTTCTTCTGTTCACTCGTCATCGCCAGCCCCTGTGGTTTGCGGGGATGAAGCCTGAAAAGGGTGATACACGCAAGCGGCGAGCGGTTTTAGCGCGCAGGTGGCCAGGGGCGCAGCGATTCCGCCCTGATCCAGGCCTGCACCCAATCGGGCAGGGGTGGGCTTTCCACAGGCTGGCCAAGGTGGCGCAACAATTCGACCGGGGCCACGATGCCAGACGGCGATGTGATGGCAGACCGGATGATGATCTGGCTGGTGCAATCATCCCCCTTCCACATGCTTTGCTCGATATACAGGAACCGGTGGTCCCAGCCGATACAACGGCTGTGCATTTCGACCACATCCATCATCCGCACGCGGCGACGGTAGCGGGTGGTGTTGCCCGCGACGGTCAGCCCCCACCCCCGCTCTGCCAGCGCCTTGTGCAATCCGGTGCGCTTGCCCAAGGGAATCCGCCCCAGATCGTACAGGGTCAGGGTGCGGCCGTTGTTCAACTCTCGCCACGGGTCCAGATCCCACGGCCAGCACCGGTGATGACTGACGTGGGTTCCAAGAACCAACAGCGCGGGGGCATGGCGGAATTTGTGCAGTTGGTGGAACATGCGGACAAAGGGATACATGGCTGTCTCCGTGCTGGAACGTTGGGTGGCCCGGCTCGGCGGCAAGGTCAAGACAAACGCTGCGGAAAGGATTGCCCTTTGGCGGGCGGGGCGTTACCTGTGACACAACCCCTTGTGTGCGGAGGCCCATGAATGACCTCGATCCTGCAAATCCTGCTTTTGATCCTTGATATCGCGCAATGGATCATCCTTGCCCATATCATCATGAGCTGGCTGATCAACTTTCAGGTGCTGAACCTGCGTCAGCCGTTTGTCGCGCAGGTATGGGACGGTCTGAACCGACTGCTGGAGCCGGTCTATTCCCGCGTCCGGTCGGTGCTGCCGCAGATGGGCGGCCTTGATCTGGCCCCCCTTCTGATGCTGCTGGCGATCTATGCGCTGCGGATCGTGATCATCAACAACGCCGCCACGTTCTACTGACACCCGTTGCTTCCCCCTTTTGGCGGGCCGCTTTGGCCCGCCCTGAATGATTCAGGCGCATGACCGACCCGCACGAGCTATTGGCAACCGTCTTTGGATTTCCCGGCTTTCGCCCCGGACAGGCAGAGATTGTCGAGGCGGTTCTGGCAGGGCGCAACGCACTGGCGATCATGCCGACGGGCGGGGGCAAATCGCTGTGCTTTCAATTGCCGGCATTGTGCCGCCCCGGTGTGACGGTTGTCATTTCGCCACTGATTGCGCTGATGCGGGATCAGGTTCGCGCCCTGCGCGAAGCGGGGGTTGAGGCGGGCGCGCTGACATCCGGCAACACGGACGAGGAAACCGAAGCCGTCTTTGCCGCCATGGACGCGGGCACGCTAAAGCTGTTGTACATGGCCCCGGAACGTCTGGCATCGGCGGCGACCGTGCCGATGCTGCGCCGGATCAACACGACGATGATCGCCGTGGACGAGGCGCATTGCGTCAGCCAGTGGGGCCATGACTTCCGCCCCGATTACCTGCGCATCGGCGAATTGCGCCGCAGTCTTGGGGTGCCGCTGGCCGCCTTTACCGCCACAGCGGACGAAGAGACGCGCGCCGAAATCGTGACGCGCCTGTTCGATGGCGTGGCCCCCGACACCTTCCTGCGCGGGTTTGACCGGCCGAACATCCACCTTGCCTTTGCGGTCAAGGACACCCCGCGCACGCAAATTCTGGGCTTTGCCGCCGCGCGCAAGGGGCAATCCGGGATCATCTATTGCGCCACGCGGGCGAAGACGGAAACCTTGGCGCAGGCGCTGCGCGAGGCGGGGCACAGCGCCTGCCATTATCACGGCGGCATGGATGCCGAAGACCGCAGGCGCGTCGAAGTCCGCTTTCAGCGCGAAGACGGGCTGATCGTCGTCGCAACCATCGCCTTCGGCATGGGGATCGACAAACCCGATATCCGCTGGGTCGCCCACGCCGATCTGCCCAAGTCGATCGAGGGATACTATCAGGAAATCGGGCGCGGTGGCCGCGATGGAGCCCCGGCGGAAACGCTGACGCTGTATGGCCCCGATGACATTCGCCTGCGCCGGTCGCAGATCGACGAAGGGCTTGCCCCGCCCGACCGCAAGGCCGCAGATCACGCCCGGCTGAATTCCTTGCTGGGTCTGGCAGAGGCCGTTGCTTGCCGCAGGCAGGTGTTGCTGGGGTATTTCGGGGAAAGTTCCGCCCCCTGCGGCAATTGCGATCTGTGCGACCGCCCCGCCGATCTGTTTGATGCCACCGACGCCGTGCGCAAGGCGCTGTCCGCGATCCTGCGCACGGGCGAATGGTTCGGGGCGGGGCATCTGATCGATATCCTGACCGGCAATGCCACACCCAAGGTAAAGGAACGCGGGCACGACGAATTGCCCACCTTTGCCGTCGGGCGCGATCTATCGAAACCCGCATGGGGGGCGGTGTTTCGCCAGATGATGGGCCGCGATCTGGTGCGGCCCGACACCGAACGCCATGGCGCGCTGCGCATGACCGAAGCTGCCCGCCCGATCCTGCGCGGCGAGGAAAGCATCACTCTGCGCCGCGACACGGTGCAATCCGCCCAGCCGCGCATGGCCATCAAGACGCTGGTGTCGGATGAAGATGCGCCGCTGCTGTCGGCACTGAAGGCCAAGCGCAGGGCCTTGGCCGAAGCGGGCAATGTCCCGGCCTATGTCATCTTTCCTGATCGCACCCTGATCGAGATGGCCGAAAGACGCCCTCGAACCCTGGATCAGATGATGGGCATCACCGGGGTCGGCGCGAAAAAGCTGGAAAGCTACGGCGCTGCCTTTCTGGCGGTGATCACCGGGGCCGAAGTGGCACCCCTGCATCCCGCCCGGATGCGCTTAGCCGGGCGCGAGGCGGGGCAGGTGCTCGACCGTTTGGCGGATGTGCAACTGCGCCTTGCGCGGGGCGAGGATGGGACGGGGAAATACCTGTCCTGCACCCATTCGACCCTGCGCCAGATCGCCGAGGCGCGGCCGTCGACGCTGTCGGAACTGGACCGCATTCAAGGCCTTGGCGCGCAAAAGATCGAACGCTTTGGCGTGGCCTTTCTGGATATCTTGCGCGAAGGCTGATGCGCCCTACGTTTGTGGGCAACTTGGAGACTTTGATGCTGACCGTGATTTCCCCCGCAAAACGTCTGGACGAGGCACCACGCGCGCTGCCCGATGGGGTATTGCCGACCGATCCCACGTTTGCCGCCGACGCGGCGCGGTTGGCCCGCATCGCAAAGGGATTGACGGTGCCCGATCTGCGGCGCCTGATGGATATTTCGGAGCCCTTGGCAAAGCTGAACCGTGCCCGGTTTGCGGCCTTTCGCGCCAAACCCGATGCGGCGACGGTGAAACCTGCCGCTTTCTGCTTTGATGGCGATACCTATGCGGGGCTTGAGGCAAAGACGCTGGACGAGGATGCGCTGCGATGGGCGCAGGGTCGTTTACGGATATTGTCGGGACTTTATGGCCTGTTGCGCCCGCTGGACCTGATCCAGCCTTATCGGCTGGAAATGGGCAGCAAGTTGGCAAACCCGAAAGGGGCCGATCTGTACGCCTATTGGGGGGCCAAGATTGCCAAGGCGCTGAACACAGCGGCGGCGGACTGCGGGACGGCGGTCCTAGTGAACTGCGCATCGCAGGAATATTTCCACGCGGTGGACCGCAAGGCACTGCGCCTGCGGGTGGTGACGCCAGTATTTCTGGAAGGACAGGGTGGCGACGCAAAAATCGTCAGCTTTTTCGCTAAAAAGGCCCGTGGGGCCATGGCGCGGTTCATCGCTGAAAACCAGATTGTCACGCCGGATGATCTGCGCGGCTTTACCACAGGCGGCTATGTCTATAACGCGGCCCGTTCCAGCGACGACACGCTTGTCTTTCTGCGCGATGCGATGGCGGAAAAGGCGGCCTGATACGACGGTCTAGGGGGCATTGGACCCCTTGTCCTTTTCGGGTGCCAACACTCCTGCCGGGCAGAATTCAGTCAGTGCCGCAAGGATGGCAGATTTCCGCAGCGGCTTGGTCATGTGCCGGTCAATACCGGCCGCCATGATCGACGTGCCGTCGCTGTCCATCGCATGGGCCGTCAGCGCCAGAATCGGAACGTGAACACCGTCCGGTTCAGCGGCCCGAATGGCACGGGCGGCGTCGCGGCCATCCATTTCCGGCATCGAGATATCCATGAAAATCAGGTCCGGGGCAAAGCTGCGCCACAGATCCACCGCCTGTAGCCCATTGTTGGCAAACAGAAGATCGATCCCTGTGTCCTTGACCATCTTGGCAAAGACAAGCTGGTTGGTGCGGTTGTCCTCGGCGGTCAACACGCGCATCGGTCGGGTGCCTTGGGGTGCAGGTGGGACCGCTGCGGGAACCGGGGCGGACAGCGATTGCAGACGTCGGTAAAGCTCGGCCCGCAGGATGGGTTTTTGCAGGACGGCGGACAGTGCATCGGCCCCGGCCTCGCGCGCGGCGGCGGGATTTGATGACAACAGCACCACGGGCATGATCCAGCCACCATCACGAATTCGACCAGCCAGCGCGATGCCGTTCATGTCCGGCATGTCGTGATCGGTCAGCACCAGGTCATAACCACTGTCCTGTGACAGAACTGCCAGCGCATCCGCGCCGGACCGGCACAACGTCACCTGCATGCCGCAGGGCACCAACTGACGTTCCAGTATGGTGCGGTTGATGAACTGGTCATCGACCACGAGAACCTGGCGCAGAGTGATTGGCAGGTGTGACGGGCCGACTTCTTCGCCGACCGGCAGGGTGATGCGGAACCCGAAACAAGAGCCCTGCCCCGGTTCGCTGTCGACCCAGACCGTCCCCTTCATCAATTCGACCAGGCGGCGGGTGATGGCAAGGCCAAGGCCCGTGCCTTCAAACCGCCGGTTCGCAGCATCGTCAACCTGATTGAACTCTCCGAACACCCGTTCAAGGTTTTCGGGCGCGATGCCGATGCCGGTGTCTTCGACCGTGATGTGAAGCTGACAGCCGCCTGCCGCATCCACGCCGACGACACGGGTCAGAACATGGCCACTGTCGGTGAATTTGACCGCATTGCCGATCAGATTGGTCAGCACCTGCCGCAACCGCCCGGGATCGCCGACAAACCGGGTCGGCAGGAACATGTCATAATCGATCAGCAGATCGACCCCTTTCGCTCGGGCACGGGGTTGCAGCAGCATCGTCACCTCGTGGATGACCCGCTCCAGATCAAAGGGTTCGGGGTGGAGGGTCAGACGCTGCGCCTCGATCTTTGAATAATCCAGGATGTCGTTGATAATGACCAAAAGCGCCTCGCCCGATGACCGGATCGTGTCGGCGAACAGGCGCTGTTCTTCGGTCAGGGTCGTGTCGCACAACAATTCCGCCATGCCGACCACACCATTCATTGGAGTGCGGATTTCATGGCTCATGTTGGCAAGAAAGGCGGATTTGGCGCGGTTGGCAGCCTCGGCGGCGGCCCGCGCGGTTTCCAGTGCGGCCTGTTGGGCCTTGGCGTCGGTGATGTCGATCGCAAGCGACACAAGATCGCCGTCACGGGCGCGTCGATCCTGCAACCTGATCCATGTGCCGTTGCGAAAGGCGATCACCTCGGGCGGGATCGGGTCACTGTCCCACCGTGCTGCCATGCGCGCCAGCCAGTCGGTCGCAGGTTCGGCCCCTGTATCGATCCGGTCATCGTCGATCAACAGGCGCAGCGCGTCGGGGCCGGCCAGACCGGGGGCAATCGCGGCCCCGAACAACAACCGATACGCGTGGTTGGCAACGACCAGCCGTTTGCATGCGTCGAACACGGCAAAACCGTCACGCAGGGTGTCGACACTGTCCCACAACCGCCGTTCGGCCATCACGGCGGCGGTATGGGCGCGATCAAGGTCGGTGACAAATCGCGAGTTCTGGCCCTTCAACGCCGCGTTCTCTGACACTGCGTTGCGCGCCATGGTGCGCTGCTCGATCACCTGATCCGACAGGGCGCGGGCATGCAGCGCCAGCTTTTCATGGGCGGCGACCAGTTCGCGGCTTTTGTGTTCCAGCAGGCGTTCGGCGGCAAGGCGCGCACGCCGTTCCTTTGCCAGCCGATCCATCATCTCCATCCGTCGCGCCTAGCTTCTGAAGGCCCCAATCGCGGCCAGCATCGGACATCAAGATGAACCGGACATTAACGCACTCTGCTTTGCGAATCCTTGCCGCACACGGCAGTGCCGTGCCAGCATGGGGGTTGTTCAACCAAGAGGTGCTGCGATGCGTGGCCTGCTGTCCGCCCTGATTTTGGGCCTTTTCCTCGTGCCCGCCGCCGCCCGGTCTGAGAACCTGATCCCCCCGAAACGGATGATCCTGTCTCAGGATGCCGACCTGCCGGGGGGTGACATCGCAACCGCATTCGACACAACGCTTGAGGCATGCGAGGCGGCCTGCATCGCAAATTCGGCCTGCACCGCACTGACATTCAACACCCGCAACGGCAGTTGCTTTCTGAAGGCACAGCCGGGCGACGAAACCTATTTCCAGGGCGCGTTTTCTGCCCGCGTCGTCGCGGCTGATGACGGGGCCGAGGCGCTGGCGCAAAAGCGGCGTGCTGATCTGCGCTTTGTGCAGAATTGGGAGATTGTGGGGGCCAGCGAAAGTGCCGCGCGGTTGGGCAATGACCATATCGCGAACGGCTGGACGGTTGACGATTTGCGACTGTCGGCGTCGGATGCAGAAGCGTCTGGCGATCTGGACGGGGCGTCGCGCTTTGTCGGGGCGGCGGCGGTGATCACCGATGCATCGGACGATTGGGCCGAATACGCGCGCCTGTTGCTGGCAGCGGGTGATATCGACGGTCCCGATCAGCGCAACTACCGCGACCGCACCTATACAGCCGCAATCAACGCCTATCTGCGATCCGATGACGCGGGACTGCGCCATTCGGTGCTGGTGACGATGGGGCAAGCGCTGGAAAAGATCGACCGTGGCCGCGACACCGTGCAGGCGCTGCGGCTGGCGCAATCGGTGCAGTCGCGCGACGATACAGCTGCCTATCTGGCCGATGCCGCCGGGAAATATGGCTTTCGTGTCACCGAAAACCGGGTGGAAAGCGATCTGGCACGACCCAGGCTGTGCATTGTCTTTTCGGAAGAATTGGCAAAGTCGGGCGTCGATTACTCCACCTTTGTGCAGCTTGATGAACCGGGGTTAAGCGTTGCCGTGTCGGGCTGGTCCGATCTGTGTGTCGAAGGCGTCGTTCACGGGTCGCGCCACACCGTCACGTTGCGCGAAGGGTTGCCCAGCGCGGATGGTCAGGTTCTGGCCAGTTCCGTAGACGTCACCGCCTATATCCGCGACCGCAACCCCGGCGTGCGCTTTCCGGGGCGGGCCTACATGCTGCCTCGCACCGGGTCGGCTGCGCTGCCGGTGGAAACGGTGAACACCGAAAAGCTGAACCTGACCCTGTTTCGGGTGACGGACCGCAACCTGCTGCGGTCCTTCCAGAACGGCTATTTCAGCGCGCCCATTGCCGAATATCAGGAATACGATTTCCGCGATCAACTGGGCACCGAGGTGTGGACCGGCACGGCCGATGTCGGGATGGAGGTGAACCGCGACATCACCACCCGTCTGCCGCTGGACGACGCGATTTCCGGCCAGCCCGCCGGGGTGTACGCGCTAAAGGCATCCGTGCCGGGGGTTGATCCCTATGCCGTGCCCGCCGGGTGGCAATGGTTTGTCGTGTCCGATCTTGGCCTGACATCGCTTTCCGGCGTTGACGGTCTGCATGTCTTTGTCCGCAGTCTGGGAACCGCCGGGGCAAAGGCGGGGATCACCGTCGATCTGGTGTCAAAGGCGAACGAGGTGCTGGGATCGGCCATCACCGATGCCTTGGGCTATGCCCGCTTTGATGCGGGTCTGACCCGTGGGCTGGGCGGGGCATCGCCCGCGCTGATCGTGGCGCGCGATGCGGATGATCTGGCGTTCCTGTCCCTGACCGACCCCGAATTCGACTTGTCCGACCGCGGGGTTGAAGGGCGCGAGGCGGCCCCCCCCGTCGATGTATTCCTGACCACCGACCGGGGCGCGTATCGTGCCGGGGAAACGGTGCATGTCACCGCCCTTGCCCGCGATGCGCAGGCCGGGGCCGTGCCGGGCCTGCCGTTGACAGCCGTGCTGAAACGCCCCGATGGTGTGGAATATTCGCGCAGCCTGTCCGCCGATGCAGGTGCGGGCGGGCATGTCTTTGCGCTGCCCGTGGCGGGCACAGCCCCGCGCGGCGTCTGGCGGCTTGAGGTGTTGGCAGATGCCGATGCCCCGCCGCTGGCGTCAAAGACCTTTCTGGTCGAGGATTTCTTGCCCGAACGCATCGACTTTGACCTGACCCTGTCCGATGCGCCGGTTCGGCTGGGTGACACGCCCGAACTTGACGTCGCGGCGCGCTATCTTTTCGGTGCGCCGGGGGCTGATCTAGCAATCGAGGGCGAGGTGCTGCTGCGTGCCGCAAGCGGCCTTGACGCCTTTCCCGGCTATGTTTTTGGCCGCCATGACGAACCCTTTGATGCGCGGTTGGAACCGTTTGCCGGCACGCGCACCGATGATGCGGGCAAAGCCGTGCTCGCCGTTCCCTTGCCGCAAGTGTCCGATCCGCAGCGCCCGCTTGAGGCGCGGATCACCCTGCGCATCGCGGAAGGGTCGGGCCGGCCCGTGGAGCGGGTTGTGACCAAGGCGCTTGACCCATCGGCCCCGATGATTGGCGTCAAACCCTTGTTCGACGATGTGGTTGCCGAAGGCACCGATGCCCGCTTTTCGCTGATCGGCGTCGGGGCGGATGGCGATGCCGCCAATATGCCGGTCAAATGGGAACTCGCGCGGATCGAGACGACGTATCAATGGTATCAAAGCTATGGCAACTGGTCATGGGAACCTGTGACGACCCGTGTCCGTGTCGCCGACGGTACCGCCACCTTGGGGGCTGCGCCCGTCGACATTGCCGCCCCCGTCACGTGGGGAGAGTACGAGCTGTCGGTGGAACGCATCGATGGGCAACCCGCCGCCACGTCGACCACGTTCTATGCCGGATGGTATGCGCCCGCCGATGTGACATCGACGCCCGACACGCTGGAACTGTCACTGGACAAACCCGCCTACAAGCCCGGGGATACAGCGACGCTGCGCATTGTGCCGCGCAGCGCAGGCACGGCGCTGGTGATGGTGCTGTCAAATCGGCTTGTCGCCATGCAGGCCATCGAGGTGACCGAAGGGGAAAACCTCATCCCACTGACCGTGACCGATGACTGGGGCGCAGGTGTCTATGTCACCGCATCGGTGCTGCGCCCGATGGACGTGGCGGCTGGGCGCAACCCTGCCCGTGCGCTGGGTCTGACCCATGCCGCGATTGATCCCGGCGCGCGCGCCCTGTCTGCCCGAATGGAGATGGCGGCCGAGGCGGCTCCGCGCGGGCCATTGGACATCGCGGTCAAGGTGGATGGCATCTTTGATGGCGACACTGCCTATGCCACGATTGCCGCCGTGGATGTCGGCATCCTGAACCTGACCGGCTTTCAGGCCCCCGATCCGCAGGGCCATTACTTTGGCCAGCGCAAATTGGGGATCGGTATCCGCGACGTCTATGGCCGTTTGATCGACGGGCTGAACGGGGCTGCCGGAACCGTGCGTTCGGGTGGCGACGCGGGCGCGCAGGCGCGACTGCAATCGCCCCCGCCGACAGAAGAACTGGTGGCCTATTTCACCGGCCCGGTTCAGGTGGGGGCAGATGGCTATGCCCGGGCCACCTTTGATCTGCCCAGCTTCAACGGCACGGTGCGCGTGATGGCGGTCGTCTGGTCCGAAACTGGCGTGGGACAGGCGCAGGCCGATGTGCTGGTGCGCGATCCGGTGGTGGTCACCGCCAGCCTGCCGCGCTTTTTGTCGCCCGGGGATCAGTCGCGCCTGTTGCTTGAGGTGGTCCACGCCACCGGCCCCGCGGGGCGGATGGGTCTGGATGTCACGGCCGATGGGATGACACTGGGTGCTTTGCCGTCAGGCTTTGACCTGGCCGAACAAGGAAAACAGGTGCTGTCCGTTCCACTGACAGCGGGGGATGTCGGCCTGCACAGCGTGCAGGTCGCGCTGACGACCCCCGATGGCAAGGTGTTGACCAAGACCCTGACCCTGCCCGTGCAGGTGAACGACCCCGAGGTTGCCCGTGTTTCGCGCCTCGATCTGGCCAAGGGGCAAAGCTTCACCTTCGATACAGACGTTTTCGCGGGTCTTGCCCCCGGTGCACGGGCCACGTTGGCGGTTGGGCCGATTGCGCGCCTGAACGCGCCGGGACTGTTGGCGGCGCTGGACCGCTATCCCTATGGCTGTACCGAACAGATCACCTCCAAAGCGCTGCCGCTGCTGTATTTCGACGACGTGGCACAGGCGATGGACCTGCCGGGATCAGACGCCATCCGCCAACGTGTGGCCGAGTCTGTGGCCGAAGTTCTGTCGAACCAGACTGCCGAAGGGGCCTTTGGCCTGTGGCGGCCCGCGTCTGGGGATTTCTGGCTGGATGCCTTTGTCACCGACTTCCTCAGTCGGGCAAAGGCGCGCGGTCATGATGTGCCGGATGCCGCCTTCCGCAGCGCGTTGGACAACCTGCGCAATCAGGTGAATTACGCCCCCGACTTTGACCGTGGGGGCGAGGCGCTGGCCTATGCCCTGATGGTGCTGGCCCGCGAAGGGGCGGCTGCGGTGGGCGATCTGCGCTATTACGCCGATGTCAAAGGCGATGCCTTCGCCACCCCGACGGCGATGGCGCAATTGGGGGCAGCCTTGGCCAGCTATGGCGACCAGACCCGTGCAGACGCCATGTTCCGCCGCGCGGCGGCGCTGCTGTCGGCCCAATCCGGCCCGGAAACCGAACAGGTGTTCCGCGCCGATTACGGCACCTACTATCGCGATGCCGCTGCGGTTCTTACCCTGGCAGTCGAGGCGGGATCACAAGCCGTCGACCGCGAGGCGCTGACGGATCGGATCGTGACAACCAAAACCCTGTCCACGCAGGAAAGCACATGGGCCCTGCTGGCCGCCAATGCACTGATCGACCGGCGCGGGGCGGACGGGATCACCCTGAACGGCGCAGCGGCAACCGGCCCGCTGGTGCGGATGCTGGATGGCGACGGGACACCCACCGTCGTTGCCAACGCCGGGGCCGACACCACGCTGACCGTCACCACCTACGGGGTGCCAACCGAACCCGAACCAGCCAGCGGCAATGGCTATGCGATCACGCGCAGCTATTACAAGATGGATGGCACCGCTACCGATGTGACAACCGTTCCCGTCGGCACACGTCTGATCACGGTGCTGGAAGTGACCCCCTTCGGCACAGGCGAGGCGCGCTTTATGATCAGCGACCCGCTGCCAGCAGGGTTCGAGATCGACAATCCCAACCTGCTGACCGGCGGAACCGTTCCTGCCCTGTCTGCCCTTGATCTGCTGGCGGATGTGGCGAATGCCGAATTCAGGCAGGACCGGTTTCTGACGGCGGTAGACCGGATGGACAATCAGGCGTTCCGTCTGGGCTATGTCGTGCGGGCCGTGTCGCCGGGGGTGTTCCATCATCCCGCCGCCGCAGTCGAGGATATGTATCGCCCCGACTTCCGCGCGCGGTCTGACATGGGCACCTTGACCGTGACGGAGTGATGCGGGCGCGGGCCACATTCGCGCTGGCGGTTAGCCTGTGGCTTGCCGCTGTTGCGCGTGATGCGGGCGACGCCTGGGTTGGCGCGACCATCCTGCCTCCTTTGGCGATTGCCACCTCGGTCGAGGTGGTGGACAGACAGGGGGATCTTTTGCGTGCCTATACTGTGGCAGATGGGCGCTGGCGGCTGGCGCTGAACAGGGTGCAGGCCGATCCGGGTTACATCGCGATGCTGCTTGCGTTCGAGGATCGGCGCTTTCTTTCGCATCGCGGCGTGGATGGGCGCGCGCTGCTTCGGGCGGGTCTGCAGGCGTTGTGGAACGGTCAGGTCATCTCGGGCGGGTCCACCCTGACGATGCAGGTGGCCCGGCTGCTGGAATCGTCGGGCACTGGCCGCTGGCAGGGCAAGCTGCGCCAGATCCGCCTTGCGCTGGCACTGGAACGGCGGTTGTCCAAGGATCAGATCGTGAACCTGTATCTGCATCTTGCCCCCTTTGGCGGCAATCTTGAAGGGCTGCGCGCGGCCTCGCTGGCCTACCTTGGCAAGGAACCCTACCGCCTGACCCCGGCCGAAGCGGCCCTGCTCGTGGCCCTGCCACAAAGCCCCGAAGGCCGCCGCCCCGACCGAAACGTTCAGGCCGCAGGCGATGCCCGTGACCGCGTTCTCGCCCGCGCGGTTATGGCGGGCGTGATCGATGCCGATCAAGGCCGCGCCGCACGCACAGAACCCGTTCCCGCCGCCCGCCGCCCCTTTCCGGCCCTTGCCCCGCATCTGGCGGATCGCGCGCGCAGGGCCGATCCAGCGGCGCAGCGGATTGCCTTGACCATTGACCGCCCGCTGCAAAAGGCGTTGGAAACCCTGGCGGCGCAGACCGTCGCGGGACAGGGTGACCGGTTACAGGTGGCGTTGGTCGTGGCCGATCATCGCACCGGTGAGATTCTGGCCTCGGTCGGGTCGGCTGCGTTCCGGGGCGACGCGCGGCAAGGGTTCGTCGACATGACGCAGGCGCTGCGGTCGCCCGGATCAACGCTGAAACCGTTGGTCTATGGCCTTGCCTTCGATGACGGTCTGGTCCATCCCGAAACACTTGTCGAAGATCGGCCAACCCGGTTCGGCACCTATGCGCCGCAAAATTTTGACCGCCAGTATCGCGGCACGATCCGCCTGCGCGAGGCGTTGCAACTGTCCCTGAACATCCCCGTCGTGCAATTGACCGAGGCGCTGGGTCCAGCCCGCCTGTTGACCGCGCTTGACCGGGCTGGCGTGCACTATGCCTTGCCTGACGGGGCGCCAGGACTGGCGATTGCCCTGGGCGGGATCGGAGTGACGTTGCAGGACATGGTGCAACTATACGCCACCATGGCGCGGGGCGGCGTTCCGCTGCCGCTGCGGTGGACGCCGCAGCAAAGTGAACCCGGCCTACGCGTATTGTCACCCGTTTCGGCGTGGCAGGTGGGTGACATTCTGGCGGGCCTTGCGCCACCGCCGGGTGCCCCCACCAACCGGCTGGCCTATAAAACCGGCACAAGCTACGGCCACCGCGATGCCTGGGCGATCGGCTTTGACGGACGGCACGTGGTGGGCATCTGGATGGGTCGCGCCGATGGCACCCCTGTGCCGGGCGCATTCGGCGCAGACCTTGCCGCCCCGGTGCTGTTTCAGGCATTCGCGCGACTGAAACCGGCACTTGATCCGCAACCGCCTGCGCCACCTGCGACCTTGCTGCTGTCAAACGCGCAATTGCCGCAACCCTTGCAGCGCTTCCGGTCAAGATCCGCCGCCTTTGCCCTGTCTGCCGACGCCCCGGCAGTCAGCTTCCCCCCCGATGGGGCCGAGGTTGAACTTTTGCCCCAAGGGCTGCTGGTTCGCGTCACCGGCGGCACCGCCCCCTTTAGCTGGCTGGCGGACGGGCTGCCCGTCGCCACGCAGACGCGCGACCGTGCCACCCTGCTGCCGCTGGATGAAAAGGGTTTTCTGACCCTGTCGGTGATTGACGCGACAGGCCTGTCGGCGACATCGAGCATCCGGCTACGCTGATTGTGCCTTCCTCTCTGCATAAATATCCCACGGGGGTGCGGGGGTGTGAAACCCCCGCTGCGACGTCACCCCTGCGATGGCCCGTTGACAGTTGCCGCGAACATCGTGAAACCGGGCGCACATCCCCAGCCCGAGGTTCGTCTTGCGCGCCCTGATCCAAGCCAATGCCGGCCTTTTGATTGCCGGCATCATGACCTTTGTGCTGATGGGGGCGGGACAGTCGATTTATGGCCCTGCCCTGCCCGCCTTTGAACGGGAATTCGGGCTGGTGGCCGGGCAGGGACGGTATCTGATTTCCGCCTTGTGGATCGGATCGGCAACCGGGGTCGCAATATCCTTTCTGCGCGGCAAGGGCATGATACCCCGCCACGCGCTGGGAACGATGGCAGTGGGGTCCGCCATCGTGGCGGCTGGGCCGGGATGGTGGGGAACGCTGGCAGGGTCGGTGATCTTTGGCACGGGCTATGGCATCTCGACCGTCGTGTTCAACCCGCGCATGCTGAAGACGTTCGCCGACAAGGGCCCGTCAATGCTGGGCCTGTTGAACGCGATGTTCGGCGTGGGTGCGATCGTGGCGCCGTTGGTTTTTGTCGCACTGGGCAGCGACCCGCAGATTTCCTTTGGCCTGATCGCGGGGCTGTGCGCGCTGATCTGGCTGGCCGCCGGTGCAGGCGAAAACGACGCGCCCGACGCACAGGGCAGTACCCAGGCCTATCGCATCCGACCCTTGATCCTGCTGTTCGGCACGGTCTGCATCGGCATCGAAGCCTGCCTGATCGGGCTTGGCCCGTCGGCGCTGATCCGCTCCGGGATGACAGAGGTTGAAGCCGCACAACTGCTGTCTGCCTTCTTTGTGGCTTTCCTCTTGTCGCGCGTGGCACTGGTGCTTTTTGCGCATCTGGTGCCTGCCTTTACCATCTATACCGTGTCGATGGCCGGGGCCGCAGCTTCGGCCATTGCTGCGCTGTTCCTGACGCCGGGTCCGTTCTTTGTGATCATGGGCGGGTTTGCCGGGCTGTTCTTTCCCGGTTTTTACGTCACGGCCACACGGGCGATGGGCGACCATCCCCGCGTTGCGCCGACCATCATCGCGGCGGGTTTGGTGGGCGGCATTTCATCGCCCGTCATTCTGGGTGCGCTGGTGGGCGGGATGGGCGAGCGTGGATTCTTCTGGATCATCGCCGGTTTGACGGGCGCCACAACAGCAGCGGCAATGCTGATGATGCGTCGGCTGAACCGGGACTAGGATCAGCCCCCCGCCTGCCAGTCCAGCACGAAATCCAGCGGAAAGACCAGCATCAGCACATTCAGCGCCAGCCCGTCGCGTATGACGATCCCGGTCAGCACCTCTGCCCCGATCAGAATGGCTATGGATGCCCAGACCGGCAGCACCCGCGCCAGCCAAAAGCCAACAAACATCGCAACAATATCCATGAACGAATTGATCACGCTGTCGCCAGTATACCCAAGCGAGATGGTGACAGCGCGGTAGCGTTCGATGATCACGGGCGAGTTTTCAAGGATTTCCCATGCCACCTCGACCAATGTGGCGATGATCAAGCGCCAACCGATGCCCATCCTTGGCAGCGCCCACCACAGGGCCGCATAAAAGATCAGCCCGTGCAGGATATGCGACGGTGTGTACCAGTCCGTCAGATGTTGCGAATTTTCGGAACTGTTCGGATCGCCGGACCACAGGGCGACATACCCACAGGTGCAAATGGGGGTGCGTCCCAGTGCCAGCAAGATGGCGACAGCCCCAAGAACAAGGGCGGCGGTGATCCAATAGGGCAACAGGCGATGTGACATGGGCCCAAGCAATCACATTGCCACCGCTTCGTAAACGGCCCCCCTGCCTTTTTCGCCGCGCGGTCTATGTTCAGCGGAAAGTCAAAGGGGAGAGGCCATGAAATTCGGCCCGTCACGCGCAGAGTTGTGGTTCCGGTTGCTGGTTTCCTTGGCCGGATTGGGCCTGATGGCGGTGGCCATTGGCATGCACGGCTTGCCCGCAGGGCCGGGCCTGATCGAGGTGATGGGATTTGGCGGCCTGTTCTTTGGCGGGACGGCGGTGCTGTCCGTGCTTCGGCTGATCCGTCAACCGTGAAGCGGCACACGCCCGCCGGACGTGAGCAAGAACACCTCGCGCCCTTCGATCACCACGGCAGACAGCGGGCCACCATAGGCGGCACCACTGTCAAGGTTCACGCGGTTGCCATAATGGGTGACACAGTCCAGCGCGGTGTGGCCATGGACAACCAGAAACCCGTGATCCCGCCGATCATCCAGAAACGGTGCGCGTATCCAGACCAGATCGGTTTCGCGCTGATCGGCCATGGGCACGCCGGGGCGAATGCCTGCGTGGACAAAGACCACCTCGCCACGCTGGTGCCATGTCGGAAGAGAGTGCAGAAAGTCGCGGTGCGCTGCGGGCACCGCCGCCACCGCCTCGGCGTGGACAGGGGCGATGGGGCGGTCGGATGCCTTTTCGACCCCGTATGAGGCAAGGGTCGCCCCACCACCGATGCGCGGATGCAGATAGCCAAGGTCGGCGCGCAGGCCATCATCGTGATAGCGGATATCGTTCAGAAATCCGGTGAACATGCGGTCGTGGTTGCCCTTCAGAACGATCCACGGCTGCCCTGCCGCAATGCCGGTCGACAGATGTTCGACGACCCCGCGGCAATCGGGGCCACGGTCCACCAGATCACCGACGTGGATGACAGGCGCGTCTGTGTCACCGCAGGCGGCCCTGTCCTGCCCGATCAGCTCATGCGCACGAAGCAGCAGGTCGAGATGACCGTGAATGTCGCCGATGGCGTAGCTGCGCATGTCCGTGCCTTTCATGGGTGGAAAGGACCGGGGGTTTCACACCCCCGGACCCCCGTGGGATATTTAGACAGAGAGGAAGCCGGAGAGGGTCGCTTTTTCAGGCAACCTCAAACTCCAGCGCCTTGACCTGCTGGAAAAGGCCGGTGCTTTCCAGCGTGTCCACCACCTTTGGATCGATCCGCTGGTCAAGATACAGGATCGCGATGGCATCCTGCCCCACACCCGAACGGCCCAAGGTGAAGTTGGCGATGTTCACGCCGTTCTTGCCCATGGTCATGCCCAAAAGGCCTATGATGCCCGGCACGTCCTCGTTCGTGGTATACAGCATGTGGTGGCCGATCTCGGCGTCGATGTTGATGCCCTTGATCTGAATAAAGCGCGGCTTGCCGTCCGAAAAACAAGTGCCCGCGACCGAGCGTTCGCGTTTGTCGGTGACAACGGTCAGCTTGATGAATGCGTCGAACACACCGGATTTTTCCTGCCGGGTGGTCGAAATCTGGATGCCGCGTTCCTTGGCCACGATGGGGGCGGACACCATGTTCACGTCCGGGTTCGTCGCCTTCATGATCCCGGCGATGGTCGCACAGTTCAGCGCGGCAAGGTTCATTTCGGACACGGCACCGTCATAGAGGACGTTGATCGCCTTGATCGGTTCGTCCGTCATCTGACCGACGAACGCGCCCAGATGCGAGGCCAGCTTGACCCACGGCCCCATCACGGCGGCCTCTTCGGCGGTAACGGACGGCATGTTCAGCGCGTTCTGCACCGCCCCTGTCAGCAGATAATCCGACATCTGTTCGGCCACCTGCAACGCCACGTTTTCCTGCGCTTCCTTGGTGGACGCGCCCAGATGCGGGGTGCAAACGACGCTCGGCAGGTTGAAAAGCGGGCTGTCGGTGGCGGGTTCCACCTCGAACACGTCCAAAGCGGCTCCGGCGACATGGCCCGATTGCAGCGCGGCCAGCAGCGCGGTTTCGTCGATCAACCCGCCACGGGCGCAGTTGATGATGCGGACGCCCTTTTTCATCTTGGCGATGTTTTCCGCCGACAGGATGTTGCGCGTCTTGTCGGTCAGCGGCACATGCAGCGTGATGAAATCGGCGCGTGCCAGCAATTCATCAAGTTCGACCTTGGTCACGCCCAGTTGCTTGGCCCGTTCGTCCGACAGGAAGGGATCATAGGCCACCACTTTCATGTGCAGGCCGACCGCGCGGTTGCAGACGATGCCACCGATGTTGCCCGCACCGATCACGCCAAGGGTCTTGTTGAACAACTCCACCCCCATGAACCGGGACTTTTCCCATTTTCCTGCGTGGGTCGAGGCGTTCGCCTCAGGTATCTGGCGGGCGACGGCGAACATCATCGCGATGGCGTGTTCTGCGGTGGTGATCGAGTTGCCAAAGGGCGTGTTCATCACGATGACGCCCTTTTTGGACGCCGCGGGAATATCGACGTTGTCGACACCGATGCCGGCGCGACCGACGACCTTCAGGTTCGTGGCTTTCTCCAGCAACTTGTCGGTCACCTTGGTGGCGGACCGGATGGCAAGACCGTCGTACTGGCCGATGATTTCGGCCAGCTTTTCCTTGTCCTTGCCAAGTTTCGGCATGTAATCGACATCAACGCCGCGATCCCGAAAGATCTGGACGGCGGTTTCGGACAGTTCGTCAGATACGAGAACGCGCGGGCGGGTCATGGATAGCTCCGTGATTGATGGGTTCGCGGGGGATGCCCGCTGAAATGGATTGGGAAAGGCGGGGGTCGCCCGCCGTCCGTGACCTCAGGCCGCTTGGGCGAGTGCCGCGAGTTCGGCGTGAAAGGCGTGGGCGATCCATGGCATCAGGGCCGCGACATCCGACGCCTCGACCGTCGAGCCGCACCAGATGCGCAGGCCGGGGGGGGCATCGCGGTAGGCACCGATGTCATAGGCAACGCCCGCCTTTTCCAGCCGCTTTGCCACCGCTTTGGCAAACGCCTCACCATCGGTGATGCGTGGGTCGATGAATTTCAGGCACACGCTGGTGGTGGATGCCGTGGCCGGATCGTCGGCAAGGTTTTGCAGCCACGGATTGGCGGCGCAGAAATCCCACACCGTTTGCGCGTTGGCGGTGGCGCGGGCGATCAGACCGTTCAGGCCCCCCACCGTCTGCGCCCATTTCAGCGCGACAAGGTAATCTTCGACTGCCAGCATTGACGGAGTGTTGATCGTTTCACCCTGAAAGATGCCTTCGATCAGCTTGCCCTTTGATGTCAGGCGGAAAATCTTGGGTAGGGGCCAGGCGGGGGTATAGGTTTCCAGCCGCTCGACCGCGCGGGGCGACAGGATCAGCATCCCATGCGCGCCTTCGCCGCCCAGCACCTTTTGCCAGCTGAAGGTCACGACGTCCAGTTTGTCCCACGGCAGGTCCATCGCAAAGGCGGCGCTGGTGGCGTCGCAAATCGTCAGACCGCCACGGTCCGCCGGGATCGCGTCACCACCCGGCAAGCGGACGCCGCTGGTGGTTCCGTTCCAGGTGAACACTACGTCCTTGTCGAAATCGACCTGCGCCATATCGACGATCTTGCCATAGGGGGCCTTGCGCACGACTGCGTCCAGCTTCAACTGCTTGACCACATCGGTGACCCAGCCTTCGCCAAAGCTTTCCCAAGCCAGCATTTCAACCGGGCGGGCCCCCAGCAGTGACCACATCGCCATTTCGACGGCCCCGGTATCAGACCCCGGCACGATGCCGATGCGATAGTCAGCAGGCACGTTCAGGATGGCACGGGTCAGGTCGATTGCTTCCTTCAGCTTGGCCTTGCCGACAGCGGCGCGGTGCGACCGACCCAGCGGCGCATCGCCTAGCATATCGAGGGAATAACCGGGAACCTTGGCGCAGGGGCCAGAGGAAAAGCGCGGGTTTGCCGGGCGCGCAGCCGGGGTGTTCAGATCAGACATGGTATCCTTCCAGATAAATGCCCTTCGGTGGGGAAGGGTGTCCCACCGCTGCGGATACAGGACAGGGGCGGTCTGGCACAAGCCGGAAAATCGTCGTAAAGCGCCGCATCGCGTTGCGAAAGCGACGCGCCCCTCCACTATCGGAAACATCCATGTTCATTGCCACGCTGCTTACCGACCCTGCCCGCCCGATCCTTGACCGCGCCACGGTTGAAACGCTGCGCAATGCCTGGGGCGGCGGCGATGCCGCCTGGCTTGATCCCGGCGTGGCGGCGGAATTTCCGTTGGCCGATATGCCTGCGAACCGCTGGCAGGTGTGGGACGGGATGCAATCCCTTGGCGTCGATCTTGTGGTGCAGGCGGCGGCGGGCCGGCGCAAGCGGCTGCTGCTGGCGGATATGGACAGTACGATGATCCGGCAGGAATGTATCGACGAACTGGCGGATGAGGCCGGGGTGGGCGCGCTGGTAGCCAACATCACCGCCCGCGCGATGAACGGAGAGCTGGATTTTGAGGCAGCGTTGCGCGAACGGGTGGCGCTGTTGAAGGGCCTGCCGGTCGGGGTGATCAGCCGGGTAATCCACGACCGCATCACCCTGATGCCGGGCGGCCGGGAACTGGTGGCCACGATGAAGGCGAACGGTGGCCATGCGGCACTTGTGTCGGGGGGGTTCACGGCCTTTACGGCAAAAATCGCGTCGGTGCTGGGATTTGATGAAAACCGGGCGAATACTTTGCTGGTGGCGGATGACCTGCTGACCGGACAGGTGGCTGAACCGATCTTGGGCAAGCAGGCCAAGGTTGATGCGCTGGAAGAGATCACTGCCCGGCTGGGGATCGGGGCGGCGGATGTGATCGCGGTGGGCGACGGGGCCAACGATTTGGGGATGCTGAAGCGGGCCGGGGCCGGTGTTGCCCTGCACGCCAAGCCCGTCGTGGCGGCGGAATGTGACATCCGCATCAACCATGGCGACCTGACGGCGCTGCTATTCTTGCAGGGCTATGCGCGGACCGAGTTCGTCGCATGATCGTGCGCGCCGCGACCCCACCCGATGCCGTGGCGATGGCCGACCTGCTGAACCGCATCATTCACATCGGCGGGACAACCGCGCATGAAGTGCCGTTCACGCCCGCGCAAATCGACGCGCATTACATCTGCGGGCAGCATCTGGTGTGCTGTCATCTGGCGCTGCTCGATGATGTGGTTTTAGGGTTTCAGTCTTTGGAACACCATGCCGACCTGCCCGCCGATTGGGCAGACATCGGCACCTTTGTTGATCCTGACCAGCAACGGCTTGGCATCGGCGGGGCGTTGTTCGCGGCGACGGCGGCAGCGGCGCGGGCAGCGGGGATTGCGGTCATCAACGCCACGATCCGCGCCGACAACCGGCCCGGTCTTGGCTATTACGCCAGACGCGGGTTTGTCGACCATACCATGGACCCCGGCTATGCGCTACGGGACGGGCGCGTCGTGGGGCGGATTTCCAAGCGGTTCGATCTGGGCTGAGGGGTTTACTTTTCCCGGTTCCGCACCGAAGAAGCGCCACCAGACAGCGGAGCCCGCGTGAATGTTCGAAGTTGTGCCGCAGATTGCCATCCTGTTGGTTTTCGCCGCCTTTTTTGCCGGTTTTGTAGATGCCATCGCAGGTGGCGGCGGGCTGATCACAGTGCCGGTTCTGTTGCTGGCCGGTGCATCGCCGCTTGAGGCGCTGTCGACGAACAAGGTGCAGGGCACCTTTGGGGCAGCAACGGCGGCACTGGCCTATGCGCGGGCGGGGCACGTCGATTTACGCCTGCAGATCGGGGCGGCCTTGATCGCCTTTGCCGCAGGCGTTGCGGGGGCGGTGTTGGCCTCGGTCGCGCCGACAGACGCGTTGCGTTTGGCGCTGCCGGTCATCCTGATCAGCATCGCCGCGTTTTTTGCGTTCAAGCCGGGGTTGACGGATGAGGACAGGGTGCAGCGCCTGCGCCCCGCGCGGTTCACCGCCTTTGTGGTTCCAATCTTGGGTTCTTATGACGGTCTGATCGGGCCGGGTGCGGGATCCTTCTACATGATCGGCTTTGTCATGCTGGCAGGCTATGGCGTGCTGAAAGCGACGGCGCATACCAAGCTGTTGAATTTCGCATCAAACCTTGGCGGTCTTTTGACCTTTGCGCTGCACGGCGCACCGTGGTGGATCATTGGCCTGTGCATGGGCGCCGCACAGATCGGCGGGGCGACCTTGGGTGCGCGGTTGGCGATGCGGATCGGGGCCGGTCTGATCAAACCCTTGCTGGTCATCACCTCCACCGCCTTGGCGATGCGGTTGCTTTGGCAGGCGTGGGGGTGACGGCGCGCATGGGCCGATAAGTTTGGGCACAAGCGATTTTTTAGCTGGCCCAACCTGCGCTTTGCATTTCGCGCAAACGGCTGGCGGTGCGTTCGAATTCAAACGCGCCTGCCCCTTCGATGTACAGCCGCTCCGGCTCGTCTGCGGCGGAACAGATCAGGCGGACGCGGGCTTCGTACAGGGCGTCGATCAGGGTGACGAAGCGCTTTGCCTCGTTGTAGTTGCTGGCGGATAGCTGCGGGATATCTTCAAGGATCAGCACCCGCACCGCCTGTGCGATGGCCAGGTAATCTGCCGGGCCAAGCGGGCGGGCGCACAAGTCCCAGAAACTTGCCCGCGCGATGCCGTTGGCAAAACGGGGCACCTCGACCGTGCGGCCATTGACCGGCAACACCAGCTTGTCGCCCGACGCACCGCCGGTCAGGTCGGCCCAGATGGCGGAAATCTCGCCCCTGACCTTGCCCGCAGGGTGGAAATAGACCTGCGCGCCAGACAGGCGGTGCTGGCGATAATCGGTCGGGCTTTCCAGTTCCACGACGTCCAACCTGTCGCGCAGCATGGCGATAAAGGGCAGAAAGATCGCGCGGTTCAACCCATCCTTGTACAAATCCTCGGGCGGGCGGTTCGACGTGGTGACGATCACGACACCCGCCGCGAACAGCTTTTCGAACAGCCGCCCCACGATCATCGCGTCGGTGATATCGGTGATCTGCATCTCGTCAAAGGCCAGCAGGCGCGTGTCCCGGATCACGGTTTCGGCCACCGGGGCAAGGGGATCATCCACGCCGGTCTTGCGGGCCTCGTGCATGCCGCGATGGATTTCCTGCATGAAAGCGTGAAAATGCACACGGCGCTTTGCCTTGATCGCAACGCTTTCGGTAAACAAGTCCATCAACATCGACTTGCCACGCCCGACGCCGCCCCACAGGTACAGGCCCTTTGGTGGCGTGACCGGGCGCGCAAACAGACCGGCGAACAGTCCGACCCGACGATCGGCATTCGCCTCCAGCCACAGGCGTAGGTCTTCGAACATCGGCAGAACAGCATGTTGCGCCGGATCGGCCCTAAGGGTGCCACCCGCCACACGATTCTCGTATATCTCGGTCATCGATTGCCGCATACCGTCGTATACCGTGTCTGAGGCCCCGAGAAAAGCGGCGCGATTGAGCGGAAGTTTGCGCGTTCGGGCCACTTTTTGGATATGTTTCTGCCGCATTTGGCTGAGATGAACGTCAGGTGAACAGGGATCGTTGACAGAAGATGCACGGTTCCGTCACAGGTTAGACACGCACTGACAAGGAATGACGCGGATGGTTGGAACAATTGGCTTTGTGCAGGGCTTTGACCTTTCCGCCAATCCGGCCAAAGGCGCACGGATTATGCCCGTCGGCGCGCCCGGTCACACGATTTCGTCGGGGTGGTGGCTGGTGCCCAGCGTCGTGCTTGGCACCGCAATCTGGGCATCGGTGATCAGTGCCGTTCTGGCCTGAGTCCTTGGAACTCGCCTGCATCCAGCCCCTGACATCGCAGCGCGACTGACGTCACTGGAACAAGCTGTTCAACGCGGCGTAAAGCGTCTGCTGCACCTTGGGCATGGCCCGCCACAGCGGCCGTTTCATGCGCAACAAGTGCCGCATGCAGGCCCGACAGCCCAACCGCAGCCGCTGCCCCTGCCGTCCGGTGTGACATGTCTGCCGCCGAACGCAAATCAAGCCCTTGATCGCGCAGGGCAACCACCACCCCGTCGACTTCGCGCAACACGCGCGCCACGATATTGCGGACAAAGTCGCGGCCCATATCTTCGACCGACTCTGCCAGCACGTCATCGTTCAGAACAGGCACAGACGGCACAATGATCGGGGGTGGGGACGCAGGCAGCTCTGCTGCGACATGGGTTTGGATCAGCGCGTGAAGGGCGCTGCCCGTGATCGGTTTCACCAGCACATCCGTCATTCCTGCGGCCAGAAAGTCCGGCACCTTGTCGGGGCTGGCATTCGCCGTAACCCCGATGATCGGCACCTGCAGGCCCATGGCGCGGATGCGCCGCGTCGCCTCCAGACCATCCATGCGCGGCATGCTGATATCCATCAGCACCAGATCGAAATCCGCTGACATGTGGTCAACGGCCTGTTGCCCGTCGGTGGTGGACGTCACACGATGCCCACGCAGAGTCAACATTTCGGCCAGCAGCTGTCTGTTGATCGGGTTGTCTTCGGCGATCAGGATCGACAGGCTGCGCATTTCGGGCGTGGGGGCAAGGGTGGGCATTGGCGCTTCCCCTCGGCCCGATGCGGCGTGCAACGTGGCCTCGAAAGTAAAGGTGCTGCCTTTCCCAAGTGTGCTTTCGACAGTGATCTGCCCGTGCATCGCCTCGGCCGACAGTTTCGCGATGCCAAGGCCAAGGCCCGTGCCTTCGCGCATGCGGGCATAGCCGGAATCCAGAGTTTCAAAATTGTGGAAGATCCGGTCGCGATCTGCCTCGGCAATGCCGATCCCCGTATCCGCAACGGTCACTGTCAGGCGCAACGTTCCGGCCACCTCGCCGGGGACCACGGCAAGGCGCAAGGTGATGTCACCGCCATCCGTGAACTTGATCGCGTTGCCGACAAGGTTGTAAAGAACCCGCAGGAACAACTGACGCGGTCCGCGCACAAAGGGCACCTGCCCGCCCGGTTCGTCGAATGTCAGGGAATTGTCCCGCTTGTCGGCCTGCGGCTGATTCTGCAGGACAAGATCACGGATGACCGCGACAGGCGAAAAGACAGACATGGGGTAATTGCCCATCTCTTCAGACCCAAGACGCGTCAGTTCCAGCACGTTGTTGACCTGATCCAACGCCGCCCAACCGCAGCTGAGTACGATGCCAGCCAGCCATTCCTGCCGTTCGTCCATGGTCGTGGATGATTGCAGCAACTCTGTTGCGGCGATCAGACCGTTCAGGGGGGTACGCATTTCATGGCTCATCACCGCCAGAAAGCGCGATTTCGCCTCTTGTCCTTGCAGGGCTTCGTTACGCGCCTTCCGCAGGTTTTCTTCGCGCTCGATGCGTTCCGATATGTCGCGGATAAAGGCGATGAACATGGGTTGCCCCCCGGCGCCCAGCGCCTTGGCCAAGGCAACCTCGACCGGAAAGTCGGCACCTCTGGGGCGGCGGGCGCACATGGTCATCCGCCCGTCCTTTGCATCGACCCAATCGTCGGCAAATCGGGCAGTCTCGGACAGGTTCCGCAACGGGCCGGGGGCACCCTCTCTTCGGACAAGATCGGAAAGCCGGGTTTTGCGGGCTGTGTCGCCGGACAGTTGGAACAGCGTTTCCGCAGCGCGATTGCAGTCGGTGATGCGGCCCTGTGCGTCCGCGATCATCACGGCATCAAGGCTGCTTTCGATGGTCGCGCGCAGATTGTGAATTGCACGCTCTGTCGCTTCGCTGCGCCGCACGACGGTCCGATTTTGCAACATGATCACGCTGGACAGTGCCAGCATCATACCCAGCAAACCCACGCCGGTTGCGGCAAATATTTGCAGGGACCAGCGCAGATCCCCCCGCATCTGGTCTGAACTCTGCATCAGCTCTTGCAGGGATTCAACGACGTGGCGGCGGACAACTTCGACCAGCAGGTCCAATTCGGCGACCATTGCTGGCGTCGCCTGCATCAGCGCGTCATCAGGTCCGTCAATCAGCGGGGTGAACCGGTCGAACACCCCCCCCTGTCTCCACAGGTCATTCCGCAACTCTTGCTGGATCGGCAATTCCGCAAGCTGATCGGATCGCGACAGGATCATGAACCGGCTGTAAAAGATGTCAAAGGCCAGGCGCACGTTTTCCAGCAGCGCCGGGTCGCCGGGGCGGTCGACGACATTGTGAACCGCGCGCTGCAATTTCAGGGCATCAACCTCCACCTGGGCCATGGTCCAGGTGACGTTGTCGGAATCCGTGCTGCCTGACCGTTCAAGTTGCCGGTCGATTTCAACAAAGACAAACCCCATCGAGGCGATGGTAACCGCAGCGGCCAGCGCAAACGAAACCTGACGCCACCGCGCCCCAGCAGGTGTCGGCCGATGGCTTTGAACGCCTTCGCTGAAGAACAGGCTCATCTTACCTCTTGTATCATGGGGTCAAAACTGACCTGACGGCGATGTCACTCGCCCGATGTCAGCCGTTCCAACTGCCAGATGCTGCGCCCATAGACCAGTTCGTTCTGGAAGTTCGCAGACGAATCGTAGGGATAAACAATCCACAACGGCCCCTTGTCCCGGCGGGAAAACGTTTCACCATCAATGTGATAGGCCACGATGGGCGCGGTATCGGTCAGGCTGTCGATGGGAATGCGCACCGAATAATTGTTCAGCGCCGTCGCCTGCACTTCGCCGCCCGTGGCACCGACCGCCTCCAGCAAGGATTTGAGCGGGACGCCGGTAAAGGTCTTGACCCCTTCGGTCCAGGTGGTCGAGGTGTCAAAGGTGACAACCGGCATCGCTTGCAGGGCGGCAAGGTCGAACTGTGCGGCATTGGGCGCGTTTGTCGCGGTGATGGAACCATCAACCGTCAGGATGACAGGGCCAACCGGGGCAGCCAGTTCGGCCAGCACGGGCGACGCACTCAGCAACAGGGCAGACGTAAAGGCCCCCACCATCAGGTGGGAAATCGTAAACATGGCGGACATTGTGCTAAGCTCCCTCGGGCATTTTCGATGCAGCGCGAACCTACCAAAGGGTGGGGATGGGTCCATTCCTATTACGTATGCCAACCCATACCAAAGTATGGCCCCTTACCTACTTCGTCGGCATTTGGACGTTCGCGGATTGTCTTGGCCAATCCTACCGCTATCCTTGACGGCAATAGGACAGGTGTATGGTTGTGTGCGCATCCGATTCCTGATCTGGTATCGTTTTGGTTGTATGACGTTGGAGCGGGAGATCGGAAATGGCAATTGTAGGAGGCATGGCGGATTCCAAGATCCGTATCCTGATTGCCGACGACCACGAAATGGTTCTGGACGTCTTCGCAATGTACCTTTCATCAGCGCCCGACATGGAGGTTGCGACCGCCAAGACGCTGGATGATGCGCTGGACCGGATCACCGAGGCGGGTCCGTTCGATGTGGTGTTGCTTGACTTGAACATGCCGGGAATGAACGGGGTTCTGGGTCTGCGGCGTGCGATAAAATCGAACGGTGGCAAACCTGTAGCCATCATCACCGGAAATCCGACACCCCGCATGCTGGACGAGATCATGAATGCCGGATCATCCGGGATCGTGCTGAAAACCACTGGCGTCCGCAGTCTTGGAAATGCCATCCGCTTCATGCATGCGGGCGAGCAGTACATGCCGCTGGAACTGGTGCGCGAGCGGCATGACGCCGGTCGTCAGACCAAGAACGGGCGACTGTCCGACAAGGAAATGATGGTTCTGTCCTATCTGGCCGAAGGCAAGCAGAACAAGGAAATCGCCAACGACCTGAAGCTGGCAGAGCCGACGATCAAGATGCACGTTACCTCAATCTGCAAAAAGTTGTCTGCGACAAACCGGACACAGGCGGTGATTGTGGCGCGCGATCTGGGGCTGATTTGACGAAAATCTTCGCTGACTGACGCCGACGGATCTAAGCATCATACCGCGTTGCGCCCCGTCTTTTTTCATCAATCGGCTGCGACAGGATCACCGCCTGATGGGCGCGCTGGTCACAATTTGCACGCGGACAGACGCGGCAGTTGATGCCCACTTCGGTCATCCGGGTGCCGCTGACGGCGAATTGCTCGGCATAGCCGATGTCGCCCGCGTATTCGATTGCACAGCCCATGGCGACGGCAAGGCGGTTGTCCTGCGCGTGCCGGGCCCAGGTCGGACGGTCGACCGTCCTGGAAAACACAAAGAACTGGCTGCGATCCGGCATTTCCACAAACTGCGGCACGATGCGGCCCGGTGTGCGGAAACTGGTGTGAACGTCCAGACGCGGACAGGCCCCGCCATATTCGGCCAAGTGAAAGCTGGTGGCGTTGAACCGCTTTGTGACGTTGCCCCCCTTGTCGATGCGCATGAAGAAGAACGGCACACCCTGCGCCCCTTCGCGTTGTAGCGTGGTCGCGCGATGGCACGCCTGTTCAAAGCTGACCCCGAACCGCGTGGCGATATGGTCAAGATCGTATTTCGTCAACCGCGCCTGCGCCAGAAACGCGTCGTAGGGCATCAGCACCGCCGCAGCAAAATAGTTGGCCAACTCGACCCGCAAGCGTGACAGGCCACGGGGATCGCTGATCCCTGACCGGGACAGCACGGCATCCAACACGTCGCGTTGTTCCAGCAGCCCCGCCATATGGACAAGCTGAAAAGTGCGGTTGGTATGGTCCAGCGCCTCGGACAGCAGGATTTCGCGGCGGGCCTCGTCGTACTGGCGCAGGGTGCCGGGCAGATCCTCGACCGCGACAAGTCGCACGGTGACGCCCACCTTTTCGCGCAACCGAAGCTTCAGGGCGACGTAGGTTTCATCCCGCTCCGGTGCGACACCAGACCAGAACTGTTCGGCCGCTTCCTCCAGTTCCCGAAAGTGGTTGCGATGACGGCGAAAGACATTGTGCACCGCCGCTTCGGGCGAGGCGGCGATGGACGGCGCTTCGCCTTCGGTCAGTGTAAGAAGGTGATCTGTCGCCGCCTGATAAGACCGGTGCAATGTCAGGAACGCCTGCACCAGGGCCGGGCTGTGCACCAAGGCGGCGCGTAGTTGTGTAAGGTCCGCACGTCCATCACTAAACAGGGGGTCTTGCATCACGGCGCGCAGATCGGCCAGTTGTGCAGTGCCGTCTTCATCCGCAATGTCCCGCCAATCAACACCATAGGCGTCGAACAGACGCAAAAGAACGGAAACGGATACTGATCTTTCGTTGTTTTCCAAAAGGTTGACGTATGACGGGCTGATGCCAAGCGCCCGCGCCATCGCCCCTTGGGTTTCGCCCCGCTCTAACCGAAGGCGGCGCAGATGTGGGCCGATAAAGGTTTTCTGCATACCGTCGCACACCTTGATGGCTTTGTTGATATTACAATATTACAAAATTGGTGCTTTGTAAATTCTCGCATTCACAGCAGGACCCGCTTTCATTTTGCACATTAGCGCGGTGGTGCCATTGCACAGTTAACGAATGGGAGGACTGCCATGAAGACCGGAACGAACCACCTTTGCATCCCTGGCCCGACCAACGTGCCCGAAGCGGTGCGGCAGGCCATGATGGTGCCGATGCAGGACCATCGCGCGCCCGATTTTGGCGATCTGACCATGGGGCTGTTTGATGATCTGAAAAAGATTTTCAAAACGACGTCCGGGCGCGTGATGATGTTCCCCGGATCCGGCACCGGCGCATGGGAAGCGGCGATCACGAACACGCTGAACCCCGGTGACCGCGTTCTGATGGCGCGGCATGGCCAGTTTTCCGCACTTTGGGCCGAGATGGCGGCCAAGCTGGGGCTTGATGTCGAGTTGGTCGATCTGGCCTGGGGAGCGGGCGTTCCTGTGAACGAATTCGCGCGGCGACTGGGCAACGACCGGCACGGCAAGATAAAGGCTGTGTTTGTCACCCAGAACGAAACCGCGACGGGGGTTGCATCCGATGTGGCCCGCGTGCGCCGGGCTATCGACGAATCCTTTCACGATGCGCTGCTGTTCGTCGATGGCGTTTCCTCCGTGGGTTCGGTGGATTTCCGTATGGATGAATGGGGCGTCGATCTGGCTGTCACCGGCAGCCAGAAGGGCCTGATGCTGCCCGCCGGTCTGGGCATCCTTGCCGTCAGCCCCAAGGCGATGGAGGCTGCAAAGACCGCCACCATGCGCCGGGCCTATTTCGACTTTGTCGATATGCTGAAGATGAACGTCACGGGCTATTTCCCTTACACCCCGCCCACCCAACTGCTGCATGGTTTGCGCAAATCGCTGGACCGGTTGCTGGACGAAGGGCTTGATGCCGTCTTTGCCCGTCATCACCGGCTTGCCAGCGGCGTCCGCGCGGCGGTCGCTGCCTGGGGGATGGAGGTGTGCGCCGAACATCCGTCGCTGTATTCCGATACCGTCACCGCGATCCGTGTGCCGCAAGGGGTAGATGCGCGCGACGTGATCCGCATCGCCTATGAACGCTACAACTGTTCGTTCGGGTCGGGACTTGGCCCGTTGAACGGCAAAGTATTCCGTATCGGCCATTTGGGCGATCTGAACGAAGGGATGTGTCTGGCCGCGATCAGCCTGGCAGAACTGTCGCTGGCGGCGGCGGGGGCACAGGTGCGGTTCGGTTCGGGCGTGGCCGCGGCCCAAGGCGCCTATGCCGAACCTGTGGCCCGCGCCGTTCAGCGCCTGCGCATCGCGGCGGAGTGATCGGGCATGAGCCACACGCTTTTCCCGCTGCGCCGCCAGCGGTTGCAACGATCCGAACTTGCCGTTCCGGCATCGAACCCCACGATGATCGACAAGGCGGCAGACGGCCCCGCGGATTACGTATTTCTTGATCTGGAGGATGCCGTCGCCCCGCCCGAAAAGGAACAGGCCCGCCGCAATGCCGTGCAGGCGCTGAACGACATCGACTGGGCCGCCAAGGGCAAGACGGTGTCGGTGCGCATCAACGGGCTGGATACCCACTATATGTACCGCGATGTCGTCGACATCATGGAACAGGCGGGCAGCCGCGTTCATACCCTTCTTGTGCCCAAGGTCGGCGTAACCGGCGATCTGTACATGGTCGAGGCGATGGTCAACCAGATCGAACAGGGCAAGGGCTATACCACCCGCGTCGGGCTGGAAGCGTTGATCGAAACCGCCCTTGGCATGGCCAACGTCGAAGCGATTGCCCAGTTTGGCGGCAGGCTAGAGGCGCTGCATTTCGGCGTGGCCGACTATGCGGCATCCATGCGGGCGCGCACGACTAACATTGGCGGGCTTAACCCGATGTATCCGGGCGACCAATGGCACGCGTCTATCACGCGGATGGTGATTGCCTGCCGGGCTTACGGTCTGCGTGCGATTGACGGGCCGTTTGGCGATTTTTCCGATCCCGAAGGCTACAAGGACGGCGCGCGCCGTGCGGCCGCCCTTGGGTGCGAAGGCAAATGGGCGATCCATCCCAGCCAGGTTGCCCTGGCGAACGAGGTGTTCTCGCCGCCCGAGGCCGAGGTGACCAAGGCCCGCCGGATCATCGAAGAACTGCGCAAGGCGGAATCGCAGGGCAAGGGGGCCGCCTCGCTGGACGGTCGGATGATCGATGCGGCATCCGAAAAGATGGCGAACAACGTTCTGGTTCTGGCCGAGGCGATTGCCGCACGGGCCTGATCGACTTCACTGGCCAAATGTCCTGCCACTCCTTGCGCCTTTCGGTGGGGGCAGGGCCTGACGGACCACAGCAAGAGGTTTACGAATGGATATCCACGAATATCAGGCCAAGGAAATCCTGTCGCGCTTTGGCGTGCCGGTTCCGCGCGGCGGACTGGCCTATAGCCCCGAACAGGCAGGATATCGCGCGCGGGAACTGGGCGGATCGGCCTGGGTCGTCAAGGCGCAGATCCATTCGGGCGGGCGGGGTGCTGCGGGCGGTGTGAAACTCTGCCGCTCCGAGGCCGAGGTGCAGGCATTTGCCGCCACGCTGTTCGGAAAGCAACTGGTGACCAAGCAAACCGACGGCAATGGCAAGGGCGTCTATCGCCTGTGGGTCGAAGGCGCGTCCGACATCGCGCAGGAAATGTATCTGGGCTTTGTTCTGGACCGCAAATCGGAACGGATCATGATCGTCGCCTCCGCCAAAGGCGGGATGGAGATTGAGGATCTGGCCGAAAACGACCCCGACAGCCTGCGTCGCATGACCATCGACCCTGCCGTAGGCTTGTCCGAATTTCAGGCCCGTGAACTTGCCTTTCAGTTGGGGCTGAAGGGCGGGCAGATCGCGCAGATGGTCACCATCTTGCGCGCCTGTTACCGGGCCTACCGCGATCTGGACGCGGTGATGGTGGAAATCAACCCGCTGGTGATCACGGGCATGGGCGATCTGGTGGCGCTGGACGCGAAAATGTCTTTCGACACCAACGCCCTGTTCCGACGCCCGGAAATTGCAGAACTGCGCGACCGGTCACAGGAGGACCCGCGCGAAAGTGCGGCGGGGGATTACGGTCTGGCCTATGTCGGGCTGGACGGCGACATCGGTTGCATCATCAACGGTGCCGGTCTTGCGATGGCGACGATGGACATGATCAAGCTTGCCGGGGGTGAGCCTGCGAATTTCCTTGATATCGGTGGCGGGGCCAGCCCGGAACGGGTGGTCCGGGCTTTTCGCACAGTGCTGTCCGACCAGAATGTCAGCGTGATCCTTGTGAACATCTTTGCCGGGATCAACCGCTGCGATTGGGTGGCCGAAGGCGTGGTGCAAGCCTACCGCGAAGTTGGGATGACCATTCCCGTGATCGTGCGTCTGGCCGGCACGAACGTGGAAGACGGTCGGCGCATCATCGACTCATCCGGCCTGCCGATCATTTCTGCCGATACTTTGGCCGAGGCTGCCGAAAAGGCCGTCTCGACCCGTCATCAACTGGCAGCCTAGGGGGCGATCATGGCAATTCTGATCAACGAGACAACCCGCGTCGTCGTGCAGGGCATGTCGGGCCGGATCGGGCAGTTTCATGCGCAAGACATGATCGCCCATGGCACCAACGTGGTCGGCGGCGTCACGCCGGGGCGCGGCGGCGAAACCCTTCTGGGCCGCCCCCTGTTCAACACCGTGCGCGAGTCTGTTGCGGCGACGGGGGCCGAGGCTTCGCTGATCTTTGTCCCGCCACCCTTTGCCGCCGATGCGATCATGGAGGCCGCGGATGCAGGCATCAAGACCGCCGTCTGCGTGACCGACGGTATCCCCAGTCAGGACATGATGAAGGTCAAGCGGTTCCTGAAACGCTATCCCGAAAGCCGCAAGATGCGGATGATCGGCCCAAACTGCGCGGGCATCATCAGCCCCGGCAAAGGGTTCATGGGCATCATGCCGCCGCATATCTACATGCCGGGGCGCATTGGCATCGTGGGCCGGTCCGGCACCCTGGGGTACGAGGCTGCGGCACAGATGAAGGCCTTGGGCATTGGCGTATCAACGTCGGTGGGCATCGGCGGCGATCCGATCAACGGATCAAGCTTTCGCGACATCCTGCAACTGTTCGAGGCCGACCCAGACACCGACGCCGTGATGATGATCGGTGAAATCGGCGGCCCGCAAGAGGCCGAGGCCGCAATCTACGCCCGCGATCACATGAAAAAGCCGGTCGTCGCCTATATCGCCGGGCTGTCCGCCCCCAAAGGCCGCAAGATGGGCCATGCGGGCGCGATCATCAGCGCCTTTGGCGAAAGCGCACAGGAAAAGGTGGAAATCCTGTCTGCCGCAGGCATCACCATCGCGCCAAACCCGTCCGCGATGGGAGAGACGATGGCGCGGGTCTTGTCGATGCGCGCGGCGGCCTAGGGCTTTTCGGTAACTAGCAGCTTGCTGTCCACGCTCAGGCTGGTCAGCGCGCCCGATGCGGCGCGCTCGGCCAGTGCGGCGGCAAAGCCTGCGGCGCTTTCGGTGGTGGGGCGCAGTTCGGGAAAGACCGGCTGTTCCGAATGCAGGACCAACACCTTGGTTTTCCCCAAGGTCGTGTCGTCAACAAGGAAGGCAAGTTTGGTGGTATCCTTCGCCTCGTCCACGCCATAAGCCACGCGCAGCGGCACTTCACCCACCGCACCCGCGCGCAAGGACGCGACCGCGTTATCGGGGCGGCCCAGGTTGGGCAGCAAGTGATACACGTTGCCACTGACATCGATTATCGAAATCCACAGATATCCGGTTTGCATCCAATCGGGCAGGATCACGTCGATCACCGGGTTTTCACCGACAAAATAGCGGGCGGCGGGGTTCGGGTCGGACCTGTCGCCAAAGCCGAATTTCACATCCACCCCGGCAGGACCAGCATCGGGAAGGCTGGCCTCCACCACGCACAGATTTTCGTTCAAAACCTCGGCGTCCAAGGTCACCTTGCGGTCGCCCGCGACCGAAGCAATGGCGTCATACAGCGCGACGCGGGCATCGGTGCTGGCAAGACGCCCCGTCACCGTGATCGGGTCGGCAAGACCGTAGCCCGCGGCAGGTGGGTCTTGCAGCGCCAGAACGCCGCAGTTGGCATATTCGGCCAGCAAGGGTGCCAGTGCATCAGGCATCAGGACGCGCGGACCAAGGATGATGTCGGCGCTGCCTTGCAGACCGGGGGGCATTCCCGCCCCATTCAACGACGCAAGAACAGTTTCCCGCAGGGCGCGATCGGCGGTCATGCCTGTGATCTGGACCGTGTTGTTCGACGCCTCGACCCGCCATTCATCCAGACCTTTGACTGTGTCCAGAACGGTGGCGATGTCGCTGCCCCATGTTGGTGACACCGGCCCCCTGGCCAGTTCAACCGACGCCTCACCGCCCAAGGGCTGCACAATAGCCGCAAGGGCGGCGCGCGCCTCGTCGGACGGGGCAAAACCCATGATGCGGGGCGGCGTGCCGTTCGCGCGCTCGGCCGTCAGGCTGAACGGGTCGACCACCGGCAGGGCGGGTGTCAGCAAAGATTGCCACACGCCGGCCACCTGCCCGCCCGCGCCGACCACGATCAGCAGTCCAGCCAGGGCCGCGATCATCAGCCCCTTGCCCTTTTTGGCGGGTGCAGGCGCAGGTTTGGCAGGCGATTCGGCTTTTTTGGGCGGAGGAACGGTTGTCGGGCGGCGCTGGGTGACATGCGCCCAGCTTGGATCAATCGCCTGCAACACCTCGGTCACGGATTGAAATCGCGCCTCGGGGTCGGGCTGCGTCATCCGGTCGATCAGCGATTTCAGCGGTTCGGGCACGCCGTCGGTATCCAGCGGCAGCGCCTTGTTGCGGATCACCTCCATCGGGTTACGGCCCATTTCCGGGGCCTTGCCGCGATAGGTGGCCAGCAGCAACGCGCCCAGAGAATAGATATCGGTGCGCGGATCGGTCTTGCCGCTAAGCTGTTCGGGCGCTGCATAGGCGTATTTGCCCGCAAACTCGTTTCCGACGATGGTTTCGGCGCCGGGGTTGTCATCCTTGGCGATGCCAAAGTCGATGATCACCGCCTCGGCCGGGTTACCGCCCCGCAGGATGATGTTGTCGGGCGACAGGTCGCGGTGGGTGATGTTCTTGGAATGCGCGGCGTGCAGACCTTCGGCCACGCGGCCCGCGACAACCATCAGATCATCGGCGGACATGCCACCGGTCCGCAGCTTTTCATCCAGCCCGGGGCCGTTGACGTAATCCATGATCAGATAGACATGGCCATCCGGCGTGCGGTGGTTTTCGGAATACCGCACCACGGCATCGTGGCGGATGTCGCGGATCGCCTCTTCCCGCGTCATCAGGGAAAGATACGCCTCTTGCCCGGAAAATTCCGATCGCAGCACCTTAAGCGCGACCACCCGGCCCGAGATTTCGGACCGCGCCCTGTACACCTCGGACGTGCCGCCACGGCCAAGAACGGCCTCGATCCGGTAGGTATTGTTCAGGACATCGCCCGGCTTGAACGTGTCCGTGGACCGCGACTGGTTCATGCCGCGTTCCCCCCGTGGCCCATCGCCATGTCTGTCACCCGATCAGCTAAGCGCCTGAAATTCGACGCGCCGGTTTTCGTCGCTGCGCGGGTCTTCCTTGTTGAACAGGAAATCCTTGCCCACGCCGACCGCCTCTAGCCGGTCTGACGCGATGCCACATTCCGTGGTCATGTAGCGCTTCACCTCTTCGGCGCGCAGTTGGGACAGCTTTTGGTTATACTCGGCAGACCCCGACGCATCGGTGTGACCGACGATGCGGAACAACTGAATGTCGATCTTCTGCATCACGTTGCACAGCGTCGCCAGCTTCGGCTTTTGATCTTCGCGCAAGGCGGCGGAGTCAAAGTCGAACGAGATCTGGATATTCACCTGTTCGCTTTTGTCCAACTCGACATAGGACGCGGCGGGCAGCACCTCTGCCTCGCCGGTGGCCGGGGCATCCGGTGTGGTTTCAGCCGTGACCGACGTGCCATCTTCGGTCGTGGCAGCTTCGGTGCCCGTCGGGGCCAGGACAAGTCCACGGGTTTTCTGGGTCAGGAACAACTGCTCCAACTCTTCGGCCGACATGCCAGAGGCGTCCGAGGTCTGTGCAGTGGCGGGAAGGCCCGACAGCGCGGCGATGGCGGCCAGCGAGACGGCCAGTTTGCGAAGAATATTCATCATGATAGGCCCATCCAGCATTGAAATACCTACGAAGGCTACACCAAAGGTCGGTGTCTGCCAATCATACAGACAGGGTAAATCCGACTTTCGGATCAACAAACAAAGGCGCTTGTAAGAAAGCGCGCCAATAGCTTAGGCTTTCGGCAAAAGGGGGGCCATATGCCCCGTTCCGGTATTATAAATGCGACTGCTTCCAGCCATTCTGATTGCCATTGCCATTGTCCTTGCTCCGGTGATCTGGGTCGTTGGCACGGCACTGATGCTGCCCGATGAAGAAGGTGGATTGACCGTCGACAGCGGTGCCCGGATCGAGATCGAAATGCTGCGCACCCAGATTCAGGCGCTGGAATCCGCGATGATTGCCTTGCAGGGCGAAATGGCGGCCATTCCGTTGGGACAGGCACCGGGACCGGACACCGGCTCGCCCTCTGACATGGACATGCAGTTTCCCGATGATGGGGTGAATGCGATCCTCGATTCCTACGCGCAGGTGGTGCTGGTCGCGGCGCGGCGCGCGGTGAACACCGGATACACCACCGCGACACCGGGATTTCTGGAAGAAACGCTAGGCCGCCCGCGTGAAGTGCTGACCGATGCCTGCGAGCCGATGACGAACGAGGCGTTGAAGGCGATGCTGGTGGTCGAGGATGTCGGCCCGATCAAGGTGCAGATGCTGCGCCCGGCGGTCGATTCCATGCGGCGCGTGTTCGAAAAGGTGCGCGCCACGGACGAAGATTTGTACGCCCGCATCTCAAGCGCGGGGTCGCTGTGCGTCCGGCGCATCCGGGGGAGTCAGGCCAGCCTGTCGTCGCACGCCTTTGGCCTGTCGGTCGATCTGAACATCGACGGGCATCTGGACACGCTGGGCGACGGCAAGACCCAGTTGGGTCTGACGATCCTTGCCGATTTCTTTGAGGCCGAGGGTTGGATCTGGGGCGCCGGTTTCGGGCGCGAGGACAGCATGCATTTTGAGGTGAGCCGCGAGATGATCGAACAATGGCGGGCCGAGGGCAAGATTTGAACACCGTAGTAGCTGGCTGTGCGCCCTGCTGACGGGGATCAGTCAACCGATTGGGGCGAAAGCAGGTTTCGCCCGTCTTTTGGGCAGAAGTGATGAGGTTACCCCGCCTTTTGGCGCGAATCCTTTTGCCATGCGGATGGGTCGGATTTAATCTTTGTGAAGAATACGTTTTCAGGTGGGGATGCCGTGCCGCAGGGAATGATTGAAACAGGTACGGTGCGCATAACAGCGGCCGTTCTGGCACTGTTGCTGGCGCTTGCCCTGTTTCCGGGCCGCCTTGCCGCCGAAGACCGCGTGGCGCTGGTCATCGGCATGGCCAAATACGAACACGTCACCCCGCTGAAGAATACCACCAACGATGCGCAGATGATCTCGGACACCCTGACGGGAATCGGGTTTCAGGTGACCACCCTGATCGACTCGCCCTATCAGGAATTGCGGGACGCGCTGGACGAATTCGCCTTTCGGTCCGAAACCGCCGATCTTGCGCTGATCTATTTCGCCGGCCACGGGATCGAGGTGTCGGGCGAGAATTTTCTGGTGCCGGTCGATGCCAATGTGCGGTCGAACGTGGATGTGCAGCGTCAGTCGGTGTCGTTGAAGGAACTGCTTGCCTCGGTTGATCGGGCGCGAAAGATGCGGATCGTGATCCTTGATTCCTGTCGTGACAACCCGTTTGGCGGGGCCTTGGCCGTTGAAACCGCCGAGGCGACAACCACCGCGACCGAAACCACACGCGGCGGCACCGGCATGGCCCCCCCGTCCCCGGATCGCGGCACGCTGGTTGCGTTCGCGGCCAAGGATGGGGCTGTGGCACTGGACGGGATGGGCAACAACAGCCCCTTTGCGACGGCGCTTGCCGACAAGATGAAGGCGCCGGGGCTGGAAATCAGTCTGATGTTCCGACAGGTGCGTGACCGCGTTCTGGATGAAACCCGTAACATGCAGGAACCGCACACCTACGGCTCGTTGTCCGGGGTGCCGTTCTATCTGGCGGGCGACGATGACGGCGGCCAGATCGAGGCCGACGATCTGCGTGTCGCATGGTCAAAAATCCGCCCCGAACAGGAAGAGCAACTCGCCGCACTGGCGGCGAATGGTGACACCCGGTCGATGCTGGGGTTGGCCTATATGCGCCTGAACCCGGATCAGGACAGCTTCGATCCCGCGCAGGCGTATGACCTGCTGTCGAAGGCCGCCGCCGCAGGATCACCCGAGGCGCAGTTTGAACTGGCAAAGATGCTGGAACAGGGTCTGGGGATAGAACCTGATCCGGTTCGTGCGCTTGATCTGTACCGGCAAGCGGCGGAACAGGACTTTGCCGATGCCATCAACGATCTGGGGTTCTTGTACTATCAGGGCGGGCTTGGTCTGCCGCAGGATCCGGCCCGTGCGCTGACGTATTTCGAACGCGCCGCCGATCTGCGCCACCCCGAAGCGATGTTCAACTTTGCCGCCCTGATTGACGATGGGCTGGTCGCCACCAAGGGCCCCGAAGATGCGGCTGGCTATCTTTACGATGCCCTGCGGTCGGGCAGCGAGGATGTGCTGCAACTGCTGTCCGAAAAGCCGACCATGTTCACCGACACCACGCGCAAGGCATTGCAGGCAAAACTGAAGGAATTCGCCTTTTACGAAGGCACCATCGACGGCGATTTTGGCGAAGGCACGCAACGTGGCATCCGCAAGGCCTATGGCCTGACCGACTGAACTTTTGAATAGGGGTTGAAGATGAAAAACAACAATAAGGTGGTCGCAGGGTCGGTGGCCATGGCGGCAGCGCTGGCCTTTGGTCTTGCGCCCCAGATCGTGCCCGCTGCGGGCGTCGGATCGCCCGGCATCACGATACCCGAATGGGATACCGGCGGCGATGACCTGTTGCTGGCCGATGATTGCTTTGATGATTCAAGCAACTCGTTCTCGAACGCGTCCATGATTGACGGGCTGGAGCCGATGTACGAAGGCTGGGGCAGCTATGACGAATTCGCCGAAGATGTGACCAACACGCCCGACACGTTGACCGCCGCCGTTGTGCAACAGGTGGAAAAGGCGGGCCACGGGTTCAAGCTGTATCTGGCCAACTGCCATGACACCCCGCCGCCGCCGGATGTCACCGGCACCAATGGGATCGGGGGCCGGATTTCGGCGATCAACTCGGTCTGTGATGATGTGCAGATGAAATTCCGCATCTATTGCCTTGCCAACCAGTACACGGCCCTGGCCCAGCAACTGCCCGACAGTGGGCAGTATTACGACATGAAGCGCACGATCAAAAAGGCGGCTGCGGATTTGCGGGCGCTGGCGGATGCCAATCTGGACGAAGCCGTGGCCCCGCAGGCGATCCGGTCGGTGGGCCGGGATGCCCCACAGGTTGCGCGCAAACCCGTTGCCGCCGTGCGCGAAGACAATCTGGAAGAAACCACCGCCGCCGCCCTAGCCATTCTGGACGAGGCGACGACAACCCTGCTGCGATCTTCCGAAGGGTCGCAGGCCCGGCGTGTGCAGTATCAGACAGTTGCCGCCGGGATCGACTCGTCCAAGGTTCTGCTGCGCTCTGCCTGACCGAAAAGGGCGGCGTCAGACGACATCCACGACAATGATCGAGATGTTGTCGCCGCCGCCCGATTCCAGCGCCAGTTGCAGCAGGCTGTCCGCCACCGTCTCGATCGGTGCGCGCGGGACCATGCGTTTCAGAACGGCAAAGCTGGCATATTTCGTCAACCCGTCCGAACAGATCAGAAACCGGTCGCCGGGCAGCGCTTCGCCCCGGATCTTGTCCAGATCAAGCGTGTCGCCCACCCCGACCGCGCGGGTGATCTGATTTGCGTGGGGCAGAAGATCGGCCTCGTCCCAGCTCATCTGACCCGATGTGACGTAATCGGCGACGATGGAATGATCCGTCGACAGCATCTCGATCTCGCCGCCGCGAAAACGGTAGAGGCGGCTGTCGCCCGCCCAGAAGCACAGAAAGTGCCCGTCGCTTAGCATCAGCGCCACAACCGTTGCGCCGATCAGATCCACATGCCGCGCCTGCGCCTCAGACCTGATGATGTCATGCGCGCGCAGGATGGCGGCCCGCAGGGCGCGCATCAGATCGCCCGGCGCAAGGTCGCGGGGCAGAACTGAAATCGCATCCACAACGGTCTGGCTGGCAAAATCGCCCGCCGCATGTCCCCCCACCCCATCGGACACGACCCAGACCCGCAGGTCAGGCAGGGCAAGGATGCTGTCTTCGTTGATCTTGCGGACCCGGCCCACATGTGTGGTGGCGCTGAACCGGATCGTCATCGTGTCAGACATGGGAAACCCCGCTGTGCCAAAGCGCTGCATCGGTGTCGAACAGGCCCGTGACAGCGCGGGCATCAGGCAAGCCGTCAAAGGCAATCATGCGCAACGATCCGTCAACCTGTGCAGACCACAGGCTGGTGCGGCGCAGCGCGCCAAGGGTGCATGCGACATCAGGCATCCATTGCGGCCTACCGTTCAGCAGGACCATCGCTGCGGTTGTCGCAGGCATGACAGGCGGCAGGTCCGTTTGCGACAGCCGCGACGCCAACCCATCGCGCGTCATCGCATCGTCAAGCGCATCCAGCGCAATATCTTCCAGCGTTTGGAACGTCTCTGTGGCGGACAGATGGGCGGAAACCGCGTTGCCCTGCACCGGTGCGGCTAGGGTCAGCGGAAACTGCCGTCCGACCCGGTCGACCGATGCCATCAAAACACCCAGCATCATGGACTCGCCCGCCAGACCGGGCGACAGGGTAAAGCGCCAGATGGGCGCGGACATATAACATTCGTGCCACCTGTCCGCCAAAGCCCCCCGCGCGGTCAGGATCACCGATTGCAGCCACGCATCCCAACCTTCGACGAACCCGCCGTTCAGGTTCACGCGGAAGAAGTCGCCAAGACCCGGCATCTTGCCAAAAGCACCAAAACCCTGCGCCATCAGAAAGACTTCGGGCAACTGAACTTGGACAAGGCAGGCAAGGCAAAAGGATTGATGACCGATCCTGATTGCAGTTGGAAAATGGCGATCCGGCCCCCGATGTTGAAAATCACGCGGCTGCGGTCCGACACGTTGGTCTTGCGCACCTCGGCCGCCTCAAGCAGGCGGAACCAAGCCCAGGGGCCATCCTTTTTGATGCGACTTTCTATGCCCTGAAGTGCGGGCTCGAACGTCAACTGTGCCAGACCTACGGCACCGGGCCAGGTCACCGCAACCGGTGTTGGGGCGGATTTGTGCGAATAGGGCACCTGCGTTCCGTCCACCTCCAGCACCATGGCCTTGGCCTTTTCGTCCATCGCCTCGGGCGTCAGTTGAAAGGTGATCGCCGGTTGTGCGCCGCCCGCAAAGAACGCGTCGCGGATTTCGGCGGCGTATTGCATCTGTTGCAGCACCGCCTCTGATATCCCCAGATCGGTGCTGTTGACCTTTTTCCACGTCCAGGGCCGGGCGCGGGTATCGACGTATTTCAGCAGGTTTTCGTTGAAGAACGCGTCGATCAGTCCGTTTGGCGCAAAGATCTTGGCGAAATCCGCCGCCCCTACATCCGCTGCCGCCGCGCGGGTAAAAGGATAGCGGTTGTCCAGCGCCTGTTCGCAGAACGGCAGCACCTGACTTTGCCACCGCGCGTTGATGGAGGCACGGGTGCCATCGGCGGTGATGCCGGACGATCCGCTGGTGATCTGGGTCGCCCACCGCTGCATCGGGCCGGGAAAGCGGCCCATGGCAAGCTGGAACTGCCCCAAGGCACTTTCTTCGGGCGACGCATTGGTTGCGACGCCGCCGCTGAACGACATCTTGTTCAACTCGTTATAGACCCCGTTCAACAGCACAATCATCTCGTCCAGTTGCGATGGGGCACCTTCGGGGCGCAAAACCATGTCGTGCAGCCATTGGAAACGTTCTTGCACATAGACACCCGGCATCTTGGGTGGCTCGGCCGTCCCTGCGGCATTGGTCGCGGATTGCTGAAGCGCTGTCAGCAGCGCCTCGGCCTGGATCGACATGCCGGATCGCACCTCGCGCCCGATGAACTGGGTTGCCCCGTCGGTGACACCTTCGGCGGCGACGTCGGTCGCAAGGTTGCGTTCTTCGCCCAGCTTGGTTTCGTCGGCCACCGCGTTCAGCAGGTTCACGATGGGCGACGTCGGGCCAGACAGCACATTCGTCACCTCGACCGCGTGGCTAAGGGATTCCAGCGGCAGGATATCAACATCCCCCAGAATACCGTCATAACGGGCGATGTAGTCGTTGTAATACAGGTCCAGCACATCGCGGCTGATCTTCAGCAGCGCCTGTTCGCTTTGTTCGGATTCACCGCGCGGACCCAGAACCCAACTGTCGCGCTGAATGCGGGTCGCAACGCCCAACGCCTCGCCCAGGAAGACATCCTTGAACCCGTTATAGGTATATATCCCCTCGATCCCTTCGGTCAGCGGCTTGCCGGATGACCGCACCAGCACGCGCGACGCGGCGGGGCCTGCGACATCCGTGAGACGCCATTCGGGCAAGGCCGCCGCCTTTGGGCTGTTGACGATGCCGTTGTAAACCCGCTCGGCCATCGGCATTTCCAAAAGCAGTCCCTGCACCTGTTCGACCAACGGGCCGTTCAGCGCGATCTTCTGCAAAGGTTGGCCCAGCATCGCGTTCAGATGATCGGTCAGGTCGGCACGCAACTGGTCGCGCGAGGGATCGGCATAGGCAACCGACCAATCCAGCGCCATCCATTCGCGCACCAGATCTTCGTTCATCGGGCCATCGCCGCCCAACATCAGATAGACCTTCAGCACCTCGTACAGCAGATCGGCGTTGTTCAGGTTCGCCTGCATCTGATCTTCCAGCCGCAGCAAAAGGCGCGGCAGAAAATGCTGGTTCAGCGCCGCGCGATAGGCCTGCGCGGCCTGGCTGCCAAGGACATCGCCCTGATACAGCCCCCATTTCAGCGCGCCGGGTTCTTCGAACTCTCCCAACGCCGGGTTGGCGGGCATGTCGCGCAGGGTATTCAGCGCGGGCACTACGGCAACAAGGTCGGTATCGCCCACCGGGCTGGGTGGAATGGCGGCTGCGGCGACCTGATACTCGTCCAGCTTGGTCGACGCCTCGGCGATCATCGCCTGATTGCCCAGAAAACTGCGGGTCCAAAGGCCGGTGGCACCGATAGCGATCAGGATCACGGCCGCAATGGCACCGCGCTTGGTCCAGCGATAGCGGCGTTCCACCTTGTCATCGGCGGACACAAGACCCGCCTCTTTGAAGATCACGCCGTCGAACAGACGCGTCAAAAAGAAGCTGCGCCCAGTGCCACGCCCCGACCCGATGGCTTGCCGCCCGATGCCAAAGGTGCGCGCCATGCCCATCATCAGGCGGTCGATCGGCGTGCCTTCCTGTGTGCCAGACGTGAAATAGACCCCCCGCAACTCGTGCCGCGTCTCGAACCGGTTGTCCTGAAAAATCTCGGCCAGAAAATCCTTGGCTACCTGACGGACCGATGCCACCTGCCCCGGAAAGCCCGCAATCAGACTGCGGCGCTGGTGATCGGTTTCCTGCTGCATCCGCTCCAGCGACTGCGCGTTCAGCCGTTGCAACAATGCGCCAAATTCGGTGTCGAACAGACCGACGGGCGAACCCTCGCCCTTTGCCTTAGGCAAGGGCAGGGTGAACCCCCAGACCTGCTCGCGCGCCTCTTTACCCAACGGGTCAAAGAATTCGGTGAAACCGGCAATCAGATCGGCCTTGGTGAACAGGACATAGACCGGGAAACGCACCCCCAGCTTTTCGCGCAGTTCGTTCAGACGACGGCGGATGGCCTTTGCATGGCTCATCTGCGTGATTTCGTCCTGCATCGACAGGTCGGACAGGCTGATGGCAACCATCGCGCCATTGATGGGCTGGCGGACCCGGTGCTTTTTGATCAGCCCCAGAAAGCCAAGCCAACCGGCATTGTCCGCCGCAGCATCGCTTTCCTGCGTTGTGTAGCGGCCAGCGGTGTCGATCAGAACGGCGTTGTCGGTGAACCACCAATCACAATTGCGCGTGCCGCCCACCCCGCCGATGGGGGTTTTGCCCATCTCGTCGGCCAGCGGAAACTTCAGTCCGGAATTGACGATGGCCGTGGTTTTGCCCGCGCCCGGTGGGCCGATCATCACATACCAGGGCAGTTCATACAGATGCTTTCGCCCCATCTTGGACTTGCGCAATTGCGCCATGGCGGTGCGCATCTTTTCGCGCAGGTCGCCCATTTCGGATTTCAGCGCCTCTTCCGTGGGATCCATGTCCACGGAGCCGACGATGTCCTGCGTCATCTTGCGGTCGCGGCGGCGGCGCAAAAAGAAGATCAGACCGATCAGGAACAGCGAAAAGCCCCACAGGCAGCCAATGACGATGCCGCGCTGCCAATAGCTGTCCAGCGGGCGCCATTCGTCGGTGCCCAGCATGGGGCCAAAGTAGAAAAGGCAGACGCTCAGCACCAGACTGACAAGAATGATCGAGCCGAAGGTGCCGCCAAAGATGCGAAGAATTCTGCGAATGATCATCTTAGCCGTCCGCCCTTACCAGAATGATCTCGATCCGCCGATTGGCCGCCCTGCCCTCGCGGGTGTCGTTCGGCTCTATCGGTTCCTTGTCGGCGCGCCCTTCTGCGGTCAGGCGCGTGGGGTCTTTCAGCTTGCCTGCGATGAAGGTCTTGACCGCCTCGGCCCGTGCCAGCGACAGGTGTTCATTTGATGGAAAGCGCGCGGTGCGGATCGGCTGATTGTCGGAATGACCTGCAATCAGGATCGGCCCTTCGGCCCCGTCCAAAGCCTGCGCCACCCGTTCCAGCGGGGTCTGGAATTCGTCCTTCAGCACGTCCGACCCCGATCCGAACATGCCGCTGCCCGCTATGCGCACGGTGATGGTGTTGGCATCCTGGAAAACGGTGACGATGCCTTCGTCGATCTCTTGCTTCAGGAAGCCTTTGACCGCCTCCATCTGCTGTTCCTGCGCCACGGTGGGCGGCGGTGGGGGCGGTGGCGGGGCCTTGCGGAACAGTTCGGGCGGTGCGCCCGTGTCCACAGCGGAAAGCTGCCCGATCAGGCGGCCAGCGGAATTCCCCAGCGCCCAGGACAGCCCGGCGAAGGACACCGCCAGGATCGCGGCAAGACACCCCGCCGCAATCCAGACCGCCTTCCACGCCGACAACGGTCGATGCGGCTTGTCGACACCCTGCCAGTGCGGCGACAGGTCCGATTCCACCGGGCCACGCTGGGCGCGGATGATGCGGGCCAGACCGTTGCGGATGTTCAGATGCTTGTCGGTGCCACCGGGTTCGACCCGCAACCGCCCCTCAAAACCCAACGAAAGGCACATGTACAGAAATTCAAGCAGATCGATGTTCTTGGCCGGTTCCTGCTCTAACCTTGCAAGCAGATCATAGAACCGGTCGCCGCCCACCGTTTCGCGGTGAAAGGTGCCGACCATGGACTGCATGGCCCAGACGCTTTGTTCGCCCCAGGGCGTGTTCAGTACCACATCGTCCAGTGTGGCGCAGATCGCATAGCGTGCGACCTTGATCGCCTGCGGATCGATCTGCGCTTGCAGGGTGCGGGTTTCAAAGGCACGGATTTCGGCCACAACGCTGCGGCGCAGGGCATCGGGATCAAGGTGCTGCGCGCGGTTGCGAATACGGCTGACCAGCGAAAACAGCGTGGCAGCACAGGCCGTCAGCGTGTTCATCCCGGTCATGGCCAGATCATCACCGGCGGCAGGCTTGGCCGCCTGTTGCGGGGCGGGTGCGGCGGGCACCCCCAATGGTTCGGCCGGTTGGGCGGCGTATCCCTGCGACGGAGGGGGTGGGTTGTACTGGGGCGCTGCGGGCTGCGCGGCAGCAGGCCGCCGTCCGCCCGGATTGGGGCGGATCACGGTGCGTTCGCTGTCGTCTGGCTCCGCAAAGGGATCGTTGCCGGACATTTCATCACCCCTTCAAATAGGAATGTCGGGGCGTTTCAGCCCTGACGGATAGCCCAAAGTTCCATGGTAAGCCCCGGATACTCGCCCGATACATGCACTGCGATTCCGCCGGATGTCGTCATCTTGCGCCAATAGGGGCTGTCACGGTCAAGTTCGAAATAGACCACGCCAGCGTGATAGGGAATTTGCCGGGGCGCAACCGGCAACGGTGTCAAAGTGATACCCGGCAGGGCCGAGTTGACCAGTTGGCGGATTTCCTCGACCGGGCCGATCTTGGCCTGACCCGAGAAATGCCGCCGCACCGTTTCGGCCGGCACATCCGCCTTGACCGCCAGCACAAAGCCTGCTGTCGAAACCAGCTTGCGATCCGCGATGACCCCGACCGAGATGCCGTATTTGCGTGGATCAAGCGGGATCGAAATCGCCGTCTGTTCCAGCACCGACGACAGGTATTGCCGCAGCGCGCGGATCACCGGGGCAAAGGTCGCGGTCAGATCGTCATGGCGATAGGGCGGAAATTCGGGTGCCAGCTTTTCAGACGTCATGAAGGTAGACAGTTCCCCTGCCAAAGCCACACATTCGCGGTAGGCGGCGGCGGGGTGGATGTTTTCCAGCGCCAGCACATGGCGGAACACCGGCAGCATCCGGTTCACCGTCATCAACAACAGAAAATCCGAGATCTCGGCCACGCCCTTGGTCGCGCCGCTTTCCGACAGCCGCCCGCCCAGCGCCTTTGACCGGTGCGCAAGCAACCCTTCAAGTTCCCGCAGGAATCCGATCAGGGGCATGGCCGCGCGCACATCCAGACAGCTTGGGATAAAACTCTTGTCCAGCAACACCTCTTTGTCGGGGCGCATTTCGATGATGCGGGCCACCGGGATCACCAGACGGTCGGCCAGATCGTCCATTTGCAACGCGAATTGCAGGCGCAGCTTGCCCACGCCCAGTGTCACCGCCTTGCGATCACGCCCGATGGTGTCGGTGATTTCCAGTTCGGCCGGGCGAAAACGGGCGGCGGACAATTCCGCCCCGGTCAGGTCAACCTCGGCGGCCCCTTTGCGGCGCTGCGGCACGCTGAGATACACGATGCAATCCTTGACCCCTTCGGGCACGATCAGCGCGGGCGGGTGATCTTCGGCCTGCGGCACGCGGAACACCGCCCCATCGGGCGTCAGACCCGAACAGGATTTCAGCGCGAACTGGCCGAATTTCAGCACCTCTTCGTCAATCTCGATGTCGGTCACGCCCCACAGATACGGCCCGGCCCGGCGGGCAAGACCTGCCACCAACGCCTCGGTATAGCGGTCGGATTGCTGAAAGTGGTGGGGCTGCAGGAACAGCCCTTCTGTCCACAGAACCTTGCTATCCCAGGACATGGTCATTCCTTTTCGGCGGGTTCATCTGGGCGTGTGTCATTTCAACCTTTCAAGCTGGTCTTGATAGGCGCGGGCGAATTCCTTGCTGAACAGCTCGTGGAAATCATTCTCGGCCTGATCGGAGATTTCGGCGTACAACTTTTCGTAAACCTCCCAGTAGCGGGCCTTTTTGCCCTTCAGAAGGCTGGAGAATCCGGCACCGGCATCGATCTTTTCTTCCAGCGCCTTAGGGTCAAGTCGCGCCAGAACGCCGCGCAAGGCGGCCTCCATTCCGGTGACCATCGCCACCTCGTGCGCCTTGATGTCACGCAACGCCTCAGCCGTGGCTGTCTGCGCGTCAAGGTATCCCTTGGCCGTGGGGCGAACCATCGCCTCGATCGCCTGTTCGGGGGTGACGCTGAACTTTAGCGGGTTGTTACGGCCCGCGCCGATCATCGTCTGGTTCATCCGAAACTCGGACTTGATCGAGGTGCGGGTCATCAGGATTTCGCGCAGACCTTCGATCATGGCGCGCAGAACGCCGCCAAGTTTGGTCATGGTTGCGGGCAGGTCGGCGTCGTCCAGTTTGACATCCGCCGCACCGACGGCTGCCAGAAACGCACGGGCGGCGGCGTGGTCGGCTGGGGTCACAGGTGCCACAGCGACAGTGGTTGCAACGGGCGGCGCCGCGACGGGCGCGACCGGGGTCACCACCGGCGCGGAAACATGCGCTGGCGCAAGTTCACGGGGCGCTTCGGCGAACGGGTCGTCATCGGCTGCATCGGGGGCAAAGCTGTCGGGCAGAGCCGGGGCCATCGGTGCGGGCAGGTCCACCTCGGGGATGACGGGCGGTGCGGGCCGGGACGGAGGTGCCGCGCCCAACAGATCGTCCAGATCGTCCGGCAGGGCCGGGGGACGGGCAGCGGGTGGGGGCGGCGGTGCCGGGGTCCGCGCCGCGGGGCGCGACGGGGCCAGAAAATCTTCTTCCCAGTCATCGGGGATGATCGCTGACCGCCGGGGTGCGGCGGAAAATGAATCGCTGACGGCTGATGTGTGACTGCCCACACTCGCACCCTGCACGGTGCGGGTGGGTTTTGGCCCCAGCAGCGGGTCGTCATCATCGCCCAACGGAGGCAGCATCATCGGATCATAGGGATCGTCACGCTTGATTTGCCCCGGCCCTTTTGGCGGGTTCGCATCGCCCAGCAGATCGTCCAGAAAATCGCCGCCCTGCATCGGATCGTCCAGCAGGCTGGCGGCATCCGGCGCGCGATGCGCCTGACCGTGCGAGACGCGGACATCTTCCATAGGGGGGGCGATATCCGCCATCGGATCGCGGCTGCGGCCCTGCGAGATGGCGACAACCAATTCATACGTGCCCATGGTCAGCACATCGCCGTCATTCAGCGGGGTTGTCACCCGGCCAAGCGGCACTTTGCCGTAATTCAGAAACGTGCCGTTGGTGGAAAAGTCGATCACCACGACATTGCCGCCATGGTCTTCGATCGCGCAGTGGTTCTTGGAAATCAGACGGTCAGGGTCGGGCAACACCACGTCGTTCTCCGGGCCGCGACCTATGGTCAGGCTGTTGCCACGCATGACAATCGGCGCGCCGTTTCCAGGCACGGTTCCGGTGGACTGGAATCGCAACGTCACTGGCATTCAGGCACACCTTTGCGTTTTTGCCCGGTCTGGCCGGGGTCGGTCTTTCGGGCCGTCATGCGGCCCCCGTCGTCGCGGCATCGACGTCCACGCGGCCATTGCCGCCGCGTGCAATGTCAACGCCCCGGTCAATCAGGCGCTGCGCCCGTTTCATCATGTCGGCGGGCACATGCGCTGCCGATTTCAGATTCATCGCCGACACTGACAGCGCCAAAGCATTGGGCGGGGCGGGGTAATCCGACAGGTCATCCGGGCCAAGCGTTCCCGCACCATAGAGCGCGGCCATGGCGCACAATGTGGTGTCATCCCCGATGGCCGCCGTTTCCAGCGCCGTCCTGGCCAGCGCGCGGTGTTCCTCCGTCGGCTTGAACACCCACTTTTCGGCAGCTTCCAGTGACAGCGGCACCTTTTTCGCGTCATGGCCAACCAGATCGCGCGCCGCCAGACAGGCCCACCACGTCGCCTCGCGCGCGGGCAACGCGATGGCCAGCAGGTCGAGCATATCCAGCCACGCGCCGGCGGCGTCCAGCTCATCCATTACCGCCGTCACCGATGCGCTGGCGGGTGCCTTGACCGGCGTGCGCAAGACCATTCCGGCATTGGCAAGCATCCGCGCCGCCGGTTCAGCGGGAATTTTCTTCAGGTTATCGAACCGTTTCGCCATGGCTGCCCCGCTCAATTGATTTTCACCAGCGACCCGGCCAGCTTCATGATTCCGGTGGCCGAGACATCGACCATCCCGCTTGCCGTCACCATGAACTGCACACCGTTGATCGTAACACCTGAAGAATCGATCTTGATGCTGGCCCCGCCACATTCAAGTTTGATCTCGCTGCCCGCCTTGATCAGGACGGTGGCCGAGGCATCCTGCACGATATCCGCCGCCTTTTCCGTCAGCGTCTTGGTCACGTCGACCGTCATTGCATCCTTAACCGTCGTCTTCTGTGCGCCGGTCACCTCGATCGTGTCGGTGCCCTTGATCGTGGTTGCGGTATTGCCTTCGACGGTTTCGGTCTTGTCGGTTTTGACGAACCGGATTTCCGAGCCCTTCTCGATCTTGAAGTCGCTGTTGCCTTCTTTGATCACCTCGGTCTTGTTGTTGTAGATCGTCTGGGTCAGGTCGCCCGCATCTTTCTTTTCCATGCCGATGGTGATGGTCGCGTTGTTCTTGACGATCTGGGTCAGGTCCTTTTCCGCCTGAAAGCGGACCAGCTCTTCGCCCTTCTTGTCTTCCATCATCAGCTCGTTGAACCCGCCACCGCCTTTGGAACTGTTGGTCTTGATCCCGGATTGGGTCATGTTGGCGGGCAGCGCGTAGGGCGGCATGGTGGCCGCGTTGTACATCATCCCGGTGCAGATCGGACGGTCGGGGTCACCATCTTCGAACTGGATGATCACCTCTTGTCCGATACGGGGGATGGCGACCATGCCCCAGCCATTGCCCGACCACGACGTCGCCACCCGGACCCAGCACGAGGCGTGCTCATCCTTCTGGCCCTTCCGGTCCCATGGGAACTGCACTTTGATCCGGCCATGCTGATCGGTGTAGATTTCTTCGCCCGACGGACCGACGACCAGCGCGATCATCAGTCCCGCGATATGGGGCCAGGGTGTCACAAGCGGCGCACGATAGGGCGTGTCCTTGGGGATCGCGTCAAAGATGACCCGATACGCATCCGAATTTTCCTGATCGATGTCGATCCGGCCCGGCAAGATCGGCAGAATGCTTTCCGCACCTTCCTTGTCGGTTTCGATCTGGATCAGATGTGTGGCCCGCGTCACCAGATATTGCGCGTTCTCGGTGGACCGCGGGTGCAGGTCCAGACTGAACGTGCGCCCCACGCCCAGCCCCCGCGCATTGCCGACACCTCGGCGGGTCTGATACTTGGCCGCCTCTTGCTGCATCTTGATCCGCGCGCGTGTGGAGCCAAGGCCGTTCACCCGGTAACGTCCCGGATAGACGTAGGATTCATAGTCCTTGTGGTTATGATTGCCCTTCGGCAATGCAGAAACCGATGTCAGATCGGCGCGCGGCCGTTCAAAATCGTAATCCCGCAGCGTGACCTTGCCGGTGGTGATCCGGTCCGCCCCTTGCCATTCGAAAATGTGGTCGTCCGTCCGGCGATAGGTTTGTTCGCGCGGATGATAGTCCAGACTGCCGCCGCCGGGCATGGCCGCATGGCCGGTGATGCCGTCGGTGATGATCATCTTGGCGGGATCGTCGGGCACACCGAAAAAGTAATACAGCCCCTCTTCTTCCATCAGGCGCGACACGAAATCGAAATCCGTTTCGTCGAACTGAACCGTGTAAAGGCGCTTTTCATAGGTGGCAGAGGTTTTGACCTCGTATTCCGACAATCCGGCCTCGCCCAGCACGTTGCGCAGGATTTCCAGCACCGTCATTTCTTGCAGCACCCGGTTGTTGCGGCTGCGCGTCAGCATGAAAAGTTTGGGCCGCACATGCGCAATGTAGTGGAAATAGCCCTGATACAGACCCAGGTGTTCCACCTCGACCGCAACGCCCTTGAACTTGCGGAACGATCCGTCCGCGTTTTCGATGGACACGGTCATTTCGGTGCCAACCAACGTGGTCATATCAAGCGCCGTGTCCGGGGTCAGGAATTCCACCGCAACCTCGGTCAGGAAACTGAACCCTTCGTCCACACGGGCGGATTTGATGAAAACCTTGGTCGCAGGAATGACGCACTCCATCGTCACCATACGGTTTTCGAGAACGGCCATAAGCGTCATCTCGCGCCTCCCTTCACAGAGGTGTCATTCCGGCTCATAGCCGATTTCCGATAGGTGATCATCCCTGCGCAGGCGGGCGATGATGTCTGGGTTGATGGCCCACATTGTGCCAACGTTCCGTTCCGGACCCAGGTAGCGGGTCATTTCGAACTTGTCGCGAAAGCGAAGACAGCGCACCGGCACAGGAAAACCTCCGCGCCAAAGGATATGGTCGATGTAATCGACGCCTTCACACAGCCAGTATGACTCATTAATGGCCAGCAGCAAAATCTGTGCATCCGGGATGGTGTCGGACATCACAACCCCTCCAGCAAGGCGGCAAGTTCGGGGTCCATCGCCTCGGGGTCGGACGGGGTGGGGGCGTCGTTTCCAAAACCGGCAAGCAAGGCGTCCAGATCGTCATCGGCCGCCGCTGCCCCATCCGCATCCGATGATATTGCCGATGCGGGCAAAACTGCGGTCAGTGTCGGGGCCGGTTGCGACGGGGTCGTTCGCGGCAGCGTTTCAGATGACCACGGACCCAGAATTTCCCCGCCGCCAACCGACTGGAACGAGGCCAGCCTGATCTGGTCGCGCCCGCGCAGGGACACCAACGGCATGAACCCACGCGCAACGACACCTTCCATGCGGGTCGTCGTCAAATTCCGTTCGGTGCAAGGCAAGGCCACCTGATCGCCGTAACGATCCGTCACATAGTGGAACGGCATTTCCCCAAGGGTCATGATCTGACCCAGTTGCATCTTTGCCCCGCCCTTCTTTGCCGCTTGCGCCAAAAGAATTGCCACGGCCACCACCGGGTTGCCCCACAGCATCCCTGACATGCCCTCGGTCACGGTGAACTCTTCAAACTGAAAGCTGTCGATCGGTTCGGTCCGCTTGCCATAGGGGCGTCGCAACAAAAAGCGCGGGGCGACCATGCCCAGATAGCGCGCCTCTGGCATCTCGCGCAGCGCGTTCCACGCTTGTGCCACAAGGGGGTGACGGTCCTGTTTTGCTGTCTCCATAAAGGCGGGCGACATCGCGGCAAAGTACGGTGCCTCGATATGCGCGCTGATCCGAGCCATCCGGGCCAGAAGCTGCGCGTGGGGCGGGGTCTCTTCGAACGAGTAAAGTCCAAAAATCGCGGAAAACCCGCCCGCGCCGCCTTCGGACAGGGGGGTATCAGCAAGCATCCCGAACAATCCGCTTTTGGCCAAGTCGTCTTGCGCGGCCAGATCGGCGGCGAATTCCTCGGCCGAGATGTCGTAGAAAACAATCTCCAACCGGTCATCCGTTTCAATGCGTCGCGCCATCAGATCAAGCGACCGCCACAGCGATTCCACTTGCTGGAATTCCGGGTGGTGCAGCACCAGCCGCATGGCATCCGATAGCGCGATATCAAGCGCCGCCTTGTATACAGCCGCTTCTGGATGCGGGCTTGCCACCACATGCGGGCCGACGATCCTGGCAATCAGATCATCCGTTTCGGCAGGTTGGCGAAGGCGTCCTTCGGTATCCCCGATCAAGACCTGCAAGTCCGACAGCCTGCGGTCCGCCGGGATCGCACCGCCCGCCGAAGCGCGAAGGGTGGCACGGGCCGGGTCGGTGTGGCCCTGCGCCCAACCCGTCATCTCGCGGATGGCGCTGTCCGCCGTGCTGCCGGACAGCCGTTTCCGCAGTGCGGAAAGGTGCGAAAACAGATCGACGTTGGCGTAAAGCTCGTCCGGGTGCAGATCGTCCAGCCCGCCCAATTGCACCTGAATTCCGGTTCCGTCCTGCCCGATTGGCAGCACCAGCGTGGTGGCCAGGCCTTCAATCACGTCTTCAGCCGTATCAATGTCAAAGGGGATCGGGCGGCGATTGGCCAGTGCAGCACCGATTTCGAATTTCCCGCGCGCCGACCGGCCCGAGAAATCGCCCAGAAACGCCATTCGAAAGACCCGGCGCTGCAATTGATCGGGTGATGGATGCGGGGCCGACAAGGTTCCGAATGGATCAGGTGGCGCGTCTTTTGTTTTGGCTTCGGACGCTGCCTTTGCGTCGCCATCATCCAGACTGGCCATCAAATCATCCAGTGGATCAGGGTCAGTCGAAAGCGGCCCATCCAGATCACCCAGCAAATCCTCCAACGAGTTGGTGGTAACCGTGTCCTCACCGGGCGACGGTTCGACCGAGACGTCAGCCATCAGCTCGTCCAACGGGTCCACCTCTGGCGCAGCGTCATCGCCAAAGTCGGCCAGCAGGTCACCCAACAGGTCGTCATCACCCGTCGCCGGTTCCGCATCGGGCGCAGATTCGACCGCGACGTCGGCCATGGGGGCGTCCAACGGGTCCACCACTGACGCAGCGCCATCGCCGAAGTCGGCGAGCAGGTCACCCAACAGGTCGTCATCACCCGTCGCCGCTTCCGCATCAGCAGGCCTGACTGGAGCTCCGGCCATCAGGTCGTCCAACGCGTCCTCCTCTGGCGCAGCGTCTTCGCCAAAGTCGGCCAGCAGGTCGCCCAACAGGTCGTCATCACCCGTCGCCGGTTCCGCATCGGGCGCAGATTTGACCGCGACGTCGGCCATCGGGGTGTCCAACAGGTCCTCCACTGACGCAGCGTCATCGCCGAAGTCGGCCAGCAGGTCACCCAACAGGTCGTCATCACCCGTCGCCGGTTCCGCATCGGGCGCAGATTTGACCGCGACGTCGGCCATCGGGGTGTCCAACAGGTCCACCTCTGGCGCGACAAGGATCGCAGAAATCTCGTCCGTTTCGGGTTCATTTTCCGGCACGGTTGCTGCCAACCCTGCCAGTATCGGGGCCGTATCCTCTGTACCAGCCGCCGCCATAGGCCCAGATGCCGCCAAAGCGGAAAGAACCGATGCCGTCTCGTCGGGCAGGGACGCTTCCGACGGCGCGGATGCCGCCAATGCCGCAAGAATGGCGGACCCATCGTCAGCTTTTGCTTCGCCATCCGGTGCCGATGCGACCAACGCTGCCAAGGTTGCGGCTGTATCGTCGGTATCTGACGCGGCCAAGGGCGCAGATGCCGCCAAAGCGGCAAGGGTGGAAGCCGTTTCGTCGGACATGGACGGTTCCAACGGCGCGGATGCAGCCAGTGCCGCAAGAATAGCGGACCCATCATCAGCTTTTGCTGCGCCATCCGGTGCCGATGCGGCCAACGCTGCCAAGGTCGCGGCGGTATCGTCGGTGTCCAACGCCGCAACCGGCGCTGAGGCGGCCAAGGCGGCGAGGGTGGATGCCGTCTCGTCGGGCAGGGACGTTTCCAACGGCGCGGCTGCCGCCAATGCCTTCAACGTTTGCGCCGTGGTATCTGGCGCGTCGGCCACCCCTACCGGGGCCATATCGCGCAGACGAGACAGCAGCGCCGCCCTGTCATCCGGCGCAGGTGCGGGTGCCGTGGCAAGGGTCGACAACAAAGCGCGGTCGGACAAGACCTGCTCGATCAACGATTCCGCCCCGGTCTTCCCGTCCATATAGGTCAACAGGTTCGACAATTGTGTGCGCGCTTCAAGCAGGGCGCGCAGGGGTTCAACCTTGGCGGCAATCGCTGCGGGCGCGAAATCGTCCATGCTTTCAAACGTCAGATCAACGGCCAGATTTCCATCACCGGTCAGGGTGTTGGGGACGGTAAAGGCGGCTCGCGGTGCCATCGCGCGCATACGGTCATCATAGGTGTCGACGTCAATTTCCAGGAACTTGCGATCGGCAATACCCGGCTGCGGAACGTCGGATTTTCCTGAAAGGTCGGAAAGCACGCCCATGACGAAGGGCAACTGAACCTTTTTTTCCGCCCCATACAATTCCACGTCATATTCGATCTGCACGCGCGGCGCGCGGTTTCGGGCGATGAATTTCTGCGAGTCAGCCATTGTTGCCCCCCCGGCTTGCGATGATTTCGGCACGCAAAGCGCGTATTTCGTCCTGCAATTCCGTCACATGACGATCAACTTGGTCCGTTTCGCTGCGGACCAATTCACGCAGCCGCTGAAATTCGCTTTCTGCATCTGTGGCAACCGCGGATTCCATCGTGTTGACCAAAAGGCCAATGAACAGGTTCAGCACCGAAAACGCCGTCATGATGATGAAGGGCAAAAAGAAGGCCCAAGCGTAAGGATGAACCACCATCACCGGGCGCACGATGCCGTCGGACCACCCTTCCAGCGTCATGATCTGGAACAGCGTGTACATGGACCGGCCAAGGTTGCCGAACCACGCATCGAACGTGTCACCGAACATGATCGTCGCCATGACCGCGAACACATAATAGACGATGGACAGCATGATCACGACAGCGCCCATCCCCGGCAGCGCGTCGAACAGGGCCTGCACCACGGCCCGCATTTGTGGCACCGCCGACAAAAGGCGCAGCGCCCGGATCACCCGCAATGCCCGCAGCGCCGAAAAGGCGGTGGATTGCGGGATCAGGCCGATTGTCACCACGAACAGGTCAAATACGTTCCAGGCATTGCGAAAGAACGACAGGCCGTAGGCGAACAGTTTCAACAGCAGTTCCAACACGAAAATGGTCAGAACGACATTGTCTAAGGTGTCAATCAACCCGCCGAACCGGGCCATGACCGTGTCAGACGTCGAAAGACCAAGCGTGATCGCATTGAAGATGATCAGACCAAGGACAGACTGCGTCACTATCGGCAGTTCCACGAACCGACGCGCGGTCGCGCGCAACCCTTTGGGCGTGATGTCCGTCGAAACAGTCAAATCATCGTCCTTTTGCATGTCACTTGAGGGCTTTTTCAATCTTCTTCAATTCGGCAAACCACTTCTTGGCCTTACCCAGCACATCCTTTGCAGACTGGTCCAACCGCGTCAGCGCCTCAAACTTTGTGCGGCGTTTTCCAGGCTCGTCGTGTTTCATCTTGCCGCCACGGATTTCACCATGCGCGGCGGTCAACTCTGCCTCAAACGCTTTGGCGTCGGATAGGAAGGTATTGAAATCCTTGTCATCCTTTACGATGGCGGTGGCAAAGCTAACCAGTTCCGACGGGGCGTCCTTGTCTTTTTTGACAGTGCCCGCGACCTTCAGCATCGCTTCGATCGCGGCCTGCGCGGCCTTTCCGTCCTTGGTGAAGTCCGCGATGGCCGACGACAGGGCGGATTCTGCTGCACCGATTTCTGATTTGAAACGGCCTTGCTCCAGTTGCTTGGTGAACTGGCTGCCCTTCAATTCGGAGGCGTTGATTGCCTTTTGCAGATCGCCCAACGCCTTTACCGCCGTATTGCGCGGCGTCTTGAAAATCTTGTCTTCTTCGATGTCATCCACACCGTCGAGACCCTTTTTCAACTCGGCAATCAGCTTTTTCGATTCACCCGTTCCTGCCTGAAGCTCTTCCAGCGCCAAGGACACCTTGTTTTTTATCTCTTTGGCAATATCGGCGTATTCCTTGTTCAGACGCTTCATCACGTCCTTGATCTCGGATTCGCCTTTGAACTTTTTGTATTCGGCCCCGACCCGCACGGCGAGCAGCTTCAATTCGTACCGCGCCACGGCGGCAACGCCTTCGTCAACGGTCTTCTTGTTCCACTTGCGCGGGTCGAGTTCGATGGTTTCGGAATAGGTGATCGGGGCGAAGATCTTTTTCAGCAGCCCGTATTCATTGAACCATTTGATGACATCCCGCCCCATTTCGTCCATGGGGTCGGCCTTCAATTCTGCCTTGATCGGTTTACGGTCGCCTGCCATGTGCAGCCCCCTTTTCAGTCAAAAGCGTAAGTGAAATTGCCGTCCGTCACGTCGATGGCGACCCGCTTCACCTCGTCCCCGGCCATCATCCGGCGCAGGAATTCACCCGAGATGTCGGGAAGCATCGTGTTGGTTACGATGGCGTCGATCATCCGGCCGCCGCTTTCCATCTCCTGACAACGGCTGACGATGGTGTCGACCACGGCATCGGAATAGTCGAAAGGCACGCGGTGGGTGCCCTCGACACGCTTCTTGATGCGGTTCAGTTGCAGGCGCGTGATCTTGGCCACCATGTCGGGCGACAGCGGATAATAGGGGATCGCCACCAGTCGGCCCAACAAGGCCGGCGGGAAAATCTTCAGCAGCGGTTCGCGCAGCGCCTTTGCCATGCCTTCGGGGTCGGGCATCAGGTCGGGGTCAGAACACAGATCCATGATCAGGTCGGACCCCGCATTCGAGGTCAGCAGTATCAGCGTGTTCTTGAAGTCGATGATGCGGCCTTCGCCGTCTTCCATCACGCCCTTGTCGAAGACCTGAAAGAAAATCTCGTGGACATCGGGGTGTGCCTTTTCCACCTCGTCCAGCAGCACAACGGAATAGGGTTTGCGGCGCACGGCTTCGGTCAGAACGCCGCCTTCGCCATAGCCGACATAGCCGGGGGGGGCACCTTTCAGCGAACTGACGGTATGCGCCTCTTGGTATTCGGACATGTTGATCGTGATGACGTTTTGTTCGCCGCCATACAGGACCTCGGCCAGCGCCAGCGCGGTTTCGGTTTTGCCCACACCCGACGTCCCGGCCAGCATGAACACCCCGATCGGCTTTTGCGGGTTATCAAGGCCCGCGCGGCTGGTCTGGATGCGCTTGGCGATCATCTTCATTGCGTGATCCTGCCCGATCACCCGCTTGGCCAGATGGTGTTCAAGGTTCAGAACCGTTTCGATTTCATCCTTGACCATGCGGCCCACGGGGATGCCGGTCCAATCGCCCACCACACTGGCCACGGCCTGCGCATCGACGATGGGCAGGATCAGTGGGGTTTCGCCTTGCAGCGCAATCAGTTCTGCATTCTTCGCCTTGAGCTGGGCCAGCAGATCGGCGCGCACCTCGGCAGGCAGCGGGCTGGTGGGGGCATCGACCTGATCGACGGGGGCCGCCCCTTCCCGCAGCTTGGCGCGCAGCGACAGGATGTCGTCCACCACCGCCTTTTCACCCTCCCACCGGGCGGTCAGTTCGGCAAGACGGGCCTCTTCCTGCGTTTTGGCATGGGTGACGGCGGCGCGGCGTTCTTCGACATCATAACCAGCGGTTTCGTCCCGACCGATGATTTCGAGTTCGGTATCCAGCGCACTGATGCGGCGGCGGCTGTCATCCACTTCGGCCGGCACGGCGAACTGGCTGATGGCGACGCGGGCGCAGGCGGTGTCCAGCACGCTCACCGATTTGTCAGGCAATTGCCGCGCCGGAATGTAGCGCGCGGACAGGTTCACCGCCGCCTCGATCCCTTCGTCCAGCACCTGCACCTTGTGGTGCTTTTCCAGCATCGACGCGATGCCGCGCATCATCATGATGGCCTTGGTGGGGCTGGGCTCTTCGACCACAACGGTCTGGAAACGCCGTGTCAGCGCCGGGTCTTTTTCGATGTGCCGCTTGTATTCGGCCCATGTGGTGGCCCCGATGGTGCGCAGCGTGCCGCGTGCAAGCGCGGGTTTCAGCAGGTTCGCCGCATCGCCCGTGCCTGCCGCCCCACCTGCGCCGACAAGCGTGTGGGTTTCGTCGATGAACATGATGACCGGGGTCTGGCTGGCCTGCACCTCGTCGATCACAGAGCGCAGGCGATTTTCAAATTCGCCCTTCATGCTGGCCCCGGCCTGCAACAGCCCCACATCCAGTGACAACAGCCGCGCGTCCTTTAACGCAGGTGGGACGTCGCCGCGCGCGATACGAAGGGCGAAACCTTCGACGACTGCGGTTTTGCCCACCCCCGCCTCGCCCGTCAGGATCGGGTTATTCTGGCGGCGGCGCATCAACACATCGACGACCTGACGGATTTCTTCGTCGCGTCCGACGATGGGATCAATCTTGCCGTCACGGGCGGCTTGGGTCAGGTCGGTGCAGAACTGGGCCAGCGCCTCTTCCTTGCCCATGGCGGCGGGGGCCATGGCGCCCGATCCTTCGCCGGGGCGGGAACCCGAAAGCGCGCTGCCATCCTGCGGTGACAGCCCGTCTTCGGGCGATCCGGCCACGGCATCGGCGAATTCTTCGGCCAAGGTATCAGGTTTGATCTTGCCGAATTCCTGCGACATGCCGGTCAGGATCGTGCGCAGTTCCGGCGTTTTCAGCATTCCCACCACGATATGCCCGGTGCGGACCTGCGGTGATTTGTATTTCAGTGACGCATAGACCCAGGCCCTTTCCAGCGCGTTTTCGATATGGGCCGAAATGTCGGTGATGCTGCTGGCGCCACGCGGCAAGGCATCCAGGGCCCGCGTCATCTCGGCGGCAAGACGGGCGGGATCAAGGCCGTAGAACTGGATCAGGCGATGAAGGTCGCTGTCCTGCCCCTGCAAAATCTGATGGAACCAGTGGATGATCTCCACATAGGGGTTGCCGCGCAACTTGCAGAACACGGCGGCACTTTCAACGGCCTGATAGCCCAGTTTGTTCAGCTTACCAAAAAGGGCGACGCGGCTGATCTCGCTCATGCTGTTCTTCCTTTACTGGGCGCGGCCCGGTCGGGCCATTGCAGGGTTTACGAAAAGCTCGTCCGCATCGCGCCCGGGCTTGCGGTTGCCGATCCACAGGGTTTGTCCAAGGCTGGCGGTGCTGCCCAGGATGGGCTGCGGCACCTCGGCCCCCTTCAGGACAAGGTTCACATCCCAGTCCAGACGGTCGCCGATATAGTTGCGCACCAGCGCATCGACGCGGGCAAGCGACGGGCCACCCGGCAAAAGGCGGCGGTATTCTTCAAGCCCCATGGGGCCGATGCGCAATCGGAATTTGGCGGCGCGGGTCCAGACCCGGCTGCCGATGCTGGTCGCCTGCCCCAGACCCGCGCGCGCGCCAAGTTGCCAGCGGTCATCGGGTTCAAGCTCCAGCCAACTGCCGACGAATTGCTGCAACCGGACCGGCGCGCGCACAAAGGCCGACAGCATCGACACCAGCCCTTCGCCGTGCTTCGGACCGGCGGCAAGGTGACCGGCAAAGTGCCGCTTGGCCAGATCGGGCATGGCGTCGCGCCCGTGCAGCGCCCGCCCCATATGGCCGCTGATCGCCGCCACCTTGCGTTCAAACGCGGCGTCCGACCCACGGTCGAATGACGGCGCCGGGCGCGCCACGGCCCAGGCACGATAGAATAGCGACATCATCCGATGCGTCAGCATGTTGGCGAATTCCACCATCGTCGGATCACGATGGTTGCGCAGCCGGTCGCGCGCATATTCCGTCAGATGCAGCGGCAGCGGCCCATGCGGGCCGAACAGACCGAAAAACCGGTTGTCCAGCTTGCCGGGTTTGCCGCCTTCGGGTGCGGTGACCGAGGCGATGGTGGACGGCGGAAAAGCAAGCTCTGCCTCTTGGCGCAGGCGCATCGGGTCTTCGGACGGGCGGCGCGATTCCCCAAGACGGGGCGCGTCGGAAAAATGTGCCTCGATCACCCTAAGCGCCAGCAGCAGATTGAACTGCTCGGGCCGCCGGATCATCTCGGCAAAGTGGGTCAGATCATCCGGCCCAGCCCGCTGTGGGGTTTCCATCTGGCAATTTCTCCTCGCTGCTGGGTTCGCAACACGGTTTCGGTAAAACTGTTGATCGTCACGTATTTGCGAAAGAACTGCTCCAGAACGGCACCAAGGACGAAGACGCTCGTGCCTTCGAAAAAGCTTTCGTCAAAAGTCAGAGTGATCTCGATTCCGCGCACGGCGGTTGACAGCACCTCGTCGCTGATCCGGCGCACGATCGGGCGGCTGGAGACAGACAGGATGCCTTCGATCTGCTTTTCGGTGATCTTGTCACCCACCGGGGCATAAATGCCGACGAGTTCGCGCAAGGCGGCCGCCCCGCCGCCATTGGCCTGGTCCACGATCGACAGGTAATTCAGGCTAAGGTGGCTGATCAGCCGCCAGCTTGTATCACCTTGTGCAAGCGTCGGGCGTGGCCGCGTGGGCGAAACCGGCAGCCGGATTGAGGCAACGGGTCCGCCATCCGGCAAGTGGAACTGATCGGTGCCCCCGCCTGACAACAGCATCGGCAAATCCCGGTTCGAACACATGGCATTGACGGCCAATTGTTCCAGATCGGCGGGATAGGGGGCTTGCCGCGCGTCAACCAGCGTCAGAAAACTTTCGGACCCCAAATAGGATGTCCGCACGCCGCGCAGACGTTCCTTTTCGCTGCGTTGGCGCATCCGCCGCGCTTGGGTGAAATAGGCAGGATGGCTGTTGCCCGCTGCGGTCAGATCATCGTCGGAATAGAACGGGCGGAACGTGATGTCGTCATTGCCGGCGCTGCTGATGCCGACCACGCTTTCAATCGAATGTATCTCAAAATCCAGCGGTGCGGTGCGGTCCGCGACGACATGGTGTTCCACATCGCGCGACGTGACAAAAATGCGGTCGCACCGCTTTTCAAACAGATTGATCGCCGGGGTGGCAAACAGGGTGAATGCCGCAGGCGTCACGGCGGCGGTAAGTTCGGGCCGCCCTTCGCGCAACAGGACGTAGATATCGACGTCCGACCCCTCGGCGCGCCCCAGTGCCGGACCGATGCCCTGAACTTCCATGAAATGAAAGCGTTCGGGCATGGCAAAATATTCCTGCAACAGCCGATAGCCATCGAACGACCGTTTCGGCAGCGGCAGCAGCGCCTGTTCCGTATCAAAACCCAAGGGGACGACACCGACGCCGGTCAAGGGCTGCACCCAATCGGCGCGCCGGTCGGTTGATCGACCGACCACGCCGCTGACTTGGGTGGACAGCAGTTCCGTCAGCTCCCATGCGCGGCCGGATTGCGCGTTCATGAAAAGGGGCAACCGATCCAGCGTCAGATCGCGGATCGGTTCGCCCCCGGTCCGGCGCAGACGCAGGCGGATTGCGGCGCGGGCGTTGGTGTCGCGCGCGATGCCAGCAGCGACAAGCTGACCGCGTCCGTCGATATATTCCGCCTCGGATATCTCGATCGGCCACAGCCTGACGTCATGGGCGGTCCGAAAGACGCAGGCCGTCTGTTCCCCATCGACCAGCGTGCTGCGCAGTTTCGTTCCGCGTGGCAGGCTGAACCCATCGGTCAACTGCGCGGTCGCCGCATCGGGCACGAATTGCGCCACCATCATCGACGGCATGGGGGCAAGGTAGTGGGGATAGACAATATCCAGCAGGTGACTGGTGAACGTCGGGAATTGCAGCTCCAGCTCCAACTGGACACGGGCCGACAGGAACGCCACGCCTTCCAGCAACCTTTCGACGTAGGGGTCGATGACCTCGGTCCCTTCCATCCCAAGGCGCGAGGCAATCTTTGGATAAGAATCCGCAAACTCTGCCCCCATCTCGCGGAGGTAGGCCAATTCACCTTCGTAATGTTTGAGAATCCGGGTATCCATCCGCGTCTCAGGCCTTGCGTTCCAGTTTCAGCTCTCCGGTCGTGAGATCGACCTGGCTGCGAAGATAAAGCTCCATCGGCATGGGCTGCGCCCACATGTCGGCGCGGATGTCGAAGGCGATGATGCTTTCCGCGATCTTGGCGTCGTCGCGCAGCAACACCTCCACCGATCCGGCGCGGATGCGCGGCTCAAAGGCATCAATCGCCCGCATGATCGACACGCGAATTTTCTGCGCCCGTTCCACCGTCGAATAATCGCCCGCAACTTCGCGGATGCCGTAGTTCAGCACCGACCGCGCGGCATAGGGGTAGCGCGCCGTGTCGATGCCTTCGGAATTCTCGCTGGTGTTCAGCAGCCAGGCCAGATCGCGCTGGATGATGTCGCGCAAGCGGCGGATGTCGATCACGCGGCTTTCGCGCGTTTCCTTCAGATCGCCGGGCGCGTCATCTGTCAGCCGGTCCAGAAGCGAGGGTTGCAGACGTTCGGTGATCGTCTTGTCAGACATCCGTGTCGTCCGTGTTCAGGGTCAGCCGACGCAGGTCCATGATCGCGACATCACCTTGATCGGTCGCCAGCAGGCGCTGACCGATGCCTCCAAAGCAGCCTGCCCCCAGATCGTGCCAGTCGGTGCTGCGGGCCAGTTTCGCGGCCGCATCACCACGCGTGGCGGTTCCAGCATAGCGGGTGGGGATCAGGCCGACGATCTCGCCGCCGTTGCGCAGGGTGATGTTCACCCCGGTCCAGACGGTATCGCGCAGATCGGACGGGGGGTCGGCACGGATTTCTGCGATCATGGCGAAAGGCATCCAGAAATACTTGCCGTTCACCACCACTTCCAGGATCGGGCCAAGCCGCATGTCGGCGTCCGCAATCCATTCAAACGGTTCTTCGTTCAATGTCCCGGTTGTGACCGGCGCCATGTCGAACGCTTTTTCCCGCAGCGATGCCGCCTCGTCAACGCGGCCTTCTGCCAACAGTTTCAGCGCATTGACAAGCAAGGCCACCCATTCCTGCGGTTGGCCGAAAACCATCGGCTCTTTCTCGCCGGAAAAAACCTTTTCGCGGTAAACTTCGCAAATGATGCCTTCACGATAGGTCTGGGCCATGGTCACGGCGGCGGCGTCCAGTTCGGCCGCCACTTTCAACTGCGTCACCCCCCGCTTCCAGTCACCCATCACGCACAGCAATTGAAACAGGAAGATGCGCAATTTGGCATCCTGCGGTTTCGCGCGGACATCGGCTTGCAGCGCGGCAAGGGTGCCGTCCAGATCGCCGGTTTTCAAAAGATCGACAGCCCGCATTCAAATGACTTCCCCGAATGGGTGGTACACGACCAATGCATTGCCCGGAGTCGCGACAAGCGGCTCCGGGCATGTTTGTGTCAGACGGTAAGCGAGGCGTTGTTCTTGACCCGGCTCCACATGGCTTCGGCCGGCTTGCCGACCATCTTGCCGTCCTTGCCTTGGGCAAAGTAGTGGATCTGGATCGCGCCAAACTGGAAGATCACGGTTTCTTCGCAGATATCGTCGCCGTCCGAACCGGACCAGCTGATGTCCTGCACCATGACCAACTTGAATTCGAACTTCATGAACGTCGCACCCGACGCACCGGCAGCCCCGCCGCTGCGACGCAGTTCGATGACAAGGTCGTCAAAGTGGTTGCCGGTCACAAGCGCGGTGAACAGGCCGGTCGACGCGGTGTCGGTCTTCTTGGTGATTGTGAATTCCTTGAAGGTCGCCTTGCCTGCGCCACCCCCACCCGAGATGGAGCCGATGTTGATCACGTTCTCGGCGCCGAGTTCGAAGGAAAGCACCTCGAACGCCTGTTTTTTCGACATAGCGTCGTCTTGGGTTTCACCCGGAATCTTGGATGCTTGAGTGGGCGAGTAGCAGAATGCGTCAAAAGCCATAGGTCTTGCTCCTTTTCCTGAATTTCGGGGCGACGGATCGCCCGGTCAAAGATGGACGCCCCGCCGACCGGGGCTTCCGGAACCGTGTCAGCCCCGTTCGGAGGGCAGCGTGGACACCAGACGAAGAGAAACGGTCAGCCCCTCAAGCTGGTAATGTGGGCGAAGGAAGAACTTGGAGCTGTAATAACCGGGGTTCCCCTCCACTTCCTCGACGACGACTTCGGCTGCGGCCAAGGGGCGCCGCGCCTTTTCTTCTTCTGCCGATGTGGCTGCACTGAAATCCACGTACTGGTTAACCCACTGCTGAAGCCAGACCTGCATGTCGTCACGGCTTTTGTACGAGCCGACTTTGTCGCGAACGATGCACTTCAGGTAATGCGCAAAGCGGCAGGTCGCGAAAAGATAGGGCAGACGCGCGGCCAGATTGGCGTTGGATGTCGCGTCAGGATCGTCATATTCGGCCGGCTTGTGCAGGGACTGCGCCCCGATGAACGCCGCAAGATCGGTGTTCTTTCGGTGGATCAGCGGCATCATGCCGTTCTTGGCCAATTCGGCCTCGCGCCGGTCTGAAATTGCGATTTCGGTTGGGCATTTCATGTCAATGCCGCCGTCATCGGTCGGAAACGAATGGGACGGCAAGTTTTCGACGGCCCCGCCGCTTTCCACGCCGCGAATGCGCGAACACCAGCCATAGGCCTTGAACGACCGGTTGATGTTGACCGCCATCCCGTAGGCCGCGTTCACCCAACCATATTTGCTGCTGTCCGCACCTTCGGTGTCTTCCTCAAAGGCAAAGGCCTCGACCGGGTCGGTCTTTGCGCCATAGGGCAGGCGGCCAAGGAAACGCGGCATCGCAAGGCCCACATATTTGCTGTCCTCGGATTCGCGCAGTGACCGCCAGGCAGCGTATTCTGGCGTCTGGAAGATCTTTGTCAGGTCGCGCGGGTTGGCCAGTTCCGACCAGCTGTCCATCTGGAACAGCGTGGGCTTGGCCCCGGTGATCAGGGGCGCATGGGCGGCGGCGGCGATCTTCGCCATCTCGCCCAGCAGTTCGACATCAGGCGGTGAATGGTCGAAATGATAATCTGCCACCAGACAGCCATAGGGTTCGCCGCCGAATTGGCCGAATTCTTCCTCGTAAACTTTCTTGAAGATCGGCGACTGGTCCCAAGCCGTTCCCTTGAACTTGCGCAGCGTCTTGGACATGTCTTTTTTGGAGATATTGAAGACGCGGATCTTCAGCTGTTCGTCGGTTTCGGTGTTGTTGACCAGATAGTGCAGGCCCCGCCACGCGCTTTCCAGTTGCTGGAAATCTTCGTGGTGCAGGATCAGGTTGACCTGTTCGGTCAGCTTCTTGTCGATCTGGGCAATGATCCCCTCGATCGACCGCAGGGCGTCGTCGCTGATCAGGGCGGTGTTTTCCAGCGCCTGTTGCGCCAGCGTCTTGACCGCCTGTTCGACGGCGGTTTTCGCCTGATCGGATTTGGGGCGGAATTCCTTTTGCAGCAAGGACGCGAATTCGGACGTCCCAAAGGTCGTCTCGGTCGCGGCACCCGATTTTTGCAGTTCGCTGTCGGCCATGGCGTGCCCCCTTATTCTTCGGTCTTGGGCGCGGGCTGCGAGGCCAAGGCCTTAAGCAACGCCGGGTCCTGAATGATCTGGCCCACAAGGTTTTCGGCGCCGGTCTTGCCGTCCATGTAGGTCATCAGGTTGGAAAGCTGGGTCCGCGCCTCAAGCAGTTTGCGCAACGGCTCTACCTTGGCGGCGATGGCAGCGGGCGAGAAATCGTCCATGCTTTCAAAGGTGATATCGACCGCCAGATTGCCTTCGCCCGTCAGGGTGTTCGGCACGGTAAAGGCCGCGCGCGGGGCCATCGACTTCATCCGGTCATCGAAGTTGTCCACGTCGATTTCCAGGAACTTGCGGTCCGCAACCGACGGCTGCGGCGTTTCGGATTTGCCCGACAGATCGGACATGACACCCATCACAAAGGGCAGTTGGACCTTTTTTTCCGCCCCATATAATTCGACGTCGTACTCGATCTGAACACGCGGGGCGCGGTTCCTTGCGATGAATTTCTGTGAACTTCCGGCCATGTCTTGCTCCCTGAATGTTCGCTAAATGTGGTGATGCGATCCGCCGCAGGCGCGGGGCCGCGGTTGATCTCAATCGTCCTCGAGTCCGCCGATCCTGTTGACATTGCTGATCCCGTCGGGGGCCATATCTCTCATGATGGTAAGAAAATCTGCCCCAACCAGCCGCTTGCAGCGGTTGATCATAAGCGGCAGCGGGCTGGAGGGTTCGTAACGGGCGTAATAGGCATTGATCCGGTCAAGTGCCGCAATCACATCCGCCTGACTGGAAATGGACCCGGCAGGACCACGCGGCGCGCTGTCGCCACCCGATGGCATGGGGCTGACCGGGCCGCCCACCTCTGCCGCCGGGGTGGGTTCCGCCTCGCCGCCAGTGGCGGTGGTCAGGCGCGTCGCGATCTGACGCAGCGTCTTGATCAGCGGGTCAAGGTCCGGGCCCTGGCCGGGCGTCATCTCGTCAAACCGGTTGTCGATGGCCCGCGCGTGGTCCAAGGCCGACCGCGCCGCGTCCAACAGGGATGCCAGCTTGTCAGGGGCCGTATCCTGAAAAGCCGCCCCGATGGTCGACATGTCAGGCACGGTATCCATGTTCGCAGGCACCGGCATTTCGCCTTCGGCGATGGCGATGTCGCGCAACGAGAACTGGCCGAAGTTCCTGCTTTGGGTCAGCGGTGCCAGACGCAGCGCCCGCACCATCGTATTTGCATCCGACAAGGTGCGCACCGCGTTGACGCGCATCGTCGGGTCATTGTCATCGTCGGCGTCAAGCTGCGGGTGGCAGCTTGCCCAGTAATCCGTCAGGCACGCATCGACATATTCCAACACTTCGGCAAAGCCGGGAAGGCCGTCACTGCGAAGGCGTGCCATGGCAAGGTAGCTTGCCGCGCGCAGGTCGTGGCTTTGCTCCAGCACCCGCAACGCCTTTTCGATGACGTCACGGTGGTCGGGTTCCTGGGCCTCGATGATGGTGTCGCCAACCTGACGCTCTTCCCCCGGCTGCGCCGCAAGCTCCAGCGCGGTGAAATCAGAGTGATACTCCAAGTTTTCACCGCTGGGCGCATCGTCAGAGATGGGTTTAAGGTAGTCAAGCAGCATCAAATGATTGTCCCTGTTCAAATTTGCGGCTTTGCACCGTCTAGATGGGTGGGGACAGGTTATCAGTTAGATAGGTAAAATCTATCTTTTTGTCAGTGTTATCCCTACGAAGTCAGTCCATGGAAACGGGCTGCATCTTATCCGGTTGGGAAACACCCCTTGACGTGTGCCGGGTTGGGGCAGCACCCTTATGACAGGCATAAAATCGTGGGGTTCGGGCATGGCAGAGCTGAGACTTGAACCAGACGAGATGAAAAAGCTGATCAAGATGGGAAAGCAGCGCCCTCTGCCCTTTGCCTTCAGTCCCGGCGGGGAACAGCCAGACCTGCTGTTGTTCCACCGCAAGAAGGCACCCGAAAAGCTGGCGAAAAAGGCGCGCAAGGAAACCGGGGCGACGCGGGTTGCCTATGGCACCTTTGCCGTCACCGGGCAGGAGATGAAGCTGACATGCCTGCGCCTGATGCCACAACTGGACAAGCGGGTGAAAAAGGTGCTGCGCGAAATGCGCATCAGCCTGTCCGTCACCCTGCTGGACGCGGATGGAAAAGAGCCGACCGGCTAGGCCCGCCCCTTACCACGACAGATCGAAGGTCATCACCAGCACGTTCAGCACGATATAAAGCGCAAACAGCCCGATCATGGAATTGCGGTCTAACCGCACGCTGTCCTCGTCCCGCCCGTCATACCGCAGGCGCAGCGACCAGATCGAGATGAAGACCGAAGTGAAGATCACCCCCACCGCAATCAGGTTTATCTGCTCGGCCAAGGTGACGATGGTCGTTTGCGGCAGGGTGTCCGAGATGACAAAGGCGTTGGCGGAGGCGGCAAAGATACTGCCGACACCCATGCCAAAGCGCGCGTCCAGATCGTCGGATTTCACCATGAACGCCAGCAACCCCAGCATCACCGACAACAATGAAATCCAGAAGGATTTGAACAGCGGGCCTATGCTGGTGCGCTCCAATGACACGGGCAGAATGAAGCGGGAATAGATCGCAACGTCGGCCTTGCTGCTGCGAAAGCCGTAGTTGGTGGCGTAGGGATGGGACTCCACCCGCGGCTCCAACCGTTCCACAGCCCAACCCGCAACCGTCACCGACGGATCAAGTTCAGTCCCCTGATCGGGCACATAGATCAGATTGCTTTCCTCAAGATCTGCATCCTCGATCGCGATTTCGATGACATGATTGTCCAGCGGAAAGCGGCGGACATCGAATTCCTTGTAGATGATCCCCTGCACACGGGCGGTGGAGTAATTCATGTCCTCGTCCACCGTCACATCGGATTCGGTGCGGTTGGTGATGACGCCATTGGCCAGTTCGAACGTCTGGTCGGGCCGCACGTCCGATCCCTTCCAGCGGAACCAGACCCACATGTCCACCTCGAACGAACCGTCCCGTGGCGACACGTTGGTCAGGCGCAAGACATAGGCCCCGGCCTGCACCTCGGTCTGCGAATCCGGGATGATGCGGGCACCTTCGACGATGCCATCATCATCGGCTGGTGCAGGTTCGGTTTGTGCGACGACCGCCAAGGGGGCCAGCAGGCAAAGCATCAGCGCACAAAGGCGCAACAGCCTGTTTCCCTTCATCTTTTGCCATCCTTCCCGTTCTGGTGGCAAGGTGGTCAATGCCGCCCGCCTTGTGCTGACGCGGCACCGGTGACCGGTGATCCGTCAATTATTATTAACGGCTAAGGAAAACTGCGCTTCGTTTCAAGCGTTCTGTCACTTGATCGGGGACAAGACGACTGCACCGCGCTGCGTGATCAGATCGGACCGCCCGCGCGTGTCCACGCTCTGGCGCGGACCTGCAGCTTGGTGGTTACGGCTGTTTCACCCACGGGCAAGGTACGAACTTGCCCACGGGATTGGACAGCAGCCGGTCGAAAGGTCAGATCGCAACCTCCACCCGGCCCATGGGATGGGCGCAGCAGGCAAGGATCATGCCGCCCGCAATTTCTTCATCAGTGATCCCGCCGTTGTGCACCATATGCACTTCGCCCGACAGTTTCTGAACCTTGCAGGTGCCACACAGGCCAAAGTTGCAGCCCGACGGAATGTTCAGCCCGCTGGCCTTGGCAACCTTCAGCACGGTATCGCCTTCGGTACAGGGCGCAGACCGGCCCGACAGAGCAAAGATCAATTCAGCCGCCGACGCAGGTGCCGGGGCCGCATCGACCGGCACGACCACATCTTCGACCCGCTCGACCGGTGCGCCAAAGCTTTCCTGATGATAGCGCGCCATGTCATAGCCAAGGCTGACCAGCGTTTCCCGCACCGATTTCATAAAGCTGTCAGGGCCGCAGCAATACACGTCCCGGTCCAGATAATCCGGTGTGGTCAGGCCCAGCATCAACTGGTTGAAGCGGCCACGGTAACCGGTCCACACCTCATACGGTTCATCCCGGCCGACGACAAAATGCAGCTTCAACCCCTGCACACGGCTGGCCATATACTCCAGCTTCTTGCGAAAGATCAGGGTGGACGGGGTTTTCGCGCAGGTGACGAAACTGATGTCTGGCTCTTCGCCGCGTTCGAACAGGAACTGCGCCATCGACATCATCGGTGTGATGCCCGAACCCGCGCTGATGAACAGATACTTTCCGTCCGGCTGGCGCGGCAGGTGGAACACGCCCGACGGCCCGCGCGCCTTGATCCGCATACCCGGGCGCAAGTGATGATACATCCATGCCCCGCCCACGCTGCCCGGCTGCACCTTGACGGTAACGGCGATATAGACGTTCGACGTCGGTGCAGACGAAATGGTGTAGGTGCGATGCACCGCGCCGCCGGGCACCGGCAGTTCCAGTGTCAGAAACTGCCCGGCCCGATACAGGAACGTGGCCCCCGACGGCGGACGAAAGACGAAGGTTTTGACTTCGGGCGTCTCGGGCACGACCATGACGCATTCCAGCGGCTCGTCATCCGACCAAAGCGGCGTCGTCTCGCGCGGCATCGGGATCATCGGACTATTCCGCCGCGATCAGCGTCTGGCCGGTCATGGCCCGGGTCAGGCAACGGGCATACCAGTCGATGAACTGGATCACACCGCTTTCCTGCATCGGCGAATAGGGTCCCGGCGCATAGGCGGGCGAGGTGATGCCGATCTGGTTTTCCTCGACCACGCGGCGGTCTTCATCGTTCGTCGCTTCCCAGACTTCGGTCAGACGGGTCAGGTCGTAATCACGCCCCTCGACCGCGTCCTTGTGGACAAGCCATGTCGTTTGCACCTCTGTCTCGGTCGCGCTGACGGGAAGAACGCGAAAGTTCAGGACGTGGTCGGACAGAAAATGGTTCCAGGTGTTGGGATAGTAAAAGAACAGCAGGCTGCCCGCATTGGCAAAGGGCATTCCAGGGATAAGCGGCGCTGCCGCCTTGCCATCCATGGTGTAGCTGACGGCATCGGCTACGAACGGGATGCGCACCAGACGCCACTGTTCGGACGCGTCGATCAGGTATTTCGATGGCAATCCCGCGGTTTCGCAGCGCGCCACATGCGCGGCACCTACGGGCGAGGTCAGGCTGTCATCGCCGCCCACAAGGTTCGGGTCATCGTTGAACGTGCGGCACAGCGCCGGGTGCTGACCGGCGCAATGATAACATTCGCGGTTGTTTTCGAGCACCAGCTTCCAGTTGCCCTTTTCGATGATGGTGGACTGATGCGCCACCTTCAGATCTTCCAGCTTGTGGGGGGCGGAGTACCGATCAGCCTGTGCTTTCACGGCCGCGAAATCGGGGGCGTGTTCTGCCAGACAGATGAACACCATCCCGGCGGCAATGGCGCAATGAACCGGCTTCAGCCCATGGTGCGCGGGCTGGAAATCCGGTCCCATGTCCCGCGCCCAGAGCAGGCGACCGTCCAGTTCGTAAGTCCACTGATGATAGGGGCACACCAGTTTCGGCGCGCTGCCTGACGCCTTTGAACAGATGCGGCTGCCACGGTGGCGGCACGAATTGTGAAAGGCGCGCACCTGACCATCCGCCCCGCGCACCACGACAACCGGATAGGTGCCGATCTGCAGCGTCACATAATTCCCCGCCTTTGGGATGGCCGGCGCCGATACGGCAAAGATCCATTCCTTTGTCCAGATATGACGCAGGTCGGCCTCGTGCGCCTCGGTCGCGCAGTAGAAATCCTGTGGCAACGAGGTGCCGGGCTTACGGGACAACAACTGTGTCAACAGGGCGGAATCGGTCAGCATCGGATGTTCCAGACGTTCGGGGTGGACGCGCGGTGCGGGCAATGCCGCTGTGCAGCATAATCGTCTGGAATCGACGCCACCGATGGAATGAAAGCGACCATCCGCATGCCGCGCAAGACCGCGCTTCAGGACGTGACTGACGCCACGGACAGGATCAAACGCGCGGTCATGTCGGTGGGGTCATCCTCTTGCCCGATCACCGCCGTCGCGGCCCCCGTCAGCGTTGCCCGCGCGGCCCCATCCTGTAACCGGATCAGCGCCTGCGCGATGCTTTCGGCTGATGTCACCTGAACAGCGGCACCTGCCGCACCAAGCCGGGCATAAAGGTCGGCGAAATTCTCGACAAACGGCCCGTACAGAATGGCAGAGGCATGGATCGCAGGTTCATAGGCGTTGTGCCCCCCGATCGGCACAAGCGACCCGCCAACCAGCGTCACAGGTGCAAGGTCGAACCAAAGACCCATCTCGCCCAGCGTGTCGGCCAGAAAAACATCGGTTGCCGCGTTGGGCATGTGGCGCGCTGACCGGCGCGCGATGATCATTCCGGCGCAAAGGGCTGCCACCTCGTCCCCCCGCGCGGGATGACGGGGCGCAAGGATCAGGCATAGATCAGGGATCGCCGCCCGTGCCAGACCGTGGGCGCGCAGGACAATGTCCTCCTCGCCCGGGTGGGTAGAGGCGGCCAGCCAAAGCGGGCGCGAGCCAAAGGCAGCCCGCAATGCCGCCAGTTCCGCCGCATCGACGGGCAAGCGTGTCAGCCCGCTTTTCAGCGACCCCACCACCCGCACCCGTTGTGCCACCGCCCCCAACCGCACCAGCTTTTCCGCCACATGTGCATCCGGTGCCGTGATCACCGTGAACCGCCCCAGCAACGCGCGCGCAAGTCGCGGAAACCGCTGCCAGCGGTCGGCGGATCGATCCGACATCCGGGCATTGACCAGCAGCAGCGGAATGGCGCGGCGATAGGTGTCATGGATCAAGCGCGGCCAAAGTTCGCTTTCAATGAACACCGCACAGTCGGGCCGCCAATGATCCAGAAACCGTCGCACAGCGGGGCCCAGATCCAGCGGCAGGAATTGCAGGATGCAACCCTGCGGCACCCGATCCGCCAAAAGACGGGCCGAGGTGACGGTGGTGCAGGTCAACAGAACCGTCACTCCCGGCACGGCCGTCAAGGCGGACAGCAGCGGCAAGACCGACAGCCCCTCGCCCACACTGACGGCGTGAACCCAGATCAGCCGCCCGTCGGGGCGTGGCACATCGGTTTGCCCCAGTTTTTCGCGCCAGCGGTTTTGATCTTCTTTCCCGGCTTTCAAACGTTGCCACAGCAGCAGACGCCCGATCCCCGCACCCAGAAATGTCAGTGCCAGATACAGCCCCAGCAACACCGACCGCGCAGGGCGGGGTGGGCGGGTCAAATCCTGCAAGGCGGTAATCGTCGGCATCCGATTGTTTTCGCAAGTCTTGGCGCGGATGGCCAGCCTTGGCTGTCAACACGCATGTGTTTTCGGGATTAGGGGTTTCGACAGTTGGCACACTCCGCTAATTCATTTACGAAGGTTAACGTTTCGGAGGAAACGGCGATTACATCGCCCTTGATGCTTGACGCGTTCATTCGGTCAAAGGCTTTGCAGGACCAAACCACAGATGACCGTGCAAACAGACATGCCAGCCCGACCATTGCCCCGCGTCGTGGCTGTTGGCTTCAACAAATGCGGCACCCGGTCCTTTGCTGATCTGTTCCGTAAAGCCGGTCACCGAGTCATCCACCACAAGGTGCGCGACCGCTGGCCAGTACCGCGCAAGATCGGGCAGATCATGCAGGCCAATCTGTCCGCAGGGCGCAAGGTCTTCGACAGCGTTGAAGATTACGATTTCTACTGCGATCTGATCTTCAGCACAAAGACCGGCACCTTTGACGGCGCCTTTGCCTTTCGGGAAATCCTGCGCGACTACCCCGATACCATTCTGCTGCTGAACCTGCGGGACCGCGAACAGTGGATCAGGTCACGGTTGAAGCACGGCCATGGGGAATTTGCGAAACGGGAAATCAAGGCGCGCGGTCTGACATCCATCGACGCGCTGAAGGCCGAATGGCGCGCGGAATGGGATGCCCATATTGCTGCGGTCCGGCAAGTCATGGCGGATTTCCCGGCGCAGTACATCGAATTCAATCTGGACCAGGACGACGCTGCGACTTTGGCAACAGCCCTGCCCGCGTGGAACCTGAACCCCGCCCATTTTCTCGACATAGGCCGTACCCGGGGGGTGCGGACCAGCCGTGTACTTCGCGCCGTGAAAGCATTCGCAGCACACGTACGGCCCCGATTCAACCGCTGAACCAGCATCCCGAACGGAGTGGTTGATGATCATAAGCCACAGGCATCGCTTCATCTTCTTGCACAATCGCAAGACAGCGGGCAGCTCTGTTGCGGTGTCGCTGTCCCGGTATCTTGGCCCGGATGACCTGCAAATCAGCGCCATTCCCGAAACGGTCGGCGAAAGCATCCCCCTTACGACGCGGGTGGTGACAGAGGCGAACGCGATGGCTTTTCACCTTTTGCCGGTCGCACGCCTGATGGGACGTAAGATTTATGGTCGCGTTGTCGCCCGCTCCATCGATCACGCCTATCGCCCGCACCTTGGCCGCAAGCCACCCCATGCGCCTGCTGCCAAGGTGGCGGCGACTTTCCCCGACGCATGGGAAAATTACACCAAATTCTGTGTGGTTAGGAACCCGTGGGACAAGACGGTGTCGGATTACTTTTGGCGGATCAAAGGCATAGCCGACCCCCCACGGTTCGACACCTATGTCCGCGCACTGATGGCCGGCGACAGCCTAAACGGCATTGTCCCGCTGGAGTTTCACGACAACTGGCCCCTTTACACCGTGGATGACCGGATCGCGGCGGACCATGTCATCCGCTATGAAGATCTGATGGCCGGGCTGAAAGACGTCACGCAAAGGATCGGACTGGCGTGGGACGGGTGGCTTCCCAGGTCGAAAACCGGCACGCGCAAGGCCTATGCCCGCAAAGGATACCACGAAATGTACAGCCCCGAGATGGCATCCATCATAGGCACGCTTTACGCAAAAGAGGCTGCGGCGTTCGGCTATACGTTCTGAACAACGGCGACTGTGCGCTTACCGGCAGTCGTCCAGCGCGCAGATGCCCCCGCTCCGCTTGCATGACCAATCGGAAAGCCCTACCTACCGCCTTCCCTCAAAGTGGCTGCAAAGGGCCGTTTGGCATGACAAAGCAGATCATCTGCATCCGTTGGGGCACGAAGTACGGGGCAGATTATGTCAACCGGCTGTATGGCATGGCGTCGCGCAATGTGACGCCACCGTTTGCCTTTTACTGCTTCACCGACGATCCCGCCGGTGTCCGCCCCGAGGTGACATGCCTGCCCCTGCCCGATCTTGGCTGCGACATGCCAAAGGTCCGTCAGGGCATATGGGGCAAGTCGCGCCTGTGGCGGGCCGATCTGGGCGGACTGTCGGGCCCGGTGCTGTTTATGGACCTTGATCTGGTCATCACCGGTAACATCGACGGCTTCTTTGATCACGGTAGCCCTGACGACGTGATCCTGACGCGCAACCCGAACACCCCGTTCGAACGGCTTGGCCAAACCTCGCTGTACCGCTTTCCGGTCGGAAAACTGGAACCCTTGCGGACAGAGTTTCTGGCCGATCCGCAAAAGGTTGCCGAAACCTATGTGTTCGAACAGCGCTTCGTTACCCGTCGCACGCCCGGTGGCATCACCTTCTGGCCGCGCGGTTGGGTTGCGGTGTTTCGCTGGCATTGCACACGGGTGTTTCCGCTGAACTTTTTCCTGCAACCCAAACTGCCTGCAAACACCAAGGTCGTGATCTTTCCGGGTGGGCTGAACCCACCCGACGCGATCATGGGGCGCCGCAACGCCAAATCACAGGTGACGTCTCCGGCAGGCCATATCCGCGCGGCCTTTGCCCCCGATCGCAAGGGCGGGATTTTGCGGCATCTGCGACACTATCTGAAGCCCACGAAGTGGGTTGAACAGATGTGGCGTGAGTGATTACAGGTCCATCCTGTTAAGATAGCGCAGCGCCAGAAGGTCTTCGGTCGTGTCCGCCTCGATGCTGTCAACCGTGCGCAAGACCTTGCGGCGGTATTGGTCGGCTTTGCCGCGCAGGTTGGGGCCGCGGGTAATCTTTGCCTCAAGCTCGGCCTTTGACCGGGTGTAGTAGTGGTTCAACTGGATGCGGCCTGCGGAATAAAACCCCGGCTTGTCCCTGTCCGTCAGGGTGAACGGCATGCCTTGGTCGTTCCACGTCTGGGCGCTGCCGTCGGTTTCCATCGAATGCACGCGCAGGGCCGTCAGCCGACAGGGATCGACGATGCACTTGAACGCGCGCAAACCGGGCGCGTCGCCCATCGGGTCGCGCGCACGGTGCAGGTAGTTGCGCAGGATGCCGCCCTGCGGCGGGGTGAGGTGCCCGCATGTCCCGAACATATGCCAGGGCAACGACAGGTTCGTGAGGTTCTCCAACGGGGCCAACGCCTGATCCAGACTGTCCGTGGCGACCGGGATCAGGAATTCATCCACGTCGATAAATGCCATCCAGCGATAGGCGGGACCAAAGTTGCTGGCGGCATGGGCATAGGCCAACACCTGATTGTGCATCTCGCGCCACAGGCGCGCATCGGTCAGGCGCTGCGCCCATGGAATGATCGTCAGCGCCTGCGCTGGCAATGTGGCGCGCAGGATGTCGGGCGTGCCATCGGTGCAGGCGTCATCATAGATGATGAAGTGGCGCACCCCTGCCGCATGATGAAAGCGCGCCCACTCGCCGATATGCGCGGCCTCGTTCTTGACGGTGGCCGCAATTGCGATGCCCGCGCGATCCGGGCGCGGGGTCGCCGTGCGGATGCCTATCTTTGAAATCTTTGCCCGGCTGAGAAGTTGTTTGAACACGTCGGCAGCCCCCTGATTGCGCGCGGCTTATACACCGCGCGCATCAGACAGACGAGGGTGTCAGACAATGCCCCCGCCCGCGCCACTGACCTTTGGCCTGATCGCGGCAACGCGGGCCCGATATCCGGCCGCGCGGTATGTGGCCACGGGATCAATCGCCCCGCCCTTTTCCAGCCGCGCCATGGCAAGGATCGGCTCTACATCCGTGCGGAAAGCGGCCTTAAGCGTAGCCGTCGCCATCAGCGCATCGTTGCCGTCCTGATACCCGGCCAGCGCCGCCCGATCCACCAGCAGGGCTGCGGCATAGGCGCGCTGCACCTCTGTCGCGGAAACCATCAGGCTTTCGATCGGGTCCGTCACATTATGGCTTTGATCCAGCATGTGCGCGGGCGAGAATCCGGGGACCCCTTCGGCGGCAACCAGTTCGTTGAACACCAGAAACAGCCGGTACGGGTCGATGCTGCCGGTGTCCAGATCGTCATCGCCATACTTGCTGTCATTGAAATGAAAGCCGCCCAGCTTTTTGAACTGGATCAGACGCGCTACGATCATCTCGATGTTCACGTTCGGCGCGTGGTGTCCCAGATCGACAAGGCATTGCGCCTTTGGCCCCAGTTGTGTCGCGATCAGATAGTTGGTACCCCAGTCCTGCACGACCGTCGAATAGAACGCGGGTTCGTACATCTTGTGTTCGGAAAACAATCGCCAGTCATCGGGCAAGCCTGCGTAAATCGCGCGCATCGCGTCCAGATAGCGTTCAAACTGGCGGGTGAAATCGGTCTGGCCGGGAAAATTGGACCCGTCCCCGATCCAGACCGTCAGCGCCTTTGATCCAAGGGCGCGGCCGATCTCGATACATTCCAGATTGTGATCGACGGCTTGCTGGCGCGTGGCGGCATCCGCGTTGGACAGGGACCCGTACTTGTAGCTGCGCGTCTGCCCCGGTTGATCCTGAAAGGTGTTGGAATTCATCGCATCGAACCCCAGCCCCAGTTCCGCCGCCTTGTCGTTCAGATCGGCGGCGGGGGCCTTGTCCCACGGGATATGCAGCGACACCGTGGGCGTGGCGCGGGTCAGGGTGTGGATGACGCCGCAATCTTCCAGCTTGTCAAAGATATGGCGCGGCTCTCCCTCACCCGGAAAGCGGGCGAACCGCGTGCCACCGGTGCCGACGCCCCAACTTGGCACGGCCACGCCATAGGCCGCGACGCGCGCCTTCACCGTGTCGATGTCGATGCCAAGCCGGGCAAGCCGTTCGCCCAAGCTGTCGTAATCTGTGACCAGCGCCGTGTCGCGGGCGGCGTTTTCAGCCTCGATCAGGGATGCGTCGATCATGGATTACCTCGTGAACGCCTGAACGTTGCCAGCGTCAACGTTCAGGATGTTTCCGGTTGATTTGGCAGACAGGTCAGAGGCAAGGAAATAGGCCGCTTCGGCGATGTCCTCGGGCAGGACCGACCGTTTCAGCAGGCTGCGCTGGCGATACATTTCCTCAAGCCCGTCCTTGTCGGTCTTGTAGGTGCTGGCGCGCTGATCCAGCCAGTCGCCCGACCAGATTTTTGACCCTTTCAAAACCGCGTCGGGGTTGACCACGTTCACCCTGATCCCCGCCTCGGCCCCTTCCAGCGCCAGACAGCGTGCCAGATGAATCTCGGCCGCCTTGGCGGTGCAATAAGCGGCCGCGTTCGGGCTGGCGGCAAGGCCGTTCTTCGACGCGACAAAAACCACCGCCCCGCCGATATCCTGCGCCCGGAACAGGCGAAACGCCTCGCGCGAGACAAGGAAGTATCCGGTGGACAGGATATCCATGTTCTTGTTCCACAAGGCCAAAGTCGTCGCCTCGATCGGAGCGGACGAGGCTATGCCCGCGTTTGACACAAGGATGTCCAGCCCGCCGAATTCCACCGCCGTTGCCGCATGGGCAGCGATCACGGCGGATTCGTCGGTGACGTTCATCACGACCGTGCGCACGACATCACGTCCGTGACGGGAGGACAGGTTTTCCGCCGTGGCCTGCAATGCGGCTTCATCAATATCGGCCAGCATCACGCAGGCCCCTTCGCGCAGATAGCGTTCGGCGCAGGCCGATCCGATGCCGCCCGCTCCGCCAGTGATAAAGGCGATCCGCCCCGCCAGTGATTTCGGCTTTGGCATCCGCTGCAACTTTGCCTCTTCCAGCAGCCAGTATTCGATATCGAACGCTTCTTGTTCCGGCAGGCCGCAGTATTCGGAAACGGCTGACGAGCCGCGCATGACGTTGATCGCGTTGACGTAGAATTCGCCCGAAATCCGTGCTGTTGCCTTGTCTTTGGCGAAGGTGATCATGCCCACACCCGGCACCAGATAGACCACCGCGTTCGGATCGCGCAGCGCGGGGCTGTCGGCGTGTTTGCAGCGGTCGTAATAGGCGGCGTAATCGGCACGATAGGCAGCGATCTGCCCCGATAGGGCGGCCAAGGTGCCATCAATATCAGGCTGCGCCGGGTTGAACCCCACGACCAAAGGGCGAATCTTCGTCCGCAGGAAGTGGTCGGGGCAAGACGTGCCAAGGCTGGCAAGCGGCCCCATCCCGGCGGCGTTTACAAACTCCAGTACGGCGGGCTGATCGTCAAAATGCCCGACCATGTGGTGATCGGCGCTGATCATGCCGCGAATGGCGGGCATCAGCCGCGCCGCCACATCGCGCCGGGCGTCAGGGTCCAATGCCAGATGCTTTGCCCCACCAAAGGCTGGCTTGCCCGCCGTCTGGTTCGCGAACCAATCCATCGCCTGCTGGATGATGCGCAGCGTCAGGTCATAGCAGGCGCGGGCATCGTCATCCCAGGTGAACAGCCCGTGCGATTCCAGCACAACACCCTTGGCAGTCGGGTTTTCCAGACAGAATTTCTCAAGCCACAGGCCCAGTTCAAATCCGGGGCGCTTCCATGGCAGCCAACCGATCTCGTCCCCGAAAATCTGTTGCGTCAGCGCGCGGGAATTCTTGGCCGCCGCAATCGCGATGATCGCGTCGGGGTGCATGTGATCGACATGCTTTTTCGGGACATAGGCGTGCAATGGTGTGTCGATGGATGCGGCGCGGGCGTTCAGGTTGAACGTGCAATGCGGCAACAGCCCCACCATCTCGTCTTCAAAGGCGACACCGCGATAGATGCCCTTCAGCGCGCGCAGCTTGTCCATGTACAGCGTGGCAAAGCCGTCCATTCGGATCGATCCGACGTCGCCCCCCGATCCCTTGACCCACAGCACCTCGACCATCAGGCCGGTCAACGGGTCAGCTTCCATCACCTTGGCAGAGGTGTTGCCCCCGCCATAATTCGTGATTCGCTTGTCGGACCCCAGCAGGTTTGACCGGTACAGCAGCTTTTCCGGCTCGGTCATGCCTTTGGATTTGTTGTCATCCCAAAGGGTCTGAAGCCGGTTTCCGGCGCTTGTCTTCGACATGGTTTCCTCCCTTTGCGCACCGCAGGGCAGCGCGCCGACTGCATTGAAATGTGACCGTATCAGCCATCTTGTCAATCAAAAACGCTCAAAAGCAATCATGCTGCACCTGCACAATGACTGTCGTGATTGAAAATGATTGACAGTGATTGGTTTCGGTGAAACCTTTTGCCGCAGGGGAGGACAAGATGCACGAAAGTGAACGGCACAGAATCATCCTGTCGGCGGTCCAGGACCGACCCGTTGCAACGGTCACCGACCTTGTGTCGCTGACCGGCGCGTCCGAGGCGACGGTGCGCCGCGACATCGCCACGCTGCATGTCCAGAAACGCCTGCGCCGGGTGCGCGGCGGGGCCGAGGCGATTTCGCCCCCACAGTTCGTCGGGTTGGCAGGCCGCCCCTTCAGTGTGAACGAAACCATGCACGGCGCGCAGAAACGGGCGATTGCCAAGGCGGCGGTCGATCTGTGTCAGGATGGCGAACCGATCATCATAAACGGCGGCACGACCACTTTTCAGATGGTCCATCCCCTGTCGGTGCGCAGACTTCAGGTGTTCACCAACAGCTTTCCCATCGCGGAACACCTGCTGAAGCATTCCAAGAACACCATCCTTCTGCCCGGTGGTGCAATTTACCGCGAACAGAACATCATCCTTTCGCCCTTTGACAATGATGTGGCGCGCAACTTCTACGCCCGCCGCATGTTCATGGGCGCGCAGGGCCTGTCCGCGCTTGGCCTGATGGAGGCGGACCCCCTGCTGATCCAGGCCGAACAAAAGCTGATCGGTCAGGCTGATGAGCTGGTGGTGCTGGTGGACAGCTCGAAGTTCGCACGGCGGTCCAGCCTGATCCTGTGCCCGCTGTCGCGCATCCACACGGTCATCACCGATGACGGAATTTCCGACCGCGATGCAGCCATGCTGGACGCGGCAGATGTCAAACTGATCGTGGTGCAGGTCGGCACCGCGGACAGAACCCAAACCGCGCACGAAGCATAGCGCGCGGCACGACCATCGCTCAAGGGAGGAACCATAATGAGCATTCTGTCAAAAGCACTTACCTCGGCGGCACTTGCCACGGCCCTGATCGCCACCGGGGCGCATGCCGAAACCAAGCGCATCGCTTTGGTCGTCAAGGCGTTGGGCATCGGCTTTTTCGAGGCCGCCGCCAAAGGCGCTGAAGAAGCGGCCAAGGAACTTGGCGATGTGGAAATCATCTACACTGGCCCGACCGACACCACCGCAGAAGGCCAGATCGAGGTGATCAACGCTTTGGTCGCCCAAGGCGTTGACGCCATCGCCATTTCGGCAAACGACCCCGATGCCGTTGCCCCCGCGCTGAAAAAGGCAATGGAACGCGGCATCACCGTCATCTCGTGGGACTCGGGCGTCGCCCCCGAAGGCCGCCAGATGCACCTGAACCCGTCCTCCAGCGCGCTGATCGGCAACACGATCATCAAGCTGGCTGCCGATCACCTGCCCGACGGCGGCGAGGTTGCGGTTCTGTCCGCCACATCCACCTCGACGAACCAGAACACCTGGATCGAAGAGATGAACAAGGTGATGGGCAACTACCCCAACATCACCGTCGTCGGCACCGTTTACGGCGACGATCTGGCTGACAAATCCTATCGCGAAGCCCAAGGCTTGATGCAGACCTACCCGAACCTGAAGGCAATCATCGCGCCGACCAGCGTGGGCATCGTCGCCGCCGCCCAGGCGGTGACGGATGCGGGCAAGGTGGGTCAGATCAACGTGACGGGCTTGGGCCTGCCGTCGGAAATGGCCGGCCATGTGAAATCGGGCGCGTCGCAGTCCTTTGCGATCTGGAACCCGATCGATCTGGGCTATGCCGCAACGATGCTGGCCTACAATCTGGCTGCCGGCACCGCCACCGCCGAACCGGGCGCGTCGATCCCGATGGGCCGGATGGGTGCCGCCACGCTGGACGACAACAACGAAGCGGCCATGGCTGACCCCTTCACCTATGATGCGTCCAACATCGACGCCTTCTCGTCGATCTTCTGATCGACGTCCGGTCCCCTGCGTGCCGCTTCTGTGCGCCGGGGACCACCCCTTTCCCCTCATCTTCGGACCGATCCATGACCGCGCCTGCAAATCCCCAGCCAGTGCTGCGCCTTTCGGGCATTTCCAAATCCTTTCCCGGGGTGCGCGCGCTTCAGGATGTGTCGCTTGATCTGTACGCGGGGCAGGTGACCGCCCTTGTCGGCGAAAACGGGGCTGGCAAATCCACTATCGTCAAGGTGCTGACCGGCATCTACCAACCCGACGCAGGGGTGATCGAGGTGGCGGGCAAGGCCACGACCTTCCCCAGCGCCAGCGCCGCCGCTGCAGCCGGGGTGACGGCGATCCATCAGGAAACGGTGCTGTTTGATGAAATGACAGTGGCCGAGAATATCTTTCTGGGTCACGCCCCGCGCACGCCCTTGGGCCTGATCGACTGGGCCGCGATGAACGCCCAGGCGGTTGCCCTTCTGGCCCGCATTGGCGCGCATCTGGACCCCGGCGCAAAGCTGCGGGATCTGGGCATCGCATCCAAACACCTTGTCGCCATCGCCCGCGCCCTGTCCATCGACGCGCGCGTGGTGATCATGGACGAACCCACTGCCGCCTTGTCGCACAAGGAAATCCACGAACTTTACGATCTGGTCGAACGGCTAAAGGCCGACGGCAAGGCCATCCTGTTCATCAGCCACAAGTTCGACGAAATCTTTCGCATCGCTGACCGCTATACCGTGTTCCGCGATGGTCAGTTCATCGGCGCAGGCCCGATGGACACGGTGACCGAAACCCAACTGGTGCAGATGATGGTCGGCCGCGCCGTCGATCACATCTTTCCGCAGCGCGCCCACAACATCGGCGCGCCCGCGTTGACCGTGGCAGGCTATTGCCACCCGACCGAATTTGAGGACATCGGCTTTACCTTGCACACCGGCGAGATCCTTGGGTTTTACGGTCTTGTCGGCGCGGGCCGGTCCGAGGTGATGCAATCCCTGTTCGGCATCACACGCCCGTCAAAAGGCGCGTGCCGGATCGGTGACAAGGTGATCGCCATCCGATCCACAGCCGAGGCGATTGAAAACGGCATCGTCTATGTGCCCGAAGATCGGGGCAAACAGGGGGCCGTGCGTGGCCTGCCGATCTTTCAGAACATCACCCTGCCGTCGCTGGCCCGCACCAGCCGGGCAGGTTTCCTGCGGCTGGCACAGGAATTCAGGCTGTCGCGCGACTATACCCGACGGCTCGACCTGCGGGCGGCGTCACTGGATCAGGACGTGGGACTGCTGTCGGGCGGCAATCAGCAAAAAGTGGTCATCGCCAAATGGCTGGCCACGAAACCCCGCGTGATCATTCTGGACGAACCGACCAAGGGCATCGACATCGGATCAAAGGCCGCCGTGCATGAGTTCATGGCCGAACTCGCTGCCGAAGGGCTGGCGGTGATCATGGTCAGTTCCGAAATACCAGAAATCCTTGGCATGTCCGACCGGGTGATCGTGATGCGCGAAGGCCGGATCGTGGCCGAATTGACCGGCCCCGCCATGACGCCCGAAAATCTGGTCCGCGCCGCCGCCGGCATCGAGGAGGTCGCATGACCCCCCTTCTGAAATCGCGCGAGGCACTTCTTGCCGCCGCCATCCTTCTGCTGGTCGCAGGCATCGCAGCCCGTTTTCCCGCCTTTGTCGCGCCGCAGAACCTCGCGTCAGTCTTCAACGACACTGCGCCCCTGATCATTTTGGCGCTGGGACAGATGATCGTGATCCTGACCAAATGCATCGACCTGTCCGTGGCCGCCAATCTGGCGCTGACGGGGATGATTGCCGCCATGCTGAACGGCCTTGGACTGCCCTTGCCGCTGATCCTGCTGACGGTCATCGCCCTGGGCGCGCTGATGGGGTTGTTGAACGGCCTTCTGGTCTGGAAGGTGCAAATCCCGCCGATTGTCGTCACCCTTGGCACCATGACGATCTATCGCGGGATCATCTTCCTGATCTCGGACGGCAAATGGATCAACGCCCACCAGATGACCGACGGGTTCAAGGCCCTGCCGCGCGCCATATTCCTTGGCCTGCCGGTGATGAGCTGGATTGCCATCGCCGCCGTCGCCGCAACGGCAGTGCTGTTGGGACGCACCGCGTTGGGGCGCAGCTTTTTTGCCGTAGGCGACAACCCCCATGCTGCCGTTTACACCGGCATTGATGTCGGCCGCACGCAGGCCATCGCCTTTGTCATATCGGGCGCGCTGGCCGGGCTGACCGGCTATTTGTGGGTCGCGCGATATGCCGTGGCTTATGTCGATATCGCTGGCGGGTTTGAACTTGATGTCGTGGCCGCCTGTGTGATCGGTGGCATTTCCATCGCCGGAGGGGCCGGATCGGTCGGCGGCGCCGTGCTGGGCGCACTGTTCCTTGGCGTCATCAAGAATGCGCTGCCCGTCATCGGCGTGTCGCCGTTCTGGCAACTGGCGATTTCCGGCCTTGCGATCATTCTGGCGGTTGGCTTCAACGCCCGACATGGCCGCATCAAAGGCCGCATCATCCTGAAATCAGCCGAGGCAGGGTCATGACCGACATCACCACCGGACGCCATATCCCCGACCGCCTGACCACACCCACCGCGCGACTGCTGCGCAGCTGGGAATCGCTGCTTCTGGTCGTGGCCATCGCGGTGTTCATCACCAACAGCCTTGCCTCTCCGTATTTCCTGAACGCGTGGAACCTGTCGGACGCCACCTTCAACTTTACCGAAAAGGCGTTGATCGCCTTTGCCATGGCGATGCTGATCATCGCGGGCGAAATTGATCTGTCGGTCGCGTCGATCATCGCCCTTGCCTCGACCGCGATGGGAGTTGCCATGACGGCCGGTGCAGGCGTGCCGCTGCTGGTGCTGACAGGCATCGGCACGGGGCTGTTGTGCGGTGTTGTGAACGGGTTTCTTGTGGCGGGCATGGGCCTGCCGTCCATCGTCGTGACCATCGGCACGATGAGCCTGTTTCGCGGGCTAAGCTACGTCATCCTTGGCGATCAGGCCTTCACCGGCTATCCAGCCGACTTTGCCTTCTTTGGTCAGGGATATGTCTGGTGGGTCATCAGCTTTGAGCTGGTCCTGTTCGGCCTTTGCGCGCTGGCCTATTGGGTGCTGTTGCACCGCACCAACTTTGGCCGCACCGTCTATGCCATCGGCAACAACCCCACGGCGGCGTTGTTTTCGGGCATCCGGGTGCAGCGCGTGCGTTTCATCCTGTTCCTGCTGACCGGCCTGATGTCCGGGCTTGCCGCCGTCTGCCTGACCTCGCGCCTTGGCTCCACCCGCCCTTCCATCGCGACGGGGTGGGAGTTGGAGGTGGTGACGATGGTCGTTCTTGGCGGTGTCAGCATCCTTGGCGGATCGGGCACCATCCCCGGCGTGGTGCTGGCCGCCATCGTGATGGGCATGGTCACATTCGGCTTTGGCCTGCTGAACGTGCCGGGGATCGTGATGTCGATCTTCCTTGGCGTCCTGCTGATCGGCGTCATTGCCCTGCCCCGGCTGTGGGCACGGGCACGCAGGGGCAAATGATGGAAAAATACGCCTTCAAAATGCACCTCAACCCCGGAATGGCGGACGAATACCGCAGCCGTCACGATGCGATCTGGCCCGAACTGGTGGCGCTGCTGAAAGCGGCAGGCGTGTCTGACTATTCCATCCATCTTGACCCGGAAACGCTGATCCTGTTCGGCGTGCTGTGGCGGCGTGCCGATCACACCATGGCAGCCCTGCCTGATCATCCGGTGATGCAACGCTGGTGGGCGCATATGGCAGACATCATGCGCACCCATCCGGGCAACGAACCCGTGGCCACCCCGCTGGTGCCGCTGTTTCACATGCCATGACCGCGCCGCAGCACATCGCCGTCATCGATATCGGCAAGACCAACGTCAAACTGGCGCTGGTCGATCTGGCAACGCGGGCCGAAGTCGCGGTGACGACCCGCGCCAATACCGTGCTGCCCGGCCCCCCCTATCCGCATTTCGACACCGACGGGCATTGGGCCTTTTTGCTGGACGCCCTCGCGCGGTTTCAGCGCGACCACGGCATTGATGCGATATCGATCACCACCCATGGGGCCTGTGCCGCGCTGCTGGCGGCGGATGGCACTTTGGCTGCGCCAGTGCTGGATTACGAACACCCCGGCCCCGACACCCTGCGCGCAGACTATGACGCCATCCGTCCGCCCTTTGCCGAAACCGGATCGGCCCGCCTGCCGATGGGGCTGAACGTGGGCGCGCAACTGTTCTGGCAGTTTCAGACCGACCCCGACCTGTTGCCAAGGGTGGCCCATCTTGTGACATGGCCGCAGTATTGGGCGCACCGCCTGACCGGCATCGCAGCCACGGACGTGACCAGTCTTGGCTGCCACACTGACCTGTGGAACCCCTACGCGGGGCGTCCATCCGCGTTGGTGCAGACGCTTGGGCTGACGGGCCGCATCGCCCCGGCGCGCCGATCTGGTGACCTGCTGGGCACCATTCTGCCCGCACTTGCCGCACAGACCGGCCTGCGCCCCGGCACCCCGGTTGCCTGCGGCATCCATGACAGCAACGCATCATTGCTGCCGCATCTGCTGGATCGGTCGGGGCCGTTTTCCGTGGTGTCCACCGGGACATGGGTCGTGGTGATGACGATGAACGGTGCGCCGGTCACGCTTAACCCTGACCGCGACACGCTGGTGAATGTCAACGCACTGGGCCAGCCCGTGCCATCGGCGCGCTTCATGGGGGGGCGTGAATACGAGTTGATCCGCGCGGGAAAACCGCCCCTTGCCACGACGGCAGACGCCGACAGCGTTCTGACACAGGGGTTCATGCTGCTGCCGTCCGTCCAAACGGGCAGCGGGCCATTTCCAAACCACCCCATGCGCTGGCATCCGGCCGAGCCGACGGCTGACGCTGCGCGAGAGGTGTCCTTGGGCTGGTATCTGGCCCTGATGACCGCCGAATGTCTTGCCATCACCGGCGCGCTTGGCCCCGCCATCATCGAAGGCCCGTTTGCGCGCAATCCGTTCTTTCGCGACATGCTGGCTGCGGCCACCGGGCGGGCCGTGCTGGCGTCCCCCTCGCAGACCGGAACGGCTGTGGGGGCCGCGCTTTTGTTTGCGCAAGGTGCGGTTGCGCCCGTCCCCTTGGCCGAAACGGTGCCCGCCGATCCCCGACTTGTGGCCTATGCCAGGGACTGGCGTGCAAGGGTCTGACATTCCCAATCTGCAATCTTAACGCTTGACCGAACCGCCGCAGCGCCACACCCTTCTGGCACAGAGTCGGGGGGATCATGCACGCATCCGCAACACGTCTCATCGTGGCCTGTCTGGCGCTTTGGCCCGGCATCGGCCTTGCGCAACAGGGCCGCCTGACCATCGAATTGAACAAGTTCGAAGACAACGCCGCCGGGGGCTGCCGCGCGTTCTTTTTGTTCCGCAACGACACCGCGACGACGTTCGAAGGGTTCGAATTGTCGCTGGCGATCCTGAACACCGACAGCGTGATTGACCGGCTGCTGACCATCGACGCGGCCCCGCTGCCCGCCGCGCGCACTACGCTGAAGCTGTTCGAAATCCCCGACATCGCCTGCACATCCATATCCGAATTGCTGCTGCACGAACTGCCGTCCTGCCGCCCGCAAAACGGCGAAGAGATGGACTGTTTTCCGCAGCTTGACCTTGTCAGCCGCACCCCGGCCAGCCTGGTGAAATAGGGCATGGACAGCCTGATCGACACGGCGATCAGTGGTGGCCCCATCGTCGGGGTGCTGATCCTGCTGTCGCTGCTGTCCCTGACCGTGATTGGCATGAAAATCATACAGTTGCGGGGTGTTCTGTCCGGTGCTGCATCCCGCCGGGCGGCGTTTGACCTTTGGGGCAAGGGCGACCGGCGCGGCGCGATGGCCGCGTTGCAGGGCGGCACATCACCTGCCGATCGTTTGCTGTCGCTGGCGATGGCTGGCCTGACCGCTGGCCGCCGCCGCCCGTCACTTGAGGCTGATCTTGAATGGCGCGGCAATGCCGAGATTGCCACCCTTGGCCGCCATATCCGCCTGCTGGAACTGATTGCCATGATCAGCCCGCTTCTGGGGCTGTTGGGCACTGTGCTGGGGATGATCCAGTCGTTTCAGGAACTCGCCGCCGCCGAGGGGGCCGCCAACGCCTCGGTCCTTGCCGCCGGGATATGGGAGGCGCTGTTGACCACCGCCGCAGGCCTGCTGGTCGCCATACCCGCCGCCGTGGCCGCCACCCTGCTGGGGGGCCGGGTCGAGGCTGCGGCCCAGACGATCGAGGCCGCCGCAGGCCAGTTGTTCGCGATCGAGGACGGCCAGACCTGAAGGGGGGGTGCGATGCAGCTGAAACGCAGCCGACCCCCGGCCACACTGATATCGCTGGTGTCGATGATCGACGTTCTGATGATCATGTTGATCTTTTTCATGGTCACATCGACCTATCTGAACCTTGATATGGTCCCGATGGCCGAACGCGCCGAAGACAGTGCCGCAGCCCCTGGTGGGCCGGGCGCATCCGCGCTGCTGATCCGGCTTGCCGCAGACGGGGTGCCCCATGTGCAGGGCCGGGCGCACAGCTTGACCAGCCTAGGTTCGCTGATTGCCACCCGTGTGCAGGCAGACCCGGCCACCCCCGTGATCGTGCTGCCGTCCGCTGCGGCATCGACCCAAAGTCTGGTCGCGCTTATGGACACAGCCACGCGCGCAGGCACCACCAGCCTGCGCATCATCCGGCTAGAGGTGCGGCCATGAAGCTTGCCCGCCGTCCCCGCCGCGAAAGCCCCGAAACCATTGTTGCGCTGATCGACGTGGTGTTCTTTTTGCTCGTCTTCTTTCTGCTGATCGGGCGGATGGACGCGACCGCCCCCTTTCAGGTGACACCGCCGCTTGCCGTCACCGGGTCCGATCTGCCGGGTGGGGGTGCGACCGTCGCCGTGTCGGCCACGGGTGGTCTGGCGTTGAACGGATCACCCGCCGACCGGGCCAAGGTGTTGTCTGGCATCGCAAGCGCGCTGACCAAGACGCCTGCCCTGCTGATCCGCGTCAATGCCCACCGCGACGCCGAACTGCGCCATCTTTTGCCCTTGGTGGCCGAGATCGAGGCGCTGGGGGCCACGGACATCGTGCTTGTCGTCACGCCGGGGGTGCCATGACCACGGCAGTCCCATGGCTTGGCGGCGGCGCGCTGTCCTTTGCCGCGCATGGCCTCGTGTTGGCCGTGGTGATCGTCGCCATCGCCCCGGCCCCGCGCGATCCGCAACCCATGCCACAGGCGCGGATCGACATCGCGGCCTACCCCGTTGACCGCACCGACGCCACACCGGAACCCGCCGTGGGCGATGCCGCGGCACAAGCGCCGGCAACAGGCACCGCAGCGCAACAGGGCAGCATCCCCGTCTCGCAGGCGGCGCAAATCCCTGCCATTTCCGTCCCCCTTGCGGCAAGCGCCCCGCAGGCCGTCACCCAACAGACCTTGCCAACGGCATCCCCGGCCACCAAGGCCAGCCTGCCCCCCGGTGTGATGCTGGCCCCCGCCGCAACCGCCACCCCGCCGCTGCCACAGGCAACGGTCGACGCGCCAAGCTTGCCGGACCAGACGGACAGCCAGGCGCAGGTTGCCGCAGCCCTGCCGCCGCCTGCACAGCGGGCAAAGGCGGAACTTGCGTGGTCAGGTGCGGGCAGCGTCGACCCGGTGTCGCTGTCAGCCATCCAGTCCTTCATGCAGCCCGGTGATCTGGCAGGGGCCGCCGATACCGTGCGCGACGGGATCGAGGGGCTGCTGGCATCAGTGCCCTGTTCGCGGCTGCAAACGCGCTTTGTGCCAGAAACCGGCACGCTGGAACTGCGCGGGCACATTCCCGAAGACGCATTGCGCGCGCCGATCCTGACCGCCCTTCAGGCGCAGATGGGCGGCGCGATTCCGGTGTCGGATCAGGTGCTGATCCTGCCCCGCCCGCAATGCGGCGCGCTGGCGGGGATATCGGCGGTGGGCCTGCCACAATCGACCGATCAACTGACCTACCCGCGCGTTGTCGGCCCCGATGCCCATGTGCGCGAATACCGCTATATCGCGGGGCAACGACTGGCGTTTGAGCTGACCGCGCCCGATTATGACAGCGTCGTCTACATCGACTATTTCGACGCCAACGGCATGGTGATCCACCTGCAACCGAACGACACGGTGCCGCTGGACCCCCTGCCCGCGAAGGCGCGGGTGACGGTCGGAATGGACACGCCCGGAAAACCATCGCTGGCGATCACCATCGCCCCGCCGTTCGGGCAGGAAATCGCCGTGGCCTTTGCCGCCTCTGCTCCGCTGTACGACGGCCTGCGCCCCACGGTCGAACCCGCCGAGCCCTACTTGCGCTTTTTGCGCGAACAGGTGGCACAGGCCCGCCAACAGACGGGGTTCAAGGGCGAATGGGTCTATTTCTTCATGACCACTGCGGCACAATAGAGTGCCGGAACCAAAGTTGGTTTGGACACCCACGCTCATCACGCACGGTCAGCCCCGTTGACGCCACCGCGCGGCGCGACGCTCCACCGGTTGGATCAGACCGTAGTCGATCGCCAGCATCACCCCGACAAAGGCCAGCGCATAGGCCATCACGCCGGGGATATCGAACAGTTGAAACTTCAGGTGCAACTGAAAGCCCACCCCGTCCGACCGTCCCAGAAATTCGACCACCAGCACGATTTTCCAGATCACCGCCAATCCGTTGCGCGCGCTGCTGGCCAGATAGGGGGCAAGCTGTGGCACCACAATATGCCGCAGCCGCGTCATCGGGGACAGGCGGTACACCTGCGCCATATCGGCCAGACCCCGGTCAAGGGTGCGGGCGCCTTCGCGGACGGTGACCAGCACCATCGCCGTCTTGTTGACCGTCACCGCTACCACGGCTGCAACCTCGTTCAGGCCGATCCACAGGTAGCACAGCACGATTACCACCAACGCGGGCAGGTTCAGAAAGATGATGACCCAGGGATCGGCCCATCGGTCCGCCCTGGTATACCGCCCCAGCAGCAGGCCCAGCGCGCTGCCAAGGGACATCGCCAGAACAAAGGCCAGCGCCACGCGGACCAGTGTCGCCGCGACATGATGCAAAAGCGGGCCCGAGACAGCCTCGGCCATCATGACGTTCAGCACTTCAAACGGCGCAGGCAGGATGCGCGGATCGCCCTTCAGCAGGGCCAGCCCCCACCACGCCAGCACAAACCCTGCCAATGAAATGGCAAAGATCACCGGATCGGTCGTCCGGTTGGTTCTGGGGGTGGGCGCGTCCATGGGGTGACGATAATCCAAGCTGCCCCCTGTTTCGCTGCGACCATGGTCCAATTGGGTTGCCCCTTCTGTTCGCCTTAGCCTTGTCAGATGCGCAGCCTTTTCGCCCTGATCCTTATGCTTATGTCGTCGGTCGCGGCAGCGCAACCGCTGGACCGGGCGGCGATCGAGGCGTTCGTGATCCCGCCCTATGCCCTGGGTGACCCCGTCAACGATCAAGGGGTCTGGAGCTTGCGCAATTCGGGCGGGGCCGAGGCGGGATATGTGTTCGAGACCGAACAGATGGCACCCCTGCCCGGTTTTTCCGGGGCGCCCATCAACATTCTGGTGATGCTGGACCTTGAGGGGCGCTTTATCGACGTGCGCCTGATTTCGCACAACGAGCCGATCTTTGTTTCCGGTCTGGGCGAGGCACCGTTCCACAAGTTCTTTGAACAATACCGGGGTCAGTCGATCAACACGGCGATGGTGGTGGGAACCCCCTACGGCGACGCGGCGGCAGGGTCTGATCTCGTCTATCTGGACGGGGTGACAAAGGCGACGGCTTCGGTTCGGATTGCGCATGAAACGGTGCTGGCGGCAACCTTGCAGGTGACGCGGGAAAAGATGAACGGGGTGCAGTCTGTCCCCCCTGCGCGCCCCGATCCAGACCATGACGAAGCGCTGGATTGGGCTGCACTGGTGGCAACGGGCATTGCCCGCAACCTGCGTATCACCAATGCACAGGCCGACGCCGCTTTTGCGGGCACGGTCTGGGCTGATGACGATCCCGTGGCGCAGGACGATCCGGGCGGGGTATATCTCGATCTGTGGCTGGTGGACATCGGCCCCGAGTCCATCGCCCGCGCGGTGCTGGACGCAGACGGTTTTGCCGACCTGCAACGGTTTCTTGCCGTGTCACCCGACGACGAGCCGTTTCTGGTCATCGACGCTGGCCGTCATGGCCTTGTGTCGCCCGATTTTGTCCGCAACACAGCGCCTGATCGCCTGTCCGCCAACCAGGATGGTCTGCCCGTGGCCTTGCGGGACGCCGATCTGATCTTTTCGACCGCGCCCGATGTGCCGCAGGGCACCGCGATGATCCTGCGGACGGACAGGCGGTTGGGCCTTGATCCGGCCCGCGACTGGGTGCTGAACGTGCAGGCGGTGCGCGAACACGGCGTGTTCCAGCCAGAGATCGGCACCGTCACCTTCAGCCTGACGCACGCCACGCCCGAGCGTTTCTTTTTGCGCGCCACCCCCCCGCAACGCCTGACCCCGTGGCAAGAGGCGATCCGCAACCGCCGGGGCGACCTTGCAGCACTGGCGCTGGCGCTGCCCCTGCTGTTCCTGGCGCTCGGTCCGGGGATGGACCGTCTGTCAGGGCATCGGCATTTCTCCGGCATCCGTCTGGTGATCCTTGCCGCGATGACCGGCTTTGTCGGCTGGTGGGGGCAGGGGCAGTTGTCCATCGTCACCCCCTTGGCCGTGCTGCGGACCGGGATCGAAGGGGGCAGTTTTTCCTATCTGCTGTACGATCCGTTTTCGGCTCTGATCTGGGCGGCCACAATTGCGGGCTTTGTGATCTGGGGGCGGGGGCTGTTTTGCGGCTGGCTGTGCCCCTTTGGCGCGCTGCAGGAATTTGCCCACCACCTTGGCCGCTTGCTGCGCCTGCCGAAGGTCGAGCCGACAACCCTGTGGGACAAGCGGTTGAAGGGCATCAAATATCTGCTGCTGGCTGGAATGGTCGCCACGGCGATCCTTGCCCCCGACCACATCGACACCGTGGCCGAGGCAGAGCCGTTCAAGACCGCGATCACCACCTTTTTCCTGCGCGACTTGCCTTATGTCGCCTATGCCGTCGCGTGGCTTATCCTTGGGATGGTCACGTTCAAGGGCTTTTGCCGCTATGTCTGCCCGCTTGGGGCGCTGATGGCGATTGGCGGTCTTTTGCGGGGGCGCGACTGGATTTCACGGCGGGCCGAATGTGGATCGCCCTGTCAGTTGTGCAAGGTGCGCTGCAATTATGGGGCCATCAAACCCGATGGCCGCGTGACCTACTCCGAGTGTTTTCAATGTCTGGATTGTGTGACAATCCACAACGATGCCGCGCAATGCGTGCCCTTGGTGCTGGTGGCCAAGGGACGCAGGGTGCCCGGCGCGGTGGCTGCCCGATGAACCGCCGCCGCTTTTTATCCCTGTCCGCGGCGGCGCTGCTGCCCACCCCTGCGGCGGCGCAGTCGTGGCGCGGTCGGGCCTTGGGGGCCGATGTCGATGTGACCCTGACCGGGCCGGGGGCGCAGGCCGCCCTTGACGCGATCCCCGCCATTTTGAACGGGATCGAGGCGCAGTTCAGCCTGTATCGTGACAGCGCGCTGACCCGGTTGAACCGCGACGGGCATCTGGTGCCGGACGCGATGTTTGCCGACCTGTGCGCCCTGTGCGACCGCCTTCACACGGTGACCGATGGGTTGTTTGATCCGACGGTGCAGCCCTTGTGGCGTGCCTTGGCAACGGGAGCACCCATCCTGCCCGCCCGCAGCGCAATCGGCTGGCACCGTGTTACCCTGGGGGCGCGCATAGGTCTGGACCATGGTCAAGCGATGACGTTCAACGGTGTCGCCCAGGGCTTTGCCGCCGACGTCGTGCGCGCCCATCTGGCAGCGCGCGGGTTTACGCAGGCGCTGGTCAACATGGGCGAATACGCAGCGCTTGGCGGCCCCTTCACCGTGAGTATCGACGATCCGGCGACAGGGCAGATCGGCCGGACGCGCATCACCGGCGCGGCCCTTGCGACATCCAGCCCCGCCGCGCTGCTGGTGGGCGGACTGCCACATATCCTGCACCCCAAGGGTCAGCCCGCGCTCTGGTCCACCGTCACGGTTCAGGCCGACAGCGCCGCACTTGCCGATGGCCTGTCAACGGCGCTGGTCTTTGCCACGCGTGACCAGACACGCCTGATCAGGGACCGTCTGGCGGGGGTTCACACGATCACGCTGATCGACAATGCGGGCGATCTGACGACGATCTAGCGGGTTGGCGGGGCAAACCGCAGCCCGTACTTCGCATGAATGGCCGCGATCCGACCATCGGCCAGCGCCGCCGCGATTGCATCGTCCAGTGCATAGCCAAGGTCGCGGTGGCTGTGATGCACCGCCAGACCGATGGTCCACGACCCAAGGCCGAATCCGGCCAAGGGCGGTTTATGCACCGCGATTGTCTGATCTGCCCCATGCAGAAGTTGCGCCCGCGTCCCCATCACGGCCATCACCTCGCCCGCGTGAAGTGCTGTCATGGCATCGGCGGTGGTGGCAAACCGGCGCACATTCGGCCCGATCTGACCGCCGGGGAACGAGGTCAGGTAGAAGTCTGAAATGGAATCGTTCTCCACCCCCACCGTATCGAACCGGAAGAACGCAGGGACAGGCGCGCCTTCGTGGCGGTCGGCGTCCGACGGCACCGCATCGGGATAGGCGCTGCGCGCATAGGCGATGGCGATCTCTTCCGTCACATACTGGCCGGTAAAGGCCACCTGTTCGACAAGACAGGTGAAGTCGCTGTTGTAGGGCACGCGCAGCATCACGTTGCTGACCGGTTCGTTTAGCACGGTGCCGCGCCAGACATAGCTCATCAGATCGGCCTGAAGGTTTTCGCCAGCCTGCACAAAGTTGAACCGCGCCTCGACCCCAAGGGCATCGGCCAGAATCCGGCCCACGTCGATGTCCACCCCTTTGGGATGGCCGTCCTGTTGCCACGAATAGGGGGGATACTCTTCATACACGGCAATCGTCATAAAGCCGCGTTCGAAAATCTCATCCAGCGATTGGCCGACGAAATCACGCGCCGTGTTCTGGGGACGCGCGCCCGGTGTCACACCTTCGCAGCGGGCAAACAGCGGCGTCGCGGCAAGAAAAGCGCCGCACGCCACACAGGCCAAAAGTGCCCGCCGCTGCATCAGTGTGTGGCCGACAGGCCGATGGTCAGCACCTCGCCCGCGTGCTTTGCGCCATCGGGCGTGCCGTTCAGGGCCAGCGCCGCGCGATAGGGGGCACTGTCCGCGATGGGCGCGCCGGACGCGGTGATGACCTGTTCGGCAATAGCGGACAGTTCCGCCTTCAAAGCATCCTGATCGCCGCCGCCCGCCACCAGTTCATCGCGGATCGCCTTCAGCCGGTCAGAATGGGCATCCAGCGCGCCATCTTCGGGGCGCGTTTCGATATAAGTGCGGATGGCCCAGGCCGCCTTTTGATCCAGCACCTCGCCAAAGGCGGGCATCTTGGTCGTGCCGTCCTGCGTATAGCCGTGGCGAAACCGTTCCACGAACCATTCGTCGCCGTAATCCGATGCCTCGAGCATGCGCAGATCGGGGGCAAGTCCGCCGGACACAACGCCCAATCCATGGCACCGCGCGCAGTTCTGGTTATAGCCGCTGTCACCGATGGTGACAGCAGTCCACCATACCTCGGGTCCAGCCGCTTCGGCGCGATAGGGGTTTTCGGCCAGCCATTCCGCGCCCACGTCCGGCAGGGCGTCCGTGTTCACAGGCTGCGGGGCAACGTCGCCATGCGCGTGGACGATGCCGCCCAGAACCAACAGGGCGAAAACAGCCAGGGGGCTGCGGCGAAGCTGTGACATGCGGGTCTCCTCCCAAAGATGACTCTGGGGTAAACCAAGGTTTGCCGGTCGTGATATTGGACTTTCGTGGCAAACGCGCCGCCTTGCGACCAATGTCGCATTGGCCTGCTGCCTGTCTGCCGCCACCCTTTGGCGCAGGGAGGAAACCATGTTCAAGCGCACCGCCATGGCGGCCCTGTTCAGCATCGCACTGACCCCGGCAAATGCCGAGGTGCAGGTTCCCGTAATCTACTTGCAGGCAAAGGTTGCGCTGCCCCCGGTCCTGTCGAACCTTGATCCGGTTCCTGCCGACCTTGGCATTGCGGGGGCCGAAACCGCGTTGCAGGACAATCTGACGACGGGCGGCTTTCTGGGCCACGCCTACAGCCTGACGGTCGTAAAGGTGGAGCCCGGCGGTGATCTGATCGGGGCGGCAAATGACGCGTTGGCCCGCAGCGGGTTGATGCTGCTGGACGCCACGGCGGCGGATATCCTGCGGGTGGCCGACTTGCCTGCTGCACGGGAAGCGCTGATTTTCAACGTCGCCTCTGGCGCGCCCGGACTGCGCGACGGCGATTGCCGGACCAACCTGTTGCACAGCATTCCCGAAGATGCGATGCGCACCGACGCCCTGATGCAGGTGCTGCAATCCAAACGCTGGACCACCCTTGCGCTTGTCACCGGGCCAAAGCCGGGGGATGTCGCCTTTGCCGATGCGCTGAAACGGTCTGCACAGAAATTCGGTCTGGCCATCGCGGGCGAAAAGGACTGGACGTTTGACACCGACCTGCGCCGGGCGGCGGCCGCCGAAATGCCCTTGTTCACCCAAGACCTGCCGGACCACGACGTTCTGCTTGTCGCGGACGAGGCCGACGATTTCGGTCGCTACATCGAACACAACACGTGGCAACCCCGCCCCATCGCCGGGTCCGAAGGGCTGGAGCCAATGGCCTGGGCGCCGGTGTTGGAACAATGGGGTGCGGTGCAGTTGCAGAACCGGTTCAAGGATCACGCAGGCCGCCCCATGCAAAGCCGCGATTACGCCGCTTGGGCCGCCTTGCGCGCGATTGGCGAAGGCGTAACCCGCACCAATACGGCCGACCCCGCCACGTTGCGCGACTACCTTCTGTCCGACGCCTTTGCGCTTGATGGGTTCAAGGGCCGCGCGCTGACCTTTCGCCATTGGAACGGTCAGTTGCGCCAGCCGATCCCGGTTGTGAACGCCCGCGCGCTGGTTGTTCAGGCGCCGGTGGACGGGTTTTTGCACCAGCGGAACGAGTTGGACACCCTTGGCCTGGACGAAGCCGAAAGCACCTGCACCGCCTTCAAAGGATAGATGATGCGCCTTGCCGCCCTGTTGATCGCCTTTGCCCTGCCCGCCCAAGCTGGCGAAATCTGGGTGACGAACGAAAAAGACGACACCGTCAGCGTGATCGACACCGATACGCTTGAGGTGACGCGCACCATTCAGACAGGCGAACGCCCACGCGGCATCGTCTTTTCCAGCGATTATTCCCGCGTCTACATCTGCGCGTCCGACAGCGACACGGTTCAGGTGATGGACCCTGTCACCGGCGAAATCCTGCACGATCTGCCATCAGGCGAAGACCCGGAACAATTCGCGCTCTCGCCAGATGGGCGCCACCTGTACATCGCGAACGAGGATGACGCGGTGACGACGGTGGTCGATACGCAAAGCCGCACTGTCGTGGCGCAGATCAACGTGGGCGTCGAACCCGAAGGCATGGCCGTGTCGCCCGATGGCAAGATCGCCATCACTACGTCCGAAACCACCAACATGGCGCATTGGATCGACACTTCGACCCACGCCCTGTTCGCCAACACACTTGTGGACAGCCGCCCCCGCCACGCCGAATTCACCGCAGACGGCGCACAGCTTTGGGTCAGCAGCGAAATCGGTGGCACGGTGACGGTGTTCGACACCGCCACACAGGCCGAAACCGGCAAGATCCGGTTTGAGATCACCGGCGTCAACGCCGACCTGATCCAGCCCGTGGGGTTCATGTTCACCCCCGACGGCGGCACCGTCTTTGTCGCCCTTGGCCCGTCAAACCATGTCGCCGTGATCAACACCGCCACGCTGGAGGTCGAGGATTACATCCTTGTCGGTCGCCGCGTCTGGCACATGGCCTTTTCGCCCGACAATAGCCAGCTTTTCACCACCAACGGCGTGTCGGGCGATGTCACCGTGATCGACGTCGCTGCCCGCACCGCGTTGAAATCCATCAAGGTTGGCCGCTTTCCCTGGGGTGCAGCCATGCGCCCGACCAGCAATTGAAAGGCCCGGTATGAAGCGTCACGTAGTCGCCCTGTTGCTGCTTGCCACCCCGGCAGCCGCCCACGACCTTGGCCCCGCCGGTCTGTTTTCGGGCGACAACAAGCAGGACTTGCCGCCTATCACCCTGTCGGCAGGCGCACCCTTGGCCGCAGCGCCGCTGAATCTGCAATCTGGCACGTACTACGAGATCGAGATTAAGTCGGACGGCAGTCAGGAACTCGGCCTGACCGGGGCCGGATTCTTCCGCGCCATCTGGATCGACGAGATCGTCATCGAAGGGTTGGAGATACGCCCAATGGCCATCAATTCAGTGGAATTCGACGAGGCGGGGACGATGGAAATTGGCTTTATCGCCATCAAGCCGGGCACATACCACCTTATGATTCCCGGCAGCACAGGCGACAGCCAGCGGATCGAAATCAGGATCGGGATCGAGTGACAAATTCCCCCGCCCCCGGTCTGTCACTGGACGGTGTCAGTTATGCCTATGGCACAAAACGGGCGCTGGAGGCGGTGGGATTCCATGTCGACAAGGGCCGGTTTTGCGCGCTGCTCGGCCCGAATGGTGCGGGAAAATCGACGATGTTTGCGCTGCTGACCCGGCTGTTCACCACGGCCACGGGGCGCATCACCGTGGCGGGCCACGATCTTTCCCGCAGCCCACGCGCCGCTTTGGCGCAGATCGGCGTGGTGTTCCAGCAACCGACCCTTGATCTTGATCTGACGGTCCGGCGCAACCTGGTCTATTTCGCAGCGCTACATGGCCTTTCGGGCGTAGATGCCGCCCGCCGCATCGACGCGGCGCTTGACCGTCTTGGCATGGCGGACCGTGCAGGCGAAAAGGCGCGTGACCTGAATGGCGGCCACCGGCGGCGGATGGAGATCGCCCGCGCCCTGATCCACCAGCCCAGCGTGCTGTTGCTGGACGAACCCACCGTTGGCCTTGATGCCGCCGCGCGGGCGGCCATCGTGGCACATGTCCACGACCTTGCCGACAGCGGCCTTTGCGTTCTGTGGGCGACCCACCTGACGGACGAGGTGCGCGGCACCGACCAGTTGGTGATCCTGCATCAGGGCCGCATCATCGCCAACGACCGGGCCGACACAATCGGCGCAGGCCAGCCCCTGCAACAGGTGTTCCTGTCCCTGACCGGATGCAGCGCATGAGCCCCGCCCTGATCGCCCTGCGTGCCATCATCACGCGCGAAGTGCTGCGTTTTGTCGGCCAGCGCGGGCGCTTTGTCGCGGCACTTGTCCGACCGCTGGTCTGGCTGTTCGTCTTTGCCGCCGGGTTTCGCGCCTCGCTCGGGTTGTCGATCACGCCGCCCTACCAGACCTACATGACATACGAGGTTTATATCCTGCCCGGCCTGTGTGGCATGATCCTGCTGTTCAACGGGATGCAAAGTTCCCTGTCGCTGGTCTATGACCGAGAGATGGGGTTGATGCGCCTGCTGCTGACATCGCCCTTACCCCGCTGGTGGTTGCTGACGGCAAAGCTGATCGCGGGGACGCTGGTTTCTGTGCTGCAATGCGCGGCGTTCCTCGCCATCGCGGCCCTGTGGGGCGTGGTGTTGCCGTGGCAGGGCTATTGCGCCATCCTGCCCGCGCTGTTCGTCACGGGCCTGATGCTGGGCGCGCTGGGGCTAATGCTGTCATCCCTGATCCGGCAGTTGGAGAATTTCGCGGGCGTGATGAACTTTGTGATCTTCCCGATGTTCTTTCTGTCGTCCGCCCTTTACCCGCTGTGGAAAATGGCCGAAGCCAGCCCCCGCCTGCGCGACCTGTGCGCGGTGAACCCCTTTACCCAAGGGGTAGAGTTGATCCGCTTTGCCGCCTACGCCCAATCGAACCTGCCCGCGACAGGCTGGACCCTGCTGGCGCTGGCCCTGTTCTGGGCGGCGGCCCTGTGGGGCTATGACCCTGCACGTGGGATGCAAGGGCGGAAGTCGTCAGGGGAACGTTGAAGGAGGGTGCTGACCTGCGGAACCTGACCAGTTTCGGGTGTGCCTATCCGGGGAAACCTTCACCGCCCTTCCACCACAGAGCCGAGGCCAGCCCGCATTCGCAGGCACAGACAGCGTGACAGCCTGACAGCGACCCCACGGTGATGATCTGCATCAAGGCCGTCACCATCGGCCTGTGCGCAAATGCGCAAAAGCCAAGGGGGTCTGATGTTCATGTCCGTTCTCTGGGTGCGTTTCGGGATCAGGCCGGACCTGCCACCGCAGGGGCTGGCACTGCTGACCGCTGCCTTGGTCAAACGGGTGTCGGCGTGAACATCCTTGCATGGATGAACGATCAGCTTTTGCGGATGCAATGGCTGTCCGATCTTGTGACGTCGGGGGTTCGGGCCGGTGGACTGGACCCCGCATCGCGCATCGGCGGATCGGTGCAGTTCTTCGTCTATGACGTCATCAAGATTTTCATCCTGCTGTCGGTGCTGATCTTCGTCATTTCCTACGTCCAAAGCTATTACCCACCGGAACGAACCCGCCGCATTCTTGGGGGCCGGTCCGGGATCGGGGCGAATGCCCTTGGCGCGCTTCTGGGCACCATCACGCCGTTCTGTTCCTGTTCATCCATCCCTCTGTTCATCGGGTTCACCGCCGCAGGGTTGCCGCTGGGCGTGACATTTTCCTTCCTGATCTCGTCCCCGCTGGTGGACTTAGCCTCGGTCATCCTGCTTGCGTCGATCTTCAGTTGGCCCGTTGCGCTGGCCTATGTCGGCGTCGGTCTGCTGGTGGCGATCATCGGTGGCACGATCATTGGCAAGCTGGGGATGGAGGGGCAGGTCGCGGGTTTCGTGCGCAACGTGCCGGTGATGGACGCAGACCAAAGCCTGACACGGGCTGACCGTGTGCGTTTCGCCCGTGATCAGGTGGCGGACATCGTGCACAAGGTCTGGCCCTATGTGCTGATCGGGGTTGGCATCGGGGCGGCCATTCACAACTGGGCACCAGCCGGGGCAATCGGCGCGCTACTGGGTCAGGACAAATGGTGGGCGGTTCCGGTGGCCACCCTTGTGGGTATCCCGATGTACGCCGACATCTTCGGCACCTTGCCGATTGCCGAGGCGCTGGTTGGCAAGGGCGTTGGACTTGGCACCGTGCTGGCCTTCATGATGTCCGTCACCGCGCTGTCTTTGCCGTCGCTGATCCTGCTGAAACGCGTGGTCAAGCTGCCACTGCTGGCCACGTTCACCGGAGTGGTGACGGCAGGTATCCTGACCATAGGATTCACCTTCAACGCCATCTCCCATTGGTTCATCTGAAAGGACACGACATGATCATCAAGATCCTGGGTACAGGCTGCAAGAAATGCGTGACCTTGGGCGAAAATGCGAAGTTGGCCGCCGAGGCGGCTGGCAAGCAGGCAGAAATCGTCAAGGTCACGGACTTTGCCGAAATCGCGTCCTATGGCGTGATGTCCACGCCGGGGCTTGTGGTGGATGAAAGACTACTGTCGGCAGGCAAGGTGCTAAGCGCGGCAGAAATCGGCCGCCTGCTATGACCGAATACCGCGTTTCCGCCCACCGCATTGACAGCCACGGCAGTCTGGCCCTGGCCAAAGAGGCGCAGGTGGTGTTGGACACCGACATGGCCGGTCGCCGCGATGCGATGAACCCGGTCGAATTGCTGCTGTCGGCCCTTGCCGCCTGCATGCTGAAAGGGATCGAACGGGTGACGCCGATGCTGCACTTTCAAATCGATGGTGCCGAGGTTCAGCTTGAAGCCATCCGTCAGGACACCCCGCCCAAGCTGACCCTGATCCGCTATCAGATCACTGTCGACAGCGCCGAGACGGATCAGCGGCTGGACCTGCTGCACCGCAACATCCTGAAGTATGGCACGATCTCTAATACCCTTCTCGCTGCCGTGCCGCTGGAGGGGACGCTGGTGCGAAAGGGGTGATGTAACTGGGTGAACGCGTGCTTGTTTGCAGGACGGGGTCACCTGCCCCATGCGCCTTCCCAACACCGACGGCGAGGCGATCGCCCGGATAGGACACGGCCAGAATTCGGATGGGAAAGTTGGTGGCGAGGGGGGGACTCGAACCCCCGACCCCGTGATTATGAGTCACGTGCTCTAACCAGCTGAGCTACCTAGCCACTGGCGGGGTGGTTAGTCAGTGCGGGCTACAGCGTCAAGGGGAAAACGTGGCGATGGTGGCATTCGTTGTCTGCGCGTTCACCCGTGGGCGACGCGGGGGCGGCCCGATGCGGTGGCGGTCAGCGTGGCCTCGATGAACATCGCGCGGCCTTCAACCTGGGCCTCTTTCACGTCACGGGTCAGGGTCACGCGCACCTCTTCCGCCCCGGCCTGACGGGCGCGGGCGGATGCATCAGCGACCAATGCAGCCTCCATCGCGTCGAGGGCCGCGTCGCGGGTGGTAAAGGTTTTCAACCCGTCGGCCAGATGGGCGGTAAAGCGCCCTTCGCCGGGGCTGCTGACCAGACCCGTGGCGCGCTGGCTGACCTGACCCACCACGGCACCAATGGCATTGGCGACACCCGCGTGTTCAGGCAGGATCATCCGGCAGCCCAGGCGTTCACCGACCGCGCCGTAATAGCTGGGGGCAGACGCGCCAAGGCCGATCACCGGCACGCCCAACCTTGCGGTCAGCTCTACCACGCCGCGATGTCCCTTCAATCCTGCCGACACCAGTTTGTGGCGGGCCAAGACCTCGGGCGTTTCACCCGCGAAGGCTGAATCCTCGGCAAACGCGGCCTCCAGCAAGCAATCGACGGTTTGCGCCGTCAACTGGTCGATGATGGCCTGCGCCAATGGGGCCGCATCGGCAGCAAAGCGTTCCCCGCGCCCGTTGCGGCGTTTGCCCAGCAGGCGCACGGCTTTTTCCGCGGCGACAGCGTCCCAGGCATCCAGCCGCCCCAGGACGTGGCTGGCGTCAGATGGCGTGACACCCGACAACATCACCAGACCGCGCGCCACCAGCCGCTCCATCGCGGCCACTTCCAGTCGCGAAGTCAGCGCCGCCGTCAGCGGCATCGGTTCGGTGATCCGCGCCAGCACCGCCGCCTCACGCGGGGCAAGGCCGCCGGTCTGGCCACCCAGCGGAATGACAAAGCGACCGTCATGTTCGCCCACCGCATCGGCAGACAGCGCGCGGTCAAGGGCTGCATGCACCATCGCGGCGTGATCGGCGGCCAGCAGCGACACCGGCACAAGGCGGCGGGGGCCAAGACGCAGCCCGCCCTCCAGCCCTTCGGTGATCAGGTGCACCTCGCTGTCGCCGCCCAGACCGGTCGTGCGCATCGCCACCGCCTCGACCATGGTGCGGAACCCGCCGACGCGCGCGCCTTCCGGATCGATCTCGGGCAGACCACCACGCAGCAGGGCGACGTCCGTGGTCGTGCCGCCGATGTCGGACACCAGCGCATCCGTGGCCCCTGTCAGCCAACGCGCGCCCACGATGCTGGCGGCGGGACCGGACAGGATGGTTTCAATCGGGCGTTCGCGGACCATCGCGGCGGAAATCAGCGCGCCATCCCCGCGTACAACCATCAGCGGTGCGTTGATCCCCACAAGGTCCAAATGCCGTTCACAGGCCGCGACCAGCCGGTCGATCATCCCGATCAGCCGCGCGTTCAACACCGCAGTCAGCGCCCGCTTTGGCCCGTTCAGCTGCGCCGACAACTCGTGCGAACAGGTCACGGGCCGACCCGTCACGCGGCGGATCAGGTCGCGCGCGGCAATTTCATGCGCAGGGTTGCGGGTGGCAAAGCGCGCGGCGACGGCAAAGCCCATGACCTGCGGGCCAAGGTCGGCCACCGCCGTTTCCAGCGTGGCGATATCCAGCAGGGCAGCTTCGGTTCCAGCGTGGGTGTGTCCCCCTGTCAGACGCACCACGGGATCACCCTTCAGCGCCTCGGTCAGACCGCCCCGATCCAGATCGTCGGCATCAAAGCCGATAAAGATCAGCGCGACCCGACCGCCCTGCCCTTCGACCAGTGCATTGGTGGCCAAGGTGGTCGACAGCGACACCAGCGCCACATCGGACGCGGCCACCCCCGCCCCGGCAAGGGCCGCATCCACCGCCCGACCGATGCCCAACGCCAGATCGCCGCGCGTTGTCAGCGATTTCGCCGAGCCGATCACCCGATCGGCGGCTTCGTCAACGATCACCGCATCGGTGTAGGTGCCGCCTGTATCGACGCCAAGAAAATAGGCCATGTGTCCGTCCCCGTTCCCGTCCTGCCGGGGTAACGGCCAAAACGGGCAAGGTCACCCCCGCCCGCGACCTTTTCTGTCGCCTACAGGCAATTGCCGGTCCCGGCGGCGATGCGCGGGCGGGATGCCAAGCAGCGCGCGATACTTTGCCACCGTGCGCCGCGCGATTTCGGCCCCACCTTCGGACAACAACTGCGCCAAGGCCAGATCGGACAGCGGGCGCGCAACGTCTTCGGCAGCGACAGCGCCGGACAGCCGGGCGCGCAGGGCGGCGGCGGACAGGTCGGGCGCAGCCTGCCCGCCCATCCGTTTGCTGAACAACTGCCGCAGCCACCACGTCCCCCGCGGGGTATCGACGCTGGCCCCGGCCACGACGCGGCTGATGGTGCTTTCGTGCAGATCCAGCGCCTCGGCCAGATCGGCCATCGTCATTGGCACAAGTCCGACAAAACCGCGCGTCAGGGCACCGTGCTGACGGCGCAGGATTTCCTGCCCCACCCGCAAAAGGGTGCTGTTGCGGCTGTCAACCAGCCGCGCCACCTGTCTGGCCGCTGTTCGGTCACCCGGCCCGTCAACCGCGACCTGCACCGAAGGAATGGCCGACCGGTTCAGCGTGATCTGCCAACCGGCACCATCCGGGCGGGCGATCAGATCGGGTTCGCGCACCGGGGCACCTTCGGCGCAGAACTGCGCGCCCGGCTTGGGATCAAAGCTGCGGATCAGCCGAAAGCGCGCCACGACCACATCCTCGGTCGTGTCGCAAAGGCGGGCGAGTTTGCGGAAGTCACCCGCTGCCAGCAAATCAAGATGCCCCAGCATGGCACGCAGGACCGCATCCGCCGCCCCGATCTCCACCGCTTGCAGCAACAGACATTCGGCAAGCGACCGCGCGAATAACCCCGCCGGTTCCAGCCGTTGCAGCGCAGACAGCACCGCGTCCACCCGCGCAACGGGCACCTGCAGTTCCGCAGAGATTTGCCCCGTATCGCGTCCCAGCCAACCTGACGGCTCCAATGCCTCGGCCAAGGTCAGGGCGATGCGGCGGTTCGGGTCTTTTGGGGCGATCCGGTCGATCCCGGCCATGACATGGGCGATCAGGCTGGGGGCGGCGGCCTCGATCACGTCATCCACCGGACGGCGCACGGAAAACGCGCCCGACCAGCGTGGCAACCAATCGTTGGGTGCCGCCTCGATGCGGGCCAACACAAGTGCGGGGTTTTCGGTGGCCTGCTCTTCGAGATAGCGCGTCAGCCCCGCAGCATCGGTGCGCAGCAATCGGATCGACGCCTGAAGGCTGGCATTCAGGGCAAGCCGCTGGGTCTGGGTCACGTTGATGCGTTGGCGCGATCTCATGCCATCAAGGCTAGGCGTATCGCGGGGGCGTGGCAACCGGACCACTCGCCTTTCGCGGCGGGGGCAAGTAGGGTCCGCATCCGGAAAACAGGGGTGACGGGTCGGAATGAAGGATGCATTGCCCATCGTAAAGGACATCGTGCTGATCGGCGGCGGGCACGCGCACGCGCTGTTTCTGCGGATGTGGGGGATGGCCCCCCTGCCGGGTGTGCGTGTCACCGTCATCAATCCGGGGCCGACGGCGCCCTATACCGGCATGTTGCCGGGACATATCGCGGGTCACTATGCCCGCGACGGCCTGATGATCGATCTGATCCGGCTGGCCCGTTTCGCGGGTGCGCGGGTGATCCTTGACCGGGCGACCGGCATTGACGGCGCGGCCCGCCAGATCGCCTTGGCGGCAGGTGCGCCACTGCACTATGACCTTGCATCGGTGGACATCGGCATCGGGTCCGATCTGCCGGACGTTCCGGGGTTCGCCAAGAACGCCGTTTCGGCCAAGCCGCTGGGTGCCTATGCCGACAGGTGGCAGGCATTTGTGGCCCACAGCCCGCCGTCGCCGCATGTCGTGGTGATCGGGGCGGGCGTGGGCGGGGTGGAACTTGCGCTGGCCTCAGGTCACCGGCTGATGCGGGCAGGGGCGGATCCACGGATCACGCTTGTCGAGCGTGGCGATACTGTGCTGGATGGCGTGGGCCAAGGCGCGCGGCGCACCCTGCTGGCGCATCTGGACCGTGCGGGGGTGACAGTGGTCACGGGGGCGCATCCGACGGCTGTGACCGATACCATGGTGACGCTGTCAGACGGGCAAGTGCTGCGCTCCGATTTTACCCTGTCGGTCGCAGGGGCCCGCCCACAAGATTGGCTGGCTGCAACGGGTCTGACCTTGCACGACGGTTTTGTCGCCGTATCCCAACACCTGCAATCATCGGACCCCGCAATTTTCGCGGTCGGCGATTGCGCGCATATGATCCACGCGCCGCGGCCCAAGGCGGGCGTCTTTGCCGTTCGGCAGGCCCCTGTCTTGTTTCACAACATGCGCGCGGCCCTGACGGGGCTGCGTCTGCGTGCCTATCACCCCCAACGCGATTACCTGAAGCTGGTGTCGACCGGGGGGAAGGGGGCCGTGGCCGACAAGTTCGGCTTGCGGTCAGGTGGCGCGTGGCTGTGGCATCTGAAGGACCACATCGACCGCAAATTCATGCGCAAGTTCACCGGCTACCCCGCCATGCCCGGTACAAGCCTGCCCCGGCATCCGGTGGATGGCCTGCGTCAGGCGCTAGGGGAAAAGCCGCTGTGCGGGGGGTGCGGGGCAAAGGTCGGCGCGCTTGATCTGCACATGGCGCTGTCGGCCTTGCCACCGCCCAGCCGGGACGATGTGCTGTCGGCCATTGGCGACGACGCCGCAATCCTGCGCCATGACGCGAGCATGCAGGTCATTACCACCGACCATCTGCGCGCTTTTTGCAACGATCCGCGTCTGATGGCCCGGATCACGGCGGTTCATGCCTTGGGTGACATCTGGGCGATGGGGGCCGCCCCGCAGGTGGCACTGGCCCAGATCACGCTGCCGCGCATGTCACCCGCATTGCATGCGGAAACCCTGCGGGACATCATGGATCAGGCGGGGGTGGTCTTCCGCGCCGCCGGGGCGGATGTCGTGGGTGGCCACACTTCGGTCGGGGCAGAACTGACAATCGGCTTTACCGTGACGGGTCTGGTGCAGCGCGCCATCACCAAGGCGGGCGCGCGCGCGGGCGACGTGCTGATCCTGACCAAACCTTTGGGGACGGGCACCATCCTTGCCGCCGAAATGGCCAATGTGTCCGCACCGGGGCTGATGTTGGGGGATGCAGTTGCCGGGGCCTTTGCGTCGATGATCCGGCCATTGGGCCGGGCAGCGGCGATCCTGTCCCCCCATGCCCATGCCATGACCGACGTTACAGGCTTTGGTCTGGCGGGGCACCTGCTGGAGATATTGGATGCGTCGCATTGCGCCGCGACGCTGACCATTGGCGCAATTCCCCTGCTGGCCGGGGCCGAGGCGTTGGCCGCCGCAGGCCACGCCTCAAGCCTTTCCCCAGCCAACCGCGCGGCGACCGAGTGGCGGATGAACCACGAACAGACCCCCCGCGCCGCCCTGCTGTTTGATCCACAGACGGCGGGTGGACTGCTGGCAGCCGTTCCGGCGGCGGCGGCAAAAGAGGTGTTGGTACAGCTTCATGCCGCAGGCGAACCTGCCGCCATCGTTGGTCAAATCACCGCTGGGTTGCCTTTTATCGACGTGGTTTGAGGGGCAAGACCGCTACAGCCCCGACACCGCCGCCGCGACCTGGTCAGCCACGTCCTGCAACGCAAGGGGGGTCAGACTGTCTGCCCCGATTTCGGCCAAGGGCACGGCCATGCGGGCGCGGTGCTTTTCGTAGCGCGGATCGTAATGCTGCGCCATCAACGCATCCGCAAGGATGCGGAACTGCCCTGCCGTCGCCATTGCCTGCCATTCCGCCAGCACCTCGGCGCTGTGCAGGCGTTTCATCTGGCCGATGACATCCGCCAGACGCGCGCCATCTTCGACCAGATCATCATAGGCGCGCACAAGGTATTCCGACCGGGCGCTGCGTGGCGCGGCAATGGCCACGCGCGGGGCGGCGACCATCGCCTTCCACAATTCGGGCGGCAGTCGACATTCGCCCACCTTGGAACTTTCCGCCTCGATCACCACGGGGCGGGTGGGGTCAAGCCGGGCGATTTCCAAAGCCAACGCCCCTTCGAACGCCTTTTGCGCGGGCTGCCCCCCGGCAACCGCGCCGAACAACGATCCGCGGTGCCGGGCCAATCCTTCAAGGTCAATGATCTGCACCCCGCGCGCGGGCAGCAGGTTCAGAACGTCGGTCTTGGCCGATCCGGTATTGCCGTCCAGCACCACCACGCGCGCCGGAAACGGCGTGTCATACAGCGCGCGAACCACCAGCCCGCGCCACGTCTTGTAGCCCCCGGCGATGGTGTCGACCCGCCAGCCGATCTGCGACAGGATGGTGGCGAAAGACCCCGACCTTTGCCCACCGCGCCAGCAATAGACCAGCGGCTTCCACCCGCCCGGCTTGTCAGCCAGCGGCCCCAGCAGATGCGCCGCCGCATTGCGCGCCACTAGTGCGGCCCCCAGTTTGCGAGCGGTGAAGGGGTTCACCTGCTTGTAGATCGTTCCGACGCGGGCGCGTTCCTCGTCATCCAGCACGGGCAGGCTGATGGCACCCGGAATGTGATCCTCGGCGTATTCGGCGGGGGCGCGGACATCGATGATGTCATCGAACCCCAGCGCAAAGACATCCAGCAGATTGGTCAGGGCGACCGGCATCAAAGACCCGCCTCAAGCCGCGACAACAGCGCGCCCAGCATCGACTGACACCGCGCCATCTGTTCCACGGTCACGAATTCATCGGGCTTGTGCCCCTGCGCCATCGACCCCGGCCCGCAGATCACGGTGGGAATCCCCAACCGCGCGTCGAACAGACCGCCTTCGGTGCCAAACGCCACCTTGATCGTGCCGTTCGCCCCGGTCAGCGATTTTACGAAATTGACGACGCCCGCGTGTGTCGGTGTGCCAAGACCGGGATAATCCCACAGCCGGTCAATCGTGATCGCCGCCTCGGGGAATTCGGCGCGCAGGGGGGCCACGATCGTTTCCGCCTCGGCCCTCAGGGTTGCAATCAGAACCTCGGGATCGTCCTGTGCCAGACTGCGGATTTCAAAGTCGATCACCGCCTGATTGGGAACGATGTTGACCTGCACCCCGCCGGACAATTTGCCCACATGCAGCGTGGTATAGGGCACGTCGTAATCACCGTCTTTCGCGCCCATGTCCGCCACCTGCGCCTGCACCCGCCGAACGGCATTGACGAAATCCGCCGCCAGATGCAGCGCGTTCAGCGCCATCGGGGCCAGCGCCGAATGACCCTCACGCCCGGTGCAAGTGGCACGCAGGGCGACCTTCCCCTTGTGGCCCGTTGCGACCTGCATCCCCGTCGGTTCACCCACGATGCACATCGCCGGTTTGACGGGGGCACCCGCCAGCATGTCGATCAGTGACCGCACGCCCATGCAGCCCACCTCTTCGTCGTAAGACAGCGCCAGATGCAGGGGCGCGCGCAACGGGCGGTTGGCCGCGTCCAGCAGGGCGGCAATGGCACAGGCGACAAAACCCTTCATGTCCGCCGTGCCGCGCCCGTAATAGCGCCCCGCATCCTCGGTCAGGGCGAAGGGGGGCTTGGTCCAGGCCTGCCCTTCGACCGGCACCACGTCGGTGTGACCCGACAGCATGACACCGCCCACGCTGGCGGGCCCGACGCTGGCATAAAGGTTTGCCTTGCCGCCGCCTGCATCCGGGATCAGCACGCCCGAAATACCGGCATCGGCCAGCAGGTCGCGGACGTAGTGCATCAGTGCCATGTTGGGGTTCGAACTGACCGTATCGAAACCGATCAGACGTTCAAGGATGCTGCGCGCGTCCATAGGTGCCTCCATTACCGGGGCAGACCTATCCGATCAGACGCAGCGCCGAAAGGGGGCCGAAAGGTTACGGCCCCGTTATGGCCCCATCGTGAAGCATTGGACCGCGCGCGCCTGCAGCCGGCGGCAGGCCAGATCGGCCTGATCCTGCGTCAGCCCGACAAAGGTGGCATCGAACCCGCCCCCGCGTGGCATTACCTTGCGCAGGGATGCATTCAGCGTCGCACTTTCGGTCAGCTGCGTTTTCAGCAGCGCGCGTTCGGCATCATAACGCGATCCGAACCGCCCGACGTTCACACCCCAGTGGCGATCCCCGGAGGATGACACCGACACGATCACCTCGGGTGCCGCAGGCTTGGCCTTGGGACGTGCGGCGGTCTGATCAAAGATGGGGGCGTTGCGCTTTGGCGGCGCGGGCGGGGCAGGTGCGGCAAAGGCCATCTGCACCGGTTCGAGTTCAGGGGTTGCGGCGGCGGCAGCCTCGGCGGCACTGGCGACGGCGCCGGCAAGCACCTCTTCTGACGGCACGTCAACCGCACCCGTCGATGACGCAAGCGCCACCTCTGTCACATCCAGCGGGGTTTGCGTTTCAGCGTCCGCATCGGTCGCCATGTTGGCGACCTGCGCTTCAAGCGTGCCTTCGGGGGGCGGGGGGGCGAAAGCCTCGGCCAAGGCCCCTTCGATGTCCGACTGCATGGCCATCACCGCGACTTCGGTTGCGGCGATGGTTTCGGGTGCGGCGGCGACGGGGCGCAGGCGTGGGCGAATGGAGGTCAATACCGCCATCTGCACACGCAGCGTCTTGCCAGCGCCGCCCTCGACCTCGGGCAGGTCGTTGTCAGCCACAAGCGCCGCGTCACCGCCCTGATAGGCGGGCGCATCCGGCTTGGTCACGGGCGCATTCGACGGGGCCTTGCCGAACCCAAGATCCAGCAGCTTGACCATCCTGGCGTTGCGGTCGGCGGTGGACTTGCCACCGAACACGGTTGCGATCAGACGCTTGCCGCCGCGCTCGGCGCTGGCGGTCAGGTTGAACCCGGCAGCGTTGGTATAGCCGGTCTTGATGCCGTCCGCGCCTTTGTAGGCGTCGAGAAACCGGCGGTTGGTGTTGTTCACGGTCGCCATGCCTGCGTCTGCCGACCGGCGCGAGAACAGGTTGTAATACTGGGGAAAGTCATAGAAGAGGTGCCGCCCCAGGATCGACATGTCACGGGCCGACGACAAATGCCCCTGCGCCGTCAGACCGTTGGCGTTCTTGAAGGTCGAGCTTTTCATGCCCAGTGCCTTGGCCGTCCGGGTCATGCGCTTGGCAAATTCGATCTCGGACCCGCCGCCCACCAGTTCACCCATCGCCGTCGCTGCGTCATTGGCCGACTTGATCGCGGCGGCACGGATCAGATAGCGCAGCGCGATCTTTTGCCCCGCGCGCAGGCCCAGCTTTGACGGCGGCTGCGCGGCCGCGTGTTTTGATATCTTGACCATCGTGTCAAGGCTCAGGTTTCCGCGTTCGATTTCCTCAAACACGATGTATAGCGTCATCATCTTGGTCAGCGACGCAGGGTGCAACCGGGTCTCGTCATTCTCGGAGTAGAGGATTTCTCCGGTCCGGGCATCCATGACGATGGCGGCATAGGGCGCCGCGTGCAGAGATGACGCGGTCAGCGCAAAGGCCACCGAGACAATCACCATTGCCATAAAGGATCGGGCGAAACGCCCAAGCTGCGATGTCACGTCGCCAGTCCCTTGTACCTGCCTCAAATGCCCCGGTTTTTGTGGGGCTTGTTCTGCTGAGGGAAAGGTAGCACAGGGATTCCTGTCGGAAAACCCCCTCTTTTCAAAGGCTTTTCATGCGACATGAATGTAACTGAAGCAAGATCCGCGCAAGCCGACCCTAGGTATTGTGGTCACGCTTAACCATTTCTACCAAATCGGCCAAAGCGCCAAGGTCATGTAGCGCGTGAAAGCGGTCATGCCCCTGTGGCGCGTCGGCGTGTTCCAGCGCCCACGTCAGGCCATGCGGCACATGGACACCCCAACCCCCCGCCACGATCATCGGCAAAACATCTGATTTGAGAGAGTTTCCCACCATCATCGCCCGGTCTGCACCGTCGCCGTGGCGGGCAAACACGCGCGAGTAAACGTCTGGCGTCTTGTCCGACACGATTTCGACGGCGTGAAAAATGTCGCCCAAACCGGACTGCGCCAGTTTGCGTTCCTGATCCAGCAGATCGCCCTTGGTGATCAGCAAGACGCGGTGATCGCGCGCCAACGCCGCAACCGCTTCGCGCGCATGGGGCAGCAATTCGATTGGATGGGCCAGCATCTCGCGCCCGGCAGCCATGATTTCCGCGATGACGTGGGCAGGAACGCGACTGTCCGTCACCTCGATCGCGGTTTCGATCATCGACAGAACGAACCCCTTTACGCCAAACCCGTAGTGTCCAAGGTTTCGACGTTCCGCCGCAAGCAGGCGGTCATGCAGATGCGCCGCTTCGGCGTAATCGGCCAGCAGGGCGGTAAAGCGGTCCTGTGTCAGCCGAAAGAAGGCTTCGTTCTGCCAAAGCGTGTCGTCAGCGTCAAAGCCGATGGTCGTCAGCGGGGGTGTCATGGCTGTCTCCTTGCGCAAAAGTCATGCCTTGGGACGCCTCATCGTGCAAGTGGACCGGGCCACCCCTTTTCCCAAAGGCAATTTCCGCTATATTCAACATGTGGGCCATCTGCCCGAATCCTTGGCCCGAATCCCTGAACCGGAGCGTTTTCTTGACCCCTCGCCCTTTGCATATGGCACTGACGCCCCAAGGGCCGGACAATGACTCGTCGGTTCTGACCAAGTCAAAGTCAAAGACGCAGCGCCCGCCGATGTACAAGGTGATGCTGCTGAACGACGACTACACCCCGATGGAATTCGTCGTGCATGTGCTGGAACGCTTTTTCGGCATGACCCATGCGCAAGCGTTCGACATCATGTTGACGGTTCACAAAAAGGGTCTGGCGGTCGTCGGCGTCTTTTCGTTCGAGGTCGCTGAAACCAAGGTGGCACAGGTGATGGACTTTGCCCGTCGCCATCAACATCCGTTGCAATGCACGATGGAAAAGGACTGACCCACACGCCTGTGCCGGTCAAATGCGACGCCGCCCTTGGCGCGGTTCGCCCCCGGCGCTATGGTGTGCGGCGTTTGGACGGGTTTCCGTCTTCCCCACAGAAAGGACGATGCCGCTTTTGCGGCGGCCCATGCGATCCCAGAGACTGAGCTTTGCGCTGGACACCGGCGCGCTGGTGCTGCCGCCCCAAGGGGCCATCGCCGTATACCGTCCGCGTGCAGGCGATGACCTGTCGGCCCTGCCGCAGGACCGCGTCATCATTATCACCGGCCTTCGTCCCGATCACGACTGGTTCGCGCAGCGCGGCTATACCGTGCAGTCGGGCACGGGCGGCCCCTATGCGGCGGCCCTTGTCTGCCTGCCTCGCGCCAAGGCCCTGGCCCGCGCGCTGCTGGCGCAGGCCGCGGCTGAGGTTGTGCCGGGTGGCCCGGTGATCGTGGACGGCCAAAAGACCGATGGCGTCGACGCCGTGCTGAAGGATTTGCGGACCCTAGTGCCATTAAGTCAGGCAATCGCAAAGGCGCATGGCAAGATTGCCGTGTTTCCCGCCGGACCTGCCCTTGCCGAATGGGCCGCCCGTCCGACGGTGGTGGAGGGTGGGTTCACCACGCTGCCGGGCGTCTTTTCCGCCGATGGACCGGATCGGGGATCGGCGCTGCTGATAGCAGCGCTGCCGCCCGAATTGCCGGGGCGGGTGGCCGATCTGGGCGCAGGTTGGGGCTATCTGACCGCCGCGATCCTGGCGCGCAAGGGCGTGAAAGAGGTGCACCTGATCGAGGCCGAGGCGGATGCCCTGACCTGCGCGCGCATCAATGTCACCGACGACCGTGCCCGGTTTCACTGGGCCGACGCCACCACCTTCAAACCCGAACGCGGGTATGAGGCGGTGGTGATGAACCCCCCCTTCCATTCCGCGCGCGAGGCCGACCCGCAGCTTGGCCTTGCCTTCATCGCGGCGGCGCACCGGATGCTGGTGCCCAACGGCACCCTGTGGCTGGTGGCAAACCGGCACCTGCCCTATGATCGTGCGCTGGCCCCGCTGTTCCGCGAGGTTGTCGAAGTGGGTGGCGACACCGGCTTTCGGGTGATCCGCGCCACCCATCCCATCCGTGCCCGCTAGGCCAGAAGGAAAACCCCATGACATTCTCGATTGCAGGCAAGACCGCCATTGTCACCGGATCGGCCAACGGCATCGGTCTGGCCATCGCGCGGCACTTTCTGGACAAGGGCGCAAACGTCATGTTCGCCGACATCGACGAGACGCGGCTTGATGCCGAAGTGGGCGAAGAGGCCCGCGCCGAGGGTCCGGTGCGCATGTTCGCAGGCGATTTGCGGCAAAAGCTGACCATCGCGAACCTTTTGTCCGCCACGATGGATGCGTTTGACCGGGTCGATATCCTGATCAACGCCAGCCGTCAGATGGCCTTGTCCGACCCGCTGTGCGCCGAGGATGACGCGGTCGACATGTTGCTGGACCAAAACCTGCTTACCAGCCTGCGCCTTAGCCAGATGACAGCCAAACGGATGATCCAGCAGGCCGAAAAGGCCGGAACCGAAGGGATGATCGGCTGCATCGTCAACCTGTCGTCCATAGCGGCCCACCGGACCCTGCCGAACCTGCTGGGCTATTCCATCAGTTGCGCCGCAGTGGACCAGATGACACGGTCGCTGGCTGTGGCGCTTGCCCCAAAGGGCATCCGCGTCAATGCCGTTGCCTTTGGATCGGTCATGAGCGCCAGCCTTCAGGGCGCCCTGAAGGAAAACCCCGACTGGCGCCAGTCGATCGAGGATGGCACCCCCCTAGGCCGCATCGCCGCCCCGGACGAGGTGGCCGAGGCGGTGCATTTCCTTGCGTCAGACGCGGCGGCGTTCATGACAGGGCAGATCCTGACGGTGGACGGCGGTCGCGGCCTGCTGGATGCGGTCACGGCACCCGGCCACTGATCATTCGGGATACTGCGCCTTGCACTGGGCGATGACGGATTCGGCGGCGCGTGTAAGTTGCGTGCGTTTGGTACGCAGGCTTTGCAGTTTGGCTGCTTCGGCATCCAGATCAATCGCCTTTGGGCGGGTGCGCGTTTCGGCCCGTTCGTCCAGACACAGACGCGGGCGTTCGGGCTTTTCGCCTTCGGCCGCGGGTTCGGGCTGTATGTCGCAATATTCCCACTGCGGGACGTAGACCGTATATTCCTCCATTGCATAGCCGCGGGCCAGATTTCCCTCTGTCTCGGTGATCAGCTTTTCGACGGTGCGCAGATCACGGGTGTTGCGGGCAATGCATTGTTCCTGCGGCGTGCCACAGGCGGTCAGCAGCAACAGGGCGGGCAAAAAAAGCAGGCGGCGCATGGCAAAGCTCCGGGATTCGGTTGGCGCAGGGTAATCCCCGCAGCGTATCAAGCCAAATGCCATATTGGCGCGGAGGGTTCCCCAATGCTAGGCAGGGGCAAATGGTAGGAGTGCCTGATGCCCGACGATTTTGACGCCCGCAAGACCCGTGCCGCCGCGTGGTTCCGCACATTGCGCGACCGGATCGTCGCCGCGTTCGAGGGTCTGGAGGATGCCCACGGCACCGGCACCCCCGGTCGATTCGAGGTGACGCCCACCACCCGCGCCGATGGCGGCGGCGGATTGATGAGCGTGATGCGCGGCGGGCGTGTGTTCGAAAAGATCGGCGTCAACGTGTCCGAGGTGCATGGCACCCTTGGTGACCGCGCGCAAAAGGCGATGGCCGCGCGTGGCGTGCCGGGCATGGACAGCGACCCGCGCTTTTGGGCCAGCGGCATTTCCCTTGTTGCGCACATGGTCAACCCGCACTGCCCTGCTGTTCACATGAACACGCGGATGTTTTGGACGCCGCATGCATCATGGTTCGGCGGTGGGGCTGACCTGAACCCCTGCATCGAATACGCCGAGGATACCGCCCATTTCCATGGTCAGATGCAGGCCGCCTGCGATGCGCATGACGCGGCCTATTTCCCCAAATTCAAGGCCTGGGCCGACGAGTATTTCTTTGTTCCCCACCGGGGCCGCGCGCGGGGTGTGGGCGGCATCTTTTACGACGATCTGAACACCGGCGACTGGGAGGCGGATTTCGCCTTTACCAGAGATGTCGGCGCGCATTTTCTGCCCGCATTTGTACCCCTGACCGAACGGCGTGTGGACACGGCCTGGACGGAAGCGGACCGCAACACGCAACTGATCCACCGGGGGCTGTATGCTGAATACAACCTTGTCTATGACCGGGGCACCAAGTTCGGGCTGGAAACCGGGCATGACGCGAATGCGGTGCTGATGAGCCTGCCACCGCTGGCGAAATGGGTCTGACCGGGTTAAGAGCCGGGCAAGGGGCCTGATCGGCCCTCATTCCTGCGACAAGGGGGCCACGCGCCATGGCGGATATCGAAGTGCATGCGTCAGTCGTCTGGATCGAGAACGAGGGCGCGGATCGCGCCGTCGGTTTCGCCACAAGTGACGACCCCGAAGACGGTTATGTTCTTTTCCAGCACGAATCGGGCACCGGCCCCGAAACCCTGTATGTCGAGGTCAGCGACGAGATTTTCGGCGCGGCCGATGCGGTGGAACGAGTGACCTTTGCGCCGGGAATCATCCACCTGACGCTGAAAGCCGACTCAGCCGTGCGGTTTGGTATGGTCACGTCGGTGGACATTCTGCTGTCCGACGATCTGGAAAATTGGGCTGCCGCCGGGGCAGCCCTGCGCGCGCTGTTGCCAGCGGCGGTGGTGGCCTGACGCGACGTGGGTCAGCCGCCGCGCACCGTGTCGATCATCAGTTGCACGTTGGCCGGATCAGCGTCCGGCGTGATGCCGTGGCCAAGGTTGAAGATATGCGGACCCTTGGAAAACGCGGCCACCACGCGGCGGGTTGCATCGACCAGCGCCTGACCGCCCGTGACCATGTGATCCGGCGCAAGGTTGCCCTGCACGCAGCCGGACACCTGCACATTTGCCGCTGCCCATTCCGGCGTGACCGAATTGTCGATGGCAACGCAATCGGCCCCTGTGGCCGCGGCAAAGCCGATGTAGCCATTCCCCGCCTCGCGCGGGAAGGCGATGACCGGCAGGCCGGGGTGTTTGGCCTTTAGCGCGGAAATGATCCGTGCGGCGGGTTTCACCGCGAAATCGGTGAAGTCCTGCCCTTTCAGCGACCCGGCCCAGGAATCGAACAGCTTGACCACCTCGGCCCCGGCCTGCACTTGCATCGACAGATAGTCGATCGTCGCTTCGGTGATCACGTCGATCAGTGCGGCAAAGGTTGCCCGGTCTGCCGCCTTTAGCGCGTGGGCCGGTCCCTGATCCTTGGACCCGCGCCCGGCGATCATGTAGGTGGCGACCGTCCAGGGCGCGCCGGCAAAGCCGATCAGCGTGGTCTGCGCAGGCAATTCCCGCGACAGGATGCGGACGGTTTCATAGATCGGGCCAAGCGTGTCGTGGATGGCGTCCTTGGATTTCAGGGCCTTGACGCCTGCCATGTCGGTGATCGTCGACAGGCGCGGCCCTTCGCCGGTTTCAAACCACAGGTCCGCCCCCAATGCCTGCGGCAGCAGCAGGATGTCGGCAAACAGGATCGCCGCGTCAAATCCGTACCGGCGGATCGGCTGCAGCGTCACTTCGGCCGCAAGGTCGGAATTGTAGCACAGCGACAGGAAATCCCCCGCCTGCCCCCGCGTGGCGCGGTATTCAGGCAGGTAGCGCCCGGCCTGACGCATCATCCAGATTGGCGGCGTCGGAAGAACGTCGCCTTTCAGCGCGCGAAGGATGGTCTTGTCGGTCATGTCGGCCCCTTGGTTTTGCCCATGCGTCCGATGGTGACGGGGCCTTGTCAAGAGTTGTCAGGCAAAGATGACACATGTAAGTCTGTGCGCATGACATATCCGCTTCCCAACCCCGCCCAACCCCTAAAGATCGGAACCCGTGGATCGCCGCTGGCGCTGTGGCAGGCGCACGAGGTGCGGCGCTGCCTGATGGCGGCCCATGCCTTGCCCCAAGAGGCGTTCCAGATCGTCGTGATCAAGGTCACCGGCGATCAGGTGCTTGACAAGCCGTTGAAGGAAATCGGCGGCAAAGGTCTGTTTACCCGCGAGATCGAAGAGGCGCTGTTGGACGGCGGCATCGACATCGCGGTGCACTCGATGAAGGATATGCCGGTTCTGCAACCCGACGGGCTGGTGCTGGATTGCTATCTGGCGCGCGAAGATGTGCGGGACGCGTTCGTGTCGCCGGACGTGGCGCGCTTGGCGGATTTGCCGCAGGGTGCGGTGGTGGGGTCGTCGTCGCTGCGGCGGCGGGCGCAACTGACACTGCGGCGGCCCGACCTGCGGTTGGTGGAATTTCGCGGCAACGTCCAGACCCGGATGAAAAAGTTGCAGGACGGCGTGGCGGTGGCAACGTTCCTGGCCATGGCCGGGCTGAACCGTCTGGGATTGGCGCATGTCGCGCGGGGGGCGATTGGCGTTGACGAGATGCTGCCCGCCGTGGCGCAAGGGGCCATCGGGGTGGAACGGCGCAGCGCGGATGCACGGGTCGAATGGTTGCTGTCGGCGATCCACGACGGACCGACCGGCCTACGCCTTGCGGCCGAACGGGCCTATCTCGCGCGGCTGGACGGATCTTGCGAAACGCCGATTGCCGGGCTTGCCGTGCTGGAGGGCGATCAGCTTTGGCTGCGGGGGGAAATCCTGCGTCCCGACGGATCAGAGGCGATAGCGGGCGAATTGCGCGGGCCGGTGTCGGACGCAGCCCCCTTGGGCCGCGCTTTGGCCGAACAGTTGCTGGGTCAGGCACCGAAGGATTTCTTCAGCTGGCGGTAGGGGCGATTTTTCTGCGAAAAATCGTGGTGTCCCTGCTGTCAGCCAAGGGACCACGCCGAAGGGAGTATGAGTATTTGAGCGAAGAATAAGCCACTGTCCGAATGACCTTGGCGCGGCCTATCTGCGCCGATCCGCAACGATCAGCCCGACAGCGCCGGTCAGGGCAATCGTGGTGCCGATGAACCCGGTCAGCCCATAGCCGCCAAACCATGTCCCGATGACGAAGGCGCAGGCCGCCATCATGTCACCCACCAGTTTTTGCAGCGCCAGCATGGCGGCGGCCGTGCCGGGGCGGCCAAGGATCAGGTCCTGATAATAGCTGATGGGCAGGGTGATGATCGCTGTGCCGCCCATCCCGGCCAGCAGGGTCAAGACCCAGACATAGGCCGTGTCGACCAGATGCGGCATCAATAATAGCTGGCTGACATACAGGGCCGTTCCCACCGCCAACAGCACGGTGCGCCGCATCCGCAGCGCCAGCCACGGCAGCAGCAGCATGAACGGAACCTCCCACGCGGCGACCAGGCCGACATAGAGGGCGACATCGCCTGTGTCGCGGACGGGCGACGCGTCGAACACCAGCGACGCAAGGATCATGTACAGATTCCCCGCCGACGAGATCGCCCCCAGCAACAGCAGGCGCAGCAGGACGTGCGGGCGGGCAATCTCGGCCAGTGCGCCCGTCAAGTTCAGGCCCGAGGGGCGGTCTTCCCAAGTGGTCGCGCCATCGCGGGGCCAACCGAAGTAGACCAGCGCGGAGATGGCCAGGCTGGCCAACCCGGCGGATACATAGATCGCCATGACGCCTATGCCGGTCGCAAAGGCAAAGGTCCAGAATACCAGCATCAAGGTAAAGCTGATCGACATGGCCGCACGGATCGTCGCAAGGATGCCATCGCGGGCGCGGCCTTCGTCCTGCCGGGCCAGGCGGGCCAACGCGAACAACTGCCCATAGAAGCTGGACGCGATGGGCAAAAGGATGCCATGCGTGATCACCAGCGCCACCGGGCCCGGCACCAGCAGCATCAAGGTAATCCCGATGGTGCTGCACAGTGCCGTTCCCAGCGCGATGCCCCGCCGGTTGCCGAACCGGTCGCCAAAGATGCCGAACAGCACGGACGAGGTGACCGCCAGCGCCGAGGCCAGCACCAGCACAAGGGCAAAGGCAGGCTCCGACAGGCCGATCACCTCGATCGCGATCAGGGACTGATAGGGGTAGGTCGCAGCGTTGTGGGCACCCAGCAGCAGCAGCGCCAGCGTGATCATCCGCAGCGTCGGGTCCCGCAGAACGGCCGTCAGGGCTGTCACTTTGGGATCACCTTGCCCGGGTTCATCCGGTTGTCGGGGTCAAGGGCGGCCTTGATGGCGCGCATGACCGACAGGGCCACCGGGTCCTTGCGGCGGGACATCGAGTTCAGTTTGGACAGGCCCACCCCGTGTTCGGCAGAAAATGACCCGCCAAGGTCGGCCACCACATCCTCGATCGCGGTGACGATACGGTCGGCCAGATCGGGATCATTGTCGCGCGGCACAACGGTGAAGTGCAGGTTTCCGTCGCCCAGATGCGCCACGGTCACGGTTTCGGCGTCGGGGTCAAGGTGGGGAAGGCGGTCGTGGATCGCAGTCAGGAACGCCTCGACCTTGTCCAGCGGGACGGCGACATCGGTATCGATAAAGGGATGAATGGCAAAGGTGATTTCTGCCGCCGCCTCGCGCCTCGCCCACATCGCGCGGCGTTGGGTGTCGGACCGGGCAATGACGGCGTCCAGAACAAGGCCGTCATCCATCATCCCGCCCAGCGTTTCTTCCAGCAGATCGGTCAGCGGGGTTGATCCGTCGTCCGACACCGCCGCCAGACGCGGGGCGGTTGCCCCCAATTCCACCAGTATCGCCACATCGGGAATGTTGGCAAACGGCTGTCCAAGGTCGGGACGGATGGCTTGCAGGCGGCGCAGATAGGTGGCGGGCATGAATTCAAACGCCTCGACCGCGCCACCGCTGGCCAGTTGTAACCTGTTCAGCAGCGTCAGCGCATCGGGAAGGCTGCGGGCGGCCAGCGTTGCGGTGGCATGTGCCAAGGGTGCGGGCACCAGTTTCATCACCGCAGCAGTGATGATGCCAAGCGTGCCTTCGGCGCCGATGAACAAATCCTTCAGATCATAGCCGGAGTTGTCTTTGTGCAGTTCAGACATCAGGTTAAGGATGCGGCCATCGGCCAGCACCACCTCGATCCCCAGACACAACTGCCGGGTGGACCCATAGCGCAGGACGTTGGACCCGCCCGCGTTGGTGGACAGAACCCCGCCGATCATGGCCGAACCCCGAGCGCCGAACCACAGCGGAAAGAACAGGCTCTGCGCTTCGGCGGCGTCATGCAGGCGCGACAGGATCACGCCCGCCTCGACCACGGCCAGTCGCGCGTCGGCGCGGATTTCGCGGATACGGTTCAGCCGTTCGGTGCTGATCATCAATCCGCCGACGGTCATGGTGCCGCCCGTCAGGCCGGTGTTGCCGGAAATCGGCACGATGGGCACGCCATGGCGGGCAGCGCATTTGACGCACGCGGCAACCTCATCCGTTGAACCGGGGCGGACAACGGCCACGGGTTCGGCGGTGAACTTGCCCGGCCAATCCTTGGCGAAGCGGTCCATGTCGGTGCCGTTCAGGACGTGGGACGGGCCAATCAGGGCGGTCAGGTCGGCTATCAGGGACATCGGCGTGGCTCCGCGGTCGGACGCGCCTTTGATCTGCCGGGCGGGCGAAAGGTTCAAGGGGGAGCAGCGGGGTGTCGGCCTTTTCTTTTGCTTCGATCAGGGCGCGACGGTTGCTAGCAGGTCCAACACCTTTGGCCCCAGTGTTTCGACAACCTTTGCCACCCCGTCCTTGTTCGGGTGGATGCCGTCCGGCTGCATGAAGTCGCGCAAGGCGGCCGGGTCCGCGCCAAGAGGGCTGAAAAAGCTGGCCGAGATCATGGCCCCATGTTTCGCGGCAAGATCGGGGTAGATCGCATCAAAGGCGGCCTTGTAGTCGGGGCCAAAATTTCCCGGAGCGTCCATCGGGATCAACAGCACGGGCAGATTGCGCGCGGCGGCCCCGGTCAGGATCGCGTCGATGTTCGCGCGGCTGGTTTCGGGCGGGATGCCGCGCAACAGATCATTGCCGCCAAGCGTGACGATCATCGCGTCAACGTCCGGCGTCAGCGTCCAGTCAAGGCGCGACAACCCGCCCGCTGTCGTATCCCCGGAAACGCCAGCATTGATCACCTGCACATCCTGTCCCTGTGCCGTCAGCCACGCCTGAAGCTGGGGCACGAAACCATCGCCTTCGGGCAGGCCATAGCCTGCCGTCAGGCTGTCGCCCAATGCAACAAGGGTCAGCGGGTCTGCCACAGCGGGCAAGCCGGTAAAGATCAACGCAATCGTGACATTGCGCAGGCGACGCGCTGCGCCATATGTGAAGGCGGACAGGTACAGGGCAGGTGACATGACGGATGCAGTTCTTTCGCTGAACGAGGCGCGGCTGACTTTGGCGGGAAATGCCGGGCCGGTCGAGATACTGAAAGGCATATCACTGGAAGTTGCGCGGGGCGAGACTTTGGGGCTGGTCGGGCCATCCGGGTCTGGCAAATCGTCCCTGCTGATGCTGATGGGCGGGTTGGAGCGGGCGACAGGCGGGTCGGTCAAGGCGCTTGGGCACGACCTGACCGCGCTGGACGAGGATGGTCTGGCGCGGTTTCGGCGTGGCAATATGGGTGTGGTGTTCCAAAGCTTTCATCTGATCCCCACCATGACCGCCTTGGAAAACGTCGCCGTCCCGTTGGAGTTGATGGGCGCGCAAGACGCCTTTGCCCGCGCCGAGGCGGAGTTGCGCGCCGTGGGCCTGGGTGCGCGGATGGACCATTATCCCAGCCAGATGTCAGGGGGCGAACAACAGCGCGTGGCGCTGGCCCGCGCCGCCGCGCCGCGCCCGGCGATCCTGCTGGCGGATGAACCGACCGGAAACCTGGATGGCGTCAACGGGGCGGCGATCATGGAATTGCTGTTCGGTCTGCGTGACCGGCATGGGGCGACGCTGGTGCTGGTCACCCATGCGCCCGAACTCGCCGCGCGGTGCGACCGGGTCATCCGCCTGGCCGATGGTCGGATCGTGGGCGAGGGGTTGGCATGACCCTTGCATGGAGCATCGCCCGGCGCGAATTGCGGGGCGGGTTGGCGGGCTTTCGCGTGTTCCTTGCCTGTCTGGCACTGGGTGTGGCCGCAATTGCCGCCGTGGGTATGGTGCGCGCCGCAATCCAGAACGGGTTGGCCGAGCAGGGCGCGGTTCTGCTGGGTGGTGACGCACAGATCGAATTCACCTATCGCTTTGCCTCCCCCGAAGAACGCGAATGGATGGCGGGGATTTCGGAGCATGTGTCCGAGATTGTCGATTTCCGGTCAATGGTCGTGCTGGGGGGCGAAAGCGCGCTGACGCAGGTCAAGGCGGTCGATGACGCCTATCCGCTGATCGGGGCGGTCACGTTGGAAAGCGGCACGCTGGCGCAGGCGCTGGCGGTGTCGGGCGGGTTGCCTGGTGCGGTGATGGACAAGGTCCTGGTCGACCGTCTGGGGTTGGCGGTGGGCGACACATTCCGGCTGGGTTTGCAGGATTTCAAGCTGGGCGCTGTGTTGCTGCGCGAACCCGACAGCGCGAACGGCGGATTTTCCCTTGGGCCGCGCACCATCGTTCTGACGACAGGGCTGGCGGAGTCTGGCCTGCTGGAACCCGGCACGCTTTATGAAACGGAATACCGCCTGCTGCTGCCCGCAGGCACCGATTTGGCCGAAGCCGAAGCACGGGCCGAGGCGGAATTTGCCGATCAGGGGATGCGCTGGTCAGACAGTCGCCGTGCCGCGCCGGGGGTTGAACGGTTTGTGGATCGGATCGGCGCGTTCCTGATCCTTGTCGGGATCGCAGGTCTGGCCGTGGGCGGTGTGGGCGTGCAGGCCGCAGTGCGGGCCTATCTGGACGGCAAGATCGCCACCATCGCCACGCTGAAAACCCTTGGGGCCGAGGGGCGGTTGATCTTTCGCATCTATCTGTTGCAGATCGGCGTTCTGGCGGCCTTTGGTGTAACGGCGGGGCTGATCCTTGGTGCGGGTGTGCCGCTGCTGTTTGGCGGCGTGATCGAGGCGTCGTTGCCCTTTCCCGCCGACATTGCCCTGTATCCCGCCCCACTGATCGAGGCTGCATTTTACGGCGTGGTGACGGCGTTCCTGTTCACCCTGTGGCCGCTTGCCCGCACCGAACGGGTGCGGGCTGCGGCGTTGTACCGGGGGGGCGGTCAGGCGGGATGGCCTGCGGCGCGGCATCTATGGATGATCGCCGGTCTGGCCGGGGTGTTGATCGCCGGGGCGGTGTGGTTTTCGGGCACATGGAAGCTGACGCTGGGATCGGCAGGCGGGGTGATAGGGGCGCTGTTGGTGCTGTCGGTGGCGGCATGGGCGCTGCGACTGGGGGCGAAACGCGCCGCCCGGTCGGGGTATGCACGGGGGCGCACCGCCTTGCGGTTGGCGCTCGCCTCCATCGGTGGGCCGCGCGAAGAGGCGGGGTCGGTGATCCTGTCGCTGGGGCTTGGCCTGTCGGTGCTGGCGGCGGTCGGGCAGATTGATGCAAACCTGCGGTCGGCCATAGACCGCGACCTGCCCACCCGCGCGCCGTCCTATTTCTTTGTCGATATCCAGCCGGATCAGATCGACGGTTTCCTTGCGCGTGTCACGGGCGATGCGCAGGTGTCCAAGGTGGAAAGCGCGCCGATGCTGCGCGGTGTCGTCACCCAGATCAACGGCCGCCCGGCAAAAGAGGTGGCGGGCGAACATTGGGTGGTGCGCGGGGACCGTGGTCTGACCTATTCGGCCACGCCACCCGACAACGCCACCGTGACGGCGGGTGAATGGTGGGCTGCCGATTACACCGGTCCACCCCAGATTTCCTTTGCGGCGGAAGAAGCCGAAGAAATCGGCCTTTCCTTGGGCGACACGGTCACCGTCAACGTGCTGGGCCGCGACATCACAGCAGAAATCACCAGCTTTCGGTTGGTGGATTTCTCCAGCGCCGGGATGGGGTTCGTGATGTCGATGAACCCCGCTGCTTTGCAGGGCGCGCCGCATACGTTCATCGCGACCGTCTATGCCGACGAACAGGCCGAGGCTGCCATTCTGCGCGACATCAGCCGTGCCTTTCCGAACGTGACGGCGATCCGCATCCGGGACGCCATCGACCGTGTGACAGAGGCGTTGTCGGCCATTGCCACGGCCACCGCATGGGCCGCTGCAGCCACGCTGTTGACGGGGTTTGTCGTCCTGATCGGGGCGGCGGCGGCAGGCGAACGGTCGCGGGTGTACGAGGCGGCGGTTCTGAAGACGCTGGGTGCCACGCGGGCGCGCATCCTGTGGTCGTTCGCGCTGCGGTCGGCAATGACCGGGGCTGCGGCAGGTTTGGTGGCCATTGGCGCAGGCGGGTTGGCCGGATGGGCCGTGATGCGCTTTGTGATGGAGGCGGAGTTTACCTTTGAACCCGTCTCGGCCACCGCCATCGTGCTGGGCGGGGTGTTGGCCACGCTGATTGCCGGGTTGGTCTTTGCGCTGCGCCCATTGGCCGCGCGTCCGGCACAGGTGTTGCGATCACAGGAATAAGGCTGCGGCCATCGGCAGGGAGGCCCCCGCCGATGGCCGCGTATCGGGGTCAGTAGACCAGACGGAAGTATTCCGCGTGGAAATTCTGCTCCATCCCGGTGCCGCAGAACCCCATCGCCATGTTGCTGGTGCCCGAAATGGTGCCGCCTGCCACAAAGGATGCGCCTTCGATGCCATTGGCGTTGGCGGAAAAGTTGATGTCGTTTGCCGCCAGCAACTGCCCGCCATAAACCTTCAGGTCAGCCGGGAAATCCATACCGCCCATGGTGACAAGCTGCGCGCCGCCACCCGTGGCACAACTGTCATTCCGCCCGACCTGAAGCCCGGACGCCGCCGTCAGGGATTTCGCGCCGGTGTTGGTCGTGGCGATGACTGTGTCTTGCAGAATGACGCCCTGCCCGAACTTGATGGCGCAATTCGTCACCAGCGCGATGCTGCTGACCAGCGTGTTCGCCTCAATATTCGCGGCACCGCCACCGGAGCATGTCATGGTATGCAGCCTGCCGGGAACCAGCATCGTCGCGTTGATCGCCTTTTTCGAATTCAGCGTGACGATGTTTGCCGGGGCAAGGCCGGTGATGTAGGTGGGCAAAACCTCGGTGTTCAGGGATTCAAGACCTGCGATGATGTCGTCGATCTGGTCCAGAACGCGGATGTGGTAGGATCCGGACCGCAGCGCTTGTTCAAGGCCTTCGTTCGTCTTGAAGCCAGAGTTGGGCAGGTCGATGTCATTTTCGTCCGGCATCGAAACGACGGTTCCGGGTTCGAAATAGTTGTTGCTGTTCAACGAGACATGCTCGTTCGAATGAATGCAAAAACCATTGGAATAGCTGTTGTTGCTTTGCAGATCGACCACGTCCTGCGCGACAAATCCTTCGCGAAAGCAGGTCGGATGATAGGTGGTGAAGATCGCCTGCACATGCAGGTTCCAGGCATCCAGACCGACAAGGTGCAACAGATAGGTCGCGACCGGGTTGCCGGCGGTTTCGGTGCGCTTGGGCAGCACGAGCACCGCGTTCTTTGCCCCCGGCTGCGGGGTAAAGGTTTGCGCTTCGGCATCCCAGACCCCGAAGGACACTTCGTCCACAGTCAGCACGTCGCCAAAGCGGTCGGCGGGCATGTTCAACATGGCCATCGCGACACCGGCGGAAATCGCCTCGTCCTCGGACATGTCTTCGCGGGCCAGAAGCGCCGCGTGGGCGGCGGCGTCGGCGGCCACCTGCAACTGGGTTCGGGCGGTCATGACGTTCGTCACGTCAATCGCAAGGCCACCCAGCATGATGAAGGTGATCAGGAAAAACAGGCTCAGGACGGTGATACCGCCCTGTTCGTTCCGGATCACGTCGGTGCGCAGACCAAGGAAACGGGCCATCTTCAGTTCTCCGACATATGTTGTGCGGTGACCGACACGTTCAAACCGGCAAAGGCGGGGATAAGGCCAAGGCTGGTCAGATCACTGGCGGGCATCACCGCCGTGCTGGTGATCAGCCCCATATCGACCGACGTCGTGATCTGGACATGCGGGCTGTAGGGCGTCAGGCGTGCAAAGATCATGCTTTCGGTGTCTTCGACCGTCATGATCCGCCCGATGGAAAGCGACCGGTTGGCATCCTGAATGATGCGCAGCGCCTGCGCCTGTCGGGCAAAGATAAGCGATGTGTCAACCACAAGGCCCAGAAAAAAGACGAAAACAGGCATCCAGATCACCGCTTCGACGGTGGCAGAGCCGTTCTGGTTTCGGAAAAAGGATTTGGTCGGATATGATTTGGCGGGACACGGCGGCGACTGGCGGGTCATTTGCGGTGCTTTCAACTATGTGACGGTAAAAAAGGGGGGGCACGGGGGCCGGTCAGGGCCCCCGCGCAAATTTTCAAGGAATTAGGGTTCGATGATCAAACCCTCTTCGAGCGGCGGTTCTTCGATGACCGGCTCTTCCACGACCGGGGGAACTGGCGCCTCGGGCACGACGATTTCGACGGGTTCCAGACCCAGCAGATCATTGACCGCAGCAATAACCCCTTCGGTCACCGGCTTGTTCGCGGCGGCCTCTAGCAGGGAGAGTTCGTTTGCTTCCTGATTGGCGATTTCTTCGCGCAGGGCCGCTTCGGCATCGACCAGAGCCTGATACTCGGCTGCGGCGAGTTTTTCCGCGTCAAGCGCCTCTTGCTGGGCGACCAGCCCGTCGATTTCCAGCTGTTTTGCGATGATCGCATCAGCGTTCAAGACGGGATCGATCTGAAGTGCCAGCAGTTCTTCCTGTTTCAAGCCAAGATCGGTTGCCACCGCAGCAAGGTCGGCATCGATCAACCCGGTGTCCCGTCCAGGAGCGGCCCCTTCCAGCGCCGCGCGGGCAAGGTCATATTCCGCCAGCAGATCGGCGCGCCCGTCGACCGCGGCGGCATAGGCGGCGATCCGGCCCACGCGCGAATTCGGGGAAGCGTTGGCAAAGGCGTTGGGCGACGCATGGGCCGCGTTCAGCGCTCCCAGTTCAGACGGATGCGCACCCAGCACATCAGACAGCGACGGTTTCTTGGCGACCTTGGCCGCCTTGACGGTAGTGTCCGGTTTCTTGGCCGCACCCTTCGCGGTGGACCCCGACGACTTTTTCACTGCGCCTTGGGATCCGCCCTTGTTGGCTCCGCCCGACTTCGATGTGTCAGATCCACGCGCCTCGGATGAGTTGCCACCGCCGTTGCCGCCGCCATTTCCATTGCCACCGCCGTTGCCATTCTTGGCATAGGCCGCCCCGGCAAAGGGCACTGTCGCTATGACTGACATCGCCCCAAGAAGTGCGACCGAAAGCGCGGTCGCGGACAGCAGTTTCTTGCCTGTAGATTTCATAGTGATCTCCATTCCCATCGAGGGTCGTGTTGGAATGGTGCGCATCCCGACTCCCAACCCGTGCAGGATCGGTGTAGATCACAGACGATATTAACCTACGTTAAACGTCTCGTTCATTTTCGGTTAACGTTCCATTTGATAGAAAGCCCCATGAAAAGCATCATCCTTGTCTTGGTGGGTCTGGGATGTGCAGCAGGTTCGGACGCTGCATTCGCACAGGTTCCCCGTGAAATCGGCCAGTCGGAATTGCGCCAGACAGTGTCTGCGGGCGACAGCCTGAGCCTGAGCCGCGTTATCACGCTGGTGTCCCGGGCCACCCCGGGCGAGGCGGTGGATGTGCGTTTGTTCGATATTGGCGGGCTGTATTACCGCGTGGTGGTGATGCAGCCCTCTGGTCGGTTGGTCAGTCTGGTTCTGGATGCACGCACGGGCGAACTGCTGCCGGCCGGTTCGGCCAAGGCGACCGAAGTGCGCGCCGCCGCAACCAAAGGCAAATCGGAGTTGAAACCCGCAACGCCCGGCAAAGCCGGAAGCAGCAACAGCAATGCAGGTGGAAACGGAAATGCCGGGGGTAACGGGGGGGGCAACAGTGGTGGAAACGGTGGGGGCAACGGGAATAGCGGTGGGAATGGCGGCGGAAACGGAAACAGCGGCGGGAATGGCAAAAAGTGACCTGCACCGGTGTGGGCAAAGCGATGGACGGGTCGGAACATGAGATTGCTTCTGGCCGAAGACGACCCCGATCTGGGGGAACAGATCCGTCTTGCCCTGACACAGGAAGGGCGTGCCGTCGACGTGGCGCAAGACGGCGAAGAGGCAGCATTCCTAGGCGAAACAGAGCCTTATGATGTGATCATTCTTGATCTGGGGCTGCCCAAGCGGGACGGATTGTCTGTTCTGCGCGCATGGCGCAGCCAAAGGATCGACATCCCGGTTCTGATCCTGACCGCGCGCGATGGCTGGTCGGAACGGGTGGATGGTCTGGATGCGGGGGCGGATGACTACATCACCAAGCCCTTTCACATGGCCGAATTGCTGGCCCGTGTCCGCGCCCTGCTGCGCCGCAGGATGAGCCAGCAAACCCCGCTGTTCGAATCGGGAAAGCTGGTCTTTGACATCCGCATGGGACGGGCCTTGGTCGAAGGCATGGCTGTCGATCTGACCGGACAAGAGGCGGCGGTTCTGTCCTATCTTGTCCACAATGCGGGCCGGTTGGTGTCACGAACGGAACTGTCGGAACACATCTATGCCTATGACGGTGACAGGGATTCCAATACCATCGCAGTCTTTGTGGCGCGCTTGCGCAAAAAGCTGGGGTCAGAGGTGATTCAGACGATCCGGGGACGTGGTTACAAGATCGATCCTGCATGACGCGGTCGTTACGGCGGCGGGCCATCCTGTCGGGCATCGGTCTGTCTGTTCTGTCGATCCTGATCGGGGCGCTGGTTCTGGTCACGCGGGTGGATGACATCGCCCTGCGCCGGTTTGATGCCGAACTGGCGGAACGGCACCTGCAGCTGGTGGTGGCGCTGGTGAATGGCGGGTTGGAAGCCGGGGCAATCGCCGCGGAACTGACCGACCCGCTGTATGATCGCCCTTATTCGGGCCACTACTGGCAGGTGATGCGCAGCGATGGCACCATCCTGACGTCACGATCATTGTTCGACGCCTTGTTGACGGTTCCCGATGCCGCGCCCGATCTGCGCTTTGCCGGTGGGTTGGGACCGGACGGTGAATTGCGGCTGGTCTGGCGTCAGGTCACGCTGGAAGATGGCACCGGGCTGACAGTGGCGGTCGCGCATTCCATGGCGCAACTTTACAATGAACGATGGGAAATCCGGCAAAGCCTGTTGTCGGGCTTTGCGGTTGTCGGCCTGCTGGGCCTGATCATCGCCATCCTGCAAACGACGGCCGTTCTGCGACCGCTGACGGCCTTGCGGCAGGACATCACCCAGCGTTGGGACAGTGCCGAAACGCTGAACCCCGCCGATTACCCAGAAGAGGTCGCCCCGCTGGTTCAGGACATCAACATCCTGCTGGACCGCAACCGCGACATCATCGAACGCACGCGCAGGCAGGGGGCCGACCTTGCCCATGCCCTGAAAACACCCTCCGCCATTCTGCGCAACGAACTGGCCCGGCTTGAATCCGCAGGGCAGCAGGTGGATGTCGCCAAGGACGCGCTGGAACGGATCGACGCCCAGATCAAGCGGTCGCTGGCGCGGGTGCGGGCCGCCAATCTGGGGGCGGCGGTGCAGGTCGGGGCCAACTTGCGCACATCGGCAGAACGGCTGGCCCGCGTTTTCGCAACGCTTCCCGACACGCGGACGCGTTCGCTGCGGCTGGATGTGCCATCCGATCTGCGGGTGTCGATGGATGCACAGGATCTGGAAGAGGTGTTGGGCAACCTGATTGAAAACGGGATGAAATTCAGTCGCAGCACCTTGGTGCTGTCCGCACATCGCACCTCTGACAGCACCGTCATCACGGTCGAGGATGACGGCCCCGGCATTCCCGAACCCGACCGGATCGAGGCGTTGCGCCCCGGCGGGCGGCTGGATACGGCGACGAATGGCACGGGTCTGGGTCTGGCCATCGCATCGGATGTGGTGAAGGCCTATGGCGGGACGCTGACCCTTGGATCATCGGATCAGCTTGGCGGATTGTTGGCCCGGATCGACTTGCCAGTACGCTACGGCCTGTAATCCCGGCCGGTTTTTCATAGGTCGGACATGCACCTTTGTCGAATGGGTTTGCGCCCGCCTCTTCGCTAGTCTGCTGGCACCTGACAATGGGGTGCGGGATGATACGCGTTCTGAAGATCGTTCCTGTCTGGGTGCTTCTGACCCATTCCGCCGCCTTTGCCCAAAGCGGTGCGCCCGCCATCGAAGGCGGCGGAACCCTGAACCCGGACGAGATGGGGATGGGCCGTGTACTAGAGGACGCACGGCAGGGCGACACCTCGATGACCACCTGTGCGGCAGGCTACATGATGACGAAATCCGGGCGCCACGACGAGGCGCGGGCGCTGTTTCAGCGGTGCGCTACGGCCGGATATACCGGGGCGATGACATGGATGTCGCAACTGGATGACAACGGATTGGGTGCGCCCGAAGACCCCGACGCCGCCGCCGAATGGGACCGGCGCGCCGCCGAGGCGGGCGATCCGGTAGGCATGTTCAACTATGGGCTGGACCTGATGCGCGGGCGTGGTGTCGCGCAAGACCTGGCGGCGGGGCGGCGCATGGTGGACAGTGCGGCGGCCTTGGGCCTGCCCGTGGCCAGACGGTTGCAAGGGGCGGGGTATGACCTGAACGAGGTGACGCCCGACGCCGACAACTGGAAATACGCGCCGTTGTTCTAATCGGCAATGCGACCAGGCTGCCCCTCCAGCCGCAGGATGCGGGTGGCAAGGCGCTGCGCCTCGTCTGCGGAATGGGTGACCATCAGCGTGGCCAACGGGCGCGCACGGCGCAGCGTTTCAAACAGGGTCATCATTTCGTCGGCAAGGGCTGCATCAAGCGACACGAACGCCTCGTCCATCAGCAGAACATCGGGACGCAGGGCAAAGGCGCGGGCAAGCGCAAGACGGCGCTGTTGCCCCAGTGAGAGCGCGCCGGGATAGCTGCCGGCCTTGTCGGCAAGCCCAACCTCGGCCAAGGCCGCTGTCGCATCCGCCGGGGTGCAACCGGTCGTCAGCGTCAGGTTATGCAGCGCGCTGCGCCATGGCAGCAACGTCGGTTCCTGAAACACCAGCGCCACCTTGCCGGGCAGATCAAGCGTGCCTTGCCAGCCGGAATGCAGCCCGGCGCAGATGCGCAACAGCGTGGTCTTGCCAATGCCTGACGGGCCGGTCAGGGCGACAGTCTCGCCCGCGTTCAGCACCAGCGTCAGCGGCCCCAGCACCGGGGCCGCGCCATGATCGGCCGACATCAGATGAAGCGAAAGCGCCGCCATCAACTGCCGGGCTGCACAAAAACGCCGTCCGGCAGGCGGGTCATGTCACCCACAAGATCGGCCCCGCCAAGGCTGGCCATAATCGCAAGCATCCGGTCGGCCGCAGCCTCGTCCACCGGGCCTGGAGTGGGGATGCCTGCACGAAAGCCAGCTTTCAGTGCGTCGAATTCGGCATCCGATTTGGCGTTCATCATCGGGCGCAGCGCATCCCACGCGGCATCATCGGTTGCGAGCAGGTCTTTGGCGGCGCGGCTGGCGGCGGCCAGACCGGCCACCAGTTCCGGCTTTTCGCGCAAAAGTTCGCCGCGCACGACATACCCCAGCAGCGGCGTCTGCGGATCAAGGCCCAGCTTTTCCGCAGCCTCGGACACGGTGATCAGCGGGCGCATCCCCGCCGCCTCCATCTTGGCGCCGAAGTGCCAGAAGTTGACGGCACCCTGCACCTCGCCCGACAGGGCGGTTTCCATGATCAGGGGCGGCGCACCAAAGACCTGTTCGGAGTCCGCCGCCAGATCGAACCCGTATTCCCGTTGGGAATAGGCGCGCAAGATCAGCCAGCTTTTGTCGACAGGCCCGCCAGCGATGCCGATCTTGGCCCCCTTCATGTCCGCCAGTGTTTGCGCCGTGCTGTCAGCAGCCACATGCAGCGCGCCAACGGCCCGTGAATAGGGAATGAAGACGAAATCCTGCCCTTCGGCCCGCTGCCGTGCGACCCATAGCCAGTCGGACACGATGGCATCCACCTCGCCGCCCTGGAATGCGACCTGTGCGGCGGGTCCGGCGGCGACGTCCTGCACGGTCATGGTAAAGCCGTTGGCGGTGTCAAACCCGTTGGCGGTGATCGTTGTCAGTTCCCAGTTCACAGTCCCCGATACCTGCGTGGCAAGCCGCAATTCTTCGGCGTGCAGGGCGGTGGAGAAAAGCAGCGCAAGCGTGCTGCCGATGATCTGGCGCGATACGGTCATGGTCTTCCTCCCAAAAGATGCGGGCAGAGTATCAGTTCAGACCCGCCCTGAAATGGGACCAAAGCAGGGGGGCACAGGTCCGGGGCAATCGAAGCCTGCTACTTTGGTCGCGCAGCGGCTGCGCTTTTTCGTGTCGTCCATTTGTTTAGCGTGCTGACAGGGCGGCGAAAAGGGCGCGATTTGCAAATCAAATCAATGCGTATGGCGCGGCTCGCATCGGCCGCCCCCCTTTGACCCCGTGACGATGTCTGATGCGCCGGGTCTGCAATCAATACCTTTACGACCAATGTGCAATATCCGCCCCGCCTTGCCCGCCGGATGATCGCTGCGTGACCTTGGTCCCTGTCGGAGGGGGCGGTGACTTTGGTCGGTCGGTGAAAACCACAGGGAGGAAACCCGATGAACCGCTTTCTGATCGCGGTCACGGCTGCCATGATCGCCTTAAGCCCGGCGTATGCAGGTGTGACCGAAGAAGATCTTGCCAACGATGCCACCACACCCGGCGACGTGCTGACCAACGGCATGGGCCGCACCCTGCAACGCTACAGCCCCCTCGAAACCCTGAACCGTGACAACGTGCAGAACCTGCTGCCTGCCTGGGCATTCTCGCTTGGTGGGGAAAAGCAGCGCGGACAGGAAACCCAACCGCTGATCCATGACGGCGTGATGTATATCACCGGGTCTTACAGCCGGTTGTACGCCATCGACCTGAAGACCGGCGACGAGCTGTGGCAGTACGATGCCCGCCTGCCCGAAGGCATTCTGCCCTGCTGTGACGTGGTCAACCGGGGCGGTGCGATCTATGGCGACAACATCTATTTCGGCACCCTGGACGCGCGGATCGTCGCGCTGAACCTGAAAACCGGCGATGTCGTCTGGAACAAGAAGATCGCGGAATACAAGGAAGGATACAGCTATACCGCAGCGCCGCTGATCGTCGATGGACTGGTGATCACCGGCAATTCGGGCGGCGAATTCGGCATTGTCGGTGAAGTGCAGGCCCGCAACGCCGAAACCGGCGATCTGGTCTGGACCCGCCCGGTGATCGAAGGGCATGTCGGCACGCTGAACGGTCAGCCGTCCACCATGACCGGCACGCTGAACGCGACCTGGCCGGGCGATATGTGGAAAACGGGTGGCGGCGCGACCTGGCTTGGCGGCAGCTATGATGCCGACACAGACACGCTGATCTTTGGTGCGGGCAACCCGGCCCCGTGGAACAGCCATCTGCGCAACGCGGGCACCCCGGTTGACGGCAACACTGGCGACAACCTTTACGCCGCCAGCCGCATCGGCATCGATCCCGCCACGGGCGAGATCAAGTGGCACTTCCAGTCCACCCCGCGCGAAGGCTGGGATTATGACGGCGTGAACGAGGTGGTGTCCTTTGTCGACAAGGACGGTGCCAAGAAATTCGCGACCGCCGACCGAAACGGTTTCTTCTATGTGCTGAACCGTGAGGACGGCAAATTCCTGAATGCATGGCCTTTTGTCAAAGACATCACCTGGGCCAGCGGCATCGACGAAACCGGCCGCCCGATCTATGTCGAGGAAAACCGCCCCGGAAACCCGGCCGCGGCGGCGGATGGGGCAAAAGGCGAAATCGTGTTTTCGTCCCCGTCGTTCCTGGGCGGCAAGAACTGGATGCCCATGGCCTTCAGCCAGAACACCGGCCTGTTCTACGTCCCCTCGAACGAGTGGGGCATGGACATCTGGAACGAGCCTGTCAGCTACAAGAAAGGCGCGGCCTATCTGGGGTCGGGTTTTACCATCAAGCCGAACTATGAAGACCACATCGGCAGCCTTAAGGCGATCGATCCCATGACCGGCGAATGGAAGTGGGAATACAAGAACGAGGCCCCGCTGTGGGGTGGCGTGATGACCACCGCTGGCGGCCTTGTGTTCTTTGGCACGCCCGAGGGGGAATTCCTGGCGCTGGACGACACCACAGGCGAAACGCTGTGGTCGTTCCAGACCGGGTCGGGCATCGTCGGCCAGCCCGTCACCTGGGAACAGGACGGAGAGCAGTATGTGTCCGTCGTGTCAGGCTGGGGTGGCGCTGTGCCGCTGTGGGGGGGCGAGGTTGCCAAGAAGGTCAACTACCTGAACCAAGGCGGTATGGTCTGGACGTTCAAGCTGCCAAAACAGCTTGCCGCTGCGGACTGACCCCCTCCGGTCAGGCTGAGGGCAAGGCGCGCCATCCGCAAGGGTGGCGCGTTTTTCGTCCCACAACCGACGGACAGGATCGTTTTCAGCCGACCGATTTCGTTAACAAAATCCATTCCTGTGCATCCACCCGCCAGTCGCCCTGCGTAACCGGACGACGGGCGATTTCGCGAAAACCCTTGGACCGATATAGGCGCAGCGCATCTAGATGTGTGTCTTCGGCAATCAGGCTGATCGTCCCAAGCCCGGACCGAAGCGCAACACCCTCGGCGTGGGCAAGCAAGGCGCTGCCGCACCCCTTGCCGCGAAACTGTTCATAGGTCGCAAGCACGTTCAGATACCACGACCCCGGCACCAACGCTTCGAGTTCCAAAAGCGGGACCAGGATCGCGGGCGTTTCGGGGTCGATTGGCCCCGGCGTGTCGTCGGCAGGATAGCCCAACAGACAGGCCGCAACTTTGCCATCCACCTCTGCAAGCCAGGCGTTCCGATACGAAAAATTTCCGGTGTCCCGCGCGGCGCGTTCCTGACCGTAGGCCCAAGGGTCGGCATCGGAGCCAACGGATTTCTGCCAGAAATGCAATGGCAGGTCATCCGCCGCCATATTGATAAAGCGCGCCAGATGCGCGGCGTCTGATGCGGTTGCCTCTCGGATGAACATGGTCGCCCCCTTGTCGTTTCTGGCCACGTTCTGCATATGCAAGTGAACACGCACAGCATCAAGCGCGGTTCGTGAACCGTTCCGCTTATCCATCCGGTTCCGGGCCGTCAGTGGTTGGCCCTTGTCAGCTTGCCGGTGAAACCATACGACAAAACACTGACCGAAGCACATTCTGGAAGGACCGACATGAGCGATATGGTGTTCCGTTTTCCCGCACCGGGGCCCGACCCGATGCTGACCGACCTTGACGGATGGACCAAGGTCGAGGGCAACCCGACCATGAAGACCTGGGTGCAACATACCTCAAACGATGGCAGCGTGATCAGCGGCACTTGGGAAGCAACGCCAGGCACATGGCACGCCACCTACAAGTTCTACGAGTTTGTCCACCTGATCGACGGGCAGATCACCATCACGCCGGATGGCGGCGCCCCCGTGACCCTGCGCCCCGGCGACGCCTTTACCGTCGAGCCTGGCTTTATGGGCACCTGGATGATCGAAAAGCCGGTCAGAAAGCATTTCTGCATCAAGCTGAAGTGACACCAAAGAGATGTCAGAGCCGGTGCTTCGGGGGAAACGAGCATCCCCCGAAGCACGCAGGTATCGGCGTTTGCCTCAAGCTGTCTGCGCAGGCCATGACATACCAGATGGTTGGACCGGACTGAAAAGATGACGTCACTCGAACCGCATTGCTATCGCTATCGGTCCGAAAACAATCCGGTGCCGGTAGCTTCGCCGCTGCGGGTCAGGAAAAGCGTGCTCTGACCTTGTGACCGGGCCAACCGGGTGCCGCGATCGACACCCAGAACCATCAGGGCCGTCGCCATTGCGTCTGCAATCATGCAGGATTGGCCAAGGACTGTGACCGAAGCGGGTGCGCCGACCATGGGCGCGCGGGTGGCGGGGTTCATCGTGTGCGACAGGCGCGTGCCGTGGATCGTCAGGAAATGGCGATAATCGCCCGATGTCGCGGCCGACGCGTTTTCAAGCGCGATGACGGAATGGCCGCCGCGCAACGGACTGTCAGGCGCATCGACGCCGACGGACCACGGCGTGCCATCGGCGCGGGTGCCAATCGCTCGCACCTCACCGTCAATGGCGCAAAGGGCGTGTGGGATGGCGTGACGGATCAGTGTTTCGGCAAGGCGGTCCACACCATAACCTTTTGCGATGCCGGACAGATCGAGCGACAAGGGTGCCCCCTTGCGGGCAAGCCCCGCGACCCTGTCGAGTTCCAGAACCGATGTCGCGGCTATCGGTGGCGCTGCACGCGCCACGCTTATGTTGGCAAAGTCGATGGCGTCGGGACCAAAGCCCCAGGCGCGGACAGCATCGCCGAGGTTCATTTCGAAGGCGCCCCCGGTTCGTGCACTGACGGCCAGTCCGGCATCAAGCACTGTCAACAGGTGATGTGGCAGGGCAACCCACTGGTCGACCGGTGCTGCGTTAAAGCGCATCAGCGCGGAGTCGGGCCTCCATGTGGACATCTGGTGGTCGACCTCGTCCACGGCGCGCTGCAATTCGGCGTGCAGGGTGGAACGGGCAGCGGCGGTGATGGGTGCATCGATCAGCACTCTCCAACCGGTGCCCATCGTCCGTCCCGACAGGGCGGCGGGTGCGGGGTCAGTAGCTGTCTTCGGCATAGCGGCCCCCGGCTTTCAGTGCGCTTGGGGCGAGCCCGGCCGGAGCAAGAATTTCGGCCAGCGTCTCGCGCACGCCTTGTGCCATGTCGCGCCCCCCGCAGACCATGACATGGGCGCCTTTGGACATAAGCCCGCGGATACGGTCGGCATCGGCCCGCAAGCGGTCTTGCACGTGCTGGCGGGCCGCAGTTCTGGAAAAGGCAGTGGACAGTGTGGCGAGATGGCCATTGGCCGCCCAGTCCTTCAGGTCGTCGGCATACAGGTAGTCGGCGTCGGGGTGGCGCGCGCCAAACCAGAGATGGATCGGGCGGTGTTGGGCATTGGCGCGGATGAAACCGGCCAGCGGGCCGATGCCGGTGCCAGCCCCAACGAGGATTAGGGGGGCATCCGTGTGGTCGGGCCGAAAGCAGGGGTTCGGCTTGATGAAGGCCGCGATGGATTGGCCGGGCCGAAGGTCGAGCAGTTGGCCCGAACAAAGGCCGCCCGGATGCTTGCGGACGACGATTTCCACGAAGCCGTCTTCGGTGCCCGAGGCGAGCGAGTAATAACGTGGCACGGCGCTGCCTTGGGGCAGGATGCCGATCAGGTCACCCGCATGGAATCGGGCAAGGCTGCGGCCGCCAAGGCGGTCAAGAAGCGGGGCGTGTGGAAGGGCAAATCGCAGAATGACTGTGGGGGCCTGCACGGCCTGACCATAATCGCGGCGCAAGGTCAGGGTCAGTGCGGTTGTGCGGGGCGGTTCCGGCTGGTGAAACACGGACAGCGGCAGACCGATAGCCTTGCCCAGGGATTCGGACCAACGGGCGAAGGCCTGGGCCGACTGGCGGTCAATACGGTCGAGGGGAAGAAGCATCTGCCATCCGGCAGTGCGGGCCGCAGCGTCAAGGTTTTCGGCAAAAGCGCAAAAGGCGGGAAAATTGCGATCGCCGAAGCCCAGAATACACAGTCGGGCTGTCGGGTGTGGCCCAGCACTTGCGATCAGGTTCAAGGCATTGCGAGCAGCTGCGGGTGCGTCGCCGTCGCCCCAAGTGGCTGCCATGATCACGATACGCGCGGCTTTCATGTAACTTGCGGGCGCAAAGGTCGATAGTGGCGCAAGGTGGACGCTGCCCCCCACCGCTTGCAGGGCGGTGCCAAGCGCCTTGGCAAAGCCCCATGTGCTGCCGCCTTCGCTCGCGACAAGGATTACGGTTTCGGCGTTATCGGCACGCGCCATGCCCGCAAGCGCTAGGGACTGCCGGTTCTTCCGGTTGCGCTGCCAGATGGATGTGCCTGTCACGACAAGGGCCGGGGCCGCAAGGGTAAGAAGGCCCAGAAACGCCCCCCACAGGGCGGCACCTTCGCCTGTGTGCAGAAGATAGATCCACTCGCCGATCTGCGTCCAGTGGCCGTTCGTTTGCCACACCAGCGCCGCGCCTGTTCCCTGATCGACGTATCCCGCTCCGGTAGAGGTGGTCAGGGCATAGGCGTCGGTGGCGTCACCGGCATAGGGGAATGTCAGGTCGCGCAGGTCGGAAACGGCGATGGCGGCAAGGGCGGGCATGGCGGCGGGGGACAGGCCACTCAGACCGCTGACCTGTGATGGAAAGTCGGGGTTGGCCTCGTCAGCCGGAACGAAGTCGAATGTCGCAGCCGTCATCCAAAGGGCGGTCAGGGCGGACAGGGCAAGCGAGACGACAGCGATGCGCGCCAATTCGCCGTGCCAACGCCCGGCCAGGGGACCACGCATCAGGGCAAACCATTTGCGCAGCCCGCCTTGGCGGCGGGCGATCAGGGCAAAGCCGGATGCCGCCAGCAGCAGCATGACCAAGGCGCCTGCTGCGGTGGTCATGCGCCCGGCATCTTCCAGCAGAAGCGCGCGGTGGAAATCGGTCAGCCATGTCTTCAGGCGTGACGGATCGTCACTGCCGATGTTCTGGCCGGTTGCAGGGTCGATCACCGCGGAACCCGGTGTGTTCCCGTCGAACCAATAGGCGGTGATCCGGCCAGATGGGGCGCGGCGGATTTGTTCCACGGTGGGATGGGCAGCCAGAACCTTGCCGGCAAGGTCGGCCACGCTTTGCCCTGTCACGGCGGCGGGGGCCGACATCGCCTCGACCGTCGGAAAGACCGACAGCGCCGCACCACTGATCGACAGGGCAAGCAAAAGGACGGCGGCCAAAAGGCCGGGCCAGCGGTGGAGCGCGCGAAGCATGGGAAAACCTGTCAGAAAGCGTAGCTGAAATCGGCGATGTAGCGGCGGCCCTGCACGGCTTGGCCTGCGCCTTGGGTCGTCAGCGGTACGGCGATCTCGTTCGGGCTGTCACGCATGTCCTCGGCGGCGGCGTCGATGTGAAGCGTGTAGCCCGCATCAAACAGTGCATCCGCAAGGTCCATGGTCAACCCAAGGCTGCGACCCGAGCCGACACTGGCCCCCGTTATGCCGTCAACCTGCGCTACATCCCCACCAGTCAGACGTGTCCAGTCGGACAGGTGTTTGTAATACTTCGACTTTCCACCCGCCATCCAAAGGCTGCCCGCATAGGCGCCGGACGGATCGGTGATGTAGATCGCCAGATATGCCCCCGGCCCGCCATACGGCGCGAGGTTCGTGGTCAGGGTGACGGGACGGGCAATTGCCAGTCCGGGGGCGATGATGGCGGTGGTCAGCGCAAGGGCTGCGAGAAGCGGTTTCATGGCGTGCTCCGTTCAGTTCGATATGACTTGCGGCGCGGTGCCGTTGGTGAAAAGGCCGTTCTTGGGCGGGGCAACGGTGCCCGCTGGTGCCGCACTGCCCGCATTTCCTGCCGCGCAGCCGTTGTGATCGTCGTCGTCGTCATTGCAGGCATCATCGTCATCGTCGTCGTCATCATCGTCGTCATCATCGTCGTCTTCGTCTTCGCGGGACCTTGACCAGAACCAGCCCTCTTCGTCGTCATCGTCGCCGCTGACGGACAGCACCTGAAACTCGATACTTGTCGGGCTTGCGAAGGCGCGCTCATGTGCGCCGCCTGTTGTGCTGCCCGCAAAGGCAGCACTTGCAAGGCCCATGGCACTGCCGGCGATAAGAAGGGTGATTGCCTGCTTCATGTCGATATTTCCGTTTCTTTTGGGTGGTTCGCGGTTCAATCAGTGGTCGTCTTCGTCGCCTTCGTGGTCGTCGTCATCGTCGACCCCTTCTTCTTCTTCGAACTCCATCTCGATGATCGACAGCGTGGCGGGATCAAGCTTCACCTCGATCTTTCGACCCTTGGCATCCAGGCCCGACACCTCGTAGCAGCCATCGTCAAGGCGGATGCGCGAGACACGCCAGCCGTTCTGTCCGGCAACGGCTGTGACCGCGTCACGCGGCTGCCATTTTGCCATCGGAACCGCGCAATCCTCTTCGGCCCTTGCCGGAGCGGCCGCCATGAGGCAGGCAAACACTAGGCTTGTTGACAGGCGGATCATGCGGAACACTCCGGTTGGCTTCGATATCGCGCTTTTGCCTTGCGAAGCTGACGCCGGCCTGAAGCGTCACGAAAATCTGCTTCAGGTCGGCGTCAGGTTCGCAGGATAACAGCGCGACAAAATGGCCCACTGGGTGGCCAGGGACGGGACGCAGATGCGCATACTGCTGGTCGAGGATGATCGCGTGATCGCAGGGGCCGTGCGCGAGCAGGCGGAAAGCGAGGGGCATTCGGTCGATCATGCCCCACGACTGGACGAGGCGGGCGATGCGATGGCTGCGGCGCACTTCGATCTGATCCTCCTTGATCTGATGTTGCCCGACGGACGCGGCCTGCCGTTTCTGCGCGGCTTGCGGGCCAAAGGTGACCGCACGCCTGTGATCATCATGACGGCGCTGGATCAGGTGTCGGACCGCATCGACGGGCTGAACGCAGGGGCGGACGATTATCTGGTCAAGCCCTTTGACCTGACCGAGCTTTCGGCGCGCATCGGGTCTGTGTCGCGCCGGTATGCGGGAAACCCCAACCCGCGCATCGAACTGGGCGACCTGTCCATCGATATCGCCGCACGCAGCCTGACGCGGGCGGGAAAGCCCGTGCCCTTGACCGCGCGGGAATGGGTCTTGTTCGAAGCCTTTCTGCAAAAACCGGGGCAGTTGCTGTCCAAGGCGGTGCTGGAAGAGCGGCTGTATTCCTATGATGCCGAGATTGAGAGCAATACGATCGAGGTGCATATCAGCCGCCTGCGCAAGAAACTGGGGGCCGATGTGATCGTGACGGAGCGCGGACTTGGCTATCGGTTGGGTGTCCGATGAAGGGTGCGTCAATCCGCATCCGTTCGGCTGTGGCGCTGTCGTTGATCGTGGCGGCGCTTTGGATGGCGACCGCCGCCCTGACCGCCAAGCTGCTGTCGAACGAGCTGGACGAGGTCTTTGACAGTGCCCTGCAAGAGACGGGGCAACGCATCCTGCAACTTGCCGTGGTCGATGTGTTGAACCGCGAAGAGGCGGGGATCACGCGCCGTGTGACGGGGCTTGCCGCGCATGAGGAACACTTCACCTATGTCGTGCGGGATCAGACGGGTGCCGTGCTTTTGACTTCGCATCGGGCAGCGCCTTCGGATTTCCCGCTGTTCGACGGGGCGGGGTTTTTTGCCGCGAAAGGCTCGCGGTTTTATCAAGAGGCGGCGGTCAGCGGAACGGTGATCCTGACCATCGCCGAACCCTTGTCGCACCGCCGCGAGGTGGGCATCGAAATGGCGGTTGCATTGGCCTTGCCATTGCTGGTGATGGTGCCGCTCAGCGTGGTGGCGATCTTTTACGGTCTGGGCTTTGGATTGCGGCCGCTGGACCGGTTGCGCCACCAGCTGGCCCAGCGGGGCGCGACGCGCCTTACGCCCTTGGCGCAGGCCGGTTTGCCCGCTGAATTGCGCCCCATCGCAGCGACGGTGAACGACCTGCTGGCGCGGCTGGAGACGTCCTTTGCCGCCGAACGCAGTTTCGCCGCCAATGCCGCGCATGAATTGCGCACCCCGCTGGCCGGTGCGCTGGCGCAGGTGCAAAGGTTGCGCCAGCAGTCACCGGATGCAGAGACCCGCAGACGCGCGGATGACATAGAGGCCACGCTGAAACGTCTGACGCGGCTGTCGGTCAAGCTGATGCAACTTGCCCGCGCCGAGGGGGCGCGGCTGGTCGCGGATCAACCAACCGACATCCGCACCATCGTGTCGCTAGTGGCGCGGGACTTCGACCATGGCCCCGATGCGGAACGCTTGCAACTTGCCCTGCCGGATGTCGCCGTGCTGTCGACCGTTGACCCTGACGCAGTCGCCATCGTTGCGCGGAACCTGATCGAGAACGCACTGCGGCATGGCGGGGACGGCGCGGTTTCGGTACGGCTGGACACGTCGGGAAATTTGTCCGTCGAAAACGGCGGCGCGGCGATACCTGCCGACCGGCTTGCCGGGCTGACTGGCCGCTTCGTGCGGTCGAACGGCGGCGACGGCAGCGGGCTGGGGCTTGCCATCGTCCAGACCATTGCCGGGCGCATCGGATCGACGCTTGAACTGCACTCACCCATCCCCGGTCGAAACGATGGCTTTCGTGCCAGCATCGGCCTGCAACCTGATCGATTGAACCAGAAGGAACAGTTCCCATGACCCTTGCCTATCAATCCGCCCATGAAGAACTGCATTACCTTGACCGCGCCGGATGGCTTCGGGCCGCCGTGCTGGGCGCGAATGATGGGATCGTCTCGGTCGCGTCGCTGATCGTGGGTGTCGCCGCCGCCGATCCAAGCCGCGCCGCCATTCTGATCGCGGGGGCCGCTGGACTTGCCGCCGGGGCGATGTCTATGGCGGCGGGGGAATATGTTTCGGTCAGTTCGCAAGCGGATGTCGAACGCGCCGATATTGCGCGGGAAAAGCAGGCGCTGATCGACACGCCCGAGGCGGAAGAGCGCGAATTGGCCTCGATCTACGAATCCCGCGGCTTGTCGCCCCAGACGGCGGCGCTGGTGGCGCGCGAGATGACGGAAAAGGATGCACTCGGCGCGCATGTGAGGGACGAGTTGGGGCTATCAGAGGTGCATGCGGCGAACCCGTTGCAGGCAGCCTTTGCGTCGGGCTTGACCTTTACCGCTGCGGCTGCCGTGCCGATGGTGGCTGCAGCGCTTGCCCCTGAGGCGCAGATCATCCCTGCGGTCGTGGCCGCGACCTTGCTCAGCCTTGCCGGGCTTGGTGCCTTGGGCGCACATGCGGGCGGCGCGCCAAAGCTGCGGGCCACGGCGCGTGTGCTGTTCTGGGGGGCGGCTGCGATGGCCATCACGGCGGGGGTCGGCTGGGTATTCGGCGTGTCGGTGTGATGGTGACGCTGCACGTTACCGCCTGATGCTTGGGCCGCGCATGTGTTTTTTAGCTGCGGGGGGAAAGCTCGGGGCCTAGTGTCCGAAGGGTGACGGCGATGGCCTGCTCTGGCGTCACGGAACCCGGCGAAAGGCCAAGGCGCAGCCACAGACCGTCAATCAAAGCGCTGATTTGCAGTGCTTTCAGTTTGGCCTCTGAATCCGGCAAAAGCGGGCGCAAACCGGACATCAGGTTTGAATGCATCCGCGCGTGGATCACGCGCTGCACGCGGGCAAGCGCCAGGTCGCGCGGCACCTGTTCGCACAGCGACAGCCACGCGTGGCAGACGGGCGGTGCAAACATGTCCGGCTCAAAGTTCCCCTCGATCACGGCTACAAGACGTTCTTGCGGCGTCGTTGCCTTGGCAAGCCGGGCGTTCACGCGCTGACGCAGCACCATGTTCGCCTCGCGCATGACCTGCTCGAACAGCTCTGCCTTCGACCGGAAGTAATGCAGCACGATGCCTTTTGAGGCACCCGCTTCGGCCGCAACCTTTTCCAAAGTCGTTCCATGCACCCCCTCGCGCTGAAGCACGCGAAACGCCGCGCTGCGCAATTCCTGTCGCCGGATGTCGCTGATCGATCGCAAAGCCAATTCGGATCTCCTTGCCTTCTGGTCAAGCATTCGGACACAAAACTCAAGCTTTGACTTTTCAGATGACTTACTGTCCAATCGGTCAATAACCCAACCCTACAGTCAATCCCAGGAGCCCGCCATGAACAGAACTGCGATGTCCGCTTGTGCCTTGTTGTGCCTGTCACTGCCGGCGTTCGCGGCAGAACCGGAAAGCTGTGCCACCGTCCGCCTGGCCGAACCGGGGTGGAACGACCTCGCCCTGACCACGGGCGTGGCGGCGGTTGTGCTGGAAGGGCTTGGCTACACCGTTGAATCGGACCTGCTGGGAATCGAGGTCATCTATCAGGGTCTGGACGACAACCAGCTTGATGCCTTTCTGGGCTATTGGGACCCGGCCATGCAAACCTATGCTGAACCCTATGAAACCAAGGGCACGGTCGAGCGGGTTCGCATCAACCTTGAAGGCGCAAAGTACACCTTCGCCGTCCCTTCCTATGTTGCCAAGGCCGGGGTCAAGGACTTTGCGGATCTGGCTGCCTTTTCGGATCAGTTCAACAAACAGATGCACGGCATTGAACCCGGTTCAAACCAGTTGATGTTCGATGTTATCGCGGACCCCGCTTTCGGCCTTGAAGGATGGGAAGTTGTGGAAAGCTCCGAGACGGCGATGCTGTTGGAAGTGCAGCGCCGGGTGGCGCGCGAAGAGTTCGTTGTGTTTCAGGCCTGGGCCCCCCACCCGATGAACACCGCCTTCGATCTTGTCTATCTGACAGGCGGAGACGCGCATTACGGACCGAATTTTGGGGCCGCCACTGTCAGCACACAAGTTCGCAAGGGCTATCTTGCGGAATGCCCGAATGTCGGGGCCTTTCTGCAAAACCTTGTCTTCGATATCGAATTCGAGAACGAGGGGATGGGGTTTCTGATCAACGACGGGCTTGACCCGCGCGAGGCGGGAAAGCGCATCCTGCAGGCCCATCCAGATGTCCTGGACGCGTGGCTTGCGGGTGTGACCACTTCGGGTGGCGAGGCCGGCCTTCCGGCGGTGAAAGACGCCCTCGGCCTATGACAATCCTGCCGGTGATGCCCCCTGCTCGGCGCTTTACTCTGCCGTGCGGGGGGTGGCTTAACGTTCACCAACAGGCAGGGCGTGGGCCAGCCCTGGTTTTGATCCATGGCTTCACCGACTGTGCGGCAAGCTTTCGCCTGCTTCTGCCACACTTGGCCGGGCGCCACCTTCTTATCCCTGATCTGCGCGGCCATGGCGCGTCCTTTCGGGGCGACATAACGGACGTCGACACATTCGCGATGGATATCGAGTCCGTTGTGGCACAGCTTGGTCTTGGGCAGGTCATTCTTGTCGGCCATTCCATGGGCGCTTTGGTGGCCGTTCAACTGGCCCTGAGGAACAGATTGTCTGTCGCGGGTCTGGTCACATTGTCCGGCAGCCTCAGGCCCGGCGGGTCGGCGCTGCGGGCGTTGATGTCGCAGATGGGCAATCTTCCCGATCCCGTACCGATCGACCATCCGTTCCTGAACGCATGGTATGCGTGCAGCCGTCCGGTGCCTGCGGCGTTCATTGATCCGTTGCGTGCCTCGTGTATCGGTATGCGGCGGCGCGACTGGCAGGCATGCCTTGCATTGTTGGAGAGGTCTGATTTGCGGCCGTTTGCCCAGACTTTGCAGATTCCCAGCATGGTCCTTTCCGGCCAGTGCGACGAGATTTTTCCGCCTTCGCACCATGCAGATTTGGTTGCCGCCCTTGCCCCAATGCAATCCGCGGCCTTTGCCGACGTCGGACACAATCCGCATTGGGAAGTTCCGGATCAAGTGGCTGCTGAGATAAACGCCTTTGCGGGCCACTTAGGGTTACGTCAGTCAGCATCAACGTGATCCTGAATATGCGCCGCAAGCTGTCTGACCGGCACGCATTGCACCTTTCAGAACCGTCCGTCGGCGGTGGCAATCGCCCAGCGCAGTGACGTGCCTTGCGCTGTCACATCCGTGCACGCGCGTCCTTGCGGGCCAGACGGGTCAAAAGCGTGTCGATCTCGACCATCGCCAGCTCACTCAGCACGGGGCCAGGTCTGCGCAGACCGTCATGGGCGATCAGGCCACGCCGTTTCAACACATGCTTGCGCACTGCAAGGCCGACATTGGGCTGCTGCTCATAGCGGATCAGCGGCAGGTGGGCGTCGAACAGGTCATGCGCCGCCTCGCGATCACCCGCTTCCTGCAAACGGTGCAGGTCGATCAGCATGTCAGGGAACGCATACCCGGTCATAGACCCGTCCGCCCCGCGCCATGCCTCGAAGTCGAGGAACAGGCCACCATTCGCTGTGAGGATAGAGAACGACCGCAAGGCACCGGACGCTTGCATCCGTCGCAGGGCGGAAATCTTTTCGAGCCCCGGCCAATCCTCTGCCTTCAGCATCACGCAAGAGGGGTGCGCCGTCATCAGACCTGCGATCACCGGCACGGAAAGTTGCACGGTCAGCGTCAGCGGATAGTCTTGCAGAACCCAAGGCACGTCGGTGCCAATCGCCTCGATCGCCTGCGCGAACCACCCGACGATCTGCTCGTCCGTGCGCAGGTGCGGCTGGGCGGCAACCATGACGCCTGCCGCACCCATCTCCATCGCGCCGCGCGCAAGGCTTTGCATTGCGCCAAACCCCGGAGCAGAGACACCGACGACGACCGGAATCCTTGCACGGTCAATGACCCTTTTGGCGATCTCTCGGCTTTCCGATGGTTCCAGCTTTGCCGCTTCGCCCATGATCCCCAGAATGGTGACACCCGCCGCCCCGCTGTCACGGTAAAAGTCGATCAACCGGTCGAGCGAGTGAAAGTCCACCGCGTCATCCGCTGTGAACGGGGTTGGCGCAATCGGATAGACGCCCTTGGTCGTGACACCCAGCGTCATGTCGCAGTCCGGGACGCGGCATAGCGTGCCTTGGTTTCCTCGTTCATCGGGTAAAGTCCAGGCAGCGGCACGCCACGGTCCACCTCGGCCATGATCCACGCTTCCATCCGCTCCTGTTCCGGCGACTCGGCCAGAACGTCGGCAAGATAGGCCTGCGGAATCAGCACGGCACCATCCTGATCAACCACGATCACGTCGCCCGGAAAGACAGCCACCCCGCCGCAGGCAATAGGCTCTTGCCAGCCGACGAACGTCAGACCTGCAACCGAAGGCGGTGCAGCGACGCCATCGCACCAGACCGGCAGGCCAGTGTCCAGCACGCCTGCCGCGTCGCGAATGACGCCATCCGTAACCAAGGCCGCCACGCCACGCTTGACCATCCGCGCGCAGAGGATGTCGCCAAAGATGCCCGCATCCAGAACGCCCATGGCATCCGCAACGGCGATGCAGCCCGCAGGCATCGCCTCGATCGCTGCGCGGGTCGAAATGGGAGAGGCCCAGCTTGCCGGGGTCGCCAGATCTTCGCGCGCGGGGACAAAGCGCAGCGTGAACGCCTCTCCGACCAGGCGGGGTTGACCGGAACGGATCGGTTTGGTGCCGCGCAGCCAGACGTTGCGCAGCCCCTTCTTCAACAGGACTGTGGTCAAGGTTGCGGTCGATACGCCTTGCAGCGTCGTGATTGTTTGCGGATCAAGTGTCATTTTGCCTCTCAGATGCTTGCGATAAGGCCGCCATCCACGCGGATGACCGAGCCGGTGATATAAGATGCCTTTGTGCTGGCAAGAAAGGCCACTGTCGCGCCGAATTCCGCTGGCTCGCCGTAACGACCAACCGGGATCGAGCCGGTGCTTTCGGCGGTGACCACCTCGACCGGCACGCCGTCGCGCCGCGTCCAGATCGCCGAACCGGAGCGGCGCTTTCACGACTATCCGCATCAGTTTTCCGGCGGGCAGCGCCAGCGCGTGATGATTGCCGCCGCCATTGCCATGTCCCCCGATGTGCTGATCGCGGATGAGCCGACGTCGGCCCTGGACGTGACCGTTCAGGCCGAAATCCTGAAGCTGCTGCGCGAGTTGCAGGCAGAAACCGGCATGGGCATCCTGATGATCACGCATGACGTGGGCGTTGCCGCCGAATTCGCCGACCCGGTCGTGGTGATGCAGCACGGGCAGGTGGTAGAGCAGGGCGCGACCACGCAAGTTTTCGCGTCGCCCCAGCATCCCTATACCCAAAGGCTTCTGACCTCGGTTCCGGGCCGACACGGCTATGCAGCCGACCGGGGCCTGAAGTCCGAAATCATATTGGAGGTTCGGGGGCTGTCCAAACACTACGGCCTGACCTCGGGCCTGCTGAAAACCGGGACGGGCCGCACCATCAAGGCCCTGGACGATGTCAGCCTGACACTTTCCCGAGGCGAGGTGCTGGGCATCGTCGGCGAAAGCGGTTCGGGCAAGTCGACATTGGTCAACACGCTGTCGGGTTTGACCCATCCCACGTCAGGCGACGTTCTGTATCGCGGCGAGACAATGCTGGGCGGTAATGCCGCCCGTATGAAAGAAGTGCGCCGCCATATCCAGGTAGTGTTTCAGAATCCGACCGCGTCGCTGAACCCCACAATGAGCATCCGCCGCATCATCTCGGAGCCATGGGCGATCCATGGAACCGTTCCACGCGAGGCGTGGCCCGCACGTGTGGCCGCCCTGCTGGAACAGGTGGGGCTTTTGCCCGAACACGCCGACCGTCACCCGCATCAATTCTCGGGCGGACAACGCCAGCGCATAGCCATCGCCCGGGCGCTGGCTCTTGAACCCGAGATCATCATCTGTGACGAGGCAGTTTCGGCGCTGGACGTGTCGATCCAAGCGCAAATCATCCAGCTTTTGAAAGAGCTGTGCGAACGGCTTGGATTGTCTTATCTTTTCATCGCTCATGACCTGCCGGTGGTGCGCGATTTTGCGGACCGCACCATCGTGATGAAGGGCGGACAAATCGTCGAACAGGGCAGCACATCGGAACTTTTTGACAACCCGCAACACTCTTACACCAAGCAGCTTCTCGCTTCGCGACCCGAAGAGGAAAAACTGCGCGGACAGACCGGAGCGCTGACAGCATGACCCAATCCAACGCAATCACCCGTGCGGCAAAGCAGCTTTTGACCGCGCGCCGCGACCGAACCCTCATATCGGGTCTGGACGATGGCCTCGCCCCTGCGACCCTCGATGATGCCTATGCGGTGCAGGATGCGATCCTTGACCAGATCGGCGCGGTTGGCGGCTGGAAGGTGGCGCCAAAACCGGACGATGACCCGCGCTGTTCGGTCATTCCCAAGGCGTGGATCTTGCCGACAGGCAGCGAAATGCGATTGCCGCCGGGTGGGGAGGTCGAGGTCGAGACAGCGATAGTCCTGGCGCACGACCTGCCCCCCAATCCCACCGAGGCACAGGTTTTGGCTGCCATCGGCACGGTTGCTCTTGCCATCGAGGTGCTGGGATCGTCTTTTGCCGATCGGCGCAAACAGCCGACGCTGGACCCGATTGCCGACCTGCAAAGCAATGCCGCCGTGATCGTCGCACCAGGGATAGCAGACTGGCGTGATCTGGATCTTGGCGCGCTCGACTTTGCTTTGGCGCAGGACGGTGTGCCGATGATCGGGCCGCAACGCCATGCGGGCCTGTCCGACGCGCTGCCCTGTCTGATCTGGCTTGCGACCCACGCGGCACAGCGCGGCCATCCCCTGACGGCTGGCACCGTGATCATCACCGGCGCGCGCCTTGGCCCGCTGCCGGTCAGGGCGGGCAAGGTCACGGCCTCAAGCCCCATTCTTGGCGAGACAAGTGTTCATTTCGCCCGTTGAGGGCAAGAAGGAGAGATAATGTTCGGTTTTCAGATTCACCCCACCGTCCAAGGCCCAGACGACAGCATGATCGCCGCGTTCCGGGCGCTGCCGGTTGCCAATATCAGCGACGTGATGAGGCGAATGTCGTCAATCTGGTGATCTTTCTGGGCGAGCAGTTGCGCGGCCCGGTGGGGGCGCTGGCCTGCCTGGTCGGCTTTATCCTGCCGCCCATTTTGGCGACGCTTGGGCTTTTGCTTCTGCTGGCGGCTCTGCCCCAATCTTCCATACTGGACGCAGCGATGACCGGTGTCGCATTCAGCGCGCTTGGCATGATGATCCAGATCGGATGGGTTGGTCTGCGGCGCATCATCCGCGCGCCGAGCAGACTCGCGATCACTGGCGGGGTGGCCTTGGCCGTCATCGTCCTGCAGCTGCCGGTGGTGGGCGTGGTGCTTGTGGCCGCACCCATCGCCATTCTTGTCGCATGAGTGACCAGACATGGCTGAGGTCTCGCTGTTCGAGATTGTCGAAGTCATGCTGCCACTGTCGGTCGCTTCCTTTGGCGGGGGTGCCACCATCATCGCAGGGCTTGAGCAGATCGCCGTGCGGCAACTGGAGTGGATCAGTGCGGCCGAGTTCGTCCATCTGTTCGCCGTATCGCGCGCAGCACCCGGACCGGGCACCACGATCGCCACGCTGATCGCTTGGCAGGTGGCAGGGGGTTGGGGAGCGGCAGTCGCTTCGGCTGCGGTATATCTGCCGACGTCGCTGATCGCCTATGTCGTCTTCCGGCTGACCAACACGCACCGCAACCAACGCTGGCACATCATCATGCGGCAAGCATTGGTGCCGCTTGGGACCGGGCTGGTGATCGCGGCAATCTGGTCGCTGTTTCGCGCCGCGCATGCGGGCATGATCGGCATCGGGCTTGCCGTCGCGTCGTTCGCAGTGTTGCAGATGGTGCCGAAAATGCCCGCACTTGGCGTGCTTCTGGGCGGGGCGGTGTTCATGATCGGGCTGGGACTAATCCAAGGCCGTTAGCATGGTTGCCGGCCTTACATGGACATCAGCGGCTTTGACGTCGCCGCCAGCAAGTCAGGCTCATACCCCCCGATCCCAAAGGGGCCTAGTCCCTGGACATCGGATCCGTCTGGCATCTTGGTCTTGGTGAAAATCCCCGCCCATAGTAATCTTTGTTTCTTGAATACCGGAGGCAGCCATGGAAATGGACACGTCGGAAGACACGGATTTCGTGAAATTCTGGAATGCCGTTCTCGCGCCGAAGTTCACCAGATACCGCCATATCCTTCAGGGCGGCCTGTCGCGACATTCCGCGGCGGTGCTGCCGAACTTGCCGATCAAAAAGGGAATGTCAGTGTTGGATGTCGGCTGTGGTTGGGGGGACATGTCGCTTCAGGTGGCAGAGCTTGTCGGCCCCGAAGGTCGCGTTGTCGGAATTGATTGTGTCGAAGCATTTCTGGTGGAAGCCAGAAAAGACGCTGCCGGACGGGGACTTGGACACGTTCAGTTCTTGCGCGGAGATGCCGAAGTGGCCCTTCCCGAGAACGAGTTTGACTATGTGGTTGCACGGTTTGGTACGATGTTCTTCACCAACCCGGTGGCCGCCCTGCGCCGGATGCGCAAGGCGCTCAAGCCCGGAGGACAGATGACCCATATCGTCTGGCGTCAGCGTCAGGACAATCCGGCCTGGCAGGAAGCAAAGGAAATCACGCTTCGCTATCTTCCGCCGCCGGGCGCAGACGCCGACACATGCGGACCGGGCCCGTTTTCGATGGGCAATCAAGAGACGGTACACCTCATGATGAAAAGCGCGGGATTTGAGGATGTCACGTTCACCCGTGTCGATGAAAAGATAATGGTCGGCACGACGCCCGACGAATGCATCGCCTTTGCCTTGGCCATCGGGCCTGGGGGCGAGGTCTTTCGTGAGGCCGGTGAAGAGCTTGCCGAAGCCAAGCGCCCAGAAATCGAACGCGACATGCGCAGCTTTTTTGAAACCCAGGAACGCGACACGAACGGCATCTGGGCACCGACGTCTTCATGGGTGATATCTGCACGGAATCCCGGTTGATCGCAATGTTACCGTGTTTGACGCACCCAATGGGTCGATGGTGTTGCCCGTTCGGAGCAAACTGAGTATCGTCTGAACTTGGATCGAACAGGTGGAGAAGACGGAGTTGCACCGCTGCATCCGTAACCGCACCGCCGGACCTGTCTTTGCCCCGCGCCATTCGTCGCGGGGCTGACCGGGATCGCATCGCCGTCTCATCGTCAGCCTTAATGGGCGCATTTTGCGCGTGTCTGACCAGATGAGACCCCCATGTCCCTGATCGCTCTCAAAGACTTGTCGCTGACTCGTACCGCCACGTTGTTTTCGGGGCTTAGCCTTTCGATCGCCAAGGGTGACCGCCTTGGCCTTGTCGCCGCCAATGGGCGCGGCAAATCTTCGCTGCTGCGCGTCCTTGTGGGCCAGGAGGACGCAACGACGGGTAGCGTGATCCGGGCGCGCGGGCTGATCGCTGCTTTTGCGCCGCAGGACCCGCCTACACATCTTTGGCCCCTGACCTTTCGCGATGCCGTGCGCGACGCGCTGGACGCAGAGACGGCAGAGGCGGAAAGCTGGCGGGTCGACATCCTGCTTGATGACCTTGCTGTCGAAGGGGGCTTGCGAAACCGCAAGGTAAGGGACCTGTCGGGCGGCTGGCAGCGAACCATGCTGTTGGCAAGGGCGGCGGCTGTCGAACCCGACCTGCTGCTGCTTGACGAGCCGACAAACCACCTCGACATCGCGCGGATCGGTGTGTTGCAGCGGTTTATCTCCACCCTGCCCCGCGATTGCGCCGTGGTGGCGGCAAGCCATGATCGGGCGTTTCTGGATGATGTCACCAACCGCACCCTGTTCCTGCGGCCAGAGGATAGCGCGACCTTTGCGCTGCCTTATTCGCATGCGGTGTCGGCGCTGGAAGAAAGCGACACGGCGCGCGGTCGGCAATTCGGTAACGACATGCGCAAGGTCCGGGCGCTGCGGCAACAGGCGGCAAAGCTGAAAAACATCGGCATCAACTCGGGCTCCGATCTCTTGGTGGTCAAGACAAAGCAGTTGTCCGAACGCGCCGACCGGTTGGAGGAACAGGCACGACCTGCACATCATGAAATCTCTGCCGGAGCGATCCGTCTGACCAACAGCGGCACCCATGCAAAGGCGCTGGTCTCCATCAAGGACACCGCGATCTGCACGCCGGATGGGCGGATGCTGTTTCGCACAGGTGATCTTTGGATCGAAAATGGCGACCGCGTGGCGCTATTGGGCGCGAACGGCAGCGGCAAGACCTGTCTGCTCAACCGGCTGAAAGCAGCACTTTCCGGCACGGACCCGGCCATGCGGGGCGCGGCGAGCCTAAGGGTGGGCCATTCCGATCAGGCCCTGTCACACCTGGATTCCTTTCGGACGCCGTGGGAGGCGGCAAAACACGCGAGCGACCTGTCAGACCAGCAGGCGCGCACCCTGCTGGCAGGGGCCGGGATTTCCATCGATGCGCAAACAGCGCCTTTGTCACGTCTTTCAGGCGGCCAGCGCGCACGGCTTGCCATGCTGATGCTGCGCCTCGTTCGGCCAAACTTCTATCTGCTGGACGAGCCAACCAATCATCTCGACATCGAAGGTCAGGATATGCTGGAGCATGAACTGGTCGAACACGGCGCGGGTTGCCTGCTTATCAGTCACGATCGCGCTTTCGTGCGGTCTGTCGCCACGCGCATCTGGGTGATCGACACCAAAAGACTGACCGAAGTCGAAGACCCCGACCCGGTTTTCGCGCGACTGATGGCCCGCGGTGCGCCGTGATCATATGGCAACCGCTGGGCAGTCGGGCACGGATGACCAACGCCTGCCTGTCAGGTCAGATTGATCGGACAGGCGATGCTGATCTCGGTGTCTTCGATGTGCACATGCGGATCGATCAGGCGGTAATGCTTGCTGAACAGAAGCGCGACCTGACGGGCGTCCTGACGGAAGCTGTGATGAATCACGAAACTGATCTGGCCAGCTTTCAGCAACTCGGTGTTGGTCCGGTCGAGATCGTGCGCCGCGAAAACATCGATGCCGCGCCCCACTGTGGCAAAGGCATCCAGGATTGCCCTGTTGCCGCCCCCGATCGAATAGACACAGGCGATGTCGGGACATGCCTCAAGCGCCTGCCCGATCAGCGCGCCGGTGGCCCGGTTCATCCCAAAGCCTTCGGACACAGTCGTCATCGCCAGATGCGGCGCATTCTGTGCCAGATACCGTGCAAAACCGACGCGGCGGGCATCCTCGCCTTCGAACTCGCGGCTAGACAGGGTGACCAGAACGCGAGAGGGAAGCTGCGGGGCCATCCGGCTCAGAAGGTAGGCCGCCGTTGCCCCTGCGCGTTCGTTCTGCATCCCGACATATGCCAGCCGCAGGGGTGCTGCCACATCGGTGACATAGGTCACCACGGGGACCTTCCGCTCTGCCAGATCGGAAAGGCAGGCAGCGATGCCGGGCGTCGCGGGCGCTTTCAGCACGATGCCTTGCGTCCCCCGCCGCGCAATAGCCCGCAGCAGGGCGACAATCTTGCGCTCTTCCATCACTTCGGCCAAATGGAACCTTGCGCGAAAGGTAGCAGGGCGGATCAGCGGCAGTTCAGCCTCGAACGCCGCGCGCACAGCGGATGAAAACCGCTCGGGGGCCTGCATCACGATGTCTATCGTCACCCGGTGTCCGCGCAGCTGACTGGCGGCGTGTTGACGCTCCAGCTCTTGCTCGGCGGCCTGAACCCGCTCGCGCGTCAACGCCCGCACATGATCGCGGCCATGTAGCACACGGTCCACGGTGGCAAGGCTGAGCCCCGCCTGATGCGCGATCTCTTTGTTGGTGAACTTGGACGCCATCACCACAGTTGAGGTGTTTTTGAGGTGAAAGGCAACTGTCGCACGTCATCGATTTGCGCCACCCTTGGACCTACCCCGGAGGAAGCCCAGATGAACATCCAGACGCCCAAACCCCAACGCACCCCAGTCTGGCTGACCGCCGACAGCGGCGACTTCGAAACCTTTCGCCAGATTGTCGGCCAGACGGCCAACCCCGCTGACACGCCGCATGCCACGCAGGTGACGCGCAACATCCCGATCTACGATGGCGCAACGGTCGATGCCGCCGCGGACAATCCGGCAACCCGTCAGGCCCTGATGGAGGAATGGGCGAATGTGTTCGCCCATGGTGCGGGGATCATCGTGATCCGTCAGGGGCTTTCCGATCATGCCGTGATCGACCGCGCCAGCGTGCTGTTCGACCAGATCATCGCGGACGAGAAAGAGGCGGCCAAGGGCGGCGGCGACCATTTCGCCAAACCGGGGGCGAATGACCGGATCTGGAATTCACTTGAAAAGCATTGCCTTGCCGACCCTGCAAACTTTGCCGCCTATTACAGTTCGCACAGCATCGCCATGGCTGCAGAGGCGTGGCTGGGCCCGGCCTCGCAGATGACGGCGCAGGTCAACCGCGTCAATCCGGGCGGTGCGGCACAGACCCCGCACCGCGACTATCACCTTGGCTTCATGTCGGCCGCGCGGATGGCGCAGTTTCCGGCCCACATCCATGCGGTATCGCCGACATTGACGCTGCAGGGTGCCGTCGCACATTGCGATATGCCGGTCGAGACCGGCCCGACGATGCTGCTGCCCTTCTCGCAGCAGTTTTTTGAGGGATATTTGGCCTTTTCCCGGCCCGAGTTTCAGGCACATTTCGCCGCAAACCATGTGCAACTGCCGCTGGAAAAGGGCGATCTTCTGTTCTTCAACCCTGCCGTCATGCACGGCGCGGGCACCAATCACACCCCCGACAGGTTCCGAATGGTGAACCTGCTGCAGGTGTCGTCCGCCTTTGGCCGCGCGATGGAGACTGTGAACCGCAGGCGCATGCTGCGCGCGCTGTATCCAGCGCTGAAAGGCGCGACCGGGCTGAATCTGGGCAACGTCATCGCGGCCTCGGCCGAGGGGTATCCCTTCCCGACCAATCTGGACAGCAACCCGCCCATCGGGGGGCTGGCCCCAAAAACCCAGGCCGATTTCCTGCGCGAGGCGCTGGCGCAAGATCAGGACGAGGACACGTTCTTTGCCCTGCTCGACGCGCTAGATGCCAAGAACCAGTCATAGTCGCGCGATGAACCGGATCGACTGAACGCTGGTGACCGGCGGCACCCAAGGTCTGGGTGCCGCCATCGCCGATCCGTTTGTCTGGGCTTCCCAGGTTTCCAAATAAGTCCCGCAACAGCCTTACACAGCCTTGCCCTGCACCTCGATGGTGACATGGGACAGCTCGTGCAGACCAGACAGACGCTTGCGATATTCCGCGACCGGCTTCGGATCGGTGCTCAGGATGGACAGGATCGCCCCATGATGGCCGGGGCCAAGTTGCCAGACGTGCAGGTCGACGACTTCATCTGTCGGTGTGGCAACGGCCGAGCGGATCTCGTCAGGCAGATCCTCGTCCATCGGGATATAATCGACCAGAACCGCACCGCTGTCGCGCAACAGGCCCCAGGACCAGCGCAGAATGACCAGCGCGCCGACGATGCCGATCACCGGATCAAGCCATGTCCAGCCATAGCTGCGCCCAGCCAAAAGCGCCGCAATCGCCATGACCGAGGTAAGGGCGTCGGCCAGCACATGCAGATAGGCCGCGCGCAGGTTGTTGTCGCGATGCCCGGCGGGGGCGTGGTCGTGGTCGCCCTCGTGATCATGATCATGGGCATGATGGTGGTGATGCCCGTGATGGAGGTGATGGTCGTCCTTCAGCAGCCATGCGCTCAACAGGTTCACGACAAGACCGATCACTGCCACGAGGATAGCCTCGTCAAACCGGATCGACACCGGGCTATAAAGCCGGATCAGGCTTTCCCACCCGATCAGCAGCGCCACGATGGCCAGCACGGTCGCGCTGCCAAAGGCGGCAAGGTCGCCGATCTTGCCGGTGCCGAAAGTGAAACGCGGGTTGCGGGCGTTCCTGCGTGCAAAGCGATAGGCAAGCGCCGTGATCAACAGGGCCGAGGCATGGGTCGACATGTGCCAGCCATCCGCCAGCAGCGCCATGGAGCCGTAGATCGTCCCCGCGGCGATTTCGGCGACCATCATCGTCGCGGTCAGGGCGATGACCAGCCAGGTTTTGCGTTCGTTGCGGTCGTGGTCCTGCCCGAGGAAGACATGATCATGCAGAGCAGATGGGTTCGTGGTCATTTCAAATGCCTCCGCATGACGTCGACCAGTTCCGTCGCAGCCACTGCGCGCGCGGCAGCGTCTTCGGCTTTGACCACATGGCTGTGCAGGTGATCTTCCAAAAGTTCGACGACAAGGCCGTTCGTCGCCCCGCGGACCGAAGCGGCAAGGTTCAGGATATCGGCACAGGGGGCATCCGCCTCCAGCGCGCGCTCGATCGCTTCCATCTGGCCTTTCAGGCGTCGGACACGGGCAAGGAGCGTCGATTTATGATGGGATGTATGGCTCATAGGGTAGGGGGCTACCCTATATTCGGGCTTTGTGCAACAGCAATACCAATGGATCGGATGCCTGAACACGGTGTCCATTTACCGCTTCAGGTCCGCATTTCGTGGCGGGACGTCGGCAATGCGTGGTGGGCGACAATATCCTTGCTGCTGACCTGGGGAACCATGAACCTGCTGTTAGCGTTGTTTTGACGGACTGATTGCATCGCACGTCAGCAACTGAGTGCGGAGAAACCATGACCCTGCTGCAGTCCTATGCTTTCGCCATCATCATCGGCATGATGGTGCTCTTCATCTGGGGACGGCTGCGCTACGATGTGGTGGCGATGCTGGCATTGGCGGCGTCGCTCGCCGCAGGGACGGTGGCCCCTGCGGATGCCTTTTCGGGCTTCAGTGACGATATCGTCATCATCGTCGCCTCGGCGCTGGTGGTCAGCGCGGCTGTCGGGCGGTCGCACCTGATCGAGATGGTGCTGCGCTGGCTGGCACGTCGCCTGAACGGGTTTCGTGTGCAGCTTCTGGTGTTGGTCGGCGCAGTCACTTTTCTGTCGGCGCTGATCAAGAACATCGGCGCGTTGGCAATGATGATGCCTGCCGCGCTGAAGATCGCAAAGAAATCTGGCACGTCACCGTCGCTCTACCTCATGCCGATGGCCTTCGGGTCACTGCTGGGCGGGTTGATCACGATGGTCGGCACCTCGCCCAACATCATCGTCTCGCGCGTGCGCGAAGAGATGACAGGCGAGCCGTTCCGCATGTTTGACTACGCCCCGGTCGGCCTGGGCCTGTCGGCGGTCGGAATGGTGTTCCTGATGTTCGCGTCGCGATTCCTGCTGCCACACGACCGGCGTGCCACGGCCTCGCTTGGCGAGGCGGTCAACATCAGCGACTACAACTCCGAAGCTGGCGTTCCACTGGATGCGCAGATCATCGGCAAGACGATTGGCGAATTTCTTGGCATGGTCGATGGCGAGGTCACAGTGACCGGCGTTATCCGTGACGGCGCCCGGCGCCCCGTGACCCTGCCCGAACATGTCATCCGCGCGGGTGACATCCTTCAACTGAGGGGCCAGCCAGACGGGCTTGAACGCGCGGTCACCAAAACGGGTCTGACGCTGGCGCGGCAAGACAAACCGAAGGCGTCTGAAAACAAAGCCGAACGGATCGGCGTGATCGAAGCCGTGGTCAAGGCCACGTCGCCGATCATCGGCAAAAGTGCCGCGCGCTTGCAGCTGTTCGACGAACAGGGGATCAATCTGGTTGCGCTGTCCCGTTCGGGAAAACGGATGACCGAACGGCTTGGCGAGACCCCGCTGGAACCAGGGGACGTGCTGTTGCTGCAAGGCTCGCTTGCAATTCTTTCCGACCGGATCGTTGCGCTGGGGCTGTTGCCGCTGGCAGAGCGCGAGTTGCGACTGGGGTCGGTTCGGCGGGATATCCTGCCGGTGGCGATCCTTGTCGCGGCGATGGGATTGACGGCCCTTGGGCTTGTTCCTGTGGCCATCGCATTCTTTGGGGCGGCACTGGCGATGATCGTCACCGGCGCGATCAGCGCCGAGGCCGCATACGAGGCCGTCGAATGGCCGATCCTTGTCATGCTGGGCGCGCTGATCCCGGTCAGTGAGGCGTTGCAGACCACCGGCGGCGCGGAACTGATCGGCGATATGCTCTCGACTGTGGCGGCCGGACTGCCGATCTGGGGTGCGGTTGCCCTGATCATGGTGGTGGCGATGGCGGTCACACCGTTTTTGAACAATGCGGCAACCGTGCTGGTCATGGCGCCCATCGCTGTCATCTTTGCCGACCGGCTTGGCCTGGGGCCTGACGCCTTTCTCATGGCTGTGGCGGTCGGTGCTGGGTGCGATTTCCTGACGCCCATCGGCCACCAGTGCAACACACTGGTCATGGGGCCTGGTGGCTATCGGTTTGGCGATTACGCGCGGCTTGGCGCGCCGCTTTCGGTTCTGGTCGTGGTTGTCGGCGTTCCGCTGATCCTGACGGTCTGGCCCGTCTGATCAGCCGTGCTGAGGACAAGTTGTCGGTGGCCCCAAACCGGCCCTTCGGTCTCCGACAGATCGTTGCGTGCCGCGATGTGCTGCCCCTGCCTTCAACCAAGGGCGCGACGGGTGGATACCCGTATCCAGATAGTCCGGCGAACAGACAGGGTGTGCGACTTCGGGAAAGAGGAAGTGCAGCTCTTCACCCACCTCGATGGGTTCGTTGCCACACAGACGGGCGATGTCGACGCCCGAATAGTTGCGCAGCGTATCATCCTCGTCAGAGCCGAGGATGACGAAGCCGACTGACGGATGGTCGGCACGGAAGGTTTCCATCAGGGGCTTCAGCCAGTAGACCGACATGCCGTCGGTGGCCGATACGGTCACGGTTTCGGGTTGCCCGTCTGGTTGCAGAAGGCCCACGCCCGGGCTGATCGTATCAAGCCCTGCGGCGACGGCGGCGAACAGGTCGCTGCCCGCCGCTGTCAGTTCCAGCGCGTTGTGCTTGCGGATGAAAAGCGGCAGTTGCTATGCCTTTTCAAGGATGCGGATTTGCTGGCTGACCGCACCTTGGGTGATGTTCAGCTCTTTCGCCGCAAGCGTGAAGCTCAGGCGTTTGGCGGCGACCTCGAAGGTGGTCAACGCCCGAGCGAGGCAGCTGCCTGCGGCGAACCGGTCTCATCAATCGGCCCTTGCTTGCCATTCCTTCTTCGAGGTGCCAGCGCCAGTGGCCGGTGGGCACGCATCGCATCCACGCGCCTGCCGCGATGTTGGCAGCAAACATCGGGCCCACCCTGTTCCACCAGTGGCGCACGGTCTCATGGCTGATCTCGATCCCGCGTTCGTGCAGCAGGTCCCCGACGTTCCGCAGCGACAGCGGGAAGTGAATATACAGCATCACTGCCAGGCGAATGATCTCGGGGCTGGTCTTGAAATAACGGAAGGGGCTGGGTCTGGGCATGTGGCGAGGCTAATGCCGGCCCTGCCCCGTTCAAAACCGTTTCCTTTGACAGTGCCCTGCGGTCAAGTTGTCAGCGCTGCCTCGCCTTTCGATTGGCGTAGCGCTGATCACGCTCGGCCTTTTTATTGGCGTCGTCCTGCGTAGCCCGAGCGACACGATCCAATTCCAAACCTTCTTGGGCTTCCCCTTCCGCCTTGGCTGCAGCATCGGCTGCTACCTTCTCTGCATCAGCCGCTGCTTGAGCTTCATTCTGTTCTTCAAGCTTTTCCCGTGCGCGCTCGGCATGCCGTTCTGTCCTTGCCGCCGATACAGCCTCACGCTCCTTGCGCGTCAGGTCTGCTGCGTCCTTGGTGACGCGGTGTGCTTTGAGAAGGGCAGCCTTAGCAGCGGCCGCTTCATTGCGCCGACCGGCGAAGTCATTGTCTCTGGGGTTTTTCATGTCTGCGAACCATCGTGCGTGTCATCATAGTTGAGTCATACCTGAAGAATTCGGTATGGTGAACGGGTGCTGTCACCGAAGGCGCATCATCGGGCTACTTGAGGAACCAAAATAGATAATGGCGAAGATTCCAACCTCACGCGTCGACAAGCTACTGTCCTCCATGGGTTATGGCTCGCGCAACGAAATGGCGCGAATGGCCAGGGCTGGCGGTATCATACTGGACGCTGCCGAGGTTCTGGACGTCACCAGACGCATCCGTGTGACAGCAGATTTGCCGACCCGCATGCAGATCGACGGCGAGGCGCTCGATTCCCTCGCGGGCATGGTCATCCTTTTGAACAAGCCTTTGGGAATGACCTGTTCGCACAAAGACGCTGGTAATCTCGTCTATGACATCCTGCCCGAGCGCTGGAAGCGGCGCGATCCACCAATCTCGACCATCGGCCGTTTGGACAAGCAGACGTCCGGTCTGTTGTTGCTGACGGATGATGGTGACCTGCTGCACCGTGTGATCAGTCCCAAGCGCCACGTCAAGAAGACCTATCGCGCCAAGCTGGCCCGCCCGCTCGATGGCACCGAAGCCGACCTGTTTGCCTCGGGCCACATGCTGCTGGCGGGGGAAGACAAACCACTTTTTCCTGCCGAACTGGAAGTGATCTCGAAAACTGAAGTGCTGCTGCATGTTACCGAGGGCCGATACCATCAGGTGCGACGCATGTTTGCTGCCACCGGCAACCACGTCAACGAACTGCACCGCGAACGTCTGGGCGGTCTGTCACTGCCTGATGGCATGGCTCCCGGTCAGTGGAAGCTGCTAAGTGAAGATGAGATCGCCTTGATCTTTCAGTAGGCCGAAGGCGGGATGAGCCAGCATGAGCGGGTGAACGACTGAGTGAGCTCTAGGGTGGTCATCAGGGTTCCTATCGCTCTGGGTGCATCGCCGTCTCGCGGCAAAGTCGCTCTGCGGCCCCAGGCAATCAACTCAATCCGAAGCAGTATCATTGCGTCAGTCGCACAAGGTGAGCCGATTGAAGGAATGTTCGAGCGCGAATATTCCGCCCATTCCGGTCTCTCCCGAGGGGCCGTTCAGAAGGCGCGCAAGGCGGAGATTTCGGGTCAAGCTGGGGCCTTCAGGTGATGAAGCGGACCAACAGTAGGGCAACGGACTCACTTCCGCTAATCCTGATTTCTTGCTCCCATCGCTCTTTCGTCCACGATCCGGCGCAGACCTTCCAGCGTGGCAAGATAGTGGTCCGCAAGCAGTTGGCACGCCCGGTCTGCGTTATGCTCCAAGGCTGCGTTCAGGATCGCTTCGTGTTCCGCAGCAGCGCCTTCACGGCGCAACTGGTTGGGATGGGCGTTCATCGAAAGGTTTCGATACCGCACGGCCTGATCCATCATGGTCGAGCAGAACCCAAGCAGCCAGCTTGATCCGCAGCGATCCAGCAGCAACATGTGGAATTCCTTGTGACGGGTTTCCCAGGCTTCGGCGCTTTCGGGTTCTGGCTGGGTCGGCAGGCGCCGCAACGTCCTGGCAAGGCGATGATAGCTGACGATCAGGGCTTCTTCCCACGCGTCATCAGCATTACGGATCGACTCGGCCAGTGCCTTGGTTTCAAGCCAGATGCGGGTTTTCACCAATTCCTCAAGATCGGCGATCGAGATGGCGGACACGAAAAACCCGCGCTGACTTTTGCGTTCGACCAGACCTTCGGATGAAAGCCGGTTCAGCGCCTCGCGCACAGGGGCGATGCCGATGCCGTAGCGGTCTGAGATCGCCTCGATCTGTAGCTTTTCGCCGGGGAACAGTTCACCATTCAGAATGTCGCGGCGAATACGTTCGTGCGCGCGCTCTGACAGGTTCTTTGTGTCCCCCAGCGCCTTGTCAGACACGTTCATCAACCCACTCCACCCGGCCTGTCCGCCTTGTTCCAGAACACCAGACGCCGCTGGACCCAGACCACGGTGAAGTAGAGCAACAAGCCAAGCAAACTCAAGTACAGGATCAACGCAAAGACGCGGGGTGTGTCCATTTGGCTGGCCGATTGCCGGATCAACGCGCCAAAACCCTTGCCGCCCCCCAGAAACTCGCCTGTAATGGCACCGGCCATGACGCCGACAGCGGCAATCTTGAGCCCGGTAAAAATATGCGGCAGGCCCGTCGGCAGCTTCAGCCGCAGCAACGTCTGCATCCGGCTTGCGCCCATCGACCGGAACAGCATCCGTTCATTTTCAGACGCGGCATACAGCCCGGCAGCGGTGGACACGACGATAGGAAAAGTGGCGATAAAGGACGCAAGCGCCACCTTGGACGCGATGTCGAAGCCCAGCCACGCGATGAACAAGGGCGCAAAGGCGACCTTTGGCATGGTGTCGATGGCCACCAGATAGGGCATGACGGCGCGCTCTCCGAACTTGGTCTCTCCGACCAGAACGCCCAGCGAAAATCCGATGGTTCCGGCGATCAGGAACGCCCAGAACACTGTCCGCGTCGTCGTCCAAAGCGCGTCCAGCATATAATCGCCGGTGATCAGGTTCCGGCCGACAAAGATCAGATCGGACAGCGTTTCGCCCGGCGATGGCAGGATGATGGGCGATACCCAGGCCATGCGCGCCGTGGCCAAATCCCAGATTGCAATGACGACGATGGCCAGACCCAGCATCGCCACCCATCGCGGGATCCGGTCGATCAGCGCCTCGTGTTCGACCCAGACCGTGTCGGCATCCATGTTGTCGGGAATGTCGGTCATACAAAGGCCTCCTTACCCAACAGGTCACGGATGTGACCGACGATCTGGCCGAACCGGGGTGTGTTGATCATCTCCAGCGTGCGGGGACGCGGCAAGTCGATCACGATTTCTTCGACAATCCGTCCGGGGCGCGGCTTCATCACCAGAATGCGATCTGACAGGATCACCGCTTCGGCCAGCGAATGGGTGACCAGAAACGTGGTCGATTGCTGTTCGGCGCAGATGCGCTGCAATTCCATGTTCATGAAATCGCGGGTCAATTCGTCCAGCGCGGAAAACGGTTCATCCAGCAGCAGCACGGCGGGATTAGAGATAAGCATCCGGCAGATGGACGCGCGCTGCGCCATGCCGCCCGACAATTCGCCCGGATAGACATTGGCGAAATCGCCAAGGCCCACCAGACGCAGCAAATCCAGCGCACGGGGTTGGGCCGCTTTTGCCGCAGCGCGACCTTCGCGAATTTCGATGGGCAGCACGATGTTTTCCACCGTGGTCTTCCATGGCAACAGCGTGGCCTGCTGGAACATCATGCCGATGTCGGCGCGCGGGCCGGTCACCGGTTTGCCTTCCAGCACCACGCGGCCTGTCGTAGGTGGCAAAAGCCCCGACATGATTTTCAGCAGCGTCGACTTTCCACATCCGGACGATCCGACCACCGAAACGAACTCTCCCTTGTGCAGGGTCAGGTTCACGTCGGTCAGGGCAGTCAACCGGTTGCGGGCATAGGTCTTTGACAGCCGCGCGATTTCGTAGACCGGCCGCCTTTCGGCGACCGGGCCTTGTGTCAGTGGACGGGGCTCCGCCAGTGTCATCAGGCGTTCCAGCCTGCCACGAATTCATTCGTGTAGACCGCGGACAGGTCGGGCAGTGCTGCCTCAAGCGCGCCAGACGCCACAGCGGAATCGTGGATCGCCTGCCAATGTTCGGGCGGCTGATAGCCGTAGCCCTGCCCCATGAAGGCGTCGGTCGGCGTCATGCGGTGAACCACGCCGTCATACAGCGACGGTGCATAGTCCTGTTCGCCCTCTTGCGGGTTGCCGGCGGCGCAATGGGCGAGCGCCTTTTCCTTGTTGGCAGGGTCCGAGGCAAAGCGGGTGCCGCGGACAAGTGCGCGCCCGAATTTCGGCGCAAGATCGGGGGTCGCGGCCATCTGGCTTTCCAGCATGGCGATGCCGTTGCCGAAAAAGCCCAGATACGCCTCGGGCGTGATTTCCCGCAAGGTCAGGCCGCGCGCAGCCAGAATCGCCGCATCTGACACAGCGCCCGCGTAGGCGGCCACATCATCCCGCAGGAAGCCGACCGCCGCCGTGCCACCGTCACCGACCGGCAAGAAGGTGTAATCGGTGCCTTCGGTCATGCCCAGATCGGTCATGATCGCGCGGGTGAACGACACCTCTGCCCCGTCCGCCGTGCCGACACCGATCACCGTGCCCTTCAGGTCTGCCGGGGTCTTGTAGGCGCTTTCGTCTTTTACCAGCAGGCCGAAGACCGATTTCGGGTACAGGTTGTAGATGAACTTCACATCGACGCCGCGCGCACGCGCCCCCAAGGTCGGGCCCGGTCCGGGGGCACCAATCTGCGCCTGACCAGACGACATGGCCTGAAGAACCGCCGACGATCCGTCGATCGCTTCAAGACGCAGATCCAGGCCTTCTTCGGCGAAATAACCTTCGCCAACAGCAACCCAGTAAGGCAGCCACGTCAGGGCCGAGGGGTTGGGAACGGCAAAAGTCACGGCTGTCTGGGCGCGGACAAGGCCGGGCGCGCCGATTGCAAAGGTGGCAGCACCCCCAGCAGCCAGCAGGCCAAAGCTGCGTCGGGTCAGTCTGGTCTTGAGTGTCATCGTGGTCTCTCCTCCCAAGTTGTCGTCTGGACGCCTGCCTCGTTTGTTGGGGCGCGGCATGTCCTGACACCACGCTATACGATTCGTTTCAAAAATCAAAAAAATATACAAAATGATCCAAAACAACATTTCATATCTTGATCTGAAGGGCGATGCGCTAAATCCTAACCACATCGAGACTCAGCTTGGATCGGCTTTGGCCCTCCGCAACCTGACGTGAAAAGGAAGAACTCAATGGTGGCTTTTGGCGTGACTGCACCAGCACAAGTGCATTTAGATATCGCAGGCTCGGACGAGAAGTTTCCCGTGCGGCGCATTTATTGCATCGGCAAGAACTACATTGCCCATATCCACGAGATGAACGCCGACGAACGCGACCCGCCGGTGATTTTCATGAAGCCGACCGATGCCATCGTGAAGAATGGCGGCGAAATTCCCTATCCGGTGTTCACCAACAACTTTCACTATGAATGTGAACTGGTCGTCGCGCTGAAATCAGGCGGCTACAATATTCCCGTGGATCAAGCCGAAAGCCACATCTTCGGCTATGCCGTCGGGCTGGACATGACCCGCCGCGATCATCAGGCCGAGGCGCTGGCCAAGGGCCTGCCGTGGGAGGTGACCAAGGGATTTGACCATTCCGCACCAGTCGGTCCGATCACGAAGGTGGAAGACTGCGGCATCCTGAAAACCGGGCGTGTACGGTTTTCGGTCAACGGGCAGGTCAAGCAAGATGCCGACATTTCCCTGATGATCTGGAAGATCGACGAAATCATCGCAAAGCTTTCAGAACAGCACCGTCTTATGCCCGGCGACATCATCATGACCGGCACGCCTGCCGGGGTCGGGGCTGTCGTCACGGGCGATGTGCTGGATTGCCACGTCGATGGCCTGCAACCGATGCAGGTAAAGATCGGGGCCAAGGCGGCGTGACCGCCTTTGCACGCCTGTTGGCCATGGGCACCGCCACCTTGGGCGAGGCGTGGCCTGTGGCGCGGTTGGTCGGGGCACCATTGCGGGCGCTATCCCCCGGAATGGTGCTGGCCGGTCCGGCGCGCACGGTGCGCTGTTGCCCCGGCGACAATCTGGCGCTGCATCTGGCCATTGCCGCCGCAGACCCCGGCGATGTTCTGGTGGTGGATTGCGACGGCAACACCGAATTCGGCCCGTTCGGCGAAATCATGGCACTTGCCTGCCAGATGCGCGGGATCGCGGGCATGGTGATCAACGGCGCGGTGCGCGACAGCGCCCAGATTGCCGCGCTTGGCTTTCCTGTGTTTGCATGCGGCCTGAACATTCGGGGCACCACCAAGGCCGACCGGGGCGCACTTGACGTGCCGTTGAACATCGGCGGCGCGCAGGTCGACCCCGGCGACATCGTCGTGGCGGATGCCGATGCCATCCTGATCCTGCCCGCAGCCGATCTGGCCCCTGCCCTTGCCGCAGCGACAGCGCGCACCGAAAAAGAGGCTCAGATCATGGAGCGACTGCGCGCGGGAGAAACCACCCTGTCCATCCTTGGTTTGCTGTAGGAGACGAAGATGACCCCGACCATTGGCATTGCAGGCACCGGCCGTATGGGCACCGCCTTTGCCCGCCGCCTGATCGAGACGGGTCACACCGTGCGGGTGTGGAACCGCAACCCCGACCGGACGACCGCCGCCGTGGCAGCGGGGGCGACGGCAACCGATCTTGCCGGATTGGCTGGGTGCGATGTGATCGTCATGTCCCTGACCGATGCGGATGCGTCAGGCGCGGTGCTGGATGTCCTGATCTCCAGTGGAATATCGGGCCGCCTGATCGTCGACACCTCGACCGTTCTGCCCGCCGAGGCGGGGGATCTGGCCGCCCGTGCCACTGCGGCGGGGGCAGATTTTGTCGACTGCCCGGTGGGCGGGACCGTGGCCCCCGCGCTGAAAGGGCAGCTTTTGGGGATGGCGGGGGGAACGGATGCCGCCTTTGACCGCGCCCGCCCCGTGCTGGACGCGTTGTGCCGACGGGTGGAACACATCGGTCCTGCGGGGTCTGGCGCGCGGATGAAACTGGCCGTGAACCTGCCGCTGGCGACGTATTGGCAAACGCTGGGCGAAAGCCTTGCTCTGCTGCGAGGCGCGGGCATTGCGCCAGAGCTGGCGATTTCTTTGATTGCCGACAGTTCCGCTGGGCCGACTGTCCTGAAAAATCGCTCGCAAGTGGTGATCGACACGCTGAAAGGCACCGATCAGCCCGGCACCTTTGATATTGCTGGATTGGCAAAGGACCTGCATCTGGCGCTGGCACTTGCCGCGACTGAGGGCGTCACGCTGCCTCTGGCCGAAGCTGCCCGCGACCGCTATGCCGCTGTAAAGGCGGCTGGATTGGGTCGCTTTGATGGAGCGAGCCTTGCTCGTTTTACAGCCGAGGCATAACCCTTCGTGACCCAGTCACGGAGTTGCGCTGATCGTGGCCTTAGGCGTTTTGATTTCGTAATGACCCTCACCCCGCAACGGGGCCTGACGCCGGGCAATCCGCAAAGCTCCGCGCCAGCCCAGTTGCCCAAACCGTCCATCGCCAGATCAGGCAGATCGAACGAGGCAGATCAGGGGAGCATTGGTTTCGGAGGCCAGATTGCGGTTGGTATATTTCGGCCCAAAGCCGCCGTTCGGCACGCTTGAAACCGTGCCGCGTCGACTGGGCCAGACGGGTTGGCCGCACCGTGAGCGCTTTGGACCGAGTCGGGACGAGCTTTTTAAGTCGGCGGGTCAGGCAGTTTGCATGCGAAGAACAGGCGTTTGGCGTCATTCGCCCAATCGAGCCGTTCTTGCGCTACCACTTCGACCCGAAAGGCGGGATCGGTCGCGGCGACCACCAGTCGTGTCAGGTTATCGACCTCGACCGGATCGAGTGCCTGCCTGCCGCCGATTTCCACCGTCAACGTGTCGATACTGTGCTGGCGCACGCGACATTCCGTGAAATCGGCTGCTCGCAACAAAGCCCGTGTCGATAGGTAGAAGGGGATGAACTGTCCGTCGGGACGGCGTACGAAACTTTTTCCGCGCCCATAGATCGAAGACAGCGTCGTTCCGTCATGCCCGCAGGGGCACGCCGGATGCACGCAACTGAAATCGCCTACATCGTAGCGGATGATCGGGGTGGCATAGCTGTGCAGGCCGGTGATCAGCAAACGCGATACCGTCTGCCCCTGAAATTGCGCGGTCAGGGTAGGATCGGCTTCGACGATCACGTTAGAGTGGGCGACGTGAAAGTGACCGGGGTGTTTATCACACTCAAAGGCAATTGGCCCTACCTCTCCGGACGAATAGACCGAATGGCTCGGGATCCCTTGGGACGCAAGGTATTGGACTATGTCAGGGCTTTGCAGATCGGAGGTATGCACCCATGCCCGCAGACCCAGTCTTCCCAACAAGTCTGCCCCGCCGAAATCGTATATCATCTCGGCGAAGCGGCTTGAACAGACCAGATATCCGACCGGCCGCTCGAGCAACGCCGCGACAAGCGAATCGGTCGCACCATCCGCATAGCTGTGGATGATCTCGCGGTTGCAGCCGTTTACGAATAACTTGGCCAAACTGCCCGCCCAATGGTCAGTCGAACGGACCGAAATCGGCTCGACCATCGCTTTCAGGTTCAGCGCCGGATTGATCTGCACACGGTTTTCCGACAGAGGCAGGCCGTAGATGAAATACTGTGCCAGGCTGCGCCGCACGTTGTACGCCCCGTTCGCCTCGGTCGTGTAGACCCGCACGGGTGTTCCGGTCGATCCAGTCGTCGCATAACTGGCTTTGGCCGCCCCGCCAGCGACCCCGAGCGGCCCATCGAGCGCTGTCTGACGGGCGACATCGGAACGGCTTTGTGCGGGCAAGGATTTGTACCCGTCCTGCGCCGCCTCGATCCTGGCCCGCCACCATCCGGAAGTTCGCGCCGCATGGCTGAGCAGGTTGCCGAGTTGCGCCCTTTGCCACGTCTCACGGGCACCGCGGTCGCCGTTCTCGATCAGCTCGATGGCAGAAATATTGGAAAGCTGGATTTGCGCCTCGCGCGGCAGGAACTCCATCGGAGCCCGGGAAAAGGCATCGGGGAGGATCGACCTGAGGCAAAGGTCCAAACATAACCTCATCTATTAATTTGCGTTAACCTGACATGCACCATACTGACTGTGAACGTAACCGAAGGAAACAGCCGATGAACTTCACGCCAGTCCGATCGCATGCTTTGAGGGTTTCGTTGCTGTGTGCTACGTCGATCCTTGCATTGGCAGTCCGCGCAGACGCCCAAGTGCTCGATGCTGCATCGTCGGGCTTTTATGCGGGGATAAGTCTGGGGTCCGCCTCGGGCGGTGTGACGGGCGACGCAGCCTTCCTTGGCGGCACGGGAAATCTTGTCGAAGGGCCGTCCTTAGGGGCTTTGCGGGGTGTGCAGATCGGCTACGACGCCGTCATGGCCTCGGGCCTGCTTCTCGGCTTTGAACTCGGAGTGTCAGATGGCACGATTTCGGACAGCCAAAGCCAGCCCAACTTTGGAGGCACGGGCTTTGATCTGTCTTACGACCGCAGCCTGACGCGGCTTGCCCTTGCCCAAGCAAAAATCGGTTGGAAGCATGACAAAGTCTCGGTCTACGGATTGGGCGGCCTTGCGCGCGCGAAAGGAAGCATCGGCGGCGAGGTGTCAGACTTCGAAGGGACCACAAGCTCGTTCAGCGGATCCGAGGACTTTGGTGGCTGGACTGTCGGCATCGGTGCCAACTTTGCCGTGTCCGACCAAATCTCGCTCGGTGCGGCCTATAACTACGTCAGCGTTTCTTCGAATGGCGTGACGCAGAACGGCGTATCGGTCGATCAGGCCATGGATACGCATATCGCCAAACTGGTCTTGAACTTCCATTTCTGAAGCTGCTCAGCCTTCGAGGCGGGCAAGAAAGTAGTCGCGGACGCCCTGTGCAAGGGCATCTTGCCCCTTTGCCCATTGCCAAGTTCCATTGCTCGCCAGCGTAATATGCCTGCGCGGGTCGAACTCCAGTTCGGCCGTCACCCGATGCCGCCGACCATACTGGCGGTCTTCGAAGGCTCCGTGCCACAGGTGATATACGCATTGGTCGATATCACGCAGCGGTGAAAGCAATCCAGCCTGCTTGGCGCGCATGGCCCAATCGCGGATGCATTCAAACTCGAAAGCATTGACCTGCCGATTGATGAACTCCTCGCCCAGCAGGTCCAATGCCGCGCACATCAAGATCGCATCGCCCCCGCCGATGATCGCGCCGTCGTAAAGACCGCCGTCTGCGAGGCTGTCGCGGCGTGCCGCGACCGCCATGCCGGTGGCGGCAGTCCTGCCATGAGCACGGCGGCTGGCCGGGTCGTAGCACTCCCGCAGCGCCGCCGCCCCCCGTCCGACGCGGGCGAAATTGCCAAGCGAGGGCTCACGCATCAGCGGCGAAATCCGCGCCAAGTCGGCAAATTTTGGAAATGGCTCGGCTTGCTGCGGCAGATGGACGGCTTCGCGAAACAACTGCACCAGACCCGCGTCACGTTCGAGTTCGGTTCGAGCGAGTTGCGGCCAGTCGGGGCGCTGGAAGATCAGATCGCAATCGACCCAGGCGACGAAGCGCACGTGGGACGGCAACCGCGCAATTGCTAGATTTATCAGCCGTTCCTTTTGCCAGAGGAACGGCTCTCCAGTCATAGAAACGAGCATCTCGGCATCGCAGGGTCTCAGTTCCTGCATCCCCGGGGCAGCGAGTTCGACGACCAGCAGCGGCGCGCGCAGATGGCGTCGGAACGTGCGAAAATTGGCCAACCGATTGGTCGAGCGTGTCGGGTTGAAATAGGCCGACACCACCCAGAGCGGTTCAGAAGGATCAGCGGGCATTCAGGCGTCCCTGCAAAGCAGACGGGATCGCATCCGGAAAATAGCGTGCAAGCTTTGCCGCTTCGTTCAGAACATCGCTCTGGCCCCGTTCGGACCGATGCCATGTGTCTGCATCGAAATGGATGCTGCCGTAGCCCATGTGGCCGAGACTGGCCTCTGAGCCGATAACCGTGCGCGCCGTCATCAAGGCCCGCGGGATATGATAGGCGATCGCGACGATGTTGACCGAAAGCATCCCCGAAAAATTGCGCCTGATCAGGTCCCAGCCGAACTCAACGTTTTCGCGGGTGTGACGGGCGCGGCTTTCGGACAGGATCATGTCGGGCGGCACGCCCCTTGCGATGGCGGCTTCGGCCATGACTTCGGCCTCAGCCCGGCCGATGCGTTCGTTATGGCCGCCGGAGAAGACCAGCTTACCAGCACGGCCACTGTGGAAAAGCCGTAATGCCGCCTCGAGCGGGTTTTGCCAAAGTGAAATTCCCAGCACGAGTGTCGCATGGGCCCGAACAGGATTGTCGGGCAAAAACATGAGCCGCGTAACGAGGTCTCGGTGACGCTTGTCCGGGGATTGCACAGTGCTTCCTGCAGGATTTCAACAACCTTCATAGGTTCCAGACCTGGTAAACTCAATGGAGGAGTGATGTCTGTAGAGCGATAGAGATCGTTGGCGTCAGAATGAAAGTCCGAAAGGTTTCGGCTGACCGTTGTTGCGATTTTGTGAGAGAGCTTCGAGCTTGTGCAAGGTCGATGTGTCTGCCTGACTGCTTGTCTATCGGTCAGCAGGCCAAGATCGAGCAAGTGACCGCAGCAAATCCAAAGGCGACGGAGACCGCAGCCGCAACAGCGTTGATGCGGATCGAGCGCACGCCTTCTGGGCTTGACTGACAAGCCCATGGGGCCTCGGCCCCCGCTACGGTTGCCATGACACCGACACCAACTTCAGACTCGGCCACGTCAAATACCGCGACCTCCAAAACCGGTCGGCCTGTCTGCCGGGCGATTGCCGAGCGGCAAGCATTGGCCGCGACCGATGTCAGATTGCCACCAGTGACGGCGGGCGTCGGCATCGGATTGGTCGTCTCGACACAAGCGGTAAGCGCAGCGGCGGACAGCGCAAGTGCGGCCGCCTTGAGGGCTGCCTCGAACTCATCCACCAGCCCGGTGCCGCTTGCGGCGGCGGCGCGGTCGGCCTCAAGCCGCGTCAGCATCGCCTCGACCGTCTTGTCGTTCTGTTGGCCCACCATCGCCAGCCGCAACGCGGCTTCGGCGAAGGCCATGCCGTCGGCATCCAGGCCCGTCAGCCCGGCAAGCGCGCTTTCCGGAGTGGCGTGCAGAACGATCGCGCCGCTGGTCATGGCGAGGAAGGTCGTGGCATCGCCTCTCTCAAATTCAGCCACCACTTTTGGCACATAGCCCGTCAGCCCCTGCAACTGCGCTTTCCAGTTATTGTGGGCACTCTTGGCCACAACGCTTTGCAGCGCTTCGCCTAAATAGGCGTGCCACAGGTAATGCATCACGCCGTTGATCTTCGCGCAGACCTCTTACAGATGCCAGTGGCGGTAGGCGCGCATCGCGTTCACACGTCTGCCGCGGATTTCGGCGGCAAACATCGGGCCGAACCTGATCCTCCAGTAGCAAACGGTTTCATCGCTGATCTCGATCCCGCGTTCGCGCAACACACCCGAGGGCGGAATGGACTGAACGCGACGCGACCGGTCACATCGCCATCTGTCGGGCACTGATTTTGAGCGTGACCAACGCACCGATTTTGGACCAATCGTAGGTGATCGTTCCACCCAACTGGTTTTCCATGGTCTGCTTGACCAGCTTGCTGCCAAAACCGTTCAAATCATGCGCTACTGCCAGCTCCGGCCCGCCGTGCTCTGACCAAACGATGTGAAGCTCTTCACCTTCGACACTGCCAGAAATTTCCACTGTTCCGCCCTCTGCCGAAAGAGAGCCGTATTTCATCGAGTTGGTTGCCAACTCATGCACGACGAGCGCCAATCCCGTCGCAGCGTCCTCACCAATTCCCATGCGCGGGACGGCAATACGGACCCGACCGGCAAACGCGCCTTCGTCGTCATATGGAGACAGAAGAACCGTAAACAGATCGCCAAGCAACGCTGCACTTCCTTGCCCGCTTGGCAGCGGACGGACAAGATCGTGTGCCCGGCCCAGTGCCATAAGACGGTGTGTAAGTTGCTTTGTCATGTCTTCGGTCGTTGCCGACGAACGAGACGTTATCTTTGTCAGTCCCGCTGCAATTGCGAGAAGATTTTTGACGCGGTGGCTCATCTCTCCTGCCAGCAGTTCGTGGCCCTCTTCGGCTTGTTTTCGGTCTGTAATATCAAGGAAAATCCCGGTCATCATTCGTCTGCGAATTCCTGCGTCGCTGCCTTGCCCACGCGCGGAAATCCACCTGACCTTGTTCCCGACCAACGTCCGGAAATCGATCTCATACGACCCTTCGATCGCCCTCGTGGCAGAGAACGCGGCTCGCACCCGATCTCTGTCGGCGGGGTGAATCTTTTCAGATAGCCGTTCAAACGTCAAAGCGCGCTTTTCCTGAACATCCCACAGAACATAGGCACCTGCGTCCATGGAAATAGCATCCGTATCGACGTTCCATGACCAAAGCGAAACACCCGCCGCGTCGACAGCCCGCCGCAGTTCATCATAGCCCCATTCGGGCTGATCAGTGTCCGCAGCAGCCACGATGCTTCTCCAATTCCCAACTGGCGCAAAGCGCGCGCTCTTGTGCCTTACCACCTGGAACGTGTCATTGTAAGCCAAAGTGAAGGTGGTTCACGGCATAGCCTTACTCGCACCCGACCCCGTCGTTATCGCGGTCAAGGTGGGCCACGCACCCCGGATCGCCCCGATAGACAGGCGCGGCCCTTGCATCTCTGGCAGCCGCACGATTGGCAGGAAGGTGGGCGAGCCGTCGCCGACATTGCGGGAACCCGATAAGCCTTTCATTCGTTGCCCCTAGCGGACTTCCCAGTTCGAGGCAGGTTGCGATCAATCGCCTGTGGCGCGGTGGGGTATTCGATCAGCTAATTTGCCAAGCTTAATGGATGAATGTTTCCAATGATTAGAAAGCGCGTTGGCTGTGCCAAACTTGCAGGAAAGTGCGCGAGCTGCGTTTCGCCGCACTATTCGAGGGCAACTGATGTCATCGGCAAACGGTGACGTCCCGCAAGCGGCCCGTGCCAACCTTGTTGGCGCAGTCACCTTGAGCAATCTGGACCAGCAGAGGGCGTTCCTTCAACGCCAGACCGACGCAGGAATACTCGACCTCTCTGCCATCACCCGCCTTGATACGGCAGGCGCTTGGGCCATCACATCCTTCCAAGCCGCGCAGAAAGCCAAAGGTCGTCAGATCGCCATCGAGAACGCCACCGGGGCGCAGAGCCTGCTTTTGCAGACCGTCGCCGATGCCTTGCCCCCGATCCGCACGCGCCGCCGTCGCCTTCCGCACCACGAGGCTGGTGACATGCTGCTAGAGCTTGGCAAATCGGTGTCGCACTTTGCCGCTGGGCTTAGTGAGACCGTCGGCTTTCTTGGACTTGTTCTGACCCGGCTGGCGACCACCGCCCTTCATCCCACCCGCCTGCGCGTGACAGCACTTGTCCACCACATGCATGAGGCCGGCCTGAACGCCGTGCCCATCGTCGCGTTGATGGGCTTTCTGATCGGGATCGTCCTCGCGTTTCAGGGTGCATCCCAGCTTGAACAATTCGGGGCCGAAATCTACGTGATTGACCTCATCTCGATCTCGATGCTGCGCGAGCTTGGCATCCTTCTGACCGCCATCATTGTTGCCGGGCGGTCTGCCTCGGCCTTTACCGCAGCGATTGGTTCCATGAAAATGCGCGAAGAGATTGACGCGATGCGCGTACTCGGCCTCGACCCAATTGAGCTTTTGGTCCTGCCGCGCGTTCTTGCGCTTCTGATCCTGCTGCCGGTCCTTGGCTTTGTGGCCAACATGGCCGGGCTTCTTGGCGGGGCGCTGATGGCGTGGATCGATCTCGGCATATCGCCCGCGATGTTCCGCACACAACTTGCCGCCAATACCTCGATCACCCACGCGCTGGTCGGGCTGTCAAAGGCACCGATTTTTGCGATGATAATCGCTGTCGTCGGGTGTTATCAGGGCCTTCAGGTCGCCGGAAACACCGACTCGCTCGGCAGCCGAACTTCCAGATCGGTGGTCGTGGCTATCTTCCTCGTCATCGTCGTGGATGCCTTGGCGTCGATCTTCTTCTCGGTCTGGGGGGTTTGATGACTGACGCGGTCATCACCGTTCGAAAGCTGACCAATCGATTTGGAAAAATTGCCGTGCATCTGAACCTTGACCTCGACGTGTTCCGGGGCGAAGTGCTTGGCGTGGTCGGTGCCTCAGGCAGCGGCAAGTCGGTCCTTCTCCGCAGTATTGTCGGACTGCAGCGACCTTCGGCGGGGACAATCACGGTTCTTGGCGCGCAAGTTCTGACCGATCCGCCATCTGACACCGAAGCCGGAGCCGCCGCAAAGGACGCGCAGAACAATTGGGGGGTGATGTTCCAGGATGGAGCACTCTTCTCTTCGTTGACTGTCCGCGAGAATGTCGAGGCACCGATGCGCGAGAAATTGAGAATCGACGCTGCAACCCGCGCCGCGCTGGCCGATCTGCGGATCGCAATGGTCGGCCTTCCCGCCAGCGCTGGCGATTTCTATCCATCCCAGCTTTCTGGCGGGATGCGCAAACGCGCCGGTCTGGCCCGAGCGCTGGCGCTCGATCCACAGATTCTGTTTCTGGACGAACCCACCGCCGGCCTCGACCCGATCAGCGCCGCAGAGTTCGACACCCTGATCCGCTCTCTGCAAAAGGCCTTGGGACTGACTGTGTTTCTGGTAACCCACGACCTCGACACACTGCACGCCGTCTGCGACAGGATCGCCGTGCTGGCCCAAAAGCGCGTTCTGGTTACCGGCACGATGACAGAAATGGCTCAAGTCGACGACCCTTGGGTGCAGTCCTACTTCCACGGTCCGCGTGCCCATGCGGCCCAGCCGCAAAGGCCTGTCTGATGGAAACCCGTGCTCGGTACGTCCTGGTCGGAGCGTTCACATTGGCGGCCATGGTTGCCCTCATGGGCTTTCTACTATGGCTCGCTCGGGTCGAAATCAGCCGCGCCTATGCGCAATATGACATCATCTTCGACACCGTGTCCGGCCTTAGCCAGGACAGCCTGGTCCGCTACAACGGCGTTGACGTCGGAACGGTCCTATCGATCGACCTGGACCGAGACAATCCGCAATTCGTGCGGGTGCGGATCGAAATCCGCGCCGCTACCCCGGTACGGAAGGACACCATGGCCACCCTGTCCTCTCAGGGCGTCACCGGTGTGTCCTTTGTAGCACTCGAGGGCGGGAGCCCGACTTCTGACCCGCTGCAAACCATTCCTCCGGCCCCGGTTCCGGTGATCGCCTCCCAACCCTCGGTCGTGCAGGAACTGACAGATGCCGCCCCAGATCTCCTCAAGCAGGCCATCGCGCTGATCGAAGATGTGCGAAAGTTCGCGACGCCGGATAACCGCAAATCCATCGCCGCGATCCTGCAAAACGTCGAAAGCGTCACCGCCAAAGTCGATGCGCTTGCCGTCCGCGCTGAAACGGTCGTCACCTCCGCAGAGGGGACACTTGCCCGCGCCGACTCCGCCATTACCAAAGCAGAGGCGGCGTTCTCAAGCGCAGATGCGGTCATCAAGAACGATATTCCGGGCCTCGTCGACGGGCTGAAGGCAACCGTGGCGGATGTCGGCGAAACGGCGGCCGAGCTGAAAGCTTTCGCCCGCACGGGCCTGCCTGAATTTCGAGACCTCGCTGCCGATGCGCGCAAGGTTATCGCCTCGATCGGCGCGGTGGCCGACCGGATCGGTCGCGACCCGGGCCGCTTCCTGCTTGGAAACCAGACCCCCGAATACAGGAACTGAAAGATGCGATGGCTTACCCCTCTTTTGATCTCATTCGCGTTGTCACTCCTTACGGGGTGCGGTGCGCTCTCGTCGCTTTCCAAAGCTGGCGAGGAGCTTGACGCCTACACCCTCTCACCTGCCACCGGTTCCGGGGCTCCAGCAGGCGGCAGCCGACATCTCATCGTCGAGCTGCCAAGTTCTCCCGGCGCTCTGTCCTCCGAGCGGATCCTGATCAAGCCGGTGCCCTACCAGGCCCAGTATCTTCCCGGCGGCAGCTGGGCCGAACCCGCCCCCGCGCTGGTGCAGACCCTGCTGGTCGCGTCGTTCCAGAACCTTGGCGGATTCAGGCTTGTTGGGCGCACGGCGAACGGGCTGAACCCCGACTATACGCTGATGACGGAACTGCAGGACTTCCAGGCAGAACCCTTGGGATCGAAGAGGGCTGGATACGTCGTGCGGATAAGCATGATCATGACGATGATCCGCGAGTCCGACCGCCGCATCGTCGCCTCGCGCCGTTTTTCAGCGGTCGAGACTGTGGTCTCGGATGATACGGCGCCGTTAGTCGGGGGCTTCGACCGTGCCTTGAAGACGGTATTGCAGGAGGCCGTCATCTGGGCGGCCCAACAATGACTGGAAAGCATCTCCAAGGGACTGTTTCTTTGAATTTGATCGGCGTTCCAAGTGCGTCGGCCTAATCTTCACTCCTTGCAGTGGCACCCGGCGCGCATGGGATCCATTTTGCGATGTGCATTCCAGTCACTCCCCGTTGCTAGTTAGCCTAAGGTCATCGACCAGGAACCTGACCGATCAAGTAACAGTGGAAGGGCGCGCGACGCGTACCTCGAGCCATGAACAGGCGCTCTTGGCCCATGGCAATCTCGAGAACAATCTTCCGCAGGATGCTTGTACGTAAGGTCACCGCATTGTTGACCGGCAGGACGAATGCACCCGGCCCGCCGGAAACGCAGGACTCGTAATAGCCCTTCAACCAGTCTTGCCCGACATGCTCTGCTGTGCCTCCGTGCGCCAAAAGGTGGAGCGGAAGACCGTTGATGGTTGCGCCAGCAGCGATAACCTTTTCGCGCGCGAGCAGAATGTCCGGACCTGCATTGTTTGGCCCATTGCCGGATACGTCGATCACCACACGGGGCGATACGGCGGGACAGGTCTTGGCAAGCGCCAGGCTGAAAACCAGAGCGGCTGAAATCGACGTGCCGCGTCCCTGCGACCGCCGCTCAGACGCCAGTTGCCGCGACAACCGCATGGCGTCATCACGGTTCGTGACGACCGTGCACGGCAAGACGACGTGCTGTTGATCGGGCCCGGCCCATTCGACATAGGCAATTGCAATTGCCCTTCTCGGACCAAAGGCGATGGCATCGGCAAATGCGGGATCGGCCAGCGCCTCAACATAGCCCTGGCGTTGCAGCGCCAATTCAGGCTCGGCCAATGAGCCTGAGATGTCGACGAGCAACACAAGGAACAGGTCGACGGAAGGAGGGGTTTCGGACCATGCCGCAAGACTTGCGAGACTCACCGCCATCGCCAACCCCAGATATCTCGCTCGCCGCATGTTTTCCCCATCCGTTTTTGGGGCATGCTGGGCGAAGGTCAGTGCTGCGACATCACCCGTTTGGGGGAGACGACCGCGACAAAGTTCGTTCGGCAAATCGTGTCAACAAAGCGGTCAGCTCCGCTTGGCCATGCGTACCCGTCTTCTCGAAGACCGCACGAAGATGACTGCGCGCCGTTTCATGGCCGATGCCGAGCCGTTCAGCTGCAAGGCAAAGATGCCAACAGTCGGCAAAAGCAAGTGCGAGCCGTTCTTCCGCCGGAGTAACGCCGTAGGCCATTTGCAGCAGGCCAGGTTTCAGTGCGCGCCGGCCAGACAGGTCTGACACCAAGATCAGCCCCTTCGCGCCCGAGAAGACCTCGGTCGCACGCTCGGTTACCGGGACGAACTCGACGAGCCAGCATCGGTCATCTTCTTGGGGCAACATGATGTGGCCGGGCGGGACATTGCCAACGGCTATCAGCCCCAAGAACCGTGCCAATGCAGTCTGGGCTCTCCGCTCTGTTGCGCAAAGTCGCCCACGATACATACTGAGCCCCTGGCCCAGCAAAGACTCCGCTGCCTGATTCATACCTTGCACGTGCGCATTTCGGTCTATCAGAAAAGCCGCGAGGCGCAGTTGATCGAAGCTGTGAAGGCGTGAATTCCACCCCGTTTGCGCAAAGCATTCTGCCGTGGCCGTCAAGCGCCGCAGGAGCGGTGCTGCTTCTGCGATACGCAAAGCATCTTCAGGCCCATAGGGCCCTCCCCGAGCACCGCGGTAAAGGTTCAGACACCACGCGCCCCTGGCGGTCTCCGTTCGCAGTAGCGCCCACCAGTCCCTCTTGCCAGGTCGCGCTACCTCGTTGAAATAGGGCAGCGCAGCACGTTCTTGATCGCTCGTGATGTTGTGTTCGATGATGCAAGGCTGGCTCGCTATGGGGTATCGACAGCCCCTGGTGCTATGGGGATCGTCGAGGGGATCTTCCAGCCGCGCCAGCCAGAGGTCGCTGAAACCTGCGTGTTCGGTTGACTCGATTTGCAGACGATGGCGTGTGGTAAAATCCTGGGAGGAAGACATTATAACGCTGCTGTCTGCCCCAAGGGACCTGCCGAGGTGTTGCAGCGCACTCGGCCGGTCTGTCAGGCCGATGACAGCATCAAGGCACAAATCGAAGGCATGCACAACTTGAGGTGACACCTGCATGATGTGACCACGGTTTGATTTAGTGACACCATAGCATGGAATCCGTTCTTCTGCAGACGGAATAGTCTGATCCACGGTCAATGGCGCGGCAATTTCCACGTTTGGCGGCGCGACATCTTCGTGAGCATTTAACGTCCGCAAATAGCTGGCGTCGGGCAAAGCTGCGCTTCAGGTCGGCACGGCGCAGGTTTCGGTGGAAGGCGCGTTGAGTTTTGTCACGGTGAAAGTGGTTCAGGTCGACCGCGACGCGCTTTTTCCCGACATTGCCGCAGCGCAGCCTCGACAAGGGAGGGTGTATGGTCAAAGTCATACTCAACAAAATAATGCGGGTCATTACTGGGTCGCGTTCAAGCGCCATCCGGAAACCTGCCACTTAACCTTGAAACCCCCGCCCGCATCAGCGATGGTCTATAAGTCAGGCTGACAACCATCGCTGCCTAGGGTCAGGACTCGTTCTTGTTTCATAGCCAGAACATGACGATTGCGGCGAG
>JAZKHT010000010.1:0-94332 GCA_040385245.1 Pseudomonadota bacterium | reverse complement strand
CCCGCACCCCCCTGGCCTATCTGATCCAGCCCTTCACCGACTACTTCCAAGCCGCGTTTCGCGAAAGTTGACGGGTGGGGAAGGTTGCAATGTCAGTCCCGCGCTTGCCCCTTCCCCTCGACCCCGCTAGCCTTTGGTAAACCTGACCAAAGGACACGCCATGACCATCGACGCCCGTCTTGCCGAACTTGGCATCACCCTGCCCGACGCGCCCGCCCCTGCCGCGAACTATGTGCCTTTTGTCGTGGTAGGTAATATCGTGCATGTGTCGGGCCAGATCAGCCAGACGCCCGCCGGTCTGATCAAGGGGCGTCTCGGTGCCGACATGGACATCGCCGCCGGGGCGGATGCCGCAAAAAGCTGTGCGATTTCCCTGCTTGCGCAGGTAAAAAAGGCCTGTGGCGGTGATCTGACCCGCCTTGTCCGCGCGGTGAAACTGACCGGTTTCGTCAATTCCACCGCTGATTTCACCGACCAGCCAAAGGTGATCAATGGCGCGTCCGATTTCCTTGTCGCCGTGATGGGCGACGCGGGCCGCCATGCGCGTTCCGCCGTTTCGGCGGCCTCACTTCCCTTGGGTGTCGCGGTCGAAATCGAAGGCCTGTTCGTGATACGCTGATGCGCGTGCCCCTTCCCGATGCGTTCCTGACCATCCCGCTGGCCCACCGCGCCCTGCACGATGTGGCGCAGGGCCGCCCTGAAAACAGCCGCGCCGCCATCCGCGCGGCTATTGCGGCGGGCTACGGGGTCGAGATTGACCTGCAACTGTCCGCCGACGGTGTGCCAATGGTGTTCCACGATGAAATGCTGGATCGGTTGACCCCGGAAAGCGGCTGGGTCAAGGATCGCACCGCTGCCGAACTGGGCCTGATCCCCTTGAAGGGTGGTGCGGAAACCATCCCGACGTTGGCGCAGGTCCTGGACCTTGTCGCAGGTCAGGTGCCCCTGCTGATCGAGTTGAAGGACCAGACCCTGACCATGTCGGAAACCGATGGCCAACTCGAATCGGCAACAGCGGACGCGCTGAAATTCTACGACGGGCCCGTGGCCGTCATGTCGTTCAACCCGCACAGCGTTGCCGAAATGGCCCGCCTTGCCCCGCTGATCCCGCGCGGGCTGACCACGTCGTCCTACGATCCGGATGACTGGGCCCCTCTTGCGGTTGAGACCTGCGCGCATTTGCGAGCCATTCCCGATTACGACCGCACCTCATCCTCGTTCCTCAGCCATCAGGCGAATGACCTTGCCCGCCCGCGCGTGGCCGAATTGCACGCAAACGGGGCCGCCCTGTTGTGCTGGACGATCAAATTACAGGCGGACGAGGATGCCGCACGGCACATCGCCCAGAACATCACCTTCGAAGGGTACAGGGCCGCCTTTCCCGCTTGACCAGGCCCGTCCCTGCCCCACCTTCGGCTTCCTCTTTCCCCAAATATCCCACGGGGGTCCGGGGGTGTGAAACCCCCGGGCCGCCTGCCCGGAAAAGCAACGGTAACCGATGGTCGATGCCACCCTCCATGACAGTCTGACCGACATCCCTGCTGCGGATTGGGATGCCGTCGCCTGCCCCGAAGCGGCAACCGGGAGGGCCATCGACCCCTTTACCACGCATCGCTTTCTGGCAGCACTGGACCGGTCGCGGTCCACCGGCGCAGGGTCAGGCTGGCAGTCGCAACCGCTGGTCGTCCGCCAGTCAGGTCGGCTGGTGGCAGCCACGCCCCTGTACGTGAAATCGCACAGTCAGGGTGAATATATCTTTGACCATGGCTGGGCGCAGGCGTTGGAGCGCGCAGGCGGGCGCTATTACCCGAAACTGCAAATCGCCGTGCCTTTCACCCCCGCAACCGGACGGCGCTTTCTGACCGCCCCGGATGCACCCCACGCCCGCGACACTCTGGTCGAAACCGCCATCGCATTGGCCGAGGGGAACAATCTATCCTCGCTGCACGCGACATTCTGCACCACCGAAGAGGCCGAAACTTTGGCCGCGCGTCATGGCCTTTTGCACCGTATCACCCAGCAATTTCATTGGGAAAACCGGGGATATGGCAGCTTTGACGACTTTCTGAACGATCTGTCGTCTCGCAAGCGCAAGATGATCCGAAAGGAACGCGAAACCGCCCGCGCTGCGGGTCTGACGATCCGGCAACTGACCGGCGATGCGATCGAGCCGCAGCACTGGGACGCGTTCTGGACATTCTATCAGGACACCGGCGCGCGCAAATGGGGCACACCCTATCTGACGCGCAGGTTCTTTGCCGAACTGCACGAAACCATGCGGGATGACGTGCTGTTGGTCCTTGCCGAACGGGACGGCACTGCTGTCGCAGGGGCGCTGAACTTCATCGGGCGGGACACGTTGTTCGGGCGCTACTGGGGCTGTCGCGAAGACCATCCCTGCCTGCATTTCGAACTGTGCTATTATCAGGCCATCGACTGGGCCATTGCCAACGGCCTTGCCCGAGTCGAGGCGGGCGCGCAGGGCGAACACAAACTGGCGCGCGGCTATTTGCCAACCCCCGTTCATTCGCTGCACTGGATCGCCGACCCCGGTTTTCGCGATGCCGTCGCGCGTTACCTTGCCGCTGAACGCCGCGCCGTGGACGAAGAGATCGAGGTGCTGACAGCCTACGGCCCGTTCCGCCGGGTTCAATCCGAAGACTGACAGCGCGCACGCCCTTGTGGCATGATGCGCCCATCAGTGGAGGAGCACGCAATGGACGAACTGACCCTGTATACCCACCCGAAATCGCGTGGCCGTATTGCCCGCTGGATGCTGGAAGAAACCGGCCTGGCCTATCGCACCGTTGTTCTGGACTACGGAACCACGATGAAAGGGCCAGAGTATCTGGCACTGAACCCGATGGGCAAAGTGCCCTGTGTCACGCTTGGCCGGACGGTCGTGACAGAAGGTGCGGCCATCTGCACATGGCTGGCGGATGCCTTTCCCGACACCGGTCTGATGCCCGATGACAGGGCAAGTTTCTATCGCTGGATGTTCTTCACCGCTGGCCCGTTCGAGGCGGCCATCACCGACAAGGCGTTGGGTGTGGACATATCGCCCAAACAATCCGGCTTTGTCGGATATGGATCGCTGGAGCGCACGATTGCCACGCTGGAACATTTGGTCACGGATCGGCGTTTCATCATTGGCGACCGGTTTTCCGCCGCCGATGTCTATATCGGCAGCCAGATCGGGTATGGCCTGCTGTATGGATCGCTTCCCGATCGACCTGCCTTCACCGCCTATTGGAACGGGCTGAAGGACCGCCCCGCCCGCCAACGCGCCACAGCCGCCGATGACGCCCTTTTGCCCAAGGAACCCACATGACCGAAAAGCTGGCAGACCGCAGCGCACTGGAACCCCTGCTCGCCACGGGGTGGGTCCAGGACCCTGTCCGGGACGCGATCACGAAAACTTACACCTTTCGAAACTTTGTCGAGGCGTTCGGTTTCATGACCCGCGCCGCCCTTTGGGCCGAAAAGCTGAACCATCACCCGGAATGGTCCAATGTCTACAAAACCGTCACCATCACCCTGACCACGCACGACGCCAAGGGCCTGACCGATCTTGACGTCAAACTTGCCAGCAAGATGGATGCCCTTTCCGCCTAGGGCTTTTCCCAGCCCACTTGGGCGGCAAACGAAAAGGGGCAGGCACTCTGCCCGCCCCTTGTGAACCCGGTCGATCCGCCCTGCGGATTCGGTGCGGGATCAGATCGCCTTTAGCAGGGCCTCACCGCCGGAAATGTCACAGGCACCTGTGCTTTCCTCCAGGTGCAGCGCCTTGATCACCCCATCCTCGGCATAAAGCGCATAGCGCTTTGACCGTGCAAGCAGCCCAACCACGGGCGCATCAAAGGCCAGCCCCATTTCCTTGGTGAACAGGCTTTCAGGGTCGGCCATCATGCTGATCCCTGCCGCAGTGGCCCCCGTCGCCTCGCCCCAGGCGCGCATCACGAAGGGGTCGTTGACCGACACACAGATGATTTCGTCCACCCCCTTGGCGGCGAAGCCGTCCTTGGTGCGGATAAAGCTTGGCACGTGGGACACCGAACAGGTGGGTGTGAACGCCCCCGGCACGGCAAAGATCACCACTTTGCGGCCTTTGGTCTTTTGATGCACCGATACAGCCTCGGCACCCTTTTCGCCCATCTGGATCAGATTGGTTTCGGGCAAAGTCTGGCCGACAGAAATCGTCATGAAGCAGTCCCTCTCGCGTTGCGTTCTTACTGTGCGGAGATATAGGGTCCGCGCCGACGCTCGGCCAGTCGAATGCCGACAAATGGGGGATTTGTCATGTCACATGTGATCGTGATCGGGGCTGGTCAGGCCGGGGCGGCCTTGGTGGCGCGCCTGCGCAGTGGTGGCCACAGCGGTCAGATTACCTTGATCGGGGCCGAACCCAGCCCGCCCTACCAGCGCCCGCCGCTGTCGAAGGGCTATCTCATGGGTGACATGGGCGAAGAACGGCTTTGGCTGCGCTCGAACGAATTCTATGCAGATAACACCATCACCCTGCGCCTTGGCACCCCTGTCAGCGCGATCGACACGGCGGCGCGCACGGTGACGGTCGGTGGCGACGTGCTGGCCTATGACGATCTTGCGCTGACCACCGGTGCCACCCCCCGCCGCCTGCCTGCCGCCATCGGGGGCGATCTGGCCGGTGTCTATACCGTCCGCACCCTTGGCGACGTCGATGCGATGCGTCCGGAATTCGCGCCGGGAAGACGCCTCGTCATCGTGGGCGGTGGCTATATCGGGCTTGAAGCAGCCGCCGTCGCCGCCAAACTGGGGTTGGATGTGACCGTGCTGGAAATGGCACCGCGCATTCTGCAACGCGTGGCCGCACCCGAGACGTCAGACTATTTCCGCGCCCTGCACACCGCCCATGATGTCAAGATACTTGAATCCACCGGCCTCGACCGTCTGCTGGGCGACACCCGGGTCACCGGCGTGCGCCTGACGGATGGCCGCGACCTGCCCGCCGATTTCGTCATTGCCGGTGTTGGCATCCTGCCCGGCACCGATCTGGCGCAATCCGCCGGGATCGCGCTGGAAAATGGCATCCGCACCGATGAATTCGGCCAGACCTCTGCCCCTCATGTCTGGGCGGCGGGCGATTGCGCCAGCTTTCCGTGGCAGGGCGGCCGGCTGCGCCTTGAATCGGTCGGGAACGCGATTGATCAGGCCGAAGTGGTGGCTGACAACATCCTGGGCGCACAGCGCCCTTATGTAGCGCAACCTTGGTTCTGGTCCGATCAATACGAATGCAAATTGCAGATTGCAGGGCTGAACACCGGCTATGACCACATCGTGACGCGCGGACCTGAAGGGGATGCGGTCTCGTTCTGGTATTTCAAAGGCGACACACTGCTGGCCGTCGACGCAATGAACGACAGCCGCGCCTATATGGTCGGCAAGCGGCTGATCGAACAGGGCCGCACGGTCGATTCTTCAGCCATCACCGATCCGGCGACCAACCTGAAGGCGTTGCTGAAATAGCCATGCGCATTATTGGGGGCACACATCGCGGCCTGCACCTTGCCCCCGTTGGGACAGGCGATGCAGCGGCCCACCTGCGCCCCACGTCTGACCGGGTGCGGGAATCGATCTTCAATCTGCTGATCAACGGCGGCTACGGCAATCCCGTCGCGGGCGCGCGTGTCCTCGATCTGTTCGCTGGAACCGGCGCCCTGGGGCTTGAGGCGCTGTCGCGCGGTGCAAGCCACGCCACCTTTGTTGATGACGGTGCTACGGCGCGCAACCTGCTGCGCCGCAATATCGATCTGATGCGCGTCGTCGACCAGACCGAAATCCTGCGCCGCGACGCCACCAAACCCGGCCCCAACCCCGGCGCGCCTTATACGCTGGTGTTTCTGGACCCGCCCTATGGCAAGGGCCTGGGCGAAACGGCCCTTGCCGCCGCCCTGTCCGCCAATTGGCTGGCCCCACGTGCTGTGATCGTCTGGGAAGAGGGAACCCAACCGCTGCCCCCCGCCCCTTTCCGGCCCTTGGACCAGCGCCGCTATGGCGATACCTGGGTGACCCTGCTAAGCGTCCCCGAATGACACACCCTGCGCCAGACGCCGTGATCTTCGACTGTGACGGCGTCATCGTCGACAGCGAACCCGCCACCTTTGCCTTGCTGCAAGACAACCTTGCCCGGCACGGATTGCCCCTGTCGTTGGCGCAGATCGAAACCGACTTCATCGGTGGCACCATGGCGGACGTCCACCGCCGCGCCAGGGCCAAAGGGGCCCCCCTGTCCGACACCTGGGTGGCTGAATTCTATGACGACCTTTACGCCCATCTGGCGAAAGGCACCGAGCTGATCCCCGGCATCCTGTCGGTGCTGGATGCACTCGACGCGGCGGGTATTCCCTATGCCGTCGGGTCCAACGGGTCGGACCACAAGATGCAGGTAACCCTAGGCCAACATCCCGGTCTGCTGGAGCGGTTTCAAGGTCGCCTCTTTTCCGGCCAGACACTGGGCGCGCCAAAGCCCGCGCCCGATCTGTACCTGCATGCCGCTGCCGCGCTGAAGACCGCCCCCGCCCGGTGCATCGTGGTCGAAGACAGCGCCACCGGCGCGCGGGCCGCGCGCAACGCAGGCATCCGATGCTATGGCTATGCCCCCAACCGCACCGCCCCGGCATTGTCCGCCGAAGGGGCCATCCTGTTTGGCAGCATGGCTGACCTGCCCGCCTTGCTTGGCCTTTAGCGGACCGACCTTTTCACTTGGTGATGAATATCCTCAGGGGGGGCCGGGCGGCACGCGCGGGGTACAGACAACCCCCGCCGCGGCCCAACACAGAAGCGACGCGAAAGGTCATTCTGAATTTTCGCAGAAAATTCGTTCCCAGCCCGGCAGTCACCAGGTCGGGTGGAATTTTCCCGCAGGCGATTGGGTAAAAATCTGCGCGCCGACGGCTGTCACGCCGACCGAATGTTCGAACTGCGCGCTCAGCGATTTGTCCCGCGTCACGGCTGTCCAGTCATCGGCCAGCACCTTTGTTTCGGGGCGCCCCAGATTGACCATCGGCTCGATGGTAAAGAACATCCCCTCTTCCAGCACCGGACCGGTGTTGGGGCGGCCATAGTGCAGAACATTCGGCGGGGCGTGAAAGACGCGGCCCAGCCCGTGTCCACAAAAGTCGCGCACCACGCTCATCCGGTTCGCCTCGACGAAAGTCTGGATGGCGTGGCCGATGTCACCAAAGGTGTTGCCCGGTTTGACCGCAGCAATCCCGCGCATCAGCGCCTCATACGTCACCTCGATCAGACGTTCGGCTTTGCGGCCAAGGGTGCCCGCCACATACATCCGGCTGGTATCGCCGAACCAGCCATCCACGATCACCGTCACGTCGATGTTCAGAATGTCGCCATCCATCAACACCTTTGTGCCGGGTATCCCGTGGCAGACCACATGGTTCACGCTGATGCATGACGCATGTTTATAGCCTTTGTAGCCGATCGTGGCCGACACGACGCCATGGCGCGACACCTCGGCAGTGATGAAATCATCCAGCGCCGCTGTGGTCACGCCCGGAACCACAAGGGGTGCCACCGCGTCCAGAATTTCTGCCGCGACCCTGCCTGCCGCTGCCATGCCGGCGAAATCCCCATCTTCATAGATGCGAATTCCGTCCCTTGTAATGCGCCCGCGCGTTTCGTCCACTGGACCGTTCCCATGCAATTCAGGCCCTAGATAGTCAAACTGCCCAGTCTTGGCCAGAGGGACCCCTTTGAAACCGTCGCACTGCGGCCTATACCCAACGCGAACCCTGCAGGAGTGACCGTGATGACCAATCCAACCGCCGCCATGCTGGTGATCGGCGACGAAATCCTGTCGGGCCGGACCCGCGATTCGAACATGCACCATCTGGCAAAGCGCCTGACCGACCATGGCATCCGCTTGGCCGAGGCGCGGGTCGTCGCGGATGAACCCGCAGCCATTGTCGCCGCCGTCAATGCATTGCGCGCCGCCTATGACCATGTCTTTACCAGTGGCGGGATTGGTCCGACGCATGACGACATCACATCAGACGCGATTGCCGCCGCCTTTGGTGTGCCGATCACGCACCGCGCCGACGCCATGGCCCTGCTCGCCGCGCATTACGACCGCTCTGGCCTGCCTTTCAACGAGGCGCGCCAGCGGATGGCCCGCATCCCGGACGGGGCCACGCTGATCGACAACCCCGTTTCGACCGCCCCAGGTTTCACCCTTGGCAATGTCCATGTCATGGCAGGCGTGCCGAACATATTCGAGGCGATGCTGGAAGGTGTGCTGTCCACCCTTGCCGGGGGGGCACCGCTGCTGTCGCAATCCCTGCGCGTCGAACGTGGTGAGGGAGAGGTCGCGGGGCCATTCGCCGCCTTGGCCGCTGAATTTCCCGATCTGTCGATGGGGTCCTATCCGTTCATCCGCAACGGCGCGCATGGCACCAACCTTGTGATCCGGGGCACTGATGCCGCCCGGCTGGATGCGGCGATGACCCGGCTTGCCGCGCTGTTCGCATGACCCCCGATGCGCTTTTGGCCCTGACCGAGGCGACGTGGCCCCCCGCCAGTCGCCAGACGGTCGGCACGTGGATCATTCGCGATGGTCAGGGTGGCGGTCAGCGCGTGTCAGCCGCGACACCGCTGGTGGGCTGGACCACCGCCGACATTCCGCAGGCCGAGGCTGCCATGCAGACGCTGAACCAGCCCTTGCTGTTTCTGATCCGTCCGGGGGATGAGGTGCTGGATGATGCCCTTGCGCAGCGCGGCTATCATATCGGCGACCCGGTGGTAGCCTATTGCGCCCCGACCAATCTTTTGGCCGAAACTGACCCCCCCTTTCTGACCACCTTCCCGCATTGGCCCCCCCTTGGCATTGCCCGGCAGCTTTGGGCCGAAGCTGGTACAGGCCCTGCCCGACTGGCTGTGATGGACCGGGTGCGCGGCCCGAAAACTGTCATTCTGGGAAGGACGGGCGACCGCGCGGCGGGCGTCGCCTTTGTTGCGTGCCACGGTGCCGACGCGATGCTGCACGCGCTGGAGGTGGCACCGGCCCTGCGTCGGCAAGGAACCGCGCACAACATCCTGCGCGCTGCGGCCCAATGGGCGCAAGGCCATGATGCAACGCAGCTTTTCCTGCTGGTCACGGCGGCGAACGAAACGGCACGCAGGCTCTATGCTTCCCTTGGAATGCAACTTGTGGGACAGTATCACTATCGAAAGAAATGAGCCCCAAGAGGCCAGAGCAGGTGACAAAGTTTTGCACGACCCGCAGACGCGTGGCCCGGCACATCGGTGCCGCGCTGTTCGTGTGCTTGGCCCTGCCCGCCCAAGCCTTGACGCTTGATCTGCCAGCCCCTGCCACGACCATCGGTGAACGCCGCGCCGCGCTGACGTCCTACCGCCTGCCGGTCGGCCCATTTTCCAATGGCGCGCTGCCCGCGCAAGTGACCGAAGGTGCCCTTGGCCAGACGGCGTGGGCGCTGGACGCACCGGGACGAACCACGCTGGAACTGTTGGCACCCTTGCGCGCCCAGGTCGCCAAGGCTGGTTTCGAGACGGTTTTTGAGTGTGAAACGCTGGCCTGTGGCGGCTTTGACTTTCGTTTCGCCACCGATGTCCTGCCGGAACCGGAAATGCACGTCGACCTTGGCGATTTTCGGTTTCTGTCCGCCACCCGACAGGGGCCCGATGGGACAGAGGCGCTTAGCCTGCTTGTCAGCCGGTCTGCCGACAAGGGCTTTGTCCAACTGACTTTGGTTGGTGATGCCGCCCGCATCCCCGCCGATCTTTCCCTGTCGACGAAATCCGCTGAACCTGCCGCACCTGTGCCCGGTGAGCTACAACAGACCGCGACGCCGGCACCTGAACAGGAAGCGGGCGATTTCGCCGGTCTGATCACCTCTGGCACGCCTGTGGCGCTGGAGGATCTGATCTTCGCGTCGGGCAGTGCTGCACTGTCGCCGGGGGATTATCCGTCGCTGACCGCCCTGGCCGACTGGCTGCGCGCGCATCCCGACGACACTGTGGCGCTGGTGGGTCACACGGATGCATCTGGCAGCCTGCCTGCCAACACAGCCCTGTCCGAAAAGCGCGCGGCGTCCGTGCGCGTGGCATTGATCGCACTTGGCATCAATGGCGACCGCATGACCGCCGCAGGTGTCGGCCCCCTGACCCCGCGCGCCAGCAACGCGACCGAAGCGGGCCGCCAGAAAAACCGACGGGTCGAAGTCATCCTGACCTCGACCCGCTAAAGTTCATCCGACCGTTTCAGATCACCAGTTATCCGGACCTTTGTCGATCAGGCGGCGTGCCAGAAAATCGATGAAGGCCCGCACTTTGGGCTGGGTAAATCGGCCCGGCGGATAGACGGCGTAGATGCCCAGAACCTCGACCGGCAGGCCGGGGATGGCCTCTTCGACCAGCCCCTGCTTCATCGCGTCCGAATACAGGAACGATGGCAGCAACGCGATGCCCAGACCCGACACCGCCGCATTTAACAGCGATTGCCCGTCATTCACCGTCAGCCAACCGGCCGTGCGCACCTGCCGTTTTTCCCCCGACGGGGCGGTGACCTTCCAGACGTTGCCGTTCGCCTGATTGGAATAATGCAGCAGCTTGTGGTCGTTCAAATCGTCGATTTTCAACGGGCGGCCATATTTCTGGAAATAGGACGGAGACCCGATCATCCGTTTTGTCGTCTCGGTCAGTTTGCGCGCCCGAAGAGAGCTGTCCTCAAGCTCTCCCACCCGGATCGCAAGGTCGAACCCTTCGCTTATCAACTCGACGTAGCGGTTGTTCAGAACCATGTTCACCGTGATGTCGGGATATTCCAAAAGGAACTCGCCCAGAATCGGTGACAGAAGGTTGACCCCAAAGTCGGTTGCGACCGAGATGCGCAACAGCCCGGACGGTGCCGACTGCATGGATGTAACCAGCGCATCCGCCTCTCCCGCATCGTTCAGCACGCGGCGGGCGCGGTCGTAATAGGCAAGGCCGATTTCGGTGGGTGACACGCGGCGGGTCGTCCGGTTCAGAAGGCGGGCCCCCAACCGCGCCTCCAGTGCCGAGACGTGTTTGGACACCGCCGACTTCGATATTCCCATCTTCTTGGCCGCGTCGGTGAAGCCGCCCTGGTCTACGACCGTGGCGAAGGCTTCCATTTCCGTGAGTCGGTCCATTGTTTTCCTCTGGCAAGCTATGAGGTCGGATGAACCGGTATTGGCCCCGAATATGGGCAGGATCGCGGCACTGGCGCGACCGATCCGGGGTATTCACGCGGATCGTTGAAAAAGTCGAAACAGGAAAACAGCCTACAATCGTGCCGCGAGGCGCGCGCCCTGATCAATTGCGCGCTTGGCATCCAGTTCAGCCGCGACATCAGCCCCGCCGATCACATGGCAGGCAATTCCGGCATTCTGCAGACGGTCGGCCAGTCCGCGTTCCGGCACCTGACCCGCGCACAGGATGACATTGTCCACCGCCAACACCTGCTCTTGCCCATCGCGCAACACGCGCAGGCCTGCGTCGGTGATGTCCAGATAGGTGACACCGCCCAGCATGCGGACACCTTTCATCTGAAGCGCAGCGCGGTGAATCCAGCCGGTTGTCTTGCCCAATCCACGACCCGGCTTCTCTGCCTTGCGCTGCAACAACCAGACCTCGCGCGCCGGGGGGTGCGGTGCCGGTTCAACCACCCCGCCGCGCGTGATGGCAGGGTCGGACACGCCCCATTCCCGCCGCCACAGATCGGGCTGCACAGTCGGGCTTTCGCCGCCTTGCACCAGAAATTCGGCCACATCAAAGCCGATCCCACCCGCGCCGATCACAGCCACGCGCCGCCCCACGGGGCTGCCGCGCAACACCTCGGCATAGCCCAGCGCCCGTGCCTGCCCTACAATCCCCGGATCGCGGGGGGTGACGCCGGTGGCAATCACCACCTCGTCAAACTGGCGCAAATCATCCACCGACGGCTCTGCCCCCAATCGCAGATCGACGCGCGACAGCGCAACCTGCCCTTCGAACCATTGGACGAGACCGTGGAATTCTTCCTTCCCCGGCACCAGTCGCGCCAAATTCAACTGGCCGCCCAGAACCGGCGCGCGGTCAAAGAGGGTGACGGCATGGCCGCGCCCTGCGGCAACAATCGCTGTCATCATCCCCGCCGGACCAGCACCTACTATGGCCACCCGCTTGACGGTGGCAGCGGGCGCATAGACCAATTCGGTTTCATGGCATGCGCGTGGGTTCACCAGACAGGATGTCAGCTTGCCGCTGAAGGTATGGTCAAGGCAGGCCTGATTGCAGGCGATGCAGGGCGCGATTTCGGCGGCGCGACCCGCTGCCGCCTTGGCGACGAAATCAGCATCCGCCAGAAAGGGCCGCGCCATGCTGACCATATCGGCCATGCCGTCCGCCAGAATCCACTCGGCCACATCGGGCGTGTTGATCCGGTTCGACGCGATCACGGGAATTCCGACGGATGCGCGCAGGCGCTCGGTCAAATGGGCGAAAGCTGCGCGCGGCACGGATGTGGCGATGGTGGGCACCCGCGCCTCGTGCCAGCCGATGCCGGTGTTCAGCATCGTCGCCCCCGCCGCCTGCACCGCTTGGGCCAGGTCCACAACCTCGTCCCATGTCGATCCGTCGGGAATCAGATCGATCAGACTGATGCGATAGATCAGGATGAAATCCGGCCCCACTGCTGCGCGCACCCGCGCCACCACCTCGACCGGCAGGCGCATCCGGTTGGCATAGGGTCCACCCCAGCGGTCGGTGCGGCGGTTGACATGGGTGACCAGAAACTGGTTCAGGAAATAGCCCTCGGACCCCATCACCTCGACCCCGTCATAGCCTGCGTCGCGCGCGCGCAATGCTGCCGTGACGATATCCGCGATCTGCTTTTCGATCCCCGCCTCATCCAGTTCCGTTGGCACAAAGGGCGAGATCGGGGATTTGACCGCCGATGCCGACACACAGGTCTTGCCATAGGCGTAGCGTCCCGCGTGCAGGATCTGCATCGCGATCCGGCCACCTGCGTCATGCACCCGGTCTGTCACCACGCGGTGGTTGGAAATGTCGGTCGCCGTGAACAGCCCGGCAGCACCCGGAAAAACACCGCCTTCGGCATTGGGGGCCATCCCGCCTGTCACCATCAGCGCAACCCCGCCCCGCGCCCGCGCGGCATAGAATTCGGCCACCCTGTTCCAGTCGCCCAATTCTTCTAGCCCGGTGTGCATCGACCCCATCAGCACCCGGTTGGGCAGCGTGAAAAAGCCAAGATCAAGCGGCGCGAGCAGATGCGGATACGCGGACATCACATTCCCCTATGGTGTCCGCCGACTTTGCCCCGGTCGGACACAAAAAGTCACCCCGGACGCCGCGTCACACCGCAGGGTCACAGAGTCGTTTTTTCAGATGTCCGCGATTGCTCAGGCGGCCGTTTCCAGACAGTGCCGCCGGAACGCCTTTTTCAAAAGGTCCAGTTCTGCCCGCAAAAGATCGATCTCGGCGCGCAAATCGTCTTCCATGGAGACGCCCGTCACAATGGTGAAATGCGCCAGCGTCGCATCCTGGGCAGGGTCGCGCACGATAAAGGTCTGCACACCCTGACACAGCAATTCCGCTGGTATCGGCACCCGCACCAGCCAGTCGCCGGGGCGGTCCGGCACAGGCGTCACAGCAAGGCCCGCCACCGGCATGTTCAGATGTCGCACCTCCAGCACGGGGGGGGCATCGGTTCCGCTCAGCACACCTTCCCAGATACCGGCATGGATGCGGGTCGGCGTCAGGACGATCTGGCTCATGTCACGGCCCCTTTTACAGTTCTGCCCGAGGGCGGCGGCTGACCATCACATCGCGCAAGGTGATCTGGTTCATTTCCGGCCCTTCGAAAATCACGTCCAGCCACATCTTGTCGATCCGCTTTTCGTTCGCCTTGGTATAGGCCAGATCGAATTCCACCATCACCTCGTCTGTGCCCAAGGGAAGTTCGCGGACGATCTGTTCGGTGTTCGGGCCGTGTTTGATGTTCAGTCGGACGAAAATCTCCAACGGTTTTTCCATCTCGACCACGGCATCGACGCGGATCAGATGGCGCAGCCGCAAACCGCGCACCGCCTCTTCGGGCAGGTCAAGCACAAGGGACAGAAAGCTGCCGTCAAAGCGGAACACATCCATCTGAAAGCCAAACGGGGCGATGTCCGACGCCCGCGTGTTGCGCACCTGCCGCACCGTCAGTTCTGACCGGCGGCAATCATGGAACAGCGTGGCACCGTCGCAGATTGCGGCCTTGGCCGGGGCTGACGCGATGCCCAGCACGGGGATCGACCCTTTCCACAGATCGGGCCGCCAGGACCAATCGGTTCCGGGCGGTTTTTTTCCGGCATTCGATCCGATCAGCGGTAAGGTCAGACGGTGATCGGCATTGTGGATCACCCGGTCCAGTTGACGCCGCAATTGCCGCGCGCGCGCCCGGTGCACCCGCAGGGATTCAAGATCCGCCGCCGGGGCAAGTTCGGCAAGGCGCGCCCAACGCTTCAGGCCGATCCGCTGGACCAACCGGTCCATCAGCCCGTCAAGCCTGCCCGCCATGCATCACCCCCGACACCGAAACGCAAAAATGCCTTCGCGTTTCCAATTACTCTACAGTGCAAGAGGGACTCTAGCACAAAATCAACGGCTTTCGCGATACCACCGCAACCGTTGCCCACCCCCAACAGATTACGGGCCGCCCACATTCGCCCGGCGCAAGGCAGCAAGCCCCGCTTCCAGAAGGGCGCGGCCGTCGGCGGGCGACAGCGGTCTGCCCGGTGGCCCGGAAACGGACAGCATCATCACCCGGCCCCGCAGTCCGGTGATACCGCGCCAATATTCCCCGACCGCCCGATCCTGCACCCGCATCAGATAGGCATCGCCCAGCGAGAATGCCTCGACCACTTCGACATCCGCCGCCAATCCGTCCCGGCTTAACGCCGCGCGGCCTTCGTCCGTCGCAAAGAATGCGGCCAGGGCTTCGCCACCGTATGCGATGGCCCCGGCCGATCCGGCCTGCCCTGCTGACAGGGTCAGCACTGCCGGAGCCTGCTTGATCGCGGCATTGCAGCGACCCATCAGCACGACGGCACTGTCGGCATCGGTGCTGCCCGCGCCGGGGTCGATGCAATAACCCGTGGGGGCCTGAACGGTGATCTGCCCATCCAGTATGACCGCGCTGCGAATGCCGCCGACGCCCGTGGCACAGGCAGCAAGTGCCGCCATGGCCAGCAGACCCGCGGCGTTATTGATCCATGTAGACATGTCGTTCGGCCTTCGCTCCGGGGTGGGTGACAGCCCCATTCCGCGCGCCGCCCACCAGCTTTGCGTACTTGTACAGGGCGCCCGATGAATATTGCGTCGGACGCGGGCCTTTCCAGTCGGCCTTTCGCGCCGCAAGTTCCGCATCCGTCAGGGCAACCGACAATTCGCCGGTCAGGGCGTTCAGCGTGATCATGTCGCCATCGTGCAGCAGCGCGATCGGTCCGCCATGCGCCGCCTCTGGCCCGACATGGCCCACGCAAAAGCCGCGCGTGGCCCCGGAAAAACGCCCGTCTGTGATCAAGGCCACCTTCTTGCCCATCCCCTGCCCTGACAGGGCGGCGGTGGTTGACAGCATCTCGCGCATGCCCGGACCGCCTGCGGGGCCTTCGTTTCGGATCACGATCACGCAACCTTCCTGATAATTGCGCGCGCGAACCGCCTCGAACGCGTCTTCTTCGCATTCGAACACACGGGCGGGTCCGCTGAACACTTGTTCCGCTTCGGTCATGCCCGCGACCTTGACGATGGCCCCTTCGGGCGCAAGGTTGCCGCGCAGTCCGACCACGCCGCCGGTCTTGGTGATCGGGGTGGCGGCGGGATAGATCACGCGGCCATCCGCCTCGCCCTCGATCCGGTCCAACTCGTCGCCCAAGGTGCGGCCAGAGGCCGTCATGCAATCTTCGTGGATCAGGCCGATCTTGCGCAATTCCTTCATCACGACAGGCACACCGCCCACCTCGTACAGGTCCTTGGCCACGTATTTTCCACCCGGCCGCAGGTCGACGAAATAGGGCGTGTCACGAAAGATGTCGCAGACATCGAACAGATCGAAATCAATCCCCGCCTCGTGTGCGATAGCGGGCAGATGCAGGCCCGCGTTGGTCGATCCCCCAGTACAGGCCACCACGCGCGCGGCATTCTCCAATGCCTTGCGCGTCACGATATCGCGCGCACGGATGTTCTTTTCGATCAGGGTCATCACGGCCACCCCCGACGCTTCGCCATACTGGTCCCGGCTTTCGTAGGGCGCGGGCGCACCGCTGGAATTCAGCAGCGCCAGACCGATCGCTTCGGACACGCAGGCCATCGTGTTGGCGGTATACTGCGCGCCGCAAGCCCCCGACGACGGACAGGCCACACGCTCCAATATGGCAAGTTCAGCTTCGGAATAGTTCCCGGCCTGAAATTTGCCCACTGCCTCGAACACGTCCTGCACGGTCACGTCCTGCCCGTTCAACCGGCCCGGCAGAATCGACCCGCCATAGATGAACACGGACGGCACGTTCAACCGCACCATCGCCATCATCATCCCCGGCAGGGATTTGTCGCAGCCGGCAAGCCCCACCAACGCGTCATAACAATGCCCCCGCATCGTCAGTTCCACGGTATCGGCAATGGCATCCCGTGATGCGAGCGACGACCGCATCCCCTCGTGTCCCATCGCAATGCCGTCTGTCACGGTGATGGTGGTAAATTCGCGCGGGGTGCCGCCGCCCTTTTTCACCCCGTGCTTGACGATCTGCGCCTGCCGGGAAAGCGAGATGTTGCAGGGTGCCGCCTCGTTCCAGCATGTTGCCACGCCGACCCAAGGCTGGTGGATTTCCTCTTCGGTGATGCCCATCGCGTAGAAATAGCTGCGATGCGGGGCGCGGGCCGGGCCTTCGGTCACATGGCGGCTGGGCAGCTTTGACTTGTCGAAGCGCTGGTTGGTCATGGCATCCTCCCACAGGGTTCGCCCCCCAGTTAGGACGGCGCGCCCACACACGGCAAGCAGATTGCGGTGGCATTTGCATTTCCCTGCCTGCGCTGCTTTGCTGTCGGTGATCTGTGCCAAAGGAACACCGTCGTGACCGATCCCACCACCCTTGCCGCCCGATTGAGCGGCGCGCCCGACCTTTATGCCAGTCTGCGCGCGCTTGGGGCTGCCGCAGGGCCGGGAGCGGTGGAGCTGCTGCCCGCGCTGCTGCAAGGCTGTGATGACGCCACCCGCGCGCGGCTGGCGTCGGTCGATCAGGGTCTGTTGCGGGCGGTGCTGCGCAAGGGCGCTGGCGGCCCGGCCATTCCCCACGCGCCCTCCCTGCGCCGCGCGTTGGCGGGCACGGCGGTGCGTCCGCTGTTTTTGCCGGAAATCGCCCAATCACCGACGATTGCCCTGCTGACCAGCGGCGAACACCCCGATATGCCCGCCTTTTCCGACCGCGCGTTTGACAGGTGGTTCACTGCAAAGGGGGTGCGGTATGGGCTGGGCAGCTATGGCGAACGCCGTTCTGTCTATGCCACGGCGCAATTTGCCGATGCGGCCAGCCCCGAACGGCGCACGGTTCACACCGGGATCGACGTGTTCGCCCCCGCAGGAACGCCGCTTTCCGCACCGCTGCCCGGCACGGTGCTGCATGTCACCTACAATGCCGATCCGCTGGATTATGGCCATACACTGATCATCGCGCATGAATTGGACGGCATCCCGTTCAATACGCTCTATGGTCACCTGGCGGGAACGTTGCCCGGTCTTCTGCACCCCGGCCAGACTGTGAAAGCAGGCCAATTGATTGGCCACTTGGGCGACTGGCATGAAAACGGTGGATGGGCGGCGCATGTCCACTTTCAAATCATGTCCGACATGCTGGAACAGACGGGAGGGAATTTCTTTGGCGTCGGTCACCACAGCCTGTGGGACGTCTGGCAGGACATCTGCCCTGATCCCAACCTGCTCATGCGTCTGCCCCCTGACCAATTCACCGTTAAGGCCGCACCATGACCGTCACGATCCGTCCCCTGACCCCGCACGACCGGGCCGTGTGGGAAGACCTGTTCGCCGCTTACGCCGGCTTCTACAACACCACCTTGCCCGATGGCGCGTTCGACACGGTGTGGGGCTGGATTTTCGATCCGAAGAACGATTTCTGGTGCGACCTTGCGGTGTCTGATGATGGCACCACCGTCGGCTTTACACAGTATCAACTGATGCACCGGTCGCTTGGCGCGTCGATGGTCTGCTATCTGTCCGATCTTTATGTCGATCCAGCCATTCGCGGCACCGGCGCAGGGCGCGCCCTCATCGACCATGTTATCGCCTTTGCCCGGTCACGGGGGCTGACCAACGTCCGCTGGCTGACACACGAAACGAACGCGCAGGCGCGCCGTCTGTATGACAGCTATCGCCCGCCCAGCGGGTTCATCCTTTATTCGGTGCCGGTCTGAACGACCCCTTTCTTACAGGTGAAAACACCCCGGGGTGTGGGGGCCGGCCCCCACCGCAACGGGCAGGTAGCGTGCGCGCCCTGCCGATCCGCGCGCCACCCGTTGCGCCGCGATTGCATTTCCCGCCCCCCCGGCTTATCTGACACGGACAAACGCGACCAAAGGGCAGTGGTGACATGAACTGGATTTCCAACTACGTCCGGCCAAAGATCAACTCGCTCTTCTCGCGCCGCGAGGTGCCCGAGAACCTTTGGACCAAATGCCCTGAATGCGGCACGATGCTGTTTCACCGCGAATTGTCGGCTGCGCTGAACGTCTGCACGACCTGTGATCACCATATGGCGATCACCCCCCGCGACCGCTTCAATGCGTTGTTTGACGGCGGGATCTTCACCGAGGTGAAGGTGCCCGATGCCGTCGTGGACCCGCTGCATTTCCGCGACCAGAAGAAATACCCTGACCGCCTGAAAGCCGCGCAAAAGGCCACTGGCGAGAAAGAGGCGATGCTGGTTGCCGAAGGTGAGATTGCCCGCACCCCCGTGGTTGCCGTGGGTCAGGATTTCAGCTTCATGGCAGGGTCCATGGGCATGTACGTCGGCAACGCCCTTGTCGCGGCGGCGGAACGTGCGGTTGCCTTGCGCCGCCCGCTGATCCTGTTCTCGGCCGCAGGCGGTGCGCGGATGCAGGAAGGCATCCTGTCGCTGATGCAGATGCCGCGCACGACCGTTGCGGTGCAGATGCTGAAAGAGGCGCGCCTGCCGTACGTCGTCGTTCTGACCCACCCGACCACGGGCGGTGTCACGGCGTCCTATGCCATGCTGGGTGATGTGCAACTGGCCGAGCCAAATGCGCTGATCTGTTTTGCGGGCCCGCGCGTGATCGAACAGACGATCCGTGAAAAGCTGCCCGAAGGGTTTCAGCGCGCCGAATACCTGCTGGACCACGGCATGTTGGACCGCGTCACCCACCGCAAGAACCTGCGCGAGGAATTGGTGACGATCCTGCGCATGCTGACCGGTCAACCCCCTGCGATCAAAGGTGAATTGTCCGCCCCCGTGGCCGAGGTCAAGGCTTGACCCAAACATCGGACGCCGTTCTTGAACGGATGATGACCTTGCACCCCAAGGTCATCGATCTGACGCTGGACCGGGTGCACCGTCTGCTGGCGGCCCTTGGCAACCCCGAACGCCGCCTGCCGCCGGTGATCCACATCGCCGGCACCAACGGCAAGGGGTCAACCCAAGCCATGATCCGCGCGGGGTTAGAGGCGGGCGGCGACCGCGTGCATGCCTATACCTCGCCCCATCTGGCACGGTTCCATGAACGCATCCGGCTGGCGGGGGAATTGATTTCCGAACCCGCGCTGACGGCATTGCTTGACGAATGTGTGCAGGCCAACGGGCCGGACGACATCACCTTCTTTGAAATCACCACCTGTGCCGCACTGCTGGCTTTTGCCCGCACCCCTGCCGATTGGACCTTGCTTGAGGTCGGTCTGGGCGGGCGGCTGGATGCGACCAATGTGATCGACAGTCCCGCCTTGACGATCATCACCCCGGTGTCGATCGACCATCAGCAATACTTAGGTGAAACCCTGCCCGAAATTGCGGGCGAAAAGGCGGGTATCCTGAAACGCGGTGTCCCCTGCATCGTCGGCCCCCAAGCCGAAGAGGGGCTGGCGGTGATCGAACGGCGCGCCGCGCGTCTTGGCGCGCCACTTCTCGTGCATGGCCAGCACTGGCACGCCTTTGAAGACCGGGGTCGTCTGATCTTTCAGGATGAAACCGGTCTGCTGGACCTGCCCTTGCCCAATCTGCCCGGCCCGCATCAGATCCAGAACGCCGGGGCTGCAATCGCCGCCCTGCGCAATCTGGGCCGGGACGAGGCCGCGTGCGAGGCTGCCGTGACCCGTGCGGTCTGGCCCGCCCGGATGCAGCGCCTGCGCAGCGGCCCCTTGGTCGCCTCCGCCCCGCAGGTAGAGCTGTGGCTGGACGGCGGGCATAACCCTGCGGGTGGGCAGGCGATTGCCGCCACATTGGCCCGGATGCTGCAGCGCGACACGTATTTGATCTGCGGTATGCTGAACACCAAGGATGTCACCGGTTACATGCGTCCCTTGGCACCGCACGTCACGCGCCTGCACGCCGTCAGCATCCCCGGCGAAAAGAACACTCTGCCATCCGATGCCACCCGCGACGCGGCCCGTGCCGCGGGGATTGAAGCGGTCACAGCGCCTTCGGTGGCGCAGGCTTTGGCAGAGATCGCGGCGACCGCGCCCACGGCCCGCGTCCTGATCTGTGGATCGCTGTACCTTGCGGGATCGGTGCTGCGCGAAAACGGCTGAGTGGCGCTGTAACGTCAGCGAAAAACGCTGAGTATCTGGTCCAGCGGTTTCTTGCGCTTGGCCACGGCAGGCACTGTTGCGTCGTCGGCGGGCCAGCCGACGGGCAGGATCATCACCGGTTTTTCGTGGTCGGGCCTGCCGCACAGCGGCCCAAGAAACTTCATAGGGTTTGGTGTGTGTTCAAGGCACACAAGCCCCGCGTGGTGCAGCGCCGTGATCAGTACCCCGGTCGCGATGCCCACGCTTTCTGGCACGTAATAATTCTTGTAGCGCGTGCCGTCATCGGTCAGCCCGTAGCGCTGCGCAAAAACCACGATCAGCCACGGCGCATCCGTCAGGTGGGGTTTGTCCACGCCTGTGCCGATCGGCTCCAGTGCAGCCAGCCATTCATCGCCGCCGCCGCCCGAATAAAAGGCGCGTTCTTCCTCTTCCGCCCCACTACGAATGCGCGCTTTCATCCCCGGATCGGAAATGGCGACAAAATGCCAAGGCTGATGGTTCGCGCCCGACGGGGCGGTGCCAGCGGCCGCGACGCACGCGGCAATCACCGCTTCGGGCACCGGGCGGGTCGAAAACTGCCGCACCGAATGACGCTTGCGCATATAGGCCAGAAACGCCTGCGCATCGGCAAGGGCGGCTTCGTCGGGCTTTTGCACACGATCCGGCAAAGGCAATGGCTGATAGATCACCTCGCCCTTGCGGTACATGTCAGCCCCCCCCGATCAGCGCCCCTGCGGCAAAGACCAAAGCACCGCCCACGACGACTTGCAAGGCGGCGCGCAGGAAAGGCGTTTCCATGAACTTGTTCTGAATCCACGCGATGGCCCATAATTCGACAAAGACGACGACCATGGCGATGGTGGTCGCGGTCCAGAAATCGGGGATCAGATAGGGCAGCGCATGCCCCATCCCGCCCAGTGTCGTCATCACGCCAGACGCCAGACCGCGTTTCCAGGGGCTGCCGCGCCCGGACAACACGCCGTCATCGTGCGCCGCCTCGGTGAAGCCCATCGAAATGCCTGCACCGACCGATGCCGCAGACCCCACAAGGAAGGTGGTCCAGGTATCCTGCGTCGCAAAGGCCGTCGCAAAGATCGGCGCAAGGGTGGACACCGAGCCATCCATCAAGCCCGCCAGACCCGGCTGCACCCAAGTCAGGATGAACTGACGTTTGGCCACTGCATCCTCGGTCTCGCGCGCATCCCCGTTCAGATGCTCTGCCTCAAGCGCGCCCGCCTTTTTCTCGTGTCCGGCTTCGGCGGCGGCCAGATCGCCCAACAGTTTGCGCGTGGCAGCATCGGTGGTCCGCGCCGCCGCACGGGTGTAAAAACGCTGCGCCTCGGCCTCCATCGCCGCCGCTTCGCCCCGGATCGTGGCAAGGGACAGGTTCGCGGTCAGCCAGACGGGTTTGCGGGCGTAGTGCCCCGCCACATGTTCGCGCCGGATCAGCGGGATGACATCGCCAAAGCGGTGCCGGTGCAGGTCGATCAGCCGCTGACGGTGGGTGTCTTCTTCCTGCGCCATGCCATCGAACACGGCGGCCGATGCGGGATAATCTGCGCGCAACCGTTCGCCGTAGCTGCGGTAGATCTGTGCGTCATCCTCTTCGGACGAGATGGCAAGGGCCAGCACTTCCTGTTCGGTCAAATCGGAAAAGCGGCGTCTTGTGGTCAGGCCGGGGATCATCGCAGCTCCACTATTTGGAATGATTCTAAGGTAGCGACAGGGATCGCAAGGTCAATATCGAAAAATGAACTGATTGGTTCACTTTCCACTTGCAATACTGAACTGATCGGTTCATTTTCACATCTGAACGCAACATTTCAGATATGGAGCCCATCATGAAAACGATTGCCCGCGCTACCGCAGCCCTGATCCTGTCGGCAGCCCCGGTTTTGGCCTTTGATCTGCCGAACCTGACCTTCCCGGCGACGACGACCACGTTGTCGACCCAAGGCTGCGTTGCGCAAGGTCTGACCGTCTGCAAGTAACGCCGCCGCACCATGCCGGGATCGCTTGCCCGTGCCAAAGCCGATGGTCTATGGTTCCCACAATCAGGGGGAACCATGGGCGCGCCGCTTCACGAAATCCGCAAGGGCCGCAAGTTCGACCAGGTTCTCGACGGGGCCCGTACAATCTTTCTGCGCGACGGTTTCGACGGGGCTTCGGTCGATGACATTGCCCGCGCGGCGGGCGTCAGCAAGGCAACGCTGTACAGCTATTTCCCCGACAAACGCCTGCTGTTCATGGAGGTGGCAAAAGCCGAATGTCGCCGTCAAGCCGACGAGACAGAGGCGCTGATCGACGACCGCGCCCCTGTTGCGCAGGTTTTGCGTCTGGCGGCGGACCGGATCATCGCTTTTGGCATGTCGGACTTTGGTCAAGGGATTTTCCGCATCTGCGTGGCCGAAAGCGACCGTTTTCCCGCGCTGGGGCATGAATTCTATCATTCCGGGCCGATGCTGATCCGGCAACGCCTGTCCCGATACCTGCGGCTTGCGGCTGATCGGGGCGAATTGGCGATTACCGACTTTGATCTTGCCGCCGACCAGTTCACACAACTGTGCAAGGCCGATCTGCACGACAGGCTGATCTTTGGCATGGCCGACTGCTGCACGCCCAAGGACGTGGACCGCATTGCGAATGGTGCTGTCGAGATGTTCATGGCGCGCTACGGCGCACGGTAAAGGTCCCTGCGCTTTTGCGTGCCGGTTCTTGAATCCCCCGTCCGCCCGTGAAACTTTAAGGCGACAAGAAAAAAGGGGAACAGCATGAAGACGATCTCGGAAAGCCGTGCGCATGGCGGCGTGCAAGGGGTTTACAGCCACACGTCAGTGGCCTGCAGCACCGAGATGACATTTGGCCTTTTCCTGCCCGAACAGGCCGAAGATGGCGCGGTGCCGCTGCTGTGGTTTCTGTCCGGTCTGACCTGTACGCATGAAAACGCGATGGTCAAGGCGGGCGCGCAGCGTTGGGCGGCCGAGGCTGGCATCGCGCTGGTGTTCCCCGACACATCGCCACGTGGGGCTGGGGTGCCGGATGATGCTGCCTATGATATGGGGCAAGGGGCGGGCTTTTACGTCAACGCTACCGAGTCGCCGTGGGCCACGCATTACCGGATGTGGGATTATCTGACGGACGAATTGCCCCGCGTGCTGTTCAACGCCTTTCCGCTGGCCGAAGTGGCGCAAGGGATCACCGGTCATTCGATGGGTGGCCATGGTGCCTTGACCATCGGGATGAGCTTTCCGGGCCGCTTCCGGTCTGTTTCGGCCTTTGCGCCGATCTGCAACCCTTCAACATCCGACTGGGGCCGCAAACAGTTCACCGCCTATCTGGGCACGGACGAGGCGGCGTGGGCCCCGCATGACGCCACCTTGCTGATGAAGAAGCGCGGCTTTGACGGCCCGATTCTGGTGGATCAGGGCACCGCAGACAATTTCATCGACCTGCTGAAACCCGAAGCCTTGGCCGAGGCGATGGCCGCCCGGCGCCAGCCCGGATCGGTGCGGATGCAAAAGGGCTATGATCACAGCTATTTCTTCGTCTCGACCTTCATGGAAGATCACATTGGTTTCCACGCCGCGGCCTTGCATGCCTAGCATCTTCATCGACGCCGACGCCTGCCCGGTCAAGGCCGAGGCAGAGCGTGTCGCCACCCGCCACGGCATCCGCATGGTGCTGGTGTCGAACGGCGGCATCCGGCCATCGGCGAACCCCTTGGTTGAAAGCATTTTTGTCGCAAACGGGCCGGACGAGGCCGACAAATGGATCGCCGACAACTGCGGTCCGGGCGATGTCGTGGTGACGGGTGACATCCCTTTAGCCGCCAAATGCGTGGCCGCAGGCGCACTGGTGGTCAAGCACAACGGCGAGATGTTGTCAGACCGAAACATAGGCAACGCCTTGGCCACGCGCGATCTGATGCAGGACCTGCGGTCTGCCGATCCGTTCCGTCAGGGGGGCGGTCGCCCCTATTCCAAGGCCGACCGGTCCCGGTTTCTTGAGGTGCTGGAACGCGCCGTGCGCACCGCAAAGAGATAATGTCGCAGGCAGGACAGAAATGACGCCGATCCCGGTGTGATCTGGCCGCATGACATCCATCCCTGATAGCCGTCCGGTCACCGGCATCCTGTTCGCACTTGGCGGCGCTGTTGTGCTGTCGGTCAACGATCTGGCGATCAAGGCGCTGTCGAACGACTATCCGCTGCACCAGATCATCCTGATCCGCGCATTCGTTGGCATGGCGCTGGTGCTGGCTGTGATCTGGGCATCGGGGGGCGGGTTCCGGCACCTGCTGACGCGCAGGCCGGGGGCGCATCTGGTACGGGTCAGCATCGTGATGGTGTCGAACGTCACCTATTTCCTTGGCCTTGCCGCTATGCCCTTGGCCGATGCCGTGGCGACGGCGTTCGTCGCACCGCTGCTGGTCACGCTGATGTCGGCTGTTGTCCTGGGCGAAGCGGTCGGCCCCCGCCGCTGGGCCGCCGTTGCCGTCGGGATGCTGGGTGTCGTGGTGATGCTGCGTCCCGGCGCAGGCATGATCCAGCCTGCCGCGATCCTCGTGCTGATTTCGGCGTTCTGCTATGCCTCCAGCCACATGATGACGCGGCGGATGCGCAATACCGAAAGTGCGATGACCCTGAATTTCTTTGTGCAGATAGGCTTTATCATCGTGTCCACCACGATGGGGCTTTGGGTCGGGGACGGGCATCTGGCCGGATCACCCAATGCCTCGCTTGCCTTTCTGTTCCGCCCGTGGATCTGGCCACCGATGACCGATTGGTGGGCCTTTGCGGCAACCGGCTTGGCCGTCGGCATCGGCGGCCTGATGATGAGCCAGGCGTACCGGACGACCGAAGCGGCGCTGGTCGCTCCGTTTGAATATATCGGAATGCCGATGGCCATTCTGTGGGGCGCTGTCATCTTTGGCACATGGCCCGATCAAACCGGCTGGCTGGGCATTGCGCTGATCTGCGGGGCGGGGCTTTATACGCTGTGGCGCGAGACGGTGAAAAGGAAAGTTCAGGATGTTGCAGCCCCAAGCGGTGATCTTTGACATCGGCAATGTGCTGATCGAATGGAACCCCGAACGGTTCTATGACTCGCGCCTGGGCGAAGATAAACGGCGGGCGATGTTCGCCGTTGTCGATCTGCACGCCATGAACGACCGCATCGACGCAGGTGCCCTGTTCCGCGAAACGATCTATGAGACCGCCGCCGCCCATCCCGAATGGGAGACTGAAGTGCGCTGGTGGTTTGACCATTGGATCGACATGGCTTCCCCCAGGATCGAGCATTCCATCGCGCTGCTGCGCGCGCTGCGGGCCAAGGGCGTGCCCGTCTTTGCGCTGACGAACTTTGGCATTCACAGCTTTGCCTTTGCGCAAACGCAGTATGATTTCCTGTCAGAATTTGACCGGGCCTACGTCAGCGGGCACATGGGCGTGATCAAACCTGATCCGCAAATCTTTGCGATGGTCGAACAGGATTGCGGCCTGGCGCCCGACCGGTTGATCTTTGCGGATGACAGGCAGGACAACATCGCGGCAGCGGCAGCGCGGGGGTGGCGGGTGCATCAATTCAGCACACCTACAGGCTGGGCGCGCCGGTTGGTGGACGAAGGGCTTTTGACCGAACAGGAGGCTGGTCTGTGATTGAGATTATCGGAAAAGAGGCGGAATCACTGCTGTCATGGGACGGGATCACCGCCGCGATCGAAGCGGGCCACCGCCTGCCCCGGGCCGAGATTTCGGATCTGTTTCTGTATCGGGGCAAGGACACGTTGCTGAACCGTGCGGCATGGATCGACGGGCTGGCGCAACTGGTGAAGGTCGCGACGATCTTTCCCGGCAACAGCGCATTGGAAAAACCTTCGATCAACGGGGCGGTAACGCTTTTTTCCGACAAGACCGGCGAGTTGGAGGCGCTGATCGATTTCCACCTTGTCACCAAGTGGAAAACTGCGGGCGACAGTCTGCTCGCCGCCAAAAAGCTGGCCCGTCCAGACAGCCGCGAAATTTTACTGGTCGGTGCCGGCAACGTAGCGCGGTCGATGATCACCGCCTATTCTTCCGCCTTTCCGGATGCCCGTTTTACCATCTGGAACCGCAGCCCCGCCGCAGCCGAGGCGATGGCAACTGATCGCGTGCGTGTCACGACCGACCTTAGGGCTGCGGTGAAACAGGCCGACATCATCTGCACCGCGACAATGTCGCTGTCACCGCTGGTCAAAGGTGAATGGTTGCGCCCCGGCACGCACCTTGACCTGATCGGGGCCTATCGCCCCGACATGCGCGAAGTGGACGACGAAGTGCTGCGCCGCGCCTCGATCTTTGTGGATAGCCGTGCGACGACGATTCCGCACATCGGCGAACTGAAAGACCCGATAGCCCGTGGCGTGATCGAAGAAGGCGACGTGCGCGCCGATTTCTACGACATGGACTCGGGCGTGTTCCGCAGGCGGTCAGACGACGAAATCACGCTGGCCAAGAATGGCGGCGGTGCACATCTGGATCTGATGACGGCGGCCTATATCGCCAGCGCGTGGCGCGCGCGCTGACAAAAGGGCGGGCGCGCAGTCGCCTGACGTGGTGGCATCATGCCTCCAACGTGCGGCGCTGCATCCACAGCCATGGCGTCGGCGACGCGCGCCATTCCCACATGAGCAGCAACCGATCCAGATCGGACAGAGTTTCGGCCCAGTCCGGCAGGCCGGTATCATCCAGACGGCGGTCAAGACGGGTGACGGTATGCGTGGTGGTGAACCGACGCTCCAGCACTGCCAGCAGACCGGGGCGCATGCCTTCGTGAACTTCGACCAGAATATCTGCGGCCAGCAGGCCGGGTGCAGCCTCGGGATCCAGAAACTCAGCCTCGGCACCTTCGATGTCGCAGATGATGACGGTGTCTTGTTGCTGGCAGATGTCCAGATCGGCGTGGGTGAACAACCCGCCCACACTGACACGCTCGCCCACGTCATTTACCTCGGCCAGCGCACGGCACAGGGTTTGCGCGGGCAGGATGGAATCACGCGCCAACACGCGGGCGAAAGGCATCCGACGCGCCAGGCCAACCGCATAATACCCTTCGGCAGAACCGACATCGATCACCAGTGGATAAGCGCGGTCAATGATGGTTTCGATCACGGGGGCAAGGCTTGCCTCGTAGCAGCCGATCAGGCGCGCCGTGCGTGACCCTTCGGCCGCCCGAATGCCATAGGACATCCCGGCGAACGGCCCCGAAAGCACCTTGTCCCCTGATCGCGCCACCAATGTATCGGCCAGAACCTGCGCGCGCCACTTTGCCAGATGCCGCAACGCTTGGGTCAATTGCCCCGGTCCGGGGGCTGCCCCCAATATTTGCGTGATCTGTCCGGCGACTGTGTTGCTGAACGACGGGGGACGGGATTGCGATGTCATGACATACCAAACAGGAACAAACGACCTGCACGCTATCCGCCCCTTTGCAGTTCGTCCAGCGACGCGCTGAACGCCGCCAAAGCGCAACAACGGACGCGGCAGTCGTCGACGAGGCCAAACCCGGATACTTTGCGACTGTAAAACCGCATGCTACGCTGCCTTTGGTCTTGGAGGAGCGCACATAATGGCTTCGGACGGAATCACGATCCTTGTCGGCACGACAAAGGGGGCCTTTCTGATCACGGGTGAAAAGGACAGGACGGGTTGGGCCGTTTCCGGCCCCTTCTGCAACGGCTGGCCCATCAACCACGTTGTGGGCGATCCAAAGACAGGGGCGCTATGGGCCGGGGGCGGCAGCGATTGGCACGGCGCAGGTGTCTGGCGGTCAACCGATGGCGGCACGAACTGGCAGCTTGCAAAACTGACCAAGGGCACGATGGACGAATGGGCCGCCAATGACGCTGACTTTGCCCAGATGATCGGTTGGACCGACGCCCCGCTGCCGTTCGGGGAAGAATTCTCGCAAATCTGGTCGCTGCATCGGTCGGATGGCGCGCTTTATGCCGGAACAAAACCGGCAAGCCTGCTGAAAAGCACCGATGGCGGAGTGTCTTGGAACAAGTTGGAAGGTCTGACCCAACATCCGTCCGCCGACAGTTGGAACCCCGGTGCTGCGGGTCTTGTGCTGCATTCGATCGTGACCGATCCGGCGAACGCGGACAAGCTGTGGGTCGGCATTTCTGCGGCGGGTGTGTTCGCAACCGAAGACGGCGGGGCAACGTGGGACAGGCGCAACCGGCTGTCCAACGCCGAGGCGCACCACCACCACGATCACCCGGCGGCACCGCGTGGCGGGGAAACCGGGCATTGCGTCCATAACATGATGCGAGCGCCCGGACCTGACGATGTGCTGTATCAGCAAAACCATCACGGCGTCTGGCGGTCATCGGATGGCGGGCGCAGCTGGGACGACATCACCGAAGGTCTGCCGTCCACCTTTGGCTTTCCGATTCAAGTGCATCCGCGTGATCCGGGCACAGTCTGGACCCTGCCCCTCAACGGGGACATGGCCGGACGCTATCCCCCTGACGCCGCAGCAGCGGTCTGGCGCACCCGCGACGCCGGGCAAAGCTGGCAAGCCATGCGAAACGGCCTGCCACAAGAGGCGTGCTATTTCACAGTTCTGCGGCAGGCGATGACAGGCGACAAGCGCACCCCCGCAGGGGTGTATTTCGGCACGAACAGCGGATCGGTCTTTGCCAGCGCCGATGAAGGCGACACCTGGCACGAGGCCGCACGCCACCTGCCGACGATTTTGGCCGTCGAGGTTTTGGACAGGTCAGCCGCAGGCTGATGGCAGGACGCCTAGCCGCATTTCGAATAGCCGCAGGCCGCGCAGGTCATGCAGCCTTCGATCATGCGCAAGTCAAAGCTGCCGCAGGATGAACAGGTCTTGCCGCGCGGGGCGGACATGGTGACCACATCTGCATGGGGGTCGGACTTCAGGCCCAGCCCTTCGCCCGCGATAAAGCCGATCTCGATCAGGTGACGTTCGATCACCCCGCCGATGGCGGCAAGGATGGACGGGATATACCGCCCATCGATCCAGGCTCCGCCGCGCGGATCGAACACGGCCTTCAGCTCTTCCACCACGAAAGAGATGTCGCCACCGCGCCGGAACACCGCCGAGATCATCCGCGTCAGCGCGACCGTCCAGGCGAAATGCTCCATGTTCTTGGAATTGATGAACACTTCAAACGGGCGGCGATGGCCTGCGATGACGATGTCGTTGACGGTGATGTACAGCGCATGTTCAGACCCCGGCCACTTCAGCTTGTAGGTGGCCCCTTCCAAGGCGGCGGGGCGGTCCAGCGGTTCGGACAGGTACACGACTTCGGCACCGTCGGTGGACTGGTGGACATGTGCGGGCGCCTCGGACGGGGTTTTGTCCGATGCCTCGGACACGGTCAGCACCGATCCGGTCACGTCATTGGGGCGGTAGGTGGTGCAGCCTTTGCAGCCCTGATCCCATGCGGCCATATAGACCTGCTGGAAATCATCGAAGCTGATGTCTTCGGGGCAGTTGATGGTTTTCGATATGCTGCTGTCGATCCACTTTTGCGCCGCTGCCTGCATGCGGACGTGATCCAATGGCGGCAATGTCTGGGCATTGACGAAATAGCTGGGCAAGTCCGCGTCGCCGTGCAGTTCGCGCCACAGGCGGACGGCATAATCGACCACCTCTTCTTCAGTCCGGGATCCGTCCTTTTGCAGAACCTTGCGGGTATAGGCATAGGCAAAGACCGGCTCGATCCCAGAGCTGACATTGCCTGCATAAAGGCTGATCGTCCCCGTGGGCGCGATAGAGGTCAGCAGTGCATTGCGGATGCCATGCGTGCGGATCGAGTCCCGCACGTCATCATCCATCTGCATCATCGTGCCAGAGGCCAGGAAGTCATCGGCATCAAACAGCGGGAACGCGCCCTTTTCCCGCGCCAGATCGACGGACGCGAGGTAGGCCGCCCGTGCGATGGCCTTCATCCACGCCTCGGTCTGCGCCGCCGCTTCCTGCGACCCGTAACGCAGGCCCAGCATCAGCAAGGCATCGGCCAGACCGGTGACGCCCAGACCGATGCGGCGTTTCGCCTGCGCCTCTGCCGCCTGTTGCGGCAGGGGAAAGCGGCTGGCATCCACCACATTGTCCATCATCCGCACGGCGGTGCGCACCAGCGTATCCATCGCCGCATCGTCCATCCGGGCGGCAGGTGTAAACGCATCCGTCACCAGCGTCGCCATGTTGATCGACCCAAGCAGGCACGCGCCATAGGGTGGCAAAGGCTGTTCACCGCAGGGGTTGGTGGCGGCAATCGTCTCGCAATAGGCAAGGTTGTTCATCGCGTTGATGCGGTCGATGAAGATCACGCCCGGTTCCGCGAAATCAAAGGTGTTGCGCATGATCCGTGCCCACAGATCGCGCGCCTGCACGGTCTTGTAGACCTTGCCGTCAAAGACCAGCTCCCACGGGCCATCGGATTTGACAGCGGCCATGAACGGATCGGTGACAAGGACCGACAGGTTGAACATACGCAGCCGGGCAGGATCTTTCTTCGCCTCGATGAACGCCTCGATGTCGGGGTGGTCGCAGCGCATGGTGGCCATCATTGCGCCGCGCCTGCTGCCCGCCGACATGATGGTGCGGCACATCGCATCCCAGACATCCATGAACGACAACGGGCCGGAGGCATCCGCGGCGACGCCCTTGACTTCGGCGCCACGGGGCCGGATCGTACTGAAATCATAGCCGATCCCGCCGCCCTGCTGCATGGTCAGCGCCGCCTCTTTCAGGCCGTCAAAGATGCCGCCCATGTTGTCGGGGATGGTGCCCATGACAAAGCAGTTGAACAGCGTGACGCTGCGCCCGGTGCCCGCCCCTGCGGTGATCCGGCCAGCGGGCAGGTATTTGAACCCTTCCAACGCCGCATAGAATCGGTCTTCCCAGAGGGACGCGTCCTTTTCCACCTCGGCCAGCGCGCGGGCGATGCGACGCCAGGTGTCTTCGACCGTGCCGTCGATGGGCGTGCCGTCCTGCGCTTTCAGGCGGTATTTCATGTCCCAGATCTGCTCGGCAATCGGGGCGGCGAAAGGTGACATGAGGCGTCCTTGAGTTTGTGGGCAAAGTGGGAGAGGACACAAGATACGCCCACAGAAGCGGGTGGTCAAACAGCTTCGGTGCCTTGCAGCGATTAACCATCGGACTACACTCAACACGTCACCAAAGGGGGATTCGTGGCCGATCACATCAACATCCTGAAGCTGTGCGTCGGCGCAGAGTCGGTCGAGGATCTGACCGACTGGCAGCACGCCCAACGCCACCGCTGGCCTGCCGGATGTGCGGTGCACGTCACCCGCATGTGGCCCAAGCGCGAGGCAGAAGTGGTGAACGGCGGGTCGCTGTATTGGGTGATCAAAGGCGTGATCCTTGCCCGCCAGCGTATCCAGCGACTGGAAAAGGTCGAAGGGGCAGACGGCATCCTGCGCTGTGCGTTGGTGCTGGACACAGATGTGGTCCGCACCGAAGCAGCCCCCCGCCGCCCGTTCCAAGGCTGGCGCTATCTGGACCCCGCCGACAGCCCCCGCGATCTGGCCAAGGGGCGAGAGCGGGAAGAGGCGCTGCCACCTGAACTGGCGCAGGCGCTGGCAGAAATCGGACTGCGATAACGGAACGCCTGACCCGTCGCCGGTCAGGCGGAAGTGCTGTTATGCAGGATCGACTTCGCGCCGCCTGAAACCATGCTTTTGCGCCGGATCGCCCCTTTCCTTCTGCCGGCGCGCGCGCCACTGTGCCGCGCATGACGCCCCCCCGCCCCCTTTGGCTGATCACGGCCCCTTTCGTGTTTTTGATCTTGTGGTCGGCGGGCTTTGCGGTCGCCAAACTGGGCCTGCAACACGCGGCCCCGCTGACGCTGCTTGCGCTGCGATATGTGCTGGTCCTGGCCTTGCTGATCCCCGTTGCGCTGGTCTTGCGCCCGCCGATGCCACGCAGCCTGCGCGCAGTGGCCGATATCGCCATCGTCGGCTTTCTGATCCAGGTCGTGTATTTCGGGCTGTGCTATGTGGCGTTCAAATCCGGTGTGTCGGCTGGGGGTGTGGCGATCATCGTCTGTCTGCAGCCCATTCTTGTGGCGCTGGCGGCCCCCCGTCTGCTGGGCGAGGTTGTGGGCAGGCGCGGCTGGCTGGGTCTGGCGCTGGGTTTGTCCGGCGCGGCCTTGGTGATCGGCGCGCGGTCCGAGGTCGGGGTGTCGGGGTTATTCGGTCTGCTCTGCACCTTTGCGGCGCTGTTGGGGATGACAGGCGGGACACTGTGGGAAAAACGGTTCGGCGTGACGCACCACCCGGTCACGGCGAACCTGATCCAATACGCGGTGGGGGCTGTCTGCACCGTGCCGCTGGCCCTGTTGACCGAAGATACGACGATCACCTGGAACGGCGAATTCGTGGCCGTGCTGGTCTATCTGGTGGTCGGCAATTCGCTGGTGTCGATGAGCTTGCTGCTGGCCATGATCCGCGCCGGAGAGGTCAGCCGCGTATCGGCGCTGTTCTATCTGGTGCCACCCCTGTCGGCGCTGATCGCATGGCCCCTGTTGGGCGAAGCGATGCCCACTTTGGCCTGGGCCGGGATGGCGCTGGCCGCGTTCGGCGTGGCCTTGGCAAGCCGCCGCTAAAGCGCCAGCTTTGCCAACAACTGGTCCAGCGTGGCCTTTGTTTCCGCATCCATCGGGGCCATGCGCGACAGGAACAGCACGGCCTGACTTTGATGGATCAGCCCGTCGGACAGGATTTTCAGATGGTTCGCGCGCAGCGTTTCCCCGCTTGAGGTGATGTCGGCAATCGCCTCGGCAGTCAGGTTCTTGACGGTGCCTTCGGTCGCACCCTGACTGTCGACCAGTTGATAGTCGGCCACACCATTTTCGGTCAGGAAATCACGGACAAGGCGGTGATACTTGGTGGCGATGCGCAGGCGGTGGCCATGTGCGGCGCGAAAGGCCGCCGCTGCGGCATCCAGATCGTCCAGCGTGTCGACGTCGATCCAGCAGGCGGGCACGGCGATGATCAGGTCCGCATGACCGAACCCCAAGGGGGAAAGTTCCTGCACCTGCGCGTCCCAATCGGCCAGCTTGTCGCGCACAAGGTCGGACCCCGTCACGCCCAGATGAATACGGCCTGCCGACAATTCGCGCGGGATTTCCCCCGCCGAAAGCAGCACCAGTTCCACCCCGTCAATGCCTTCGACGGCACCGGAATATTCCCGTTCATTCCCGGTCTGCCGCATGGTGACGCCGCGCGCGCCGAACCAGTCAAAGGTTTTTTCCATCAGCCGCCCTTTGGACGGCACCCCGATCTTCAGCATCAGACGGCCCCCCGCAGGTGCGCGACCAGACCGGGGCGGATTACACCACCCACGGCGGGGATCGACCGACCCTGCCCCAGCACCGCCGTCAGCGCGTCATAGCGCCCGCCCGATCCGACCGGCGGCAAGGCGGGGTCGGCGGCGTGAAAGCTGAACACGAACCCATCGTAATATTCCAGCGTGGTGCGGCCATGGCTTGCCTCGAACGGCAGGGTGGCGACATCGACGCCCCGGTCAGCAAGCGCGGCCAGACGGTTGGCGAAACGGTCAACCGCCGGTTCGATGGCAGGCATCAGCGGCGTGATGCCGCGCAGATGGGCCAGTGCGGCACGGGCGGGTGCTTGCAGCGTCAACAGATCATACAGCATGGCCGCCTCGGGCGCGGCAATCGGTGCGGCCTCGGCATCCTCGATCAAGGCGGCGGCGCGGGCGGCGATATCTTCGGGCGCACGCAGGCCGATGAAGCTGCCGGCGGCGGCGATCAGGGCCTGTGGCGTGTCACTGGCCAACCTGTCCAACAACCGCGCGCGGGCGTCCGGCACGGGTGAGCGGCCCGCGAACCGGTCCAGCAACGCGCGAAACCGCCGCGGCCGCCAGATGTGGCGCAGCAGGGCGGCCTTGCGGCGCGGGGTCGTGGTCAAACCGCGCACCGCCGCGAGCAGAATGCCGATATCCCCCGTCGCCGCGCGCAAACCCAGCGGGGCAAGCAGGTGCGCGAACAGGGCGAACACCTCGGCATCCGCAGCCTCGGGGGCGGTGCGATCGAACACTTCGAACCCGACTTGCAGGTATTCGGACGCGCGGGGGCCAAGGTGATCCTGTTTGCGGAACACCTCGCCCAAATAGCAATAGCGCGCGGGATCGGCCCCGTGGGCCATATGGGCCTGCACGACCGGCACCGTAAAATCGGGCCGCAACACCATTTCCCCGCGCAAGGGATCACGGGTGACATAGGACCGCGCGCGGATGTCTTCGCCGTACAGGTCCAGCAGCGTTTCGGCGGGCAGCAGGATATCCGCCTCGACCGGCAGGGCACCCGCGTCGCGAAAGGCCGCGAACAGGCGTTCCCCTTCGGCGCGGATGGCTGCCTTTTGCGTCATTGCGCCAGCATCCGGCGCACCGCCGCCACCAGATCGGCGCGGGGAATTTCGACCTGTGCGGGGCGGTCCTTCCATTCCTCCAGCGTGGCGCTTTCGGCTATCTTTGCGCCAAGGATCAGGTCTTTCAGGATCACGGTGTCCGTAGCCGCCTCGTTCCCGCCTTGGATCACCGCGATGGGTGAGGCGCGTTTATCGGCGTATTTCAACTGGTTGCCAAAGTTCTTTGGGTTGCCCAGATAGACCTCGGCCCGGATGCCCGCATTCCGCAGATCAGTCACCATCGCCATGTAATCGGCCATGCGGTCACGGTCCATCACGGTCACAACGACGGGCCCCGCTGCCTCGCCACCGATCCGCCCCTTGGCGCGCAGGGCCGCCAGCAACCGGTCCACCCCGATGGACACACCCGTGGCAGGCACCGCCTGCCCGGTAAAGCGTTTCACCAGATCGTCATAGCGACCACCGCCCGCGACAGACCCGAATTGCCGCTTGCGCCCCTTTTCATCCAGGATTTCAAAGGTCAGTTCCGCCTCGTAAACCGGACCGGTATAGTAGCCAAGGCCACGGACGACACCGGGGTCGATCACGATGCGGTCGGGGCCATAACCCTGTCGATCCAGCAGACCGGCGATGGTTTCAAGCTCGGCCACGCCATCAAGGCCCATGGCAGACCCTGCCACCAGATCGCGCAACCGGGCGACGGTTGCGGCACCCGTGTCACGCTTGGCGGCCATGAAACCCATGACGATTTCGGCCTGTTCCGGTGACAGACCGGCACCTTTGGTAAAGTCGCCGCTTTCATCCTTGCGACCCATGCCCAGCAGCGCGCGGACGCCGTCGTTGCCCAGACGGTCGATCTTGTCAATCGCGCGCAGGACGATGCCGCGTTCCTCGGCGAAACGGTCGGGTTTGGCGGGGTCCAGCACGCCCGCAACCTCCATCACGCCATTCAGAACTTTGCGGTTGTTCACGCGCACGATGTAATCGCCGCGCGGGATGCCCACCACCTCCAGCGCATCGGCCAGCATGGCGCAGATTTCGGCGTCGGCGGCCACGCTGGGCGCACCGACCGTATCGGCATCACATTGGTAAAATTGCCGGAACCGCGCCGGACCCGGCTTTTCGTTGCGCCAGACCGGACCCATCGCATAGCGGCGATAGGGGGATGGCAGATCGTTGCGGTATTGCGCGGCGACGCGCGCCAAAGGCGCGGTCAGGTCATAGCGCAGGGCCAGCCAATCCTGATCCTCGTCCTGCCAGGCAAAGACGCCCTCGTTCGGGCGATCAACGTCGGGAAGGAACTTGCCCAGCGCCTCGACCGTTTCGACGGCGCTGGTTTCCAGCGGGTCAAATCCATAGCGATGGTAGATCTCGGCAATCTTGTCGAGCATCGCCTTGCGCTCTGTCACGTCCGCGCCAAAATAGTCGCGAAACCCTTTCGGGGTTTCGGCGCGCGGGCGGCGGGGGGATTTGTCCTGTGCCATCGGGTCGTGCCCTTCGCTTTTCGTCGCGTGCCGTGTATCGGATGGGGGCGGGGCCGACAAGACGAGAGAAAAGCCATGGACCGGATCGAGATGATGGAAGAACGCCTTGCCCACCTGATGCGGACGGTGGACGAGTTGTCGGACGAGGTGGCCCGTCACCGGCTGGAAATCGATCGGCTGACCCGACTGACACAGATGCTGGCCGCGCGCGAGGCTGACCGAGAGGCTGCCGGGGCCGAGGTGGTGGGTGACGAACGCCCACCGCACTGGTGATATTGCGCGCAAACCCACGGTTGTGCCTGACCGAAAACTCAGGCTGAGTATTTGTGCAAAGAAAAAGCGGCAGGGACAGTGCTGAAACGGTTCACCGGATTTGACTGGGCGGCGCTGGCCCTGACCTTGGTCGTCGGCGCAGCGGGCGGTCTTGGGGCGCAGGCATTGGGCCTGCCACTGGCGCTGCTGATGGGGTCGCTGGTCATCACAGGCATCATCGCCGCTGCCGGGTGGCGGCCGTTGGGGCGCGCGATCCTGCTGCCCACGCGTCTACGGGCAAGTTTCATCCCGGTGATCGGCGTGTCCATCGGCGGGGCCTTCACCCCAGCCGTTCTGGCCGAAGCGCCACGCTGGGGGGCAAGCCTGCTGGCGCTGCTGGTGTTCATTCCCGCGACACATGCGCTGGCCTATTTCATCTATCGCCGGGGCGGATTGCCGCGCACCGCCGCGTTTTTCGGATCGGTCCCCGGCGGGCTGATCGAAACGATCCAGTTGGGCGAAGAGGCAGGGGCCGATCCGCGCCTGTTGACGGTGCTGCAATTCCTGCGGCTGATCCTGACCATCATCGCCGTGCCGCTGATGTTCTGGTTGGTCACCGGATCGGCGGTCGGATCGGCGTCAGGTGTCACGATGGCCGCATCCGCCGTCCCGCTTAGCCTGCGCGAGGTTGTGGTGTTGCTGCTGGCGGGGGGTCTGGGGTTTCTGGTCGCCCGCGCCTTGCGGTTTCCGGCGGCGATCATGACCGGTCCGGTGCTGTTTTCCGCGCTGGCCCATGCGTTCGGGCTGGTGCATGGCGTGCCGCCCGGCTGGTTGGTGGGGGTGACACAGGTGGTTGTCGGCTGCGGTCTTGGGGCGCGCTTTGCCGGGGTCGATCACGGCATGATGCGCCGCGCGGCACTGTTGGCCGGGATCAACGCCGTGGCGGCATTGGTGCTGGCCTTTGGGTTTGCGCTGGCGCTGCACGCGCTGGTGGGGGAACCCATCGCAGCGGTCTTTCTGGCCTTTGCGCCGGGTGGTCTGGCCGAGATGAGCCTGATCGCGCTAAGCCTGAACATGAGCGTGGCCTATGTCACCGTCCACCACGTCGCGCGGATTGTCCTGAGCGTGACCGTCGCCAAGATCGGCGCGCGGTGGGTGGCATGAACCGATGGAGAGCCGCGCGTAGTATCCCATAAGTGCGGCTGACTAAACCTCTTCCACCAGGATCACGCCCGACATCGCCTTGATCGCGCCCTTGATCTGGGGGGTGACCGGATAGGGCTGTGGCAGGGTCAGGTCGATTTCGCGGCCCTGATCGTCGGGGACGCAGATGGTGATCTGCGCCTTGGTACGCCCCTCGACGCGGGAAAACAGTGCGGCGACGGATGCGGCGGCGTCGGCCTTGTTCAGGTGAATGCGCAGGGCCGATGCCCCGCCTTCGGCGGCGACCTGATCAATCGGCTGGGCGGCGCGGGCCAGTAGCTTCAACGTCTCGCCTTCCAGATTGGCCTCGACCGTCAGGACCACGTTCTTGCCGGGGTCAAGGTAATCGCGCGCAGCCTCCAGCGTGTCGGAAAAGACCGTCACTTCGTACAGCCCGGTCGGGTCGGACAGTTGCACAAAGGCAAACCGGTTGCCCTTGGCCGATTTGCGTTCCTGCCGCGATGACACTGATCCGGCCAGCTTGGCCACCAAGGGACCGCGTTCGGCGGCGATGGTCAGTTCGGCCAGCGTCATCACGTTGCGGCGTTTCAGCGGGGCCATGTAATCATCCAGCGGATGGCCCGACAGATAGAACCCGATCGCCTGATGTTCCTGCGTAAGCCGTTCCACCGGCAGCCAGTCGTCGCGCCCGGCGATGCGCGGTTCGGGGATATCCGCCCCCGCCTCGCCGAACAGGGACACCTGATTGGACGATTTCGCCTCGTGGATCGCGGCGGAAAAGGCGACAAGCCCATCCAACGCGTCAAACACGCGGGCGCGGTTGGCATCCAGCGCGTCAAAGGCCCCGGCGCGGGCCAACATTTCCAGCGGGCGCTTGCCCACGCGTTTCAGGTCCACCCGGCGGGCCATGTCGAACAGCGTGACAAAGGGCCGGTCGCCGCGCGCATCGACAATCAGCCGCATCGCATCGACGCCGACATTCTTCAGCGCCCCCAGACCATAGATCAGCGTGCCGTCGCGCACGGTAAAGGTGGCAATCGAGGCGTTGACACAGGGGGCAACGGTCTTGATGCCCAGCTTGTCGACCTCGCGCTTGTAGATCGCCAGCTTGTCGGTCAGGTGGATATCGCAGTTCATCACGGCAGCCATGAATTCGACCGGATGGTTCGCCTTGAGCCATGCCGTCTGATAGCTGACCACGGCATAGGCCGCAGCGTGGGATTTGTTGAAGCCGTAGTTGGCGAACTTCTCCAGCAGGTCGAACACTTCGCCTGCCTTTTTCGGATCGACGTTGTGGGTGGCCTTGGCACCTTCGACGAACTTGGGGCGTTCCTTGGCCATTTCATCGGCGATCTTCTTGCCCATCGCGCGGCGCAGAAGATCGGCCCCGCCAAGGCTGTAGCCCGCCATGACCTGCGCGATCTGCATCACCTGTTCCTGATAGACGATGATGCCTTGGGTTTCCTTCAGGATGTGGTCGATGGTGGGGTGGATCGATTCCAGTTCCCGCAGGCCGTTCTTCACCTCGCAATAGGTGGGGATGTTTTCCATCGGGCCGGGGCGATACAGCGCCACCAGTGCCACGATATCTTCGATGCAGGTCGGTTTCATCCGGCGCAGCGCGTCCATCATGCCGGTGGATTCGACCTGAAACACGGCAACCGTCTTGGCGGCGGCGTAAAGATCGTAGGTCGGTTTGTCGTCCAGCGGGATCAGCGAGATATCGACCACCACCCCGCGCAGACGCAACAGATCGAGCGCGTTCTGGATCACGGTCAGGGTTTTCAGGCCCAGAAAGTCGAACTTGACCAGCCCCGCCGCCTCGACCCATTTCATGTTGAACTGGGTCGCGGGCATGTCGGACCGGGGGTCCTGATACAGTGGCACCAACTCGTCCAGCGGGCGGTCGCCGATCACGACGCCCGCCGCATGGGTGGATGCGTTGCGATACAACCCTTCGACTTGTTCGGCGTAATTCAGCAGGCGGGCGACCACCTCTTCCTTGGCGGCTTCGCGCAGGCGCGGTTCATCCGCCAGCGCCTTGGTGATGCTGACGGGTTTCACACCTTCAAGCGGGATCATCTTGGACAGACGGTCCACCTGACCGTACGACATCTGCAAAACGCGGCCCACATCCCGCACGGCGGCCTTGGACAAAAGCGCGCCAAAGGTGATGATCTGGCCGACCTTGTCACGTCCATAGCGATCCTGAACGTAAGTGATCACCTCTTCCCGGCGGTCCATGCAAAAGTCGATGTCAAAGTCGGGCATCGACACCCGTTCGGGGTTCAGGAACCGTTCGAACAGCAATTGATAGCGCAAGGGATCAAGGTCGGTGATGGTCAAGGCATAGGCCACCAGCGACCCGGCACCTGACCCCCGACCCGGGCCGACCGGGATACCCTGTTCCTTGGCCCATTTGATGAAATCGGCCACGATCAGGAAATAGCCCGGAAAGCCCATCTTGACGATGATATCCAGCTCGAAATCCAGCCGCGCCTGATAGTCCGCGGGCGTCACCGCATGGGGGATGATCGCAAGGCGGGCCTGCAACCCTTCGTTCGCCTGACGGCGCAGTTCCTGCACCTCGTCATCGGCGAATTTCGGCAGGATCGGCTTGCGCTTGTAGGCGGCAAAGGCGCAGCGACGGGCGATTTCGACGGTATTTTCCAGCGCCTCGGGCAGATCGGCGAACAGGGCGGCCATTTCCGCCTCGGTCTTGAAATAGTGCTGCGGCGTCAGGCGGCGGCGAGGTTGCTGTTGGTCGACATAGGCCCCTTCGGCAATGCAGATCAGCGCGTCATGCGCCTCGAACATCGACGATTTGGGGAAATAGACATCGTTCGTCGCCACCAGCGGCAGGCCCATGTCATAGGCCATTTCGACAAAGCCACGCTCTGTCGCGGCCTCGGCGTCGGTCAGGCGGCCCCCTTCGCCGGGGTGGCGCTGCAATTCGACATACAGCCGCTGTGGATAGGCGGCGGCAAGCCGGTCCATCAGCGCCCGCGCCTTGGGGGCCTGCCCCGTCTGCAACAACCGCCCCACCGGGCCGTCGGCCCCGCCGGTAAGACAGATCAGCCCGTCAGAAAACCGCTCTAACTCTGGCAAGGTGACCTGGGGCAGCTGACCTCCGCCGTTCTTGGCCACCGTGTCGATATACAGGCAGGAGTTCAGCTTCATCAGGTTTTCATACCCGCGCTCGTTCTGCGCGAGCAGAACGACGGCGGCGGGCGCGCGGGGCTTTTCGCCGGGCTGGGCCGGGTCAAAGGCCACAGACACCTGACACCCGACGATGGGCTGCACACCCGCGCCTTGGGCGGTGACCGAAAATTCCAGCGCGGCGAACATATTGTTGGTGTCGGTCACGGCGACGGCGGGCATCATCGCCCCCTCGCACAGCTTGATCAGTTTTTTGACCGGCACCGCACCTTCCAGAAGGGAATGTTCGGTGTGGACGCGCAGGTGGATGAATCGGGGGGCGTTTGACATGGGATCAGCCTAGCGATGCAACAGCGCGCAGGAAACCCCGCCCCTTCTTTCGGCAAAAGACGAAACTGCTTACGCCAAAAGCGCAAAGGTTCCGCTTGCCATGTGGCGGGATGCCGCGCTTCACTGTTAGACAGGGAGACGGCCCATATCGGGTCGGGGGCGCGTGGACCGCTTTACGCCGCATCGGGCGGCCACGCAAGACGCCTCGAACGGGGAGAAGGCGGCGGGTTTTGACATGTCCGAGATCGCGTTTCTGCTTAACGGAACGCCGGTCCGCGTTGCGGGTGAAAGCCCGACGCGGACGCTTCTCGACTGGCTGCGCGACGTGCGCGGACTTCGTGGAACGAAAGAGGGCTGCAACGAGGGCGATTGCGGTGCCTGCACGGTGATGGTGACCGATCAGGACGGGTCAAAGGCGCTGAACGCCTGCATCCTGTTCCTGCCGCAACTGCACGGCAAGGCGGTGCGAACCGTCGAAGGGATCAGCGGCCCGGACGGGGCGCTGCACCCGGTGCAACAGGCGATGATCGACCATCACGGGTCACAGTGCGGCTTTTGCACGCCCGGTTTCGTGGTGTCGATGGCCGTGGCACACACCGACGGTCGCACCGACCATGATGATGTGATGGCAGGCAACCTGTGCCGCTGCACCGGCTATGCGCCAATCATCCGCGCAGCACAGGCCGCCGAAGCCGCCCCTGTGCCAGAATGGATGACGACGGATGCTTCCAGCTTGGCGCAAATATCCTCGGCGGGGTCCGGGGGGGCAGACGCCCCCACGAATGCCTTCCGCCCGCGCAGCGCCGATGAACTGGCGGCGTGGTATGTACAAAACCCCAATGGCACGTTGATCGCCGGGGCCACGGATGTGGGTCTGTGGGTGACCAAGCAACTGCGCGACCTGTCCCCGGTCGCCTTCCTGACTGGCATGAGGGACTTGCAACAGATCGACCGTCAGGGTGACGCCCTTCGTATCGGTGCGGGCGTCACCATTTCGGCGCTGTGGCACGCCATGCAACCTCTGCACCCGTCTTTTGCCGAATTGTTGCGCCGCTATGCCTCGGTTCAGGTGCGCAATGCCGCCACCATCGGCGGGAACATCGCCAACGGATCCCCCATCGGCGACGGCCCGCCCGCACTGATCGCGCTGGGGGCGACGTTGCACTTGCGGCGCGGCGACGTGCGGCGCGACCTGGCGCTCGAGGATTTCTTTCTGGATTATCGCAAGCAGGACCGGCAGCCGGGCGAATTTGTCGAAGCCGTCACGATCCCTACCGAGGCACCCAACTTGCGCTGCTACAAGCTGTCCAAGCGGTTTGATCAGGACATTTCCGCCGTCTGCGGCTGTTTCAACGTGACGGTTGCGAATGGCGTCGTCACCGCTGCCCGTATTGCCTTTGGCGGTATGGCGGGTATCCCGAAACGCGCGACGGCGGTCGAGGCGGCGTTGTTGGACCAACCGTGGACCGAAGACACCATTGCCACGGCGACTCGTGCCTTTGCACAGGATTTCACCCCGATGTCCGACATGCGCGCCAGTGCTGCCTATCGTCTGGCCAGCGCCGAGAACCTGCTGACACGGTATTTCCACGATCTGAACGGCACACCCGTTTCCGTGTTGGAGGTGCAGGCATGACCTTTGGCAAACCCCTTCCGCATGATTCCGGCCCCCTGCATGTAACCGGACAAGCGCGCTACGTGGATGATGTGCCGGTTCCGGCAGGTGCGCTGCATCTGGCCTTCGGTACATCGACCATCGCGCATGGCGACGTCCTGACGATGGACCTGTCGGCTGTGCGCAACGCGCCGGGCGTTGTGGCCGTGATGTCACGCGATGACCTGACCGACATGCCCGATTGCAGCCCGTCGGCCCATGACGAGCCGCTGTTGGCGGTGGATCGGGTCTATTACATCGGGATGCCGCTGTTTGTGGTCATCGCCACATCGCACCTTGCCGCGCGCAAGGCGGCACGGTTGGGCAAGGTGACCTACCGCGCGTTGCCTGCGCTGCTGACGGTCGATGCGGCGCTGGCGGCAAACAGCCGCTTTGAAGCGGGGCCGGTGATCTGGGCAAAGGGCGACGCCGCCGCTGGAATCGCGGGTGCCCCCCATAGTGTCGAAGGGTCGTTCGAGGTGGGCGGGCAAGAGCATTTCTATCTGGAAGGTCAGGTTGCCGCCGCCCTGCCGCAAGAAGGCGGCGATATGGTCATCCTGTCGTCAACCCAACACCCGACCGAAATTCAGCACAAGGTCGCCCACGCCCTGCATCTGCCGATGAACGCCGTCCGGGTCGAGGTGCGCCGCATGGGGGGCGGTTTCGGCGGCAAGGAAAGTCAGGGCAACGCGCTGGCCATCGCCTGTGCGCTGGCGGCACGGATGACCGGCAAGCCCTGCAAGATGCGCTATGACCGCGACGACGACATGATGATCACGGGCAAGCGCCACGATCTGCGCATCACCTACCGCGCCGGGTTCGATGATCAGGGGCGGTTGACGGGTGTGGAGTTCACCCATCTGTTCCGCTGCGGCTGGGCGCAGGATCTGTCGCTGCCGGTGGCAGATCGGGCGATGCTGCATGCCGACAACTGCTATCACCTGCCCGCCATCCGCATCGAAAGCCACCGCCTGAAGACCCACACCCAAAGCGCCACCGCATTTCGCGGTTTTGGCGGGCCGCAGGGCATGGTCGGGATCGAACGGGTGATGGATCATGTGGCATTTGCGCTGCGGGCCGATCCGCTGGCCGTGCGGCGCGCGAACTTTTACCGCGCGATGCGCGACGCGCCGGGGGTTTCACCGCCCGACCCCCAGGATGCATCCGCCAAGATGAAAGGCCGTCCCGAAACGGTCGATCTGACATCACGCGGGGCGCAGGGGTCTACGGGATCGCATCAATTGCCGCCGGATGACGCGGTGCAGACCACGCCCTATCACATGCCGGTCGAAGATTTTATCGGCCACGATCTGGTGGCAGAGTTGGTGCGGACGTCCGACTATACCGCCCGTCGCGCAGCCGTCGCCGATTGGAACGCGCGCAACCCGATCTTGAAGCGCGGGCTTGCCCTGACGCCGGTCAAGTTCGGGATTTCCTTTACGCTGACGCATCTTAATCAGGCGGGGGCGTTGGTGCATGTGTATCAGGACGGATCGATCCACCTCAACCACGGCGGAACCGAGATGGGGCAAGGTCTGTTCCAGAAAGTCGCCCAAGTGGCCGCCGGTGTCTTTGGCGTTGATCCCACCGTGGTCAAGATCACCGCGACTGATACGGGAAAGGTGCCCAACACCTCTGCCACGGCGGCAAGTTCGGGATCTGACCTGAATGGAATGGCGGCGCGTGCGGCGGCGGAAACGATCCGGGACCGCATGGCCGCCTTTCTGGGCGAACGGTATCAGACGGATGCCGCATCGGTCGTGTTTGCAGATGGACGGGTCAAGGTCAGTGGCGAAAGCCTGCCCTTTGAGACTGTCGTCGCAATGGCCTATCAGGCGCGGGTGTCGCTGTCGTCCACCGGGTTCTATGCGACACCGAAGATTGTTTGGGACAGGGTCAAAGGGACCGGGCGACCCTTCTTTTACTTCGCCTATGGCGCTGCGGTGACCGAGGTGGTGATTGATACCCTGACAGGCGAGAACCGCATCCTGCGCACCGATATCCTGCATGACACCGGGACCAGCCTGAACGCGGCACTGGATATCGGGCAGATCGAAGGCGCCTATGTTCAGGGCGCGGGATGGCTGACGACAGAAGAGTTGGTCTGGACCGACAAGGGCCATCTTGCGACACACGCCCCCAGCACCTACAAGATTCCCGCCTGTTCAGATCGCCCGCGCGTCTTTAACGTGGCGCTGTGGGGGCGCGGCAACCGCGAGGACACGGTGGGCCGGTCCAAGGCGGTGGGAGAGCCGCCCTTCATGCTGGGGATTTCCGCGCTTTACGCCCTGTCGGATGCAATCGCGGCCTGTGGTGAAGGATCGGTTTACCCCGCGCTGGATGCGCCCGCAACGGCGGAACGGGTGCTGATGGCCGTGCGCAGGCAGCGCCATGTTTGATCTGCACGCTTTGACATCAGCGGTGGCCGAACATGGCCGCGTGGCCCGGGCCGTGATTGCGGCGCATGACGGATCGTCCCCGCGCGAAGTGGGGGCGGCGATGATGATCTGGGAAAACGGGCAATCTGGCACCATCGGCGGCGGCGCGCTGGAGTGGGAGGCGACGCTGCGCGCGCGGGCGTTGCTGGCAAAGGGCGGCGTCAGGCTGGACCGGCAGGCGCTGGGGCCACAGCTTGGCCAATGTTGCGGCGGCGCGGTCACGGTCTTGACCGAAGTCTATGACGCTGCGGCAGTGGCGACGCTGGACAGCGATGTGATTGCCCGCCCCGTAGATGGGCGCGACATGCCGCTTGCGGTCAAGCGTCTGTTGGCACAGGCGCGGGGGCAGGGAAACCTGCCGGCCCCGGTACTGATCCAAGGGTGGATGGTGGAACCCGTCGCGCGGCCCGTCCGCCACGTCTGGATCTGGGGTGCGGGTCATGTGGGCCGCGCCTTGGTGGCGGTTCTGGCCCCCCTGCCCGGCGTGGCGATCACCTGGGTGGACGTCGGGCAGGACCGCTTTCCCGCAGATGTGCCCGAAGGCGTGACCGTTCTGCCCGCCGCCGATCCGGCGCTGCTGGTGGATCATGCGCGCACCGACGCCGAACATCTGGTGTTGACGTTTTCGCACGCGCTTGACCTTGACCTGTGCCACCGGCTGCTGGGGCGTGGCTTTGCGCGGCTTGGGCTGATCGGATCGGCCACGAAATGGGCACGCTTTCGGTCACGCCTGCGCGCCCTTGGTCATGCGCCGCAGGACATTGCCCGGATTGACTGCCCGATCGGCGATCCCGCCTGTGGCAAGCATCCGCAGGCCATCGCCATCAGTGTGGCGGCGTCGTTTCTAAGACAGACCAAACACGCGTCACGACAGGAGAACGCGGTATGACAGGGACAAGGAAAGAGTTGCTTGCCGTACAGGGGGTGACCAAGGCCTATCCGGGGGTGGTGGCGAACAGCGATGTCTCGTTCACCATTTCTGAGGGCGAGGTGCATGCCCTGCTGGGCGAAAACGGTGCGGGCAAATCCACACTGGTCAAGATGATCTATGGTCTGGTCAAACCGGATTCAGGGTCGATGCGGCTGCACGGCACGCCCTATGCGCCCGCCGAACCGCGTGCGGCACGGATGTCCGGCGTGGCGATGGTGTTCCAACACTTCAGCCTGTTCGAGGCGCTGAATGTCGCCGAGAATGTGGCACTTGGCATGGAAAACCCGCCCAAGCTGCGCGAATTGGCCAGCCGTATCCGCGCCGTGTCCGAAGAATACGGCCTGCCGCTGGACCCTGACCGGATGGTGGGCGATCTGTCTGCGGGCGAACGGCAGCGGGTGGAGATCATCCGTTGCCTGCTGCAGGACCCGAAGTTGCTGATCATGGACGAACCGACATCCGTCCTGACCCCGCAAGAGGTGGACATCCTGTTCAAGACCTTGCGGCAGTTGTCCGCCGAAGGCACTGCGATCCTGTACATCAGCCACAAGCTGGAAGAAATCCGCACCCTGTGTGACGAGGCGACCATCCTGCGGCGCGGCAAGGTGGTGGCAACCTGCACCCCACGCGACCGGTCCGCCCGCGAGATGGCCGAACTGATGGTCGGTGCCACCTTGACGCCCCCTGCGCGCAGCGAAAAGGCCAAGGGTGCCACGGCCTTGCAGGTTTCGGGGCTGTCGGTGAATTCGCCCATTCCCTTTGGCACATCGCTGAAGAACGTGTCCTTTACCGTGGCGCGCGGCGAGGTGTTGGGGATCGCAGGGGTTGCTGGCAACGGGCAGGATGAATTGCTGCTGGCCCTGTCGGGAGAGCTGAAAACGCAAAAGGATGCGGTCAAGATCGAAGGTGTGGGCCTTGGCGACACCGGCCCGAACGAACGCCGCAAGGTCGGGCTGGTGTCCGCCCCCGAGGAACGCCTGGGTCACGCCGCCGCCCCGGACATGAGCTTGGTGGAAAACGCGCTGCTGTCGGGGGCAGTGCGCAAGAACCTGACACGCAACGGGTTCATCGACTGGACGGCAACGACCACCTTTGCCGAAGAGATCGTCAAGGATTTCGACGTGCGCACACCCGGCACTCATGTCGCGGCGCGCGCTTTGTCAGGGGGCAATCTGCAAAAATTCGTGGTTGGCCGTGAATTGAGCCAATCCCCATCCGTCATCATCATCAACCAACCCACCTGGGGGGTCGATGCGGCGGCGGCGGCGGCCATCCGGCAGGCCATCCTTGACCGCGCCAGCGACGGTGCCGCGGTGGTGGTGATCAGCCAGGATCTGGATGAACTGCTGGAAATCGCAGACAACTTTGCCGCCCTGAACGAAGGGCGACTGACCCCTACCCGGCCCGTGCAGGGCCTGACAATTGATGAGATTGGCCTGATGATGGGCGGCGCACATGGGATGGAGGTCGCGCATCATGCGGGATAGGGCAGTTTTGCACACGTCGGTGATGCAGCAGCATGGGACGGGGGACGCGCATGTTCAGGCTTGAAAAACGCCCCTCGCCCAGCCGGTTCTGGACGGCAGCCACGCCGGTGCTGGCGGTGCTTCTGACGATGGTCGCGGGTGGGATCATGTTTGCCATTCTTGGCAAGAACCCGTTCGAGGCGATCCGCACCATCTTTTGGGACCCGCTGTTCGATCCGCAGTTCGCCGCCTATTCGCGCCCGCAACTGCTGGTCAAGGCGGGACCCCTGATCCTGATTGCGGTTGGCCTGTCGCTGGGCTTTCGCGCGGGCATCTGGAACATCGGTGCCGAAGGGCAATACATCATGGGGGCCATCTTTGGCGCAGGGGTGGGGCTGGCGTTCTATCCCGACATCCCGTGGTTCGCCTTTCCGCTGATGGTGCTGGCAGGGGCGTTCGGCGGATGGATATGGGCGATGATCCCGGCCATCCTGCGCACGCGGTTTAGGACCAATGAAATCCTTGTGTCGCTGCTGCTGGTGTATGTTGCGCAGAATATCCTGTCGTCGATGTCCCTGGGTCTGATGAAGAACCCGGACGGCGGAGGCTTTCCGGGCAGCCGGAACCTTGGGCAAATCCCGGGGCTGGCGAACCCGGAACTGATTGCAGGGACGGGGATGCACTGGGGAGTGGTCACGGCATTCGTCGTGGTCATCGCGGCCTATGTCCTGCTGCAACGCCATATGCTTGGCTTTCAGATCAAGCTGGCCGGTCAGGCCCCCCGCGCCGCACGGTTTGCGGGCGTGTCGCCCAATCGTCTGGTCGTGCTGTGCATGGGCATTTCCGGCGCGCTGGCCGGGCTGGCGGGCATGTTCGAAGTGGCAGGCCCCGCCGGGCAGATCAGCATCGACTTCAACGTGGGTTACGGCTTCACCGCGATCATCGTGGCGTTTCTGGGCCGCCTGAACCCCATCGGCATCCTGCTGGCGGGCTTGCTGATGGCACTGACCTATATCGGCGGTGAACTGGCGCAGTTCATGCTGGGTCTGCCTTCGGCCGCGATACAGGCCTTTCAGGGGATGTTGCTGTTCTTCCTGCTGGCCGTGGACGTGTCGACAAACTACCGCATCCGCTTTGGGCAAAGGGAGGCCGCGTGATGGACCTTGGGGGTATCAATCCGGTCGTCCTGATCGCGTCGTTGATGGTGGCATCCGTGCCGATCATTCTGGCCGCGCTTGGCGAATTGGTGGTGGAAAAGGCCGGTGTGCTGAACCTCGGGGTCGAGGGGATGATGATCATGGGGGCCATCTGCGGTTTCGTGACGTCGGTCGAAACCGGCAACCCCTATCTGGGGTTTGTCGGCGGGGCCTTGGGCGGGGCGGCGCTAAGCCTGATCTTTGCCTTTCTGACGCAGGTTTTGCTGGCCAATCAGGTGGCGACGGGTCTTGCGCTGACCCTGTTCGGGCTGGGACTGTCGTCCCTGATCGGGCAGGGCTATGTCGGGATCAAACCGCCATTGACGCCCACCGTGCCGCTGGGGCCGCTGGCCGACATTCCGGTGCTCGGCACGATCCTGTTTGACCATGACTGGGTGGTGTATCTGTCCATCCTGTCCATTGCCAGCGTCTGGGCCGTGCTGAAATACAGCCGGACCGGTCTGATCCTGCGCGCGGTCGGTGAAAACCACGACGCCGCGCATGCGCTGGGCTACAAGGTTGTGCGTATCCGCGTGATGGCGATTCTGTTCGGCGGGGCCATGGCGGGCCTTGGCGGGGCCTACATCAGCCTGATCCGCGTGCCACAATGGACAGATGGCATCACCGCCGGTGCAGGCTGGATCGCGCTGGCCATTGTGGTCTTTGCAAGCTGGAAGCCGTGGCGTGTGCTGCTGGGTGCCTATCTTTTTGGCGGCATCACCGTGTTACAGCTTAATCTCCAGGCAGCCGGGGCGCGAATCCCTGTCGAATACTTGTCGATGAGCCCGTATCTGATAACCATCCTCGTGCTGGTCATCATGTCCGCCGACCGCAGCCGTGCCGCGCTGAACGCGCCCGCAGCCTTGGGTCGGAATTTCCACGCCGCGCGCTGACACGCTGTCAGACGGGCCAAACACCAACCGGGGCCAACGTGCCCCGCAACCGGGAGAAAGAAACGAATGCAACGCAGAACGATTCTGAAGGGCGGCGCGGCCCTTGGCTTTGCCACGATGATGGGCGGAAAAATGGCCGCCGCGCAGGGGCTGGAAAAGGTCAAGGCAGGCTTCATCTATGTCGGCCCGATCGGCGACGGCGGCTGGACCTTCCAGCATCATCAGGGTCTTTTGGCCGTGCAAGAAGCCTTCGGCGACAAAGTCGAATGTGTCTATCAGGAAAACGTGCCCGAAGGCGCTGACAGCGAACGCGTTCTGACCCAGATGGCGCTGTCGGGCTGCAACATCATCTTCACCACATCGTTCGGCTATATGGACCCGACGAACGCCGTTGCGGCCAAGTTCCCGGATGTGAAGTTCGAACACGCCACCGGCTACAAGCGCGATCATCCGAACGTCTCGACCTACAACGCGCGTTTCTACGAAGGTCGCGCCGTCGTGGGCACCATCGCGGGCCGCATGACCAAGTCGAACAAGATCGGCTACATCGGGTCTTTCCCGATCCCCGAGGTTATTCAGGGGATCAACTCGTCCTTCATCCACGCCCGCAAGGTGAACCCGGAAGTGTCGATGGCCGTTGTCTGGGCCTACACCTGGTTTGATCCGGCAAAAGAGGCCGACGCGGCCAAGGCGCTGATCGAACAGGGCGTCGATGTGATCCTGCAACACACCGATTCGACCGCCCCGCTGGCCGAAGCGGCCAAAACGCCAGGCGTGATCGGCTTTGGTCAGGCGTCGGACATGGCGGAATACAAACCGTCGCCGCGCGTGTCTGCCATCATCGACAACTGGGCCCCCTATTACGTGGAACGTGTTCAGGCGCTGCTGGACGGCACCTATGAACAAAAGGACGTCTGGGCCGGCATCGGCGGCGGTGAGGTTCTGATCGGCGACATCACCGAAGCGGTTCCCGCCGAGGTGAAAGCCGAAGCCGAAGCGCTGCGCGACGCCATCGGTTCGGGTGCCTACCACCCCTTCACCGGGCCGCTGAACAAGCAGGACGGGTCTGCCTGGCTGAAAGAGGGCGAAGTGGCAGACGACGGCACCCTTGCCGGCATGATGTTCTACGTTGAAGGGATCGAAGGCGAAATTCCGTCCTGATCCGCCCAACATTTCTGAAAAGGCCCGCGCTGTGCGCGGGCCTTTTTCATTGGTTTTGCGCGAAATGTTGCACTGCATGATTCATGTCAAAGAATTCTATTTTCTGAATGTATATCCTCTGCAAAGTGAATCACCGTGGGAGGAAACGAAAAATGGCACATGTCGTCGTTTTGGGGGCCGGACTTGGCGGGGCCATCATGGCCTATGAACTGCGCGACCAGTTGCGCAAGGAAGACACCATCACGGTTGTGACCAAGGACCCGACCTATCACTTTGTGCCGTCGAACCCATGGATCGCCGTGGGTTGGCGCAAGCGGGACGACATCACCGTGGACCTTGCGCCCACCATGGCGAAAAAGGGCATCGCCTTTCGCCCCGTCGCTGCGGAAAAGCTGATCCCCGAAGAGAACCGCATCAGTCTGGTCGATGGCACATCGGTCAGCTACGACTATCTGGTGATCGCGACCGGGCCCGAACTCGCCTTTGACGAGATCGATGGTTTTGGCCCCCATGGCGGGCATACCCAATCGGTCTGCCACATCGACCACGCCGAAAAAGCACGCGAGGCGTTCGAGGCCCTGGTAAAGAATCCCGGCCCCGTGATCATCGGTGCGGCGCAGGGGGCAAGCTGCTTTGGCCCGGCCTACGAATTCCTGTTCATTCTGGAAACCGCCCTGCGCCGGGCCAAGGTGCGCGACCGCGTGCCGATGACCTTTGTCACCTCGGAACCCTATGTCGGCCACCTTGGGCTTGATGGCGTCGGCGATACCAAGGGTCTGCTGGAATCCGAGATGCGCGGCAAGCACATCAAATGGATGACCTCGACCCGCGTCAAAAAGGTCGAGGCGGGCAAGATGACCGTCGAGGAAATCAATGACGACGGCAGCGTCAGGGCGGAAAAGGAACTGCCCTTTGCGTTCTCGATGATGCTGCCCGCCTTTCGCGGCATCAAGCCTGTGTCGGGGATCGAGGGGTTGTCGAACCCGCGCGGCTTTACCATCGTCGACAAGCATCAGCGCAACCCGAAGTACCCAAACATCTTTGCCGTCGGCGTCTGCGTGGCCATCCCCCCGATGGGACCGACCCCGGTGCCGTGCGGTGTGCCGAAAACCGGCTTCATGATCGAATCCATGGTCACAGCGACGGCGCACAACATCGGCGCGCTGGTCCGTGGGCAGGAACCCGACAGCGTCGGGACCTGGAACGCCGTCTGTCTGGCAGACTTTGGTGACAGCGGCATCGCGTTCGTGGCCCAGCCACAGATCCCCCCGCGCAACGTCAACTGGTCGTCGTCGGGCAAATGGGTGCATGTGGCCAAGATCGGGTTCGAGAAATACTTCCTGCGCAAGCTGCGCAAAGGCCAGTCCGAACCTTTCTACGAGGCGCTGGCGATGAAATCCCTTGGCATCGACAAACTGAAAGAAGTGACGAAGGGCTGAGCTGCGCGATATGTGCAAGCAGCGGGGGGTTTCACACCCCCCCGCACCCCCCGTGGGATATTTGCGCAGAGAGGAAGGGATCAGGGTCTTTTCCTTTTCCTTGCCGGATGGCAGGGTGCGCCGCATGGAACATGACTTTCTGATTATCGGCGGCGGCATTGCAGGGATCTCTGCGGCGGCGCGCTTGTCTGAATTGGGTTCGGTGCTGCTGCTTGAAGCCGAAGGTGCCTTGGCGCACCATGCCTCGGGCCGGTCGGCGGCACTGTATGAGCCGCGCTATGGCGCACCTGCCGTGGTGGAACTGTCGCTCGCCTCGGGCGAGTTCTTGCGCGCGCAAGACAACGTGCTGTCGCCCCGCGGGTTGATGATCCTGGGCAAAGCGGACGAGGGTGACGCCTTTGCCGAGGACGCTGCGGGGATGGAGATGGACATCATCAGCGTGGACGAAGCCCGCGCTGTCGTGCCGATCCTGAACCCCGCCATCGTTGCCCATGCCGCCCTTGCCGACCATGCGTGGGACATTGACACCGACCTGTTGATCCAAGGGTTTGCCCGGACGGCCCGCGCCAATGGGGCGCGTGTCCTGACTGGGGTCCGGGTCACCGCCATTGCGCGCGATACCAAAGGCTGGCGCGTGACGGCCGGGGAAACCCACACCGCCCGCATGATCATCAATGCTGCTGGCGCATGGGTGGACGAGGTCGCCCGAATGGCGGGCGTTCGCCCCATCGGTTTTCAGCCCAACCGGCGGTCGATGGCCCGCATCCCGGCCCCCGGCGGCCATGACGTCAGCCGCTGGCCGATGGTGTTCGGCACGGGTGAGACGTGGTATGCCAAGCCAGATGCCGGTGCGCTGATCGTGTCGCCTGCCGAAGAACACCCGATGGATCCGCACGACGCCTGGGCCGACGACATGGTTCTGGCCGAGGGCCTGTCGCGATACGAGGAAATGGTGACCGAACCTGTCACCCGGCTGATTTCCAACTGGGCAGGGTTGCGGACATTTTCGCCCGACCGGGTGTTGGTGATCGGCCCTGACGCGGTTGATCCCACATTCTTTTGGTTGGCAGGGCAAGGCGGGTACGGCTTTCAAACCAGCCCGGCTGCAAGCCAACTTGCGGCTGACCTGATCGGGGGTCGCGCCACGGGGTTAAGTGCTGCGCTGGTAGGTGCATTGTCACCGGCACGGTTCAATCAGATATAAACCCCTGAATGTGTTTTGACACAGGTCAAGGCACCGCCTGCCTTGCGCTGTCATGCCTCCTGTAACCAAACAGGAGCCTGTTTCCATGAGCTACGTCGCCAAGATCGCCGCAATGCGTACAGAGTTGCGCGCGCTGTATAAAGCCATCCCACAGCCCATGGCGGGCTTTGCCGATCTGTCAAAGGCCGCCAAAGATACCGGCCCGCTGTCGGTGAAGGAAAAGGAATACGTAGCCCTTGGCATCGCCATCAGCCAACGATGCGAGCCGTGCATAAATTTCCATGTCGAGGCGCTGATGAAGGCTAGTGGCACACGCGAAGAGTTGGGGGATGTTCTTGCCATGTCGGTACAGATGGGTGGAGGCCCTGCGGTGATGTACGCGGGCCACGCTCTTGCCGCATGGGACGAGCTGGCCCTGACGGCAGCGTGATCTTTTTGCGACGGAATGAAGGGCACGCGGCGTATGGAATACATATGCAAATGCGAATGTAAGGAAACCATATGAAACTTGTCCTGACCGTCGGCACCCTTTTTTTCAGCACCTCTTTGGCGATGGCGCAGGGTGCAGAGCCGGGCGCGCACTTCATCGAACAGTGGGACAGTGACGCGGATGGTCAGGTGACGCTGCAAGAGGCGACGACCAAGCGCGAAGAGATGTTCTATATGTTCGACAGCGACACCGACCAAACCCTGAGCGCATCCGAATGGGCCGTCGTTGCCGAACATCTGGCGCAGGAATTGGGGCAAAAGGGCCGGGCGGGCGGTCACGGCATGGGACCGGGTCAGGCAATTCACGAAGCAATGACGCCTGCTTTCAACGACGCGGACAAGAACGGCACCGTCACGGCGGACGAGTTCAAGGCGGCGACGCAGACCCTGTTCGGGTTGATCGACACCAATGCAAACGGCGTGATGACGATCGCGGATTTCGGACGTCCGTGAACCGGTCGATTGCAAGACGAATAGCAAAAGGCGGCCCCGAAAAGGCCGCCTTTTACATTTCGGCAAGACAGTTTCAGCCGTCGATGCGGATCCGCGCGTTTGACGGGTCAAACGGGCTGTCTTCGACCACCACCACGTCCCAAAGATCGCGGTTCATGCGGACCTTCATCTTTGTCCCCACCTCGGCCAGATCAGCGCGGACATAGCCCATGCCGATCTGCTTGCCAAAGGCGACCGAATAGCCGCCCGACGTCAGGCGCCCGATCTTTTCGCCGTTCACCAGCAGGGCCTCTTTGCCCCACGGATCGGTGTCGGCGGGGCCGTCGATCAGCACGGTCACGCATTTGCTGCGGATGCCGGTGTCCAGCATCGCCTGCTTGCCCTGAAAATCCTTGGACAGATCGACGAACCGATCCAACCCAGCCTCAAGCGGGGTGGCATCGCGGCCCAGTTCGTTGCCAAAGGCGCGGTAGGATTTCTCCTGACGCAGCCAGTTTTGCGCGCGCGCGCCGACCAGTTTCATCCCGTGCTTTTCGCCAGCGGCCAAAAGCAGATCCCACAGATAGCGCTGCATCTCGATCGGGTGGTGCAGTTCCCAGCCGAGTTCGCCAGTGTAGGCGACGCGGATGGCGTTGACGGGGCACATGCCCAGTTCGATCTTGCGCGCCGACAACCAGGGGAAGCGTTTGTTCGACAACACGGTGTCAGGATCGGCATCCTTGATGATGTCGCGCAGGATCTTGCGGCTGTTTGGTCCGGCAATCGCGAAGACACCCCACTGCGTGGTGACATCATGGATGTCGATATGGCCAAAGGTCGGGGCCATGTCTTCGGCACATTTCTTCAGATAATCAGCGTCATAGGCCGTCCACGCACCAGCCGAGACAAGGTAGTAGTCATTCTCGCCGTTGCGCACGATTGTGTATTCGGTCCGCGTTGTGCCTGCAGGCGTCAGCGCATAGGTCAGGTTGATCCTGCCAACTTTTGGCAGCGCGTTGCAGGTGAACCAATCCAGGAACGCCGTCGCACCGGGGCCGCGCACGATATGCTTGGTGAAGGCGGTGGCGTCGATCAGACCGGCGGTTTCGCGGATGGCCTTCGCCTCATCCACCGCGTATTGCCACCATCCGCCGCGACGGAACGACCGCGAGTCATGGTCGAAATTGGCAGGCGCATCCTTGGGGCCGTAATAGGTAGGGCGTTCCCAGCCGTTCACTTGCCCGAACTGCGCGCCCAGCGCCTTTTGCCGGTCATAGACGGGGGCGGTGCGCAGGGGGCGGCAGGCTTCGCGTTCCTCATCCGGGTGGTGCAGGATGAAGACGTGTTCGTAGCATTCCTCGTTCTTGCGGGCGGCGTATTCGGTGGTCATCCACGAGCCGTAACGCTTGGGGTCAAGCGACGCCATGTCGATCTCGGCCTCGCCGTTGACCATCATCTGCGCAAGGTAATAGCCCGTGCCGCCAGCGGCGGTGATGCCAAAGCTGAAGCCTTCGGCAAGCCACATGTTGCGCAGGCCGGGTGCCGGGCCAACCAGCGGGTTGCCGTCGGGGGTGTAGCAGATCGGGCCGTTGTAATCGTCCTTTAGCCCCACGGTTTCAGAGGATGGCAGGCGGTGGATCATCGACATGTATTCCGCCTCGATCCGCTCCAGATCCAGCGGGAACAGGTCGGCACGGAAAGACTGCGGCACGTCGTACAGGAACCGGGCCGGGGCATTCCGCTCGTACGGGCCAAGAATCCAGCCGCCGCGTTCTTCGCGGACATACCATTTCGCGTCGGCGTCGCGCAGAACCGGGTGCTGCTCGTTGGTCTTGCGCCATTCGACAAGGGCTGGGTCGGGTTCGGTGACGATATACTGATGTTCGACCGGAATAGCCGGGATCTTGATGCCCAGCAGCCGCGCGGTGCGCTGTGCGTGGTTGCCGGTCGCGGTCACCACATGTTCAGCGTGGATTTCAAACTTTTCCTCGGCCCCGACCAGATTGCCGCCCTGTTCGACCATGCGGGTGACGGACACGATCCATTCCGAGCCCGTCCAGCGGTAGCCGTCGACTTGAATCCGACGTTCGATCGTGGCGCCCAGCATACGCGCGCCCTTGGCCATAGCCTGCGTCACGTCGGCCGGGTTGATGTAGCCGTCCTGCGGGTGATAGAGAGCGCCGACCAGATCTTCGGTGCGCACCAGCGGCCAGCGGTCCTTGATCTGCGCGGGCGTCATGAATTCGTGATAGACCCCGGCAGTTTCGGCAACCGACGAATACAGCATGTATTCATCCATCCGTTCTTGCCGCTGCGCCATGCGCAGGTTTCCGACCACGTAGAAGCCGGGGTTCAGACCCGTTTCCGCCTCTAGCCCCTTGTAGAAATCGACCGAGTATTTGTGGATATGCGTTGTCGCAAACGACATGTTGAACAGCGGCAAAAGCCCCGCCGCGTGCCAGGTGGAGCCCGAGGTCAATTCATCCCGTTCCACCAGCATGGTGTCCCACCCTGCCTTGGCCAGGTGATAGGCGATGCCCGTTCCGACGGCACCACCGCCGACAACAAGCGCTTTGACATGGGTTTTCATGGACGACTCCGGCAGGGGCGAATTTGCGTCCATATGTGCCCGAAGCCGGGGCGAACGGGCAAGGCTGTCCGACCATTGCCAGACGAAAACGACATGATGTCGTGTCCGGGCGATGAACGCACCGCGTTGACGGATGAAACCCCGCGGGAAAAAGGGGGCATTCTGGCCCCTTTGCGGCTGTCCCGCATTCACGCCTCAAGGATATTTGTCGCCAAGGCGACAGGGTCAGTGTTTGCGCATGCGTCCCAGAAGGGCCGAGGTTGCAAAGATCAGGGCCGCGGCGGTGATGATCGACGGGCCGGCGGGCGTGTCTTTCCACAATGAAAGTTGCAGACCCAGCAGACTGCTTGCCGCCCCGATGCCCGTAGCCATCAGCGCCATGCCTTCGGGGGTGCGGGCCAAACCGCGCGCCGCGGCGGCGGGAATGATCAGCAGGGCGGCAATCAAAAGCGCCCCCACCACCTTTAATGCGACGGCCACAACCACGGCCAAAGCCAGCGTCAGAACCAGCCGTTCCCGGTCAGGGTTCAGGCCGGATGCGTGGGCCAGATCTTCGTTCAGCGTTGCGGTCAAAAGTGCCTGCCAACGCCAAACCAGCAGCGCCAGCACCAGAACAGCCCCGCCCCAGATAAAGCCTAGGTCCATTCGACTGACCGCCAGAATGTCGCCGAAAAGATAGGCCGAAAGGTCGGTCCGCGCGCCCGGAACAAAGCTGACGGCAACCAACCCCAGCGCCAGTGCCGCATGGGCCAGCACCCCCAAGGTGGTATCCATCGCCCAGCCCCGCGCGGCCAGTGTCGACACGATGGCCGCCATCAGCAAAGCCACGCCCAAGGTGCCAAGACCGATGGGAAGATCGGTCGCCAAGGCCAGCGCCACACCCAGGATTGCCGCATGTGCGGTGGCATCGCCGAAATAGGCCATCCGGCGCCAGACAACGAACGACCCAAGCGCCCCAGTGGCAAGCGACAGCCCCACCCCCGCCAATGCCGCGCGGATCAGGAAATCATCAAGCATGATCGTGCGCCTTATGGGTGGGGGTGCCGTGGGTGTCATCAGCGTGGATGTGCCCGGCCCCATGATCGTGCCCTTCGTGACTGTGATCGTGCGGTTCGTGACTGTGATCGTGGATGTGTTGATACAGGGCCAGCGCCCCTTGGGTGCCCAAACCGAACAGCGCGCGATACTCGGGTGCGGTGGACACGACGCGCGGGGTGCCTTCGCAGCAGACATGCCGGTTCAGGCAGATCACCCGATCAGAGGCCGCCATCACGACGTGCAGATCGTGGCTGACCATCAGCACCGCCACGCCGGTTTCACGCCGGACCTCTTCGATCAGGCGGTAAAAGGCGGCCTCGCCGGGTTGGTCTAGCCCTTGGGTCGGTTCATCCAGGATCAGCAGGTGCGGTCGTGCCAACAGCGCGCGCGCCAGCAGCACACGCTGAAACTGACCGCCAGACAGGTCGGCCATCTGCCGCTGTGCCACGTCGGCCAGACCGACGCGGATCAGGGCGGCGGCGGCATCGCCGTCCGCGCAGCGCACCGGCAGCGACAGGAACCGCCGCACCGTCATCGGCAGCGTGCGGTCAATGGACAGGCGTTGTGGCACATAGCCGATCACCAACCCCGGTTGCCGGGCGACGGCGCCATGGCTGAGCGGCAATATCCCCAACAGCGCGCGCAGTAGGGTCGACTTGCCCGATCCGTTGGGGCCAAGGATCGTCACGATCTCGGCCGGCTCCACGGCCAGCGAAACATCGGTCAACGCCTCGTGCCCGCCAAGTCGAACGGTGATGTGGTCTGCAGAAATCAAGCTCATGCGGCGGCCCGGCACGCGGGGCACAGGCCCAACGCCTCGATGTTGCTGCGCTCGATGGTGAAACCCAAGGCGGTGGCCGCCGTTTCAAGGGCGGCGCGGACCGGGGCGGCGGGCGTTTCAGCCACCATGTTGCAGGCCCGGCAGATGAGGAATACCGGTGCGTGCGCCTCGCCGGGGTGCATGCAGGCGGTAAAGGCGTTCAGGCGGCGGATGCGGTGGGCAAGCCCCTGATCCACAAGAAAATCAAGCGCGCGATAGGCGACGGGCGGTTGATTGCCGAACCCTTCGGCCGCCAGACGTTGCAGCACGTCATAAGCCCCCATTGCGCGGTGATCCTCCAGCAGGATTTCAAGTGTCCGCCGACGCACCGGGGTCAGGCGCGCGCCCATTGCGGTGGTCAGCGCATCGGCGCGTTCCAGCACGTCTTGCGCGCAATGGGCATGGTCGTGGGCGGCAAACGCCGCCTCGGGGGCTGCACAGCCCGAACAGGATTGGGTCATGGATCGGCCCCTTGACATGTTATTATATTACATACATAGACCCGCTCGTTCCAGAACGAAAGGCTTTTGCGATGCGTTATATCATAGCCCCTGTGTTGGCCACCTTGATGACCACGCAAGCCTTGGCCGAGGTGCCGAATGTCGTGTCGGATATCCCGCCGGTCCACGCGCTGGTGGCGCAGGTGATGGGCGATCTGGGTGCGCCGATCCTGGTTCTGGAACGCGGCGCCAGCGAACATGACTTTCAGCTGCGCCCCAGCCAGGCCGCTGCCTTGACCGATGCCGATCTGGTTGTTTGGGTCGGGCCGGAGTTGACGCCGTGGCTTGACCGCGCCTTGGACAGCTTTGGGAGAAACGGCGCGCGACTGGGCCTGTTGGCGGCTGATGGGACGGACAGACGCAGCTATATTACCGACGTTCACGAAGACCATGCCGATGAAGCTGAAGACGAACACGACCATGACGCCGAAGGCACGGACCCGCACGCCTGGCTTGATCCCAGCAACGCCAAGGTCTGGTTGGGGCTGATCGCGACTGAACTGTCAACGCTGGACCCTGAAAACGCGGCGACCTATGCAGCCAATGCGACCAAAGCGTTAGAAAACATCGACGCGCTGGATCGCAGGGTGGCCAGCCTGCTGACCCCGGCGCAGGACAAGACATTGGTCATGTTTCACGATGCCTACGGGTATTTTGCGGCGCATTACGGCCTGACACTTGGCGGATCGGTTGCCGTCGGCGATGCCAGCGCGCCCGGTGCGCAGCGCTTGTTCGAATTGCAGGCGGCCCTTGCGGGTACGGCCTGCATCTATCCCGAAGCGCAGCATGACGACGCGCTGATCACCCAGCTGGCGACAGGAACCGACGTGCGGATCGGCTCTCCCCTTGATCCAAACGGGTCAATGTTGGAACCTGGGCCGGAGCTGTATGCCACCCTGATGACCACCCTTGCCAGTACCATCGCCGACTGCCTGACACGGTGACAGGGCTTGACCGCGCTTGCGCCCCGGTTTCCACTGCCAGTCGTGGTTAATGGGGGTTTGGTTGATGGTGGGATTGATTGGCGTGACGCGGTTCGGCGCCACCTCTGAAGGGGGGCAGGTGCAGCGCATTGTGCTGCGCGCCGGCGAACTGACGGTTGGGCTGCTGACATACGGATCGATCCTGCACAGTGTGCGCCTGGACGGCGTGGCGCATGACCTGACGCTGGGGTCTGATGTGCTGGCCGATTACGAGGCGGGCATGCAGTATCACGGCGCGCTTGTCGGCCCGGTGGCAAACCGGATCAGCGACGCGCGGGCAAGAATTGCTGGACAGGTCCACCGGTTCGAGGAAACGGTTGGCACAACCACCTTGCACAGCGGTGCGACAGGGATCCATCGACGGGTCTGGCGGTTGGCCGAAGTCACCGAAGATACTGCAATCCTGACGCTTGAACTTGCCGATGGTCTTGGCGGTTTTCCCGGCAATCGCCGCCTGACGGCGCGTTGGTCGGTGCTGGCCCCCGCCACGTTGCGGCTGGACCTGACCGCCACGACATCGGCACCGACCTTGATGAACATCGCCAACCACAGTTATTGGAACCTTGACGGGTCCGAAACATGGGTTGGCCACCGCCTGCGTGTTGCGGCCGATACCTATCTGCCGCTGAATGCCGACTGCCTGCCCACCGGTGAAATCGCACCTGTCGCGGGCACCGATCTTGATCTGCGCGCCGGGGCAGAGGTGCGGCCCGGATATCCGAATGTCGATCACAACTTCTGTCTGGCCAAGGCGCGCGGCCCGCTGCGGCAGGCGGTGGAGCTGACCGGCGCGACTGGCACGACAATGACAGTCCTGACAACAGAACCCGGCGTGCAGATCTACGATGGGCGCGATGCCGAACGCCCCGGACGCGGCCATCACGAAGGGCTGGCGATCGAACCCCAAGGATGGCCAGACGCGCCGAACCAGCCCGGTTTTCCGTCGATCACACTGTCCCCCGGCGAGATTTATTCCCAGACGACCGAATGGCACTTTCGCGCGGGCTAAGTCAGCCTTCGACCCCCGCCACACCGGCAGACCGGAACCAGTCGACGATCTTCGCCCGCTCTTCCGGTTCCATATAGCTTAAGTTGGCGGGCGGCATCGCATGGGAAAATCCCGATTGCATCGCGATGCGCCGCGCCTCGTGTGCGATCTGGGCGGGGGTTTCCAGGACCACGCCCTTGGGCGGCCAATACATCCCGTCCCACGCGGGTTCTGCAGCGTGGCACATGGAACAGCGGCCAAGCACGATATCCGTCACCTCGTCGAACCCCGGCGCGCTGGCATAGCGCAGGGCGGTGCCGTCCAGGTGCGCCTCGGCGGGCCAGGTCCGCATCGGCGCTGTGGACAGCCAGGCGATGATCAGGAACAGCAGCACCGTCAGGCCCCAGGTCCAGTGCGGGTTGCCCTTGCGCGCGTGTTTGCTGTTGAACCAGTGGCGAATGGTGACGCCCATCAGAAACACCAGCGACGCGATCAGCCAGTTGTATTCCGTGGCAAACACCAGCGGATAATGGTTCGACAGCATCAGGAACAGCACCGGCAGCGTCAGATAGTTGTTATGCGTGCTGCGCTGCTTGGCGATCTTGCCGTATTTCGCGTCAGGTATCCGCCCCGCCTTCAGATCGGCCACCACGATGCGCTGGTTCGGCATGATGATCATGAACACGTTGGCCGACATGATCGTGGCGGTGAACGCCCCAAGATGCAGCAGAGCGGCACGGCCCGAAAATACCTGCGTATATCCCCAGGCCATCGCCACAAGGATCACATACAGCCCGATCATCAGCCGCGTGTTGTCGTCGCCAAAGCGGCTTTTGCAGATCGTGTCGTACAACACCCAACCCAGCGCCAGCGATCCGATGGAAATTGCAATCGCCTGCCACACCGGGATATCGGCCACGGCAGGATCGACCAGATAGAATTCGGCCCCCAGATAATAGACCAGGATCAGCATCGCGAACCCGGACAGCCAGGTCGCATAGCTTTCCCATTTGAACCAGGTCAGGTGTTCGGGCAGTCGTTCGGGGGCCACGAGATATTTGGTGATGTGATAGAACCCGCCGCCGTGGACCTGCCATTCCTCGCCATGGGCAAGATCGGGCATGCCGGGCACCTTGCGCAGGCCAAGGTCCAGCGCGATGAAATAGAACGAAGACCCGATCCACGCGATTGCCGTGATCACATGGGTCCAGCGGGCGGCAATCTCCACCCACTCCCACAAGACTGCCCAGTCGTACATCGTGCGTCCCCCCTTTGGCCGTTTCGTGAAACGCTATACCCAAGCACACTCTTCTGTTAATTCTGCAAATGCCTGATCACTTTCAAACCCACCATGAAAATGGGTGTTCGCCGCGATGTCCTATGTGAACAACATCCGCATGTTCGTCCGTGTCTACGAATTGGGCAGTATGAGCGCGGCCGCCCGAGATCAGCGGTGTTCCCCTGCCGTCGCCTCTGCCCGAATCTCGGAACTGGAAAAGCATCTCGGGGTGCGATTGTTCAACCGCACCACTCGTAGTTTGCAGCCAACCGAGAACGGGCGCATTTTTTACGATGGTGCGCGCAAGGTGCTTGAAGCGATAGACGAGGCCGAGGCGGCGGTGATGGATGTCACGCAGAATCCGCGCGGCACCATCTTTGTGTCGGCCCCGCTGGGGATTGGACGGCGGTTCATCGCCCCGCATGTGCCGGTGTTCAAGGATCTGTATCCGCAGATCGACGTTCGCCTGCGGCTGTCGGACCGCGCCATCGACGTCACCGCCGAAGGCATCGACATTGCATTTCATCTGGGGCTTCTGGATGACAGCACGCTGAAGGTGCGGCTTGTCGCGGATTGCCCCCGCGTTCTGTGCGCCGGCCCCGGCTATATCGAACGGCGTGGAAACCCGGCGGATGGGGCGGCCTTGGTGCAGGACCGGCACGACTGCCTGAACCTGCGTTTTCCCGGCGCGAAAGAGTTTCAGTGGACCCTGCAAACCCCCGATGGGCCAAGGCGGTTCGAAATCAGTGGTCCCTTTGAATCCGACGATGGCGATGTGCTGACCGGCTGGGCGCTGGACGGACGCGGCATCGTGATGAAACCGATCTTTGAAGTGGCCGATCATCTGCGATCCGGCGCGCTTGTTCCCGTGGCCACCGCCACCCCGCCCCTGCCGACGCAGCTTTCAGCACTGTCGCAGCACCGTCGCCTGAAAGATCCAAAGGTGCGGCTGTTCACCGACTTCATGGCCGCCCACTGCCGCGATTCCCTGCGCCGGGCGACCGAAGGCACCGTGCCGGGCAATCAGCTGCCCCGATAGGTCGAATAGGCAAAGGGCGATATCAGCAGCGGCACATGATAATGCTGGCCTGCATCCGGCACGCCAAAACGGATCGGGATATCGCCCAGAAACAGCACCTCGCCCGCAGCCTGCCCGCTGTCGCGCAGGTAGTCGCCCGCCGCAAAGATCAGCTCATACACGCCCACCGTCAGCGCATCCCCTGCCAGCATCGGCGCATCGGTGCGACCGTCGGCGTTTGTCACGGTTTCCGCCAGCGCGACCCGCCCACCGTCCGTCATGCGGCAAAGCGTGATCCGCACCCCCGCCGCCGGTTTTCCCCGCGCGGTGTCCAGCACATGCGTCGTCAGCCGTCCGGTTGTCATGGCATCCTCCAATTCATCAACTGGTGCCCACCTTAGCCCTGAAATGCAGCACGGCGCGACCGCCCGTTTGCGACATAGGACTTTCGTGGATTTTTTGATAAACCGCACCGCTTTGGCATCATAAGCTGCATCCGATCGGAATGGAGAATACCGTGAACCGTTACCCGCGCGATTTCCTTGGCCACGGCCCCACACCGCCTGATGCCGCCTGGCCGGGGGGGGCAAAGATCGCCGTCAGTCTTGTGCTGAACTATGAAGAAGGCGGCGAGAACAACATCCTGCACGGCGACGCCGGGTCCGAGGCGTTCTTGTCCGACATCGCGGGTGCGGCCCCCTGGCCCGGACAGCGCCACTGGAACATGGAATCCATTTACGATTACGGCGCGCGGGCCGGGTTCTGGCGGTTGCACCGTTTGTTCACCGGCATGGATATTCCCGTGACGATCTACGGCGTTTCAACGGCGCTGGCCCGCAACCCCGAACAGGTCGCCGCGATGAAATCGGCGGGCTGGGAAATCGCCAGCCACGGCCTGAAATGGGTCGAACACCGCGACATGCCCGAGGATGAAGAACGCCGCCAGATCGCCGAAGCCATCCGCCTGCACACCGAGGTAGTCGGCTCCCCTCCGCGGGGTTGGTACACCGGGCGCTGTTCGGTCAACACCGTGCGGCTGACAGCGGAAACCGGGGCGTTTGACTGGATTTCCGACACCTACGACGATGACCTGCCCTATTGGCGCGAAGTGGGAACGCGGGATCAACTGGTGATCCCCTATACGCTCGAGGCGAACGACATGCGGTTCGCCACCGCGCCGGGGTATATAGAGGGCAAGCAGTTCTTCACCTACCTGAAGGACAGCTTCGACACCCTTTATGCCGAAGGTCAGGCGGGGGCGGCCAAGATGTTTTCCATCGGGCTGCATTGCCGCCTGATCGGTCGTCCGGGCAAGATTGCCGGATTGAAGCGGTTTCTGGACTACGCCGCCGCCCATGACGGCGTCTGGTTCCCCCGGCGCATCGACATCGCGCAGCATTGGGCGGCCACACATCCGCATGTGCGCAAGGAACGGCCCAGCCAGATGGACCGCGGCACCTTTGTCGCGCGCTTTGGCAGCATCTTTGAACACTCGCCCTGGATCGCCGCGCGGGCATTCGACCTTGAACTTGGTCCCGCGCATGACAGCGCCGTGGGATTGCACAACGCATTGGCCCGGATGTTCCGGTCGGCCAGTCCAGAGATGCGACTTGGCGTCTTGCGCGCGCACCCCGATCTGGCCGGAAAACTGGCGGCGGCAAAGCAATTGACGGCGGAAAGCACCGCCGAACAGGCAAGCGCGGCACTGGACGCGCTGACCGATGCCGAACGCGCGTCCTTTCAAGGGCTGAACGCGGATTACGTGGCCAAACACGGCTTTCCCTTCATCATCGCCGTCCGCGACAACACCAAGGCGTCCATTCTGCATGCCTTTGAAACCCGCATCGCAAACGACACCGCGACCGAATTTGCCACCGCCTGCGCGCAAGTGGAACGGATCGCGGAACTACGGCTGAAGGACATGCTGACATGACTGCCTATTACACCCCACCGGGCGGGCTGCCGCCGCAGACGCAACTGATGACAGGTCGCGCGGTCTTTACCCCGTCCTACGCCTTTATTCCAAAGGGCGTCTTTTCCGACATCGTCACCAGCTACTTGCCCGGCTGGACCGGCACCAAACTGTGGCTGATTGCCCGCCCCATGAGCGGATTTTCCGAAACCTTCAGCCAATATGTGATGGAGGTTGCCCCCGGCGGCGGATCGGACGCCCCCGACGCGGAAACCGGCGCGGAACATGTGATCTTTGTCACGGATGGCGTGATCACCCTGACGATCGACGGCACCGGCCATGAACTCGACTCCGGGGGATACGCTTATATCCCCGCAGGTGCGGCCTGGACCGTGCTGGCCGAAGGGGCCACGCCTGCCCGGTTCCACTGGCTGCGCAAACTGTATGAACCCGCCCCGGGCGTGGACCGCCCCACCGCCTTTGTAACCAACGAAACCACGATTTCCCCGACACCGATGCCCGATACCAACGGCGCTTGGGCCACGACGCGCTTTGTCGACCCAAATGATCTGCGCCACGACATGCACGTCAACATCGTGACCTTTCAGCCCGGCGGCACGATCCCGTTTGAAGAAACCCATGTAATGGAGCATGGCCTGTACGTTCTGCAAGGCAAGGCCGTCTACAAGCTGAACCAGGACTGGGTGGAGGTCGAGGCCGGTGATTTCATGTGGCTGCGCGCCTATTGCCCGCAGGCGTGCTATGCGGCAGGACCCGGACCGTTCCGCTATCTTCTGTACAAGGACGTGAACCGCCACGCCAAATTGCGCGGCCCCGGCGCGTTTGGAGCGATGCGGTGATGGCGGCTTACTTCTTGGGTGAAGGATCCCTGGGGGGCACGGGGGCGGCATGCCCCCCCGCCCGACGCGACCGGGTCTGGCCATGAAAACCCTGATCCCTGCCCCGCTGACCGCAGAAGAGTTTGCCCCGTTCGGGGATGTCCTTGATGCGACAGGGCAGTTCCGGTTGATCAACGACGGGATGTGCCGCCGCCACCACGACCGCGCGCGGCTGGATTTTGGCGACGCCCGCGCCGGGATATCCATCTTTCAGGCCGAACCGCGCAGCCTGCCTTACAGCTTTGATCTGATCGAACGTCACCCCGATGGATCGCAGGCATTCCTGCCGATGACGCAGCACCCCTTTCTGGTGATCGTCGCCACCAGCCCTGCGGACACACCGCGCGCGTTCCTGACCAATGGCGCGCAAGGCATAAATCTGCATCGCGGCACATGGCACGGCGTTCTGACACCCCTGCACGCCCCCGGCCTGTTCGCCGTGGTCGATCGTATCGGCACGACGCCCAATCTTGAAGAACACTGGTTCAGCGAACCTTGGACCGTGACCCACCCGGCGTAAGACCGGGCCTAACCGGACTGCGTCCCCTGGGGGAGGCGCAGAGACGGCGCGAACAACAACTCCCCCGAGGGAAAGAAGGAAACGACGCATGACGGACACTATCCATCCGGTGGATGAAAGACTCCCCGCCCCGAAACTGTTTACCCTTGGTTTGCAACATGTATTGGTGATGTACGCGGGTGCCATCGCCGTGCCTTTGATCGTCGGCCGCGCGCTGAAGCTGGACCCGGCTGATGTCGCCTTTCTGATTTCGGCGGACCTGTTTGCCTGCGGGATTGTCACGCTGATCCAATCGCTTGGCGCAACCCAATGGTTCGGCATCAAGCTGCCGGTCATGATGGGCGTCACCTTTGCCGCCGTCGGCCCGATGGTTGCCATCGGCAACGCAAATCCGGGCGCAGACGGAGCGCGGTTGATCTTTGGATCCATCATCGCAGCCGGGCTGATCGCCATGATTATTGCGCCACTGGTCAGCCGGATGCTGCGCTTTTTCCCACCGGTCGTGACCGGCACCATCATCCTTGTCATCGGCGTCAGCCTGATGCGGATCGGGATCAACTGGATCTTCGGCAACCCGGTCGGCCCGACGGCCCCGATGATCGTCGATCCCGCCCATGCCGACTGGCTGAAGGCCGTGGGAGAAATGGCCGCCGCCAGCGGCAGCACCCTTCCGCCCATGCCGGAAAAGCTTGCCGCTGCCGCATCTGTGCCGAACCCGGCCTATGCGCCGATGGGCAATATCGCGATTTCGGCCATCGTTCTGGCGGCGATCCTGCTGATTGCCCGCTTTGGCCGAGGGTTCGTCGCCAATATCTCGGTCCTGCTGGGCATCGTCATCGGCGGCATCATCGCCACGGTGATCGGCACCATGACCTTTACCAAGGTGGCGGATGCCGCTTGGTTTGGTCTGATCACGCCGTTCCATTTTGGCATGCCGCTGTTTGATCCGGTGATGATCATCACCATGTCGCTGGTGATGATCGTCGTGATGATCGAGTCGACCGGCATGTTTCTGGCGCTGGGTGACATCACCGGGCGCAGGGTAACCCAGCCGATGCTTTCGGCGGGTCTGCGCACCGATGGTCTGGGCACGTTGATCGGCGGCATCTTCAACACCTTCCCCTATACCTCGTTCAGCCAGAACGTCGGCCTTGTCGGCGTGACCGGCGTGCGGTCGCGGTTTGTCTGTGTCGCGGGCGGGATCATCCTGATCGTGCTGGGACTGGTGCCCAAAATGGGCGCGCTGGTCGAAAGCTTGCCCACCGCCGTTCTAGGTGGCGCAGGTCTGGTGATGTTCGGGATGGTTGCCGCGACCGGCATCCGCATTCTGGCAGGCGTCGACTTTGCCAAGAACCGCAACAACCTGTTCGTCGTTGCCGTATCCATCGGTTTTGGGATGATCCCGCTGATCGCTCCGAACTTCAAACAGTGGATGCCGCACGAAATTCACCCGCTGATCGAAAGCGGCATTCTGCTGGCGACAATTTCGGCCGTGATCCTGAACGCCTTCTTCAATGGCGCCAAGGGAACCGAGGCCGAGGCCCGTGCAACAGCGATGGTAGCCGACCACTGACTGGCAGATCAAACCAAAGGAAAGCCCCCACCACGCGGTGGGGGCTTTGCATGTGCGCGGTACGGTTCACGGCGCTTGCAAAGCGCCAAAGGCTGCGGAAATATCCGATCATTATTGGAATGGAGATTTCAGAATGCTCGGACTTTTCATCCGTTCGCTGTCAACGGCCATAGGGCTTGCCTTTGTTACCCTGCCGTACGCTGCCCACGCCGACCATATGAAGGTGCGCATTCACAATGACACAGGCGTAAGCCTTTACGGCTTTACCTCGACCAACTCGGGCGCAAAGAACTGGGGAAGCGATGTATTGGGCAACAGCACCCTGCCTTCCGGCAGTTCGATGGTCCTGAATTTCGACAACGCCAAAGGGTATTGCCTTTTCGATTTCAAAGCGGTTTTCGAAGATGGCGATGTGCTGGAACGTGGCGGTGTGAACGTGTGTGAAATCACGGATTTCACCTACGAATAGCGGTCACCCCATCCGGGCCGCGACGTCTAGCATCCGGTTGGAAAAACCCCATTCGTTGTCGTACCAGCCGAACACCCGCAGCATCCCCTGCCGTGTAACCCGCGTTTCCGGGCAGGCCATCACAATGCTTTCCGGTCGCGCCCGCAGGTCGCTTGACACCAACGGGCGATCCGTCGCGCCGATCACGCCACCTGCGCTGCGCATGGCTTCGTTCACCGCGTCCGCGCTGGCAGGCCCTTCGGTCATCACCACCAGATCGACGGCGGACACGCTGGCCGTCGGCACCCGCACCGCCGACCCTTCGATCCGTCCGGCGATCTGCGGCAGAACCTGATCCAACAAGCGTTGCGCGCTTGTCGTTGTCGGCACCATCGACAGGGCCGCCGCACGACTGCGCGAAAAATCGGCAGCCGGGGCGTCAACGGTCGGCTGGCTGCCCGTGTAGCAATGGATCGTCGTCATCGAGCCGGTGACAATTCCCCAACGGTCGTCGATCAGACGCGCCAATGGGGCCAGCGCATTCGTTGTGCAGGACGCGTTCGATACAATTGTTTGCCCCGCCAACGCCGCATCATTCGCGCCCAGCACAACCGTCACATCCGCCGCAGCCGACGGGCCCGAGATCAGCACCCGGCGCGCCCCGGCGATCAGCCCACGTTCCGCCACCGCGCGCGCATCGGCCCGCCCGGTGCATTCCATCACCACATCCACCCCCGCCAACGGCAAGGCCGAAATGTCGGACGTCCTGTGCAGCGGGATGACCTGCCCGTTCACCACAAGCGCATTGCCCTGCAATGCGACCGAACCGTGCCACGGACCAAAGACAGAGTCATATTCAAACAGATAGGCGCACATCTCTGACGGGGCGATATCGTTGATCCCGGCGATGTGCAGGTCGGGCCACCGGCCGGGCGTTTGCAGAAACGCGCGCAGGACCGACCGTCCGATCCGCCCGAATCCGTTGATGAAGACCCGCATGCCCGCCCCCCGAAATGCCGATGCGCGCAGTCTGATCACGCTGCTCGTCCGGGTTCAATGCCCGCCAAGCCTGCGGGCGGCACTTTTGATCAAATACGGGAATGCGATCTTTCCGCCGACCAAAAGCGCCTCGTCACGACGGGCAAGGATCAGGTTTCGACCTGGGTGCCCAATCCCCGCTCGCCCGCGCGGCGCACGGCCATGGCAGCCACGGCAAGGTCTTGCAGCCCCACCCCGGTTCCATCGAACAGCGTGATTTCACTGTCCGACCTGCGCCCCGGATGTGCCCCCACCAGAACCTGCCCCAAGGGTGTGATCTGTTCAGCCCGTATCAATCCAGCACCCACTGCATGTTGCGCCTCCCCGATGGTGACGGACTGCGCCACCTCATCGGTGAACACGGTTGCGCGGGCCAGCAGCGCAGGCTCCACCTCTTGTTTGCCGACGGTGTCGGTGCCCATGCAGGCCAGATGCGTGCCGGGCCGGACATGCCGGTCCAGCAAAGACGCCGCAGGCGACGACGTGATGGTGAGGATCACATCGGCCTGCGCCCCCAGTTGATCCAGCGACACCGCCTCGAACGGCAGGCCGAGTTCGGCGGCAATCGCGCCCAGTTTGGGCAGCATGTCCGGGTGCAGGTTCCAGCCGACTACCTTTTCGAATTTCCTGACCCGCGCAGCCGCGCGCAACTGGAACCCCGCCTGATGCCCGGCCCCGACCATACCCAGCACGCGCGCGTCGCCCCGCGCCAGCCGGTCGATGGAAATCGCCGAGGCGGCGGCGGTGCGCAGTGCGGTCAGCAGGTTGCCGCCCACCATCGCCACGGGACGTCCGGTATCGGGATCGAACAGGAACACGCTCGACTGATGGTTGATCATGCCCCGTGCGGCGTTGCCCGGAAAATATCCCCCGGCCTTTACCCCCAACTGCGCAGCAGCCCGGTCCAGCCCGGACTTGAACCCGTATTGCCGCCCTTCGCCCAATGCCTCGCGCACGACGGGAAAGTTGTAGGCCTCTCCCCGCGCCATCGCGGAAAAGCATCCCTCGACCGCAGTGAAGGCGTCTTCGGCGGATACGAGATCGGCAATCATCGCTTCAGGCACAATCAGCATGGTCAAAACTCCGGTGGGGCGCCTTTGCCCAAGTCAACTTGGGCGTAGCGGGGAATAACCCCGCCTTCCCATCTGTCGTCAATAGGCCTTGCCGCGCGCGGACACCGGCCAGACCACCTCGACCTTGCCACCGCGCACGCCGACGTACCAGTCGTGAACGTTGCAGGTCGGGTCGCAATGCCCCGGCACCAGACGCAGTTTGTCGTTGACCTTCAACACACCATTCGGGTCTTCGATCACACCGTGTTCGTCGCTGCATTTGATGTATTTCACATCGCTGCGGCCAAAGATCACGGGCAAGCCGCTGTCCACAGACTGCGCCTTGAGCCCGGCATCGCAGATTGCCCGGTCGGGTTTGGTATGGCTCATCACGCTGGTCAGGATGAACAGCGCGTTTTCCCATTCGCCCTGATCGATCCGCTTGCCGTCCTTGTCCAGAATCCGCCCATAATCGGCATCCATGAAGGCATAGGAACCGCACTGCAATTCGTTGTAGACGCCCGAGTTCCCCTCGAAGTAGTACGAGCCCGTGCCGCCGCCGCCGACGATGTCGCAGGCAATTCCTTCGGCTTTCAACGCATCGACCGCGTCCTTCACCATGGCAACGGCCAGATCGATCTTGGCCTTGCGGTCTTCGTATTTGTCCATGTGCTGCATGGCACCCTGATAGGCCTGAATGCCCGCGAATTTCAGCCCCGGTGCAGCGTCGATCGCCTTGGCCAGCGCCACCACAGCGGGTGTCGTCGTCACGCCACAACGCCCGGCGCCGCAATCAATTTCAACCAGACATTCGATCTGTGTGCCGTGCTTGACCGCCGCTGCCGACAAGTCGGCCACGTTCGCCAGATCGTCCACGCAACAGATCGTCCGCGCGCCCAGTTTGGGCAGCCGCGCCAGCCGGTCGATCTTCATCGGGTCCCGCACCTGATTGCTGACCAGCACATCCTTGATCCCGCCACGGGCGAACACCTCGGCCTCTGACACCTTCTGGCAGCACACGCCACAGGACCCGCCCAGCGTTTCCTGCAATTTCGCCACATCCACCGATTTGTGCATCTTGCCATGCACGCGGTGACGCACGCCCATCGCCTTTGCAAAGTCGCCCATCTTCTTGATGTTCCGCTCCAGCGCATCAAGGTCCAGCACAAGGCAGGGCGTCTGAATGTCTGCCTCGTTCATGCCGGGCAGGGCCGGGATGTCAAAGCCGACTTCAAGTCCGGTCAGGTTCACGGTGACGTTCATGGCAAATCTCCTTCAGCCCTGCATCCAGGGCAGCGTGTCCAGATCGACGTTTCCGCCGGTGATGATGACCCCGACCCGCCGTCCGCGGAATACATCGGGGTTGTTCAGGATGGTGGCCAGCGGCACAGCGCAGCTTGCTTCGATGATGATCTTCATCCGCTTCCACGTCAGTTTCATTGCATCGATGATCTCGGCCTCGGATGCGGTCAGGATATCGGTGACATGGCGTTGCACGAAATGCCAGGTCAGGTCTTTCAGCGGCACCTTTAACCCGTCTGCCACCGTATCAGGCGCGTCATCCGCGATGATATGCCCGGCACGGAAGCTGCGCGCGGCATCGTCGGCGTTCAACGGCTCTGCCGCATAGATTTTCACATTTGGCGCGGTATTGGAGAGGGTCAGACAGGTGCCCGAAATCATGCCCCCACCACCGATCGGCGCGATCACCGCATCCAGCCCCGGCACCTGTTCCAGCAGTTCGCGCGAACAGGTGGCTTGGCCCGCAATGACGCGCGGGTCGTTGTAGGGATGCACGAAATCGGCCCCGGATTGCGCCACCACCCCGGCAAAGACCGCCTCGCGGCTGCTGGTCGACGGCTCGCATTCCACGATGACGCCGCCATACCCGCGCACGGCATCCTTTTTCGCCTGCGGGGCTGTGCGTGGCATGACGACCGTGCACGGAATCCCGCGCCGTCCGGCCGCATAGGACAGGCTCAGCGCGTGGTTGCCGCTGGAATGGGTGGCCACCCCCCGCACCAGTTGATCATCCCGCAACCCGAACACAGCGTTCGACGCTCCGCGCACCTTGAACGCCCCGGCCTTTTGGAAGTTTTCGCATTTGAAGAACAACTCCGCCCCCGTCAGCGCATTCAGATAGCTGGAGGTCAGAACCGGTGTCCGGTGGATATACGGCTTGATCCGCTCATGTGCCGCGATCACGTCGTCGAATGTCGGCACCAGAAGCCCGTTCATGTCCTTCATCGCCTGTCCTTTCATGACTTAGATAGTCCGGGGGGTGCGGGGACCTGGCCCCCCGTTGGCTGCCAGTTGTCTAGGCGGCGGCCTGCACGTTCTGCGCAACCGACCCACGGTAATAATCCTGCGCAGCCGCCACACCTGATCCCAGTTTGACCGGCCAACCCAGATCGGCCATGCACATTTCGGCGCAGGCAAGACCTGACAGCACCATCACATCCGTCAACATCCCCAGATGCCCGATGCGGAACACCTTTCCCGCCACTTCACCCAGTCCGACGCCAAAGGCGACGCCGTATTTGTCTGCCGCCAGCTTGACCAGATCGGTGCCATTGCATCCGGCAGGGACGACAACCGCCGTCACCGTGTCCGAACACAGCTCCGCCGTCGCGGCGCAGGGCGTCATCCCCCATGCGGCCACCGCGCGCCGGACTCCGGTCGCAAGGCGGGCATGGCGCGCATAGACGGCGTCCAGTCCTTCGTCCTCCAGCATTTCGATGCTGCGGGCCAGCCCGGCGATCAGGCCAACAGCGGGGGTATAGGGATAGCCGCCCGAAGCATAGCTTTTCAGCATGTCACGGAAATCAAAGAACGTGCGCGGCAGGCTGGCCGTTTCCATTGCCGTCAACGCCTTGTCCGACACGCCAAGAATGGCAAGACCGGCAGTCAACATGAACCCTTTTTGCGATCCGGCCACGGCGATATCGACGCCCCAACCCGCCATTTCAAACGGCATTGACCCGATCGAGGACACACCATCGACAAACAGCATCGCGCCATGTCCTGCCGCATCCATCGCGCGTCTGATACCGGCGATGTCGGATCGAACACCCGTCGCCGTTTCATTATGCGTGGCCAGAACCGCCCGGATCTTGCCGCCGGTGTCGGCCCGCAACGCCGCCTCGATCTGGGCCAGGGGCGCGCCCTGCCCCCAGGGTGTTTCGATGATCTGCACATTCAGCCCGTGTCGTTGGCACATGTCGATCCAGCGATGGCTGAACATCCCAAACCGCGCCGCCAGAACCGTATCGCCGGGGGACAGCGTATTGGAAATCGCCGCTTCCCACCCACCGGTTCCGGTCGATGGCAGGATGATCACCTCGCCCCCGTCCATCTTCAACACGCGCCGCACGCCGGCCACAGCAGGCTTGAACAACCGCGCAAAGGCAGGCGACCGGTGGTCCAGCGTCGGCATATCGCATGCCTTGCGGATCGCATCGGGGATGTTGGTCGGGCCGGGAATAAAGACGGGATTCTGAAAGGACATGGCCACACTCCGCTGATCTGATCCGAAGCCTAGTCGCTCAAGGAACGTTTCACAATTTTTTCGAAAATGTTTTTCATTTTCTGGGAAATGCCTTAAACTGACACAAAATCAATGGCTCAGTCTTTTTCACCGCAGCACCAGCATCCCGAAGGGAAACGTGAATGACCGACTCGCCCCGCCCGCGCGGCCGTCCGCGCGCGTTTCACGACAAGACGGACCAGAACACGGTGCAGGCGCTGGACCGCGCGCTTGATCTGCTGGAACTTTTGGCCGCCAGTCCCGGCATGACCCTGTCCGATTTGTCAGCGCAGGCGGTGTTGCCGGTCGCAACCGTGTTTCGCGCACTGGTGACGCTGCAAGGTCACGGCATGGTCGAGGTCGAAGAACCCGGCCAACTTTGGCACATCGGCGGCGGGGCGTTTCGTGTCGGCTCTGCCTTTTTGCGCCGCACCAAGGTGGTTGAGCGCGCACGCCAGCCGATGGACGGCCTGATGCGCGACTCTGGCGAGACGGCCAATCTGGGGGTCGAGGTCGGGGATGAGGTGCTGTTCCTGTCGCAGGTCGAAACGCACGAGGCGATCCGCGCCTTTTTTCCGCCGGGCACCAAGGCACCGATGCATGTCTCCGGCATCGGCAAGGCGTTGCTGGCCTGGTATCCACCTGATCGGGTGCGCGGTATTCTGGCCCGCAAAGGGTTGGAACGGTTCACAGCCCGCACCCACACATCCGAGGTGGCCCTGACCCGCGATCTGGAACGGACGCGCGACCGCGGCTTTGCCATCGATGATCAGGAACGCGCCGAAGGTATGCGCTGCGTCGCGGCACCTGTGTTCAACGCCCATGGCGAACCGGTGGCCGGGGTTTCGGTGTCCGGTCCCGCGTTTCGCATGGGTCTTGGCGATGCCGACCGGATCGGTGCCCTTGTGCGCGCTGCGGCGGACCGTGTGACGCTGGCAACGGGGGGTGTGCGCCCCTGACCAACAGGTGGCGCTTCCCCACGGACGCCGTTCACGCCGATGAGGACGCTGAAATCTGGGCCGTAAAGGAATCACCGCAACGGGATTATATGCCTGCCGGGTGCCCCGCCGAATTCACAGCACAAAGCATTGTTTCACTGACGGAACCAATCCCACTCCTTTTTCAATCAATTGCGTTCTTTCAATGACAATAATACCCAATAGTGTAGTTTCGCCGCAGATTTGACTTGATCTGAACGCGCGATGGTCGCAAAGGTTAACGGACGATGGGTTCGGCCCGTGTTCGATCTTCGAGGGTTACAAAACAATGAAAATTTCGATCAAGATGATAGCGGCGACTGTGGCGGCGGGCATGTTCGCGTTTGGCGCGCAAGCCGCAACGATTGACCCGGGTTTTGTGACCTACAAGCTTTCGGGCGGCAGCAAACTGGTAGCCCAGTTTGACGCGAACGGTGACGCCTTGTCTTGGACGGTGACGACGAAAGCAAAGAAGGGCGCGACGGCATCCCTTCTTCGCGTGTCGCCAGCCTTTGGTTTCACAACCGAGGTAACCGCTTTGCTGGAAGACTTGCAGGATATTCCGGGCAAGGCGAATAAAATGCGCAAGAATTCTGTTCTTGCCAAGATGTTCGGAAAGCGTCCGGCCATCGTCAGTTGGACCCGTGAGGTCAAACAGGAAATCCCGGATCACGGCGGATATGACGACGTAGCACCCGTTCCGCTGCCGGCTGGCGGGCTGCTTTTGCTGACCGCAATTGGCAGCCTGTTGCTGATGCGCCGCAAAACCAGCGCCTGAAACCAATAATCCGACGAAGTTCACTCCGGCCCAACGCAAGTTGGCCGGAGTTTTCATTTGTGAAACGTCACGCGTCCCAAGGACCGCTGTGCGTCTTTGGGTTTACCCCGCTTTGACCACCGCCACGCGCAGCAGGGCCTGCAAAAGCGCCAGGGTCACAACGGGCGCCTGACCGTGGCCGATCACGGCATCATCGTCGCGACCCGTGGTTTCCCGCAGATAACAGCGCCAATGACCATCCGGTTCAATCGCCTTGCCTGTCAGGGATATGGTCCATGTCGGCAGGCAGCGGTCTATCAGATGCAGCACTGCCTCGGTCGGATCGGACAGCGCCTCGGGCAGATTGGGCGCTTTGGGAAAGATCGGGCGCAGGGCATTTGCAACGTCGTGCAACAGGCCCGCATCCAAAGTCCTGGCGGCGCTTGCACGGTCGAGCAGGGCATTTATCGTGGCTGTCATTGGATCACCTTCTTGCTCATTCTGGGAACTATGGCGCATACATCGATGCTGCGCCTTGACCCGGATCAATTCGCGTCCTGCGCTTTGGCGCTAGCCTGCCTGCATTGCGAAACCGCAGACCGCAGGGGGCAAGATGACCAAGACCGCAATCGATGTGATATGGTTCGAGGCGCTGTCGCGCGGCGATGTGGCCTTGGTCGGAGGCAAGAACAGCTCTTTGGGCGAGATGACCCGCCAGTTGGGCGCGCAGGGTATCGCGGTCCCGCCCGGCTTTGCCACCACGGCGCAGGCGTTTCGCAACTACCTGACGCAGAACCGGCTGGACGGGCTGATTGCCGACACCATGGCGCGGCTGGACGCAGGCCGCTTGACCCTTGCCGAGGCGGGAACTGCGATCCGAGGTGCGATGACGGCAGGTGAATTCTCGGATGAAACGAAGGAGGCCATCCTTGCCGCCTATGCAGAACTCGGGCAGCGCGCTGGTGTTGTCGATGTTCCGGTGGCGGTGCGATCTTCGGCAACAGCCGAAGACCTGCCCGATGCCAGCTTTGCCGGACAGCAGGAAACCTTTCTGAACGTGCGCGGTGCCGCCGCGCTGATGCAGGCGTGCAGGCGGTGCTATGCGTCGCTGTTCACGGACCGGGCAATCACCTATCGCAAGGTGAAGGGCTTTGATGTCAGCAAGGTCGCCCTGTCCATTGGCGTGCAGCAGATGGTGCGGTCCGACAAGGGCGGGTCGGGCGTGATGTTTTCCATCGACACCGAGTCAGGCTTTGACAAGACCGTGTTGATCAATGCCGCCTGGGGCTTGGGCGAAAACGTCGTTCAGGGCGCAGTCGATCCCGATGAGTATATGGTGTTCAAGCCGCTTCTCGATCGTACCAATCTGGTGCCCATCGTCGAAAAGGCCTGCGGCGCAAAGGCGATCAAGATGATCTACGGCGACGGTGGCACCACGCGCAACGTCCCGACATCCAAGGCGGAACGCGCGTCCTTTGTGCTGTCGGATGCCGAGATTCTGGAGTTGGCGCGCATGGCCGTCACCATCGAGCGGCACTATGGCCAGCCGATGGATATGGAATGGGCCCGCGATGGCGGCACGGGTAGGCTGTATATCGTGCAGGCCCGGCCCGAAACCGTGCAGTCGCGGCTGGATGTTGGCGCGCTGAAATCCCACGCCGTGCTGAACGCAGGGCCGGTCGTGGCAACTGGCTTAAGCGTGGGCAGCGCCGCCGCCGCCGGGCGCGTCTGCCTGATCGAAAGCGCGCGGGATATCGGCAAGTTCGTGGACGGCTCGATCCTTGTCACCTCAACCACCGACCCGGATTGGGTGCCGATCATGAAACGCGCAGCGGCGATCATCACCGACCACGGGGGGCGCACCTCGCACGCGGCCATTGTCAGTCGCGAACTGGGCCTGCCCGCCGTTGTGGGTACCGCCAATGCCACGCATGTGCTGCACGATGGGCAGGATGTTACCGTCAGTTGCACGGGGGGCGATGTCGGGTTGGTGCATGACGGCATCGCCCAGATCGAAGTGACGGATATCCGGCTGGACGCCCTGCCCGCAACCCGGACGAAGATCATGCTGAATCTTGCCAACCCTGCGGCGGCCTTTCGGTGGTGGCGGCTGCCAGCCGATGGCGTCGGGCTGGCGCGAATGGAGTTTGTGGTGAACACCGCCGTGCAGGTTCATCCCATGGCGCTGGTACGGTTCGACAGCCTGACAGATCAAGCCGTCAAGGACCGCATCACCGCGATGACGGCAGGGTTTGCGCAGAAGGGCGACTATTTTGTCGACCGGCTGGCGCGAGGACTGTCCCGCATCGCGGCGGCCGTCTGGCCGAAACCGGTGATCGTCCGGATGAGCGATTTCAAAACCAACGAATACGCCGAACTGCTGGGCGGGCGCGATTTTGAACCGGAAGAGGAAAACCCGATGATCGGGTTCCGGGGGGCATCGCGCTATTATTCAGATCGTTACCGCGACGGGTTCGTCCTGGAATGTCGGGCAATCCGGCATCTGCGCGAGGTCATGGGCTTTGACAACGTTGTGGTGATGATCCCGTTTTGCCGCACCCCGGACGAAGCTGACCGCGTTCTGGCGGTGATGGCCGAACAGGGGCTGGAACGGGGCAAGGACGGGCTTGAGGTCTATGTGATGGGCGAGGTTCCGTCGAACGTGATTCTGGCCGACGAATTCGCCAAACGGTTCGACGGATTTTCGATCGGATCAAACGATCTGACGCAACTGACACTGGGAATCGACCGCGATTCCGATCAACTGGCGGCCCTGTTTGACGAATCAAACCCCGCCGTGCTTTGGATGATCGAAACGCTGATTGCGCGGGCCCATGCGGCTGGGGCCAAGGTGGGGCTGTGTGGTCAGGCCCCGTCCAACGATCCGGCCTTTGCCCTACTGTTGGTGCGGGCGGGAATCGATTCCATCTCTGTCACGCCAGACAGTTTTGCCGCCGTAAAACGCCACGTGGCCGAGGCCGAGGCTGGCTGACCCCTAGTCCAGATGGCGCGTGTCGTCCAACAGGGCCTGCAACTCATCTCGCATGAACGCGATGGTGGTCTGGTCAGGGTCGGCAAGACCTTCTTCCAACGCGCCGTCAAAGGCGTGCAGAACGTGGTCTTCGCCGCTGCGGACGTTGTCCATCACGTCCTCGTCGATTTCGTCGAAAAAGGCGCGCAGGCTGACGACGGTTTCGTTGATCGTCCCCATAATGGACCCATCTTCTTCGGGATGCCCGCCCATGGCAGCCAGAATGACGGCAAGTTGGTCGGCGTGGCGGGCATGCAGATCGCGAAAGCGCTCGGCGGTGGGGCGAAACTCCGGCTCTGCCTTTTCGACCATCCTGACATATCCCGCCAGCGCATCCAGCGTGCGGGTATGCAGTGCCGCGACGGCGGCGGCCGCACCTGATCCCATTCCTTCGGTTTCGCTTGTGGCCTCTGCCAGGATCACGCGCGCGTTTTCAGGTGTAAGCATTGCGATTTCCATCCTGCATGAAGTTCATGATCTGATAATCCCGCAGCGTCGCCAAGGTTCCGGGATGCCCGTATTGCGGATTGGCGGGACGATTGCGAATTTGGGGCAACTGGCATACGATAGATGAATGTCTTCTACCAAAATAACAGGTTAGGGGCCACCATGTATCACACCATCCTGCTTGCCTATGACGGAACCCGCGAGGGGCGCCTTGCCCTGCGCGAAGGGGCGCGCCTGGCCCAGATCTGCGGATCGCGCGTGGTGTTGATGGCGGTCCTTGACCCGTCGATCGGCGTCAATTTGGCGGCATCTTCGGGCGGGGCCTATGTCCCGATGTTCGAAATCGGTGATTATCAGAAAATTCTGGACGAAGGTGTGGAACGCCTAATCCGCATGGGTCTGACCCCCGACGCGCGTCTGGAAACCGGCCAGCCCGCCGAACGGATCACCGCCATCGCCAAAGAGGTTGCCGCCGATCTGGTCGTTGTCGGGCATCACAAACAGGGATTGATGGCGCGCTGGTTGCGCGGGTCTGTCACCACGTCCCTGACCGACAGTCTGGAGTGCAGCCTGCTGGTGGCGCAGCTTGAAATCACCGACGAAGTTCTTTTTGCAAAGTCCACAACCACAGTGTGAAGCCCGCATGAGAAAGCTGCAAACACAGGGGGTTCACCACATTACCTTGGTCGGCGCCGACCGGCAGACCTCGATTGATTTCTGGGAAGGCGTGCTGGGTATGCCTTTCATCTTTGATCAACCAAACCTTGACCGACCGGAGGAGGGGCATCTCTACTTTGATCCCGGCGATGGGCGGCTGATCACCATCTTCACGAACGAGACGCGAAAGCCCGACCCGCGCCGCACACCAACCGAACCGGGGTGCGTGCATCATCTGGCGTTCAACGTCAGCAATGCGACCTTTCGCCAGGCGGTGACGCGGCTGGATGAACGCGGCATCAGCCATTCGGGCGTCAAGGATCGCGGTTTCATGGATTCGATCTATTTCGAAGACCCGATGGGATTGCTTATCGAACTTGCGTCCTATCGGTTCATCCCGCCGACCGGATGCACCCACGCCGATGTCATGATCGAGGCGCATCGCATCCGCGTGGCGCGGGGGGATTACAACATCACAGAAATCCATCTGGCCGATGCGATTGAACATCTGGTGACGCGCCGCCAACAAAGTCTGTCCGAAGATCGGGGCGCGAAAAACCCTTACTGCGGGTGATCCGCCCCCTGATCGGTCATTCGCCGGACAGGCCCAGTCGCGCCCGTGCGCGCGCGCTGGCGGCATTGATGATACGATCTGCGATTATCGCAATCGCCGCAACGGCCAGTCCGGCCACCACACCTCGACCCACATCGGCAGTGGCAAGGGCTGCGTAAACCTCTTGTCCAAGATCGCGGGTGCCGACCAATGCGGTGATGACCAGCATCGACAGCGCCAGCATGATGGTCTGATTCACGCCCAGCAGGATATCTGGCATCGCCATGGGCAGGCGGATGCGCGTCAACACTTGCCACCTTGTGCAGCCGCAGACGATCCCTGCCTCGACCAGATCTGGTTGGACCGAACGCAAACCGTGCGCGGTATAGCGGACGGCAGGGGCAAGGGCATAGAGCACAACCGCAATCATCGCAGCGAAGTCACCGACCCGGAACAGCATGATCACCGGGATCAGATAGACAAAGCTGGGCAGCGTTTGCAGCGTGTCGATAAACGCCCCGATCACCCTGCCTGCAGTTTCGGACCCCGCGGCCCAAATCCCCATCGGCACACCGATCAACGCCGCGATGACGACAGAGATACCGCACAGATAGACCGTGGTCACCGCCTGCTCCCATAATCCGGTGGCGACGATGAACAACCCCAGTGCAAGGCACAGAATGGCCAGCTTTGCGCGCCCCAACTGCCACCCGGCCAAGGTGACCAGCAGCAGAACCCACGGCCAGGGCAGCGTCAGCAGGAACCGTTTGATCGGCAGCAACAGATTGATCAGAATGGCATTCTTGAACGCCTCGATCTGGTCGAAATAATTGACGTTCACATATTCGACCAGATCGGACCAAAAGCTCTTGGTCGAAAGCATCGCCTCTTTTGGATAGGTCTGAACCCATGGCAGGATCAGCCCGATCCCGCCCGTCACCGCAATCAACGCCAGTACCGCGACGGTCTTGGGATGGCGCTTCGCCCATGATCCCTGCACGGCGACCGCCTGCCCTGACCGTTGTGCCAAGGCTTGCGACAGCCGGTCCAGCGCCACGGCAAGCGCTGTGATAGCCAGTCCCGCCTCGACCCCGCCGCCGATATCCAGGCGGCGCAGCGCGTTCAGCACATCAAACCCAAGGCCCCCCGCCCCGATCATCGACGCGATGATCACCATGTTCAACGACAGCATAATCACCTGATTGACCCCGACCATCAGGTCGGGCAACGCCACAGGCAGCAAAACCTTGCGCATCTGCTGGGCAGGTGTGCAGCCAACCATGCGCCCGAATTCCTGCAATTCCGGCGGAATGGACCGCAGCGCCAACGTCGTGATCCGCACCATGGGCGGCATGGCGTAGATCACCGTGGCAATCAGCGCCGCCACCGGGCCAAAGCCGAACAGGAACAGGATCGGCACAAGATAAGCAAAGGTCGGCACCGTCTGCATCAGGTCAAGGACGGGCGATTGCAGCCGGTTGAAACCCGGCGACAGAAACGCGGCAATCCCCAAACCCAGACCGCCCACAACGCCCAAGGGCACCGCGATCAGAATGGACGCCAGCGTGGTCATCGCACTTTCCCACTGACCGAATACCGCCAGATACAGGAACAGCGCCCCCACCAGCAGACCCAGCCAGATATTGCGCGCATAAACCCCCAGCGCCACCATTCCCGCGACCACCGCGATCCATGAAATCGGCGGCACAATGGTGGTTGCGCGGCGACCACGCCCTTCGGTGATGCCATCAACCAGCAGGATGCGCGCCGCCTCGTACGGTACCTCGACCACAGCGGCGATGGCGCGGGTGGCTTCTTTCACGGTGAACAGACCAAAGGTTGCGTCTTCGACCAGCCAGCGCATCGCCGCGCTGACCGCCCCGGCCATATCGATCAGGATGGTTTCCGGTGGCAACAGCATCCAGCCGGGCAACCGTTGCGACAGCAATGCAAGGATCAGACTGGCAAGAAACAGACCCGGCCACAGAACGGCACGCGCGCGCATCACTTGCCCCGCCCGATCAGCACATCGATGACCGCACGCGCGCCAATATGGCCGATGACCTGCCCCTGCGCGTCGGTCACGGCGTGGGGCAGATCTGCGGCCTCGATCCGGTCGGCCACATCCTCGACCCGGGCAGAGGCTGGAACCTGACCCGCAACTTCTGCGGCGGCCCCCGGCGTCATGATGCGCCCGATGGTCACGACCTTGGCGCGCGGGACATGCGCCGTGAACGCCGCGACATAGTCATCCGCAGGGGCCAGCACCAATTCTTCGGGTGTGGCGATCTGCACGACTGCACCGTCCTTCATGATGGCAATACGGTCCGCCAGACGGATAGCCTCGTCAAAATCATGGGTGATGAACACAATCGTCTTGTGCAACTGGTTCTGGATGCGCAGGAATTCATCCTGCATTTCACGGCGGATCAGCGGATCAAGCGCCGAAAAGGGTTCGTCCAGAAACCACAATTCCGGCTCAACCGCCAGGGACCGGGCGATGCCGACACGTTGTTGCTGACCACCTGACAACTGACGGGGAAAATAATCCTCGCGGCCTTGCAAGCCCACCAATGCCGTCACTTCGCGCGCGCGCGCCTCTCTCACCTCACGTCCGATGCCCTGCACTTCCAAGGGGAAAGCGACGTTTTGCAGCACCGTCAAATGCGGCAACAGGGCGAAATGCTGAAACACCATACCCATCCGGTGGCGGCGAATTTCGATCATCTCGGCAGCGCTTGCTGTCAACAGGTCCTGCCCGTTGAACAGGATTTGCCCGCCCGAGGGTTCGATCAATCGCGACAGGCACCGCACCAGCGTCGATTTCCCAGAACCGGACAGGCCCATGATGACGAAGATTTCGCCCTCGCGCACGTCCAGCGTCACATCGCGAACGGCACCAACATGGTCAGAGCGGCGGATGTCTTCCAAGGAAGGGGTCTTGCCGCCTGCCAAAAGCCGTTCGGGGTGCGGGCCGTAAATCTTCCAGACCTGCCGACAGGCAAGTTTCACAGGGCGTTGGTTCATGTTTGCGTCCGCTGGGGCATGTCCGGGAAAGATGGCGGGACAGGCTGACCCTGCCCCGCCACGTTGACATCACTCGATCCACTTGGTCCAGACGGCCTCGTTGGTGGTCATCCATTCATCAACGACATCTTCCAGCGGGATGCCTTCGACGTCCACCTTGCCGACCATCGCGCCCATTTCTTCGTTCGTGATGGTGAATGCCTTGATCGCCTTGGCCGCACCCGGCCACTTGCCTTCGAGTCCGGCCCAGCCTGCCTTGTAGACCGGCCCTGTGGGCTTGCCACAGTCATACGCCGCGGCGGGATTTTCGCCTGCCGCCGGATCGGTGTAACATTCAGGGGTATAAGCCGGGAATTCGACCCATTCGCCTTCGTATTTGATCGGCGCCCAGTGCGGGGCGTATATCCACAGCAGGATCGGGTCTTTGCGTTGATAGGCGCTTTCCAACTCGGCGAACATCGCCGCATCGGTGCCTGCGTGGATCACCTCGTAGTTCAGGCCAAGCGCGGCGATCCGCTCTTCATCATAGCCGCCCCATGTGACCGGGCCACCCAGATAGCGCCCCTTTGGCGCGGTTTCGGCGGTGGCGAACAACTCTGCACAGTCGTTCAGCGCCTTCCAATCCGGCAGACCAGGGCATTTTTCCTTCATGTACAGCGGATACCACCATTCCTCTTTCGCCTGCATCCCCGTCTCGCCAAAGCTGACGGTGTTGCCGGTGGCGATCGAGGCGTTCATTGCATCGGCGGCAGTGGTCGCCCACAATTCCATCGCAACGTGCAGATCGCCGGACTCGATGCCCGAAAACTGCGCAAGGTAATCGGCCTGCACCAGTTCGACGTTATATCCCGCCTCTTCCAGCACCGCCGCCATGATGTTGGTGGTGATGAACTGGCCGGTCCAGTCGTGCAGTGTCAGTTTGATCGGGTCTTCCGAATCAACCTGTGCCGTGGCCGCCCCCGACGACAGGGCAAGGGCAGTCGCCAACGAAATCAGTCGCAGTGTCTGTTTCATTTTCAATCCTCTGTTGGTGATGGTGGTCGGCCCGTTCGGCTGGGCTGCGACCTTCGCCGACATTCTTGCCGGTCTCTTGTCGCGATGGTGGAAGGTGGGGTTTGGCCTGTCAAATCCTTTGCAAGGAAAAGCGGGACTTGGGCTCGGCTTTGTAGGGCGATGCCCTGAAAATCCGCGCAACTGCGGCAGCACCTGTGTCAATGTCTGACAGTCCCCGCCGAAAGACGGGCCGATTGATCCCGCGCGCCCGCCGCAAAGCGTTCTGGTTAGGGAAAGCCTAAGCAGCGCTGAGAAGGATAAGTATTTCGCCAAAGCCATCGGTTCAGTAGGTCATCAAATGCGCCTTGGGCCATTTGGTCCCGACGAAAGCATCACGAAAAGGGACACCGGAATGACAGTTGAAAGAATCGACACGCTCATCGTGGGTGGCGGTCAGGCCGGTATCGCCATGAGCGAGCATCTGACCAAACAGGGCGTCCCCCATATCGTTCTGGAACGGCACCGGATCGCAGAACGCTGGCGGTCAGAGCGGTGGGATTCCCTTGTTGCAAACGGCCCCGCCTGGCACGACCGTTTTCCGAACATGACATTTTCCGGCATCGACCAAGACAGCTTTGCCACCAAAGGGTCCATCGTTGATTACTTCGTCGCCTACGCTGCGCAGATCGCCGCCCCGATCCGCGAAGGGGTAGAGGTTCTTTCGTTGCGAACGAAACCGGACGGCAGTGGGTTTGTGGCCGATACGTCGCAAGGCGTGATCGAGGCCGCAAATGTTGTCACCGCCACTGGCCCGTTCCAGCGCCCACTTGTGCCAACCGTGGTGCCACAGTCGGCCGGGATCGTTCAGCTTCATTCGACGGGCTATCGCAATCCGGCGCAGTTGCCGGACGGCGCTGTTCTGGTCGTCGGGGCCGGTTCGTCGGGTTCCCAGATTGCTGACGAACTGTTGCGGGCGGGAAAGCGTGTCTATCTGTCGGTCGGCCCGCATGACCGGCCGCCACGGCGGTATCGGGGCAAGGATTTCGTCTGGTGGCTTGGGGCGCTGGGGTATTGGGATGCCAAGACGCGCGAACCCGGCATGGAACATGTGACCATCGCGGTCAGTGGGGCCAACGGTGGCCAGACGGTCGATTTCCGCGACCTCGCCGCACGTGGCATGACACTGCTCGGGCGTGCCGGTGACTATTCAGACGGCGTTCTGCAATTCGCCCCCGATCTGGCGGAAAACATCGCCATGGGCGATCAAAACTATCTGACCGTTCTGGACGAAGCAGACGCCTATGCCGCAGAGAACGGACTTGATCTGCCCGCGGACCCCGAGGCCCGCCTGATCGGGCCGGACCCGGACTGTGTGCGCAACCCTCTTTTGACGCTCGACCTGGCAGCGGCTGGCGTCACCGCAATCATCTGGGCCACGGGCTTTTCGCTGGATTATGGCTGGCTGAAAATGGACGCGTTTGACGAAAAGGGCCGCCCCGCGCATCTGCGCGGCGTGTCAACCGTGCCCGGTCTGTACTTTCTGGGTCTGCCGTGGCTGTCGCGCCGCGCCTCTCCATTCATCTGGGGGGTCTGGCATGATGCAGCTTATCTTGCCGACCACATCACTGCACGCCGCGTCTCATCGACCGGCGAAAAGGTCGCAAGCCTGTGAAATGACAAAACTGGGATCGCGGCAGCGATCCCAGTTTCGATGTCCGTTCCGGCGAAGTCTCAGGCGAGCTTCAGATTGGTCGCGGATTCGCGCCCATCACGACCAGATTCGATGTCGAACGAGACGGCCTGTCCGTCATCGAGCTGACGAATCCCTGCCCGTTCCAATGCCGAGACATGGACGAAGATGTCCTTGCCGCCATTTGCCGGGGCAATGAAGCCAAACCCTTTGGTCGCGTTGAACCATTTCACGGTGCCATTTGCCATCGTGAGATCTCCTGCTTAAAACGCCATCCGCTAAGTGCGATGGCTTGGCTTCTTCCCGATCAGCCCCGGCCCTGCCATTGCGGCAAGAACCCTGCAACGGATCGCGATTCACACAGACGGTATTGACCAAGTGCAGGTTTCGCACAAGTCGAACGTGATGTTAGGTCGCCCGAACGGCGATATTGTATCATCTTGGGCATGAAAAACACCTATCCGCCTCGGTATGATTGCCGATTTGCACGCATCTGCGGCCGGCGGCGGGCGGCGTTGCTCGCCATGATGGGGCCCGCAACCGCAGATTTGCTGGCGCGCACCTGTGCCGCTGAACCCTCAGACGCGCAGTTTGCCGATCCCCTGCTTCAGCTTTGTCGGGGCCGTGCCGAACCGGGCCCGAAAGCTTTTTGAAAAATGTGAGACAGAGGCAAATCCCGTGGCGGTTGCGATTTCCTGCAACGAAAGCTCGGTGGAACTGAGCAGGTTACGCCCGCGGTCAAGACGCAGCCCGCGATAGAATTCGCCCGGTGTCTTGCCGACCGCAAGATGGAAAAGGCGTTCCATGTGGCGGCGCGAATAGCCTGCGGCTTCGGCCAGTTCGTCCATCGACAAAGGGGCGTCCAGGTGCCGATTCATCAGTGTGACCGTGGCAATCAGCACGGGGTTGCGCGACGACATCAGGGCCGCCAGTGAACTGCGCTGTTCGGGGTCAAGACCGGGCATCACCGTCCGCAAGCACATTTCCGATACCATGGCTGCGAAATCGCCGCCGTGGTCCGCCGCAATCACCGACAGCATCATGTCGGTCGAAGCGGCCCCCCCGCCACAGGTCATCAGACGGCCATCCATTTCGAACCGGTTGGCGGTTGGCATTAGCGGCGAGAACGCCTCGACGAAGCCGGGCTGGTTTTCCCAGTGCAGGGTGAACCTGCGCCCTTCCACCAATCCTGCCTTTGCCAGTGCCACGGCACCGGTGCAAATGCCGCCAACAACGCCACCAAAGCGGTGGTGCCTTTGCACCGCAGCCACTATGGCAGGGTCTGCCGCCTTCATCGCCGGGTTCCCGGCGCAAACGAACAGGCGGGTTTCCCGGTCCAGCGACCGGATCGGCCCATCGGCACCGACAGGTATCCCTGAAGAACTGATGACGGGTGCCCCGGTTTCGGACAGTATCTGCCAACGATACAGTGGCTGTTGCGACAACTGGTTGGCAATGCGCAACGGTTCTACCGCCGACGCAAAGGCCAACAGCGTAAAGCCGGGAACAAGGATGAATGCATAGTTTCGCGTCGGCCCCGTCATCTGGACCGGAAAGAAAGCCGCCCCATTGGGGACCAAGGTATTTTCGTTCGCCATGCCGTTTTGCCCAAGGTTCACAGACGCCATACACAAATCAGGTGATTGGCGCGATCCACGATCATAGCAGGTGCAGTGCGTTTTGCAGACTGGTCAGGCAGGCCAACCGCAAAGATACCCTCGGGCTTGGCGCCACGTTTGCCCTCAGCGCTCGGTCGCACCCTTGCCCGCAAGGACGTGATCGCGGAACTTGGCAATGCGCGACCTCCGCGTCGCCGGTGCTTTGGCAGAGGCAAGATTGATCACATAGCTTTTCTTGCGCCCCGGCGTAAGCCGATGGAACGCCTCGGCGAATCCGGGGTCTGCATCCAGCGCCTCCAGCAATTCATCAGGAATTTCCAGATCAAAGTCCGTCTTCGGCGGCCTCAGCCCGGCATCGGCATATGACTTTGCTTCGGCCAGATAGGAACGCAGAGCGGGTTCCAGCGCACAAACTTGGGCATTGTCATCAAATCGGATCATGTCGGGATGGCGCGTGTTCGGCCCCTGCCGTTCCAGAACATGGTCAGGGTCCGTCAGCAGGGCGGCATTGAAGAACGTGATCCGAAAGTCGCCCCGAAACGCCCCGATGATGGCGACATTTCGCTCCGCGTGCATATAGCAGGGATGACCCCACTTTACCGACTCGATCAACCCCATCTCCAGACAGATGCGGCGCAGGTCGATCAGACCGGCGTGCCACTTCCGCGTTGAACAGTCCGCCGTGGCAAAGCGGTCGCACCGACCGCAGCCTTTCTCAAAATAGTCCTCAATCTCGGTGATCATGACCACCCTCTGACAATCGGGTTCGATATGACTTGTGGTTCAGAATGTGTCGGTGGCAAATTGGGTTTCATTCCGAACGCAGGTTGCGGAACACATTGCACCAATAGCACGTTCGATCCGATCTGACAGGTGCAGAAGGCGAAGGGGAAGACGATGACACTTGCCAAGAACACGATCTGCCTTTGGTTTGACAAGGACGCCGAAGCAGCCGCCCGCTTTTACGCCCAAACCTTTCCCGACAGCACGGTCGGTGCAGTCCAACTGGCACCCGACGATTATCCATCTGGTAAGGCGGGGGATGTGTTGTCGGTCGATTTTACCGTCCTGGGCATTCCCTGTCTGGGTCTGAATGGCGGTCCCGAATTCAAGCATAACGAAGCGTTTTCCTTTCAGATCGCGACCGAGGACCAGCAGGAAACCGACCGCTATTGGAACGCCATCGTCGGCAATGGCGGTAAGGAAAGTGCGTGCGGATGGTGCAAGGACAAATGGGGAATCTCATGGCAGATCACACCCCGAGTCCTGATCGAAGCCTTGGCCGTCGGCGGCGACGAGGCGAAGCGGGCCTTTGCCGCGATGATGGACATGTCAAAGATCGACGTCGCTGCAATCGAGGCCGCGCGGCGGGGGTGAGGACGGATTGGCAGACCCAAAAGGATACATGTGCCTGATTTCGCGCTGCTTCCATAATTCAAACATTGACAATCAGCATAGCGGGCGCACCCTATAACATGGTGATGGCTACTTTGGCCCTTGCTTGGTGCTGTGCGATTGCCCCCTCTCCGTTTTTCCGGAAAGCCCATGGCCGTCGCAGAATTCTATTTCGCCTTTTTCGCTGCTCTTGCAGTGACATTCATTGTCGCGCTGATCATCGTTGCAACGCGCAGTATGCACGGGCATCTGACCTTGGACGGCACAGTCGGCATCCAGAAGATCCATGATCGACCTACTCCTCGGGTTGGTGGGGTGGCGTTGGTTTTTGGCGGTCTTGCAGGAGGTGCGCTATTACCTGCAGCAGCGCAGCATCTTTTTCTGTTGATCTGCCTGCCAATCCTCCCAGCCTTTGTGGCTGGTCTGGTTGAGGATATCACCAAGACGGTGAATGCCCGCAACAGGCTGATCGCGACAATACTGTCCGGACTGCTGTTTTCGCTTGTGTCTGGCTATGTCATACTTCCTTTGGGTATACCGGGGGCGGATTTCCTGCTGGGCTACTGGCTGTTTGCACTGCTGTTCACGGCCTTCGCAGTGGGCGGTGTAGCAAATGCACTGAACATTATAGACGGCTTCAATGGGCTGGCAGGTGGCACCGCGATCATCTGCATGATCTGCTACGGCTGTCTGGCGTGGCAAGTGGGCGATATGGCGCTTGTCGGTGTGGCGTCGGTCTCGGTCGGCCTGCTGATTGGATTCACTCTAGTGAATTTTCCCTTTGGCAGGCTTTTTCTTGGGGACTCCGGGGCATACTCCGTTGGATTTCTGCTAGCCGTAATGGGAGTGACCCTGCCCGCACGCAATCCTGAAATCGCACCGCTGATCGGGCTTTTGGTGTTGTCCTACCCTGTTATCGAAACTATGGTGTCCATCTGGCGGCGCACGCACCGTGAGGGCGCTCATCCAGGAGAACCGGACCGTCTGCATCTGCATAGCCTAATCCACCGATCATGGGCTCGTCACCTTGCTTGGCGATCTGATTTGCGAAACCCCACAACAAGCGTCATCTGCTGGACGTTATCCATACTTTCGTCAGTTCTGTCCGTGATCGCCGAGCAATACGAAATGCTGATTCCTGTGTTCATATTAGCAATGTTTCTCGTTTACACTTATCTTTACCGGCGCGTTGCGCTGCTTGGTCCGATTATCCGGCGAGGACGGGTGGTCCAAGAAGAGGACCGCGGTACAAGGCGCCTCATTGCCACCAAGAAGCCTGGCACCGTTTAGTCTTTGTGCTGTGTAGGCTTGGCACTACGCCAGAAGAAATTCCAAAGACGTGGCAGAAAGCCGGCTTCGGCAATCCATTGAGCGTAGCGTTGATAGGCCGGATCCTGCATCAGGTGCCGCTCCTCGGTCCGGGCACGCATCAGGTAGACGACATTTACCGCCAGCAGCAGAATGCAATTCTGAATTGCCCGCTTCGGCCCCATCGTCGACAAGAATGGCATGACCGACATCCACCAGAAGATGTTCTTCGACAGATAGGCCGGGTGCTTGAAGAACCGGTAGGGGCCTGTCGTGATGATCCCCCGGTGGGTCAGGTTGGAAAACCGCAGTCCGAACACAGCCGTCGACCATGCATAAACCGCACACAATATCAAAATCATAATGCCCCAGATCGACAATAGAACCGGATGACCGGACAGCCAATCCGACCAGTCCCTCGTGCCCGTATGGTAATTCAACGGACCACCATCACGCATGATGATGAATGGCGGATAGCAGATCAGGGCAAAAATCCAGGCATCCAAATAGGGATTTGCGGACCTGATGTGCGTATTGAGCACCCGGAAGGTGCAAATATAGCCTATGGTCCCGATGCAGGCGTCTATCAGGAATAGAACTTGCACCAACAATAATGTCGTCCCCACCGACATCAACACGCCCGGCGCACGAAGTTCCTCCAGAACATCGGTGGTCACAAACGGCAGGATCGACATCATGAAGGCGAGGAAGAACCCCTTGATTGTCCAGGCAAGGATATGGTCCTTAACCTTTGCGATGTCCGCTTCCGCACGTTTACCCCGCAGAACCATACCGACATGCCAAAGGCCATCGCGTGGTTCCATCATACGGCGGGTTACTACGTGCACATAGAACGGAGCAAGAAACACCAATAATGGCGCCGCCATCGACATGGAAGCCAAGTAAAGACCATACTGACGGGCGCGATAATGTTCCAAGACGAAATAGCACAAACCTATTGCCGCAAAGATCGTGTAAAGACCTAGTAATTTTGTCAAAGAGATCGGCCATGCCTCTGCATTCGACAGGGTCCGATTGAAATCCAGTCCCGCATCAGGGCGCAGATGGGTCTTAACCACTACAATTGACCAGACGATCATCGGCAGCATGGTCCCCAGCAGGAGTATAAACAGGCCACTCAAGGGATCGACGGCCAGCGCCGCCAACAGGTAAAGGCAAATCATGAATGACAGGACGCCGACAACCCCGGTCCCTTCATCCACATCTGAGGATGGCCGCGTCAGCATTTAGATCGGCCCACCTTCGCCGTTAAAGGACGGACGCAAGTCTTGCCCGGTCGTACGATTTCTCGCGTGACCGCGTGCGGAACGCAATGACACATTTAGACAGACAAAGGCTCGACGAAGTCTACCCATCAGGGATCTGCTATACTGCTGGACAGGGCTTTACTTTTTGCCAAAGGAAATCTCGTCTCACGCTCAACCTAAAGATGCAAATTGGCTTCGTTTGGTTTTTTCCTCTGCGTCCAGAGCGGCCACCCACCAAATCAGGGCTTTGTGGCGCTGTGCTTCGGCGCGCCGCCGGTATCGGGCATACAGCGCCACCGAAGCGATTTGACTCTCAAGTCGCGACTCCTGCAGCGCCAGCGTCTGAGAGACGAACGCCCGTATAGGGGCATCACACCCGGCCAGATCTTCCTCGGACATTTGAAACCGGACGCCCGGATCATCGAACGCAACTTCCAGATTGATCATACCCTGACTTTCCACCGTTTGGATCCGTTCGAGTCGCGCTTCCGCCTCTGCCAGAAGCACCGCTTCTCGAAATCCGGGTGCGGATGGCAGATCAATGTTCCCAAACGGCGTGCCGGCCACAATCAGGCGAAACCAACGCTCGACCACCTCCGTCTCAATCCTGCCCGTCACACCATGCCGACGAGCGTTCTGAGCAGCACGCTGCTTTCCGGCCACTGAACTCGGGCCTGTGCTCTTTCGCGCATTCTCACGATTGGTATTGATCTTGCGTGAACTCGTCATGAGTACGAAACGGCACTTGCATCCTCGATCGGCTTCGCCCTGCGCGCCTTGAGGCGTTCATAGTCTTCGAGTAACCGGCGCCTGCGGCTTTCGTTCTCGACGAGGGCGCGCTCGTGGCCATCGATCATCAGGGCAACGCTTTCATAAGCTTTCGCCATGATGTTTGTCGTGGATACCCCTTTGGTTGCATACGCCTTTCTCACTGTGTCCCGCACCATAGAATCAGGATCTGTCAACGCCTGCGCCATGTTTCCACGATAATTCAGAACCAAGATGGTCTCTAGTGCCGCCAGATCCATATGCTGCAACTCACGCTCCGCTTGCTCCGCAAATGCGGCGAACAGCCGGGCATCCCGCAGGCGGCGGTGTCGCAATGTCTCCAACTCCAACGTAAACAGGTTTTCGGCGAGGGCATGTTCGTAGGGCGTCGAGGGCGCGAGATCATTTATCAGCGCCTCGCGCAAATCATCAAAAGGTATACGATCCTCATCAGGAAAAAGCGTCGCCCGTGGGATCAAGTCCAGCAATTCGGCGATCGGCGGCCGTGCCGCCTGGCGGGTTATGCGTTTGATCATACAGGGCCTCATGAGCGTGAGTCAGTTGATTATGCACAAAGGCTGCCTAGGCCTCTTCGAGACCGCAATCAAAAGGTCTGAGTAGGATCTAAACTTTCCACCTTAGGGTCAGGACCCATTGAACTTGCCCTTGCGGCATGATTCAGGCTCCGCAAG
>JAZKHT010000009.1:0-135196 GCA_040385245.1 Pseudomonadota bacterium | reverse complement strand
GGGGGTCAAATTTGGGCGCCGATAGGGGGTCAGTTTTGCGTGCCGATTGACAATCTCGCGGGCCGTGTTGAACTTTGGGTTCAACCCCGCTTTTGCCATGCGACGATACTCCAAAGCGCGTTCACGGGCCTGGTTGAGCGTCACGACGTCGGCACCGCCCAAGCCAAAGTCAGTTCGGAGCACTGCGCCTTTCGCATTTCGTTGACCCTTTACAACGACCCGGACGATCCAGCGTCTTGCACCAGAGGGATCAACGATGAGGTAAAGGCCTCCCCCATCGCCGTGCCTTCCAGCGCTGAGGTTCTCGACCAACTTCTTGGTCAACTTCCCAGTGAGGGCCATAGTTCATACCACATTTCATACCACGCAATGAAACGATACGGGCGAAATCGAAAGAAATCCAGTGCAATGCATGAACGCTAATTTCCCCAATGAAATAACGTAAAAATCGCACCCAATGCGCCCCACAGAAATCAGACTAGATGGAAAGTTGGCGGAGGGAACGCGACTGGGGTCGAACCTTCTCTTGTGTCTAAGCCATTGTTTTCTTTATGACCGAATGCGTGTTCGAATCCCATCCGATCAATCGCGACTAAGATCTAACCCGGGTCAGTTTAGAAGCCGTAAGTTCTGTTCGAGTCGCGCGGCCCGGACCAGTACAGCACCGTCTTGTGGCTGATCTCGATGCCGCGCTCATGGAGCAGATCCTCGACCTAACGCAGTGACAGTGGGAAGCGGATGTGGAGCATCACCGCGAGGCGGATTCTCCCCGGGCTCGTCTTGAAGAAGCGGAAAGGGGAGCGTTTGGTCACGCAGCCAAGCTAGCGGAGCGGCCTGCCATGCGGCAAGCGAAGTTCATCTGACAATACCCACAGGGTTGGTCACTTGCATAAGATCGACGATTTATCGCGCGTCACAGCACTCACCCTGTCCACGCACAAAGGCCAACAGGCGCTCCAGCTTCGCGGGATCGAAGTTGTGGAAATCGCCGGGGTGATTGATCCCGGTGCCGATGATGAAACAGTCGATCAGGCTTGCGAAGACATGCGCGTTCTCGGGCGTCAGGCCCGAGGCCAGCGCCAGCGCCGCATCGCCCACGCCGCGCCGGAAGGTTTCAACCTTCTGCAACTCCGGCGCATGGCCGGTGGCGATACCCGACGTTGTCACGACATCCATCCAGCGTGCGGCGATGGTGGCGGAAACCTCGTGATGCTCGGGCGCGACCTCGCGCTGCTTTTTGAAACAGGTGCCGCCAAGATAAAGGCCGGTCCAGCCGGAGCGGTGGCGAGACTCGGCGATGGCGGCGGCCTCGGGCTGATCGTCGGCGGTGCGACTTTCGTCGATCCGGGCATCGTCGGCCCAGTAGGCGTCGACGGCGATCCCCTCACGTTGCAGGCCGCCCAGGATGGGGAACGCCTCCAGGCCGGTGACAGCGAGGAAGTTGACCCCGATCCAGCAGGCCGGAAACTGCTGGCGGATCGAGCGTATGACCGGGAGAAATTCCTCGAGCGTGATGTCGTGATTGATCAGCAGCACCCCGGGGGCGCCGGCGTGAAGCGCGATCCTGACGTTGCGGGCCGTCTGTGCGTGGTCCAGCACATGCACTACCGGCAGCACCACCGGGCCGGGTGATTTGAAAAGCTTGTGGAAGTCCGTCCTGTTCATTTCGAGTTCCATTCGTTCCTGAAGTCAGCGGCAAAAGTTCGCACGACCGCCGACGGGATCGGCGGCGGAGCGGGGGATTTCGGGGCGGCTGGCCTAGACGGGCACGACCTGCGGTGCCTCGGCCGTCCAGCCGAAGACGATGCGGTCGCCGGGGCCTGGAGGGCGGGTCTCGCCGAAGAAGTTCTGCTTAATGGTGAAGTCGCGATTGCCGGGCAGATCAATCCGCAGGCGGGTATGGTCGCCGAGGAAGATCGCGTCGGCGACGGGGGCGTCATGGCGGTTTTCGCAGGCGGCAGCAGCGCCGCCGACCAGAATCCGTTCCGGCCGCAGGTAGACTAACACCGCCTGACCCCGCTGAAGCCCCGGCTGCGGACGGGTGCGAATTGCGATCCCGGCATCAGTCGTGACGGTGCAGCCCCCTTCGTCGACAGCGGTGACCGCACCACTCAGACGGTTGTTCTCGCCCACGAATTCGGCAACGAAGGCGCTGGTCGGCCGGTCGTAGATCTCGGGTGGCGGGGCGCATTGCAACAGCTTGCCATCGTTAAAGACCGCCACGCGGTCGGACATGGTCATCGCCTCGGCCTGATCGTGGGTGACGTAGACCATGGTCACCCCGGTCTCGCGGTGAAGCTGCTTCAACTCCAGCTGCATGGTCTCGCGCAGCTGGCGGTCGAGCGCACCCAAGGGCTCGTCCAGCAGCACGATGCTCGGCTCGAAGACCAGCGCGCGGGCCAGCGCCACGCGCTGCTGCTGGCCACCCGACAGTTCGGTAGGGCGACGCTGGGCCAGCGGCTGAAGCTTCACCATCTCCAGCCCGCGCTGCACACGTTGCGCGATGTCGGCCCTGGCCATCCGCCGCGCCTTCAACGGGTAGGCCAGGTTCTCGGCGATCGTCATATGCGGGAACAGCGCATAGTTCTGGAACACCACGCCAATGTTCCTGCGATGAGGCGGGGTCGTCTCGATGGGGCGGCCGTTCAGGAAGATATGCCCGCTGCTGGGCGATTGCAGCCCCGCCAGCATCATCAGCGTAGTGGTCTTCCCCGAGCCGGAAGGCCCCAGCAGCGACAGGAATTCGCCTCGCCGGATGTCGAGATCGAGGTTCTTCACCACGGCCATACTGCCGTAGAATTTCGATACGTTCTCATACCGGCCGATGATGTCGTCAGTCATTCCCGATCCCCCGTCCGCTGACCTGCCGCCATTCGCTCCGGATGGGGATGCAGCACCTGCCCTTCGGGCAGCGCGACCCAGCCTCCACGGCCTTCGCTGTCTTCGGCCTTGCGGCGACGGGCGATGTAGAAATACGCAGCCGAGGCGCTCAGGCCGAAAGCGGCTGCGTGCCAGACCCCGGGGTTTATCATCAGCGCCTGCCCCGGTCGCAGGACGAAGGCGCGGGCGGTGCGGCCGTCTGGGCGATCAACGCCCGCCCCATCGCGCAGCCCGTGCGCCACAATCTGCACAATTTCCCCCGCGACCGGGATCACAAGTTCGGTTCCCGGTTCACGCTCCATCTCGGTCACCTCGGGCGGGGCGGCCCCGGCCTGCACGAAGCCCAGCCATTGCTGCCCGTCACCCAAGCCGACGCAGCCTTCACAGCAGGCCCACCACGGGCCCGTGCTGGTCGGTCGGGCGGGGTCGGGCAGGACGGCGGCGCCGAAATCGGCGGCGGCCAACGCCGTCAACGGCTCGATGCCGATGTCGCGGACTCCGATCATGGCCTGCGATCCCGCGGCGTGAACGCCAGCCCGGCAACGATGACCAGGTTGCAATAGGGGATGCATTCGCCGCTGCGCACGATGCCTTTCACCGACCTGGCATGGTGCTTGAAGGAGTCATGCGGTTCGTGATCGATGGTGATCGCTTCGCCCTGATCCTGCCCGGCGGCTGCGATGATGCGCAGCACTTCGGAGTGGACCTCGGGGCCGTGGTTCTGCATTTCGGCATCAATGATGACGCGCTCGATCGACAGCTCCTGCGCCACGGTGGCGAACACCTGCGTCAGGCGAGGGATGCCGTGGGTCAGGCACAGATCCAGACGTAGGTCGGCGGGGATCGGCCAACCGGCATCGACGATCATGATCTTGTCTGAGTGACCCAGATCGCCGACGAGCGCGGTGAGCGGGCCGTTGAGCAATGTGCCTTTGCGCATTGGAGTTCTTTCCTTGGGCAGGGGCGCGTTCTGGGCGCCGTCAGTTCTTGGGAGTGTTTCGGGCATAGATATCGCTGCGGCGGCGCATCAATTCGCTGAGCACAAGGATCGCCAATGCGAAGCAGACAAGCATGCTGGCGACGGCCAGGATGGCCGGACTGAGGTGTTCGCGCAGGCCGATGAGCATCTGGATCGGCACCGTCTTCTGGTCGTAGGAGCCGATGAACTGGATCACCACCACTTCGTCCAGCGAGGTGGCGAAGGCAAAGATCGCCCCGGCGACAATGGCGGGCCGTATCAGCGGCAGCGTGACCTTCCAGAAGGTCAGCAAGGGCCCCGCGCCGAGCGTTGAGGAGGCGGCGAGGAGGTTCCAGTCGAACCTTTCGAGGCTGGCGCGGATTGTGATCACGGCGACGGGAGCCGCCAGAACCGTGTGGGCGATGATGACTCCGGCATAGGTGCCGATCAGGTTCAGGTCGGAAAAGGCGGAGTAGATGCCCCCAGCCGTCACAACGATCGGCACGATCTGCGGCAGAAGGATCAGCGCCGTCCAGACATTGCGCCCCGGCGTTCCCGACCGCGACAAGCCCAGGGCAGCCAATGTGCCTAGGACCGTAGAGAGCGCTGCTGCCGACAGGCCGATGATCAAGCTGTTCCTCAGGGCCAGCATCCAGTCGCGGTCGTGGAGCACCTCGGAATACCAGCGGGCCGAATAGGCATCGGGCTCCAGCGCCAGCATTTCGGGTGTGTAGACCATGTAGTGGCCCGAGGTGAACGACAGCGGGACGATGACCAGAAGCGGCAACGCCAGAAAGGCAAGCCCGACGATGACCCAGAGTTTGACGAAATGGTTCATCCTGCTTCCCCTATCTTCTTGCCGAAGGCTTCGGCGACACGGCGCGCAGTAGCAGGGCTGCGGCTGCGATGACAATGAGCAGCATGGTCGAGAGGGCTCCGGCCAGGCCCCAGTTGAGCGAGCGCGAGAAGTTGTAGGCGATCATGTTGCCGATGAGACTGCCGCTGGGGCCGCCCACAAGCTCCGGTGTCAGGTAGAAGCCGAAGGACAGCACGAAAATCAGGATGCCGCCGGCCAGCACGCCCGGCAGCGTCTGAGGCAGGTAGACGGTGAAGAAAGCCCGGACCGGGGTGGCTCCCAGCGTCAGCGCCGCGCTGAAGAGTGAGGGCTGCACCCGCTTCATCACCGCATAGGTTGGAAGGATCGCATAGGGCAGCAGGACATAGGACATGACCAACACGGTGGCGAAGAGATTATTCAGAAGCTGCGGGCGCCCCGCTTCGCTGACCAGACCGCTGGCGACCAGCAGGCTGTTGATCACCCCGTTCGATTCCAGCAGCACCTTCCAGCTGGCGATGCGGGCGAGAAGCGGCGTCCAGAAAGGCAGCAGCACCAGCCCCATGGCAAGGGTGAAGACCATGCCCTTGGAGCGTGAAAGGAAATGCGCGATCGGATATCCGACCAGAGTGCATACGCTGACCACGAACAAGGCCACCATGATCGTGCGCGCCCAGAGCCGCAAGTAGATCCTCTGGCCCTCGGGCTTCGGCTCGATCGAAAGCAGCCGGGACGGCTCGTCGGTGCGCAGGTCCAGCGCATTCAGATAGTATTCGGGAATGACGGGATGCGTCGCTAAGCCGATGGCTCGCCAGGTCTTTCCCTCGCCCCAACGCTTGTCGAAGGCCGTGAAACCGGCCCGGCTCGGCGGGATGGTCGCCATCTGGGCGCTGGTCTTGCGGACCAAGCTGTTCAGGCCGCCCTCGAAAAAGTTCAGTCGTGCTGCAAGCTTGGCCACGCCCTTGGGGTCTCGGGCCAGGTCCTGCTGGAAGGCGGCGAAAACCGCATCGTCCGGCACCCCCTCGACCGGATGGTCGCGCATCGCCTGCGATGTCAGCGACAACACCTGCGCGATGGCTCGGTTGTCGACGCTGAGGTAGGCGAAGCGGAAAAGCGGCAGGACCAGAAAGGCCAGAACCAGCAGGGCAAGAGGTGCGATCAGGCCAAGGCCTATGACCGAGGCTCGCGTTGGGCGCCAGGTCCTTGCCGTCTGAAAAGGGCGTGCGGTCATGGGACGCTCCCGGGGGATTGTGTGGCGGCGGGGCGGATTGTTCCGCCCCAGCCCCGTTAAGGTCAGAGACCGGCTTTCCAGGCGGTCCAGCGCTCGGTCACCTCGTCCTGATGGTTCTGCCAGTAGTCGACACCCATCTCGAGGTAGTTGGCCATGTTATCTGGCGCGGTCGACAGGAACGGCCCCACCGAGGTCTTGCCGTCTTCGGACCAGGGCTCATTCGCCAGGATCTTGTCCACTGCCGATTTTCGCCAAGGCGCATAGGGAATGTAGCGGGCAGTTTCGGCGATATTGTCGGTCGCAGTGGCGAATTTCAGGAAGGCTTTTGCCGCCTCCAGATTGGGGGTGCCTTTGATCACCGCGAAGTTCTGGAAATCCATGATCTGCCCGTCCCAAACCTGAGTGATCGGGGCGTTTTCCGTCACGACAGCGTTGAAGAAGCGACCGCTCCATCCGGTTGACATGACGACCTCGCCCTTGGCCAGTAGTTCGGGGGGCTCGGCTCCGCCAGTCCAGAACACCAGACCGCCATTCGGATCGTCATGCAGCGACTTTAGCTTGGCCAGCGCCCGGTCCACTCCGACATCGCCCGATTCTTCCAGATAGCTGTAGACATCCCCGGGGGCCACGCCATCGGCCATCAGCGCCAGTTCGATGGCCTGTGTCGGGCTGCTCCAGATCCCGCGCTTGCCAGGAAACCGCGCGGTGTCGAAGTAATCGGCGACCTTGGCCGGCTGATCTCCGGTAAATACGGTATTGTTGAAGGCGAACCCCCAAGAGTAGACCACGGTGCCGACCGAACAGTCGTTGGTCCTCTGGACCTGGTAGTCGTCCAACGTGGTGCCATCGGGAGCGGGTTCGGTGACCTCGGCCAGATCGATCTTCTCGAAGATGCCCTCGGCGCAGCCGGTATTGGCCTCGGCGCTGTTCACATCGACGATGTCCCAGATGACATTGCCGGAATCCACCTGTGTGCGGATTTCGCCAAGGCCGCCGGAATAGACGTTCCAGTTGATCGTGTGGCCAAGCTTTTCATAGGCCTCGCCATACCCCATCTCCTGGCTGCGTTGGTAGGCTCCACCGGTCGATGTGACGTTCACTTCGTCAGCGCGGACTAGGCCGGTCGTGGCGAGTAGAGCGGCGAAAGCCACCCCCGTCGACAAAACAGATGTCTTCTTCATGTAGTTTACCTTTCGTTGTTTGCTTGAATGAGTCGCCCTAGTCAGGCTGGACAGGCAGCGGCAGCGCCTGTTCGTTTGAGATGTCCAAGAACTCCATCACTGTCCCGACCGTCGCGCGCCCGCTGCGGGGGCCGGTCATGGTGGTCGAACGGGCTGCAGCGAGATTAGCGAAGCGCGCTGAATCCTCGATGGACCAGCCCTGGCTGCGGCCGAACAGATATGTCGCATTGAACGTATCGCCCGCGCCAAGAGGATCGACGGTTGCCACTCGGAGCCCAGCCGTCCTCCAGCGCCCCGCCGGCGAAACGACCTCGCAGCCGCCCTTTCCGAGGGTTGTGACGATCTCGGCACCAGACGCTGCAAGGAGGTCGGCAATCGCCGCCCCTGCGGATTTCGTACCGCGGAACTTGTCAAGACTTTCCTCGTTGAACGATAGGAAGTCGGCTGCCGAAAAGGCCCACCAATCCTCCTCAGCCGAACGGAAGGATTCTGCCTCGACGTCGATGAAAAGCCGCGCCCCCCGGGTGTGCGCCTCGGCCAGCACACCTTGGATGCCGACGATCCGGCGCAGATGGGCGATGGTCGAATAGATGAATTTCGCCCCCGTCAGCACTGCCCGCTCGGCCGGGGTTGGATCGAAGTCATAGCCAGGATCGACGATGACAAGCGTCTTTTCATCCGGATTGACCTCGGTCAGGAAATTGTAGGCATAGGAGTTACGGAACCCGGCCGCGCGGCGGATGTTTCGGATGTCGATGCCGGCCTGAGCCAGCTCGGCCAAGATGGGGTCGGCATCCTCGTCGTCCGCCAGCGGTCCCATCAGCATAGGCGGGGCGCCGTAACCAGCAAAGATGGTCGCCGCATTTGGGATCATGCCGCCATATACCCTCCCCGTCGGCTCGGCATTGATTTTCTGGCCCTCGTTTGGCCAAGCCCTGCAGAGCAGGTAGTGATCGACGGCATGGCTTCCGAAAAACACCACGGTGCCGTCGCTAATTACGGTGTTGGGCATTGATCCCTCATGCGATCGGCGACCTTTTCACCAGGCAGCCCTTCAGTTCTTCGTCCGACATTGCAGCCGCGGGCTGATCGCAACAAGCGCGAAGACCTAACTGTTGCCGTTAGCTAAACTAACGAGTACGAAGGGCTGGCCTTGGCCTAGGTTCGGCCGGCGTGGCTTGGGCTGGACGGGAAACCCGCCGCTGCCTAGGATTATCGTTAACACCTGTCAGAAAGGGTGGCCATGTCGCTTCGGCATCTGTCGCTGACCGCGCTGCGAACCTTCGAGGTCGCCTCGCGCTACCTGAGTTTCACCAAGGCCGCGGATGAGCTCTTCCTGACGCGCAGCGCCGTCAGCCAGCAGATTAGCCAGCTGGAAAGTCAGCTTGGCGCGCAGTTGTTCCATCGGATGAATAGCCGGCTAATCCTGTCGCGTGAAGGCGCGGCGCTTGCCGGGGTGGTGCGCAAGTCACTTATGAATATTGAGGGCGTCCTGGACAATATCCGCTCCGGCGACATTTCGGGCAGGCTCGTGATCGGATCGTTGCCCTCCTTTGGGGCCAAGTGGCTTGCGCCGCGGCTCAGGCAGTTCTGCAACATGCATCCCAATATCGAGGTCCGGCTTCTTTCCTATGTCAGCCTCGACGACGTTGTGATCAACGGCGTCGACATTGCCATCAGCTTCGTGCGCGAGCGGCAGTCGGGCATCTGTCAGGAAATCCTGTTGCAGGATGAGATTTGGCCGATTTGCACCCCCCGGATGGCCCAGGATGTCCTACCTATCCGCAGCGCCGAGGATCTGTCGGGCCGACCTATCCTGCACACCACGCTGGAGGGCCTCGATTTCGGAGCCAGTTGGGAGGAGTGGCTGGCTGCTCTAAACCTCGCGCCCCTCTCGGCGCAACGGGCGCTGTCCTTCTCGCGCGCCTATATGATGATCGAGGCGGCGATGCAGGGCCAGGGCGTCGGCATCGCCATGCGCTCGCTGGTGGAACAGGATATCCGCGCTGGTAGGTTAGTGCGGCTTTTCGATTTTCGCGTGAGAGCGGCGAAGCTGATTGCGCTGTTTTACCCAGAAGCCGCCGAAAACCGCCCTGCCATACGCGCATTCAGCGACTGGATCCACGAGACCGTTAAAGGCGAAGGTCGCGAGGTCGTTGGCATCTGATAGCTTTATTCATTCGTCAAATCATGGGGCCCTCCGCGAGAACGGATAGTCACGCAAGCTACAATCTGACGTCGCCTAGTCTGCAAGAACGATGATGTCAGACCATTTCGAAACGCAGGAACCACGACGCAGCGTTCAAGGCGCGAGTGGCAATAGTTGCAAAATTCGCGACTAACGCGTTAAGCGCCGTCATTCCGATCGCGGAATAGGTGCGATGGGCGTTGTCAGACGAATGCGAACCAGTCTCCGTTCCCCAGCCCCACATTCCGGTCAGGCAGCGAGAAGGCCGCGCCACTCGGCGAGAGTGGCGGCGAGGACGCGTAGGGCGGAGAGCCGCCCGTGAGGCTGCGGCATCGCGCCTGCGGCAATCAGCGAACAGCGGACCTTCGCATCCCGCTCAGAGGGCTACGCGACGGGCAGAAAAACGGACTTAGCTCCAAAGAAGTACTCTTCTTACGCGCCCGGTGACCAGTTTCATCGATGGGTGGCATCGCCGCCCATCGGGATCCTCGCTGCGAGAGAACTTCGAAGCCGAGACGATCTTGCGCTTTGCCCTCTTATCCATTCCACTCCGTAACGTGCGGCTTGCCAAAAGTAATTTCCGCCGCTTCGCCTATTGAGAAGAGTTTTCCGCCCATGACGATGCACCGCGACGAAAAGTCGATCATCGAGGACCTTCGGACCAACCTGAAGGAACGATACCATTTCGAGGGCGGACGGACGCTCCTGCGAGAGCTGTTGCAAAACGCGGATGATTCCGGTTCGGAGCAAGTCAGGATTGCCGTCCTGTCCGGCTGGCCCGACGCAGATCACCCGCTCCTGAGGGTTCCGGGGCTGATGGTCGCGAACGACGGCCGTTATGACGCGGCATCAGCGCAAGGGATTGCGCGCTTCGGCGGCAGCGTCAAGGCCACCGACACCGCTGCCATCGGGCGGTTCGGAATGGGACAGAAGACAGCGTTCCACGTCTGCGACGCCTTTCTCGTTGTCTCAGAAGGGCACGAAACCGAGGTTCCGCCCCTGGTGGTCAATCCCTACATCGTCATCGGGAAACCCGGGGATGCCTGCCTCGAATGGGAAGACGCACCCACCGCGCGGGACCGTGATCTGCTTCTGTCCAGTGGCCTCGCAGGCTTCGCCCGGCAGATGGTCCAATGGTATCCCCTCCGGAGCCCAGCCCTCAAACCGAAGACGACCACCAGCGGCTTCCTACCCAAGTCCTACGAAACAAGCTTGCTGGATGATGCCAACGACCCGTTCTGGCTGTCTGGCATCGTTTCGCTGTTGCGCAACGTCAGGAAGCTCGAAGTTGTCGTGGCCAATGGCACGTCCAGTGTCATTGATCGGGCCGCTTCCCCGCGTCTGCGCTTCGATCCCGCAACGCCGGGGCAGACGGATTTTGGCGGTCCGCTATGCGCCGGAATCCGCAGTGTCGGCAAGGAGATGATGGCGACGGCGGATTTCGGCACTGATCTGACCGCCTCGGAAGGTTGGCCGGACATCCTTGATCGGCAGGACGATGCCATGGTTCCGCAGAAGGCGTTACCGCATGGTGCCGTGGCGCTTCTCGTCGATCCCGACGGGCAAGATGACCTCGACATCACGTGGTCCGTTTTCCTTCCGGTCGCGCGAGAAAGCACGCCCCGCGCCGTCGGGACCGGACAGGTGCGGTTGTTCCTGCATGGGTACTTCTTCGTCACCAGCGGACGGGACGCCATCCTCGGTTATGACAAGGACATGCCGGACGACGTCAGCGCCGCGTGGAACGCGCGGGTGCGCGACGAACTCGTGCTGCCTATGCTGCCGGGTTTGTTGATGGATGCGCTCGAGTCAGACGCATTGACCGAGATGAGGCTACAGGCAGTCGTATCCGGCTTGAATGCGTCCGGGCTCATAAGGAACCATCGCAATGCAATCTCGTCGCGGCAGGTTCTGGCGCGGACCTTGAACGACCGAAAGATCGGCTGGACGCTGAACGCGCCGAGTCTTCAATTCCGGGCACTGCCCGCGCCGGAAGACACCCGGCTTCCCCGGATCTTGGAACTGATCCCCGACCTCGAGCAACGCATGGCTGAGTGGAACCTTGTTCCAACAGTCGGGTCCAACGCAGTCCTGGCGCCAGTTGCCGCGGCCTGGCAGGACGAGGAACTTGCAAAAATGGCCGGGCTCCTGACCGCCGCTGCATTTGGTCAAGGGGGAAAGCTCGCACGGTTCGGCGAATTCCTTGATTTTGCACGCCGCGAGCGTCTGGACAAGTCGGCAGCGCTTGTCGCGCCTGTCCTGAGCCTGCTTCGCCAGGCGATGACAAAGCGTGATGTCGATATGGCACAGGGCGAACACATCCGGATGGTCCTCCACCATCTTCCGGACGGTTGCGTGCTGCCCATGCCACACAGCGTGATGCGCAATAGCCAGATGCGCCGGACGCTGGCCTCGGTCGAGGCCGCGCCGCTGTGTATTCACCAGGACTGGCGTCCGGCAAGCTTCGGAGCCCGAAACCTGTCGCTGGTCGAAGCGAAGGCCCTGTTGACGGCCCTGCAACCGCAGCTGAAGGACACCGCGACCGAGGACGCGGCCGCAACCGCCGCAATTGCCATCCTGAAGGCGATGGGAGACAATTTGGCCGCGGCGCAGAGCGATCCGGAGTTCCGGACATTGCACATCGTCCGTGTCGACAAGGGGCTTGGCTTCCCGCGCAGTGCCAGCCTCGACGACCTGTCGAAAGCAGCAAGCAGCGGGCGCCTTTTCTTGCATAACAACGAGAATCGGAAGCTTGTCGAGCTGCTCGAACGTGCGGCCCCAGGTGCCGGCGCCATGATGATCAACTACGCGGAGGCAGCCCAGCTTCTAACCGAGCTCGGAACTGGTCTGACTTATGCGAAGGATCCTTCGTATGAAACGGCCCGCCTTGCCGCGGAGGCAGATGCATCTGGGCCAGATGAAGCGCGTCTTGACCTGATGCTCAAGTTGTGGAGCACCGAGAGCAAGTACCGCCCTTATCTTCGCGCTCTCCTTGCCGGACGTCGCGAAGCCCGCTTCGACGACCGAGACCTGCTGTGGATCGACGGGGGGAATGGCCAACTCGACGCTTTTGCGCGCACCCTCGTCGGAAGAGACGACAAGACCATCCTGCTGAATTCTACCCTGATGATGCGCATTGACGCCGTGAAACAGGGACAGCTTGGCGTCCGGAAGTTCGATGGTGCGACACTTGGCGAAAAGTTCGTGGCCAATCAGAGGCATATCGCAGCCACTCCGATTTCGCCCGAACTGTTCTCGGCCTTTTTCACGGCAAATATCCCGGACGAAGATCTCGAACTTCTGCCGATCTTCGAGACCAACCAGGGGCGCGTTGCTGCCGTGCATGGCTTTCGCCAGAACCCGGACTTGCCCTTTCCGGACGGCATCGACGTGCCGATCTTGCACGCCCCGTTCGGCAACGCGACGCAGGAACAGTTTCGGCGGATCACTTCGGCGCGCATCTGGTCCGCGGAGCGCCAACTTGACTTCCTGCTCGGCCAACCCGAGCCTGCGAAGCATGTTGCGCAAATCATCGCAGCTATTCGCGATGGCAGGACAGCGGAAACGCTACCCCTGCTTGCTGAGACGCAATGGCTCACCCTGATCGACGGGCGCACAGTCGCGCCCGTAGCCGTCATGGATCTACCTGGCTTGAATTCGGGCCTGCTCCCCTCGGACATGGCAACACGCAAGGATGTACCAGTCGGCCTGCTCGACGAGGACACCCTGCGTCTGCTGGTGAAGGACGGTGTGCTGAAGGACACCGCCGCAAGCAAAAATACCCTGCTGGACCGTCTCTCTGATGGAAGCCTCCCGTGCTGGATCGGCGAGCGGCCCGGTGACATCGCCGCTTACCTGCAATCCCTCGCAAAAGATGGCGCGGACCTGACCTTGCCGGGATGGCCCCTTCTGGCCTGGCTGTTGTCGGCGCCAGGCGCCGACGCACAGACCATCGTGCGCGAGGTCCAGCAGCACGGGGCTCCGGACCCTGACCATTTCCATGGTTGGATGGATGCTCTCTCACGCATCGCCGCTTCAGGGAACCAGTCTGCCCGTGCCGTCTATGACTCGGGTTTCCGCTTTCTGGCGAGAACGTCGAGCGATCAGATCGGGAAAGTCCTTTCCGGAACACGAGTGCCAACGCGCGACGGAACTTGGCGTGCCGCCGACGAGGTGGTCGCGCATGGCGGTGCCGTTGCCTTCGCGCATCGTCTCGACCCCGAATTGTCGCGGCTGCTCCCGCAATTCGCACAGGGTTCGAGCGACGACCCGCGAAAGCTTCGCCCAAGCGACGCGCCCGCTGAACTGACGGAAAAGCAGTCCGCCGATAGCCTGAAGCCAATCCTCGCCCGTGCGAAAGTTGCCGTTCCCGCCGAGATGCTCGCCGTGCTGGTGTTCATGCTCGGTCGGTCGGATTGCTGGCGCGCGCTGATGCGTGAAGAGCTTGGGCTGGCCATCCCGGTGATCGAGGGGATCGAGCGCGATTTCGAGAATCAGGTAGAGACGGCGTATCGAAAAGGTAGCGACCAGAGCCTTATGGCCCGGTCCGCCCGAATGCGAATCCAGTTCCGTCCGCGACGCGATCTGCAAGGTGAAGACGAGTTCGTCAGCATCGCGGGAACACCCGTGATGCTCCCGCTCGGGGACGCGCAGCCGTTGGAGATCGTCGGAACCATCCGTCAGAACTGGAAAATCGAGCAAGCCAAGGACCTGCACAACCTGACACGGCGACGCGCTCTCGACGTCGTGTTGCCGGACGATGTGCGGCTGACGGACCGCCATGTCACTGAATTCTGCCGAACGCTCGCCGAAGAATATGTCGGCAGTGAGAAGGATCAACCCGAAGCACGTGCAGCGCTGGACGCGCTGCTTGCCGGTCGTGCGCGGTTTGCCGAACATGTCGCGAGTGCGGTCAGGGCCGAAATCCGTGACCAGATGCCGAAGATCCTTGGCGAGATGAAGCCGAGGGAAGGCGGCATTCTGGAACGCGCGCGCAAGGACTACGAAGATGCCGTGCGCAGCGCTGGAGACGGTGTCGAAGCCATTCGCCAAAAGCTCAAGGACCAGCTTTGGACGAAAGTCGATCAACCCAAAGGTCACGCGGAATTGCTGGAACGCGTGCGGACGCGGATTACAGAGGACGGATACCTCCCGGCACGAATCTTTTTCGAGCTTTTCCAGAACGCGGACGACGCCTGGCAGCAAGATCCAGCCTGGAGTGATGCTCCCGGAAAGTTCGAGCTGTCGCGAAATCGCGGAACCACGACCATGAGTCACTGGGGAAGGCTTATCAACGTTGTCGGTGAAGGCAGTCACGGCGAACGCATGGGATGGCACCGCGACCTGTACCACATGCTCCAGCTCAACCTCAGTGACAAGGATCGCGGGGAGGCCGTGACCGGGAAGTTCGGCCTCGGCTTCAAGGCAGTACATCTGCTGGCCGATCAGGTGCGCATAGCCAGCCGATACGTCGCCTGCCACGTTCGCGGTGGGCTTCTGCCCGATCCTTGGGATCAAGGAAAAGAGCGCTCTTTCGAAGCGACAAGCCAAGGCCGGCCCGCCACGATCATCGAATTCGATCAGAACGCGGGACAGGACTACAACACAGCGTGGGACGCATTCCGTCGCTCTGCGCGCTGGTTGCCCGCCATGGCGCGTGGCATCCGGCAGGTCGATATCCGCAAGGAGGCTCTCGTCGAGACCTTCGGTGCCTCCTTCGAAGACACGGGAGCCGAGAACGTCCGCGTCCTGACCTTGACCGGAACCGAAGCCGGCAAGGCGCTTGTCCTGGACCTGGACGAGGATACGACGCTGTTCCTGCCCCTCGGTCCGACCGGGCCGGTTCCGCCCGCCGAAGGCACGCCCGGCCTGTGGTTACTGGCGCCTCTGGATGTCGACGCGCGCCCTTGCTGGCTGATGAACAGCCGCAGCTTTGCGGTCAATCCGGGCCGGGGGCACCTGAGGGGAATGTTGGACGAACGCAAGGCTCTCTTCCGCAAGCATGGCACCAGCCTGGCGCGCAGGCTCAAGTCTTTGGCAAAACTGCTAGAAAACGACTGGCCTGCGTTCGCCCACAAGGCCGGTTTGTCCAACCCGGACCCGGACGAAGGACGAAGCCTGTTCTGGACCGCCCTGGCCGACAGCTTCACACCGGATCTGCGTCACGACCTGCTGGGGTCGCTCCACGTGGACGACACCCAACCGCGTGGCATCACCAACGAGGCCCCCGACACCGCCCGGCTCGGCTGGGCGAGCCTGGTCAGCAATGCGCCCGTCTTCCCGACAGGTCTCGCCGCTCCCTTCACGCCCCTGTTGCAAGCCACGGAAGTCCACTGGCAAGTTGCAGGCATCATGGACTTGCCGGGTGCTGCGGATCAGCTTGCAGGCCATCCCATCTCCCAGCGGATACTGTCACGGAGCGTGTCGAGGCAAGCAGCCCGCACGCTTGAACGCATCGGCCTCCGGGTGCCAAGTCCGCTGCATGCTGGCGGACTTCTGAAAGAGGTTATGGGGGTGTCTCGCCGCATTGATCCGGAACTGGCTTCTTGGGTTGGCGGTATCCTGACAGCCGAGCGGACAGAAAAAATGGACGGGCAAGAACGGGCAGCAATCCTTGCCCAGTTGCGCGACGCGGAGTTCCGCATGGAGGATGGAACTTGGAGTACTGCGGCGTTTCTGCCGAAGTCTTGCGACCGGATGAAAATGGAGAAGAACAAAGACGAGAGATTGATGGGAGATTTCATTTCTTCGCGCCATGTTCTGTCCGGCGACTACAGCGAAGCGGCCCTCGACCTATACGATCTCGCACGGGGTGGCGGATATTTCGGCTCACTCTTGAACCCGTCAAGGCTGGCCCAGTTCGCAAGCGATTGTAAATCGACAGAACAGAAGCGGTCTGTCCTGATTTACATGTTGCGCGGTGAGAAAGGCAGCAAACTTGCTGAGGAATTAAGGGCGCGGCGATGCAATTGGCTACCGCCAACCTTCGAGGCGTTGTGCGCCAGCGATTTCGCAGAAGGATTGAGCCGTTCGGAGCTCCAGAACATCATTCCGCAACTCTACGCGGGTGAACTCGAAGAACGGTTCGACGCGAGGCATGAGACGCCCCCGACGGTCGAGTATCCCGGGATTGCCGAGGTCGTTGAACAGCCAGATCCCGCGCTCGTGCTCGAACATCTGCATGCGTGGTGGACGCGAAAATCCCACGAGCTTGGCAGCAAATACAACTTTGACACCTACCCGACGAACTCAAAGCCGGAACGGCTCCGCGACAAGCATTATGACGATGATCCCGAGGGATGGTTCACCTTCTTCGCCCAGGCCGTCTTCCGAACCATCGAGTGGGGCAACGAGACCGCCAGCCGCAACTTCATCAACAATGCCAAACGCGCCGGATGGTGGGGCGAGATGGCCCGCATCTCGCAGGTCCACAGTTACAAGCCGTGGACGGATCGGCTCGACGAGCTTGCCAGCATTGATGGCAAGGCCGAGGACTATCGCCGCTGGCGCCGGGCGCTGGGAGAGCTTTACGTCGTCGCGCGGTGGCTTCCCGACTATGTCGACGTCTACCAGAACCTGCCAAGATTCGTGCAACGCGACGGAGCGATCAGCCTCGTCGATCATTGGTGGCCGAGTGCCTCGCCGTCGCATCAGCGCCGCGGCACCGAGGGGGCTTCGTTGATCCGCGCGCTGGGAACCGGCGCAAACTGGATGATCCGCGAGGGCGTGCGAGCCGGTATCTGGGGCGATCTCGGCGGCTACATGCACGGCTACGGCTGGGCAAATTCCGAGGCCATGGGACGTTTTGCGGATCGGATAGGTTGGAGACATCTCCGTGGCTTGGCCGGAATGGATGCCTCACGTGCAATCTATTCCGAATTCGAGGCAGGCCTCAGGGACCGCGCGTCTTTTGGTGGCGCACTTGACCTTCCCATTCAACTGCTGATGACCCAGAAGCACGAGGGCGCGCAGGAGGTCATCTTCGGACCTGATACCCCCAGGATTTCGCAAGACAACGTCGAAGAAGAGGACTTCATCGCATGACGACCTTCGCCCCTGAGCAATCCGTTCGGCATCCTGATCATGGTGAAGGCCGTATCGTGGTCGATCAGGGGGTCTTCAGCCTCGTTCAGTTCGGCACGGACATCCACAGGGTGGAGACAGCCCAGTTGATGCGCATCGAGTCGCTGGAGGATCGCCTTGCCGACCTCACTACGGACGACCCGACAGCCACGTTGGCAAAGGCGCAGGCGCTCCTGATCAGGTCTATCAACGACCAATGGGGCGTCTTTACGCGCACCCGGGTCAAGCTTCTGCCCCACCAGCTCTGGGTCTGCCGCCAGGTGACGCGCAACTGGCCAGCCCGCTGGTTGGTCGCCGATGACGTCGGCCTCGGCAAGACCATCGAAGCGGGCCTGATCCTCGATCCGCTGCTCTCCTCAGATCGGGTGAAGCGCGTCCTCGTCCTGACCCCGGCCCGGCTCGCGCCGCAGTGGCGAGACCGGATGAAGACGATGTTCGACATCCGTCTCAACCTCTATTCCGCTGACCTTGATCGCGATAGGGTCAGCTACTGGGAGACGGCCGACAAAGTGGTCGCCTCGTTCCATACGCTCCGCATGGACAAGGCGCGCGAGCGATTGCTGGAGGCCGAGCCGTGGGATCTGGTTCTGGTCGACGAAGCGCACCACTTCCAAGCGGTCGAACGCAGCGCAACCCTGACATATAACCTGCTGAAGGACATGCAGGCAGCGGGCAAGATCGGCTCGCTGGTACTGTTCACCGGCACGCCCCATAGGGGCAAAGACTTCGGCTTCCTCGCCCTTATGCACCTCCTGCGGCCCGATCTCTTCGACCCCCAGCGCGACATCGAGGAGCAGCTTGCGCACCTGCCCGAAGCGATGATCCGCAACAACAAGGCCACGGTGACCGACCTTGAAGGCAAGCCGCTGTTCAAGCCGGTGAAAACCCAGACCGTCGATTACGGCTATACCGAGGCAGAGGCGGACTTCTACAACGTCATGAGCGAGTTCATCCTCGACGGTCGGGCCTATGCGAGCGACCTTGCCGGCCGTGAGCGCTCCTCTCGCATGCTCCTGCTCATCGCACTCCAGAAGCTTGCCGCCAGTTCCATCGCGGCGATCCGCAGCGCCCTGTCGAAACGACGGGGCATGCTGGCGACGACGATTGCGCAAGATGGACGCAGCGCCTCCCAGATCGCTGAGCCGCCAGAGTATGAAGAGGACGACGAACGGTCCCAGCGCGAGGAAAGCTCCGTTGGGGAAAATTCCCCGACGCTCATGTCCGACGAGATCGCCCGCCTCGACGAGATCCTTGCCCGCGCCGACGAAATCACCGATGAAACCAAGATCCAGAGGCTGATTGACCTGATCGCGACCGAACTCCCGGTCGGCGAGCCGGTCTTGCTCTTCACAGAATACAAGGCCACCCAAGCCCTCGTTCTGAACGCGTTGGAAGCGCGTTTCGGCGAAGGGAGCACAGGTTTCATCAACGGTGACCAACGCCTCACACTCCTTGGAGCCAGCGGTATCGCCGAGACCCGCCGCCTGTCTCGCGAAACGGCCGCCGAGGATTTCAATGCCGGACGCAACCGCTTCCTGATCTCGACCGAGGCGGGTGGCGAAGGCATCGACCTTCAGCACCGCTGCGCCACGCTGGTGCATGTTGATCTTCCTTGGAACCCGATGCGGTTGCACCAGAGAGTCGGTCGCCTCAACCGTTACGGGCAGACCCGCGCCGTATCCGTCTACCTGCTGCGAAACCCCGAAACCGTCGAGGCACGTATCTGGTCCCTTCTCGAAGAAAAGCTCGCGCGTATCCAAGCCACGCTCAGTGCATCGATGGAGGAAGCCGAGGACATTGCCCAGCTCGTGATCGGCATGGCTGGATCCTCGGTTTTCGACGAGCTCTATTCTGAGGGGTATTCGAAACAAGGCCGAGAAACCCTGAGAAGCTGGTGGACAGCCAACAGCAATCGCTTCGGCGGCGACAATGCGCTCGCGACGGCCCGAAGCCTTTTCGGCTCTGCATCAAAATTCGATTCCGCGACGATGGCCAAGGAAATCCCGCAACTCGATCTCCCACAGCTCGAGCCGTTCTTCCGGAACGCCGCCAAGACACACGGGCGCAGGGTCACAACCTCTGAGGCGGGTCTCTCGATCGCGACGCCCGAGATCTGGCGCAACGATCTGGATCTGAAATCCCGATACGATGGGCTGACGTTCGACCGCGACCTCGCGCCGAAGGAGCAGATGAACCGAATGATGGGGATCGGGCATTCCCTTGTCGACAAGCTTCTGGAGCATGCAGTCAACCAGCCGGTCTTTGCCGCATATCTCAAGGATCTCGAAAACACGATCCTGCTAGCACGGGTGGAGGACGAACTGACGGGAACGAAGGCGACCGTTCATCGCATCGTCCTCGGAGTGCAACACGGGCAGTCCGCCATCCTGCGGGACGGTGAGCTGTTGTCGTTGCTCAATCGCTGCACTGGGTTGGAAGCGGCACCAACCGAACTATCCGTAGAACATGCAGCGACGTTGCGCGAGCTGTCGATGCAGCTTGAAGCATCTGAACTCCCGGGATCGTTTGGGTTCACCTACCCAAAGGCAAGGCTCATCATGGCATTGGTGCCTGCATCCAACAGAGTTCTCTGATAGTCGTGTGCCCCCCGACCAGTAACGGGAAACATGGCAGGAGTGTCGTAACCACTCGATTGTAGCCGCCCTTGCGCGTTCGGGCGATATCTTGGGTGGCCGACCGCTTTGGGGAAGCCGCTTTGCGGCGAATGCTTCACTCCGACCGGCCGCATAGGGCCGGGAGCTGTCATCGGCGATGGAGCAGTCGGCCGACATTACCCACGCCCCAACGACCGCCCCGCCGCGTCCTTATCCCTCGTGCCATCAATTCCGCCGCAATTGCCCGCAGCGACGTGTGCCCCGCGGCCTGAATGTCCGCGAGCACCGGGACCAGGTCCCCGGCGAAGGCTGCAGCATTAGCTGACACGGCCGCTCGGAGCGCCGAGCCACCTTTCCCCGCCCGCCGCAAGCTTTCGGCACCGTTGGGATTCCCCAGCTTCATCCCACGCGCTTTGGCCACCGCCAGCGCTTCCTTCGTGCGTCGCGAGATGGCTTCCCGCTCGGCTTGTGCCACCAGCGCCATGATCCCCACGGTGAGATCGTTCGCCTCGGGCATGTCCACCGCGACGAACCGGACCCCACTGTCGCGCAGGGCCAGCAGGAATGCCGCATTGCGGCTCAGTCGGTCCAGCTTGGCGATCACCAGCGTTGCCCCCGTAACCTTGGCCAAGTGCAGCGCCTTCAGGAGTTCCGGCCGGTCGGCCTTGCGCCCGCTCTCCACCTCGGTGAACCGGGCCAGAACCTCGGCACCACGGGATGCGGCAAAGTCCTCGATTACCCTGCGCTGTGCTTCTAGTCCAAGCCCGCTGGTTCCCTGTCGCGCCGTCGACACCCGCTCGTAGGCCACCAGCCGCTGCGATCCCGCCATATCCGCCCCCTGTACACACCTGCCTAACGTTCGTTGCGCAGTTGTGTACGCTCCATACGCATGGATAGAAAGTCGTTTGATAGCATATGGTTAGGATGTCTTTCTCATATCTCCGGCTGGCTTCAATAGCCGCAGACAACATTGCGTCCGATCGAAGAGAACGTGTCGTCGTGATCCTCATCCTCGCTCGGCCGAACGGGGTAGGCAAAGGTAAGTACGAACGCATCAGCAATGTCCGGGCTCGGGATGCCGCGCTTCTTCATGGCGTCCTTGCGCTCCAGGACAATCTGGCTGTTTGCGTCATAGGTGTAACTCGGCGCCGTGAGTTCTGCGGCAAACAGTGGATCGTCGGGCAGCGACCCTCCCTTCAGCCATTCCCTTGCCGAAAGCCACATCTCGCTGCGCTTGTTCGAGGCCTTCTCTCCGGTTCTGCCCCAATCCGACCGGCCGCCAAAGTTGACGCCCTGAACCATTCGGAAGCCGAGTTGATGCAGACGGTCAACCACACCACCCCCGACACCGCCCTCATCGACAAAGACCGCATCCGCATTCCAACGCGTGATCCAGTCTGCCACACGCGCCGCAAGCTGCATCGTGCCCCAGCCGCTGTAGCGTTCAAACGGGATCGGACGGCCGTTTCTGCCCTGTCGGAAGTAGATCACCGACTTGTCGTCGCCAAAGCGCGCGACATCCACTCCGATGATTTTCTCCCCCCAGTCTTGTGCGCTGACATTCCTTGCAGCTGCGGCCGCCACAAGGTCGTGAGGGATCAGTTGGTTGTCGTCCTCCGCCTCGAAGCTGCAATAGAACTCCTGCCGTATCTTGGCATCGCTCATCCCGGACTCGCGCTCCATGGCGATCCGGTCCGATGGGATCAGCCCTGTGTCATCGACGGTCAGCCGCTCGCAGAACCAAGTGTCAGAATTGAGCGCGTTCATGTAGGTGCGGTAGCCGTGATTGCGGCCGCGCGGGGTAAAGATGAAGAGTGCCCAGCCATTATTCTCCACCAGGATTGGACGAATGTAATCCCAAGCATCAGGTTGAGCCAGCGACCACTCAGAGAACACCACACCAAGCGGGTTTGACCCGACTAGGCTGTCGAAGTTGTCCGAACCGGCCATTTGCCAGATCGAGCCATTGCGGGTCTCGATGAGCATCTCCTGCGCGTTGGTCCTGGCCCGAACGGCGGGCGGCAGAAACTGGTCGATGATCCGCCGCCCTTGGATGTCGATCCCGTTCCAGATCGCGCGACGCGCCTGGGTTTGCTCGGGAAAGAGATGCCAGTAGGAACCCACGCGCTTGAACATGTCCCGTGCGGTCAGGTTCAGCGCACAGCTGTCCTTGCCGGCTCGGCGATGCCAGACCGCGCAGCCACGCTGGAACAGCTTCCCATGCCCGAAGCACTGATAGAGATTGCGCTGGTGCAGGCGTGGCGCCCAGTCATGCGGGATTGTCGAACTGTTCAATGACATTGATCGTCAACCCACCGGCATGCTCGAGCCGGTCGGTCTCGCGCCAACCCGCCTGCGTTTTCAGATAGAAGATCGAAGAGACGGTATCGCCGCTGCGCGCCTTCTGCAGCAGCCCCTTGGCGACATGCGCGATCGCCTTTGCCTTGCCCCTTTTATAGCGCGCGAGAACATCCTCGTCGCGCTCACAGATGGCGCGGAACGTATTGCGGGCGATGCCGAGATAATCGGCGATCTGGTCCTGGCTGAGGAGGGCCCCGAGCGTTTCGATTTCCTCGCGCTGCGTCGGCGTGAGCGTCACTGGCTTGCGTCCCATCAGCCGGCCTCCCGTTCAACTGCAATGTCGGCCGACGTGCGTTCCTGGGCCACCTCTCTGAAGCTGCGACCGTCGCCATCCAGCATTGCCGCTTTGCCCGTGAAGACCTGCCAGCGCTGTACGGCCACATCGACATAGGCTGCGTCCAACTCCACCGCGAGGCAATGCCGACCGCAGGTCTCGGCGGCGATGATCGAGGTCCCAGAGCCGGAGAAGGGTTCATAGACTGCCTGGCCGGGCGAGGAGTTGTTCAGCATCGGCCGTCGCATGCATTCGACGGGCTTCTGCGTGCCATGCACCGTGGCCACGTCCTGATCGCGGCTCGGAATGTTCCAGATCGTCGTCTGCTTGCGGTCCCCGGTCCAATGGCCTTTGCCGGAGGTTCGGACGGCATACCAACAGGGCTCGTGCTGCCAGTGGTAGTCGCCACGCGAGAGTACGAGGCGCTCCTTGGCCCAGATGATCTGGCTGCGGATGGCAAAGCCGGCAGCGGTCAGACTCTCGGCAACCGTGCTCGCGTGCAGTGCTCCGTGCCAGACATAGACCACGTCGCCCGGAAAGAGGGCCCAGGCCTCACGCCAATCCGCTCGGTGGTCATTTAGCACCTTGCCGACCCGCTTGGTTTTCGCCGCGCCAACGTCGTTGCGCCAGGCAGGATCGTACGCGACGCCATAGGGCGGATCCGTTGCCATGAGATGCGGGGTCACTCCATTCAGCACGCGCGCGACAGTGGCCGCATCTGTCGCATCGCCGCAGATCAGGCGGTGGTTGCCGAGGATCCAGAGATCGCCTGGTCGAGAGACGGGGACCGCTGGTACCGGCGGCACTTCGTCTTCGCGCGGGTCCGCTTCTCCGGCGTGCAGCAGCGCGTCCAGTTCGTGTGCATCGAAGCCAAGGCTCGTCAGGTCCAGTTCCAGATCGCGCAGGTCGCCCAGTTCAAGGGCCAGAAGGTCTCTGTCCCAGCCCGCCCGCTCGGACAGCTTGTTATCGGCCAGAATGTAGGCTCGCTTCTGCGCCTCCGTCAGATGCGACAACTCGATCACCGGCACCGAGGCGAGGCCCAGCTTGGCGGCCGCCATCACCCGGCCGTGGCCCGCGATGATGCCGTTCGCGCCGTCGACCAGCACCGGGTTGGTGAAGCCGTACTCCCGGATGGAGCCAGCGATCAGTGCAACCTGCGCCTCGCTGTGGGTGCGAGCGTTGCGAGCATAGGGGATCAAGTCGCCGAGCGGGCGGTAGGTGACGCTCAGAGAATTGCCGGCCGCAACTGCGGGTGGAGCTTGAATAGATGGGGGCGATTTTTCCATGGCTGCCTCATGCTGTCGCCGAGTTCTTTCGCTCCTGCATGATAGCACAGATCTAAGTCTTTGGAATTATGTTATTAAATAACAAATAACGACGGAGCGCGACGCCGGGCGACACAGGCTGACACCGCCGCAGCGGCCGCTGCATCGAACGAGAGAACGAGTCGGTCTGGAAGTCAGTGGTCAGTCGGCCGGGGTGGGACGGATGGGACAGGTCAAAATGCTATTTCCCCCACACGCGCGCACGGGAAGAACTTAATGATTTGATCTGTCTCATCTGTCCCATCTGTCTCAGGGGCCGTCTGTAGGTCCGGTGGCGAGCGGACTCCGCACACCCGTTCAAATCGCACTTGGGCTCTGACGAGGCATGAGAGTCTGAGGCGAATGAGGCGGGACAGGAAGATGAGGAGACTGGCGCGATTTGGACTACGCGCAGCGGTAAGTATGGCGGTTGTGAAGTCAGGGCTGCACACTTGCTATTTGGACCTGCATAAGCCTCACTAAAAAGGCTTCGATCTTCTGAAGGTCCGCCATCCCCTCGGAAGTTAAAGTGCCGTCGGCCTCGGTCAGAAGGTCACAGTACTCTTGGCGGTTGTCGCGGATGAGCTCAACAAGCGGCTTTCCCGGGAACCATTTGTCATATCTCTGGCAAAGCAAGAAATAGCAAAGCGCCCGTGAAGTTCTGCCGTTTCCCTGAGGAAATGGGTGTATCCAGTTGAGCCGCCAGAGGGCATAGGCAGCAAGCGTGATTGGCAACGACGTCCGGTATAGCTCGGATAGCTTCGCCATGAAGTCGGCCATATGGCGCGGGACGTCGTCATGTTCTGGCGGAATGTGCTTTCCCACTTTCACGTTGTAGCTGATCTGATTTCGATAGATCCCAGGAGCAAGGGATAAGTGATGCGCTGCATAGAAGTTTAGTTCTGAAATGAACGGCATAGAAACACTCGGCCTGCCTTGATCCTGCCAGAGAATGAATGCTGTATTCATAAAATCATATTGCCGAGCTCTATTGCGGTGGCCGAGCCAACTTTCCAAGTGATGGCCATCCTGCAGATATGCTAGCATAAAAAATGTCCCCGAACCGTTGTGGGGGACATTAAGCAAACTGTGGTGTTGAGTCTAGGCGGCGGGCGCGGTTGCAGACTGAAGCGCCTCGCGAACTTGTTCCTTGGTGCTGTTGTCATCCGTAGGAGCGTTTCCATACGCAAAGGCAATCCGCTGCTCCTGCACTTCGTGAGGAGACATTTGATAGTCGCGAATCCGCTCAACAAGCGGCAATAGCGGATCTTCTCTCATAACGTTTCCTCTCCCCGATGTGGTGAACAAGAACTTAGCATTGATTACGAAGAGATTCAATGGCTTAGGCGAGTTCTGGCTCATCGTGAGGTGAAGCAGCTAGCATAGTGATTTTATGGGAAATTATGTGGCGGCTACTTGCCAGCCATACAGCTGGCGCATCCGAGGCGGTTGGCTAAGAAGGCACCGTCCTACCAATCAAAGAGTACATGCGCCTTGAGGATGGGCTTGTTTGCAAGGGCAGCAGCGGTACAAAACGCGAGACCTCGCCCCTGCGACCCTAGGTCTTCTTCGGACGCCCACCCTGCGTCCAACTGGCGGGCGCAAGTTCCTTCCTTAATTCCCCAAGTGGACGCTTAGGAACACGTCCGGCGAAGTCTGCATTTGCGGCAAGATAGTCCTCGTCCCTTGTGGACTTTTCGTCCGCAGCCAGAAGCCTCTCCAGTCGACCGATGTACCACGCACGCAGCGCAACGGATGAATACTGCTTCTTCGCGGACCAACCCTCGGCTTGAGATGGTTCTGCGGCGAAGACAAGAATCTGGGAGATAACAAAACCAGGCCCGGACGCGCGCGATGCACGCGCGTCCAATTCCAGATCACCCCAACGATCCCTGTGGATGTCCTGTCGCGGAGCGTCGATCGCTGCATGGCTGACGAAACCACGCGCTCGCAACTCTCCGGTCCTCAGCTTCTGCACCAACTGGTCAATGACCTCGTGGACGCTGCGGGTGCCGCCTTTGATCCGGAAGGTCACAGGTTTGGTTGGTCTATTGGTGCAGTTGGCCTCAGGGTTTCCTGCAGCGAAGCGATACAGCGCCACAGCCTTTTCTCGATCCACAAAATGGTAAAGCGCCTCCCAAGTCGGCAGACCCTCTTTGGGGTCAAGTTTCTCCCAGTAAGGATTAAGCGACCGATCTCGCAACGTGGGGCTTCCGAGTGATCCGCCTCCAGACCGATCAGGTTTCTCAGCCATTAATTGTCCACTCCACGCGATGCGCTGGCCAGGTTTTCAGGAAACCCCATTCTTTCAGGACGTTGCAAAACCTGCCCAGATTAAACTTGCACGACGCTGGCCAGTTTTTGCAAGCCCGCCATTCGGTGCCACCATAGGCCATCAGCGGCCACATCAGCACCGGAATATCCATACCATGATGCGAGACGCATTCGACAACGAACCCTGCCTGCTGACCACCCGCAACTTGGCGACGCGCTGGGGAAAGTCGGTGCGCACCCTGCAGCGTTGGCGTGCACTAGGATACGGGCCGGCTTGGTTCAATGCGGGCAGGAGCACGTTCTACCGCATTGAAGACGTGCTGCGTTTCGAGCGCCGCGAGCAAATTGGCGTCGAGGTCGACCAATGAACGCACCGTGCGCCCCCGAAGTCGTTCCTGACGCGGCCGCCATCGAGGCGTTCGTCGAGGTCGTGTTCGGACCGCTTGAGGGTTACGTTCCATTGCGCGCCTTGTCAGAAACCGGCACCCCGTACCAGAAACCCCATTCAGACTTCCCGCTGACCACAAAAGTTGCGGAGATCCTCAAGCGCATGGCCCCTCGCGCTGCGGCGACGTCACGTGGTCTCTATGTCGTTCCCGGAACCGTCGCCGCTCCAGGCTCCGCCAAAGCCGATGACATCGTCAGCACCGCCGTTCTCCTGATCGACATCGACAAGGGCGATATCGCTTCAGCCTATGCGCACTTGGTCACTCACCTTGGGCTGCCCACGATGGAGGTGGCGTCCGGCGGAACGACCGATGAAGGCCAGGCCAAGATGCACCTTTACTGGCAGATTGACGTCCCAGCCAGCGGCTCCGATCTTGAGCGCATCCGGAAACTGCGAGAGGAGATCGCGCGCAAGGTCGATGGCGATACGTCTTTCAACAGCCTGCATCAGCCCATCCGTGTCGCTGGCACCATCCACGGCAAGCGCGGCAACCGTAACCCGGTCAGATTGCTTGAGCGTCGGCCGCTCACCTATACGCTGGATGATCTGGAACGCGCGGTTTCCGCCCTCCCGTGGCTGGTTGCGCCACCCCATCTCATCGCGACCGGAGTAGTAAAACCGGGGCCGTCGGCGAAAGAACTTGCCACCAAGGTCATCCATGCGGGCGGCGCTGGCGAACTTAATCGCTTCGAAGCGCTGTCCCGGGTGATCGGGCATTGGATCCGCCTGGTACGCATAGGGCATTGCACGATCGAACAGGCGAGGGAGGCAGTCTGCAACCACAACGCAGCGATGATCTGCCCGCCTTGGGATGACCGCCGCCTGAGTTCTGAGTTCGACGCGCTTCTCCGTCGTGACATCCGTCAACACGGGCAGATGCCAGAACGGACCGTACTCTCGCCGGACACCTCGCTTGTGCCACTGAGTGAAGATGCGCTTGCTGCCTCGTTTGTGACGCAGCACGGACTGGACTGGCGCTATGTGTCGGTCTGGGGAACGTGGTTCAGATGGACTGGGCGCGCCTGGACTGCCGACGAAACCGGAGCAATTCGGGAGGTGGTGCGACTTGTCTGCCGCGCCGCAGCCCTTGGTTCTGACAAGGCGAACGAAGCGCGACGCACCGCCAGCGACAAGACGATCGCCGCGGTGTTGAGGATCGCGGCCAGCGATCCGGCGATCGCCCTGCCTACCTCGGCTTGGGATACTCACCCCATGCTATTAAACACGCCCAGCGGCGTGATCGATCTCGAAACCGGCGAGACACGAGGGCACGATCGCGACCTGTTTCTGACCCAGAGCACGACTGCGTCGCTAGGCAACGGCTGCCCGCGCTGGATCGCGTTCGTTGACGAGATCACTTGCGGCGATGCCGAACTTGCCGGGTATCTGCAACGGCTCGCGGGATACGTTCTGACGGGGTCGACGTCAGAGCAGATGTTCGCTTTCTTCCACGGTGCGGGAGCGAATGGAAAGTCGGTTTTCATCCAGACCCTCGTGGCAGTCCTCGGCGACTACGCAGCGACCGCCACGCTTGATACTTTCATGGCCAATCACGCTGGGCGGCATCTCTCGGAGCTTGCTGGCCTTCGTGCTGCGCGGCTGGTTGTCGTGCCGGAGACCGAGGTCGGTCGGACCTGGTCTGAGGCGCGCATCAAAACCGTAACCGGTGGCGAGATGATCCGGGCGAACTTCATGCACCGCGACCATTTCGAGTACCGCCCGCAGTTCAAACTGCTGGTTGCGGGCAATCATCGCCCGGCGCTGTCCACAGTTGGAGAAGCCATGCGCCGACGGCTGCACGTCGTACCCTTCGATGTGACCTTCGCAGCAGAGGCTCGCGATAAGTCCCTCTCGGCCAAACTAAGCGCCGAACGCGACGGCATTCTTGGCTGGATGCTGGATGGCTGTGCGGAGTGGCGGCAGAGCGGGCTGAAGCCGCCCGTAAGCGTGCTGAAGGCGGCACGGGACTACTTTGCCGATGAAGATCTTGTTGGGCAGTGGATCGATGCGGCGTGCGATGAGGACAAGGGTGTCCGCGCAACCGCTCAGGCCCTGTTCAGCAGCTGGTCGTCCTGGGCAGAAGCACGAGGTCACGTGCCTGGATCGGGGAAGACCTTAGGCGACGCCCTGCGCCAGCGCGGGTATCAGCCGGGAAAGGTTGGCCGTGACAGGGGGTGGATCGGCCTTCGCCTTCGTCGTGCCGCCGCCTCAGGGGAGGCGACGACATGAACCCGCGCTCCCCCTTCCACATGACTCCTTTGGAGCGGGGTGCCGAGCTCTGCCGTATCCTGGCCCTCGGCTTGGTCCGTCTCCACATGCGACAGTCAAGCGAACTATCTGACGTCATGGGAGAAAGTTGTCTACACTCACCGCCCGACCAGAGCGCTCATGCAACCGATGCAAACCGGAGAACAGCATGACGACGCATGACCCGATCCCCGCGCGCCTGGCCGCGCTGAAGACCACTCCAACGCCAGACCTGAAGCAGCAGTGGCGCGACCTCTTTGATAGCGAACCGCCGCCCTTCAATCGTCGGTATCTGGAAAGCCGCTTGGCCTACCGCATCCAGGAATTGGTCTATGGCGGATTGAAGCCCGAGACGATCCGGCGGTTGGAAGAGTTGGGCGAGGAACTGGACGGCGGCGACAAGAAAAAGCGCAGCATGCGCGTGGATCGCGATCGTCCGATCACCGGAACCCGGCTGATCCGCGACTGGCAGGGCGTCGAACAGATCGTCACCGTGACCCAAGGTGGCTTTGAGTGGCAGGGGAGGCCGTACAAGTCGCTGTCGGCCATCGCCCGCGCCATCACCGGCACACGCTGGAACGGCTGGGTGTTCTTCGGGCTGAAAAATCACCGGAGGTCGGCGTGAACAAACCCCTGCAGAACGAACGGGTGGTCCGCAAGTTACGCTGCGCGGTCTATACCCGGAAATCCTCCGAAGAAGGGCTGGAGCAGGAGTTCAACAGCCTGCACGCCCAGCGCGAGGCCTGCGAATCCTACATCGCCAGCCAGCGATCGGAAGGCTGGGTGCTGGTGCGTGACCAGTACGATGATGGCGGCATCTCGGGCGGCACGCTGGAACGCCCCGGCCTCAAACGCTTGCTGGCAGACATCGAGGACGGGCTGGTCGACGTGGTGGTGGTCTACAAGATCGACCGCCTGTCCCGCTCGCTGATGGATTTCTCAAAGCTGGTCGAGGTGTTCGACCGGAACGGCGTGACGTTCGTAAGCGTCACGCAGTCGTTCAACACCACCACCTCCATGGGGCGGCTGACACTCAACATCCTGCTGTCGTTCGCCCAGTTCGAGCGCGAGGTGACGGCCGAACGGATCCGGGACAAGGTCCGGGCCAGCAGGATGAAGGGCATGTGGATGGGCGGCTGTCCGCCGCTGGGCTATGAGGTCAAGGACCGGAAACTGGTCGAAAACCCCGCCGATGCCGCGCATGTCCGCTGGGTCTTTGCGCGGTTCATCGAGATCGGGTCGGGCACGGTGCTGGCGCGGGAATTGGCCGAGCGCGGCGTCACCACCGCCCGGGGCCACCGCATCGACAAGAAGTACATCTACAGGATGCTGAACAACCGGGTCTACATCGGCGAGGCCGTGCACAAAGGAACCAGCTATCCCGGTGAGCATGCAGCGATCGTCGATCAAGAAACATGGGACAAGGTGCACGGCATCTTGACGGAAAGCCCGCGCAAGCGCGCCGCCCGAACCCGCGCCGACACGCCTGCGTTGCTGAAGGGGTTGCTGTTCGGTCCCGATGGCGCAGCGTTCTCGCCAACCCACACCCGAAAGGGCGGGCGGCTGTACCGCTACTACGTCAGCCAGACTGTCCTGAAGCATGGTGCCGGATCCTGTCCAATTGGCCGCGTGCCTGCTGGCGAGATCGAAACCGCCGTCATCGACCAGTTGCGCGCCGTGTTCCGCCAACCGGAAATTGTGGCGGGCACTTGGAAGGCAGCCCGCGCTCGAGACGGTGAAATCACCGAGGCCGACGCCCGAGCGGCTCTGATGGGGCTTGATCCACTGTGGGACCAGTTGTTCCCGGCAGAACAGGCCCGCATCGTGACCCTGCTGGTCGAGAGGGTCGATATTGGCAACAACGGTTTGAACGTGCGGTTGCGCTTGGACGGCTTAACCGGGCTGGCCCGCGAAATGAGAGTCGAGGCGGACGAAGCAGCATGACCCGCGCGCGAGAAACCCCTGAAACGGCCACTGTCCATGTCCCATTCCGCCTCGTGAAGCGCGGCGGGCGCAAAGAGATGGTCCTGCCGCCTGAAGCAAATACTCGGCGAAACGTGAACGACGCCCTCCTCAAGGCACTGGCTCGGGCCTTCAGGTGGAAGCGGATGTTGGATTCAGGCGGGTTCTCCACCATCGCCGATCTGGCGCAGCGCGAACAGATCGCCGCACCCTTTCTGACCCGAACGATGAGGCTCGCGCAACTTGCTCCAGATCTTGTCGAGGCGATCCTGGATGGCCGCCCGCCGCGCGGCCTCACGCTGGAGGCGCTGCGCGAACCGTTGCCGTCTGACTGGTCAGAGCAGCGACGTCATCTGACAATCGCCATCATTGACAACGAATCCCGTTGAAACAGGGGATTCACGGGCGCAACCGCCCGTGCTAGGGTTTCCAAAAAGAGGCAGACATGAGCGTTCTATTCACAGTTGGATATGAAGGGACCGATATTGATCGGTTCGTCCGGACCCTGAAGTCGGTCGGGGTCCGGCAGCTTGCTGACGTGCGCGCCGTCGCGGTTTCTCGCAAGGCTGGGTTCTCGAAGAAGAAACTGGCCGAACGCCTCGCCGATGAAGGCATCGGCTATGTCCATTTCGTATCACTCGGTGACCCCAAACCGGGCAGAGATGCAGCGCGTGCAGGCGAGTTTGACCTTTTCCGCTCGATCTATTGGAAACATATCCGGACAAACGACGCCCAGAGTGCCCTGACGGAATTGGCTGATACTGTGCAAGCTGAACCGACATGCCTTCTTTGCTTTGAACGTGATCCCGAGGCGTGCCATCGGACGATAGTTGCGCACATGGTCTCCGAAAAGACCGGCTTCGATATCTTCAACCTTTTTGCCGATGATCCAGAACGCTATGTCCGTAACGCTGCAAAACTGCCGCGTTTCCATCTTGGTGAAGGCCTTACCGCAGCGTAGCGCAACCCACGGGGAAACGGTCTGCTGCGCCGGGGTGACGCCCAACGGCGATTTCAAGCGTCTCTTTCCGGTAAGATTTCGACATTTGGCCGACGAAGCGGCTTTCAAACGTTGGGATTGGGTTGACTTCAGGTACAGACCGCCAACCCGGGACCACCGCAGCGAAAGCTGTCACGTGATGGAGGACACGATCCGCATCTCCGGTCGGATGCCCGAAAAGGACCGAGTGCGCTTGCTTAATCCACTCCTCTCTCCTTCAGTTGCTGCCGCAGCAGCTGAGGGGAAATCGTTGGCGTTGATCCGGCCAAAGAATACCAAGTTCATCTACAAGGCAAAGAAGACTGATCAGATTGATGCCGAACGCGAGTTCTACCGGGAAGCCGCACGTCAAGGATCCCTTCTGGATGAGGACTTGGCAGCGTTGGAGCCGAGCCCGTACGAGTTTCGCTTCAAGTTTGAAGATGCGGTGGGTTCGCACGACTATGCGAACGGGGACTGGGAAGCCCATGCGATGTTCTTCAACGGGAGGCGTCGCGAAGGATCTGACCACGCCACACTTGAGTGGATGAGCGGAAAGTTCAATGATGAGTATCCCAGAAAGGGCATGCTTTTCTGCGTGGGTAACGTCGCCAGCCGCCCGCAGACTTGGCAGCTTCTCGGTGTCTTGCGCGTCGATGACACCGCACAGATGGCACTTTTCTGATCCGGTCAGTCAGGAGCATGCAGACCTGAGCGATGCCTCAAAGGCACACTGCTCCTGGTTGCAGGTCCTGTCTGCACCAGCCGCATTCGTCTTGCGCTTGCCATGATCGGCAGACTAGTCTGGCGCCTTAACTGGCAGTAATGTCAGCTCAATTTTTGAGCTACGGGCAATACAGCGAGCCTCTGAAAGTCGAGAGCGATAATGAAAGCAGACGAACGCACGATCAGCGATGTTCTGACCAACCAGATTCGCTACGAAATCCCAGCTTACCAACGACCCTATTCCTGGGAGAAGGGCAACGTCGAACAGCTTCTGGATGATGTCTGGGAGGCGTATGAGGGAAATGATGAAGAGTATTTCATCGGATCGCTGATCACAATCGAGCGTGAAAAAGGCCGCCTTTACGATGTAGTTGATGGTCAGCAGAGATTGACCACCTTGAATCTGATTTTTGCGAGGCTTCGCGATGCTGTCGACGAACCCGCCAAATCGGAATTGGGTCGGCGGGTTTTGCCTCGAAACGCCCTCACCGGTGAAGAAGAAACACCCCGCCTTACTTTGCGACAGCGAGACCAGAGCTTCTTCCGAAAGTTTGTTTTGGCGGGCGAGAAAATCCCTGAAGTAATTCGCAAGGATATCATCAAGGATCAGGATGCTCCGAAGCAGCGCATTACCGAGAACCTAGAGGCAATTGACGATTTCATTGCCCAGCATGAACAAAAGACACTGAAGCTATTTGCCAACTATCTGTTGAGCCGCGTCTATGTAGTGTTCGTGACAACCGCATCCCTGCAATCTGCCTACCGGCTTTTCAATGTGCTGAATGCGCGTGGAATGGCGCTTTCGAATGCCGACTTGATCAAGAACATGTTGTTCGCGGGGCTCGGAGGTGACGCGGCGCGGAGCAGCGAACTCGATGAGGCGTGGCTGGAACTTGAAGAGCAGATTGGTATAGAGCGATTGGATCAGTTTTTGGCTCATCATCGCAGCTCGATTGTTGCGACCAAGGCAAGAAAGACGCTCCACGAGGAATTTGCTCCGCTTGTCGAAGCATCAGCCACACCTTTTGCTTTTCTTGATGAATTGAACACATCTGCTCGAAACTACCTGAGGATATTACGCAATGATTTTGGAACGCCCGCAGCACGAAGAGCTGTACGTTCATTGCGGCGCGTTGCTTTTGAAGAGTGGATTCCACCACTCCTCGCCTTTCTGAATGCCCCTGTTGAGGGAGTCACAGAAGAGACGTTCGTCGATCTGCTCGAAAGGATCACATATCAAAACTGGATCCGACGACTTGCCTTCACCGCGCGGCTAACCGCTTATTTCCAACTGATTACCGCTATCCGCGCCCGAAAGACCGGCGACGACATCCGGGCCATCTTCGGGACAAACTCCAATGACGATGAGTTCCGAACGCTTTTGGATGGCGAAGTCTACGGCAGGCCCTTTGCCCAAGCCGTCTTGCTGCGCTTGGAAGAGGCTGACCAGGATGAGTCAGTCACAAAGGACTTTGGCGGAAAAATCACCATCGAGCATGTGTTGCCCCAGGCGCTCAAGGATCCATACTGGCGCGAGCGGTTTTCCGACGATGATCATCGACTGTGGCTGCATCGACTTGGAAACCTCGCCTTGCTAGCTGGCATCAAGAACTACAAGGCTAAATTCTATTCGTTCGACAGGAAGAAAGAGATTTTCGCCAAGAAGAACGACAAGGTGTCCTTCGATACGACCAAGCCAATCCTTGCAGCCGACCACTGGACGAAGGATCAACTTGTGACCCGGCAAACCGATCTCGTCGACCGGGCTCGTCGGATCTGGTCGCTGAACGGATAGGTGGCGCATGCTGAAATCAGGTGAACTTTCTACCGCTGCGTCGCAACGTAGGCCGTCGCCAGGGCGGGCAATTCTGCGGTGGCTCACCGACAAAAGATGGCTTCAATGACGATGAATGAAGCCGACACCCGGTTTTTCCTGATTGATCCGGTTTTGCGTGGTAAGGGCTATGTAAGTCCCGCGCAAGTTACGCTGGAGACCGTCCTGACGCCCGCACCAGTTGAGCCGACTGGCCCCAAAGGTCGTCGACGCAAGGGATCGGGTCGCACTGATTATCTGCTTTGTGTTCAATGCGACGGAATGCCGAAGTCCATGCCCATTGCCGTTCTCGAAGCCAAGAAGGAAGGGGACGACCCGCTTAAGGGCATGCAGCAGGCCAAAGCATATGCCGACTGTGAGCGGTTTGAGGTGAAGTATGTCTTCGCCACCAACGGTCACCGCTACGGCGAGTACGACTGCTTCACCAGCCTTCAGGACGGGCCATTTCCCTTTGCGGATTTTCCTGCGCATCCGGATCTTACGACCCGCTACACAAACGACAGTGGCATCAACCTGAACGCACCTGAAGCCGCCATGATGTTCCAGGCCGACAGCCCAGCGTGGGCGCAAAGCCGATACTACCAGGATGCCAGCATTCGTGCGGCATTCGAAAAGATCATCCTTGACCGCCAAGCCGGTGTTCCGCCACGCGTGCTCCTGACACTGGCGACTGGCGCAGGGAAGACCATTATTGCAACCAACCTGCTGTGGCGGCTCTCAACGGCCGGGCAGCTTCCAAAGCCAGCGCTGTTTCTGTGCGACAGGGATGAGTTGCGGGAACAAGCGTACAACAAACTGAAGGCGGCCTTCGGGGATAACGCGCGGATTGTCAGCTCGGCAGGCGGTCACAACACTGCCCAGAACGCCCGCATACACATCGCAACCTACCAGACCCTTGGCCTCGACGACGACGGCGGCTTTGCCAGCTTTCTGAGCGAGCACTATGGAGATGACGCCTTCAGCGTCATCATCATCGACGAATGCCACCGGTCGGCGTGGGGAAGATGGTCCGAGGTGCTTCGGCGAAATCCGAACGCGATCCACATCGGTCTGACTGCAACTCCGCGCAAGCTGGAGGAGTCGAAGAACGCCAGCGCTGAGGATCAGCAAATCACAGCCAACAATCGCAAGTATTTCGGCGAGCCGGTCTACGAATACACGCTGATCGAAGCGCAAGAGGATGGCTATCTTGCCGCCTGCGAGATCGTCAAGCGTAAGGCCAGCATCGACAATATGGTCTTCACCAGGGAGGAGATCCTTCAGGCGGGTGTCCGCGACATCAAGACGGGATTGGCCCTGACCGAAGAAGACCTGACCAAGGCGATGTACACGGGAAAAGACTTTGACGACGAGCTCTTCGTCGAACTGCGCACGCCGAAGATGTGCGAGGATCTGTTCCAGCTTCTGTGCGCGAACGGCGGGCCAGAGCAAAAGGTCATCATCTTCTGCACGCGCGAGATCCATGCCGATCGCGTGGCGCAGCACATGGGCAACCTCTATGTGAAGTGGTGCAAGGAAAACGGACTGACGCCAAAGGACCACTACGCCTTCAAATGCATGGGCGGGCCGAACAACGGCGCCGACATGATCGAGCCGATGCGCGGTTCGGGCGAACGCGCTTTCATCGCTTGCACGGTAGACTTGCTGGAGGCGGGCGTGGACATCGAGCGTTTGAACGCCGTCGTGTTCTTTCGTTACCTTCAATCGCCGATAAAGTTCTATCAGATGGTCGGCCGAGGCACGCGCATCCACGAAGAGACGGCCAAGTTCAAGTTTTGGCTTTATGACTACACGGGCGTCACTGACCTCTTCGGGACCGAGTTCATCACCAAGCCACCACGCCCCAGCGGCGGCGGCAAGGGTGGTGGGGGTGAAGGTCCGGATGGTCCGGGCGGTGGCGACGGCCCGGCTGTGGCCGAGATTGGCGGCAAGTCGGTCATCATCAATGCTCAGGGCCGCTTCATCCTGTCCCGCCGCGACGGGCGCGACACGCCAATCCCGGTGGATGAGTACCGCCGAGAAGTGGTGACGCGGGTGCTGGCCGAAGCGAACAATCTGGATGATTTCCGCGCGCTGTGGATCGAGGCCCCCAAGCGCCGCGGGTTGATCGACCACTTGCTGGGTGACAATTTCAGCCCCGAGGTGATCCGCGAAATCGACCAGATGGCGGATTTTGACCTTTATGACTTCTTCGGCCATCACGGCTACCGCGCCAAGGCGCTGCGGCGACCAGAGCGAGGAGAGCACTATGTCAGCGCTCACAAGAGCTGGTTCGACGGCATGGACCCGAAGGCCGCCACAGTGCTGCGCGGGCTTGGCAATCAGTTCGCCCTCGGCGGCACCGAGGCGCTGGAGACGCCGTCGCTGTGGGACGTGCCAGAGATCAATTTGGCCGGTGGCCTTGCCGCCTTGCGGGTGGTAGGCAACCCGGTGCAAGTCATGCACGAGGCGAAGGGGAGGCTGTTTGGAGCATGAAGAGCGTCACCCTTGAAGCAGTAATAGGAAACGGTGGACTTATTGGGGACGGAGACTGGATTGAAACCAGCGACCAAGACCCAACTGGCGGGATTAGATTGATCCAACTCGCCGATATTGGTGATGGTGTCTTTCTCAATAAGTCAGCACGCTACATCAACTCTGATACCTTTGTTCGTCTGGGCTGCACAGCTCTCAAGGCTGGCGATGTTCTGGTCGCGCGTATGCCGGATCCCATGGGTCGTACATGCGTTTTTCCTGATCTGGGACAAGAAGCAATAACGGCGGTCGATGTGTGCATTATTCGTCCAGATCCGAAGGTCGCAGACCCAAGTTGGCTAAGCTATCGACTTAACTCGCCGTCTATGCGGCGCGAAATTGGTCGGCATGCGCAAGGTGCAACTCGTGCAAGGGTTCCAACAGGAAAACTACGAAGAATTGAGCTTGAGCTCCCGTCACCCGAGCGCCAACAAGAAGTCGCTAGGGTGATCAAGTGCAAACTGGACGAAACGCATCTGGCTCGTGAAGCCGCGGTACTGCAATTCCGTGAAATCTCAAACCTCGCGGGCGCAATCGTCATCGACACCATCCGAAACACCCCGACAAAGCCATATTTGTTGGGAGATGTTCTGGAAGAGGTCAAGCAAGGCATCGGTGCGTCTTGGGCTGACCATCCGGTGCTGGGCGCCACGCGCGAAGGCTTGGCACCGGCAAAGGAACAGCCCGGCAAGATGGCCCCCAAATACAAGCCTGTCACGCCCGGCACTGTTTTCTACAATCCGATGCGCATCCTGATCGGCTCAATCGCCTTTGTGGACGACGACGATGCGCCCGGTATCACCAGCCCCGACTATGTGGCCCTACGCGGCAAGCCCGGTCTCGTTGACAGCAGGTGGTTCTATCACTGGCTGCGCTCGGAACTGGGTGCGCAATGCATCTTGTCCCTTGCCCGCGGGGCCGTGCGCGAACGCATGCTGTTCAACCGCCTTGCCGACGGCAAGATCGACCTGCCCAGTCCCGAGGCACAGGAAAAAGCATCGCGCGCGCTGCGGGAACTGAAGCCCCTTCAACGCGCCCTGAAATCCAAACTGGCCGAGATTGATTTGCTTCCGCAAAAGATCCTTGCCCAAGCATTCGAGATGTAAAGATGGCCCGCCCAAAGAAAGAAAAGAAACCCAAGGCCATCGCCTCGACCCAGTCGCTTTCGGCCTTTGTCAAAGGCATCTGCGATGTCATGCGCCGGTCAAACTGTGCCAGTGCGCTGCAGTATGTGCCAGAACTGACCTGGATCCTGTTCCTGCGGCTGCTGGACGCACAGGAAGCGCGAGACCAGGAGAAAGCCGCCGTTGTCGGCGCAGTCTTTGCCCCAGCGCTGCGCAGCCCCTTTCGCTGGCAGGATTGGGCGGCCCCGTGGTCTGATAAACTGGGTCACCCCAAGACCGACGAGGGCAAGCCCTATGGCTGGAAACGGCAGGAACTGTTCGCGGCGGGGGACGGCAAGCTGTTTGCCTTCATCAACGATGAGCTGCTGCCGCACCTCCACAGCCTTGATATCGACCCTTTGACCAAGCTGCCCAATCCGGTGGCAAGCCCAAAGCAACGGATCATCGGCCGCATCATGACGGCCGTCGAAAAGGTGCGCGTGGACTCGGAAACGAACCTGCGCGACATCCTCGACAAGGTGCATGAAATCAGCACCGACAACGTCGATGACACCCATTTCTTCACGCTGAGTCAGGTCTACGAGGACCTGCTGCTGAAAATGGGCGAGAAGAACTCGGACGGTGGCCAGTTCTTCACCCCGCGCGAGGTGATCCGGGCCATGGTTCACACGGTCAAGCCCACGCTGGGGCAAACCGTCTATGACCCATGCTGCGGCACGGGCGGCTTCCTTGCCATCGCCTATGAACACATCGCACGCAATCTCGGTTCAAGCCCGCTGAGCACGGACATCGAGACGCTGAAGCACGACACGTTCTTCGGCCGCGAGAAAGAGAACCTGGTGCTGCCGATCGCGCTGGCCAACCTAGTGCTGCATGGCATCGACCAGCCCAACCTTTGGCATGGCAACTCCCTGACCCGCCGCGCGACCTATGCCGCCCTGTTCAACAAGGCTCCGAAGCAGTTCGACGTGATCCTGACCAATCCGCCCTTCGGCGGAAAGGAAGGCAAGGACGCCCAGAAGAACTTTGCATTCGAGACCAGTTCCACGCAGGTCCTGTTCGTGCAGGACATTCTGGGTGAGTTGGCACCTAAGGGCACCTGCGCCATCGTCCTGGACGAAGGCATGCTGTTCCGGACGAATGAAAGCTCTTTCGTTGAGACCAAGCGCAAGCTGGTCGATGAATGCGACCTTTGGGCGATCGTCAGCTTGCCGGGCGGTGTGTTTTCGACCGCCGGGGCGGGCGTCAAGACGAACCTGCTGTTCTTTACCAAGGGCAAGAAAACCCAAAAAATCTGGTACTATGACCTGTCGAACGTGAAGGTGGGCAAGAAGACGCCCCTTACGTTGGCCCATTTTGGCTTCGGCAAGGACGGCAGTGTTCTGCCCGATGCCGCGCTGCCTTCAACACTGACTGCAGAGTGGCAAGAAGACGAGGCAAATGCCGGCACGCCATATCCGAGCTATGCCCGGATGCTTTCTCAGATGGGCACGCCGGGCGCAGACAGCCCGGTTTCCTGGACGGTTGATTTCGCCGCGCGTCGAGAAAAGGCTCGGGAGGAAATGAAGCCTCTCCTCGATCAGGCAAGGCAGCTCAAGGACGAAGTTGTCGACCTCAAGGAAGACCTCAAGCGCTTGAAAAAGGGCAAAGCTGCTGGTGAGGATATAGATGCGCTGACCATCAAGATCGCAGAGGCGGAGAAAGCATACCGCGATCTTGAGACGCAGGCCGCAAACATCGACGCGGCAGTGTTCGATTTGAAGGCCGTCAATCCGAACGTCGTGGCCCAAGTTGACAGTCGCACGCCCACGGAGATCATCGAGAGCATCAACGCACAGGGCCGCATCGTGAGTGATGCCTTAGCGAGGCTATCAGCTTTGGTCGCTGATGATCTTGCAGCACAGCTGTCGGCAGAAAGCGTTGAATAACATAGAGTTGTCGATGTGTCGGCCTCGGGCAGGCCCGTTCGCAGGCCTTTTGTTGTCTGGGACGCCGGGCAAAGGTGCAGCCGCATGATTTCCGATCCCGGTTCCTTTTCTATCCAATCGGAACTGAACGCCGAACAATGTCAAAATCACGCTGAAAATTCATCAATATCAATGTGATACTTGAAACGAACCGGAACTCGTGCGGTTAACAGGTCCGGAGAATATCGGCCCGGAGAGAACGCGTGCGCGCCCTTTGGGGAGTGGGCCGGTTAACAGCCCAACCCGCATAACCCCCGAAAGCAACGAAAAAATCCGGCTGCATCCGGATGGGGAGAACGCTTTAGTGAGGGCAAGTGGCGGAGGCGGTGGGATTCGAACCCACGGTAGGGTTCCCCCTACGCTCAGTTAGCAACCGAGTGCTTTCGGCCTCTCAGCCACGCCTCCGACGGACCGGGTTTAGCGAAAGCGCCGAAAGGGGGCAAGGGGAAAGGATGCGACGGCGGCGGGCTTGTTGCGGCATTTTTCGGATTAGAGCGCAGGCGGGCGTGGAGGGCGTCAGCCGCTGAACAGGAAGTGCAGGACGTCGCCGTCCTTTACCTCGTATGTCTTGCCCTCGACCCGGAACTTGCCGGCCTCTTTCGCGCCAGCCTCGCCCTTGCCGGCGATGTAGTCGTCATAGGCGATGGTTTCGGCGCGGATGAAGCCCTTTTCGAAATCGCCGTGGATCACGCCTGCGGCCTGCGGGGCGAGCGTGCCTTTTGCGATCGTCCAGGCGCGGGCCTCTTTCGGGCCGACGGTGAAATAGGTCTGCAAACCCAGCAATTCGTAGCCTGCACGGATCAGGCGATCCAGACCCGCCTCGTGCAGGCCCATCTCTTCCAGAAACATCGCCGCCTCGTCATCGGCAAGCTGGCTGATCTCTTCCTCGATCCGGGCCGAGATCACGACCGATGCCGCGCCTTGCGCCTTTGCCATGTCTGCGACGCGGGCGGATTGGCTGTTGCCGCTGGCAGCGCTCGATTCCTCGACGTTGCAGACGAACAGCACGGGCTTGGCGGTCAACAGTTGCAGCATGTCCCAGACCCGGGCGTCGTCGGCGGACACTTTGACGGTGCGGGCAGGTTTGCCGTCGTTCAGCGCGGATTGGGCCAGACGCAGCAGGCGATCCTGATCCAGACTGTCCTTGTCGCCGCCGCGCAGCTTGCGCGCCAGATTGGCCAGACGCCGTTCGATTGACTCCATATCGGCCAGCATCAGTTCGGTTTCGATGGTGTCGGCATCGGCTACCGGGTCGATGCGGCCTTCGACGTGGGTGATATCCCCATCTTCAAAACAGCGCAGAACGTGGGCGATGGCGTCACATTCGCGGATGTTGGCCAGAAACTGGTTGCCCAGACCTTCGCCCTTGGACGCGCCACGGACAAGGCCAGCGATATCGACAAAGGTCATCCGCGTCGGGATGATCTGTTTTGATCCGGCGATGGCGGCCAACTTGTCCAGTCGGGCATCGGGGACGGCCACCTCGCCCACGTTGGGTTCGATGGTGCAAAAGGGGAAGTTCGCGGCCTGTGCGGCGGCGGTGCGCGTCAGCGCATTGAACAGCGTGGACTTGCCGACATTCGGCAGCCCCACGATCCCCATCTTGAAACCCATCATCGCTCTCCTGCGTTCACCGGGCGCTTCTAGTTTGGCGGGCCGGGGTTATCAAGCTTTCGCGACTCGGGGCGGCTGGGGTAGCTTTGACGCAGCAGAAAGGACGCAGCATGCCGACGATGCCCTATATCCACTTTCAGGGCCACTGCGCCGAGGCGCTGGCCTTTTACGCCGATGTGTTCGGTGGCACCGACCTGCAACTGATGCGCTATGCCGAAGGGCCGGATACCCCTGCGGACTGGCGGTCCAGTACGCGCATCATGCACGGGCAACTGACGCTGGGCAGAGGCACCCTGATGGCATCGGATTTCCCGCCCGGGATGGAGGGTCAGCCGCAGGCTTCGGTGTCGATCATGCAGACTGTGCCGGATGCAGCGACGGGTGCGCGCGTCTTTGACCGGCTGGCAGAGGGGGGTGCCGTCAATCAGCCCTTTGCGCCCACGTTCTTTTCCCCCGGTTTCGGCATGGTGCGTGACCGGTTCGGGACCCACTGGATGATCTCGGTCACGCCGAAACAGGAACAGGACGAATAGCCTGCCGGGCATTGATTTTCCGTCCCCGCCCGTGCAAACCGCAATGGTTAGGCAGGATGGGGCGGACATGACCAGAATCGACGACACCTTCGCGCGGCTGCGGGCCGATCACCGCAAAGCTTTTGTCGCCTATATCATGGCGGGTGACCCGGATGTCGCCACCTCGCTTGCGGTGATGCAGGGGCTTCCGGCAGCGGGGGTGGACATCATCGAAATCGGTCTGCCCTTTACCGATCCGATGGCCGATGGCCCGACCATCCAGCTTGCCGGTCAGCGCGCGCTTGAGGCGGGCATGACGGTCGACAAGACGCTGCAAATGGTCCGTGACTTTCGGGCGGGCGACACCACGACGCCCATCGTGATGATGGGGTATTACAACCCGATCTATTCGCGCGGCGTGGACCTGTTTTTGAAACAGGCGAAAGAGGCCGGGATTGACGGGCTGATCGTCGTCGATCTGCCACCCGAAGAAGACGCCGAACTGTGCCTGCCCGCACAGGCGGCGGGGCTGAACTTTATCCGCCTTGCCACGCCCACGACCGATGACAAGCGCCTGCCCAAGGTGCTGCAAAACACCTCGGGCTTTGTCTACTACGTCTCGATCACGGGCATCACCGGGGCTGCGGCGGCACAAGCGGGCGACGTTGCGCCCGAAGTCACGCGGATCAAGGCCAAGACTGACCTGCCGATCATCGTCGGTTTTGGCATCAACAGCCCCGACAGCGCCCGCGCCATTGCAGGGGTGGCGGATGGTTGCGTCGTCGGGTCAGCCATCGTCAAGGACATCGGCGCGGGCAAACCCGTGGCCGAGGTGTTGGCGAATGTGGCGGCACTGGCGGCGGGCGCGCACGCGGCCTGACCCGGTCGCTGCGGGGCACCAAAATCCAAGTCACGGCACTTGCGGCGGCAGATTTGGCGGTCCCTTCGGGCCGCCAATCCCCCTGTAATGGGAGTTGTGGCAACTGCGTTCGATTGGTAAAAGCATTTGACCAATGCCCGGAGTGGACCATGCCCGTCATTACCTGCATCGACGATCTGAAGCGCCTGTACAAACGCCGCGCGCCCAAGATGTTCTTCGATTACTGCGAAAGCGGCAGCTACACCGAGCAGACCTTCCGCGACAACACCGACGATTTCGCCAAGCTGCGCCTGCGGCAGAAGGTGGCCGTCGATATGTCGGACCGCACCACCGAAACCACGATGATCGGTCAAAAGGTCGCCATGCCCGTGGCCCTTGCCCCGGTGGGCATGACCGGGATGCAGTGCGCCGACGGCGAGATCAAGGCGGCGCGGGCGGCGGAAAAGTTCGGCGTGCCGTTCACTCTGTCGACGATGTCGATCTGCTCGATCGAGGATATTGCCGCCCATACGACCGCGCCGTTCTGGTTTCAGCTGTATGTGATGAAGGACGAAGAATTTGTCGACGGGGCCATCGAACGCGCCCGCAAGGCGGGGTGTTCAGCGCTGGTGCTGACGCTGGATCTGCAAATCCTTGGCCAGCGGCACAAGGATCTGAAGAACGGTCTGTCCGCCCCACCCCGCATGACGCTGCCGGTGATCATGGACCTTGCAACCAAATGGGGCTGGGGCATCGACATGCTGCGCACCAAGCGGCGCACCTTTGGCAATATCGTCGGCCATGCCAAGAACGTCGGTGATATTTCCAGCCTGATGAGTTGGACGAATGAACAGTTTGACCCGCAGCTTGACTGGGACAAGATCGCCCGCATCCGCGACAAATGGGGCGGCAAGATGATCCTGAAAGGCATACTCGACGCAGATGATGCCCGGTTGGCCGCCGATTTCGGCGCGGATGCGATCATCGTGTCCAACCACGGCGGGCGTCAACTGGACGGGGCGGTGTCGTCGATCAGGATGCTGCCAAGCATCGTGCAGGCGGTGGGCGACCGGGTGGAAATTCACCTCGACAGTGGCATCCGGTCGGGCCAGGACGTGCTCAAGGCGCTGGCCTTGGGGGCGAAAAGCACCTACATCGGCCGATCTTTCATCTATGGTCTGGGTGCCATGGGCGAGGCGGGCGTAACCCGCGCGCTAGAGATCATCCAGAAAGAACTCGATATCTCGATGGCGCTGTGCGGCGAGCGGGATGTCCACAACCTGCGGCGCGAGAACCTGCTGATCCCCAAGGATTTTGAAGCCGACTGGGCCTGACTTCGACGAAAGTTCCGGCACCGCCGGGAAACCGTCGATGCCAAACCCTACCTGTGACGGTTGCGCGCCATCAGGGGGGCAAGGACCAGCACGCTCATCAACATCGCGGCGGCAAAGACAAAGGCAAAGCGCAGACCGAACGCGCCTGCCAGAAAGCCAAGCGTGGGCGGGCCAAAGAAATAGCCAAAATACCCCAGCAAGGTGGCCCGCGCCACCGCCCGCGCGCGGGCCGACGGATCGGCAAGACGGCCCACCAGCGAAAAGGCGGTTGGCGCGATCACCGATGATCCGATGCCCATCACGATGAACCCGGCATAGGCCATAGCCGGGCTGGTGGCCAAGGCCGCGCCCAATGCGCCGATGGCCGATATAAGCGCGCCCCCCGTCAGAACCCGAAACGGGTTCAGCCGGGTGACAAGCCCCTGACCCGCCAACCGGGACAGCCCCATTGTCAGCGCCATCGCCGCAGGTCCCATCGCCCCTTCGGACGGTGATCCGCCCAGTGATTTCTCGATATGCAGCGCCGACCAGTTTTCCGCCGCGTTTTCCGTCAAAAAGGCGATCAGCACGATCCCGCCGCCAATGACGGGCATCAGGCCAAGTTGGCCGCCCTTGGCCCCCTTTGGCCGACGCAGGCCGTGGATCGCGCCGTCACGCTCCCACGTCAGCAGCGCCAGAAATCCCGCCGCCAGCGCCGTTGCCCCCATCACCGCGCCCGGTGACCACTGCGCGCCGCGCATGACACCGGTGGCAATCGCGCCCCCGGCATAGCCAAAGCTGTAGGCCGCGTGGCACAGCGTCATCAGGTGCAGGCCCCGTTCGTTTTCAAGGGCCGCCACGCGGGCGTTCATCAGCACATCCAGCGTGCCGGTGGTCGCCCCGCACAGGCCGATGAAGGCCACGAACTGCCACAGGGCCGCCGACTGCCCCGGCAGGGCAAAGGCCAGCGCCATGCCAAGGGTGGCCACCGGCAGCGCCACCCGGCCCAGAAGCGCACCCGTTCCCGGTGCCAGCAGCATCGCCGTCACCGCGCAAAGCGGCGCACCCAGCATCAACAGGCCAAGCTGCGCCTCGGTCACGCCAAGCATCGTCTTGAGGTCGGGCAGCACGGCGGCAAATGTGCCCCACAGCACACCCATCGCGGCAAAGGCGGCAAGCGCGGGGCGCGCCGCTTTCAGGGTGGGCAGGACGGGCATGGAAAGACCTTGTTCGGTGTATCTGTGCTAGCGTGACGGGCGCGACGCAGCAAGTCCGGGGGCGACGCGGACAGGGCGGATGGCGACGCCAAGCAAGGTTCCGCCCGCCCGAAAATTGCAGGCTGGCCGTGGCAGAATCAGCGCGTATGCTGCACCAAATTCCCTGACCGAGAGTCCCCATGACCCGAATCCTTTCCCGCCTGACCCTGGCCCTGTTGATGACCTCACCTTTTGCTTCGACAGCGGTTTATGCTGGTGAAACAGTAACTTGCGCTGACCGGACGCAAGTGGTCGCCCGGCTGAAACAGCGTTTTCAGGAACAAAGTCTGGGCGAACATCGTGCCGCAAGTGGCGATCAGATCGAAATTTTCGCCGCACCCGGCTTTAAAACCTGGACTGTCACGACCCAAGTTGGGAACAACATCTGTTTGCTGTCGACGGGCAAGGGCCGCCAGTCGCTGAAGATGGCGCGGCTTTGATCTGACCGGCGCGCGTCGCGACAGGTGGACACCGTTTTTCTTAAAACTGAAACAGTGCCACCGTCAGGCGTTTGCCCAAGGTCAGCGCGTCTGCAACATGCACCATCGGGGCCAGGTCCACGTCGGATTGGCCCCGTCGCACCAGATCGGCCATGCGCGCGTAAAGTGACGGGTATTCCCGGTCTGGGCCTTGGCTGACCAATGTGCCGTCAACGAAAAGCTGTGCGCCACCGTCGCGCAACAGCAGGGTACCGGCGTCGGTTTCAACCGTGATGTCCCATGTCTGCGGGCCGGTCTGACGCCAGTCGAAATCCGCCGTCACATTGCCGCTAAAGCTGATCTGCGCCGCAATCGGCGTGTCGCGGTTTTCGGGGAATTCCAGCGTGGCGGCGGTCACATGCACCGGGGCGGGCAGAATGGCCGTCAGGATCGACAGGGCGTTGATGCCCGGATCGAAAACGCCCATGCCACCCGGTTCAAACACCCAATTCTGTCCAGGGTGCCATTTGCGAACATCCTCGCGCCAGGTGATATGGGCGCTGCGGATGATTTTGTCGGCCAGCCAGACGCGGGCCTCGGCCACACCATGCGCCATGCGGCTGTGCCATGTCGCGTACAGCGTGACGCCCTTGGCCTGCGCCAATGCGGTCAGGGCGTGCACCTCGGCCAAGGATTGACCGGGGGGCTTTTCCAGCATGACGTGGCGGCCAGCGTTCAGCGCGGCCTGCGCATAGGCAAAGCGCGGTTGCGGCGGCAGGCACAACGAGATGACCGGAATGTCGGGCCGCGCAGACAGCATTTCTGCAAAATCGCTGTGGGACGCGACCCCCTCCACCGTGCCTGACCGGCTCACGGTTGCGGCCAATTCCCAATCGGGGCTGGCGGCAATGGCGGGGACGTGCTGATCCCGCGCGATCTTGCCGATGCCAACAAGGGCGATCTTCATCAGTGGCTGTCCTTTCCGACCGGCGCGCCACGGCAGCCTTTCAGGAAATCAAGGTCCGCGCCGGTATCCGCCCCCATCACATGCAGGCTGTGCAGGCGGGCATAACCCCCATCGGGCGGGGTGACGCGCGGGGTCCATGCTGCCAATCGTGCGGCCAGTTCGGCATCGGAAATATCCAGATGCAGGCGACGGTTCGGCACGTCAAGCTCGATGAAATCGCCATTCTGCACGACGGCCAAGGGTCCACCTGCAGCCGCCTCGGGCGAGGTGTGCAGGCAGACCGTGCCATAGGCCGTGCCCGACATCCGCGCGTCAGAAATCCGCACCATGTCGGTAATCCCCTTGCGCAACACCTTGGGCGGCAGGCCCATGTTTCCCACCTCGGCCATACCGGGATAACCCTTTGGGCCGCAGTTCTTCAGCACCATCACGCAGGTCTCATCGATGTCCAACGCCTCGTCGTTGATCTTGGCCTTGTAGTCGTCAATGTCCTCGAACACGACCGCGCGGCCCCGGTGGGTCATCAGCGCAGGGGTGGCGGCAGATGGTTTCAGCACCGCACCGTTCGGGGCAAGGTTGCCCTTGACCACGACGACGCCGCCAGATTGCGTCAGCGCCTTGTCGGTGGGCAGGATCACATCGGGGTTGTGGTTCACCACATCCTTGACCTGATCCCACATCGATGTGCCCGACACCGTCAGCGCGTCCTTGTGCAACAGGCCCGCCTCGCCCAAGCGTTTGATCACGACGGGCAGGCCGCCTGCGTAAAAGAATTCCTCCATCAGGTATTTGCCCGATGGCATCAGGTTGACGATCGTCGGCACATCGCGCCCGCAGCGATCCCAGTCGTCCAGCGTCAGATCGACACCGACCCGTCCTGCGATGGCCAGAAGATGGATCACCGCATTGGTGGACCCGCCGATTGCGCCATTGGTGCGGATGGCATTTTCAAACGCCTGTTTGGTCAGGATGTCCGACGGTTTCAGGTCATCCTTGACCATCTGCACGATGCGCCGCCCGGTCAGTTGCGCCATCACACGGCGGCGGCTGTCGACCGCCGGAATCGCCGCGTTGCCCGACAGCGCCATCCCCAGCGCCTCGGCCATCGACGCCATCGTGCTGGCGGTGCCCATGGTGTTGCACGACCCCGGCGACCGGGACATCGACGCCTCGGCCTCGACGAATTCTTCGCGGGTCATCTCTCCGGCCTTCACGGCTTCGGAAAATTTCCATAGGTGGGTGCCGGACCCGACGCGTTCGTTCTTGTAGTATCCGTTCAGCATCGGCCCGCCGGTCACGATGATCGACGGCAGATCGGTCGATGCGGCGGCCATCAGCAGGCTGGGCGTGGTCTTGTCGCAGCCGACCAGCAGCACACAGCCATCCATCGGCTGCCCGCGCATCTGCTCTTCGACCGCCATGGCGGCAAGGTTGCGGAACATCATCGCGGTGGGGCGGAACGCGGATTCTGACGCCGAAAACACCGGCACCTCGACCGGGAAGCCGCCCGCCTCGTAGATGCCGTTCTTCACCCGCTGGGCAAGGTCGTTCAGATGCGCGTTGCAGGGCGTCAGTTCCGACCAGGTGTTCAGGATGCCGATGACAGGGCGACCGTCAAACAGATCGGGCGGGAACCCTTGGTTCTTCATCCAGCCGCGATGATAGATCGAATCCTTGGACGTGCCGCCGAACCATTCCTGCGAGCGCAGTTTGCGGGGCCAGGCGGCGGGTTTGAAGGTCATGTCGGTCTCTTTCACAGGGCAAGGACGGCAACCGCACCCGAAAGGGCAGGGGCGGCGGCAAGGGGATTTTGCAGCGGCAGGCCAAAGGGTGCGGCCTCGATCTCGAACATATCGCCGGGTTGGGTCGCAACACCATCGGCAAAGCTGAGCGTGGCCGTCCCGAACATATGCACATGCAGATCGCCGGGGCGGCGGAAGATGTCGTATTTGAAGTGGTGGTGTTCCAGATTGGCAAAGGTGTGGGACATGTTCGCCTCGCCGCTCAGAAACGGCTTTTCCCAGATCACCGCGCCATCCCGGCGGATGCGGGATGTGCCACGCACATCGGCGGGCAGGTCGCCGATCAGGATTTCCGGGCCGAACGACGCCTCGCGCAGTTTGGAATGGGCCAGATACAGATAATTTATCCGCTCTGTCACATGGTCGGAAAATTCGTTCGCCAATGCCCAACCGATGCGGCAGGGGGTGGTGTCTGGGGCGATGATGTAGATGCCTGCAATTTCAGGCTCTTCGCCGCCATCCAGCGCAAAGCCGGGTGATGTCAGGGGGGCCCCGGGGGCGACGGCGGTGGTGCCGTTGCCCTTGTAGAACCATTCGGGCTGCACGCCGACGCTGCCCGCTGCGGGGCGGCCAGCCTCAAGACCCATCCGGAACATCTTCATCGAGTCCGACAGCGTGTCCGATTGCAACGTGGTGTGCATTGCATCGCGCGCCGCCGCCGATCCCAGATGCGTCAGCCCGGTGCCGGTCAGGTGGAGATGGGCCGGATCGGGGTGGGTGACAGGCAGGGTGATCCGACCGGCAGCCGCCAGCGCCTGAAGATCGACCGCCTCGCCCAACCCGCGTTCCGCAATCAGCGCGGTCAGCGGGCGGCGCGAGGTGGCGGCATCGGTCGCAAGGGCATAGGTGCTGTCGGTGCCGCGCAGAATCGCGGCCTCGGTGCCGTTGCGGATGACGACGGCCACGCCGCCATCCGGGCGCAGGATTTGCGAGATCAGCATGTCGGTCCCTTACTTGTTCTTGTTGTAGACATCGAAAATCACCGCCGCCAGCAGCACCAGCCCCTTGATCACCTGCTGGTAATCAATGCCGATGCCCATGATCGACATGCCGTTGTTCATCACCCCCATGATCAGCGCGCCGACGACAACGCCGATGATCTTGCCGACCCCGCCCGACATCGACGCGCCCCCGATGAACACGGCGGCGATCACGTCCAACTCGAACCCGGCACCCGCCTTGGGGGTGGACGAATTCAACCGCGCGGCCACGATCATGCCCGCCAATGCGGCAAGCACGCCCATGTTGCAGAACGTCAGGAACACCAGCCGGTCGGTCTTGATCCCCGACAGGCGCGCGGCCTTTTCGTTGCCGCCCAAGGCATAGATGCGCCGCCCCGTCGTGGTGTTTTCGGTGAAAAAGGCATACAGCACCGTCAACAGGCCCAGCACGATCACCACGTTCGGCAAGCCGCGAAAGCTGGCCAGTTTGTAGCCGACAAACAGCAGCGCCAGCGTGACCACGGCGTTGCGGATCACAAAGATCGCCATGGGTTCCTGTGCGATGCCAAACTCGGCATCCCGGGCGCGGGCGCGCCAGCCCAACCACAGGATTGCAATGGCAACAACGCAGACGATCAACAGCGCCGCGGTGTTCAGCCGTTCAACCGCAAGCGCGCCGCGTATCGCATCGCCAAGGGCGGGAATATCCGGGATGAACCCGGTGGACAGCGACTGAAACGACTTGGGGAACGGGCCGACGTTCTGGCCGTTCAGCAACCACAGCGTCAGGCCGCGAAAGACCAGCATCCCCGCCAGCGTCACGATGAACGACGGGATGCGCCAATAGGCAATCCAATACCCTTGCGCCGCACCGATCAGCAGCCCGACGAACAGGCAGGTCGGGATAACGGCCCAGACTGGCCAATCCATGTTTACCGACAGCACCGCCGCCACCGCCCCGGTGAACCCCACGACCGACCCGATGGACAGGTCGATATGCCCGGCGACGATCACCAGCAGCATCCCCAGCGCCATGATGATGACATACGAGTTTTGGAGGAACAGATTGGTGATGTTCTGCGCCGACAGGAAATCGACACCTTCACGCAGCCGCACCATGATCAGGAAAAAGACCACGATGGCCACCAGCGCAATAATCATGCCGTTTTCGCGCAGATGCCCGCCCAGATGCGCGCCCAGGCCCTTGCCGCTCGCGGCTGAAGTCGTTTCGGCCATCACGCCACCTTTCCTTGCTGTTTCAGGATCAGCCCCATGATCCGTTCCTGACTGGCCTCGGCCCGGGACAATTCGCCCATGATCCGGCCTTCGTTCACTACATAGATGCGGTCGCACATGCCCAACAGTTCGGGCATTTCAGAGCTGATCATCACAACGCCCCGGCCTTGGGCGGCCAGATCGTTCATGATCGTATAAATCTCGAATTTCGCGCCAACGTCGATGCCGCGCGTGGGTTCGTCCAGAATCAGAACCTGCGGATCGGCGAACAGCCATTTGGACAGCACGACCTTTTGCTGATTGCCGCCCGACAGGTTGACCACCTTTTGAAAAACGCTTGGCGTGCGGATCGACATCGCGCGGCGATAGCCTTCGGCCACCTGCTGTTCGCGCCCCTTGGACAGCACGCCCCGCTTTGACACGCCCGCCAGATTGGCCAGCGTGATGTTGCGCAGGATGGGTTCTTCCAGCACCAGACCCAGCGCCTTGCGGTCCTCGGTCACATAGGCAAGGCCCGCGTCAATGGCCTTGGCCACGGTTGACGTGTCAACGACCTTGCCGCCGATGCGCAGGGTGCCACTGATGTTGCGCCCGTAGGAATAGCCAAACAGGCTCATGGCAAGTTCGGTGCGCCCCGCGCCCATCAGGCCGGCGATGCCCACGATCTCGCCCTTGCGGACGTGAAAGGACACGTCGCGGATCATCTGGCGGCCCTGCTGTTCTGGGTGCCAGACATTCCAGTTCGCCACGTCCAGCAACACCTCGCCCAGGTGCGGGTCGCGATCAGGATAGCGATGCGCCATGTCGCGCCCGACCATGTCCCGGATGATGCGTTCTTCGGAAATATCGGCGGCGTTCAGCGTCGACACCGTCGCCCCGTCGCGCAGGATGGTGATGCGGTCGGCAACGCGGGAAATTTCGTTCAGCTTGTGGGATATCAGGATCGAGGTTATGCCCTGCGCCTTTAGCTCCAGCAACAGGTCCAGCAGCTTTTGACTGTCGTTTTCCTGCAAGGCGGCGGTGGGTTCATCCAGAATCAGCAGCCGCACGTCTTTGGCCAGCGCCTTGGCGATCTCGATCAGTTGCTGTTTGCCGACGCCCAGCTTTTCTACCTTGGTCGCAGGCGGGTCAAACAGACCGACCTTCTTCAACAGCGCCTCGGTGCGCTGAAAGGTGTCCGGCCAATTGATCACGCCGCCCTTTGCCACCTCGTTGCCCAGAAACAGGTTTTCGGCAATCGACAGCAAAGGCACCAGCGCCAGTTCCTGATGGATGATGATGATCCCCTTCTTTTCCGAGTCCGAGATGGACCGGTTGGCCAGGGGCTGGCCGTCATAGAAGATGTCGCCGTCATAGCTGCCGTGGGGATAGATGCCCGACAGCACCTTCATCAGGGTAGATTTCCCGGCCCCGTTTTCACCGCAGATCGCGTGGATCTCACCCGCTTCCACCGTCAGATTGACGTGGTCCAGCGCGCGCACGCCCGGGAAGACCTTGCTGATCCCCCGCATTTCCAGCAGCGTCGTCATGCGATCCCCCCTTTTGACGTGGCCCCGCCACCGTGGCGGCGGGACCGGTCTTTGATCACTTCAGCTGATCGGCGGTATAGTAGCCCGAACCCACCAGAACTTCTTCATAGTTGGACAGGTTCACCGAAACCGGCTCCAGCAAATAGGACGGCACAACCTTGACGCCGTTGTCATAGGTGCTGGTGTCGTTGATCTCTGGCTCTCCGCCCGACAGGATGGCATCGACCATCTTGACGGTCACACCGGCCAGCGTGCGGGTGTCCTTGAACACGGTCGAATACTGCTCGCCCGCAATCATCGACTTGACCGACGGCACTTCGGCATCCTGACCCGTGACGATCGGCATCGGCAGGTCGCCCGACCCGTAGCCCACGCCCTTGACCGACGACAAAATCCCGATCGACAGCCCGTCATAGGGCGACAGCGCGCCATGCAGTTGCTTGTCGCCGTAGTTGGCGGACAACAGGTTGTCCATGCGGGCTTGGGCAACTGCCCCATCCCAACGCAACGTGCCAACCACATCCATGCCGACCTGACCGGACTGGATCACGATATCGCCCGCGTCGATCATCGGTTGCAGCACCGACATCGCGCCGTCGTAGAAGAAGAAGGCGTTGTTGTCGTCCGGGCTGCCGCCGAACAGTTCGACGTTCCACGGCTTTGCATCCGGGAAACGCTCTTTCAGACCAGCGACAAGCGATTCCGCCTGCTGCACACCGACCTTGAAGTTGTCGAAGGTGGCGTAATAATCGACATTGCCACTATCACGGATCAGGCGGTCATAGGCGATGACCTTGATGCCCGACGCCGCCGCGTTTTCCAGCGCGTTCGACAGGGTGGTGCCGTCGATGGCCGCGATGACCAGGACATTGACGCCCTTGGTGATCATGTTCTCGATCTGCGCCAACTGGTTGGGGATGTCATCCTCGGCGTATTGCAGATCGGTGGCATAGCCTGCGGCGGTAAACTGTTCGACCATCGACTGGCCGTCCGAAATCCAGCGGGCCGAAGATTGCGTCGGCATGGCGATGCCGATGGTGCCCTTGTCCTGCGCCAGTGCCGGTACGGCGAGCATGGCAGAAGCGGCCAGCGCCGTCAGCGCCTTCTTCATGAGATTCATTTGATCCTCCCTCGCCGCACGGCGTGCGGCCTTGACCGGTCAGATCGCCGGGTTTTCCCCCGACGAAGCCGTGGGCGGACAGTTGCAATGTCGGATCATATCCGTCAAAGAATGTTTAATGATATATCTATGGCTGAAATGATATGCCTGACTCGGATACCCTTCTGCGCCGTGGGCTTAAACTCAGCCATCTGCGGTTGATGGCGGCGCTGGCTGACACCGGGCAGATCGGGCTGTCGGCCGAACGGCTGGGCATTGCCCAACCCGCCGCGTCGCGCCTTTTGGCCGAGGTGGAGCGGATCAGCGGCCAATCCGTGCATCACCGCACTGGGCGCGGCATAGCACTGACCCCGATGGGGCAGGCCCTGGCCCGCCGTGCCACCCGCGTCCTGCGCGAATTGCGCGATGCGGATCGGGAAATGACGGAAATCGCAGGCGGCGGGCGCGGTCATGTGCGGATCGGTTCGGTGACAGGTCCGGCGCTGGACCGCGTCTTGCCCGCCCTGCGCACCGCGCGCCTTGCGCTGCCCGATGTCACGACCGAGGTGATCGTCAGCCCGTCCGACATATTGGTGCAGCAATTGCTGTCGGGGCGCATCGACTTTGTCCTGGGCCGCGCGCCGCCGGGGTTGGAGTCCGAACTGACCCTGTCCGCCCCTATCGGCGACGAGCCTGTGTCGCTGATCGCCCGGCGGGGCCACCGTCTGGCCCAAGCCGCCCAGATCGACCCGCAGGAGATGATGTCCTACGACTGGGTCATGCCTGGGCCCGAGGCGGTCTTGACCCGCGCCGTGACGCAGCGCCTGCGCGCGCTTGGCCTGCCGCAACCGCCGCAGCGGCTGGCCACGGCGTCGTTTCTGTTGACGCTGGCGCTGGTGCAGCAGTCCAATGCCATCGCCCCCTTGGCCCGCGCCGTGGCCCTGCGGTTCGCCACAGCGGCGGATGCGCCTTATGTGATCTTGCCCGTCGATCTGGGCATCGTGGTCGATCCCTTTGGCCTGATCACGCGCACGGGTGCCGTGCTGACCCCCGTTGCGCGACGGTTGGCCGATCTTATTCTGGCTGGCGGCGGTGACTGATTAGGCGCAGGCTAATCAGTGATCTTGGACATTGTGCTTGCCCCCGCCGCCCGATGCCTGACAGTCTGTCGCAGCGTTCGTTCCCTCGCAAAGGCCGCTTCATGACCCGCCACGATCCTGCCATGACCCCCGAAATGTCCCCCGCGCAGGAGTTGCGAGCGAATGTGTCGGTCCCCTTCAACCAGGCGCGGGCCATGCCGAAATCGGTCTATACCTCGGCCGACTTTGCCGAACAGGAGCTGACCCATATTTTTGCCAAGGATTGGCTGTCAGCGGGCCGCGCTGATGCGTTGCCCAACCCCGGCGACTATCTGACGATGGAAATCGCGGGCGAGCCGATCATCATCCTGCGTGACCGTGACGGCAGCTTGCGCGGCCTGTCGAACGTCTGCCGGCACCGCATGTCCACCCTGCTGGAAGGGCGCGGCCACGTCCGGTCCATCGTCTGCCCTTACCACGCCTGGACCTACAACCTTGACGGCTCCTTGCGCGGCGCGCCCGCGATGACCCTGAACGAAGGGTTCTGCAAGGATCAGATCGCCCTGCCGAAGGTGCGCGTCGAGAACTGGCTGGGCTGGATTCTGGTGACGCTGAACCCCGACGCAGCCGATCCTTTTGCGCGGTTGAAAGGGGTCGAAGACCTTGTCGGCTATCTCGACATGGCGACCTACACCGAAACCTTCCGCGAAGAATTCCGCTGGGCCACCAACTGGAAGGTGCTGGCCGAGAATTTCATGGAATCCTATCACCTGCCGGCCTGTCATGGCGGTACCATCGGCGGGTCGGTTGACCTGAACCAGATGACCTGCCCTGAGGGGTCAGAGGCGTTCAACTACCACTGGATCGTCAAGAACGACACCGTGCCGCTGTCCCTTGCGCATCCGTCCAACACCACGCTGACGGGGGACCAGCGGCGTGTCACCTGGTTGCTGGCGGTGTATCCGGCACTGCTGATCACGCTGACGCCGGGCTATTTCTGGTATCTCTGCCTGACGCCCGATGGTCCAGGCCATGTCAAGGTGCTGTACGGCGGCGGCATGTCCGCCGACTGGATCGCCGACCCGGATGCCGCACAGCATCTGGCCACCGTCAAGGCGCTCCTTGATGATGTGAACATCGAAGACAAGGGCTGCACCGAAAAGGTCTATCGGGGTCTGACTGCCGCGATGTCGTCACCCGGCCCCCTCAGCCATCTGGAGCGGCCGAATTTCGAATTCGCGACCTATATCGCCAGCCGCATCCCCGTGGCCTAACACAGGCAGCACAGCCAGACGCCTGCCATCAACCGACCCACCGATGCCCAAAGGGAAACCATGGCCCATACCCGCCACCGCAAGTTCAACACCAAAGACACCTACCCCGAACAAAAGCTGGACAATGACCTGTGCCAGGCGGTCGTCGCGCGTGGCACGACCATCTTCTTGCGCGGCCAGTGCCCGCAGGATCTGGACACCGCCGCCAACATCAACAGCCATGACCCGGTCGAACAGACCCACAAGGTGATGCAGAACATCCGCCAACTGATAGAAGAGTGCGGCGGCTCAATGGATCATCTGTGCAAGGTCGTGGTCTATCTGACCGACGTCCGCCACCGCGAAGCGGTCTATCGCACGATGGGCGAATACATCAAGGGCGTGCATCCGGTGTCGACCGGCGTGGTGGTCACCGCCTTGGCGCGCCCCGACTGGCTGGTGGAAATCGATGCAACCGCCGTTATCCCGGATTGATTGCGCTGCGACGGCGGGGCAAGTCCCTATCCGTTCCAGACGAACCTGAACCAGATGGATCGCAGCATCTTCCTCTTCCCTGAAATATCCCACGGGGTTCCGGGGGTGTGAAACCCCCGGGGCCGGCACAGGACGAAACCATGACCTTTTCCCTTCTTGCCCGCTGCCCCGACACGCACCGCTTTGGCATGGTGATATCCTCGTCGTCGCCCGCCGTTGCCGCGCGCTGCGCCCATGCGCGCGCGGGCGTCGGGGTGGCGGCCACGCAGAACATCACCGATCCTGCCTTGGGGCCACAGCTGCTTGATCTGATGGGGCAGGGGCTGTTGGCAGCGGATGCCATGGCGCAGGTTGTGGCCGCGACGCCGCATGTGGACTACCGGCAGTTGATGGTGGTCGATGGGGCGGGGCGCACAGCCGTGCATTCGGGCCGTCACATCCTTGGGACATGGGGCGTGGTCCAAGGTGCGGATGTGGTCGCGGGAGGCAACCTGCTGGCCAATGAGTCCGTGCCCCATGCAATGGTCGATGCCTTTGCCGCCACCAGCGGCCCCCTTGGTGACCGCCTGATCGCCGCCCTTCGTGCAGGCCGCAATGCGGGGGGCGAGGCGGGGCCGGTCCATTCCGCAGGGTTGCTGATGGTGGATGCCCAAAGGTGGCCCGTTGCCGATCTGCGCTGCGACTGGGTCGACGACACCTGCCCGATCGAGGCTGTGGCCCGCGCCTGGGATGTCTATGCGCCGCAGATGGACGCCTATGTTCAGCGCGCGCTGGACCCGCGTGTGGCCCCGTCCTACGGCGTGCCGGGCGACGAGTGACTGGCAAGTCATGACTGGCGCGCTCCGCCGGTCAGGGGTAGCCTGATCTCATGCCCTTGCGTTTCACCCTTCGACAGTTGGAATACCTGATCGCGGTCGCGGACAGCGGGTCTGTGGCCTTGGCGGCGGAACGGTCGCATGTGTCATCTCCGTCGATCTCTGCCGCCATTGCGCAACTGGAGTCCGAGTTCGGGTTGCACCTTTTCGTGCGCCGCCACGCGCAAGGTCTGTCGCTGACCGAAGGTGGTCGCCAGTTTGTCGAAACCGCGCGGCTGGTGCTGTCGTCGGCCACGGCGCTGAACGACCGGGCGGCGGAACTGACCGGGCAGGTGCGCGGCCCGCTGTCGGTGGGGTGTCTGCTGACCTTTGCCCAAGTGATGCTGCCGCGCCTGCGCCGCAGCTTTGCGCAAAGCTGGCCGGATGTCGAATTTCACCAATCCGAACGGGATCAGGCGGGTCTGTTTGACGACCTGCGCGCCGCCCGTCTGGATGCGGCGCTAACCTATGACATGCAGATCCCGGCGGACCTGACCTTCCTGCCGCTGTTGTCGCTGGACCCCTACGCCCTGCTGTCCGAGGATCACCCCTTGGTCGGCCATGCCAGTGTCACGGCGGCAGATCTGGCCCCGCATCCGATGGTGCTGCTGGATCTGCCCTACAGCGCCGATTACTTTCTGTCGTTCTTCAGCACCCAAGGGTTGCGTCCGGTGATCGCGGAACGCACCCGGGACATGGGCGTGATGCGGGCCATGGTGGCGAACGGCTTTGGCTATTCCATCGCCAACATCCGCCTTGGATCGGACCGCGCGCCAGACGGGCGACGGCTGGTGTTCATGCCGCTTAAGGCCCCGCTGCCGCCGATGCGGATGGGGCTGCTTTTGCCAGCGGGCGGCCCGCCGCGCCGCACCGTTGCGGCCTTTGTCGACCATTGCCGGGAAACGGTGACTGCCGATGTGCTGCCCGGTCTGTCCAGCCCCGGCGGTTAACGGGTTGACGCAGCGGCCCCACCGCTTAGCTATGCCGCGACAGGAGGGCCCAATGACCCACGCCATCATCGTCTCGCACGGGCAACCGTCAGACCCCGAACCCGCCGAAGCAGAGATTGCCGCGCTGGCGGCCCGGGTTCAGGCAGTGATGCCCGGCTGGCAGGTTGCATCGGCTACGTTGGCCATGCCCGGCGCGCTGGCGGCGCAATTGGCGCAGGCGGGGCCGGGGGGATTGATCTACCCGCTGTTCATGGCGGGGGGGTGGTTCACAAAGCAGAACCTGCCCGCGCGATTGGCACAGGCAGGTGCCGTCGACTGGTCTGTGCTGGAACCGTTCGGTCTGGATGACGCGGTGCAGGCCCTGACCGTGACGCTGGCGGTCGAGGCGGCGGCGGGGCGTATCGCTGAAACGCCTGTGCTCTTGGCCGCGCATGGATCGTTCCGCAGCACAGCACCGTCCGAAGTTGCCTATGCCGTGGCCAACCGCGTCCGACAGGCCGGATTTGCCCGCGTAAAGGCGGCGTTTATCGATCAGGAACCGCGCATCGCCGATGTTGCCGCCGACTTTGGCCCGGATGCCGTGGTGCTGCCGTTCTTTGCCGCGCGGGGGGGGCATGTCATCGACGACCTGCCGCAGGCCTTGGCAGCGGCAGGGTCAGGCGCGCGGTTGCTGAACCCGGTTGGCTGCGACCCGCGTGTGCCTGCGCTGATTGCCGCCGCGTTGCAGCGCGGGGCTGATCAGGCCGCTGCCGCCAAAGAGGTCGCCTCGGACTGAAGCGCTGCGCGCGTGTCGGCCCAAAGGGCAGGGAGGGCCGAAAGCTCTGCCGACATCGCGGCGGAATCGCCGTCAATGACGGCCTGTTCGATCCGTGCCAGCACGACATGCAGGCGGCGGGTGCCAAAGGCGCCGCAGGTTCCGGCCAGATGGTGACACACGCGCCGGATTTCCTCGGCAGCCTGTGCGCGGTCAAGCTGCATGACCGTTGCAATGGTCGCGTCCCCCTCGTCAATCAAGCGCACCAAAAGCGACGCCGAAGCGGCGGGGCCGATCTGGCCGACCAATTGTTGCAGGCTGGTGCGGTCCAGAACCTGATCCACGCCGGCATCCGGGGTCGGCCCTGATGCCGTCGCAACGGGTCCGGCCAGTGCGGCCAAAAGCATGGCGCGGCTGACAGGTTTGGTCAGGCACGCCTCCATCCCGGCGGCAAGAAAGCGGTCCATCTCGGCGGGCAGGGCGTGCGCGGTCAGGGCAATGATGCGAGACTGCGCGGATTTGCCAATCCCAGACCGGATACGGCGTGTCGCCTCGATCCCGTCCAGCCGGGGCATGGAGATGTCCATCAGGATGACATCAAACGACGTCGCCTCGGCCAGCGCCACGCCATCCTGTCCATCGATGGCTTCGGTCACCTGATGGCCCGCCACTTCAAGCGTTCGGCGCAACAGGAAGCGGTTGATTTCGTTGTCTTCTACCACCAGCACCGACAGCGGGGCCGTCGGGGGCGCATCAGTTGGCCGCGCCCGGTCCGGGGTGGTCTGGGCCGCAGCGACCGGCAGTGGCAGGCGCAGCCAGAACACGCTTCCCTCACCTTCGACGCTTTCGGCACCGATTTCGCCGCCCATCGCCTGCACCAGCCGCTTGACGATGCCAAGGCCCAGACCGGTGCCACCGTTGATGCGGTCATATCCCGCGTCCAGCGTCACGAAATCTTCAAAGATGCGGTCGATCTGATCTTCGGGTATACCGATCCCGGTGTCGATCACCCGGACCTCAACGGCTTCGGCCCCATTGGGTGCCTCGGTGGCCGACAGCCGTTCGGTCTCAACCGTGATACGTCCGTCGCGGGTGAATTTGACCGCATTGCCGATCAGGTTCAGCACCGCTTGCTGCACCCGGCCCGGATCACCGCGCACCAGACCGATCGGCCCGCCCACCTGTTCGATGGTGATGACGTTGCCGCCCGCCGCGGCCAGCCCGGCCTGATTGGCAACCGCCTCGGCCACCAGCCGGTCCAGATCAAAGGCGGTGTCCACCAGCCGCATCGCCCCCGCCTCGGCGCGCGACACGTCCAGAACGGCGTTCACATGCGACAGCAACATCCCGCCCGACGTCATCATCACGTTCAGCAGGTGCCGTTGCACAGGATCAAGGTCGGTGTCACCCAAAAGGTCCATCGACCCGATCAACCCGTTCAGCGGGGTGCGCATTTCGTGGCTCATCACGGCCAGAAACTCGGCCTTGGCCTTTTCGCCGGCAAGGGCGTGGTCGCGGGCGTCGGTCAGTTCACGTTGCGCCTGACGCCGTTGGGAAATGTCGCGAACAAAAGCCACGACCAGCCCGTCACGGCCCGGCCCGCTGACCGCAACCGACAGTTCGGCAGGAAAATGGCTGCCATCAGCGCGCCGCGCGTCCATCTCAAGGCGCAGGGGCCCCGCACCGGGCACGAACTCCCTGACGAACAACGATACCAGTTGCGCCCTCTGCGCCCCATCGTCGTCATCGGCAGACAGCAGGTTCAGCGCCTTTTGACCCAAGGCTTTGTCGCGCCCCAGCCCAAAGATCGCCTGCGCCGCCGGGTTGAATTCGACGATGATCCCGGCCCGGTTCGTCACCACGATCGCATCCGCCGAATGTTCGACAATGGTGGAAAGGCGGACGCCGGTTTCGCGTACCTCTTCGGTCTGCCGTTCGCTTTTGCGCTGCATCCGTGACAGCACGAACGACAGTCCGCCCATCACAAAGATCAACACACCGGTCAACACCGCCAGCCGCACCAACGTGTCCGAAATAGAGTTTCGCTGCATGTCGGATTGTGCTGCAAATTCCGACAGGGCGTTCAGCGTCATTGTGCGGGCGGCGGCGCGGATCTCCGGCAGGGCCGCCTCTACCTGTGGCAGGCTTTTGGCCAAACCCTCATCCGGGCCGTCGATCACGGGAACCAATCCGTCAAGAAATGCCCGCAGCATGGCGTGTTGCTGCGTGTATTCGGGCTGGCGGATCAAGGGAGCGTAAACCGGGCTTTGCTCCAGCATCGACACGCGGCTGTACAGGACGTCGAACCAGCGCCGCACAGTGTCCAACCGGGTGTCCGTCGCCGAGAAGGAGTCCTTCGTCGCCTCCAGAACGGCCGTTTGCAGGCGCAGCACCTCGACCTCGGTTTGCATCATCACCCATTGCGTATTGTCGGAATTCGCGCGTTCCAGCGCATCCAGCCTTGTACTCACCTCGTACGCCAGCAGCGCCATGCCGATCAGACAGAACCCGACGATTGCCGCCGTTCCTGACAGCCTCAGCATTCCCATGATCGAGTGGTCCGATCTCCAGCGTTGCATCGCCGCCTGTCGCCCTGCTTTGTCTTGGCGGTCATCCGCCAATATTTCCCGCACGGTAAAGCACAAGGGGCTTGCGTTCCATTGCGAAGTGAATCGAATGGCGCAATGGAAAAATCGACGAAAAACGCTGCCATGCGCCTTCTTCTGGCGGACGATCATGATCTTGTTCGCGAAACGTTGGCAGCGTTTCTGCAGGCCGAAGGCGTTGAAAAGGTCGTGGCCGTGGCCGATCTGCCGGAAGCGCTGGCCGCTTTGGCAAAGGAAGAGCCGTTCGATCTGATCCTGCTGGACTACACCATGCCCGGCATGAACGGATTTGAAGGTTTGGCCGCTGTCCGCGCCATCGCCCCGAACACGCCGGTCGCGATCATCTCGGGCACCATCCAGCGCGATCTGGCGGCGGCGGCCTTGCGGGCCGGTGCGGCTGGTTTTGTGCCCAAGACGCTGTCATCAAAGGCGATGGTTGCCGCCGTCAAGGTCATGGCAATGGGCGAAACCTTTGCGCCCATTTCACTTTTGCAGGGGACGACTGGCCTGTCCGAGGGGGTTTCCGCCCTGACCCGGCGGGAACGCGACGTGCTGCGCGGTATCTGCGAAGGCAAATCCAACAAGGAAATTGCCCGCGATCTGGACCTCCAAGAGGTGACGGTAAAACTGCATGTCAAAACCCTCAGCCGCAAGCTGGGTGCAAAGAACCGCACCCATGCCGCGATGATTGCTCGCAATGCCGGGATGACCTGACGCGACGTGAAACGGCGTCAGACCGTGTGCAGGTAAAGATCAAAGTCGACCTCTGACACCGTGCGCGCGACGCGGGCGTATTCCGCCGCCTTGATGGCGGTGAATGTGCGGTGCATGTCCTCGCCCAAGGCGTCTTTCAGAAAGGCCGAGCCTTGTGCCGCGACGATGGCAGACCGCCAGTCCACCGGAATGGGCGGCGCGTCCTGTGCATCGGTATAGCCGTTTCCGGTGGTTTCAGGGCCGGGATCGATGCGGTGTTTCAGGCCGTGGCGCACACCGGCCAGAACGGTGGCTGCGACCAGATAGGGATTGGCATCCACCCCCGCCGGGCGATGTTCGATCCGCCGCGCCTTGATGTCGCCCGCCGGAATGCGCAGGGCCACCGACCGGTTGTTGACGCCCCAGGTGGGCGACACCGGCGCATAGGACTGGCTGGCAAAGCGCCGCCATGAATTCGCGTGCGGCGCAAACACCAGCATCGATTCCCCCATCGTCGCGCGCAGACCGCCCAAGGCGTGCAGGATGGTGTCGGACCATTGCCCCTCAACCGGTTCGACAAAGACATTCCTGCCGGTGCGATCCATCAGCGACACATGGAAATGCATGCCGGAACCAGCGTATTTCTCGACCGGTTTGGCCATGAAGCAGGCCGTCACGCCATGCGCGCGGGCCTGCGCCCGCACGATCCGCTTTAGCCGCATCAGGTCGTCGGCGGCCTGCATCACATCCGTCCGGTAGTGCAGCGTCAGTTCATACTGGCCCGGCGCATATTCCGAGATCATGGTTTCGGCCTTGATCCCGGCCTTTTCCGCCCCCGCATAGATATCGGAAAACAGCGGCAACATGCCGTGCAGATGATCGACCGAATAGACCTCGGTCTTCTGGCTGGCGCGGCCATCCAGCACATCGCGGGCGGGCTGCACCTTGCCATCGGGGCCGCGGTCGTTGGCCAGCAGAAAGAACTCCAACTCGAACGCGCCGGATGGATACAGCCCCTCGGCCGCCATGGCATCGACCTGGCGCTGCAGGGCGTGGCGGGGGTCGGATGACATCTTGTTTCCATCAAGATCGTACATCGACATGAACACCTCGCCGCGTGGCGGCGTCGTGGCGTGCAACGCCTTCAGCGTGCCGGGGATCGGCCAGGCGCGCAGGTCGCCATCGCCCTGATCCCAGATCAGCCCGGTTTCATGCACATCTTCGCCACAGATATCCAGACCCAGGATCGAGATCGGCAGATGGCGTCCATTGTTGTAAAAAGACAAAAGTTCGTACCGTCGGATGATCTTTCCCCGGCCTATTCCGTTCGCATCGTGCAGGACGATATCGAAGGCTTCGATCTCGGGGTGGGCGGTCAGGAACGCCTCGGCCTCGGATACGGTCGAACCCGAGGGGCTGATCTGGTCGGTCATGTCTGGTGTCTCGATCAAAAAAGGTCGGTCAGGATTTCGTCAAACGCCGCAATCAGGCGGTCGATCTGGCGCGTCTTGGTGGCGGGGCTGATCAGCATCATGTTGTGGAAGGGCGCAATCAGGCAGCCCCGGTTCAGCAGGGCGGTGTGGATGGCCGCCTCGACCTGCGGTTGGTGGGCGGCGGCGGCCTCGGTCCCGTTTCTCAGCGGGCCGGGGGCGCAGATGAATTCGACGCGCGCGCCGACGCGCACCACATGCCAGGGCGCGCGGTGGCGGTCGATGGCGGCGGCAAGACCGGCCGACAGCCGTTCGGCCCCGGCCTCCATGTGGCCGTAGGCGGCGGGGGTCATCACCTTGTCCAAGGTGGCGCGCAGGCAGGCGAATTGCATCGGATTGCCCGACAGTGTGGTGCCCATGCCCGAATGCCCGGCAGGGCGGGTCGCCTCATAGGTGGCAAAGCGGTCGGCCACGTCCGCCCGCATCCCCCAGACGGCAGTGGGCATCCCGCCCGCCACGCATTTGCCGACCACGAACATGTCGGGCGACAGAGAATGCACCGCCGTATAGCCACCCAAACCGGTTGATATGGTGTGCGTTTCGTCGATGATCAGCAACGCGCCGTAGCGGCGGGTCAGGGTGCGCAGACCGTCGTGAAAGCCTGCGTCGGGCAGGACCATGCAGGAATTGGTCATCACCGGTTCGGTCAGGATCGCCGCAACCTCGCCGGTTTGCAGCGCAGCCTCGACCCCGGCCAGATCGTTGAATTCGCAGACGAGGGCGCCAAGGGACAGGTCGTGGACCTGCCCCACCAGCCCGGCGCGGTTCGCCGTCTTGCCGTGGTCTAGTTCCACCATCGTGTCGTCCAGCGTGCCGTGATAGCAGCCGTTGAACACCAGCACCTTTGGTTGCCCCGTCACCGCCCGCGCCACGCGCAGGGCAAAGCGGTTGGCATCGGTCGCGGTGGTGGCGATCTGCCACCGAAAATCGCCAAATCGCTGCGTCAACAGGCGGCCCGCGGCCATCGCATCCTTGGTGGGCAGCATATAAGTCAGGCCCCGGCGCGCCTGTTTGCGAATGGCCTTTGCCACGGGTTTGGGCGAATGCCCGAACATCGACCCGGTATCGCCAAGGCAGAAGTCGTCGATTTCATAGCCGTCGATATCCGTCAGCCGCGCGCCCCTCGCCTTGGCGACCAGTGGCAGATGCGGCATCGGCCAATCGGCCATCCAATGCATCGGCACCCCGTTCAGCCAATGCCCGGCGTCCGCCTTCAGCGCCTGCTGTGCCATCGGGCGACTGGCGGCGAAACGGCGCGCTTCGCGCCCGGCAAGGGCAGCCAGCCGGTCGGGGCGCACCCCCGCTATCAGGTCTTGGGTCATCGTCAGCGTCCCTGTCGCGTGATGCGGCCCGTTATGACGTGGAATTTGATCAAATGGAAGCGGCAGATGCACAGGCTGCACTTTTGCGGGCATCCGGCACCGGATTTTGGGCCTTGTCGGTCGCGAAACCGTCTGCAATTATACAGTCGTATAATTGACGGACCCGACCCGATGACCGACCCTGACCGCCGCCCCTATCGCCGCGAGGCCGAAGAGACCCGCCGCGACGCGCTGATCGCGGCGGCGCTGGACCTTGTGTCCGAAGGTGGGATCGAGGCGGCGACGGTGCGCGAAATCGCCGCCCGCGCCGGGGTGACGCCGGGGCTGATCCGGCACTATTTCCAGACCAAGGAAGACCTTCTTCGCGCCGCCTATGCCCGAATCATGGAGCGGTTGACGGTCGATGCCGCGCGGGTTCTGGACAGCACACCGCCTGACCCTGTGGCGCGGTTGCGGGCCTTTGTCGCGGCATCGGTGCGCCATCCGGTGCTGGACCCGGTGGCCGTGTCGGTCTGGGCCAGCTTTCTGCATCTGGCACGCCGCGATGACGCCCTGCGCGCCGCGCACGAGGCCGGGTATCTGGGCTATCGCGACCTGCTGCAATCGCTGATCGCGGATTTGCCGCGCAAATCCGCGCCTGAACGACTGCGCGCCGACGCGATTGCGTGCAATGCATTGATCGACGGGTTGTGGATCGAAGGGGGTCTTTTGCCCGAAGGCTTTGCCCCCGGCGAATTGGAACGGATTGGCCTGACCGCAATCGGGGCCATTCTGGGGGTCGATCTGGCCCCCATCAACCAAAAGGAAACGCCATGAGATATGCCCCCGTCACCGATCGCCTTGCCGGGCTTGGTGGTGCGAAATGGGAAATCCACGGCCGCGCCCGCCGGATGAAGGCGGCAGGCCAGGACGTCATCGAACTGACGATCGGAGAGCCGGACGTTCCCACACCTGACGCGCTGACCGCATCGGCGGTGGCGGCAATGCAGGCGGGGCGCACCGGATATTCCAACGGGCGGGGCGAACCTGGCCTGCTGCGCGCGCTGGCCGACCGCTACACCGCGCGGCGCGGGCGGGTGATCGGGACGGATCAGGTGATGTGCTTTCCGGGCACGCAGACCACCCTTTATGCCGTGCTGAACGCCCTTGTCACGGCGGGGGACGAGGTGCTGGTGGGCGATCCGATGTATGCCACATATGAAGGGTTGATCCGGTCAACCGGGGCCACGGTTGTGCCGGTGCCGCTCCGGGCGCAGGCTGGGTTTCGCCTGGCGGCGGATGACGTGGCGGCACGGATCACGCCCCGGTCGCGCGTTCTTTTCCTGAATTCGCCGCACAACCCGACAGGGGCCGTGCTGGGCAAAGCAGACCTTGTGGCGCTGTGCGAATTGGCGCGGGCGCATGACCTGTGGGTTCTGTGCGACGAGGTGTACGAGGATCTGGTGTTTCCGGGGGTAGAATTCGCCTCGCCGCTCGATCTGCCGGACTTTGCCGACCGGGTGATCGTTTGTTCATCCATCTCGAAATCCCACGCGGCACCGGGGTTCCGGTCTGGGTGGTGCGTGGGTCCGGCTGAATTCTGCGACCGGCTGTTGCCGCTAGCCGAAACGATGCTGTTCGGCAATCAGCCCTTCATCGCTGACATGACGGCGGCGGCGGTGTCCGCCCCGTCGCCCGTGGCGGCAGGGATGGCGGACCGGTTTCACCGCCGTGCAGGGCTGGTGCAGGACCGGCTGGACGGTGTGGCAGGCCTGGCCGTGCATCGCCCGCAGGCGGGGATGTTCGCGCTGGTCGATGTGCGCGCGACAGGGATGAGCGGGGAAGGCTTCGCCCGCGCGCTGCTGGACAGCGCACAGGTTGCCGTCATGCCGGGCGAAAGCTTTGGTGCGGCGTTGGCGGGGTGGCTGCGGCTGAGTTTGACGCAGGATGATGCGGTGCTGGCAGCCGCCTGTGACCGCATTGCCGGTTTTGCTGCCGCACGGGTGGCCGCATGACGACCGTCGGGCAGGCGCTGGTGGCGGGGCTGGCCGCGCGCGGGGTCGATGTCGTGTTCGGCATCCCCGGTTATCATACGATCGAGCTGTACCGCGGCCTGTCGGGCAGCGGCATCCGCCATATCACACCGCGCCATGAACAGGGGGCGTGCTTCATGGCCGATGGCTATGCCCGCGTGTCGGGCAAGCCGGGGGTGGCGTTCGTGATCACCGGGCCGGGGTTGACCAACGCGCTGACGGCGATGGCGCAAGCGCGCGCGGATTCGGTGCCGATGCTGGTGATATCGGGCGTCAACCGGCGGGCGTCCTTGGGCAAGGGACTGGGCTTGCTGCACGAATTGCCCGATCAGGCGGCGATGGTGGCGACGCTGTGCCCGACGTGGCAGTTGGACGATCCGGCCGATCTGGACGCGGTGCTGGATGCGGCCTTTGCGAAAATGGCGACGGGCCGCCCGGGCCCTGTGCATATCGAGGTGCCGGTGGACGTGATGCCGATGCAGGCACCCGAACCCCGCGCCCCCGCCCCCCTGCCTGTGCCAAAGATGCCGAATGTCGAACACGCGGCAGCCCTGTTGAATGACGCGGCGCGCGTGGTGATCCTTGCAGGCGGCGGGTGCCGTGGGCAGGGGGATGCAGTGCAGGCCTTGGCGCACGCGCTGGACGCGCCCGTGGTGATGACGACCAACGCGCGGGGCATCCTGCACGACCACCCCCTTGGTGTGCCAGCATCGATGAGCCTGACCGCCGCGCGCGATCTGGTGCGCGGGGCGGACAGGGTTCTGGCGCTTGGCACGGAACTTGGCCCGACCGACTACGACATGTATGTGCGCGGCGGCCTGCCCGATCTGTCGGGGATGATCCGCGTCGATCTTTGCACCGATCAACTGGCCCGCCACTCCTGTGCATTGGCGCTGCAAGGCGATGTCGGCGCGGTGGCGCGGGCGCTGTTGTCCCACATCGCACCCCATTCCGGGTGGGGCATGGCAGCGGCGGCCGAGGCGCGCAAGGCTTGCCGCGCTGAATTGCCCACCTGCAACCCGCAAATGCCCGCACAACTGGACATGGTCGAGGCGATCCGTGCGGCGGTTCCCGGTGCCATCATCGTTGGCGACAGCACGCAGCCTGTCTATGCCGCGAACCTGTTTTTTGACCATGACCGCCCCGGCGGCTGGTTCAACGCTGCAACCGGATACGGCGCGCTTGGCTTTGGCCCCGGTGCGGCGGTGGGGGCGGCCATCGCAGCCCCCGGCGTGCCGGTGGTCTGCCTGATCGGGGACGGCGGTCTGCAATTCAGCCCGGCAGAGTTGCGCGTGGCGGTGGATGAAGGGCTGGATGTGACCTTTGTCGTCTGGAACAACGCGGCCTACCGCGAAATCGCCGACAACATGCGTGATGCCGGGATTGCGGTGATCGGCTGCACGCCATCGCCGCTGAAGCTGCAACCCTTTGCCGCGGCCTGCGATCTGCCCTTTGCGTCGGTGGCGCAAGTCCCGGCCGAAATGCGCGCGGCACTGGCGGGCAAGGGCCCACGCCTGATCGAGGTGCGGATAACAATCTGACCCACTGGCAGTACGGATGCCGCAATGCGAGGCACAGGGAGCGATGTCGGGGAATTTTTGAGTATTTGGGCGAAGAAAAAGCCGCCGACGGCAAGGATATGCCCTAATCGGCGGGTCGCGCCACGTCCTTGTGGATGATCACGTCCGTCTGGGGATAGGCCTCCATGATGGCGCGGCGCAGGCTGGCACCGATGTCATGCGCCGCGCGCAGGGTCTGGTCGCCATCCAGTTCGATGTGCAAATGGACAAAGACCCGGCTGCCTGCGGTCCGGGTTTTCAGGTCGTGATAGCCATGCACCCCTGGCCAGTCGCGGGCGATTGCGGCGATGCCGTCGATGATATGCGGATCGGCGGCGCGGTCCATCAGGGCATCCCACGCGCCCGATCCGATGCGGACGGCTCCCAACGCCAGCATCCCCGCAGCCCCCAACGCCACCACGGAATCGACCGAGGCCAGCCCAAAGGTGCTGGACGCCCAAAGCGATGCAATCGCACCGATATTTGGCAAAAGGTCGCCCAGATAATGCAACCGGTCTGCCGCAACCACACGGTTGCCGGTCTTTTTCGCAACGCGCCCCTGCCACAGCACCAGACCAATGGTCAGCAGCACCGACGCGCCCATTACCACCATCCCGCGCCCTTCGGCGGCCAGTCGGCCCGGCTGCGGGTCCAGCAGGCGGGACACACTGGCCCAGGCGATCACCCCGGCGGAAATCAGGATGAACAAAGCCTGCCCCAACGCCGCCAGATCCTCGGCGGACGTATGACCAAAGGCATGATCCTCGTCCGCAGGCTTGGCCGCGTAAAGGATCGCAGCCATCGCCCCCAGCGAAATCATCAGGTCCATCGCGCTGTCGGCCAGCGACGCCGCAACCGACAGGGCACCGGTTTCCCCCAGCGCCCACAGTTTCAGCGCCACAAGACAGCCCGCGACGGCGACCGAGGCAAGGCCCGCCGACAGATTCAGCCGCGTGGTATCTGGCAGGTTCATCGCAAGGGTCCGTGATTGCGGGGACGTCTTTCGGTCGGGTACGCCATGCGGGGGGCCGGGTGCAAGCGCGACCGTCTCGCAACTTGCACCGGTCCTGCAATCCGCGTTGGTGGCGTAGGCCAGAGGTTATTCGATCACTTCGCCGGGGGTTGTGCCCCACAGGGCGGCCTTGCGCACCCAGCCTTTTTCGCCGTCGATGGAAATCCGGCACCAATCGGTCTGACATTCGATGATCCAGCCGACGACGTTCTGTTCCGCCTGAAACCGGACGGGGGCCGCGTCTTCGGGCTGGGTGCGGAACTCGGCAATGTCCTGCGCCACCAGAACCGACCGCACGCCAGACAGCAGCGAATAATGGATCCAGCCGCCCGCGCCTTCGGCATCCTCGACCCGCCGCCAATGTTCGTATTCGGCGGTGATGCGCAGCGGCATTCCGGTGCGGGTGAAGACCCAGTCGATGCGATGCGTCAGACCCGGGCCGCGCCGCGCATTCCCCTCGCCGTTCTTCAACGATACGTAGCGGGGCAGGGGCAGGTTGGTGACAGCACCTTTTGACGGATCGCGCGGCGGGGCTTGCAGTGCGGGCTTTGCGCGGGGTTCAGGGGCGACCAATGCAGCCGCGGACGGGGCAGGCTGCACCGCCGCCGCCGCGACGTCCTCGGACACGGCCAGACTGGTCGGGCGCGGTTTCGGCGGGACACTTGCCCGTTCGGGCAGCGTTGCGGCCATGGCAACGGATGGGGCGGCACCCATGCACAGAACCGAAATAAGGGCTGCCGTTGCTGCCCGCCGTGCCATTGCCATGCGCCCGCATCCTGCCTGTGTTTCGCCCATGCGTGCCCGTCTTGGGGGTCTTCGCCGGGATGTTCCGCCTTTGCCCCTTGCGACGTCTTCGCCGGGGATCATGCCGGGGCTTGTGCCTTGCCCCGCTTCCCGCCACTTTGCCAGTCAGAGTGGTGAATTGGAAGTGCAGGGAGGCCGAAGATGCCCGCAGGACGTCTGAGTGTTGTAGTCACGCGACGGTTGCCCGAACCTGTCGAGACGCGGATGAAAGAGCTGTTCGACGTCGAACTGCGCGACCCCGATACGCGCATGACCCGCGACGAGCTGGCCGCCGCCATGCGCCGGGCCGATGTGCTTGTGCCCACAGTGACGGATCAGATCGATGCCGGGTTGATCGGGCAGGCGGGTGACAAGCTGAAACTGATCGCGAATTATGGATCAGGTGTTGATCACATCGACGTCGCAACCGCGCGGCAGCGGGGCATCCTTGTGTCCAACACCCCCGGCGTGGTGACCGAAGACACCGCCGACATGACGCTGGCACTGATCCTGTCGGTCACGCGGCGCATCCCCGAAGGACTGGCGGTGATGCAGGCGGGCGAATGGCAGGGCTGGTCGCCGATGGCCTTCCTGGGCGGACGGCTGGGCGGAAAACGGCTGGGCATTCTTGGGATGGGCCGGATCGGACAGGCGGTCGCGCGCCGCGCGCGGGCGTTTGGCATGCAGATCCATTACCACAACCGCAAACGCCTGCGCCCCGAGGTCGAAGAGGGGCTGGAGGCGACGTGGTGGGAAAGTCTGGATCAGATGGTCAGCCGGATGGACATCCTGTCGATCAACTGCCCGCACACACCATCGACGTTTCACCTGATGAACGCGCGGCGGCTGAAGCTGATGAAACCGTCTGCCGTGATCGTGAATACGTCGCGGGGCGAGGTGATCGACGAAAACGCCCTGACGCGGATGTTGCGCGCGCATGAAATCGCGGGCGCGGGCCTTGATGTGTTCGAACACGGCCACGAGGTGAACCCCCGCCTGCGCGAACTGCCCAATGTGGTGCTGCTGCCGCACATGGGGTCCGCCACGCTGGAAGGGCGGATCGAGATGGGCGAAAAGGTGCTGATCAACATCAAGACCTTTGCCGACGGCCACCGCCCCCCCGATCAGGTCGTGCCGGGGATGCTGTGAACGGCAGTCACCCCCCGTAATAGCCCCTGTACCAGTCCACAAACCGCGCGACGCCGATGCGGATGTCGGTTCGCGGCAGCGGGCCGGTCAGTGCCTCGATCAAGGTGGCGTCGGCCCAGGTGGCGGGCACATCGCCGGGCTGCATGGGCAGGAACCGCTTGTTGGCGGTTTGCCCCAAGGCCACCTCGACCGCCGCGACAAAGTCCATCAACGCGACCGGGGTGCCGTTGCCGATATTGACGATGCGGAACGGGGCGACGGGGGACAGGCTGTCAAATGCGCCGACGCTCTCGGTGGGAACCGCATCGATCAGGCGCAGAATGCCTGTCACCAGATCATCGACGTAAGTGAAATCGCGCCGCATGTCGCCGTGGTTGTAGATGTCGATCGAATCCCCTTCAAGGATCGCCTTCACGAATTTGAACAGCGCCATGTCAGGGCGCCCCCATGGGCCGTAGACGGTGAAAAAACGGAACATCGTCAAGGGGATGGCGTAAAGATGGGCGTAGGAATGACCCATCGCCTCGGTCGCTTTCTTGGTCGCGGCATAGAACGACATCTGGTGGTCGGCCTTGTCCACCTCGGCGTAGGGCATCGCTTCGTTGGCACCGTAAACCGACGACGTGGATGCCATCAGCAGATGCGCGGGCGGATGGGCGCGGGCGGCCTCCAGCACCTCGAACGTGCCGATCAGGTTCGCCTCGACATAAGACCGTGGCGCGTCGATGGAATACCGGACCCCGGCTTGGGCGGCCAGATGGATGATCGCGTCAAATTCGCCTGTCTCGACCAACCCTGCCACCAGACCGGGGGTTTCGATCAGGCCTTCGACCGCCTGAAAACCCTGCGATTGCATCAGCATGCCATGACGGCGCTGCTTCAGCGTCACGTCATAATAGGCGGTCATCCCGTCCAGCCCGGTGACCTGCCACCCGTCAGCCAACAGCCGCTTGCACAGGTGATAGCCGATAAAGCCCGCCGATCCCGTCACCAATGCCCGCCGCGTCATACCGATCCTCCTGCAACCCGAACCCCTCGTCGCGCGAAACAGGACGGATGGTCAACCTCTGGGCCTTCCTCTTTCTCTAAATATCCCGGGGGTCCGGGGGCTGGCCCCCCGCCGTTGCCCATCAGAACCGCGTCGGCAGATAGGGCGCAAGATCCACCGATGGGGTGCGCCCCGCCACCAGATCGGCCACCAACCGCGCGGTGATCGGGGCCAATGTCAGGCCGATGTGCCCATGACCATAGGCGTGGATCACGTCGCGCCCGGCGCGGGATGGGCCGATGACAGGCAGGGAATCCGGCATCGACGGGCGAAACCCCATCCACTCGCGGCTGGGCGCGGGTAGGTCGGGAAAGATCGCGCGCGCGCCTTCGATCAGTTTGGCGATGCGGTGCGGCGATGGGGGGGCGGTCAGCCCGCCCAGTTCCACCGTGCCCGCCACACGCAGCCGCCCGTCCATTGGGCACAGGTAGAACCCGCGCGTGGTGGGGCAGGCGGGGCGCGACAGGCGCGGTGTCGGCATGTCCCATTCGACGTGATAGCCGCGTTCTGTGTCCAGCGGCACCCGGTCGCCGGCCGAGGCCGCCAGCGCGCGGCTGTGCGCGCCTGCGGCAATCACCACACTGCGCGCGTGCAGCCGCAGACCGGGGCCGTGAACGATCATGCCGTCCACCTGCCGTTCCATGCCCATGGCCGTTGCACGAACGATGCGCGCGCGTGCCGTGACGTGGGTGGCCAGCAGGCCCACCATTTGCCCCGGATCGGACATGAAGACTGCCTTGGGAAAGAACGCGGCCCCGCCTTCGACGCGCGGCAGGCCCGGTTCCATCGTGGCCAGCGTGTCGGGCGAAACAAGTTCGACGCTGATGCCAAGGCTGCGGCGAAAGGCCATGTCGGTTTCCGCCGCGCGAAACGCCTTGGCGGTTTCATACAGATAAAGACACCCGCGGTTTTGCAGGATCGCGGCCCCGTCGATGCTGTGGGCCAGTGCCTGCCATGACGGGCAGGCATCGGCCACCAGTGCGGCGATGGCGGCTGCGTTGCGCCGGGTGGCGGCGGGCAGGGATTGCGCGGCAAACCGCAGCAGCCACGGTGCCAGCGACGGCAGGGCCGCGCGCCGGATCGCCAGCGGCGAGTTGCGGTCAAACAGTAGCGACGGCAGGTTTTTCAGCACGTCCGGGCTGCCCACGGGCATCACCGCATAATCCGCGATGGTGCCCGCGTTGCCATAGCTTGCGCCGCTGCCGGGGTCGGCGGGATCGACCAGCACCACATCGCGCCCCTCAGCCGTCAGGCGTTCCGCAATGGCAAGGCCGATGACGCCTGCGCCTATGACGGCCACTTCGGTGGTGATGTGCTGGATCATCGCCATCCGTCAGGGCTGCCCCTTTTGCCGCACTTACATACAGGCGTCATACAGCGCCCGTGTGTTGGATTTCGTCATCAGCACCGGGTTGCCGCCACAGGACGGATCTTCCAGCGCCATGTCGGTCAGCATGTCCAGATCGGCGAATTGCACGCCCATCGCCGACAAGTTGGCCGGAATGTTCAAAAGCGCGCGCAATTCCATCACTCGGTCATGGAACCCGGCAAACCCGCCGCCAAAGCCGATGTAGGCCGCCGCCGATGCAATACGGTCGGCAATCTCGGTCCGGTTGAACTCCAGCACCATCGGCATGACCACGGCGTTCGTGGTGCCGTGGTGTGTGCCATACACCGCGCCGACGGGGTGGCTCAGGCTGTGGATGGCGCCCAGTCCTTTTTGAAAGGCGACAGCGCCCATCGCGGCGGCAGACATCATATGCGCGCGCGCGTCCAGATCGTTGGGATCGGCATAGACCTTTGGCAGGTTTTCGAACACCAGCCGCATCCCTTCCAGCGCGATGCCCTGGCTCATCGGGTGATAGAAGGGCGACGAATACGCCTCAAGGCAGTGCGCCAGCGCATCCATCCCGGTGCCTGCGGTGATGAATTTCGGCATCCCCACCGTCAGCGCCGGGTCGCAGATGGTGACAACGGGCAGCAGTTTGGGGTGGAAGATGATCTTTTTCTTGTGCGTCGCGGAATTGGTCAGAACGCCTGCGCGCCCCACTTCGGACCCGGTGCCTGCGGTGGTGGGCACAGCCACGATGGGGGCGATCTTGCTGGCATCGGCGCGGGTATACCAGTCGTCGATGTCTTCCAGATCCCACACCGACAGGTCTGCCCGCTGATGCGCCATCAGCGCGATCATCTTGCCCAGGTCCAGCGCCGAACCGCCGCCAAAGCACACAACACCGTCATGCCCGCCCGCCAGATAGACCGCGATGCCGGCGGCCATGTTCGCCTCGTTCGGGTTCGGATCGACGTCTGAAAACACCGCCCGGCCCAAGCCAGCGGCGTCAAGCCCGTCAAGGGCGGCCGCCGTGATCGGCAGCGACGACAGGGCCTTGTCGGTGACCAGCAGCGGTTTTTTCAGACCAGCCGCCTTGCAGTGGTCGGCCAGTTCCGCGATGCGGCCAACGCCGAATTTGATGGCCGTAGGGTAGGACCAGTTCCGGTTGGGAACAGAGTGGGTCATTTCGTCACCTTCTTGAGATGGTAGGATTTCGGCCGCGTGACCGAGTAAAAGCCAAGAACCGACAGGCTGCCGCCCCGTCCGGTATCCTTGCACCCTGTCCAGCACAGCGCGGGGTCTAGGTAATCGGCGCGGTTCTGGAACACGGTGCCGGTTTCGATCTGCGCGCCGATGGCTGCGGCGCGGTCGGACTCCTTCGTCCAGATCGACGCGGTCAGGCCATAGGGGCTGTCGTTCATCAGGGCAATCGCCTCGGCGTCGTCTTTCACCTTCATGATGCCGACGACCGGGCCAAAGGATTCCTCTCGCATCACGCGCATCGAATGATCGACGTTGATCAGAATCTGCGGCGCAAGATAGGCACCGCCGTCATCGGCAGGGAACAGCGCGGGATCAATCAGCGCGGTCGCCCCGGACGCGACCGCATCGGCGATCTGCGCCCGTACGGTGGCGGCAAAGCGTTTGTGGGCCATCGGGCCAATCGTGGTGTCGGCATCGAACGGATTGCCCAGTTTCAGCGCCGAAACCCAAGCCACCGATTTTTCGACAAAGGCGTCGAACAGGCTTTCGTGGACATAAATCCGCTCGATCCCGCAGCAACACTGGCCCGCGTTGTACATCGCGCCGTCCATCAGCGTGTCGACGGCGGCATCCAGATCGGCATCCTCGCGGACATAGCCTGGGTCTTTGCCGCCCAGTTCCAACCCGGTGCCGGTGAACGTGCCCGCAGCGGCGCGTTCAATCGCAGCCCCTCCTGCAACCGATCCGGTAAAGTTGATGAAGCCAAAGGCGCGGGCCGCGATCAAAGCCTCGGTTGTCTGGTGATCCAGCACCACGTTCTGAAACACATCCGCGGGCACCCCGCCTGCGTGCAAAGCGGTTGCAAGGCGTTCGCCCACAACCAGCGTCTGGCTGGCATGTTTCAGGATCACCGCGTTCCCGGCGATCAGCGCGGGCACGATGGTGTTGATCGACGTAAGGTAGGGGTAATTCCAGGGGGCGATGACGAACACGACCCCCACCGGTTCGCGCGCGATGTAGCGTTTGAAGCGGTCGCTGTCTTCGATCACCATGGGGGCAAGCGCGCTGGCGGCAATGTCGGACATGTAATTCGTGCGGTCGTTCACCCCGCCGAATTCACCGCCATAGCGCGTGGGACGACCCATCTGCCACGCCAGTTCGGTGACGATCTCGTCCTTCATCTCGTTCAGTTTGGCCACGCCAGCCTTGACGCGGGCGATACGCTCTTCCAACGGCAGGGAGGCCCATGCCTTTTGCGCCACCTTGGCGCGGGCGGCGGCGGCCGTCGCATCTGCCAGCGAAAGCGGCATCCGTTCGGCATAGACAGAGCCGTCGACGGGGGAAATCAGTTGGATCGGTTTCATCTTTCGGTGTCCTTATGGTGGGCGCTGCCCGCCTTGCCTGTAGGTTCGCGTGGTGGGTGTGACGGGGAATACTCCCGCCGTCCCGCAGTCAGGCGCGTTCCAGCAGGCGCTGAAGTTCAAAGTCGGTCACGACGCGGTCCGTCTCGGATATCTCCCATTGCGCGGCGTGATGATAGTGGTCCACCACATCATCGCCAAAAGCGGCGCGCAACATGGCCGATGCGTGCAGCAGATCGGCTGCCTCGCGCAGGGTGGTCGGGATTTCGCGCACATTGCCTGCGGCATACATGTCGCCCGTCAGTTCCGGTTCCAGTTCCATCTTTTGCTCGATCCCGGCCAGCCCTGCGGCCAACAGTGCCGCGCAGGCAAGATAGGGGTTCACGTCGGAACCGGGAATGCGGCATTCCACCCGCACGGCCTTGGTGTGTTCGCCGCAGACGCGAAAGCCAGCGGTGCGGTTGTCGGCGGACCAGACGGCCTTGGTCGGCGCGAACATGCCCACGCAGAACCGCTTGTAGCTGTTGACATAAGGCGCAAGGCAGGCGGTGATTTCGCGCGCATGGGCAAGCTGGCCTGCAAGATAATGCTTCATCGTCGCCGACATGCCATGGACATCGGCGTCGTCGGCAAAAGCGGGTTTGCCGTCCAGCGACCACAGGGATTGATGCACATGCGCCGACGACCCCGCACGGCGATGGTCATACTTGGCCATGAAGGTGACCGACTTGCCCTTGGCCCAGGCGATTTCCTTGACGGCCGTCTTGATGATCGAATGGTTGTCGGCGGTGTCCAGCGCGTCGGAATAGCGATAGTTCACCTCGGCCTGGCCTGCGTCAGCCTCTCCCTTGGTGTTTTCCACAGGGATGCCCGCGCCGTATAGGCCGTTACGGACGGCGCGCATGATCTCTTCTTCCTTGGTGGTCTGGAACAGGTGGTAGTCTTCGTTATAGGCGCTGATCGGTTTCAGATCACGGATTCCGCCGTGGTCGCGCAGGCTGTCGCGCAGCGATTCAAAGCTGTTCTCGAAGATGTAGAATTCCAGTTCGGTCGCCATCATCGGCTCGAACCCCATGGCGCGGGCGCGCGCCACCTGCCCTTTCAGGATCGCGCGGGGCGAGTGGGGGATTTCCTTGTGGGTGTGGTGATCCAGCAGGTCCGCCAAGACCAGCGCCGTGCCGGGTTGCCAAGGCAGCGGGCGCAGCGTGGACATGTCGGGTTTCATGACGTAATCGCCATAGCCCTGTTCCCAGCCGGTGGATTTGTAGCCCTGCACGGTCGTCATTTCCATGTCGACGGCCAGCAGATAGTTGCAGCAGTGCGTTTCCTTGTAGCCGCCATCAAGGAAGAACGCCGCATGGAACCGCTTGCCCATCAGGCGGCCCTGCATGTCGATGGCGGCGACCAGAACCGTGTCGATCTCGCCGCGCGCGACGGCCTCTTTCAATGCGTCGAATGTCATGTTGCCGGGCATGGTATGTGCCTCTTTCTGTCTGGATCAGTGGCCCCTGGGGGCGAAAAACGGGGGGACGGGTGTGCTGTGCAGTCAGCCGCGCCCGATGGCCCCGCCGAATTCTGGTTTGCGGGTTTCGAACGGCGTGCCGTGGCGGGCCGTTCTGTCCATACATGCTGAAATGTGGCGTGTTGGCCGCATGATCTTTCACCGACATGGACCGGCATCCCAGTGGGGGCCGGTTCTGGCATCTCAAGGGGGGGCGGGGGCCGATGCGGCCCCCGCAGGTCGCGTCACAGACAGGTATAGGGCTGCCCGGATTTCGATGTGATGGCGTTGTAATCCTTGAAGATTTGGACCACTTTTGCCGACCGTTCGGACTGCTGGGCAATCTCGTCCCAGAACACAAGTGCCGCGTCTTCGACTTCTTTCCACTCTGCCGCAGGGATCGAGGTCAGTTCCAGCTTGTCGCCGGTGGCGCGCAGCTTGGCCTCGCCGCCCCAATACCACTGGTTGCGGAAGTGGTGGCCCGCTTCAATCGCGTTGCGCACGACTGCCTTAAGGTGATCCGGCAGTTCGGCCCACTTCGCCTCGTTCACGTACATCGACCCGATCCACGCACCCGAGATGTTGTTCGTGGTGATGTAATCGGTCACATCGGCCCAGCCCACGGTGTAATCTTCGGTGATGCCCGACCACGCCATGCCGTCAAGCTCGCCTGTCTGGACCGCCACTTCGGCATCGGCATAGGGGATCGACACCGGTACCACGCCGAACTGCGACAGGAAGCGGCCCGCGGTCGGGAAGGTGTACAGCTTTTTGCCGGACAGATCGGCCACCGATTTGATCGGCGTCTTGGTGTTGAAGTTGCAGGGGTCTTGCCCGGCAGCCGACAGCCAGACAACGCCGCCCGCCTCTTTGTATGCTTCTTCCCAGATCTGGCGCAGACCGTACTGTTCGAACAACACCGGCACGTCCAGCGCATGCTTGGTGGCAAGAGGGAAATACCCGCCGAACACCGCGATATCGACCGGGGCGGCCATGCTGTCATCATCGGAATGGACGGCGTCGATGGTGCCGGCCTGAAGCGCACGGAACAATTCGCCGGTGGGGACAAGCTGGTCGGCATAGAACAGCTCGATCTCAAGCTCGCCCTTGGCGGCGGCGTTGATGGCGTCGATCACCGGCTTGGTGACAAACTCACCCAGTACCGCGCCGGCATAGGTCTGAAACCGCCAGCGGATCGGTTCCTGCGCGCGCAGCGTCGTGGGCGCAGCCAGGGTCGCGGCACCCGCAGCAAGGGCGCCCGAGGTCAGAAACTTGCGTCTTGTCGTCATTGTCGTGCCTCCGGTTGGTTGGACGTTGGGGGTGGGGCGGTTGATCCGACCCGTTCAGTTATTTCGTATAGACTTGCTCGGGCAGCCAAAGGGCGATCTGCGGAAAAATCGTCACCAGCATCAGCGCCAGCACCATGACGCCAACGAATGGCAACACGGACCAATAGATGTCACGGATGCCGATTTCGGGCGGGGCCATGGCGCGCATGAGAAAGAGGTTATAGCCGAAGGGCGGCGTCAGATAAGCGATCTGGCAGGTGATGGTGTACAGCACGCCATACCAGATCAGATCGAACCCAAGCGCGCCCACCAGCGGCACATAAAGCGGCGCCACGATCACCAGCATGGCGGTGTCGTCCAGAAACATGCCCATGATCAGATAGGACAGTTGCATCAGCAGCAGGATTTCCCACGGGCCAAGGCCCAGATCGGCGACAAAGAAATTTTCGATCGCTTTGACCGCGCCCAGCCCGTCAAACACCGCACCGAACGACAGGGCGGCCAGAATGATCCACATGAACATGCACGACACCAGCAACGTCGATTTGGTGCAGCTTTCGATCAGGCCCCAGGTCAGCCGCCGCTTCCACGCCGCCGCCGCAACCGCAGCCAGCGCACCCACGACAGAGCTTTCGACCAGACTGGTATAGCCCAGCACGAACGGCCCCATCATCACCAGAAAGATCATGAACGGCAGCGCCCCTGCGGCGAGCAGGCGATATTTGTCCTTTTGCGCCAGCGCCAGTTCGTCGGCTGCAAGGACAGGGCCAAGCGACGGCGTGATCTTGCAGCGGATCCAGATGTACAACACGAACATCGCCGCCATCATCAGCCCCGGAAACACCCCCGCCAGCCACAACTGCCCGACCGGTTGCCGCGCGATCATCGCATACAGCACCAGAACGACCGACGGCGGGATCAGGATACCCAAGGACGAGCCTGCCTGAATGACCCCGGTGATCATCAGCTTGTTGTAATTTCGTCTCAACAACTCGGGCAGGGCAATGGTGGCACCGATGGCCATGCCCGCTACCGACAGCCCGTTCATCGCGGAAATCAGCACCATCAGCAGGATCGTCCCGATGGCCAGACCGCCCGGCACGGGGCCGAACCAGACGTGGAACATGCGGTACAGATCTTCGGCCAGACGGCTTTCGGACAGGATATAGCCCATGAAGATGAACATCGGCAGTGTCAGCAGCGGATACCATTTCATCAGCGTGATCGCCGCCGAAAAGCCCATGGTCTGCGCGTTGGTGCCCCACAGCATCAGCGCCGACACCGTGGCGACGAAACCGATCACCCCGAACACCCGCTGTCCCGTCAACATCATCAGCAGCATGGTGGAAAACATCATGACTGCGATCATTTCGTAGGACATCAGATCACCTCTCCGCGGATCGTCGCGATATCGCGGAACAGGCAGGACAGGGCCTGCAGGATCATCAGCATCATACCGATGCACATGATGACCTTGACCGGCCAAAGGTAGGGTCGGAACGAGGTAGGCGCGCGCTCCATAAAGCCGGTCTTGGCCCATGGAATGTCAAAGGGCAGCCAGCTTACGTCGATGGGGGTGTATTTCAGACCCAGCGAATAGACCGTGCTGTCGATGGCACCCCACAGCAGCACACCCAGATAGAAGATCAGCGCAAAGACGGTGACGCTGTCCCACGCCGCCCGCTTTTTGGGCGACCACCGTTCGTACAGCAGGTCCATGCGCACGTGACTGCCCTGTTGCATCGAATAGGGACCGCCAAGGATGTAATAGGCGACCATGATGAACTGCGCGACTTCCAGCGTCCAAAGCGACGGGGTGCTGACCACCTTGGATATGGACGACCACATCAGCACCGCCATCAGGGCAAACAGCAGGTACATCGCGAACCGCCCGATCCCGTGATTCATCGCATCCACGACGCGCACAAAGCGCAGGATGGCACGGGGCAGGGTGCTGGGCGTGGCGGTCATTCGACCACCTCTGGTTGCGTCAGGGCCGACACGGCCTGCTCCAGCACCGGGGCCAGAACGGCGGCCATGGCCGATTCGGCGGCGGGTGTGGCGATCAGGTCGTTCCTGATCTCCAGCATGGCATTGGGCAGGCCATAGGGCGTTGCGTGCAGGCGCAGGGTATGGGTCACATCATCAGCCGCCGAATAAGGTGCGTTCAGGTCGCAGGTCAGTGTGGTGCCCGACTTTGCCAAGGCAAGGACGGTTTCGGCAAGCCTTGTGTCGGCATCATGGATCACGCCGAATTCGACTGTGCGGGGCGTGTTATGGAACACGGGTGTAAAGCTGTGGATCGTGACCACCACAGGGGCCAGACCTCGGGCGATGCGGTCGGACAGAACCGCGTGCAGACCGTCGTGGAATGGCACATAGATGGCGGCAGTCCGGTCGGCTCTGTCATCTGCCGTCAGGTCAGCATTGCCGGGGATGTCATGGATTTCCGACCGGGCAGGCATTGCGCCCGCCATATCGGGCGCACGGTTGCAGTCATAGATCAGCCTGCTGACGGGCGCATGAACCAACACCGCATCCAGCCGGTGTGACAGCCCGCGCGCCAGACCCAGCGCGCCGGGGTCCCAGGCGATATGCGCCTGCTGCTGGTCATCCGTCAGGCCCAGATCACCCCAAGGCGCCGGAAAGGCGTTCGACGCATGCTCGCACACCAGAACGACGCGCCCGTGACCTGTGGCGTTCTCGATCACCGGGGGGAAGATGGTCCGGGACCTCGTGGAAACTTGGGCACACATCTTTGGCGAGTCATCCCCCGGAACCTTGATCTTGTTTTGTCTACGGTCGGCCTTTGACGCAGGTTCTGTCAAGAATTTTTCTTCTGCGTATTTTCTGTTACAAAGTTTTCTGAAGCGATGCAGGACGCGTCATTCGTGGCATGCTAAACGCGGATGACTGCTGCCCGGCGCGGCACGGCCAACAGGTGCGAAAGGGCGCGAATGGACGATACCATGACCGTGGAGGACCGAATGCGCGCGGCCCTGCCCGATCTGACACGGGCAGAACGCCAGTTGGCGACCCACATCCTGGGCCACTATCCTGTCGCCGCCCTAGGATCGATCACCGCCCTTGCAAAGGCAGCCGAAGTGTCGACCCCGACCGTGGTGCGGCTGGTGCAAAAGCTGGGTTACAAGGGCTATCCAGATTATCAACATTCCCTGCGCGGCGAGGTGGAGGCGATGCTTGTCTCGCCCTTGGCCAAACATGACCGCTGGGCGGGGGGTGTGCCAGACACCCATATCCTGAACCGCTTTGCCGATGCTGTTGTGGCGAATTTGCAGGCCACACTGGGCCAGATCGACCACGCCGAATTCGACGCGACGGCGGCGCTGCTGGCGGACCGGAACCGGCGGATTTTCGCGATGGGCGGGCGGATCACCCACGCGATGGCCGATTATTTCGTGACCCTGATGAAGGTGGTGCGCCCCGACGTCACGCTTTTGTCCGACATGTCGAACACATGGCCGCCCGCGCTGCTGGACATGGGGCCGGGCGATGTGCTGCTGGTGTTCGACATCCGGCGCTATGAAAACTCGGTCCTGCAAGTCACCGAGATGGCTGTGGAACAGGGGGCCGAGGTGATCCTGATCACCGACCGCTGGGTGTCACCCGCTGCCAGCCTTGCCCGCCACACCCTTGCCTGCCACATCGAGGCACCGAGTGCCTGGGATTCCACGGTGTCGATACTGGTGCTGGTGGAAACCCTGCTTGCGGCGGTGCAGGGGTTGACCTGGGACGTGACCGAAGGGCGGATGAAGCGGCTTGAAGACCTGTATGCCAGATCGCGGTTCTTTCGCCGCTATCGCTAGGTCACACCATGGGCGCGCTGGTCTGCATCCGTCTGGCCCCGGACAGTGCGTTGAAGATCACCGCGACCATCAGCACAGCCCCGCCAACAAATGTGCCGGTCGATGCCGTTTCGCCCAGAAACAGCCAGACCCAGATCGGGGCCAGCATCACCTCGACGTTGGACAAAAGGGCCGCTTCGGCAGCGGGAATGACCCGGCTGCCGAGCGTATAAAGCACCATGCCACCGGCCAGCGTCACCGCCCCCATGCCCATGGCGTACAGGATGTCAGGCAGCGGCACCAACAGCGGCTGGCCCAGTTGCCCCGCCACCAACGCCCCCGCAACTATGGAAAACACCCCGCCCAGCACGACGGCGGGCAGCATGTCCGACAGCCGCCCCCAGCGCAGGGTGATGGTAAAGATTGCAAACCCCAAGGCCGAGATCAGCGCGGCCACATTGCCCGCCATCGCGCCTGCGGCCAGCCCTTCGCGCACCATGATGAAGATGCCGACCATCGCCAGTGCAATCGCGGCCCATGTTGCGGGGCGCACGTCTTCGCGCAGGATCAGCCAGGCCAGAATCGCGGTGAAGAAGGGGGATGCCGCAAACAGAAAGACGGCGTTGGCGATTGTGGTTGCCTGAATTGAAAAGATCGCCCCGGCAAAGGCCATCACCAGCCCAAGGCCACCCATCGCGCCAGCCAACCCCACCTTGCGGATCAGACCGAACGGCAATCCTTTTGCCCGCCACGCCAGAAAGCCCAGTAGAACCGGCAGCATCCCGACCGACCGCCAGAACAGCACGGTCCAGGTTCCCGCCTCGGTGATTTGCCGAAAGATCAGACCTTGGGTCGACCATACGATCCCGGCCACAAAAACCAAAGCCACGCCCGTTCCATACCGCATTCGCCGCCCCTTGGTTTTCGGGCAGTCTGTAAGGGCGGGCAGGGGGCGTCTGTTCCAAAGCCGACGAAATGCCGTCGCCGCAGGGCCGCGCAGTGGTCAATACCCGCGTGCCCGGTCCACCAGATTGATGAACGGCAAATCCGACTCTCCCCGCCGGATATTCTCGACAATCACGCGGGCGGCAGACGGGGCGCGGGTGTCGGCGGCGATGTGGGGGGTGACGGTCACGCGCGGATGGGCCCAGAACGGGTGGTCCTTTGGCAAGGGTTCCACGCGGAACACGTCCAGCGTGGCATGGCCGATATGCCCTGCATCCAGTGCCGCCAATAGCGCGTCATCGTCGATCAGCGCGCCACGGCCGGGGTTCAGGATCACCGCCCCCTTTGGCATCAGCGCCAGATGCGCCGCGTCAAGCAGGTTTTCGGTATCGGCGGTCTTGGGCAACAGCGTGACCACGATCTGCGCGCCGCGCAAGGCGGTTGCCAACCCGTCCGCACCGTGCAGGCAAGGGATGCCGTCGACCGCCTTTGGCGTGCGGCTCCAGCCCGTCACGGGAAAGTTGAGCGCCATCAGCGCGCGCGCACAGGCCAGCCCCAGCGCCCCCATTCCCAGCATCGCGACGGGACGTTCGCGTGCCAGCGGCGGGCAGGTCGGGTCCCAGACATGGGCCGGATTGACGATGTGCCGGTCCATCCCAAGATGGTGGCGGAAGCTGTGGCCCACCACCCATTCCACCATACCTTCGGTCAGGGCGGGGTCGACCATCCGGCACAGCGGGATGGTCAGTGTCGGGTTCCCGGTGATCCGTTCCACCCCGGCCCACAGGTTCAGCACCGCTTTGGCGCGGGTGAAGGGGGTGAAATCCTGCAAAGGGCTGGACGGGGCATAAACGATGTAATCGACCGATCCCGGGTCGGCTTGTTGCACCAGATCGGCGGCAATCCCGGCCTCTGACAAAGCGGCCCGCATCGGGGCCTGATATTCGTCCCACAGGGCGGGGGCGGCAAAAAGGACAGTCAGCATGGCGCTTCCTTCAGCGGGGGCGATGGACGTGGGCGCTTTGGATCAGACCAAAGGCCAAAAGCAGCACCAGCATGGCCGACCCGCCATAGGACAGGAACGGCAGCGGCACACCCACCACCGGGGCCATGCCCATGACCATCGACAGGTTCACCGCCAGATACAGAAAGAAGTTCGCCGCCAATCCAAGGATCAGCAGGGACGAGAACCGGTCCTTGTTCTGCAAGGCGGAGGTGTAGCAGAACACAAGGATCAGCCCGTACAAGATCAGCAGCGAAAACGCGCCCAGAAAGCCGAATTCTTCGCCCAAGGTGGTAAAGATGAAATCGGTGTGTTTTTCGGGCAGAAAGTTCAGCCGGCTTTGCGTGCCTTGCATGAATCCCTTGCCGCTCCACCCGCCCGATCCAAGGGCGATCTTGGCCTGCATGATGTTGTAGCCCGCACCCAAAGGATCGGCGGACGGGTCAAGAAAGGTGTCGATGCGGCGATACTGATAATCGTGCAGAAACTGCCACGGCGTGCCGCGCGACAGAAACACCCCCGCGATGGCCCCGCCGATCAACCCGCCGACAGCGATGAAATACCAGATGCTGACACCAGCCACGAACATGGTCGCGGCCCCGCCCAACAGCAGCATCATCGACGTGCCAAGGTTCGGCTGGATCACCACCAGTGCTGTAGGCACGACGATCATCACCACCGGGATCAACACCCACAGCGGGCGCGAGGTCTTTTTGATGTCAAGCCAGTCGTAATAGGCGGCCAGCATCATCACCATCGTGACCTTCATCAGTTCCGACGGTTGCAGGCGCAGCGGGCCGATGTCGATCCAGCGCTGGGCACCCATGCCGACGACGCCAAAGAACTCGACCGCCAGCAGCAGCAGCAACGACACGCCGTAGGCCAAGCCCGCCATGTTGCGCCAGAACCAGATCGGCACCATCGCCACGCCGAACATCATCACAAGGCCGACGCCAAAGCGCTTCATCTGCGGATCGGCCCAGGTGTCCAGATTCCCGCCCGCGATCGAATAGAGGATCAGGAACCCCACCGACGACACCGCCGTGATCAGAACGATCAGAGCCCAGTTCAGATGCAGCAGTTTGCGTAGGCCCGTCGGGACGGTCTTGAGCCGGTATTCAAGAAAGCTCATGTGGCCCTCATGCGCGGGAATTGCCGGGGGCGGTGCCGTCGGGCAGGCGCAGCTTCAGGTTCTTCAGGTCCGTCTCGATCCGGCCCCGCTGGTTTGCGGGATAGGCGGTCAAGGGCGGGATGTCGCCATACAGCGCGCGCAGGATGGCGTCGCGCGCGATGGGGGCCGCAACGGCGGACCCGCCGCCGCCGTGTTCGACAATGACCGACACCGCATAGCGCGGGTTGTCATAGGGGGCAAAGCCGACAAACAGCGCGTGGTCGCGCTGTTCCCATGGCAGATCTTCGTTCGAGGTGACGCCGCGCGCGCGTTCGGCGGTGCTGATGTTGCGGACCTGACTGGTGCCGGTCTTGCCGCACAGTACCATTGTCTCGTCCGCGATACGCGATGAATAGGCGGTGCCGCGCTGGCTGTTCATTACGTTGAACATCCCCTCGCGCACCGCGCGCAGCATCGACCCGTCAAGCCCAAGCGGGTCCGCTGCGGGCACAGGCACATCCTGTTCGTTGATCGACCTGACAAGGCGCGGCACCACCATCCGCCCCGATGCGATCCGCGCCGACATCACGGCCAGTTGCAGCGGCGAGGCCAGCACATATCCCTGTCCGATCGACGCGTTGATCGTGTCGCCAATGCGCCACTCCTGACCGTGGCGGGACATCTTCCAATCCTTGTTGGGCATGATCCCTTCGGCAATCGCCGACATCGGCAGATCGTGCCGGATGCCAAGGCCGAGCCGTTTGCCCATCTCGGCGATCTTGTCGATGCCGACCTTTTGCGCGATCTCGTAGAAATAGACGTCACAGCTTTCCGCCAGCGACCGCGCCAGATCGACATTGCCGTGACCGCCGCGTTTCCAGCAGTGAAAGCGGCGATTGCCGAATTCGATATAGCCGGGGCAGTAATGGCTGGTGTTGACGCTGATCACCCCAGCCTCAAGCGCGGCCAGTGCCGTCACCATCTTGAAGGTGGAACCGGGCGGATAGGCCCCCTGCACCGATTTGTTGGCCAGTGGGCGGTGATCGTCTTCGGTCAGGGTGGAATAGTCCTTCTGACTGATCCCGCGCACGAAGAGGTTGGGATCAAACGACGGCGACGAGGTGATGGCGATGATGTCGCCGTTGGTCACGTCCATCACCACGGCGGCGGCACTTTCATCGCCAAGGCGCGCTTGCACGAAATTCTGCACATCTGCATCGATGGTCAGGCGGATGTCGGCGCCCGGTGTGCCATCGGTGCGTTCCAACTCGCGCATCACGCGGCCCACTGCGTTCACCTCGATCCGCTTGTTGCCGGCGGCACCGCGCAGATCGCTTTCCATCCAGCGTTCAACCCCGATCTTGCCGATCTGGAACTTGGGCAGTTGCAGCACCGGGTCGGGATCGGGAAATTCCGCCAGATCGCGTTCGCTGACCGGGCCGACATAGCCCACGACATGGGCGAAATCCTCGGCCCGGGGATAGCGGCGTGACAGTCCCGTTTCGGGGGTCACGCCAGGAAGGGTGGGCGCGTTCAGCGCGATTTTTGCAAAATCTTCCCAGTCCAGCCGATCCGCAACGATGACCGGCACAAAGGCCGAGTTGCGTTTGACGTCGCGCAGCACCTCTTGCATGTCGTCGGCGGTCATCGGGATCAGGTGCGACAGGCGGTTCAGCACCTCTTGCACGTCGCCCGCGTCTTCGCGCGTCAGGGTGACGCGGTAATTCTGTTCGTTCCCCGCGATCAGCTTGCCGTTGCGATCCTGGATCAGGCCACGTTCGGGCGGGATCAGGCGAATGTTGATGCGGTTTTCTTCGGCCAGCAGGCGAAACTGATCGGCCTGTTCGACCGACAGGAACCGCATCCGCGCGCCCAGAACGGCGAACATCGCCGTCATCGCGCCGCCCATGAACAGGGCGCGGCGGCTGACTTTGCGCGCGCTTTCTTCGGTGTCGCGGGCGGTCCGTCTCATAGCCGTCTCCCGTAGGCATCGACTTCGCCCATCGCGGGTTTGCGCAGATCAAAGGCAAAGCGCGACGCGGCCACCACAAGGGGATAACACAGGATCGACCACAAAGTCTGCACCATGGCAAAGCCAAAGGCGGGTTGCGGCAACAACACGATCGCAAACACCAGCCGATATGCCAAGAGCAGGGCCACCATCAGCGCCGCAACCAGCAGCCATTCGGCGGCAAAGGTCAACTCGCGCGTCAGGGCGACGCGGTTGCGAATGAATTCCACGCCCAGCACCACCAATGCCGCCCAAAGGCCCGGCGGGCGCATCAGGATCAGGTCTTCGGCCAACAGGACAAGCGCGATCAGCAGCACCGGCAGGTAATCGGGGCGGCGCACGGCCCAGGCAAAGATCAGGCACAGCAGGATATCCGGCCCCGGCCATTCGCCCGCGACCGACCCCAGCGGCAGCAGGCGCAAAAAAAGCAGTACCAGCGCGAGGGAAAAGAACAGGCCCCGGTACAGCCAGACCGATGTGCGGGCGGGGTCAACCATCGGTCGCCTCGGTCGCTTCGGCGCCCGTACTGTCGGGGGCGGGCAGGGGGGCCGGGGGCGTGGGGGGCGGTGCCACCAGCGCGCCGGGATCGGTGATCGGCGTCAACTCGTGGCTGCGCAGGACACGCAGGAACTCCAGCCGCTGATAATCGGCAGACAGTGCCACCCGCAGGCGGCGGTCGGTCCCCATGACGACCTGCCCCACCAGCAGCCCCGCCGGGAACATGCCCCCGTCGCCCGACGTAATCACCCGGTCACCGGGGCGAACCAGATCGGCGTCGTCCAGAAAATCCAGCGGCGGCAGGGCAGAGTTGTCGCCCGCCAGCAGGGCCGTCTGCCCCGAAGGTTGCACCGTCACCGGAATGCGGCTGTTGCTGTCGGTCAGCAGGATCACGCGGGCGGTACGTTCGCCCACACCCGAAATCCGACCCACCAGACCGATGCCATCCATCGTGGCCCAGCCGTCGCGGATGCCGTCCCGCGCACCCACGTTCAGCAGGACCGACTGGCGGAACGGGCTGCCGCTGTCGGCCAGCACCACGCCGGTTACATGCGTCAGCTTTGGGTCAAGCCGCACCTGATTAAGATCGAGCAGGCGTGCATTCTTCTGTTCCAGTTGAAGTGCGGCTTCTTTCCACGCCTTCATCTGCTGCAACTCGCGCCGCAGTTCCTGATTTTGTTCGTAGATGCGGGTATAGCTTTGGAAATCGCCGATCATCGCGGCGGCCTTTGTGACCGGCAGCAGCGCCCAGTCGAACGATGGCACCACCGCATCGACCAGCGCAGCGCGGAACCGTTCGACCCGTGGGGAATCGATCCGCCACAGCAGAAAGATGCCCAACAGGCACATGATCAGAAGACCCACCAAAACCCGGCGAAGGGGGCGGGAAAAATCATCCGTGCCTGTGTTGCGCGTCTTTCCCACGGCTGCCTTCTTTTGCTGCCGGACCCCGGTTCAGGGCATCAGCTGTCGTAGTCGATCACATGACGCAGTTGTTTTTCGTATTCCAGCGCTTTGCCGGTGCCAAGCGCCACACAATTGAGTGACTCGTTCGCCACGCTGATCGAAAGCCCGGTCTGTTCGCGCAACGACAGGTCCAGATCGCCCAGCAGCGCCCCGCCGCCCGTCAGCATCACGCCACGGTCGACGATATCGGCGGCCAGATCGGGCGGTGTCGCCTCAAGCGCCTGCATCACCGCGTCGCAGATCTGCTGCACGGGCTCGGCCAGCGCCTCGGCCACCTGGGCCTGGTTGATCTCGGTTTCCTTGGGCACGCCGTTCAGCAGGTCACGGCCACGGATCTGCATCGAACTGCCGCGCCCGTCGTCGGGCATGCGTGCGGTGCCGATGGATGTCTTGATCCGCTCGGCGGTGGATTCCCCGATCAGCAGGTTCTGATGGCGGCGCAGATAGGAAATGATCGCTTCGTCCATCCGGTCACCGCCAACGCGAACAGACCGGGCATAGACGATGTCACCCAAGGATAGCACCGCCACCTCGGTTGTGCCGCCGCCGATGTCGACGACCATGTTGCCGGTGGGATCGGTGATGGGCATCCCTGCGCCGATGGCCGCTGCGATGGGTTCGGAAATCAGCCCGGCGCGCCGCGCACCTGCCGACAGGACCGACTGGCGGATCGCGCGCTTTTCGACCGGGGTCGCGCCATAGGGCACGCAGACGATGATCTTGGGCTTGGAAAACGTGGTCCGCTTGTGAACCTTGCGGATGAAATGCTTGATCATCTCTTCGGCGGTGTCGAAGTCGGCGATGACGCCGTCGCGCATCGGGCGGATCGCCTCAATGCTGCCGGGGGTGCGGCCCAACATCAGCTTGGCATCTTCGCCCACCGCCAGGACCTGCTTCTTGCCGTCCTTGACATGATAGGCCACCACGGAAGGCTCGTTCAGGACGATCCCCTTGCCGCGCACATATACCAGCGTATTCGCCGTGCCGAGGTCGATGGCCATGTCCGACGAGAAAAGGCCTGAAAGTATCGACATGCCTGGGGTGTCCTGTCCTGTCCGTATAAGAATGTGCCCGCGACTCGGAGTAATCCAAGGCGGGCAACTTCATATAAAGACAGGCACGGCCAAGCGAAACCCCATTGCCAAGCGAGGGGCGCAATTCCGCGTGACAGTCAATTTGTTGCACAATTCGAACATTTTATCGGCTTGGACTGCCCGCCTGCCCGCGTTTTCTTGACCCAATAGAACATCGGGTAAGTGCGGCGGCTGCAATCCTTTGACAAAAGGCCGCAACCGCCGGGGGCAATCAGCTTGCGTCGCGGTAATTCACCGACTTTGTATCGCTGTCAGGAGCCGTTTTCTGACGCCGCACGATCAGTTTGTTCAGGGCGTTTACGTATGCCTTGACCGACGCCACGACCGTATCGGTGTCGGCGGATTGACCCGTGACGATGCGCCCGTCCTCTTCCATCCGCACCGAAACGGTGGCCTGCGCGTCGGTGCCTTCGGTGACGGCGTGCACCTGATACAGTTGCAGCCGGGCCTTGTGCGGGAACAGCATCTTGACGCAGTTGAACGCGGCATCCACCGGACCGTCACCCGTGGCGTCGATGGAATGGTCCACGCCTTCGATCGTCAGGGTCATGTCGGCCTCTTGCGGGCCTTCGGTGCCGCAGATCACGCGCAGGCGTTTCAGGTGCAGGGTGTCGTGTTCGGTCATCGTGGCCTGATCCGCCACCAGCGCGATCAGGTCGTCGTCATAGACTTCCTTCTTGCGGTCAGCCAGCGCCTTGAACCGCACGAAGACGTCGTTCAACTGGTTGTCGGCCAGTTCATAGCCCAGATCCCGCAGTTTCGACCGGAGGGCGGCGCGACCCGAATGTTTGCCCATCGTCAGGTTCTTTTGCGTCAGGCCGATGTCTTCGGGACGCATGATCTCGAACGTCTCGACGTTTTTCAGCACGCCATCCTGATGGATGCCGCTTTCGTGCAGAAACGCGTTCTTGCCGACGATGGCCTTGTTGAACTGCACCGGAAAGCCGGACACGGCGGCCACGCGGCGCGACAGGTTCATGATCTTGGTGGTGTCGATGCGGGTCTGATAGGGCATGATGTCATTGCGCACCTTCATGGCCATCACCACCTCTTCCAGTGCGGTGTTGCCCGCGCGTTCGCCCAGACCGTTGATGGTGCATTCGATCTGCCGGGCGCCCGCCTCGACCGCCGCCAGCGCGTTCGCGGTCGCCATGCCCAGATCGTTGTGGCAATGGGTGGCAAAGATGATCGTATCCGCCCCCGGCACCCGTTCCAACAGCATCCGGATCAGCGACGCACTTTCGCGCGGGGCGGTATAGCCGACGGTGTCGGGGATGTTGATTGTGGTCGCCCCCGCCTTGATCGCGATTTCCACCACGCGGCACAGATAGTCATGTTCTGTGCGGGTGGCATCCATCGGTGACCACTGCACGTTGTCGCACAGGTTGCGGGCGTGGGTCACGGTGTCGTGGATGCGTTCCGCCATCTGGTCCATGTCCAGATTGGGAATGGCGCGGTGCAGGGGCGAGGTGCCGATAAAGGTGTGGATGCGGGGGAAACGCGCGTGTCTCACCGCGTCCCAGCAGCGGTCGATGTCCTTGAAGTTGGCACGGGCCAGCCCGCAGACCTGCGCGGTCTTGGCCAGCTTGGCGATTTCCGACACCGCGGCGAAGTCGCCTTCTGATGCGATGGGAAAGCCCGCTTCGATGATATCGACGCCCATTTCATCCAGCAGGCCGGCGATCTCAAGCTTTTCGGCGTGGGACATGGTGGCGCCGGGCGATTGTTCGCCGTCGCGCAGGGTGGTGTCGAAAATCAGGACGCGGGGTTGCGAGCTGCGGTCGGTCATATCGTTGAATTCCTTGGTTCCCGTTGCGGTCTTGCGGGCGCTTGTCACCTCTGAGCGGTCGCGCCCAAGGGCACGCTCAGAGGCGGCTAAGAAGCAGCGCAAGCGGCCGCGCCGCGCAGCGCGCGATCGGGGCAGCAAGGATATGGCCGGACCGTTTCATGTGGCGGACTATACGGGGGCAAACCGAAAAGAAAAGTGCAAAAAGCGGGACTTTGCCACGCTTACCCCCCGCTGTCGTCGCGCCAGCGGTTGACCATCGGATAGCGGCGGTCCAGCCAGAACGCCTTTTGCGTCAGGCGCACGCCCGGCGCGGACTGGAACCGCTTCCATTCCGACGTGTAAAGCAGATGTTCCACCCGCTTCACGGTTGCCCGGTCATGGCCCATCGCCACGATGTCCGCCACCGACTGGTCCTTTTCCACCAGCCCCTCAAGGATGTCGTCCAGCACGGCGTAGGGGGGCAGGCTGTCCTCGTCCTTTTGGTCAGGGCGCAATTCGGCGCTGGGGGGCTTGTCGATGACGCGCGGCGGGATCACTTCGCCCGCCGGGGCCAGCATCCAGGGGCGGTGGTTGGCGTTGCGCCAGCGGCAGGTGTCAAAGACGCGGGTCTTGTACAGGTCCTTGATCGGATTGAACCCGCCGTTCATGTCGCCGTAGATCGTGGCATAGCCCACCGCCACTTCGGATTTGTTGCCCGTGGTCAGCAGCATTTCCCCGAACTTGTTCGACAGGCCCATCAGGAGCAGCCCGCGCAGGCGGCTTTGGATGTTTTCTTCGGTGATGCCAGGGGTGGTGCCTGCAAACAGCGGGGCAAGGGCCGCACCCACGGCATCCTGCGGGCCGGTGATCGGCACGGTGTCCAGACGGCAGCCAAGGTTTCGGGCGACCTCGGCCGCGTCCTGCAGGGAATGGTCGGATGTATAGCGTGACGGCAGCATGACGCAGCGCACGTTTTCAGGCCCGATTGCATCGGCGGCGATGGTGGCGACGATGGCGCTGTCGATACCGCCCGACAGGCCCAGCAGCACCTTGCGAAAGCCGGATTTCGCCAGATAGTCGCGCAAGCCCACGACCATCGCGCGATAGTCCGCCTCAAAAATCACCGGCACGTCGGCCATGATGCCCTTTTCGGCGCGCCAGCCGTCCGGGGTGCGGCGGAAATCGATGTGGGTCACGCAATCGTCGAACTGCGGCAACTGCGCCGCCAGATGCCCGCCGGGGTTCAGCACCAGCGAACAGCCGTCGAACACCTGATCATCCTGCCCGCCGGTCATGTTCAGATAGACCAGCGGCAGCCCGGTTTCGATCACCCGCGCCACCATCAGGTTCAACCGCAGGTTCGGCTTGCCGCGATGATAGGGCGACCCGTTCGGAACGATCAGGATTTCGGCCCCGGTTTCGGCCAGCGTTTCGGCCACGTCGGGGTGCCAGCTGTCTTCGCAGATGGGCGTCCCGATCCGCACGCCGTTCACGACATAAGGCCCATGCACATCGGCGACGGTGAACAAGCGTTTCTCGTCAAAAACCCCATTGTTGGGCAGGTGATGCTTCAACACCGTCGCGGTGATGCGTCCCCCTTGCAGGATGAACCATGCGTTGTGCAGCGCGCCGTCCCGCAGGCACGGACCGCCGATGCCGATGGCTGGGCCATCCGCACAATCCAGCGCCAGTTTCGCAATGGCGGCAGCGGCATCCCGCACGAAGGCGGATTTCAGGATCAGATCCTGAGTCTGATACCCTGTGATGAACATCTCGGGCAGGGCCAGCATGTCGGCCCCTGCCGCCTTTGCCTGCGCCCAGGCATCGCGCGCAAGGGCTGCGTTGGCATCCAGCGCGCCCACGGTCGGGTTCAATTGCGCCAGTGTCAGGCGAAAGGTATCGGCCATGGTTCGCTTTCCGGGTCTGTTCGGTCTGGTTCTAGCAGGTTGGTGGCCAAGGGGAAGGCATCGCCGTTTGGCCCGGTGCTTGTCTGACAGGCAGGCTGCGGCTAGGGTCTGCCGATGGGCGTGGCAAGGATGGTTACCGGCGATGCGGCGGAACGGAATGACGGGCAGTGGGGTGCTGCGGGCGGCGGTTCTGGCGGCGGTGGTCGGCATGGCGCCCGCACCGTTGCTGGCGCAATCGGACGACACGGTGACGACCAAGCAATACGACGACGGCTCGGTCTATGAAGGCACCTTTGCCAACGGCAAGCCCGATGGGACCGGGCGCATCACCTATGTCGACGGCGGGGTGTACGAAGGCGAATGGCGTGGCGGCAAGATCACCGGAACCGGCACCATGCGCTATGCCAACGGATCGGTCTACACCGGCGCGTTTGTCGAGGCGCGGCCCGACGGCAAGGGCAAGATCACCTATCCCGATGGCGGCAGCTATGACGGCGACTGGGTGGCGGGCAAGATCACCGGCACGGGTGTTGCTCGTTATGCCAACGGGTCGGTCTACACCGGCAGCTTTGTCGAAGGGGTGCATTCAGGCCTTGGCGTGATGGAGGACCCGGGCGGCTATCGCTACGACGGCGGCTGGATCAACGGGGTGAAGGAAGGCACAGGCGAGGTGACCTATCCCGACGGTGCCGTCTATACCGGCGCCATGCGGGGCGGTTTGCGGTCAGGTGTCGGCACGCTGAAATTGCCTGACGGTCTGACCTATGTGGGGGAATGGTCGGGCGGGCAGATCAACGGCAACGGGCGTCTGGTTCACCCCAACGGCGATGTCTACGAAGGGGCCTTTGTCGACGGCCAGCGGCAGGGCAAGGGCAAGGCGACCTATGCCAACGGAGATGTGTTTGAAGGTGAGTTTCTGGCTGACAAGCGCCACGGCCCCGGCCTTTTCCGCAGTGCGGACGGCTATGTGCTGGACGGGACATGGGTGGAGGGCACGTCGAACGGGCCGGGCAAGCTGAAGTATCCTGACGGATCGGCGTATCAGGGGATGCTTGTCGCCGACCAGCCGCATGGCAGCGGAAAGATCACCTATCCCGACGGATCCACCTACGAGGGCGATTGGGTCAAGGGCGTGATCGAAGGCAAAGGTCGCGCCACTTATGCCAACGGGTCGGTTTATGACGGCGCGTTCAGGGCGGCGTTTCCGGATGGGATCGGCACCATGACCTATGCCGACGGCTACACCTACACCGGTCAATGGCGCGCAGGCGTGCGTGACGGCATGGGCCGCGCGACTTGGGCCGATGGCACGGTCTATGCGGGCGAATTCGCCCTTGGCGTGCGTCAGGGCAAGGGGCAGATCACCATGCCTGATGGTTTTGTCTATCAGGGCGACTGGACCAAGGGCGAAATCGACGGCACGGGTCTGGCGCTATACCCCAACGGCGACCGCTATGAAGGCGCGTTCGTCAAGGGCAAGCGGCAGGGGCAGGGTACGCTGACCTATGCCGGGGGCGAGGTGGCCGCCGGTGAATGGCTGAACGGCATACTGACAGCCCCACCCGAGCCAGCGGCGACGCCCGAGGACGCGCCGACGGAAGCGCCTGCTGCCGACGGAAACTGACATCGCTCGCGTGATCGACGTCGCAGCGGGGGTTTCACACCCCCGCACCCCCGTGGAGTATTTGAGCAAAGAAAAAACCAAAGACAGCGGACGTCGGGTTGACGTTCCGGCGGGGTCGACTTTGAGTGAACACAGACTTCAGTGGGGCAAGGGCGTGGCGCGGGACGGGTTCTTCTGGCATCGGCAGGCCCGCGTTTTCGATGCGGCGGGGGGTATCGCCGGTCATGCGGAATCGGGGGCTGCGGTGATCGGTGATCGGCCCGCAGGTGTGGCGCTGGCGCAGGCCATGGCCCGCGCGGCGTTGCAACAGCCCTTTCGCATTGGTGGCGTGGCGGAACCTGAACCGCATGGCGCGGGGATGTTCGAAACGCTGACCGCAGGCTCTTCCGGGCGACCTCGGCGCATCCGGCGCAGTCAGGCGTCATGGGCGGCCAGCTTTGCCGTCAACGCAGACCTGTTCGGGATCGGGCCGGGCTTATCCGTCGCGGTGCTGGGGCGGCTGGTTCATTCCTTGTCCTTGTATGGCGCATTGGAAGGGGTCTGCCTTGGGGCCGAGGTGCATTTGCTGGACGGCCTGCGCCCGGACCGGCAGCGACAGGCGCTGCTGGATCGGCGCGTCGCGGTGATCTATGCCACGCCCGCCCAGTTGCGCCTGCTGGTGGAGGGGGGCGGGCCGGTCTTGCCCCGGCTGCGACTGGTGCTGGTGGGCGGATCAAAGCTGGATGATGGATTGCGCGCGGCGCTTGGCGCGCTTGCCCCCACGGCTGCGGTGCGCGAATTCTATGGCGCGGCAGAGACAAGCTTTGTCACCCTGTCTGACAACGATGTGGATCCTGCCTCTGTCGGGCGGGCCTATCCGGGTGTCACCCTTTCCTTGCGTGACCCTAAGGGAACAGAGGTTCGCGAGGGCACGATGGGCGAGGTTTGGGTGAACAGCCCCTATCTGTTCGCGGGCTATGGCGATGGGATGGGACAGGCCCGCTGGCAGGACGGCTGGCTGTCTGTCGGTGAAATCGGTCATCTGGCACATGGCGCGCTCGTTCTGGCAGGGCGGGTGGGGCGCATGGTGACCGTGGCCGACCAGAACGTGTTTCCCGAACAGATCGAGGCGTGGCTTTCCACCCTGCCGGGGGTGGACCGCGCCGCCGTTCTGCCGCGCGCCGATGCGATGCGCGGCACCGTCCTGGTTGCCGTCCTGCGCGGTGACAAGGCCCAAGAGGCGGCGATCCTGCGCGCCGCCCGCAGTGCCCTTGGCCCGCTGAAGGCCCCACGCGCCGTGATCTGGTGTGACGACTGGCCGGTGCTGTCTTCGGGCAAGACCGACCTTGCGGCCCTGGCCCGCCGGGTGGGGGCATGAGCGTCATCGTTGCCGCCCGCCGCACCGCCGTCATCCCGCGCGGCGGGGCGTTCGCCCGCCTGTCGATCGAGGACTTGGCGACCCCTGTCATCCGGGCCGTTCTGATTGATGCAGGAATCGACACCACGCAGGTGGATGAGGTGATCGTGTCGAACGCGTTGGGCGCGGGCGGCAATCCGGCGCGGCGGGTGGCACTCGCGGCAGGGTTGCCCTGCGCCGGTCTGACCATAGACCGGCAGTGCGCGGGGGGCTTGGACGCGCTGTTGCTGGCCCGCGCGCTGGTGGACAGCGGTGCCGCCCAGGTGGTGCTGGCGGGGGGCGTCGAAAGCTATTCCCGCCGCCCGTTGCGTCTGGCGACCGACCCGGACGGCGGACCGCCCCGCGCCTACGATCAGGCCCCCTTCACGCCTTGGCCCGACCGCGACCCCGCCATGGCCGACGCGGCAGAGGCGTTGGCGCAAACTTTGGGCATTTCGCGGGCGCAGGCCGAGGCGTGGGCGATTGACAGCCATGCCAAGGCGCTTGCCGCCAACCACGGGTCCGAGATGGTGCCAATGGCGGGGCAGTCCCGCGACGCCTTTGCCCGCCCCTTGACACCTCGCCTTGCCGCGCGCGCGCCGGTTCTGTCGGGCAGCATCACGACCGCCACTGCGGCGGTAGCAGCGGATGCCGCGGCCTTTGTTCTGGTGGTGTCGGATCGTCTGGCTGCCCGCCACACGCGCGTGTTGCGCATCACGGGCGGGACGACGCTGGCCGGTGATCCGATGCAACCCGGCCTTGTCCCGGTGGCCGCCATCACGTGCGCGCTGGCCCAAGCAGGCTTGCGTTCCGATGACCTGAGCATGGCCGAGGTGATGGAGGCCTATGCTGTGCAGGCCATCGCCTGTGTCACCGGTGCGGGCCTTGACCCCGGACGCGTCAACATTGGGGGTGGCGCGCTGGCGCGGGGGCATCCGATCGGGGCCTCCGGCGCGATCCTTGCAGTGCGGCTGTTCCACGATCTGACCACCGGGACCGGGCTTGCGGCCATTGCCTCGGCCGGGGGGATCGGAACGGCGCTGTTGGTGGCGCGGTGACGTGGCTGCCCGTCGGGCGCTAGTCAAACCCGCGAAAATCGGCGAAATCGGACAACTGCATCCGCACCGTCCGGGTCGCATTCGCCGGGTGATCCCGGTCTTCCAGCCCCAGGGCCATGCCGCAAATCACCAGATCCGACGCGGGCAGGTTCAAATGGTCCTGCACCACGTCGGCATAATTGGCCAGCGCCCCCAAGCCGCAGGTGGCCAGCCCCGCATCCACCGCTGCCAGTTGCAGCGTCTGCACCGCCATGCCCAGATCGAAGAACCCGCCTTCGCCGAACCGCCGATCCAGCGTGACGACAATTCCCACGGGGGCGTCGAAAAACCGGTAGTTGCGGCGGAACTGGGCGCGCCGCCCCTCCATATCGCGCTTGTCGATGCTAAGCGCCGCATAAAGCGCATAGCCGGCGGCGCGCTGGCGGTCTTTCATCTCGGGCGGCATCGGGTTGGGGAACCAGCGATATTCGCTGACCAAGGGGCGGTCGGCATCAATCGCCGCCTCCAGCGCGGCCACCAAACCGGCCAGTGGCGCACCCGTCAACGCGATGAAGCGCCCCGGTTGCAGGTTCGCGCCCGAAGGTGCCATCCGCGCCGTTGTGATCAGGTCTTGCACCACATCAAGCGGCACCGGATCGGGACGAAACCCGCGCACCGACCGGCGGGCGCGGGCAAGGTCCGCAAGGGTCACGGGCGCGACAGCAGCGCGCCGGGGCGCATCCGGGCCAACCCTTGCGTCACCAGCCCCGCCAGAACCACCTTGATCGCATCGCCGGGCAGATAGGCGGTGATCAGCAGCGCGGCCTCGGTCAGCGATTTGTCCAGCATCAGCGCCATGCCGGGAATGCCAAAGGCATAAAGGACAACGACCCCGCCCAGAAACGCGCCGATCCCGGCAGCCAGCCCGATGGGCGCGCGGCTGCGTTCAACCACCAGCCCGGCCACAAAGGCGGCGACCGGAAAGCCGATCAGGAACCCCACTGTCGGGCTGGCAAAGACGCCCAGCCCGCCGCGCCCGCCCGACAGTATGGGCAGGCCCACGGCCACCAGCACCAGAAACAGCAGCACCGCCAGCGCCCCGCGCCGCGCCCCCAGCACCGTGCCGCACAGCATGATGCCCAGACTTTGCGCCGTGATCGGCACACCGGTCGCCAGCATGATCTGCGGCACAAATCCCAGCACCGCGATCAATGCGGCAAAAAGGGCGATATGGGTCAGGCTGCGTTCCATCGGTCTCTCCGGTTGTTGTGCGCAGGGTTAGCCCACCCCGCCCCGCGCGCGCAAGGCCTCTGCCACGTGGTCGGCGTCGTCAAGGGCGGCAAGCGTGGCAGGCAGTAGCACGCGCCAACCGGGGCGGCGCGGGCTGCGCGCGCGCCACGCCGCGGTGATCTGACGCATCCTGTCGGACAGGACGGGGATGAACCGGATCACGAGCGCGAAGGCCAGTGCCAGCCTGCGCGGCGGCAGGCCCGCATGGCGCAGGGGGGCTGCCAAACGCTCGATCACCGCGATCATGTCGGACAGACGCGTGGTCATCGTCACAAGGTTCGCCGCCGCAACCGCCGTGAACAGGCGCAACAGGATAACCGCGCCGCCTGCCAGATCAGCCGTCCAAAGATGCCAGACCCCGATCACCACGGCAAAGGGCCAAAGCGGGCGCAACAGCCGTACCCCCTGCGCGGCAAAGCCCATCCCAAAGGCTGCATAGACCAACGCCACCCCGGCGGCGGCGGTTGCCAGCGCCACAGGCCCCTGCATTTGAAACAGCAGGGCGGTGAACACGCACAGTGCCGCGAGCTTTATCCCCGCGCGCACGCCGTGCAGCGGCGTCTCAACGGTCGAAGTCAGCGTCAGCATCCAGATCCCCCAACCGCGCCATTTCGTCCACGAATGCTGCCAGCACCGGCCCCGCCGGTCCATCCGCCCGCACGCGGCCCGCGTCCAGCCAGATCACCCGGTCACACCCGGCAACCGACGCCGGATCGTGCGAGATGGTCACCAAGCGCTGCGGCAGCGCCGCCAGCCGCCGCGCCAGCCGCCCCTGCGTCGGCAGATCAAGCCCGGCAAAGGGTTCGTCCAGCAGGATGGTTCCGGGGGCCATCAGTAGCACCGCCAGCAGGCACAGATAGTGTCGTTGCCCCTGACTTAAGGTCTGCGTGGGGGCTGCGGCCCAATGCGCGCGGCCCTCGCTGACCAACAGGGTACGAACGGCTTCACGCGCGGCCCCTGTGCTGTGCCCCATCTGGTGCAGACCAAAGGCCAGTTCTTCCTCGACCGTCGGAAACAGGATCTGATGGTCGGGGTTCTGGAACAGGATACCAAGGCGCGCCAGCATTGCCTTGCGGTCGCGCGCGGGGTCAATGCCATCCACCCGCACCGTGCCGGATGTGGCCGGGATCAACCCCGCCATCAGGCGCAGCAACGTGGATTTGCCCGATCCGTTCCGCCCGACAATCCCGATCCGCGCTTCGGTCAGGGTCAGCGACAGGCCCGACAGGATCACCTTCCCCGCCACGGTATAGGAGGCGTCTGTCAGAACGATGCCACTGTCGGGGGAAACGGTCATGGAACCCTGCGTTTGTTCACCGCCTCATAAACGCCGAAGGGCCACCTTGCCAATCGCAAAGCGGCCCTTTCATCTGTTCTTAAATATCCCGGGGGGTGCGGGGGGCTGGCCCCCCGCTGCATTGGCTTGGTGCGCCCGGATTACACCCGTGCTGCGGCGACCGATGCCTCAAGGATGACCATCGCCTCTTCGAAATGCGCGTCCGGGATGGTGATGGGCGCCAGGAAACGGATGACGTTGCCATAGACGCCGCAGGTCAGCAGGATCAGGCCGCGCTTCAGCGCCTCCATCCGCACGCGGTTGGTGAAACCGGCGTCGGGTTCGTGGTTGGACGGGTTGGCGAATTCCACGGCCACCATGAAACCGGGGCCGCGGATATCGATGATCTCGGGCGTGATCGACCGCAGCGCCTCCAGCCGTTGTTTCAGGCGGCTGCCCAGTTCGTTGGCGCGGGCGCACAGGTCTTCTTCCTCGATCACGTCCAGCACGGCATGGCTTGCCGCAATCCCCAACGGGTTGCCGCCATAGGTGCCGCCCAGACCGCCGGGGTGGGCCGCGTCCATCACCTCGGCCCGGCCGGTCACTGCGGCCAGCGGCAAGCCGCCCGCCAGACCTTTGGCCATCGTGGTGATGTCGGCAGCGACGCCGTAGCCTTCCATTGCGAACAGCGTGCCGGTGCGGGCAAAGCCGGTCTGCACCTCGTCGGCAATCAGCAGGATGCCGTGCTCGTCGCACAGCTTGCGCAAGGCGCGGACCAGATCGACAGGGGCGGGATAGAAACCACCCTCGCCCTGCACCGGTTCGAAGATGATCGCGGCGACACGGGCCGGGTCCAGATCGGCCTTGAACAGCTTGGTGATCCCCGCCATCGCATCGGCGGTCGAAATGCCATGCACATCCTGCGGGAAGGGGACGTGCCAGACATCGGGCATCATCGCGCCAAAGCCTTTCTTGTAAGGCTCTACCTTGCCGGTCAGCGACATGCCCATGAAGGTCCGCCCGTGGAATGCGCCACCAAAGGCGATGACGCCGGTGCGCCCCGTGGCGATGCGGGCGATCTTGACCGCGTTTTCAACCGCCTCGGCACCTGTTGTCACAAAGATCGTCTTCTTGGCGAAATCGCCCGGCACGGCGGCGTTCAGGCGTTCGGCCAGACGGATATAGGGCTCGTACGGCAGCACCTGATGGCAGGTGTGGGTGAACTTGGTCATCTGATGTGCCACGGCGGCCATCACCTTGGGGTGGCAGTGGCCGGTGTTGACCACCGCGATGCCTGCGCCAAAGTCGATGTAGCGGTTGCCCTCGATGTCCCAGATTTCAGAATTCAGCGCCCGGTCGGCGTAAATCTGGGTCATCATGCCCACGCCGCGCGAAATCGCGTCGTCACGGCGGCGGGCTACATCTGCGTTCAGCATGGCGGACATCACGGGCTCCATTCCTGCCCCCCTTTGGGGCGAAAATCATTGCGCATATTTGATCAAACTTTGCGCGCGGCTTCAATGGTGATCCGCGACGCAACCGCGCGCCTTTTCGTCGCTCGCAGGGGTTGAGGCGTTCACCTGTTGTTAACCCTGTGCGGTCAACCTGCGAATCGTGCAGCAGAACAGGTGCAGGATGCCCGACGGCCATACCCATTCCCAAGCCCACGGCGGTCTGACCGAGGAGGAGCGTCTTGCCCGCCTGCAACTGATCCGCTCTCGCCGTGTGGGGGCGGTGACATGGCATCGGCTGATGGCCGAACACGGCAGTGCGGTGGTGGCGTTGCAGGCCCTGCCGGACATCGCCCGGGCGTCTGGGGTGCAAAACTACGCCGTTTGCCCTGAGGAAGTTGTGCTGCACGAAATGACCCAAGGCCGTCTGGCGGGGGCGGTCCTGTTGTGCCACGGCGCGCCGGACTATCCGGCGGCGCTGGCGGATGTGGCCGATGCGCCCCCGGTTCTTTGGGCCCTTGGCGACATATCGCTGTTGCAGCAGCCCTGCATTGCGATGGTGGGGGCGCGCAACGCATCCAGCCTTGGGCTGCGGATGGCAAAGCGGTTGTCGGAAACGCTGGGAGAGGCGGGACAGGTTGTTATCTCCGGCCTTGCGCGTGGCATCGACACCGAGGCGCATCGTGCGGCCCTTGCCACTGGCACCATTGCCGTGATGGCGGGCGGGGTGGACGTGATTTATCCCGAAGAAAACACCAGCCTTGCCGCAGAAATTGCAGCGCGTGGCTGCCGACTGTCGGATCAGCCGCTGGGGTTGGTGCCGCAAGCCCGCCACTTTCCGCTGCGCAACCGCGTCATTGCCGCGCTGTCCCGCGCCGTGGTGGTGGTCGAGGCTGCGGCCCGGTCCGGCAGTCTGATCACCGCCCGCGATGCCGCCGATCTGGGGCGCGAGGTGTTGGCCGTGCCGGGTCACCCCTTTGATGCGCGGGCGGCGGGGTGCAACATGCTGATCCGCGACGGGGCGACATTGGTGCGCGGAGCAGCCGATGTGCTGGAAGCGATCGGCGCACAGCGTCCCCGCGTCACCGCGGACGCGGTGGACACCCGCCCGCCCTTGCCCGGCCCGGTGCCCGCGCGCAGGCCCCTGCCGGAAATCGCGGCCCTGCACGGACAGATTCTGTCGCGCCTTGGCCCCAGCCCCCTTGCCGAAGATCAACTGATCCGCGATCTGGCCCTGCCCGCACATGCCGTGGCATCCGAACTGGTCACGCTGGAGCTTGAGGGGAAGATCATCCGCGCGGCTGGGGGGCTGTTGTCGCGGACCGGGTGATCACCACAGAACGCGCAGCAGCACAGCGCCCAGTGCGCTCCACAAGATCAAAGCGATCAGGAAACCACCTGCCCGCCAATCGCCCATACGGCGTCTGACAGCCATTTCAGGTCCGGTCAAAACCCGACTTAAACCTGCGGTAACACCACGTCCTATCATGACAAAACACTCACTGTGAATATTGCAATCATCTGCACATCGCGGACATCACCAAATAATTAAGACTTATTAATGGTCAAAACCCTTTCGCATAGGAACGCGGCGTGCGCCATGAGGGGATCCAGAAAAAGCCCCGCCAGATCGCATTTCGCAACCGGTGCAAGGGCCGCATTGACAAGCGGACCCCTATCCCCACATCTTGCCGCGCTGTTGGTCCGGGGCATAAAAGGGTAGTTCATGGCAGTCGTCGTCGTCGAGTCACCGGCCAAGGCCAAGACAATCAACAAATATCTTGGCTCCAACTATACGGTTCTTGCCTCGTACGGCCATGTCCGCGATCTGCCGCCAAAAGACGGTTCGGTCGACCCGGAGCATGATTTCGCGATGACTTGGGAAATTGCCGCCGACAGCAAGAAACACGTTCGCGCGATTGCCGAGGCGTTGAAGACCGATGACGAGCTGATCCTTGCGACCGACCCTGACCGCGAAGGCGAGGCGATTTCCTGGCACCTGCAAGAGGCGCTGGCCTCGTCCTTGAAAAAGGGCAAAAAGGTCAGCCGCGTCACATTTAACGCCATCACCAAGGCCGCCGTGACCGAGGCGATGAAGAACCCGCGTCAGGTCGATGGCCCGCTGGTCGAGGCGTATCTGGCCCGCCGCGCGCTGGATTATCTGGTGGGATTCACCCTGTCGCCTGTGCTGTGGCGAAAGCTGCCGGGGGCGAAATCGGCAGGCCGCGTGCAATCGGTGTGCCTGCGCCTGATCGTCGAGCGCGAGATGGAGATCGAGGCGTTTCGCGCGCAGGAATTCTGGACCGTCGGCGCCTTGCTTGCGACCCCGCGCGGTCAGGATTATGAGGCCCGCCTGACCGTTCTTGGCGGCAAAAAGCTGGGCAAGTTCGACATCCCCACGTCCGAGGCCGCCGAAATTGCGGTGCAGGCCGTCACCTCGCGCGCGTTGACCGTGCAGTCGGTCGAGGCGAAACCCGCCAGCCGCAACCCCTATCCGCCCTTCATGACATCGACCTTGCAGCAAGAGGCCAGCCGCAAGTTCGGCATGGGGGCCAAGCAATGCATGAACGCCGCACAGCGTTTGTACGAGGCGGGGCATATCACCTATATGCGGACCGATGGCATCGACATGGCGCCCGAGGCGGTGATGGCTGCGCGCGATGAAATCAAGCGCCGCTTCGGGCCCACCTATGTGCCGGACAGCCCGCGCATGTACAAAAACAAGGCTAAGAACGCGCAAGAAGCGCATGAATGTATCCGCCCCACCGACATGGGGTTCGGACCCGAACAGTTGCGCGCCGCCGAGGTGGACCAGCGCCGCCTGTATGATCTGATCTGGAAGCGCACCATCGCCAGCCAGATGGCCGCCGCCCGCATGGAACGCACCACGGTCGATGTCGCCAGCGCAGATGGTCAGGTGGGCCTGCGCGCGACCGGGCAGGTCGTGCTGTTCGATGGCTTTCTGAAGATTTACGAAGAAGGCCGCGACGACGAAGACGAAGACGAAGGCCGCCTGCCGCAAATCATGCAAGGCGAAGTGGCTGACAAGAAATCCATCACGCCCGAGCAGCATTTCACCCAAGCCCCGCCCCGCTATACCGAGGCGACCTTGGTCAAGCGGATGGAAGAACTGGGCATTGGCCGCCCGTCAACCTATGCGTCCATCCTGACCACGATCGTGGACCGCGAATACGTCCGCAAGGACAAGAACCGCCTGATCCCCGAAGACAAGGGGCGGCTGGTGACGGCGTTCCTGTCGAACTATTTCCGCAAATATGTGGAATACGATTTCACCGCCGATCTGGAATCGCAACTGGATGACGTGTCCGCGGGCGAGCGGGATTACAAAGAGGTGTTGCACCGGTTCTGGCGTGATTTCTCTGCCGCCATCGCCGAAACCGCCGATCTGCGGATTGGTGAAGTGCTTGACCGGATTGACGAATTCCTTGCGCCGCACCTTTATCCCTTGCGAGAAGACGGATCGGACCCCCGGTCTTGCCCCACCTGCGGGTCGGGGCGGCTGCATCTGAAAACCGCGCGGTCGGGCGGGGCCTTCATCGGCTGCGGCAACTATCCCGAATGTCGCTACACCCGCCCCATTTCCGGCAACGAAGAGGGCGGTTCGGAACGTGTGCTGGGCCTTGATCCCGATGGCGTGCCGATCCACCTGAAGGCCGGGCGCTTTGGCCCCTATGTCCAAAAGGGCGAGGCGACGACCGAAATCCCGAAACCCCCGCGCGCCAGCCTGCCAAAGGGCTGGTCGCCCGAAAGCATGGATCTGGAGCGGGGGTTGCAACTGCTGAACCTGCCGCGTCCCATCGGCCCGCACCCCGAAGACGGCGTGCTGGTCGAGGCGGGGATCGGCCGTTTTGGTCCCTACATCAAGCACGGCACCACCTATGCCAACGTCACAGATGTGGACGAGGTGTTCACCATCGGCATGAACCGCGCGGTCGAGGTGCTGGCCCAAAAGGCGACACGAGGCAGGGGGGCAGCGGCCCCTGCCGGTCCCTTGCGTGAATTGGGCGAACACCCGTCGGGCGGGCCGGTGCAGGTGATGCCGGGGCGCTACGGGCCGTATGTCAAATGGGGCAAGGTCAACGCGACCCTGCCCAAGGAACTGACGCCCGAGGCTGTGACACTGGACGAGGCGCTGGCGCTGGTCGATGAAAAGGCTGGCAAGGGCGGCAAGACCAAATCCGCGAAACCCAAGGCGGCAGCGAAACCCAAAGCTGCGGCAAAGCCGAAGGCAGCATCCGCTACGACGGCAAAAGCCAAGGCTGCTGCAAAGCCGAAGGCCGCCGCCAAACCCAAGGCCGCTGCAAAGCCAAAGACAGCGGCAAAGCCGAAGACGGCAAAGCCCCAAACCCCTACTGACACCGATACTGAATCTGTGGTGGAATGACCGGGGGCATCCGGCCCAACCTGTGTGAAGGACGAGTGACGTGTTGAAACAGTTTTGGACGGTTGCGCTTGGCCTGATCCCCCTGGCGGTCCCTGCGCTGGCGGAACCCGTCAACGAACGCGGTTATTTTGTCGGATGCGACGGGGCTGATTGCCTCTTGGTGGCGTCCGGCTTCCGGTTTTATGTCCGTGCTGACGGCGCGATGGGGGCGAAGCTGCTGGCGGGGCTGGACCCGATGACAGCCGTCACCTTTGCGGGCGAGATGCTGTCGATGGGCGATATCTCGGCCGACCTGGACTTGACCGAGGTTGCCGTTGTTCCCGACGACCTGTTGCAGGACACGCTGCGCGCCCTGCAAGGCGATTGGCATCCTGACGGCGAGGGTACGCCGTTTTTCCTCCGCATCAGCGGGCTGGAATGGCAAGAGATCACCCCACCGGACGAGGTGAACGGTGCCTATCTGATCAGCGCAGGCACGACTTGCGCCAATGGGGTGGAACCGGGCGGTCCGGCACTGGTGCTGCACGCTTTGGGCGGCGATCCTGATGCTGCAGCCTGCTGGCAGGTGCAATATATCGACGATACGACGCTGGAGTTGCGCGATTTCATGGGCGACTGGGGCCTTGTGACCTATTCCCGGCAGGATTAGGCGCGCGGATTGATCAGCTTGGCCATCACCGCCTCGGCCCGGATCACGCCGATGGGATGGGCATCCTGCGTGACGCCAACCTCGGTCACGCCGTTCTTCAACATCTGCATCACCTGTTTCACGGGCGTGTCAACGTCGACGGACAGCGTGGCAGAGGTGGAACCCGCAACCATGACATCGCGGGCCGTCAAGACGCCCAGTGGGTTCATGTGGGCGACAAAGTCGGCCACATAATCCGACACCGGATTTGCGATGATCTCGCGCGCGGTGCCGCATTGGACGATCCGGCCCCCGTCCATCAGGGCGATGCGGTTGCCGATCTTGAACGCCTCGTCCAGATCGTGCGACACAAAGATGATCGTGCGTTTCAGCTTGGCCTGCAAATCCAGAAGTTCATCCTGCAACCGTGCCCGGATCAGCGGATCCAGCGCGGAAAACGGCTCGTCCATCAGCAGGATCGGGGCTTGGGTCACAAAGGCGCGCGCCAGACCGACGCGTTGCTGCATCCCCCCCGACAATTCGCCCACCTTGCGCTCGGCCCATTGCGTCAGGTTCACCAGCGCAAGTTGTTCATCCACCAGCCCCCGGCGTTCTGCGGGCGGCATCCCGGCCAGTTCCAGCCCGAGCCCCACGTTTTCCCGCACCGTCCGCCACGGCAGCAGGCCAAAGGCCTGAAATACCATCGCAACACGGCCAAGCCGCAGTTTGCGCAGGGTTTCGGGACCGGCCTTGGTGACGGACACCATCTTGTCGCCGTCGTTCACCCGCACCTCGCCCCGCACCACGGGGTTCAGGGCATTGACCCCGCGCAGCAGGGTGGATTTGCCCGACCCGGACAGACCCATCAGCACTAGGATTTCACCCGTCGCCACGGTCAGGCTGCAATCATGCACGCCCAGCACCTGCCCGGTCTGTTGCTGCACCTCGGCCCGGCTTTTGCCTTGGTCCATCAGGGGCAGGGCGCGGTCGGGGTTGTCGCCAAAGACGATCGACACCCGGTCGAATTCAACGGCAGGCATCATTTCCGCGTCACCCTCAGCATACGGTCCAGCAGGATCGCCACCACCACGATGATCATCCCCGATTCAAATCCAAGGGCGGTATTGGCGGACCCCAACGCCCGCACCACCGGCACACCCAGACCATCCGCCCCCACAAGGGCCGAAATCACCACCATCGACAGCGACAGCATGATCGTCTGGTTCAGCCCCGCCATGATCTGCGGGAACGCATAGGGCAGTTCCACCTTCCACAGCGTCTGACGCGGGGTGGCACCAAAGGCAGTCGCCGCCTCGAGCAGCGGTTGCGGCGTGGTGGACACGCCCAGATGCGTCAGCCGGATCGGGGCGGGCAGCACAAAGATCACCGTCGCGATGACGCCGGGCACCATGCCGATGCCGAAGAACACGATTGCCGGGATCAGATAGACGAACGTCGGCAGCGTCTGCATCAGATCAAGCACCGGCACCATCGCCTGATACAGCTTTGGCCGGTGGGCGGCGGCGATGCCGATCGGCACGCCAAGCCCCATGCAGACGACGCAGGAATAAAACAGCAGCGTCAGGCTTTCGATGGTTTCTTCCCAATATCCCTGATTGAGGATGAACAGAAAGGCGAACAGCACGAACAGGGCAATCTTCCACGAACGCTGCAGATACCAGGTCAACGCAAGAAACGCGAAGATAATCACGGCAGGATGGGGCGTCAGCAGCAGGTCTTTCGTCGCCTCGATCAGATCGCCCAAGGGCTCGCCGATGCCGTCAAAGAACCAAGACGCGTGTTCCTTCAGCCAGTCCACCACCCATTTGGCCGACTTTCCGACCGGGATCTTGTTGTCTGTCAGCCATTCCATGGATCGGTGCGCCCCCGCATGCCTGCCCGCCTGCCTGTTGAAAAAGGCCCCGGAATGACCGGGGCCTTGATCTGTTACTGGATCGCGGCCAGAACGGCCGCCTTGGCATCACCACCGTCCTTGGTGGTCACACCCTCCAGCCAGGGATCGATCGCTGTCGGATTGGCGGCAAGCCACGCTTTCGCTGCATCCTTTCCATCAAGACCGTCATTCAGGATGCCGCCCATGATCTCGTTTTCCATCGCCAGCGAGAATTCAAGGTTCTGCAACAGCTTGCCCGTGTTCGGGCATTCGGCGACATAGCCTTTCCGGGTGTTGGTGTAGATCGTGGCACCACCAAGGTTCGGGCCGAAATAATCGTCCCCGCCCGTCAGATAGGTCATGTCGAAATTGGCGTTCATCGGGTGGGGTTCCCAGCCCAGAAAGATGATCGGCTGTTCTTCCCCGGCGCGGGCAACTTCGGCCAGCATCCCCTGTTCCGAGGATTCCACCACTTCGAACCCGTCCAGACCGAAGGGGCCGCTTGCAATCATGTCAAGGATCAGGCGGTTGCCGTCATTGCCCGGCTCGATCCCGTAGATCTTGCCCTCAAGTGCGTCCTTGTGGGCGGCGATGTCCTTGAAATCCTTGATCCCCAGCGCGGCCCCTGCGGCGTTCGTGGCCAGCGTGTACTTGGCCCCTTCAAGGTTGGCGCGCACCGTTTCGACCGTGCCATTGTCGCGGTAGGTGGCAATGTCACCTTCCATCGACGGCATCCAGTTGCCAAGGAACACGTCAATGTCGCCTTCCGACAGGCCGGTGTAGGTGACCGGCACGGACAGCAGTTTCGTCTCGGTCTCGTATCCAAGCGATTCAAGGATCAGCGACGTCACGGCGGTGGTCGCGGTGATGTCCGTCCAGCCGACATCCGAGAAGATCACCTTGTCGCAGCCTTCCGCATGGGCGGAACCGGCAAAGGCAAAGGCCACCGTCGTGGCCAGCAAGAGAGGCTTCAGTTTCATCATGGGGGGCTCCCTGGTTTTTTGTTGATTGACGAGCCAATAAACTTCACGCTAGCACCGGTTGGCAAGCATTTTCTGGGGAACGCCGCCATGCCGAAGCTTGGAATGGAGCCTATCCGAAAGGCGGCCTTGGTCAAAGCCACGATCACGGAAATCGGTCGGGTCGGTTCGCTGGACGTCACGGTCAGCCAGATCGCAAAGCGGGCGGGCATGTCCTCGGCGCTTGCCCACCACTATTTCGGGTCGAAGGAAGACATCTTTCTGGCTGCGATGCGCCACGTCCTGACCCTGTACGGGGCCGAGGTGCGCGGTGCCCTGACCGTCGCCGAAGGGCCAGAGGCGCGCATCCGCGCCATCCTGCGCGCCAGCTTCAGCGCCGGCAACTTTCGGCGCGAGGTGGTGGGGGCCTGGCTGAACTTCTACGTTCTTGCCCAGACCGTGCCCGAGGCAAAGCGCCTGCTGGCGGTCTATCAGCGCCGTCTCCGGTCAAACCTGATCTGCAACCTGCGCCCCTTGGCCGGGGATCGCGCTGGCCCTGTCGCCGATGCGCTGGGGGCGCTGATCGACGGGCTTTACCTGCGCGAAGTGTTGAAAGAAGGCCCGCCGGATGGCGATGCCGCCGTTGCCATGGCCGTGGCCTATCTGGATGCGAAACTGAAAGGACCGACCCCATGAAGGCACAACCGACCGCCAGCCACTTCGTGAACGGCAGCTATCTGGAAGACCGCGCCGGGGCTGTCATCGAAGTGATCTATCCCGCGACGGGCGAGGTAATCGCCCAACTGCACGAAGCGACGCCATCGGTGATCGCGGCGGCTCTGTCATCGGCAAAGGCGGCGCAGTCTGCCTGGGCAGCGACCCGACCCGTGGACCGTGCCCGCATCCTGCGCCGCGCGGCCGACCTGATCCGGGAACGCAATCCTGAACTGGCACGGCTGGAAACGCTGGACACAGGCAAACCCATTCAGGAAACGCTGGTGGCCGATTGGCCATCGGGCGCGGATGCACTGGAGTATTTCGCGGGGCTTGCCCCCACGGTGACGGGGCAGACGATCCCCTTGGGGCGTGATTTCGTCTACACGCTTCGTGAACCCATCGGCGTCTGCGTCGGCATCGGTGCGTGGAACTATCCCAGCCAGATCGCCTGCTGGAAATCAGCACCCGCCTTGGCGCTTGGCAATGCGATGGTGTTGAAGCCGTCCGAAGTGACCCCCTTGGGTGCTTTGAAACTGGCTGAACTTTACATCGAGGCAGGCCTGCCGCCGGGCCTGTTCAACGTGGTGCAGGGCAGGGGGGCGGTGGGGGCCGCGCTTGTCACCGACCCGCGCGTCGACAAGGTGTCGCTGACCGGATCGGTGCCCACGGGCCGCAAGGTCTATGCCATGGCCGCCGAAGGGATCCGTCATGTCACGATGGAACTGGGCGGCAAGTCCCCGATCCTGATCTTTGACGATGCGAGTGTCGAGGACGCGGTAGGTGCCGCCATGCTGGGCAATTTCTATTCCGCGGGGCAGGTCTGTTCCAACGGCACCCGTGTGTTTGTGCAAAAGGGGATCAAGGACCGCTTTCTTGCCCGCCTTGCCGCCCGCACCAACGCCATCCGTCTGGGCGATCCGCTGGACGAAGGCACCCAGATGGGGCCGCTGATCAGTGCGGCCCAACTGGACAAGGTCATGGGCTACATCGACACCGCCAAGACCGAAGGCGCGCGCCTGATCTGTGGCGGCGACCGGGCGGCGATGAACAGCGGCTATTACGTCCAGCCCACCGTGTTCGCCGACGTGACCGACGGCATGACCCTTGCGCAGGCCGAGGTGTTCGGCCCGGTCATGGCCGTGCTGGACTTCGATACCGAAGCTGAGGCGATTGCCCGCGCCAATGACAGCGAATTTGGCCTTGCCGCCGGTGTGTTTACCGCTGACATGACCCGCGCCCACCGCGTGATCGGGGCGTTGCAGGCCGGAACCTGCTGGATCAACGCCTATAACCTGACCCCGGTCGAAGCGCCGTTTGGCGGCTCGAAACTGTCGGGTGTGGGGCGTGAAAACGGCCATGCGGCAGTGGAACACTACACGCAGGTGAAATCCGTCTACGTCGGAATGGGCCCCGTCGATGCCCCCTATTGATGCCATCACAGGACCCCGGACATGACCGCTGAATTCGTCATCGTTGGCGCAGGCTCTGCCGGGTCTGCCATGGCATATCGTTTGGGGCAGGCGGGGGCCAAGGTCACCGTGATCGAACATGGCGGCACCGATGCCGGGCCGTTCATCCAGATGCCGGGCGCGCTGTCCTATCCGATGAACATGTCGCGGTATGACTGGGGATTTCACACCGAACCCGAACCGCATCTGGGCGGGCGCGTGCTGGCCACCCCGCGCGGCAAGGTGATCGGCGGGTCGTCGTCGATCAACGGCATGGTCTATGTGCGCGGCCATGCGCGCGACTTTGACACCTGGGCCGAACTGGGGGCGACCGGCTGGTCCTACGCCGACGTGCTGCCCTATTTCAAGCGGATGGAGCATTGGCACGGGCCGGGCGATGCCGACTGGCGCGGCCATGACGGCCCCTTGCACATCACGCGCGGACCACGGTCGAACCCGCTGTTCGACGCCTTTATCGCCGCCGGAAAACAGGCGGGCTATCCCGTCACCGCCGATTACAACGGTCAGGCGCAAGAAGGTTTCGGCCCGATGGAGGCGACGATCTACAAAGGTCGCCGCTGGTCTGCCGCCAACGCCTATCTGAAACCCGCGGTCAAGCACGGCAACGTCCGCGTCATCCGCGCCTTTGCCCGCCGCGTCATCATCGAAGACGGGCGTGCCACCGGCGTCGAGGTGGAACGCGCGGGCAAAATCGAGGTGATCCGCGCCGCGCGCGAGGTGGTGATTGCCGCATCCCCGATCAACACGCCAAAGCTGCTGATGCTGTCAGGCATCGGAGATGCCGCGCACCTGCGCGACCATGGCATCGACGTGGTTGCCAACCGTCCCGGCGTCGGGGCCAACCTGCAAGACCATCTGGAACTTTATCTGCAATTCGCGTCATCCAAACCGATCACGCTGTTCAAACACTGGAACCTGTGGGGCAAGGCCACCATCGGCGCGCAATGGCTGTTCACCGGCAAGGGGATCGGCGCATCGAACCAGTTCGAGGCCTGCGCCTTCATCCGCTCGAAGGCCGGGGTCGAATACCCTGATATCCAATATCATTTCCTGCCCATCGCCGTGCGCTACGATGGTAAGGCTGCCGCCGAAGGCCACGGATTTCAGGCCCATACCGGCCCGATGCGCAGCAAGTCGCGCGGGTCGGTCACGCTGCGGTCCGCCGATCCGGCCACGCCGCCAAAGATCCTGTTCAACTATATGTCCCACCCCGAAGACTGGCAGGATTTCCGCACCTGCATCCGTCTGACGCGCGAAATCTTTGGTCAGAACGCCTTTGTCCCCTATGTGAAGCACGAAATTCAGCCCGGTGCAGCCGTTCAGACCGATGATCAGTTGAACACCTTCATCCGCGAACATGTCGAAAGCGCCTACCACCCCTGCGGCACGGCCCGCATGGGGCGGCGAGACGATCCTATGGCGGTGGTTGACCCGGAATGTCGTGTGATCGGGGTTGACGGATTGCGGGTGGCCGACAGTTCGATCTTTCCACAGGTGACGAATGGCAATCTGAACGGCCCGTCGATCATGGTGGGCGAAAAGGCCGCCGATCACCTGTTGGGCCGCACGCCGCTTCCCGCATCGAATCTGGAGCCGGAAATCAACCCGAATTGGCGCGTGTCGCAGCGGTGATTTCATAAAGATTAACAAAACCCTTGATTTCGTGCCCTCTGGTGTGAAATCCGGGGGGCATGTTAATCATTCGTTCACTCATCGTTCTTCTGCTTGCCCTGACGCCGGTTTGGGCCGCTGATCTGTCCGGCACGGCACGGGCCATTGACGGCGACACGCTGGATGTCGGTAGCGCAAGGGTCCGCCTGTTTGGTATCGACGCGCCCGAACGGGATCAGCGCTGCGACCGGGCCGGGCAAAGCTGGGCCTGCGGCCGGTTTGCGCGGCAGGTTCTGGCTGATCTGATCCGTGGCGAACGGGTCACCTGCACCGTCAAGGACATTGACCGCTATGGCCGCGCGGTTGCGATCTGCATGGTGGGCCAGCGTGACATTGGCCGCGCCCTGGTGCAGGCCGGGGCGGCGCAGGCCTATCTGCGCTACTCCAACCGCTACGCCAAAGACGACTCCCGTGCGCGTGCCGCCGGGGTGGGGGTCTGGGCTGGTCGCATGGTCGCACCCGAAGCGCACCGCCACAGCGATCTTGCGCCCCAGCCGCAGGGGCCCTGCAGGATCAAAGGCAATATCTCGGGCAACGGTCGCATCTATCACAGGCCCGGCCAGCGCGACTATGATGCGACGCGCATCAACGAAGCCAGGGGCGAGGCGTGGTTCTGCACCGAAAAAGACGCCCGCGCCGCCGGTTTCAGGCCCGCGCGCCGCTGACTTGATCGGTGTCAAGGTGATGCCTTTTGACTGCCCCTAGGGTCAACCCGAAGACAGTCAGAAGGAGAGACAGATGTCCCACACCCCGCACGAGCTGCACGAGGAATTCCCCGCCGACGCCGCGAAAATCACCGAATTGAAGGTGTCCGACAGCCACTTTGCCAAGCTGGTGGACGACTACCACGACGTGAACCGTGCTGTGCATCGCGCCGAAACCCTGATCGAACCTGTCGCGCCCGAGCATGAGGCCGAATTGCGCCGCCGCCGCCTGCATCTGAAAGACCAGATCGCGCACATGCTGCACGCCTGACACAAGGGCGGCCCCTGCCCGTCAGGTGGGGGCCGTCAGTTCGTCTTCCAGCCCTCGATCTTCCGGTACAATGTCGATGGTGCCAGATCGAGAACCCGCGACGCCTTGGGAACCGATCCGTCAAACCGCGCCAACGTCGCCTCGATCACCAAACGCTCGATTTCGGCCAGCGGGCGACCGATCAGGTCGTCCAGCGTCGGTTCGGCGGTGCTGCTGTCAGCGGCGGGCTGCACGGGGGCGCGGATGGCGACATCCGTCAACCCGTCCGGCAGCATCGATGGCCGCACCACCCCGCCATCGTTCAGCACCACGACATGCCGGATTACGTTCAGCACCTGCCGCACGTTTCCGGGCCAGGGCAGACGGCGGAACAGGGCCTGCACCTCGGGCGAAAGCCCTAGAAACTCGCGCCCTTCCTCGCGGGCAAACCGCAATAGCGCGGCCTCGGCGATTTCGACCACGTCATCGCCCCTGTCGCGCAAGGGTGGCATGTGGATCGGCACGACGTACAGGCGGTAATACAGATCCTCGCGGAATTGTCCGCGCCGGACGGCATCCAGCGGGTCGCGGTTGGTGGCGCAGACGATGCGCACATTCACCTTGCGCGGCCGCGTCGCCCCCACCGGCTGCACGGTCGAGGTTTGCAGGAACCGCAGCAATTTGGTCTGCAAGGCGGGGGCCATCTCGCAAATCTCGTCCAGAAACAGTGTGCCGCCATCCGCCGCCGCCGCCGCCCCCGGCTTGTCGGAAATGGCCCCGGTAAAGCTGCCCTTCACATGGCCGAACACCTCTGACTCCAGCAGGTCTTGCGGGATGGCCCCACAGTTCAGCGCGATGAAGGGGCCAGAGGCCCGCGCCGAATTGCCGTGGACGGCCAGCGCGCACAGCTCTTTCCCGGTGCCGCTTTCGCCGGTGATGAAGACGGTGGCCATCGATCCGGCCACCGAGCGTATCTTGGAATGGATGCGCGCCATCACATCGGACGACCCTATGAACGAATCCGCCCCCGGAACCGTTGTCGCGACAGGTGTGGTCCGGGTTGGCACCGGTCCGCGGCGGGGCGAGGGTCGGCCCGAAATGGCATTGTCCACCGCGCCCAGAAATCGCTGCTCGTCGAACGGTTTGACCAGAAATTCATGCGCGCCCGCGCGCATCGCCTCGACCGCCTTGTTGATCGAGCCGTTGGCGGTGATGACGATCACGTTCGCCTCGGGGCGGATCTGCAGCATGTCGTGCATCAGGTCCAGCCCGTCACGGTCGGGCAGCATCAGATCCAGCAGGATGACTGTGGCGCCCGATTCCAGAAAGGCGGCCAATCCTTCGGCGGCCGTGCCCGCGACACGCACCGTATGCCCGGCCGAAGTCAGCACCGACCGGTACACCATCTGCAGCGCCGGCGTGTCTTCGATCAACAACAGCGGTGCCGCACCCTGTTTTGGCACACCCGCCGGATCGCTGCGGTCTGACGTCGTGCCGTTCGCCATGTTCATGGCGCGCCCCCGTGGCCCTTCAGCCAGATCAGGGTTGCCGTCAGCCGATCCATCATCACGGGCAATACGGCGTCCAACCCCTTGCTGTCCCGCGCATGGGCCAGCACATTCACCTCGCGCGCGGTTCGGCACAGGCCGGTCGCGCCGATGGTCCCGGCGACGGCGATGACCACATGGCTGTGGTCGCGCAATCCGGCCCAATCGCCTGTCACCTGTGCCGCCGCAAGCCCGGCTTGGGCGCTGTGCAGATCGGCGGCGATCTGATCCAGCAACGCCTGCGCCCCGTCGCGCCCGACCAGTGCCAACAGATCGGTCAGTCTGTCCGGGTCTTCCGGCAGCTGTGGGGGCAGAAATACATCCTTCATGCCGCACCCGACAGGCGGATACGGCAGGAGTCGGTTAGGTCTGGCGCGCCACGAAACATGACGCAAGGTTACGCCGGGTTGCGCCAATGTCCAGTGCGCAACCGTGTCGGGTGTCACGCTTGTGCAAGGCCCAACGTCTGCAAGGCCACCCTGATCTCGTCCAGAATGGCGGGGTCGTCGATTGTGGCGGGTGCCTTGAAGGGTTCGCCATCCGCGATCTTGACCATCGTGCCGCGCAATATCTTGCCCGAGCGCGTCTTGGGCAACCGGTCCACCACGCAAGCCCGCTTGAAATCCGCGACAGGGCCGATCTTTTCGCGCACCAGTGCCACGCATTCGCGCACCACATCCGCCTCGGCCCGACCCGATCCCTTGTTCAGGCACAAAAAGCCGAGCGGCGACTGCCCTTTCAGCGCATCGGCCACCCCGATTACGGCGCATTCGGCCACGTCCTTGTGGCCGGCAAGCACCTCTTCCATCGCTCCGGTGGACAGGCGGTGTCCTGCTACGTTGATCACGTCATCGGTGCGCGCCATGATGTACAGATAGCCGTCGGCATCGATGTATCCGGCATCGCCCGTTTCATAAAAACCGGGGAAATGCGACAAATAGGATTTGCGGAACCGGTCCTCGGCGTTCCAAAGGGTGGGCAGGGTGCCGGGGGGAAGCGGCAGCTTTATCGCAATCGCGCCCAGCGTTCCGGGGGCCACGGCATGCCCGCCTTCGTCCAGCACCTGTACGTCAAAGCCGGGCATCGGAACCGACGGCGATCCGATCTTGACCGGCAGCGCCTCGATCCCCAAGGGGTTGGCGGCGATGGCATAGCCGGTTTCGGTCTGCCACCAATGGTCGATGACCGGCACCTTGAGGTGACGCTGCGCCCACAGGATGGTGTCGGGATCGGCGCGCTCGCCCGCCAGATACAGCGCCTGCAACCCGGTCAGATCATAGTCGCCGACCAGTCTGCCATCGGGATCGTCCCGCTTGATCGCGCGCAACGCGGTGGGCGCGGTAAAGAACGACCGGACCTTGTGTTCCTCGATCACGCGCCAGAACGCCCCGGCGTCGGGGGTTCCCACAGGCTTGCCTTCATAGACAATCGTGGTGCTGCCCGCGATCAGCGGACCATAACAGATATAGCTGTGCCCGACGACCCAGCCCACATCCGACGCGGCCCAGAACACATCGCCCACGCCGCAATTGTAGATCGCGCGCATTGTCCAGGACAGCGCCACCAGATGCCCGGCCGTGGGGCGGACCACGCCCTTGGGCGCGCCGGTCGTGCCCGAGGTGTACAGGATATAGGCCGGATGGTTGCCCTCGACCGGGACACACTCGGCGGGCGTGACACCGTATTGAAAGCCGTGCCATTCGACATCGCGACCTTCAATCAGTTTTGCAACCTCTTGTTCGCGTTGCAGGATCACGCAGAAATCGGGCTTGTGGGTGGCCATGTCGACGGCCCCATCCAGCAGCGGTTTGTAATGCACGACGCGGTTCGGCTCGATCCCGCAGGACGCGGCGATGATCGCCTTGGGCGTGCAATCATCAATGCGGACGGCCAGTTCGGCGGCGGCAAAACCGCCGAAAACCACCGAATGGATCGCGCCAAGGCGGGCGCAGGCCAGCATCGCCTCCAGCGCCTCGGGCACCATGGGCATGTAGATGATGACACGGTCGCCCTTGCCTACGCCCTTGGCCCGCAGCGCACCCGCCAGACGCGAGACCCGGTCCAGCAGTTCGGTATACGTGATGACATGCTTGGTGCCGGTCACGGGGCTGTCGTGGATGATGGCCGCCTGCGCGCCGCGCCCGGCCTGAACGTGGCGGTCAACGGCGTTCCAGCAGGTGTTGACCATGCCGTCGTTGAACCATTCATAAAGTGGCGCACGGCTTGAATTCAGCGCGCGGGTCGGGCGCTGCGTCCAGTCGATGGACCCTGCGGCATCCAGCCAGAACCCCTCGGGGTCGGCCTTCCATCCCGCATAGAGTGTCGCATAAGCGCCCGTGTCTGCCATTCGTCTGCCCTCCCGCAAAGCGTGATGTTTGTTACGGCAGGCGGGGGCTTTCACGCAACGCTGTTACCGGGAACATTGACCGGGGTGCGTCAATATGTTTGCAGAAATGCCGCGGATCACCTTGCAAATTTTGCAAAGCGATCCGTTTTTAGCGTGTCAAAGCGAAACGCAGACCGCTTTGCAAATATCAGCCGTAATGCGCCACCGGCGTTCCCGCCAAAGCCGAGATGTTCAGCAAGCCCCGCGCGGTGATCGACGGTGTCACGATATGCGCCTTGTTGCCCATGCCCATCAGGATCGGCCCGACCTCAAGCCCGCCCGCCTTCATCTTCAGCATGTTGCGGGCGGTGCTGGCGGCATCGGTATAGGCAAAGACCAGCACATTCGCCGCCCCTTCCAGCCGCGCGTTCGGAAAGATGCGGGCGCGCAATTCCGGGTCAAGGGCGGCATCCGCGCTCATCTCCCCTTCGAACTGGAAGTCCACCTCGCGCGCATCGACGATTTCCATCGCGGCACGCATCCGGCGTCCCGAATCGCTGTCAAGGTTGCCAAAGTTGGAATGGGACAGCAGCGCCACCTTGGGTTCCACGCCAAAGCGGCGGGCATGGCGGGCCGCACCGATGATGATGGTTGCGATCTGTTCGGGCGTCGGCACCGGGTTCACCTGCGTGTCGGCGATGAACAGCGGCCCGTCTTCCTGGATCATCAGGGACAAGGCCCCCTGCGGGTGCAGACCGCCGCGCGCAAGGATCTGGCGCACATAGCCCAGATGCCACAGATATTGCCCGAATGTGCCGCAGATCATGCTGTCGGCGTCGCCACGATGCACGGCAATGGCGGCAATCGCCGTCGAATTTGTGCGCATCACCGCCCGCGCTATGTCGGGCGTGACGCCGCGCCGCTGCATCAACTCGTGATAGCTGCCCCAGTAATCGCGATAGCGGCTGTCGCTTTCGGGGTTCACAATCTCAAAGTCGCGGTCAGGACGGATGGCAAGCCCGGCCCGTTCACACCGCATCTGGATGACATCCGGTCGGCCGATCAGGATCGGTTTGTCTGTCATTTCCTCAAGCATGGCATTGGCGCAGCGCAGCACGCGTTCATCCTCGCCTTCGGCAAAGATAATGCGGCGGGTGGCCTTGCGGGCCGCTTCGAACACCGGGCGCATGATCAGGGCGGATTTGAACACCGACCCGTCCAGCTTTTGCCGATAGGCATCCATGTCGGCAATCGGGCGGGTGGCAACGCCGGTTTCCATCGCGGCCTTGGCCACGGCGCTGGCGACGACCCCGATCAGACGGGGGTCGAACGGTTTCGGGATCAGGTAGGTCGCCCCAAAGCTGAGCGTCTCACCGCTATAGGCGGCGGCGGCCTCGGCGCTGGTGGTGGCGCGGGCAAGGGCGGCGATGCCTTCGATGCAGGCAATTTCCATCTCCTTGTTGATCACGGTCGCGCCGACATCCAGCGCGCCGCGAAAGATGAACGGAAAGCACAGCACGTTGTTGACCTGGTTCGGATAATCCGACCGGCCCGTCGCCATGATCGCATCGGGCGCAACGGCATGCACTTCGTCCGGGTGGATTTCGGGCGTCGGGTTGGCAAGGGCAAAGATGATCGGTCGCGGTGCCATCTTGGACACCATCGGCGCGGTCAGAACGCCCGGCCCCGACAGGCCCAGAAACAGATCGGCCCCGGCAATCACATCGTCCAGCGTGGCAGCGGTCGTGCCTTGGGCATAGTCGGCCTTTTGCGCGGTCATCTGTGCTGTGCGGCCCTGATAAACCAGACCTTCCAGATCGCACAGCCAGACGTTTTCGCGCCGCACGCCCAGCTTCAGCAGCATGTTCAGACAGGCAATCCCCGCCGCACCGCCGCCCGTCGACACAACCTTGATATCTTCGAACCGCTTGCCTGCAACGATCAACGCATTGGTGGCCGCAGCCCCCACGACGATGGCCGTGCCGTGCTGATCATCGTGAAAGACGGGGATGTTCATCCGTTCGCGGCACAGCTTTTCGACGATGAAACAGTCAGGTGCCTTGATGTCTTCAAGGTTGATCGCGCCAAACGTCGGTTCCAGCGCGCAGACGATATCGGCCAGTTTCACCGGGTCAGGCTCGTTCAACTCGATGTCAAAGCAATCGATGTTGGCGAATTTCTTGAACAGAACCGCCTTGCCCTCCATCACCGGCTTTGATGCCAGCGCGCCGATATTGCCAAGACCCAGCACGGCGGTGCCGTTGGTGACCACGGCGACAAGATTGCCCCGCGCGGTGTAGCGGGATGCGGAGGAAGGGTCTGCCTTGATCTCAAGGCAGGCTTCGGCGACGCCGGGGGAATAGGCGCGGCTCAGGTCGCGTCCGTTGGCCAGGGGTTTGGTCGCGCGGATCTCCAACTTTCCCGGCTTTGGAAATTCATGATAATCCAGCGCCGCCTGCCGTGCGTTGTCTGTCCGGGCCTCGTCCATTCTGTCCCCTCCACTTTTATGGTTCAGCCTTAAACCATCTGACTTTGGTCGCAACCCCTGTCGCAAGCGCAACAGTTATCGGCCCTGCTTGCAAATCCTGTCCCGCCTGTTCAGTCTGACGTCAATCAGGGGGATCACCATGACCGAAACCCGTGCCGAAATCCGGCTGCCCACGGCAGAGCTGCGCAACGATCTGCCATTCTACACCAAGACGCTCGGGTTTCGGCTGGATATGATTTATCCGGCTGATAACCCCGAGGTGGCCGTCCTGTCCGGTCACGGCCTGCGCATCCGCATCCAGAAGGGTGCGCCCGAAGGGCCGGGCACCTTGCGCCTTCTGTCCGATGATCCAGACAGCATCGCAGGTGGCGCGCGGGAGCTGACCGCCCCCAACGGCACCCGGATCGAGATTGACGAGTTGAACCCGCCGCTGGTTCTGCCCGCCACCGAACACGCCTTTGTCGTGCGCCGTCTGGCCGATCAGGCCCCTTGGGTGATCGGGCGGGCGGGGATGCAGTACCGCGACCTTGTGCCGTCGCGTCTGGGCGGCGCGATGATCGCCAGTCACATCCGCATCCCCGACGGCGGCCCGGTGCCCGACATGGTGCATTTCCACAAGGTCGGCTTTCAGTTGATCTTCTGCATCGCAGGCTGGGTCGATGTCGTCTACGAAGATCAGGGTCCGCCGATCCGCCTGACGGCGGGTGATTGCTTCATCCAGCCCCCCGAAATCCGCCACCGTGTCCTGCACGCCTCTGACGGGATCGAGGTGATCGAAATCGGTGTTCCCGCCGACCACGTCACCGAAATTGACCATCACATGACCCTGCCCACCCCGACCCTTGCCCCTGATCGCGAATGGCAGGGACAGCGGTTCGTGTTCAATCAGGGCGCGAAGGGCAGCTTTCACCCCTTCCGGTTGCCCGGCTTTGTCGCACGGGACACCACGATCAACGAAAACACCAAAGGTGTCGCCTCGGTCATGGTCGCGCGCCCCGATGGCACGCCCACCGCCTGGACGAAACACGATGGCGACATCCTGTTCACCTTTGTCATGTTGGGCAGCATGACGCTGGAAGGGCAGGGAAAAGACCCCTACCGCCTGTCGCCCGGCGACGCCTTTGTGATCCCGCCCGGACTGGCCACGCACTACGTCGACCCCAGCCCCGACCTTCAATTGCTTGAGGTATCGTTGCCCGGCCCGGTGCCGACTACACGGGTCTGACCCTTTCATCCTGGCCGGAATATCCTTGGCGACGGCGGTGCGTCAGGCGAAAGCCTGCGTGCCGCTTGCCTGATTTTTCGCAGTAAAATTGCCGCCTGCCCAGATGCCTGCCGTTGCGGCGGTGCTTGCATAAGCGGCGCGCCGGTCGCACACTTGGCCAAACGGTCAGCTTTCAACCGGAGATGCCGATGACCCTGCTTGCCGCTGCCACATCCGTCCGCGAACGCGCCTATGCGCCCTATTCCCGCTTCAAGGTGGGGGCTGCCATCCGCGGTGAAGCGGGCACCATTCATGTCGGCTGCAACGTCGAGAATGTCGCCTATCCCGAAGGCACCTGCGCCGAGGCGGGGGCCATTGCCGCCATGATCGCGGCAGGCGACACCCGCATCACCGAAGTGCTGGTGATCGCCGACAGCCCTGATCCCGTGCCCCCCTGCGGCGGCTGTCGTCAGAAAATCGCCGAATTCGCCGGGCAGGATGTCAAGGTCACGCTGTGCACCACCGACGGCAAGGTGTTGGAAATGACCGTGGCGCAACTGTTGCCCGGCGTGTTTACCGCCGCGCACATGGCCCGCACCTGAATGGACGCCCGCAGCATCATCACCACCTTGCGCGAGGGCGGCCAGCCCACGTCGGACGAACTGACATGGTTCGCCACGGGTCTTGCCAGCGGCGTGGTCACCGATGCACAGGCGGGCGCCTTCGCGATGGCGGTCCTGCTGAACGGATTGGGCGAGGCGGGCCGTGTCGCCCTGACACGCGGCATGCGCGATTCAGGTAAGGTGCTGGCGTGGGACATGCCCGGCCCGGTGATCGACAAACATTCGACCGGCGGGATTGGTGATTGCGTATCGCTGCTGCTGGCCCCCGCCCTTGCCGCCTGCGGGGCCTACGTCCCGATGATCTCGGGCCGGGGTCTTGGCCACACGGGCGGGACGCTGGACAAGCTTGAGGCGATTCCCGGCTTTCGCACCGGCCTGTCCGAAGGCCAGCTTCGCGCCCAACTGCGCGAGGTGCGTTGCGCCATCGTCTCGGCCAGCGCCGAAATCGCCCCGGCTGACCGCCGTCTGTATGCCATCCGCGATGTCACGGGCACGGTGGAAAGTGTCGATTTGATAACCGCCTCGATCCTGTCCAAGAAACTGGCGGCGGGGCTTGAGGCACTGGTGCTGGATGTCAAATGCGGCTCTGGCGCCTTTATGAAGACGCTGGCCCGCGCCGAGGAATTGGCCCGCGCGCTTGTCAGCACGGCGCAAGGGGCGGGCTGCATGACCACCGCCCTGATCACGGACATGAGCCAACCGCTTGCCACCGCCGCAGGCAACGCGCTTGAGGTGATCGAGGTGATGGAAACCCTGTGCGGCACATCCGTCAACGCGGCCCTGTGGGACATCACCGCCGCCCTGGGGGGCGAGGCACTGGCCCTGGGTGGCCTTGCCGCCGACGCGGCGGATGGCGAGGCGCGGATCGTGCAGGCGCTGGAATCCGGGCAGGCTGCCGATTATTTCGGCCGGATGGTGGCGATGCAGGGTGGCCCTGCCGATTTCATCGACCGCTGGCCTGATCGCCTGCCATCGGCCCCCGTGGTGCGCGAGGTGCCGTCGGTCGGGCAGGGGTTTGTCACCTTCATCGACGGCGAGGCGTTGGGGCTGGCCGTCGTCCACCTTGGCGGGGGCAGGTTGCGGGACGGCGACAAGGTCAACCCGTCCGTCGGTCTGTCCGATCTGGCCGGGATCGGCGAAGACATCAACGATGGCCTGCCACTGGCCATGGTCCACGCCGCGACCGAGGCGGACGCCCAAGCTGCGATCCGCGCTGTGCAGGGTGCCTATGGTATCGGCGAGGTGGCCCCGAAGGACCCGTCCCTTATCCTGCAGAGGATCACATGACCCGTGCGTTCCTGATTGTAATGGACAGCGTCGGCTGTGGCGGCGCGCCCGATGCGGCAGCCTTCGGAGATGCGGGGTCGAACACCCTTGGCCATATCGTCGCCGAATGTGCCGCAGGCCGGGCTGACGTGGGGCGCAGCGGCCCGCTACATTTGCCCAATCTGGACGGTTTGGGTCTGGGCGCGGCCATTCGCCTTGCATCAGGCGCGCCGACGCCTGGCTTGACCGCCACTCCACTGGGCCGTTGGGGGGCCGCGACCGAGGTGTCCAATGGCAAGGATACGCCGTCCGGGCATTGGGAACTGGCAGGCGTGCCAGTGCCGTGGGACTGGACCTATTTTCCCGACACCGTCCCCGCTTTTCCCGACGATCTGGTGGCCGAGGTGTGCCGTCTGGCCGGAGTGGACGGCATCCTTGGCAATTGCCACGCCTCGGGGACCGAAATCATCGACCGTCTGGGGCCGGACCATCTGCGAACCGGCTGGCCGATCTGCTATACCTCTGCCGACAGCGTGTTCCAGATTGCCGCGCACGAGGAAACCTTTGGGCTGGAACGGCTGGTGGCGCTGTGCCGCGACCTTGCCCCGCGTCTGCACGCGATGAAGGTGGGGCGCGCCATCGCCCGCCCCTTTGTCGGCGGTCCGGGCGATTTTCACCGCACCGGCAACCGGCGTGATTTTGCGATTGCCCCGCCATCACCGACGTTGCTGGATTGGGCGCAGGACGCCGGTCAAGCCACCCATGCCATCGGCAAGATCGGCGATATCTTTTCGCATCGTGGCATCGGCGCGCTGCACAAGGGCAAGGACGATGCTGCCCTTTTTGAACATTTATTGGCGCTGGCATCCAACGCGGAACCCGGTTCCTTGACCTTTGCGAACTTTGTCGAGTTTGACAGCAATTTTGGCCACCGCCGCGATGTGGCGGGCTATGCCCGGCAACTGGAATGGTTCGATGCCCGTGTGGGGCAGTTTCTGGCTGCGCTGAAACCGGGTGATCTGGCGATTTTCACAGCCGATCACGGCAACGATCCGACATGGCGCGGCACCGAACACACCCGCGAACGTGTGCCATTGGTCTGCGCAGGCGTCGGCGCGGGGCCCATCGGCCTGCGCGCCTTTGTCGATGTGGCGGCCAGCGTAGCCCAGCATCTTGGCATCCCATCCCATACCAGCGGGGCAAGCTTTTTATGACCGTCACAGACCTGCCGAAGGTCGAGTTGCACCTGCATCTGGAAGGCGCGGCCCCACCCGCGTTCATCCGAGGGCTGGCAAAGCAGAAACACATGGATTTGCAGGGGCTGTTCAACGACGACGGCAGCTATAAATACACCGATTTCTGGAATTTTTTGAAGGTGTATGAAGCCGCGACCGAAGCCCTGAGGTCGCCCGAGGATTATCACCGCCTGACCTTGGCCGTGCTGGAGGAAAGCGCAAAGGCGGGCGTCGTCTACAGTGAAACCTTCGTGTCGCCCGATTTCTGCGGTGGCCGCGACATTGGCGCGTGGAAGGAATATCTGGCGGCAATCCAAGAGGCCGCCGATCAGGCGGAACGCGACATGGGCATCACCCTGCGCGGTATTGTCACCTGCATCCGCCACCTTGGCCCCGACAAGGCGCGCCAGACCGCTGCCTGTGCCGCCGAAACGGCGGGCGACTGGATCGTGGGCTTTGGCATTGCCGGTGACGAAAAGATCGGCAAACCCAAGGACTTCCGGTACGCTTTTGACATGGCACGCGAAGCGGGGCTGCACCTGACCGCCCACGCGGGCGAATGGGATGGGCCGGAGTCTGTGCGCGACGCGCTGCGCGATCTGCGGGTCAACCGCATCGGCCACGGGGTGCGCGCCATCGAGGATCTGGCGCTGGTCGACGAGTTGGCAGAAAAGGGCATCGTGCTGGAATGTTGCCCCGGATCGAACATCGCGCTGGGCATTTATCCCGGCTGGCGCAAGCACCCGATTGGAGAGTTGCTGCACCGCGGTGTCAAGGTGACCATCTCGACCGACGATCCGCCCTTCTTCCACACCACCATGGCCCGCGAATATGACCGTCTGGCCGAGGCGTTCGACTGGGACGACGGGGTTTTCCGGGACATTGCGCGCACCTCGCTTGACGCGGCCTTCTGCGACGCCGATACCCGGGCGCGCATATCCAAGAAACTTGACGCCTGAACCTGCCGGAGCCCCGCCATGCTTGATCATCTGACCATCGTCACCCACCCGCTGGTTCAGCACAAGCTGACCATCATGCGCAACAAGAACACCTCCACCGCAGGCTTTCGCCGTCTGCTGCGCGAGATCAGCCTGCTGCTGGCCTATGAAGTGACGCGCGATCTGGACATGACCACGATCAATGTCGAAACCCCGCTGTGCGAGATGGACGCCCCGACGCTGGACGGCAAGAAACTGGCGCTGATTTCGATCCTGCGCGCGGGCAATGGTTTGCTGGATGGCATCCTTGAGCTGATCCCGGCGGCACGGGTCGGGTTCGTCGGTCTGTACCGCGACCCGGCAACGCTGCAACCGGTGCAATACTACTGCAAGTTGCCGGACCAACTGGAGGATCGGATCTGCATCGTCGTTGATCCGATGCTGGCCACCGGCAATTCATCGGTCGCCGCGATTGATCTGCTCAAGGCGCAGGGCGCGCGCAACATCCGATTCTTGTGCCTGCTTGCCGCCCCCGAAGGGGTCGCGCGGATGAAAGAGGCGCACCCCGATGTGCCAATCGTGACAGCTTCGGTCGATAGCCATTTGAATGATCACGGTTATATCGTTCCGGGACTAGGGGATGCGGGTGACCGCATGTTTGGCACAAAATAGGCTAACCGCCCCTTTACTACGGCCCATGACTCCCGCATGTTAACAAGACGCTACTTGGGGGTAGTCATGGTGTACAAGGTGTTGTCGGCAGCCATTGTGGCAGCCGCTTTTTGTTTCAATGCGGCGCAGTCGCAAACCGTTTCAGACGTTGGGGGGCCAAGCGAAATGCCCCCCGCCAGTTTCAACCAGCAGACCTATACCGACAGCCGGGGATGCGTCTTTCTGCGCGCCGGTTTTGGGGGAACGATTACCTGGGTGCCGCGGGTCGACCGCAACCGCAAGGTGATGTGTGGCTACCCGCCGTCGCTGGGGGCAAAGGCGCGGGTTGCTGTCGCCGCACCGCCACGCAACGTCGGAAAGCCGATGGATACGGTGGCCAGCACCACCACTCCGCCAAAGATCCGGGCTTCGGCATCAGTGCAGACCATTGCGCCGGAAACCTACGTGCCCGCCCCGGTGCGCAGCATGGTTCAGACACCGCAGCGCCCGGTCATGCCGGTGCCTGCTGTGCCGGTCGTCGTGGCCGCAGCCCCCCAGATCGCCCCGCAACCTGCACGGGTGACGGGTGATCGGATCGGCTGCTATGCCGATGCCCCGGTGGCCCAACGGTTGCGCCTGACCAATGGCAAGACGGTTCTGGTCTGCACCCGTGGCGATGGCACGCTGGACGGATTGCGCGCGCCGGTATTCCCGGCGGGATCGGGTGTCGGTGCGGCGTTTGCGGATGCGAATGCCCCGCTTGGCCAGCCCGCCGCCGGATCGGGGCAGACGGTCCGCGTGGCTGAAACGCGGACGAAACTGCCCGCAGGGTACAAAGCCGCGTTCCGCGATGACCGCCTGAACCCGCTGCGCGGCGTCGGCACGGCGCAAGGCGATGCGGATCAGGACCGGGTCTGGACACGCAAGGTCCCCACGCAAGAGGTGCGCCGCGTGGCGGTAGAACAACCGACCGTCGTGATGTCGACCAAGGGCGCGCCCACGCCACAAGGTGCTGGCCGCTCCTACGTTCAGATCGGCAGCTTTGGCGTGACCGCAAATGCCGATGGTGCGGCGGCACGCTTGTCAGCGCTGGGTCTGCCGGTCGCGCGGCAGAACATTTCGCGCAAGGGCAAGGCATTGCAGGTGGTGCTGGCAGGACCATTCGGTTCCGCCACAGAGGCGCAGGCGGCCCTGTCCGCCGTGCGCCACGCAGGGTTTGGTGACGCGTTCGTACGGTAGTGCAGACTCTTCGGGCAGAAGACGACGGCCCCCCGGTCAACGGGGGGCCTTTTTACTGACAGATGGCGCGCAAATTGGCCCAGTCTTGCGCTGACAGCAGGGGGCGCGGGCTGCCTGTGCGATGGGGGTCAGCCTCGATCAGTCCCAAGGTGGATTCGCCGCTTGCATCCAGCGCATAGCCGTAGGGGGCGGACGACGCCTGTACGGCGGCAAAGCGCGCCAGCATCGCCTCGTCCGGCAGGCGGGTCAGGGGCGCGCGCACCACCGCCTCGCCATATCCATCCAGCGCGCCGGTCGGCAGTTCCCCCGATGTCAAAAGGCGGACCGTTGCCGTCAGCCCGGCATGGCGCAGGATGGGCAGGATCGGGTCTTCAGTGTCCAGCCGCGCCGCCTCAGTCAAAAGATAGCCCGCCACGGCCTCGGGTTCGTCCGGCGCTTCGACCAGGGGGCGACTGATCAGCAAAATTCGCCCCGGCAGGCCCGCAGCCCCGGTCATCCCGTCGCGCATCACATGGATCGTGGGTGCCGCCGACTCGAACAGCCGTTCGGACAGCATCCCCAGCGCGCGGATGCCAAGCGTGGTGCTGCAGGGCGCACCCGTCAGACGTTCGACATCGCGCAGCGCCGCCGCACCGATTGCTGCCCGTGTCGCTGACGGCAGGACCGACGCCGTGTGCCGCACCAGGGCATCGGGCAACCACACAACCCCGGCCACAAGGATCGCAAGCGTCAGCCCGCCCACAAGGGTGCCGCGCAATCGCCCCGGTCGCGGCGTGCGGTGGGCCAACGCACCGCGCACCGTTTCCAGCGCCGCGATCATCATCGCATCGTCAATTTCAAGCGTTTCGTCCGCATCCGCGCCGGGCGCGAACACTGCAGGAATTTCGCCCGCGTTCAGGCGTTCCACCGCCGGCAGCGACCAATGTGTCAGCGCGGTTTCGGTCTTGGGGTCCGACAGCACAAGCGTGGCCTCGCGGAAGCCTACGATCACCTCGCGGCGCTGTGCCTCGGGCGCGTTGCGCCAAAGGCCCGGACTTTCCAGCCGCTGGTATTTCGTCAGCGCCGTCATGCGCGAAATTGGTCCTGCCTGTTCGCCCTTATGCGGGCCACGTTTGCCGGAACGATAGCGCAGCCGTCCGGCCGCTACAATCAGGCGACCGCACCGCCCATCAGTTTCGCCACGGCACGCAGTTCGAACTTTTGGATCTTCCCGGTCGAGGTTTTGGGCAGTTCGGCAAAGAGGATGTGCTTGGGCGTCTTGAACCCGGCCAGACGGGCGCGGCAATGGGCGATCAGTTCGGACTCGGTCACCGTGGCACCTGGCTTCACCTCGACAAAGGCGCACGGCACCTCGCCCCATTTGTCATCGGGTTTGGCGACCACGGCACACAGCAGCACGGCAGGATGGTGCATCAACACGCCCTCGACCTCGACCGAACTGACGTTCTCGCCGCCCGAAATGATGATGTCCTTGGCGCGGTCGGTGATCTTGATATAGCCGTCGGGATGCTGGAACGCGATGTCGCCGGTGCGGAACCACCCGCCCTTGAAGGCGTCGCGCGTGGCGTCGGGGTTCTTGTAATACCCCTTCATCACCATGTTGCCGCGCATCGCAATCTCGCCCAGATGGGCCGCGTCGCGCGGCACCGGGGCACCGTTGGCGTCATGGACGGCGGCCCCTTCCAGCATTGGCATCGCCACGCCGGTGCGGGCCTTCAGGCTGGCACGCTCATCGCCGGTGGTGCTGTCCCAATCGGGTTTCCAGGTGCATTCGGTGGCGGGACCATAGGTTTCGGTCAGCCCGTAGACCTGCGTCACGTTGAACCCCAGCGGTTCGAACGCGGCCAGTGTTGCGGCCGCCGGGGGCGCGCCTGCGGTAAACACCTCGACCGTGTGGGAAAAGGCGCGGCGATCCTCGGGCTTGGCGTTGATCATGGTGTTCAGCACGATGGGCGCACCGCCGAAATGCGTGACGCCTTCGTCGGCAATCGCGTCATAAATCGCCTTAGCCGTCACATCACGGCAGCAGACCAGCGTGCCGCCAAGGATCGGCACCATCCAAGGGTGGGTCCAGGCGTTGCAATGAAACATCGGCACGATGGTCAGATAGACCGGATACCCCGCCATCCGCCAGGACAGGATATTTGCCGTTGCCGACAGGTAGGCCCCGCGATGGTGATAGACCACGCCCTTCGGCCGCCCCGTCGTGCCGGACGTGTAGTTGATGGCGATGCTTTCCCATTCGTCCTGCGGCATCACCCAATCGGCCTGCGGGTCGCCCTGATCCAGCAGCGCGTCATAGGTCAGGTAGCGGCCCGTGGGGGCAAAGCCGTGATCGACCACCTCAACCACCTGTGGGGCGGGGCCATCCAAAAGGGCCAGCGCCGCCTCGGCCAGCGGCAGGAATGCTGTGTCGCACAGCACCACCTTTGCGCCCGCGTGGCCAAGGATATAGGCGACCGTATCGACATCCAGCCGCGTATTGATGGTATTCAGCACGGCCCCGCAGGCGGGCACTCCGAAATGCGCCTCGGCCTGTGCCGGAATGTTGGGCAAAAGGGTGGCCACCACATCGCCCGGCGCAACGCGAAGTCCCATCAGGCCGGAGGCAAGCCGTGACACCCGCGCGGCATAATCGGCATAGCTGGTCCGGGTCGATTTCCACACCACCGCCGTGCGGTCGGCATGAACATCCGCCGCCCGTTTCAAAAACGACAACGGTGTCAGGGCGACAAAGTTTGCCGCGCATTTTTCCAGACCCGTCTCGTCAGCCAACCACCCCATCGACGTCTCCCCCCGAATTCAGCCGCGCATGTCGTTTTCCGACGCGCAAAACCAAGGCTAGCAGGGTTCTTGCCAAGGAACAGTCCCCGAATAAGGCAATGGCATGAACAGTCCCGACAGAACCCTTGCCGCCGCCGGGCTGATCCTTGTTTACGCTATGGTGATCGGCTTTACGGACAACTACGTGAAGGTCATCGCCGACGCTGCGGGGCTGTGGCAATTCCATTTCACCCGAACGGTCATGGCGATGGCGATCCTTGCCGCCGTCGCGGTGCCGCTGGGGTTGCGGGTGCGCCCGGTCAACCTGCGTGCGGTCGTCGCGCGCAGCACCATCCACGGGTTGGCGATGGTGATCTATTTCGGGGCGCTGGCTTTTCTGGACGTGGCGCTGGTGGCCGCCGGGTTGTTCACCGCCCCGATCTTTGTCTTGCTGATCTCTCGCTTTGCCTATGGCCATGCGATCGGCCCGGTGCGGATTGTGGCGGTGCTTTTGGGATTTGCCGGGGTCATCCTGGTTCTGGGGCCCGAGGCGATGTCGGGTGCATCGCTCGCAGCCCTGCTGCCAGTGCTGGCGGGGGCGATGTATGCGATGGGCAATATCGCCACCCGCGAATGGTGCCCACAGGGAAGCGCCGAAACCCTGCTGGCAGGGTTTTTCATCGCGCTGGGGGTCATCGGGGCTGTCGGCATGGCCGTGCTGTCGGTCTGGCTGATTTCGGTGCCAGCGGGGTCTGATGGGTTCTTGCAGCGCGGACCGGTCTGGCCGACGTCCGCCTTCTGGTTCTGGACTTTTGTTCAGGCCGCAGGCTCGCTGCTGGGGGTCGGGATGATGATCCGCGCCTATCAGATCACCGACGCCAGCCGTGCCAGTGTGCTGGAGTATGTGATCCTGCCTGCGTCCGCCTTTTGGACCTATGTGCTGTGGGGCAAGACGCTCGCCCCGCTTGCGATTGCCGGAATGGTGCTGATCGTCGCAGCGGGAGCGATGATCGCCCTGCGCGCCAAGGTGCAAGAAGTCTGACCTAAGGCCAGAACGCGGGGCAGTCGACCGCGCTTTGGTCAGTCGCCGACCGCCTGCCGCCAATGCCTGCGGCACAGGCTGACATAGGTTTCGTTGCCGCCTATGACGACCTGTTCGCCGTCGCGCAGCGCCTTTCCGTCAGGTCCGCGCCGGATCACCATGCTGGCCTTTTTGCCGCAATGGCAGATGGTGCGAACTTCGCGCATCTCGTCCGCCCAAGCCAGCAGCGCGGCGGAACCGGGGAACAGGTTGCCCTGAAAATCGACGCGCAGGCCATAGCACATCACCGGCACGCCCAGATCATCGACAGCGCGGGCCAGTTGCCAGACCTGATCTTTGGACAGGAACTGCGCCTCGTCTATGAACACGCAGGCCACGGGGCCAACGGCAAAGCGCGCGGCCAGCTTGGCGAACATGTCGTCATCCGGGGCAAAGGTATCGGCGGCCTCGCCTATGCCGATGCGGCTGGCGATGCGGCCGTCGCCCGCGCGGTTGTCAAATTGCGCGGTGACCAGATAGGTCGCCATACCGCCTTCGCGATAGTTGTGCGCGGCTTGCAGCAGCAAGGTCGACTTGCCGGCGTTCATGGTCGAATAGTGGAAATACAGCTTGGCCATGCCCCCGCCCTTAGCCGATTGGCCGGGGCGGGGGCAAGATGGTTACGCGGGGCGGCGGTTCTGCTGACGCGGCTTGCCACCTTCGGCGCGGCGGGGGGCGTTGGCACCCCCCATCGGTTTGGCGGGTTTGGCACCCTGCGGTTTCGCACCGGGGCGGCCTGCCACGGCGGGCTTGGCACCCTGCGGGCTGCGCTGGCCAGGGCGCTGACCACGGCCCTGCGGTTTGGGGGCGGCTGCCACGATATCGGCAGACCACGGCGCGCCACCGATGACCGGGATGCGGGTCTTCAGCATCTTTTCGATCGCCATCAGCTCGGCCATTTCCGCGGGCGCGCAGAACGCGACGGCGGTGCCTTCGGCCCCGGCGCGCGCGGTGCGGCCGATGCGGTGGACATAGTTTTCCGGCACGTTCGGCAGATCGAAGTTATAAACATGCCGCACGCCCGGAATGTCGATCCCGCGCGCCGCGACATCCGTCGCCACCAGCACGTCCAGTTCGCCATCGCGGAATTCGGTCAGGGTGCGGTCGCGCTGGTTCTGGCTTTTGTTGCCGTGGATTGATCCGGCCTTGAAGCCCCAGGTCACCAGCAGCTTCATCAGCTTTTCCGACCCGTGCTTGGTGCGCCCGAACACCAGCGCCTGTTCGGTCGGGTGCTTTTTCAGGTAATCCTCCAGCAGGCGGGCCTTGTCGCCGTTGGGGATGAAATAGACGCCCTGCACGATGCGCTCAACCGGCTTGCCCGGCGGGGCGACCTGCACCTTGATCGGGTCGCGCAGATAGGTGCCCGCCAGTTCTTCGATGTCCTTCGGCATGGTGGCCGAGAACAGCAGCGTCTGACGCTTCAGCGGGATGTGCTTGGCGATCTTCCGCAGCGCATGGATAAAGCCCATGTCCAGCATGTGGTCGGCCTCGTCCAGCACCAGATAGCCGGTTGCCTGCAGGCTGACGGCACCGCGCTCCAACAGGTCGATCAGGCGGCCGGGGGTGGCGACCAGAACATCGGCGCCGCGCGCCAGACGGTCGGTCTGTTTGTTGATCGATGCGCCGCCCACGACCATCGCGATCTTGACGGCGGTGCCCTTGGTGAACACCTCAAGGTTTTCGGTGATCTGGCTGACCAGTTCGCGCGTCGGCGCAAGGATCAGCGCGCGCACCGTGCGCGGTGCGGGCGGATGGCCGATGTCCAGCAGACGGTGCAGCAAGGGCAGGCCAAAGGCCGCTGTCTTGCCGGTGCCGGTCTGTGCCAGACCCATCAGATCAGCGCCGCGCATGATGTGCGGGATGGCCTGCACCTGAATCGGTGTGGGCATGGTGTATTTGGTTTTCTCAAGGGCTTTCAGCAGCTTGGGGGAAAGCCCCAGGTCAAGAAACGTCGTCATTAATGTCTTTCCGGCCCCCATCATGGCGGCCCTTGGGTGCCGCATCACGCGGCATGGCAGGTACGGGCGGCGCACCCTCACCCCCGCTTTTGCGGCAGGCCGTGTGCGACGCGGAACCCCTGCGTGAAGGTGGGAACCTCTGGTCCGGCCTGTCCCCAACGGGGGCTGCTCACGCGGCAGCGGGCATCGAACTGATGGTCAGATGGTCTGTTTCGCCCGATATGTCAAGCGCTGCCGCGATGGGGGTGCGGGCATCGGCAGGGCAGGGTACCTCCTGACGCACGGGTTGCCCCGCCACAGCGCCCTGCGTCTGTGGCCTGGCGCTGCCGTCAGGCCAGTTGCTTGGCCACCATCCACGTCACCGGAATGGCCGCCACAAAGCCGATCCCGGCGGCAACCAGAATGGGGGTCAAAGTGTCATACCCCGTGGTCAGGGCCGCCACGATGGCCGCCCCCATCATCGAGGTCGAGATCACTGAAAACAGGATCATGAACAGCCGGGTCATAGTGCCTCCAACCAAAGCGCGCGTCTGGGTGGGAGGATGGCATGGCGAAGGGGAGGCGCGCTTTGATCTGGCGCAAGGGGGGGTTGACCAAGGCATGTCGTTCAGTTTTTCATGCTGATTTCCGTTCATGTTGAAGGTGTGAAGTTGGTATCAGGTGTGTATGAACGTTTTTTTGACTATCTAGGGTCAGGACCCATTGAACTTGCCCTTGCGGCATGATTCAGGCTCCGCAAGG
>JAZKHT010000008.1:0-474175 GCA_040385245.1 Pseudomonadota bacterium | reverse complement strand
CTTGCGGAGCCTGAATCATGCCGCAAGGGCAAGTTCAATGGGTCCTGACCCTAGCCACCCGTCAGGATCGGCAATCGTCCGAACGTCAAGGGAGGAGAACACAATGAAGCGATCCATCGTTGCGACTGCGACAGCACTTGTCTTTGTGCTGTCAGGTGCAGGACTTGCTGATGACGATGACGACTACGACCACAAGCCCGAAGCACAGGATTTCATTCACGGCGCGCCCGAAGTGCCTTCAGAGGCATGGACCCTCGCCGCCGGGGGCCGGATTTACGACAACTGGTGGAGTGCGCTGGACCGCGACGAACCGGACAGCATCAACCCGGCCTACCCGGTTGCCATCAATGCCGAACAGACCGGGGAAGGAACCTGGCGGTGCTAGGAATGTCATGGGTGGGATTACCTGGGCAAGGACGGCATCTATTCAAAAGGCAGCCACTTCACCGACATCAGGGGCATAAACGGGGCGATCGGAAAGCCGGTGGACGAAATCGCAATCACCTTGCGTGATGGCAACCATCCCTACACAACCGACATGATCACCGACGAGGAAATGCAGCGCGTGGCCGCTTTTGTCAGCCGGGGGCAGGTCGATATGCGAGCCTTCCTTGATTATGAAACCCGCACCGTGAACGCGGGCAACGTGGACCGGGGGCGGGAAATCTTTCAGACCACCTGCGCCGCTTGTCATGGATTTGACGGTCGCCTGATCGATTGGGGCGAAGACGGCGGCCACAATTATGTGGGCACCGAGGGCCGGGAAGTGCCGGACGAGGTGATGCACAAGATCCTGAGCTCGCACACCGGGGTCCAGATGATCAACCTGCGGGCCTTTCCACTGTCGGATGCCATCGACGTACTGGCCTATGCAGCCACTTTGCCGCTCGATCCCCCGACGGAATAATCGGCCAGCACGACCAACGTCATCACTAGCGGTTTGGCGGTCATAGGAACACAGAAGACCATCGTATGGTTCTTCACGAATACCATGCCCCTCTTAGCGATTGCTTGGAGGGGAAATGGGGGCACCATTTGGGGCATCGTCACCCCACCCCCCGCCTCGCCAAAACCCACACCGCCGATAATCCAAACCCAACCTAGCACGGCATCGGGCAAGGCCCGTCGCGTCCGCGCTGCGATGGTGAAGTTGGCTGGGGCGCCAGGATTCGAAGCCGTGGGATGGTCTGGTAGGGGAAAGATAACGGCGCGGTTGGGCTTGGGGCGACGAGTGGGGCGGTGAGGTGGCAGGGTTGGGGTTGAGCGGGCAACTGAAAAGCAAGAAGAGTGTGTGGGCTTCAAGCTACCTGTCGAGCGTGTCTCGGAGAATGGATGGCACACCGAGTGCGAGCAGAATGGATGCCAATGGCAATGAGAAGAAGAAACCCATTTGGCCGTAGCCGACTGCCCCGATCACCCCACCGATCAGGAATGCGAGGACGAGTTGCAGAAGAATGCGGAGTTTGGGACGGTCGACCCGCACCTCGGATCGGGGGCGCAGCGTCGAATAGAAGGCACGCCCAACCTCGATGCCGATATCCGTGAGCATGCCTGTCGCGTGGGTCGTCCTGATCCTTGCGCTGGAGATTTTCGTGATCGTTGCGTTCTGCATGCCCATGATGAAACAGAGGCAGGCAAGTGAGAATAGGCGACCAATCTCACTGTTAAAAATACCGCCGAACGAGAAACACAGCATAAATGCGCCCTGAATGGCTAAGGGCCAGGCGTATTGCGCGGTGCTTTCATGATCGCGTGCCCAGTTAATCAGGCTCGTGCTGAAGCCTGCGCCTGTGATGAATGCCGAAATTGCCATCACGCTGATCGTAGCGATCCAGACGTTCAGGACGGCGACATTATCAGCAAGTTGAGACAGGTAGCCGGTCATATGTGAAGTATACTGGCCTAACGCGAAGAAGCCTCCAGCATTTGCTGCGCCAGCAATGCCCGCTAGGATCGTCGCCAGCACAAGGTCGTTGCCTGCCGATCTCTGGTTCGCAACCAGTGCACGTGCTGACCTGATTGGTCTACGGAGCCGTCGCTGTGTTTTCATTGAGTGGATAACTGGTAAAGCCTGTGCTGAGCGTCAAAGCAATCGATGCTACATAGGGCGCTTGCAGCAAGGATGGCAACAGGGCGCTAAGGTCTTGACGCTAGGGTCAAGCAAATCAGCAGGAGGACGCGGGTACAGGCGGCGAAATCAGAGAACAGTTGATAAACTCGGCTGCCGCTGCAGGGCGCAGCGACGGTAGTCCTAGGATGAGCGGATGACGTCACGTCGGTGGACGTCGGACTGAGTTTCCCCCGTCGATGATCTTGTTGATCAATTTCGCTACCTCGACATGGGGAGTGAGTGGGTCTGCGCTAGACGGAGCGTTTTCGTGAGCGGCTGCGGCGTCCTTCAAGATACCCAAGATCTCTTTCTCGGGCAGAATGTTATGATCGTTTAGAGCTAAGAGCAGCGACTCGCAGATGGCAAGGGCGGCGAATCCAGCAACATCGGGCATGGCGGGCATCGGGCTTCGACTTTCTCTAGGATATCTGTCACCCTTTGCCCCTATTCAGGCAAAGTTTTTCGACATGGACGAAATCATCGCAGGAATTCACCGATGCTAACTGATGTACATCAGCTTCAGCTGGCTTAAGTTGACGAATACGTCCTCAAGGTATGTCCATGCCTAGTCCAGCAAGGGATAACATGAAAAGGGCGAAATGCTATGGTCGCAGTTCAGGACAGTCCCTTTGCAAGAAAACTGTCGGCTTTTGTGAGACTGAAAGACGAAGATCTTCTTGCGATGTCGGAGCTCTACCGCCGTCGTAGAAAGTTCGCTGTGGGTGCCGACATGATCCATCAGGGACAGACGGACCAAAGCGCCTATGTGTTGGCGTCGGGCTGGGCGTGTTCCTACAAGCTCTTACGGGGTGGGACTCGGCAGATCGTAGATTTCCAGATACCGGGTGATTTTCTTGGTTTGCGATCAGTCCTGTTCCGGACATCGGACCACAACGTCGAGCCTGTCACCCCGATTCATGCCTCGGAAGTGATGCAACGCGATCTTCTTGACGTGTTCTCCCAGACTCCCCGTCTGGCAACTGCTATTCTTTGGGCTGCGTCACGGGATGAGGCTATGGTGGTCGAGCACTTGGTCGACCTTGGCCGTCGGTCCGCCACGGAGAGGACAGCGCATTTTCTGCTTGAATTGGGAGCACGATTGCGGCTGGTCGGGATGGCTGATCGAACGGGTTACGCGTGCCCATTATCGCAGTACCTACTTGCGGATGCGTTGGGGCTAAGCGCAATTCACGTCAACCGCGTGCTGCGGGAGTTGCGCGAGGAAGGTCTCATGACCTTTCAAAAGGGTCGTGTTACGTTCGACGACTATGAAGCGCTGGCCAAGCTCTCGGCTTTCGACCGCTCCTACTTGGACCATGAAGGACCACTACTCATCTGAGCTAGGTCGGCGAGTAGCGCGAAGGCACGATGGTCCAAATTTAGATCGGGCACTAACACATATTAGCGAAGCGCTGCGTCGTGGCGGTAAAATTGCACTGAGTCGGTTGGTGGCCAAAACCCGTTCGAAGAGAAACTTTGCCACCACGCTGTCCTTGACGGAAGGAAAGCCACTGAAATGAACGGATATATTCGGCGAGACTTGATCAAGACAAGTGAAGCGGCTGGCGTCCTTGCAGTTAGGGTCCCTTCAAAATTGTTGCCCAAACTCCCTCTTCAGTCGACCATCTTTTCAGCGGCAATCGTCGACCGTGCTATTCCTCGACGCATGCTTGCAGAAGCGACACTTGGACTGACGGAGGGACGCAGCGCGGTCTTGCTCCAAGAGCTTCAGCACCGTATGGCCAACAGCCTCCAGATCATCGCAAGCATACTGATGCAAAGTGCCCGAGAAGCTACATCTGAGGAAGCGCGCAGCCAACTGAACCAAGTACATCAGCGGGTCCTGACGCTTGCAACACTGCAGCGCTCTTTGGTCGGATCTGGTGACGATAGGGTGCTTCTGGACACGTATTTTGCAGCCGTTGGCCAAAGCATCAGCCTGTCTTTGATACCGGATGGTAACGCTCTTGAGATTCAAATTTACTGCGAGCCTGTTACAGTGGATGCGACTGTTGCTACCAGCCTTGGTCTAGTGTTGACGGAACTGGTCATCAATTCGATCAAGCATGCTTTTCCCTCAGGCAAGCATGGGGCGGTCGTAGTGGAGTTTTCTGGAACTGAAGCCGCTTGGGTGCTTACGGTGGCTGATAACGGCATTGGAATGCCCGCAGAAACGAAGTTGGGTCAAGGCAGTCGCCTCGTCCGGGCTCTCGCAAGCCAATTGGACGCCGGTTTGACTGTTTGCGCGGCCATGCCAGGAACACGGACTGTCCTTACGCACTCGTCTGACTAACGTGAGAAATGCACGTTCTATTAGCTATCATCGGCTCAAATCATACCCCTGTCAGCTTGTTTCGCAGTGATTGGAGAGAAACGGACATTTGAGAAGGTGCGGAACCCTAGGTCTGCCTATCCCAGAAGGTTCCCAGAATACCGAGCAACTTCCCGTATCTAAAATAGAAGTAGATACAGGAGCTTACCATGAACACTGCAAGCACCCTCGGCCTGTTGGCCGGGGGTTTACTATTTCTGCCCAAGGGCTGGGTGGCAACGACGCTCGTGCTGTGGGTCATCACCAAGGCTAGTCCGCTTACGGCAGTGCTGGTCTTCACCGGGTCACTGATCTGGGAAGGGCTGAGATGACGGGCCTCAACGTTAAGCCGGGCGACCGAGTGGTCATAGCGGCATTCGATGACATGCCAGAACATGAGTTTCAGGTCGACGAAGTGCTCGACGACTGCGTCACAGGGGTTGCCGTCACCGGGCCGCTGGCGGGCGAATATGGCGAACCCGATCGGTCGATGATCGTAAGGGTTCTGGGGCCGCTGCTGGGAAGTCAGCATTCCCTGTAGGCCGAAGAAAACAATCAGGAAAATCGGGAAACATCAGAACGTGGGGCGAGTGCCCCCGATGGAGGAGTCATGTCCGTACGTATCCAGTACGCGTACCTGAAGCAGCAAACGTGGCTGTACAGGAGGAACTACCCCAGAGAGTTGCAGCCGATGCTGGGGCAGGCATTCAAGCAGTCCTTGAAGACTGGTGATGCCCGCGTGGCCAAGGCACGGGCTGCCGAAGTCAACGCCAAGTACGAAGAGATCGTCACCAAGGCCAAGGCGGGGGTGCTGGTCGACAAGCCCGAACCTGTGACGGTGGTGCCGCCGGTGTTCAACCCGGTGGTGGTCATTGGGCGGCTGCCAGTGGCGCAGTTGGCCCGTGACTATCTGAACCGGCGGTCCAACGAGTTGCAGCACGGTGGGTTCAAGAGTGTGCGGTTCAGCGTGAACCTGTTCGTCTCGGCCTATGGGTCAAAACAGGTGGGTCAACTGTCCAGGGACGACGCTGCCGGGTTCGTCAGGCGTATCGCACAGTTAAGCCCGCATGTTGGGAAGTCAGACAAGGTCCGGGGATGGGGGCTTGATCGGTTGGTGGCCCAGAGTGGGGCAGACAAGATCACCCCGCAAACACAGCGCCGGATCGTCACTCAGGTTGGTCACTTTCTGGACTGGGCTGTATTCGAGGGTCAGGTGGCTGCCAACCCCTTTGCGACGGTGCGAGTGGAAGCCAAGGCCAAAGTAAAGAGTTACGTCGCCCCCACGGACGACGAGGTGCAGCGTCTGCTGGACTACGACGACCCGCGCATTGGTGACGTTCTGGTGTTCTGCCTGTTGACCGGGATGCGGGCAGGGGAAGCGGTTGGGCTGGTACGCGCTGATCTGGTCTGGAAGGGCAATCTGGGTTGGTTCGCTTGGGTTAGACCAAACGAGGTGCGGACGCTGAAGACCGACGCGGCGGAGCGGTTCATTCCGCTGCATTCGGCACTGAGTGCGACGCTGGCCCGGTTGCCGCAGCAGGGTCGGCTGTTTCCCGACTTAGACGTATCAGTGGTGACTAAGCGTTTTGCAGCGATGCGGGCGGAACTGGGTCTGGCGCGACCGGGGCTTGTGTTCCATTCGACAAGAAAGTGGTTCGTTACCCAGTGCGAGCGGGCAGGGGTGCCGGAACACTTCACGGCCAGCATCGTCGGCCACCAGTCCGCTCGGTCAGAAAACCGGATGACCTACGGCATCTATTCCGCAGGCATCAGCGACGAGCAAAAGCGGCAAATCGTTGAGCAGGTGGCGTTGCCGTTCAGGGAGGCCACCCGTGCCACCCGTTCCTGACATCGACGCTTTCGAGGAACGGGCCGCCATCATGCAGTACGAGGGGCATATGAGGCGAAAGGAAGCTGAAGACCGTGCTGCTCAAGCCCAAGGGTTCCGAGATGCCGACCACTACTGGCAGGTGCTAGCCGACTACGTGGTCTATCGACGTTTCACCGACTGACCAACACCCTCGGCGGCTTCGGCTGCCGGGGGACCTACACTTCGCTTTTTTTATCTGCAGGCGAGCAATGGATTAAAGACAGTTGCGCTGAGTAACGTTGAGCCATTCTGCAGGCGGAAGGACTACCGTCGCACTCAGTAGGTTATTGAATACCCGTGCAAAATCCGGATCGAAGGATAAGGTCTGACCAGCAAAACTTGGTAATGTGTTAGGCAAGAGGATCGAAAGCAGGACCTCGTCGCCCACAATCCGTTGAAAGTCGATGTCGTCGCCTTTGACGCGTACGGTCTGATCGCCAAGGACGATTGTCGGCGAGCTAGGATAGGCCCCCGAAAACTGAAAGAAATCGCCTGTCGTAAGTTGCATTGCCCCCGAAGAATCCTCCTCTGTCAAAAGGAGATGCCAGCGATTTGGCTGGGTCCGGCAGAAAAGGGTCACGGCGACTGAGCGACGCGTGCTGGTGTGTAACCGAGTGGTCAGCACGGTGCCAGCGCGGTACGGTTCGAGAACCCACGGCTCGACAAAGCTGCCCGATGTGTCCAAGCCGAACAGAACCAGTTCTTCACGGTTAAACCAATGAATTTCATTCGGCGATGTGCCGCTGGCTGCGACGATTACACCAGCGTCCACACCCATCTGGAGCGTATGGATAAGGCTAAATCCGACCAGCGCTTGGACAACTTCAGAGTCCATCGTGGCATCGTCTGAAGAGTAGAACTGATGGACTCCGAGCCGATCATCGTCAGAAACAAATCTTTCTGTTCCCCCTATGAAAGCGAACGTGCAGGCAGAAGCACAGACTCCCGGAATGGTGGTTTCAGATTCCCCATACTGCGCTTCCATGCGAACGGTTTCACCAATCATAGTCGTTGCACCGGTTTGCCTAATCATTTCACCAAGTTGTATCCCTGCGATCAGGTTGCCACCGGGGGAGTGGAAGACCAGCCGATAAGGGGAACCGCTGAGTTCAATAAACTGGCGAAAAACTTCGGGCGTATCCGGGGTGATCTCTCCCTGCGCAGCAACCCACTCGCATCCCACACAGTTGCCTCCGTTGCTGGCGAGGAAGAAAGTCATTGGCTCCGAAAGCACTGGGTTGGGAAAAAGAAAAAGTGATGTGGCGGCAGCAAATACGTAGGATTTTTGATTAGGTGGAAGGAGTTGGGTCATGCCAAGGATTTCTTGAACACTTGCGTGGCTAGCTTTTGCTTCGGTTGCCGGGGGCCCATGCTTCGCATGGTGGCATCAGGCCCGCTTTATCAGGCGGATGACGACGAGCAAGATCACAGCCCCGATGGTCGAATGGATGATGGCGGGCAGGATGCCGCCGCCAAGGCCAAAGCCCAGCCGTGGGAGCAGGAAGCTGGCAATGACAGCACCAAGAATTCCGATCACGATGTTCCCGAGCAGGCCATAGCCAAATCCAGCGACAAGCTGTCCTCCCAGCCACCCGGCAATTGCGCCGATCAGCAACATCACCAGCAAACTTTCGATACCCATACCGACCTCCAGTCGAGCGGATGAGAAGCCATCCATAAGCGAAGCGTACCAGTCGGCTGCCGGTGGATCAACGAGTATACCAGAGCGCCACAGAGCGAGACGTAGGGCTAAGGTGCCGGGTATCGGCCTAGGGGGGTGATGGTCAGTCGCCCTGATGCCAGAGCGGGCCGTTTGCGATGTGTCAGGCTACCGGACCATGCGCTTTGCTTCTGATCCGTGCAGTAAAACTTGCCGAACGATGAGGCTAAATTGATTGCTTTGATTTCCCGGTAGCATGAAGAGGGCCTATTAGGCCCCCTTCGGGTGATATGGGTGACGAAAATCGAAGTTATTATAAAGGCTTAGCCGCAGGCTACAGGAGGTCGAAGTCTACGCCATTTGCCCAGTAGTCCCAGTCATCTTGCTTGTTGTCCGCCCTGCTTCCAATGTCCAGGTGAGCTGGGTTGATGCAAAGACGGTTATGGCAACGGTGCCGGATGACATCCTCGAAACTGGGGGTGGCGTCGTTCAGTGCAGAGTAAATGAAGCGGTAGGCTGCGAATTGGCCTCCTCGAAAGCGAACCTTTCGTACAGCAGTGGTGGCAGTAACGATACAACCCGTGTCAGTCTTGGTGCCTTGGGCGATGATGGAAAGGGCCCGTTGCCGGGCCTCCTCCTTGTGATTATTGTGAATGTCGGTCCAGCGTTCTTGTGACGGATCCAGATATATGAACTCCTCCATTCGTCACGCCTCGGCGTCCCAGAGAACATCACATACTGCGCGCTTGAAGTCGTCGGGGCCAAGGATACTCCCACGATCCACAGAGTACTTCGGGGCCGTCCAAATTGCCCTCGCATAGTCTTTGCCACCCCATTTAACGTCGTGGCGGGCCCAACCGAGGTCGGTCATCATGTGACGAATGGCGTTGATCTTTAGACCCATTTCTTTGCTCACATAAGCGCGCAGGTCTTTCTCAGTGATTACGACACAGCTCTCACGACCGAGGTATTCTGCCAGTTGCTGGTTGGTTGCGGGGGTTTGGTTGGCCAGCAGTTGTTTCATAACCTCGGTACCGTGAACGACAGTGTTCAAGGTCATCGGATCGAAGTCTTCTGCCAGTTCCCTCTGCATTAAATACTGGTAAAATCCAGCGACCCGCTCGTCGTCCTGCAAGGCATCTTCTACGCATTGGACACGGTTGGCAAAGGAAGCAGCTTGAGGGCCAGATGCATGACCTTCATGTCCAACGTCCACAACATAGAAACGCCTTTCCCCCGCTTCGATCCAGAGAGGAAGATGGTTGGTGGTCATTATGAAACAGGAGTGCAGAGGCACCCGTTCGATATCCCGCCCCTTTCGTTCGGCGGTGGTGAATGGCTCGGTGATAAGCGTTTTTAGCTTGTTGCCGACATCCGAGTCTGGGCGCAGGTTAACTTCTTCGCAAACGATCAGCTTGCTGTTGAGGATGGGACCGTTGAATTTGGCCGCCACCTTTTCAATGTTGTTCTGTACCGAGGTGTTTTCTTGCCCGAACAGGCGGGCAGCGATGCGGCAGAAGGTAGACTTACCTGTACCCTTTTCTTTCGAGTAGAGGATGATCGACCAGTTTGGTTTTTTGTCTTCGTTCTGAAGGCACCACGCCAGCCAGTCCAGAACCCGTTCCCGCTCAATCGTGTTCGGAAACATGCGGTAGATTAGCACCAAGAATACGTCCGCTGCGGGGGCAATAGACGGTAGACGACGGTATGCTGGCGTCTGCCAAGAGTTGAGAACGAACTGCCCGCTGTCCAGCTGAATGCGCCGCTCTGGGTTTCCTGGGTATGGCTGTAATGACCCCGTCCAGACTGGGATTGAGCGGTTATGGTCACCATTTACCTGATGGATCGCTGTGTCGAAAACCTCCTTCATGATGTGTTTTGGGACGGGGTTCCCTTCGTTCATCCTCTGGGCAGGGGTGAGAAAGGATCGTGTAAGATCGTCGCGGGACAGCGACTCATGCGGCCGGTCTATGTGGTAGAAGCGTCCTTCTCGGCGAACGTAGCTAGTTGCCAGCAGCTCTATTAGATTACGCGTCGGGGGGAAGTTTGAGACTGCCTCGGGCGGTGTCCGGGGGCAAGTTTCTAGGGGGTTTACGGGTTCGTTAGTTAAGAAAGCACCTGATAATAGTGGTTCAGACATGGGTCCTCATTATGGTCGGGGTCGCTTCTGCGCCCCTATGTGAAAAAGCCGTACCGTGAAAGGCTTGGCGGCGAAAAGTCTGTCGTTCAAAAATGATTTTCTTTACTGGCACGGAAGGCACCGTTTAACAGCGTTCCTTTTGCATGATTCCGCCCATTCGTCAAGGCGTGGCTCTGGTCTCTAACGAAGATACTTTCTCGATGCCCGTAGGTCCCGTTAGGCCATCGATCACATTCACTGCAGCCGTCCGGAGCACCCATTTGCAGCACCGTTTCCTGCCGCTTATAGATAGCATGATGCTTATGGCGACAAAGATAACGAGCCCCTTGCATGTAGGCCACCTTTGGATACCCTAACCCTGTGCCACGCTCTACCCCGACGCCGTGGTGCATAGGTGCCTCCCGGCCCTAGGAGCCCTCTGAGCAAAAGCTTGGGGCGCTTCTGCAACGACGGGCCAAAGGGGAGCTTGTTGGACACCGAACTAGCTAGCGAACGATACGGACGCTAAAATAACGCGATAACAACGTTTTAACGGAAAAAGGGGTGTACTAATGGCGCTTGTCCTTTCCTTGAAACAAGGTGATGTCTTCAATGTGGGGATCCGGAGGTTCCGGATAGATGACGTGATCTCCAGCGAGTTGGTAATTTTGCATGAATTGGGGCAAGCAAAGCACCAAGTCTCACAAGGTTCAGTTCAGACCGTGGGCAGCGATGTTTCCTTCCAGCTCAGTGACAAGTCAAGCGATGCGACGTGCCGCCTGATGATCTACGCGCCCGATACCTTACCCATTTGGCGCAGGGACGCACCCTCCAAGGCAGACGTTTCTATTCTTGCACCCGTTCCACTTGAGCACCTTACTTCTGCGTTAGAGACTGTAGATCATGTGGGTCGAGTAGCCTTTGGAACCCGTGCGTGGAAGGTATTTGATGAAGTGGACGCAGTCCGTAAGGGGCAGCAGGTTACGGTGTATATATACCCAAGCCATTCACAGTTTTCCGGTATGCCAAAAGTACGCTGGATGGCGAATTATGTGCAGCAAGTGGATGGGAGAGCTGGAAAGCACCCCAAGGGTCTCGACTATCGCCCAGAGAGCACTCATGGCTCATTAGAAGAGCAGCAGAACCCACGTTACTGGGAAGTGACGGACCTCCGACCACTTGCTCCTGAGCATTACCTTGGAATGGATCGCTTTAAAGGTCTCGATACCAAAAAGCCGTACTTGGCCACTTTTCGACCGGAAGGGCCAACAAGGGTTGAGCCTCTTTGACTATAAGCTTGATCGACGTGTTCGGCGCCGCCTGAAGTCCCACCAGTCTAACCAAGCGGAGGCATGGCAATCCAAATCTTGTGAAATCGTGAGCTTTCCCGCGCGCCGCGACGTCTATCTCGTCTCGTCAGTTTGGGTTGCGGCCGGTTGCCAAGAGGTCACGAATGTCCGTCAACAGTTCCTCCTGTGTCGGACCCTTTGGCGCCGAGGGAACTTCCTTACCCTTCTGTACAGCCCGATCCTTTATCCGGTTCACGCCCTTCACTAGCATGAACACCACGAAGGCAATGATCAGGAAATTGATGATGGCAGTGACAAACGCTCCATAGGCGAAAACGGCCGCGCCGCTGTCCCGCGCGACCTGCAGACCAGCGCTCTCAGGCACGTCTCCAGACATCACGTAATAGAGGTTGGAAAAATCAGCGCCGCCGATGATGAGCCCGATGATCGGATTGATGATATCTGCCACCAAGCTGCTGACGATGGCAGTGAAAGCCGCTCCGATGATAATGCCAACAGCAAGGTCCATCACGTTGCCTTTGGCTATAAAGTCGCGAAACTCGGTGATCATGGTAGTCCCCTCTCCTTACATTGCGCTAGGCATTACCCGGCCAGCGCAGCATGGACCCGAGCGCATGATTGCGCTACGTTTTTTTCTTCCCAAGGCTGCTCAAGAAACAAGGTGGCAAAGTGCTAGAAGCGTTTCGAAGTGTCTTTTCCTCAGCCAGCAACGGTGCCGACCGACCCTCTTCTCGGCGAACCGGTGAGAGTCTGCTTCCGCAACAGCGGACCTTGCTCCGGAGTTTAGGAAAGCCTCAGGTCGCTGATAATAGGGTGGTCAAACACACCTTATGACCACTCCATCATCTGGGGCACCATTTGGGGCAACGTCACCCCACCCCCCGCCTCGCCAAAACCCACACCGTCGATAATCCAAACCCAACCTGGCACGGCATCGGGCAAAGCCCGTCGCGTCCGCGCTGCGATGGTGAAGTTGGCTGGGGCGCCAGGATTCGAACCTGGGTATGTCGGTACCAAAAACCGATGCCTTACCGCTTGGCGACGCCCCAACTGCGGCGGTGTTTAGCGAAGCCCTTGGGGGGGTGCAAGGGGGTTTCGCGGAAAAAACTTGCGGGTGGATCAGGACGTTGTCAGCAGACGGTCAAGCGGGTACAGGGGGCCATGCACAAGGTTGACGTGGTCATTCTGGGCGCCGGTGCCGCCGGCATGTACGCAAGCATCGAGGCGGGCCGCCGCGGTCGGCGTGTGCTGGTGATTGATCATGCACAGGCGGCGGGGGAAAAGATCCGCATCTCGGGCGGGGGGCGGTGCAATTTCACCAACACGGGCACGGCGGCGGACAGGTTTCTGTCAAAAAATCCGCGCTTTGCGCTGTCGGCGCTGAAACGTCACACGCCTGCCGATTTCATCGCGCGTCTGGATGCGGCTGGGATTGCCTGGCACGAAAAGACGCTTGGCCAGTTGTTTTGCGATGGCCCGGCCACGCAGGTGGTGGCGCTGCTGTTGGGCGATATGGCGCAGGCGGGCGTGGATCTGTGGCTGGGCTGTGCGCTGGGGGATGTGCGGCGCACCGGGCAGGGGTTCGAGGTGGACACGGCCCGTGGTCCGGTTCTGGCGGCGTCGGTCATCGTGGCGACGGGCGGCAAGTCTATCCCCAAGATGGGGGCCAGCGGCTATGGCTACCGGGTTGCGGAAAGCTTTGGCCTGCCCCTGATGGACACGCGGCCCGGTCTGGTGCCCCTGACCTTTGCCGAACAGGAACTTGCCTGGATGCGCCCCCTTGCCGGGGTGGCCACCGCGGCCTGTGTCAGCAGCACGCGCACCAGCTTTGACGAGGCGGTTCTGTTCACCCACCGGGGTCTGTCTGGGCCTGCGATCCTGCAAATCTCGAGTCATTGGCGCGAGGGCGAGGCGATCAGCCTGAACCTGGCTCCGGGGCGCGATGTGGCGGCGTTGCTGGCGGCGGAAAAGCAGAGCGCCGGGCGCGCGGCCCTGCGCACGGCACTGGCGCGGATCGTGCCGGAAAAGCTGGCCCGCCATCTGGAAGAGGCGTCGGGCATCGCCGGCCCCCTGGCCGAACAATCGCGGGCCAATCTGGAGCGGGTCGCAGGGTTGGTGCAGGGCTGGCGTCTGGTGCCTGTCGGGTCCGAAGGCTATCGCACCGCCGAAGTGACGCTGGGCGGAGTTGATACCGATGCGCTGGACGGGCGCACGATGCAGGCGCGCGGTGTGCCCGGTCTTTATTTCGTGGGCGAGGTGGTCGATGTCACGGGCTGGCTGGGGGGCTACAATTTCCAATGGGCCTGGTCATCGGGTTGGGCGGCGGGGCAGGTGGCCTGAACGCGCCCCTCCTGCCTGCTTTTTCTTTGCCCAAATACTCAATCCCCGGCGGCCAGGGGCCGACACGTCGCCCTGACGCCCGATTTTTCGCAGAAAAATCGCCTTGCGTTCAGACGCGGATCGGGTTGGCCTTTGCCAGTTTGTCAAACTCCATCAGGCTGCCCACAAGCGTGGCCATCTGGTCCAGCGGGATCATGTTCGGCCCGTCGGACGGGGCTGTGTCGGGGGCCTCGTGCGTTTCGATGAATACGCCCGCGATGCCCAGACTGACCGCACAGCGCGCCATCACCGGGGCGAATTCGCGCTGCCCGCCGCTGGATGTGCCTTGCCCGCCTGGCTGCTGCACCGAATGGGTCGCGTCCATGATCACCGGATAGCCCGTCTTCATCATCGTCGGCAGGCCGCGCATATCGGCCACCAGCGTGTTGTAACCAAACGAGGTGCCGCGTTCGGTCAGCAAGATCCGGTCGTTGCCCGTCGATGCCACCTTGTCCGCGACATTTCCCATGTCCCACGGGGCCAGGAACTGACCCTTCTTGATGTTCACCACGGCCCCGGTCTGACCTGCGGCCAGCAAAAGGTCGGTCTGGCGGCACAGGAAGGCGGGGATCTGGATGATGTCGACGACGCGCGCCGCCTCGCGGGCCTGACCCGCATCGTGGATGTCAGTCAGCACCGGCATCCCCATTTCCTTGACGGCCGACAGGATCTTGATCCCCTCTTCCATCCCCACACCGCGTTTCCCCGAAAGCGAGGTGCGGTTGGCCTTGTCATAGCTGCCCTTGAATACGTATTGCGCGCCTGCGGCACGGCATGCCTCAAGCATGGTGCCCGCGATCATCTGCGCGTGGTCAAGGCTTTCCAATTGGCAGGGGCCCGCGATCACCAGCAGGGGCTGGTCGTTGCCGACGGTCAGGCCGCCGATCCGCACATCTTTCATTGGTCGTCTTCCCTCAGGCCGAGACCTGTTCGCGCAGGATTGCGGCGGTCATCGAGATCATCAGGTATATACCCGCGAAGATCAAAAGGGCCACCGCCGTGTTTTCGAATGCGCGGGGATATGTCGCCTCGTCCGGGGCAACGGGGTTCACCGCAAGAGAGAGGTAACGGACCTGACGGTTCGCCTCCACCCGGGCGGTTTCCATGGATTGCGCCGACTGATTCAGCATCAGAGTGCGCGTCGCCACCTCTGCTTCCGCCACCAGCAGTTCGGACCGGATCTGCGCCAGCGACTGGCCGACGCTGGTATCCGCCGTCAACTTGCCGCGCAGGGTGGCGATTTCCGCCTCCAACGTGGCAATCCGGCGTTTCAGCGGCTCCATCCGGGCGACGTTGGGCTCTTCGTTGCTTTCCATCTGCGCCAGTGACAGCCTGTCGGTTGTCAGTTGCGATTCCAGCGCGCCGATCTGGCTTGTCACCAGACTGACCTCGATGTCGGACGAAATGACTTGCAGCCGTTCCTGCATTTCGACCATGCGGCGCTGTGCGTCCAACATCTTGGCCTCGGCCTCGTCATAGGATTGGCGCGCGCCTTTCATCTGGTCTTCGCGCAGGCGCTGGGTCAGGTGATCGACCTGTTCTTCGGCATAGCGGATCAGTGCGCGGGAAAACTCGGCCGATTGCTGCGGATCGGGGGCGATCACCTCCATCCGGATCAAGCCCTCGGTCGGGTCGAACGAGATTTTCACGTTGCGCTGATACAGCTTGTAGGCCGCCTCAAGCGTCGCATCGGGCGCAAGGCGCTGGATCGGGTCGATGGTCGGGTCGCTGAAGGCCGCGCGAAACCCGTTGTCCTTGTCCAGACGCATCATCGCATCGCGCGATTGCAGATAGCCCTGCACGGCAATCGAATCCTGTGACGTGGCAAGGGCCGTGCCGCGCAGCAAGCTGGACATGCCCGCCGCCGCCGCAGGTTCCGCCTGCTGGATCACGAATTCGGTCTTGGTTGCATAAAGCGGTGTTGCGACAAAGTAGAAATAATAGCCCGCCAGCATCGCAGGCAGAAACACAAAGGCCATCAGCCGCGCCATCAGCAGCATGGACCGGCGGCGGCGGCGGCGGGCCAGATCGCGTTGGATCACCTGCATTTCCGCCATATGCCCGGTTTCGGCGCGCGCGCCCGGCGATGGCATCTGCATCGGCTTGATGGTCTGGGGCAGGCGCACGCCGTCGCCCGCTGGCACGGGCAGGTTGGACGCGGGTGCCGACTCGTCCGGGTCGGACCCGCCGCTGATCAACTCCAGCATCGACGAGCGTGCAAAGGGATCAATGCCCGCCGCCCGCAGCAACCGGACGGCGTCAAAGTCAGACGTCGCAGGCAGCCCCTGCTTTTGCGCCATGCGCCGCGCCATGCGCAACTGCCGGCCCGACAACCCTTCGCGCCGGATGGCGTCGATATCGGTGCCGACGGCGGGCATGGGGTCGGGCGCGCGGGCGGTGGCGAAGGGTTCATTGCCAAAGCCGTCATCGGTCTGGGCAAACATCATTACATCGGTCGGCGTGGCATTGGCCGCGCGCGGCGGCGGGCCTGACATGCCGATGCGGGGCGACGGTGTGGTCGTCTGCACGGGTGCGCCTGCCGGTTGGGATGGCTGTGTCGATGCGCGGGCAGGGTCGGCGGTGGGTGCAACCGGGTCGGCCCGGCGGGTGTTGAACCGTTTAACCTTAAGTTTCATATTCATACAGCCGCTTTGCTTCTTCCAGGGTATCGCACATGTAAAGCTGCCCGTTGCGCAGCACCGCCGCGCTGGAGCAGAATTTCTCGATCGTCTGGGCCTGATGCGACACGACGACGATGGTGGTATTCTCAAGCCGCTCGCGCAGGATGGCCCCGGCCTTGCGGTTGAATTCCACATCCGTGGTGCCGGGCATCCCTTCGTCGATCAGATAGATGTCGAAATCCAGAGCCAGCAGCAGTGAGAACGAGAACCGCGACCGCATCCCTGCGGAATAGGTGCCGACGGGGCGGTCAAAATATTCCTCGATCCCGCACAGCCAGCGGCAAAAGCTTTCGACATAGTCGGGATCAAGACCATAGAGCCGGGCGATATAGCGGCTGTTCTCGGTCGCGGAATGTTTCGCGATCACCCCGCCCATGAACCCGAGTGGAAACGAGATGCGCGAGGTGCGGGTGATCCGCCCTTCGTCCGGCTTTTCCAAGCCTGACATCATGTTGATGATCGTGGTCTTGCCCGCGCCGTTCGGGGCAAGGATGCCCATCGACCGGCCCAGTTCAACGCGGAACGACGCGCGGTCCAGAATGATCTTGCGTTGCCGGCCCGTCCAGAAGGACTTGCTGACGGTATCAAACTCGATCATGCGCGCCCCCCTTTGCGAACATGTGCCCCGCCTCCGGTTGCCTGAACCGGCCCGGGTGATCCTTCCCCGGGACTGTTGATGTCAGACGGACTTGACGCCAGCCTACACCCGGATGGTTTATCCATCCTTTAGGGCGGTATTATGTCTGAAAGGCCGGGACGCTGACAATGGTCTGGCAAGCGGGGCGCACTGTTTCCGCGCATGTAGACAATCAGCGCGGCAAAAATCGCGCAATCAGCAGGGCAAACGGCCCGATCAGCAGGCTTAAACCAAGGCCCAGACGCGCAGCCTCGGTCATCGCCCCGCCAGGCAGGGCCGTGTCTATGGCCAGCACAGGCACGGTAAAGCCGATCCCGGCAATCAGCGACAACACCACCAGATCGCGCAATGACAGCCCGGCGGGCAGCGGCATCCGGGTCGCGGCGGCGATACTCAGGACCCCTGCCATCAGGCCGACCGGCTTGCCGATCCACAGGGCCGCCAGCACGATGCCCGTGGTGGGTGCCAGCGCGCCCAGATCGATGCCGCCGCGCGTCAGGCCGAACAGGAACAGCACGACGCCCAAGGGCCGTACCAGCAGATGCGCCAGACGGTTCAACGGATCGTGCAGGAATTCCTCGGCCTCGGCGAACAGGCCAAAGGCGCGGTCGGCGTGCGGGATGGCCGGGATCACCGGCAGCAGCCCCAGCGCCGGCGGCAGTCCTGCCGCCGCAACCCCGATGTATGAGGCAAGACCCGCCAGAACATAGGGCCAAAGCGCCATGCTGCGCTGCCGTTGCAACTCTGTCGCGCGCCGGTCGATCCGCCCGAACAGCGCCCAGACCCCAACCGATGCCCCCAGCGGCAGCAGCAACCAGACCAGCCGCAGACCGGTGGCCGGATAGGCCAGCCCCAACAGCACCAGCCCCACAATGTCGCTGGCGATGGTGATCAGCAACAGCAGATGCAGCGCCGGATGGTTGCGGCCAAAGGCATGACGTCCGAACACATAGCACAGCACCACGTCCGACCCGACCGGCACCGGCCAACCCGCGCCCGGGGTGGCCTCTTGCGCCGTCTCGAACAGCGCGGCGGCAAGCCACCACACGACCACCGCCCCCAGCACCCCGCCCAGAACCGCCCCGCCCGGCAGGATCGCACGCCGCTGCGCCAAAGCGCCGCGTTCCAGCACCAGCGATTCCCACAATTCCTTGCCGACAAAGAACAGAAACAGCGCCATCAAGCCATCTGACACAATCGACATCGGTGTCAGGCTGAACGGGGCAGGGGCCAGCCACAGCGGCACCGGCATGTCCGCCAGCCGCCACTCGATCGTGTCGTAATAGCTGGCGGGGGATATGTTGACCCACAGCGTTGCCAGTCCGACACCGCCCAAAAGCGCCCAGGCAAAGTGGCGAACAAAGGGCGAGACGCGGTACATGGTGACAGACACCCCAAGCGCAAAGGGATAGGCGTTCAGCGGGCGATACCCAAGCGCCCCTGTGCCCACAAGGCCGGACCCGCGATTGCCCGCCGGGTGTTGCCGGGGCGCATCCAAATCCCCATTCTTGGGAAAACGGAAAGTTGCCCCATTGCCCGATGCCCACGACCTATCCACCCGCATAACCGCCTGCACCCTGTGCGCTGCGCGCTTTGCCGCCACGGCCACCGCGCACCGCCCGCGCCCCGTTGCGTGGTTCCGTCCCGGCGCGCGCCTGCTGATCGCGGGGCAGGCACCGGGGGCGCGCGTGCATGCGTCGGGCAAGCCCTTTACCGATCCGTCGGGCGACCGGTTGCGCACCTGGACCGGGCTGACGCCGGCGGAATTCTATGACCTGTCGCGCGTGGCCGTCGTGCCGATGGCGTTCTGCTTTCCGGGGTATGACGCAAAGGGTGCGGACCTGCCGCCGCCACCATTGTGTGCCGCCACGTGGCGCGCGCAGGTGATGGCCGCCTTGCCCGACCTGTCGCTTGTGCTGGCCGTGGGCGGGGCGGCGCAACGCTGGCACATCGGGCCGGGCACGGTGACGGCAACTGTGGCCGACTGGCGCAGCCATGCCGCCCACGGGGTATGGCCCTTGCCGCATCCGTCGTGGCGCAATACGGGATGGATCAAGCGCAACCCGTGGTTCGAGGCAGAGCTGGTCCCCGCCCTGCAACAGACCCTCCGCGCCGTGATGGAGTGACCGATGCCAGATACACAGCCCGACACACCGCCCGCAACACCGCTTGACGCCGCCCATGCCGCGATGGAGGCAGACCCCGACAACGACGCCGCCCGCCTGCGGTTCTATGAACGGCTTGCCGATGCCGAGGTGTTCCTGCTGCTGGACCGCGAACCGCTGGGCGACGATCTGTCGCCGCGCGTGTTTGATCTGGACGACGGCCCCGTCGTGCTGATCTTTGATCTGGAAGAGAGGCTGGCCGCGTTTACGGGCAGCACGGCCCCCTATGGCGCCCTGCCGGGCCGGGTGGTGGCGCAGGTGTTGGCGGGGCAGGGCGTGGGGCTGGGGCTGAACCTTGGGGTCGCCCCATCGGCCATGATCCTGCCACCGGATGGGTTGGACTGGCTGGCCGCGACCTTGCAGACCCTGCCTGCGCAGGTGACGGGCGCGCCGCGCAGCTTTCACGCGCCAAAAGGTCTGCCCGATGCGCTGTTACAGGGCCTTGCCGCGCGGCTGGACCGGTCGGGTCCCCTAGCCACAACCGCGTTGTTGGCGGGCGTGACTTATCAGGACGGCCGGCGCGGCCATATGCTGGCCTTTGTCGGCGCAAGGGCGGGGGCCGAAGACGCGCTTGCCCGCGCCGCCGCCGAGGCGCTGACGTTTTCGGGGGTCGAGGCAGGCGAAATGGACGTGACGTTTCTGGCGCCGGACGCAACCGCCGTAACCAACATGGCCCGCTTCGCCCTGCGGTTTGATCTTCCCGTCGCCGTGACACCGGCGGAACCCGCTGCCCCCAAAGCCCCCGGCAGCGACCCCGACCGCCCGCCGATCCTGCGGTAGGTGACGATTTTTCTGCGAAAAATCGGGCAACACGCGGGTATCGGCCCGCGTGGTGGCAGCGGTGGCTGAGTATTTGTGCGAAGAAAAAGCCCATGTCGGGTTTGGGGCTGTGCGGGGCGCCGAAAACGGTCCGAGATTTGGGGTATTATAATACCTATTTTTTAAGCCTTTGAGTTTGCATATCTTTATCCGGCTTTGCGCGCTTGACGCGCAGGGCCGGTTGCGCGATACACCCCCATCCGAGATCCGGGGGCTATCCCCGCCTGCACCATAGGGCTCCAGATGAAAACCTTTACCGCTACTCCGGCGGACATCGACAAGAAGTGGATCCTGATCGACGCCGAAGGCATCGTTCTGGGCCGCCTTGCGACGATCGTCGCCAATATCCTGCGCGGCAAGAACAAGCCGACCTTCACGCCGCACATGGACATGGGCGACAACGTGATCGTGATCAACGCCGACAAGATCCAGATGACCGGCAACAAGCGTGACGACAAGCGCTATTACTGGCACACCGGCCACCCGGGCGGGATCAAGTTCCGCACCGCGCGTCAGGTGCTGGAAGGCGCCCACCCCGAGCGTGTCGTGACCAAGGCCGTCGAACGCATGATCACCCGCAACCGTCTGGGCCGTCAGCAGATGACGAACCTGCGCGTCTATGCCGGGGCCGAGCATCCGCACGAAGCCCAGCAGCCCACCGTTCTCGACCTTGCGTCGCTGAACCCGAAGAACACCCGGAGCGCGTGATCATGGCCGACATCAAATCCCTCGACGATCTGAAATCGGCCGTTGCTGGCACCGCAGCCGAAGCGGCCGCCCCCGAAGCAGCACCGCGTGTCGCCGTTCGTGACTCGCTGGGTCGTGCCTATGCCACCGGCAAGCGCAAGGACGCGGTCGCCCGCGTCTGGATCAAGCCGGGTTCCGGCAAGGTCGTTGTGAACGGCAAGGAAATGGCGGTCTATTTTGCCCGCCCGGTGTTGCAGATGATCCTGCGCCAGCCCTTCACCATCGCCAATGTCGAAGGCCAGTTCGACGTGATGGCCACCGTCGCCGGTGGTGGTCTGTCGGGTCAGGCCGGTGCGGTCAAGCACGGCATCTCCAAGGCGTTGCAGCTCTATGAACCCGCCCTGCGCGGCGCGCTGAAAGCGGCAGGCTTCCTGACCCGCGACAGCCGCGTGGTGGAACGCAAGAAATACGGCAAGGCCAAAGCCCGCCGGTCGTTCCAGTTCTCCAAGCGCTGACGCGTCAAAAATCGTCACGACCATGGAAAAGCGCAGTTTTTACTGCGCTTTTTCTTTTATGCGACACGCTTCGTTGTGGTCATTCCTTTGCCGACAACTGGCGTCTTTGGTCATGCGACCGGGCGTTCACCGTTCCCCGCGCATGACAAAAATACGGCTTGGCTGGGTGGCGTTGCCTTGTTACGCACTCTCGGACACGGGCAGGGGCAGGGTTGAACCGGTATGCAATACAGGTCGGAAATTGACGGACTTCGTGCCGTGGCCGTTCTGCCGGTGATCCTGTTTCACGCAGGATTTGGCGTCTTTGGCGGTGGGTATGTCGGCGTTGACATCTTTTTCGTCATCAGCGGTTATCTGATCACCGGCATCCTGATCGAGGATCTGGAACAGGGCAGATTTTCCATCGCCCGATTTTACGAACGCAGGGCGCGGCGCATTCTGCCCGCCCTGTTTGTTGTAATGCTGGTGTGCATCCCCTTTGCCTATCTGTGGATGGCCCCGTCGCAACTGCGGGATTTTGGGGAAAGTCTGATCGCTGTGGTCTTATTCCTGTCAAACGTGCTGTTCTGGCAGGAAGAAGGGTATTTCGCCGCCGCCGCCGATTTGAAACCGCTGCTGCACACCTGGAGCCTTGCCGTGGAAGAGCAGTACTATCTGCTGTTTCCCGCCCTGCTGATGGGGATCTGGCGTTTTGGACGCAGGCGGGTCTTTTGGGGGATCGCGACACTTGCTGCGTGCAGCCTTGTGCTGTCCGAATGGGGTTGGCGCCATCAACCAAGTGCGAATTTCTATCTTGCACCAACACGCGCCTGGGAATTGCTGGCAGGTTCCCTCTGCGCGTTCCTGACAATCGGCCGCCCGCAAAAATCGAACACTATCTTAAGTGCTGCGGGTTTGGGGCTGATCGTCCTTGCGATCTTCTTCTTTGACGCAGACACCCCTTTTCCCAGCGTCTATGCCCTTGTTCCGGTTGTGGGTGCCGTGCTGATCATTATCTTTGCTGCACCGGGGACGTGGGTTGCACAACTGTTGTCCTCGCCCCCTTTCGTGGGCATCGGATTGATCTCGTACAGTGCGTATTTGTGGCACCAGCCCCTGTTTGCGTTTGCCCGGTTGCGCAGTCTGGCCGAACCGGGCGCTGTGGCGATGGCTGCCCTGACCGTTGCATCCCTTGTGCTTGCCTGGGCAACGTGGCGGTGGGTGGAACGCCCGTTCAGGCAGCGTCCCGATCCCGCCCTCACCTCGCGCAGGGCGGTGTTTCTGGCAAGTGCCATTGCCGGGGCTGCCACCGTTGGCATCGGGGCGACGGTGAACAATTCACAGTTCTATTTCAGCTATCTTGATGCAGAACAGCGGACGCTTTATTCCTATCTGTCTTATAAGGACACGGCTACATTTTCAGAGTCGTATCGGAAGCCGGATTGTTTTCAAGGCTCTACCGATGACAGCTTTGCCTTTTTCAAAAAGGAAAGATGCCTGATTGTCCGCTCGGATCAGCCGGATTATCTGCTTATGGGGGACAGTCACGCGGCGCATCTGTGGAAGGCGCTTTCGGTTGTCTATCCCGATATCAACTTCATGCAAGCAACCGCATCAGGCTGCAAACCGCTGCATCCGCTTGAGGGGCAGAAACGGTGTACCGACCTTTTAGACTTTGTGTGGAACGAGTTTCTGCCGGATCATCACGTTGATGCAATCATTTTGTCGGCAAGGTGGAATGACGACAGCGCTGCACTGCTGTCCGATACGATCAGAAAATTGAAACCCTATGCTGACAGGATCTATGTCTTCGGTCCAACCGTTGAATATAACGACGCGCTTCCAAACATCCTGTTGCAGCTTGGGACGAATGATAGAATGACCTCGTCAGTCTCGCCATTTCTGAGGGCGTCGCATTTTGAAATCAACGCCGACATGAAGACCGCAGCATCCGCCACTGACGCCACATACGTCGATTTCGTGCCGCATCTGTGCAGCGACGGCCAATGTCTGGTCTTTGCAGACAACGGGGTGCCGCTGTTCTGGGACGATGGTCACTTTACCCTGGACGGCGCCATCACGGTCATTCAGGCCGTTGACCCGTTTCGGACCACAGCTGCCGCGCTGCCATAAAAAGGGGCCGGGAAGAAACCCGGCCCAGACAGGGGACTGAATGTGTGACCGGGTCGGGCAGAATCCCTACGCCGCGGTCAGTCGCGCCAGAACGGTTTTCTGCACTCTGCCATGACGGAATTCGGATCAAGGCCGATGTCGCGCAGCATCATCCCATCCAGCTTTTCAAGGCTGCGGCGGGTTCGGCGGCGGTCATCCCATTGCGCCAGCACAAGCGCCAGCGAAACAAGCAACCGCGACAGCGGTGGCAGGCTTGCGGGAAGCGTTGCAAGGGTCAGCGGGGCGGGCGACATGATCTTTCCTTTGTGTTGGTACAATGCTTGTGTTTCGATGCAATATGCATACAATTAACTTGAATGAGTCGCCAGAGGAACATTGTGACCCAAACAATCTGGACGCCCGACCTGTCACAGGACACTGGTCCGAAATACCTCGCCCTCAGCCGCGCGCTGCGCGATGCGATCCGCAGTGGCGATCTGGTCGAAGGCGGGCAGTTGCCGACGGTGCGCGATCTGGCGTGGCGGCTGAATGTCACGCCCGGCACGGTCAGCCGCGCCTATCAACTGGCCACGCAAGAGGGGTTGCTTGCAGCGACGGTCGGGCGCGGCACCTTTGTCGCCGCCCGCAATCCAAAGCTTGGCCCGACACAGGCCCTGTATCTGGAGCGTGATCCCGCCGCCTTGCGGGGCAGGGTGGACCTGCGCGCGCCGCTGTTACCCGAGGTGGGGCAGGCGGCGGCCTTTGCCAATGCGCTGCATTCCATCGCGCAAAGCGGGGCGGATTGGGTTGACTACCCCAGCCAGCGGGCCGAGGCCCCCTTGCGCGCCGCGATCTGCGACTGGGTTAGCGACCGCGTGCTTGGCCCGGTAACGCCCGATGACATCGCGCTGACGCATGGTGGGCAAAACGCGATCAGCCTGATCCTGCTGTGCTGCCTGCGGGGGGACCGCCCCGTGGTTCTGACCGAAGAACTGGCCTATCCCGGATTTCGCCATGCCGCCCGGCTGGCGCGCGCGGAAACCGTAGCGGTGGAAACCGACGCCGACGGCATCGTGCCCGAGGCGTTGGAGGCGGCCTGCCGCCGCCACGGCGCGCAAGTCCTGTGCCTGACGACCGAGGCGCAGAACCCCACCACAGTCCGCATGTCTTTGGAGCGGCGGCAGAAAGTCGCGGCCATCGCCCGGAACTATGACCTTCAGATCATCGAGGACGATTGTTACTCTCTGTCGGAAAGCGCCTGGCCCAGCCTGCGCGCGCTGGCCCCCGAACGGGTCTGGCATGTCGGCAGCCTGTCCAAGACGATTTCAGCGGCGCTGCGCTTCGGCTATGTCGTCTGCCCCACCGGCATGGGCGAAACCGGCCGCCTGACCGCGCAACATGCGTTTTTCGCCTTGGCGCGCCCGGTGTCGGACATCTGTCTGCATCTGTTCACCAGTGGGGCAGCAACCGAGTTGCGCCGCCGGGTGCAGGATGAACTGGCCGACCGTCTGACGACGACCGTCAATGCGCTGGGGGTGTTCGATCTGGCGTGGCAACCCGGCTTGCGGTTTGTGTTCCTGCGACTGCCCAGCGGGTGGCGCGCGTCCACCTTTACCCGCATGGCCGAGGCGGATGGTGTGCTGATCCGCTCTGCCGATGAATATGCGCTGATCCACGGCCGCGCGCCTCATGCGGTGCGGCTGGCCATGGCCGGAAACATCCCGCGCCCGCTGTTCGAATCGGGGGTGGCCAAGCTGGCGACGCTGCTGTGCTGCCCGCCATCCGACCCGACGGTGTGATTGTTTCGCGGACGGCAACAAAGCCAACCGAGCAGGAAATGTGGCGACATTGTGTCGATCCTGCGGCGGCAGCAGGGCGCGACGGACTATCACCCTTGGAATCTGTGGCCTTAAGGACTCGTTCACGGCCTATTGTATAGGCTGGTGGTTGACCGAACCGCACAAAGCCCGTCACCATACCCGGATATAAAAACACTTGAGCAGAAAACGAGAAACCCGAATGGGACATCAGGCAGCTTTCCATGCCCCGCATGGCGGGGGTGATTTCTTGGGATTGCGCACCAACCGCAGTGGCGCGACCGAAATAGTTTATGACGATGGTGTGGCACGCCGCATGGTTTGGCGTGTGGCCGGCGGGTCAACAGATCAGGCCCGCATCGGCGATGCCTTGCGGGTGGCAGTGCGGTCGCTGCGCGTGGTTCCGGCGCTGTATGACGAGCTGAAAAAGCGCGCCATCGCCATCGAACGCGTCGCGGGGTAAGATATATCGCCTGTTTAACGGGCGTTTGCCAAAGGCACGGGCAGGGATTTCCGCTTTGCCCGCTGCGGCACTTGATGTTTGTCCCGGCTTGCGTCTAATTTGATCAAAGACCAAGAACGATGCCAGTCATGGCGCAGGGTGGGACACGATGGCGCGATCCGGCGGAAAAGGACGCTTCAGGAACTCTGAGGCTGCATCGGGGCTGATGCTGGTCAGCCCGACGGCGTTATATGCAATTCTGCTGCTGGCAGCGCCGCTGGTGACTGTTCTGCTCTATTCGGTCTGGACCAAGGGGCCGACCGGCATCGTCGCAGATTTCACCCTGGCCAATTACATCGAGGTGTGGACCGGCAAGATCTATCAGGCCGTCATGCTGCGGTCGCTGTCGGTGTCGATGGCAGTCACCGTGGTGACGGTGTTGCTGGCCTATCCTGTGGCCTATTTTGTCAGCTTTCACGTCCACCCGTCACGCAAATCGCTGTGGCTGTTCCTGATCACCATTCCGTTCTGGACGTCCTATCTGATCCGCGTGTTCCTGTGGAAGGTGATCCTTGGCTACAACGGGGTCATCAACTCGGGCCTGATGTCGATCGGTGTGATCGACGAGCCGCTGACGGTGATCAACTACAACGTCTATGCCTTTGTCATGACGCTGGCCCATGCCTATGCGCCGTTCGCCATCCTGCCGATCTTTGTCGCGCTGGAAAAAATCGACCGGTCCTTTCTTGAGGCGGGGCAGGATTTGGGGGAATCGCGGCTGGTCACGTTCCTGCGGGTGACGCTGCCCCTGTCGATGCCGGGGGTGATTGCGGCGGTGCTGATCGTCTTTATCCCCACCATCGGCGACTATGTGACGCCCGATCTGATCGGCGGCGGCAAGATCCCGATGATCGCCAACCTGATCGAGGTGAAGATGCTGAAGCAGAATGACCGCGCCATGGGGTCGGCCATTGCCGTGACGGCGATGCTGATCGTGGCGGGGGTCACGCTGATCTTTCTGTTCCTGAACCGCCGCTTTCTGAAGGGTGCGAAATGAAATCGCCGGGGCTTCGCATCTATACCATCGGGTATCTGATCTTCCTTTATGCGCCGATCATCCTGCTGCCGCTGTTTGCCTTCAACGACAGCAAGGTGATCGCCTTTCCGCTGTCCGGCTTTACCACCGCCTGGTTTCAGGACATGTGGTCCGACACGCAACTGTTCGCGGCGTTGAAGAATTCGGTCATCATCGCGGTCAGTTCGGCGCTGATCGCCACGCTGCTGGGGTTGTTCGCGGCCCGCGCCTCGACCCGGTTCCGGTTTCCGGGCAAGGCCGGGATCATGGGGCTGATCATGCTGCCCTTGGTGCTGCCCGAAATGATCGTGTCGATGTCGCTGCTGGTGATCCTGCTGGCCATCGGGGTGCCGCTGTCGATTTTCACCATCATCCTGGGCCATGTGCTGATCTGCACTCCCTTTGCGGTGGCGATCCTGTCGTCGGCGTTCCAGTCGCTGGATCAGTCGCTGGAAGAGGCGGCCTATGACTTGGGCGAAACGCCGCTGTCCACCTTCATGCTGATCATCCTGCCGCTGGTCATGCCGGGCATCATTTCCAGCCTGCTGATATCCTTCACCATCAGTCTTGACGAATTCATCATCGCCTACTTCCTTGGCGGCAGCGAAACCGTCCTGTCTGTCTATATCTACGGACAGTTCCGCTTTCCGGCCAAGGTGCCCGCCATCATGGCGCTGGGGACCATCCTCGTGTGCCTTTCCATTACCCTTTTGGCGATTGCCGAATACTTCCGCCGCCGTGGCATCGCCAAAGCGGGTGGAAAAGACACCGGAGGCTTCCTGTGACCAGTGACGCACGCACCATGATCGAATTCCGGGATGTCCATAAATATTACGGCGATTACCACGCGCTGCGCGGCATCACCGCGACCATCCGCGCGGGCGAGTTCTTTTCGCTGCTGGGGCCATCAGGCTGTGGCAAGACCACCCTGCTGCGCACCATCGCGGGGTTCGAAGATATCTCGTCCGGTGTCGTGCTGATCGACGGCAAGGACACTGCCGGGGTGCCCGCGAACCAGCGGCCCACCAACATGGTGTTCCAAAGCTATGCCATCTTTCCGCACCTGACGGTGGAACAGAACGTCGGCTTTGGCCTGCGCCGCGATCCGCGTTCTGCCGCCGACAAGGCCAAGGCGGTCGTCGAGGCGTTGGAAATGGTCGGGCTGAAAGGCTATGGCAACCGCGCCGCCCATGCCCTGTCGGGGGGGCAGCGCCAGCGCGTGGCACTGGCCCGTGCCCTGATCCTGAAACCAAAGGTGCTGCTGCTGGATGAACCCCTGTCCGCGCTGGACAAAAAGATGCGCGAACAGATGCAGGTCGAACTGATCAAACTGCAACGGCAGGTCGGCATCACCTTCATCCTTGTGACGCATGATCAGGAAGAGGCACTGGTGATGTCGGACCGCATCGCCGTGATGTTCGAAGGCGAAATTGCGCAACTGGCCGACCCCGAAACGCTGTACCGCCGCCCGACCAGCCGCAAGGTGGCGGATTTCATCGGCACCATGAACTTTTTGCCCGCCGAGGTGACCGGCCAATCCGGCGACGCGATCGAGGTCGAGGCGCAGGGGTTTGGCCGTCTGACACTGGACGCAAAGCAGGCACCGGGCGCTGCAACGGGGCAGGGCACGTCTGTGGGGTTCCGCCCCGAAACGCTGACCATCCTGTATGACGGACAGACCGCGGCAGACCGCGAAAGCATGGCCACGGTCGAGGAGGTCGTCTATTACGGCGACATGACCTATTACGATGTGCGCATCGACGGCACGCAGGCCCCCGTGCGCATATCGATGCGCAACGTCTTTGGCAGACCCGTGTTGGACATCGGCACCCGCGCCCGCGTCGGCTGGTCACCGGGGGCGTTGGTCCTGTTCCGCTAACCGATTTTTCTGCGAAAAATCAGATAAATACCCAACGCGCCGACCTGCCTTGACCGGGCATTGAGTATTTGTGCGAAGAAAAAGCCGACCGGGTGCGGCGTGATCTTTCGCAGAAAGATCGGGGTCCCTAACGATCGGGGGGCAACAGGCCAAGGCCGCGCAGGTAGATGCCGATCCCGGCCTCGAGCAGGTCTTCGGGGGCGAAGGCAGATTTCGCGCCGGGGCTGCCACGCATGAACAATTCAACCACGCCGTGGCTGAGCGCCCAGATATGTGCCGAAAACATGCTGGGGGGCGGGCGCTTTTCGGGCGGCATCTGATCGGACAGCGCAAGCGCCGCCTTTTCCAGCACTGACCGGGCCTTTTGGGCCACCAGAGCCAGATCGGGGTGGGCGTTGAAGGACAGGCCGGATTCGAACATCGCCATGTAATGCCCGGGGTATTTGCGCGCAAAGGCCAGATAGGCGCGGCCTGTCGCCTCGAACGCGGCAAGCGCCGTCGGTTGGCCGTCGTTGTAGGCATAGTCCATCAGGGCGGCGAAGATGTCATAGCCCTGCCGCGCCACCTCGGCCAGCAACTCATCCCGCCCGGCAAAGTGGCGATAGACGGCGGCGGGGGTGACATCGGCGGCCTTTGCCGCCTCGGACAGGGTAAAGCCCTGGGGGCCTTTTTCCTCGATCAGCGACAGCGCCGCCTCGACCAGCGCCTGCCGCAGATTGCCATGGTGATAGCCGCGTTTCATCTAATCGCGCAGGTCCGGCCCGCCGCAGATCGCGGGGTCAGGCACCCCGATCAGGTCGGTGTCCTTTCCGGCGTAATCCACCGCCAGCAGGATGGTCTGGATCGCGGCAAGGCGCGCGCGTTTCTTGTCGTCCGACAGGACCACCGTCCAGGGCGCGTGGGGCAGGTGGGTCTTTTCCATCGTCTCGTCAATCGCGGCGCAATAATCATCCCACTTCGCCAGCCCTTCGATGTCGATGGGCGACAGCTTCCATTGTTTCAGCGGGTCCTGTTCACGGGCCAGAAAGCGGCGCAGTTGTTCGGAGCGCCCGACCTCAAGCCACAGTTTGATCAGGATGATTCCCTCGTCCACGATCATCCGTTCGAAATCAGGCAGTTGGCGAAAGAACTTGGCCCGTTGATCGGGGGTGCAGAAGCCAAAGACATGTTCGACCATGGCGCGGTTGTACCAGCTGCGGTCGAACAGCACGATTTCACCCGCCGCTGGCAACCAGTCGATGTAGCGCTGGAAATACCATTGGCCCGCCTCTCGGTCGGTCGGTTTCGGCAGGGCAACCACGCTGGCCACGCGGGGGTTCAGGTTTTCGCGTGCCGCGTCGATGGTGCCACCCTTGCCTGCGGCATCGCGGCCTTCGAACACGACGACAAGGCGTTTTCCGCTGGCCTTGACGTCGGCCTGCAGGCGGACAAGCTGCCGTTGCAGCCCCTCCATCCGGGCGTCATAGGCCTTGCCCTTCATCTCTTCGCGGTAGGGATAGGATGTTGTCAGGATGTCATCCTTGCCGCCATTTTCTATCGCCTTGCGGATCGGCTTTGGCGCGCCGGTCTTGAAGTAGCGGCTGATCGCGCCGTCAAAGGGCAGGTCCATCATGTCACCTCTTGCACTGATTGGGGGCAGTATGGCGATTGGGGCTGCGGGCGCAATCGGTCAGCGGCGGGCGTTGGCACGGTCGATGGCGGCAATCACCCGGTCGGCGTGGCTGTGGTGCGGCATGTGGGCGGCCCCTTCGATCAGGTCGAGATGGGCATTCGGCAACAGCCCCGCCAGCGGGATGGCGTGGATGCGGGCGGGAACCGTGGTATCTGCCATGCCGTGGATCAGTTCGACGGGCAGGGTCAGCGACCCATAGCGCGGCAGCATCTGCGCGAGGTATGGCTTCAGCCCGCCCACCTGCCGCGCGTTCACCCGCAGCGCATCACGGCGCAGGGTCAGACCGATGCCCACATAATCGGCATAGCCGGCGGGAACCGGGTCGGGCGCAAAGATCGTACCGACCACGGCGGCGGTGCGCGCTGTGGGGGCAAAGGCGGTGACGGCGGGAATGACTGTCGCCGCGCCGATGCGGCTGGCGGCGATGGCATACCAGCCGCCCAGACCGCCGGGCCAGGGCATGGTGGCCCCCGATACGATCACCAGCGCGCCGGTGTCATCGGGGTGCAGCAGGCCCCAGGCCATCGCAACCGCCCCGCCATAGCTGTGGCCCAGAACGATAGGATCGCGCACGCCCAGCGTATCGGCGGCGGCGGCCAGAATTTGCGCCTGACCGGTCGGGCTGATGTCCCCGTCCGGCAAAGGGTCAGACCACCCCATGCCGGGGCGGTCAAAGGCGATGACGCGGTAGCGCTTGGCCAGTTGATCCACCAGCGCATAGGTGAAATCGCGCGTGTTGCCGGATGCGCCGTGGATCAGCACCAGATCGGGACCGGTGCCCTGCACATGCGCGTGGATTGTGACACCGCCCACGTCGATCATCTGCCCCGTGGGGGGATAGGCCAGTTCGGCTGCCTCTTCGCGCGCATCGGCCCGCCGGTCGGTCAGTGCAGCGCACCCCCCGACCACGGTGGCGGCGACAAGGATGCTAAGTGCCAATCGCGTCAATCTCATAGGGCGTTGTCTGGTAAATCTCGTTGATCCAGTTGCCATATAGAAGGTGCGCGTGACTTCTCCAGCGATTGAGGGGGGGCATCGCGGGATCGTCATCGGGGTAATAGTTCAGCGGCACGTTGATCGGCGTGCCATTGGACACGTCGCGGTCGTATTCCTGTTTCAGCGTGTCGCTGTCATATTCAAAGTGGTTGAAGATATAGAGCGCGCGGTGGCCCGGATCTTCGACCAGACAGGGGCCAACCTCGTCTGAACCCAGCAGTGTGATCAGACCGGGGGCCGCGTCAATCTCGGCCTGCTTCATCTCGGTCCAGCGACTGACGGGGATCACGAAATCATCCGAAAACCCGCGCAGGTAGGGCGAAGTGGGGCACAGGTTGCGGTGGCGGAAGCATCCGAACGCCTTGTGGTCCAGCATGTGCTTTTTCACGCCATGGAAATGGTTGATCATTGCCATGCCGCCCCAGCACACGCCAAAGGTGGATTGCACGTTGGTCTGGGTCCAGTCCATCACCTCACACAGCTCGTCCCAATAGGTGACCTCTTCGAAGGGCAGATGTTCGATAGGTGCGCCGGTGATGATCAGCCCGTCGAACTTTTCATCCTTCACCTCCTGAAAGGGGCGGTAAAAGGTGGCCATGTGTTCGGCGGCGGTGTTGCGGGTCTGGTGCTCCGACATGCGGATCAGATGAAAATCAATCTGCAGCGGCGTCGCCCCGATAAGGCGGGCAAACTGGTTTTCGGTCTGAATCTTCTTCGGCATCAGGTTCAGAAGACCGATCCGCAGGGGGCGGATTTCCTGACTTTGCGCCCGCTCCGGCGACATGACCATGACGCCTTCGTTCCGCAGAACGTCAAAGGCGGGCAGGGTCGAGGGCAGGGTGATGGGCATCGGCGGTCTCTCACATATTCGAAAACGGGTATCTATGCGCGGTGGCGGCGTCGATCAAGCCGCCCGGTCCAGCGCGCGGGCGATCAGGTCAGCAAAGCCTTGGGGCGAAGTGACCCCCGCCACCTCTTCAGCGGTGACGGTCACGCCCCAGCGCGCCATCGCGGCATAGCGCGGCTGGCGGTGATCCAGCAGGCGCGCATAGCCAAAGCGCAGAAAGGCATCAGGGTCGACCTTGTCTTCGGGAACCTCGTCCCCGCCCATATGGCGAAAGTCATGCCAGACCTGCCGCAGGAAATCGGGCTGGTAATACATCGGTTTGGGTGCCTTGTCGAAACGGCGCACCAGATCGGCGCGGTGGGCATCGGCGCCCTTGATCCAGACCAGCAGCAGGTTGTCGGACAGGGTTTTCATCACCGGATCGGCGGGATTGTCAGGCGTCACCACCTCGCAGATCGAGCCGCCGGAGTCGCAGACAAAGTTGGAATAGCCATAGATGTCGCGCGCACGCTCGATAAAGCGGGGCGTGTCCAACAGAGCCGCCACCTCGGCGTCGTGATGCTGGGCCTGACGGCGCAGATATTCGTCAAACGGCACGCCGCCGCGCGCAGGGTCGCCCGGCTTGCCCAGATAGGTGGACAGGGGGGCCAGGTTGTTGAAGGTGATGTTGGACGCGATATAGACGCTGTCGGTCATCAACAACTCGCGCAGAAGAGGCACTTTCATCGCCTCGCGCTTGAAGTTGTCAGCGATGTATTCGCCCATGTAGCGCGTGCCGATGCGGTAATCGATGGAGTAGTGAAACCACCCCCCCGCATCACGCAACAGGTTTGACAGATGCGTCTTGCCAAGGCCCGACATGCCGAACAGCAGCACCCGCTTGGCCGGTGCCGCGCGGAAGTCTGCGCCTGTGGTGTAGATCATCGGTCTGCCCTCTTGCCCCTGTGGCCCTGATAGCGCCGGACGGGGCAGAGTTCACGCAGAAAATGGCAAAGGCCCCGCCGGTTGGGGCGGGGCCTGTGTTGGAATTGGGCCGGATCAGAAATTGTAGCCGACCGACAGGCCAAAGCCGACAGCGCTGTTGTTGCTGAATTCGGTCAGCGTCGGCGCGCCCGTGGTGGCGTCACCCAGCTTTGCATATTCAATGCCAGCGGTGATCTTCATCTTGTCCTGACGCCATGTGCCGCCAATGCCGAAACTGGTCTGGCCATCGGTGGGCGACAGGCGCGATGCGCTGCCCCCATTGGCCTTTTCATGACCCACACGCGCGAAGACCGACAGATTGTCGTTCAACTTGCGGCCCACGCCCAGTTGGTAGGTGATCACGTCATTGTCGAATTCGGTAATCGAGTCGCTCATGACGCCGTCATAGATCGGCGGGCGCACTTCCCACACCGACCATTCGGCCCATTTGATCGAACCGAACACCAGCGTGTCCTTGGCCACACCACTTTGGAAATCCAGCGTCAGGCTTTGCGGCATGGTCACGGAGGTCGTGGTCGTGACAGGTGGCGCGCCAAAGCTTTCGGCGGTGTCGAACTTGTGGGTGATGGCGTTTTCATACGTCAGGCCGACCCGCAGCGCGATATCCGGGATTTCGTACGCGGCACCGATGGTATAGCCGAACCGGCCATCCTTTTCACCATCCGCCGTATAGGTGAAACCGCCTAGCAGCGAGGGCGGAATGATGATGTTGGCCTTGGATTCCACGTACCGTAAGCCACCGTAAACCGAAATCCGGTCGGTCGCCTTGTACTTCACCACCGTCGCAATCTGCGTGCTGGACCAATGCGCCTCAAGCCCGGTGTAGAAGCCCTGTTGATACAACGCATCCGCGCCATAGGGGGTGTTGATGAACACCGCATATGCCAGCTTGTCGTTGATGTCGGCCTTATAGGCGAACGTCAACGCGGTATAGCTTTCCGCCATATTGCCGGTCGTGGCGCTGCCACCAAGGCCGGGAAACGGCCCCGTGTATTCGCCCGACACACTGGGCGTCACATGCGAAAAGCCAAGCTCGACATAGCGCCCCTGTTCGAACAGCGCGGCATAGGGAAGACGCGATCGTTCGATCCCGGCGGCCCCGGCGGCCGAGGCGCACAGCGCCAGCGTGGCCGTCGTGTATAGTAAACCCTTCATCTGCATCCCCTGATCTCCTCCCGCGCAACTGTCCCCACAGCCGCAACCTGAACGACGCTAGGTTGCAAATGTGGCAAAGGTCAATTCTTAACGCGGCGTCACGAAGACGTGATTTATACAACTTTGGCACGCTTGCGCGTTTCGGCCCGGATATTGATCCAGTTGCCCAGAAAGATGATGCCAGCCCCCAGCAGAACCAATGGGTCGGCCGGTTCGGCATAAAGGACAATGCCGACAACCACGATCACCGGCAGGCGGACAAAGTCGATCGGCACGACGAAACTGGCCGGGGCGAGCGACAGCGCGGTGGTCAGGCACAGATGCGCCAACACTCCCGCCATGCCGATCAGCGCCAGCCATGGCAGGGTGTGTGCTGTGGGTAAGTGGATCGTCCCGTCAAACCCCGCCGTGATCAGGCCAAAGCAGAACTGCATCAGGGTCAACCAGAACAGGATCGACACGATGCTTTCGCCCTTGGTCAGCGCCTTGGTCATCAGCACCGACGCAGCAAAGCAGACCGCCGATCCGGCAGCAGCGATCACGCCGGGGTCAAGGGCGGCGAAATCCGGGCGCGCGACGATCAAGATGCCCACGAACCCCAATCCCGCCGCGATCATCCGCGGCGGCGTCAGCCGTTCGCCCAAGACAATTGGCGACAACAGGATCACCCAGATGGGCGAGGTGAATTCCAACGCGAAGACCTGCGCCAAGGGGATCATGGTCAGCGCCCAGAACCACAGGTTCTGGCCCGAAAAATGAAACAGGTTGCGGATCAGATGCTGTGCCATCCGGTCGGTGCGGATGTCGCGCAGCCGCCCCATCGGGCCTGCGATGCACAATACCAGTGCAAACCCCACCAGCGACCGCCATGTCATGATCTCGAACGTGTCATGCGTGGCCGACACCGCGCGGCCTGCGATGGCCATGGCGGTGAAGGAAAAGATGGCCCCGCTCATCCACAGGGCGGCGGCAAGGGGGCGGTGGGTCTGGGGCACGCGTGCGTCCTTTTCGGTGCGGGGGTCAGATGCTGGCGGGTGCGGTCAGCGATTGGAGCCGGATGGTTTCCGTCACCGCGTCATCGGCACCGTCCAGCCGGTCCGCCTTGCGCAGGGCGGGGAACATCCAGGCCCATGTGCCGGTGACGATGATCGTCCCGATGCCGCCAAAGACCGCAGCCCCCACCGGGCCGATCAGCCGGCTGACGACGCCGCTTTCAAACTCGCCCAACTCGTTGGAGCCGGAAATGAACAGGCCCGACACCGACGACACGCGGCCCCGCATGTGATCGGGCGTCACGATCTGCACCAATGTCTGGCGCACATAGACTGACACCATGTCGGCCGCCCCCAGCACGGCCAGCGCCGCAATCGAAAGGGGCATGGATTTGGACAGACCGAACACCACCGTCGCCACGCCAAATGCGGCCACTGCCCAGAACATGCGGATACCCGCCCGCCGCTTCAGCGGCCAACGCGCAAGGATCAGCGCAACGATCACCGCACCAATGGCAGGGCCGGACCGCAGCAGGCCAAACCCTTCGGGACCGACCTTCAGGATATCGCTGGCGAATGCCGGCAACAGCGCGGTCGCGCCCCCCAGCAGCACCGCGAACAGGTCGAGCGAGATGGCCCCAAAGATGATCTTGTTCTGCCAGACATAAACCAGACCCTCTTTGATCTGGGCAATCTGGCTGCCGGGCTGGCGAACGGGCGTCGTGTTGGCGCGCATCAGCGCGATGATGGCCATGCCGCCCACATACAGCGCCGCCGTCGTGCCATAGGCCGTCGCGGTTGATATCGCGCACAGCATCCCGCCCAGCCAGGGCCCGACGATCACCGCCGCCTGCCAGCTGAGGGATTTCAGCGAAATCGCCTGCGGCATGTCGGCCTTGGCCACCAGCATCGGCACCAGCGCGCTTGCGGCGGGCGACAGGAACGCCCGCGCTGCGCCAAAGACGGCCGCAATCAGAAAGATCGACGGGATATGCGGGGCAGGGTCCAAGGCGACAGACCCCAGCCCCAGAACACACAGCACCTCTACCGCCAGACTGACCATCACGATGCGGCGGCGCGACATCCGGTCGGCCAGCGATCCGGCAAACAGCGTCAGCGCGAACAACGGCACGAACTGCGCAAGGCCCACCATGCCGACCAGAAACGCGCTTTCACCGATGGACCGGGTTTCGCGGCCCAGCGAATAGATCTGCCAGCCAATTGTCACCGCCTCGATCTGGACGGCGGTGTTGACCAGCAGCATCCCGGCCCAAAACAGGCCGAAATCCCGGTGACGGAACAGGAAATTGCGTTGGCGTTGGGCAGACATATGGACCCCTTCGCCCCGTAAGGCCTATTCCAGCTCGATCGTTCCCGGCGGCTTTGACGTGCAATCATAAAAGACGCGGTTGATGCCCGGCACTTCGTTGATGATCCGCGTCGCGGTTTCGCCAAGGAAATCATGGGTGAAGGGATAGTAATCCGCTGTCATCCCATCGACAGACGTCACCGCCCGCAAGGCAAGCGCAAAATCATAGGTGCGCCCGTCACCCATCACGCCCACAGTGCGCATCGGCAGAATGGCGGCAAAGGCCTGCCAGATGTCATCATACAGCCCGTGCTTGCGGATCTGGTCGATATAGACCGCATCGGCGCGACGCAGGATTTCCAGCTTTTCGCGGGTGATCTCTCCGGGGCAGCGGATGGCAAGGCCGGGGCCGGGAAAGGGGTGTCGCCCGATGAATGACGCAGGCAGCCCCAACTCGCGCCCCAGGGCGCGGACCTCGTCCTTGAACAATTCGCGCAAGGGTTCGACCAGCTTCATGCCCATCTTTTCGGGCAGACCGCCGACATTGTGATGCGACTTGATCGTGACCGACGGGCCGCCCGAAAAGCTGACGCTTTCGATCACGTCGGGATAAAGCGTGCCTTGGGCAAGGAAGGTGGCCCCGCCGACGGCGGTGGCGTGTTTCTGGAACACGTCGATGAACAGACGGCCAATCGTCTTGCGCTTCACCTCGGGGTCGCTGACGCCGTCAAGGGCGTTCAGGAACAGGTCGGATTCGTCGGCATGGATCAGCGGCATGTTGTAATGGTCGCGGAACATGGTCACGACCTGTTCTGCCTCGCCAAGACGCAGCAGGCCGTGGTCCACAAACACGCAAGTCAACTGATCGCCGATCGCTTCGTGGATCAGGACGGCGGCGACGGAACTGTCGACGCCGCCCGACAGACCGCAGATCACCTTTTGATCGCCGACCGTGTCGCGGATCTTGCGGATCGCCTCTTCGCGGTAGGCGCCCATGGTCCAGTCGCCCTTGAACCCGGCAAGTTTCACGAAATTCTCGTACAGTTTCGCGCCCTTGGGGGTGTGGTGCACCTCGGGGTGGAACTGGACGGCGTAAAAGCGGCGGGCAGGGTCGGCGGTGATGGCAAAGGGTGCGTTGGGCGAGGTGCCGTAGACCGCAAAACCGGGTGCGATTTCTGAGACATGGTCGCCATGGCTCATCCAGACCTGCTCGCGCCCTTCGGCGAACCAGCCGTCCAGAATCGGCAGGCGGTCGGCGGCGGGCGTGACATAGGCGCGACCGAATTCAGCGGTGCCATGGCCACGTTCGACCTTGCCGCCCAGAAGGTGCATCATCACCTGCTGGCCGTAGCAGATGCCAAGGATCGGCACGCCCAGATTGAACACCGTCTTCGGCGGCATCGGTGCGCCATCGGCAAAGACCGAGGCAGGCCCGCCCGAAAAGATCACGGCCTTTGGCGCAAACTCTGCCAGAAAGGCGTCCGTCACCTTGTTGAAGGGGTGGATTTCGCAATAAACGTTCAACTCTCGCAACCGACGCGCGATAAGCTGCGTCACCTGAGAGCCGAAGTCGATGATCAGAAGGCGGTCATGCGATTGGGTCATGCGTTCGCATAATTTGCAGCGCGGCAGAGTTCAAGGGGGGCTGCGCGTCCTGTGCCCGCGCAAGCGGGCGGCACCCCCAAGATACTTGAGCCGGGGTTAAAGGGGCGAAGTCGTTTCCGCCGTGTCGCGATGTCGCTTTTGGAGATCAAGCGGCGGTTTCGCCCCCGGTCGGGCGCGCGCTTCACGGCATAAGGGGGCAAAACCTGCGGCGCCAACGGTGCCGCGAGATCATGGGGAATTTCACGATGGGCGAGATGGATGTAGCAGCCGAAGGCGCGGGTCGGCGGGCGCGGGGCGGTGGCGGTTCGGCACGTCGCGCAGAACGCACAGCCGTCAGCCTGGACACGGCGAAATTCATCACCCGCAACATCCCGAACTTCGAGATCCTGAACGACGAGGCGTTGCAGATCATCGAATGGAACGCCGATACCGTTCTGGAAGAGGTCGGCGTGAACTTTGTCGACAACCCCGCCGCTTTGGCCCTGTGGAAAGAGGCCGGGGCCGATGTGGTGGGCGAACGCGTCCGCATTCCCCGTGGTCTGGCGCGGAAACTGTGCGCGACAGCACCCGGCAGCTTTACCCAATACGCCCGCAATCCGGCGCGCAACGTCGATGTCGGCGGCCGCAATCTGGTGTTGGCCCCGGTCTATGGCCCGCCCTTCGTGCGCGATCAGGCCGGCGGGCGGCGCTATGCGACGATCCACGATTTCCAGAACTTCGTGAAGCTGGGCTATATGTCGAAATGGCTGCACCATTCGGGCGGCACGGTGTGCGAGCCGACCGATGTGCCGGTGAACAAGCGCCACCTTGATATGCTGCACGCCCATATGACGCTGTCGGACAAGCCCTATATGGGATCGGTGACCGAACCCGTCCGGGCCGAGGATTCGGTGGCGATGTCCAAGATCCTGTTCGGCGACGCCTTTGTTGACCAGAACACGGTGATGACCAGTCTGATCAACATCAACAGCCCGCTGACATTCGATTCGATCATGATGGGCGCGCTGGAGGTTTATGCTCGCGCAAATCAGGCCTGCATCATCAGCCCCTTCATCGTCGGCGGCGCCATGGCCCCGGTGACGGTGGCGGGAACCCTGACGCAGGTGCTGGCCGAGGTGCTGGCCGGTGTCGCCTACAGCCAGTTGATCCGCCCCGGTGCGCCGGTGATCTTTGGTGCGTTCGTGACGTCGATCGACATGAACAGCGGCGCGCCCACCTTTGGCACGCCCGAAGCGGCCCACATCACCTATGGCGCGGGGCAACTGGCCCGGCGCATGGGCCTGCCCTATCGCAGCGGCGGCGCGTTCTGCGGATCGAAACTGCCCGACGCGCAGGCCGCCTATGAAACCGCCAACAGCCTGAACATGGCGCTGCTGGCGGGTGTCAACTTCATGCTGCACGCCTGTGGCTGGCTGGAGGGGGGGCTGGTGTCATCCTATGAAAAGTTCGTGATGGATGCCGACCAGCTTGGCACCCTGCACCATCTGGCCCAAGGCATCATCATGGATGAAAACGGCCAGGGCATGAATGCCATCCGCGAGGTTGGTCCTGGCGGGCATTACCTTGGGTGCGAACACACGCAGGCCAATTTCAAGTCGGCCTTCTGGCGGTCGGACCTGCTGGATTACAAACCGTTCGAGACATGGGCCGAAGAAGGCGCGCGCGACACCGAAACGCTGGCGGCAGAGCGGGTGAAAAAGCAGTTGGGCGATTATCAGCAGCCCGCCTTGGACGAAGGCGTGCGCGAGGCGCTGGATGACTATGTCGCGCGCAAAAAGGCCAGCATGCCCGACGCGTTCATCTGATCCGGCGCGGCGCGCCCGACCGATTGTCACCATTGCCGCAAAACAGGCCCGCGCCCCCCCGGCGCGGGCCTTTTCGTCATTCGGTGGCGCGCGGCAGCAGGCGCAGTTCCGCCATCAGGGCGATCAGCACCTCGATGTGGCGGGTGACGGAATAGGCGGCATCCCCGGCGCGGCGGGTATCCTCCAGATGTTCTTCCTCGACCATCAACCGGGGAAGGGCCTGTTCGGTCGGGGGAATAGCGTGGATCAGGCGGCGCAGGTCGCGGTCGCGGGAGTAGTCGGACAGCCCGAACCGCGCGGCACGGATCAACAGGCGTGGGCGGCGCAGGGCATCGGTTCGGGTGCGGATATCGGTCATGGCAGCCTCCGTTTTGTGACGGGGCAGGCTAACGCGGCACAACCATGCGTTGCGCGTTCGCCACATTCTGCGCACTCTGTCGCCGTAAATGTTTAGCTTTTGGAAACAATTATGGGCAAGCCGCCTGTTGTTAACGATCAGGTAACCAAAACACGCTCTGGTTGAGATGCGCGAAAGGGAAAGGGACGCGGGCAGATGCGGCGGACAGACACATGAAACGAACGATTGCCGCTGACCCCGGCCGTCCCACCTGGCAGCCAGAGGCCGTGCGGCTGTATCTTGACCACACGTCAGAGGGGCTGTCGCTGCGCGCGCTGGCCCGGCGGCACGGCTGCCATGCCTCGACCGTGATGCGACAGGTGCGCCGCTATGAAAACCGCCGTGACGACCCCCTGGTCGACGAGGCGCTTTTGGCACTGTCACACGGACCGGGGGCAGAGCGGTTGCCCAAACGAAAGGATGCCCCGATGTCAGCCCCGATCCGCCGCAATGCAATGACCCTCGACGACACCGTGATCGCGCAAGAGGCGCGGCGCATCCTGCGCCGTCTGGCCGAACCGGGGGCGGTGCTCGCCATCGCCCCCGACATGGAAAAGGCGGCCGTGCTGCGCGAATTCGCCGATGGACGCACCGCACGGGTGGCGGTGGTGGACCGTGCCGTCGCGCAGGCCTTTGCGCTGAAGGACTGGATTGCCTGCCGCAAACCGGGGCGGGTCGCGACCTATGACATCACGACCGCAGGCCGTGCCGCACTGAAACGCTTTGCCGCACGCGAGGATCACGGCATGGCAGAGGCGGCGACGCCCTTTGCCGATCAGCACCGCGATGTGACGACGCGCTGTTTCGACAGCGGCGATGGCCCGCGCCGTCTGCGCTACAACGCCGTCGAAAGCCCGGTCGCCGTGCTGGGGCGCAAGCGTGACAAGGCGGGACAACCGTTTCTTGAGGCGGATCTGGTTCACGCTGCCGAACGCCTGCGCGAAGATTTCGAACTGGCACAGATGGGCCCGCGTGTGACGCAGAACTGGGACAGGTTCCTGACCGGCGCGGACCGGGGCGGGTTTGCCAGCGACACCGGGCGGGCCGAAGGGCCGGGGGCCGCGCGCGACCGGGTGGCAACGGCCTTGCGCGATCTGGGGCCGGGGTTGGGGGATGTGGTGCTGCGCTGCTGCTGCTTTCTGGAAGGGGTGGAAACGGCAGAGCGCCGGATGGGGTGGGCGGCACGGTCGGGCAAGATCGTGCTGCGCATCGCCCTGCAACGCCTGCGGCGACATTACGACGAAAGCTATGGCCGCTCTGGCCCGTTGATCGGATAGGGATACGGCGCCCCCATCACCGGGGCGCCGTGCTTTGGATCAGGCGCGGGTGAACCCGGCCTTGTAAACCGCCCCGGCAAGGGCACCGCCCGCAAGCGGGGCAAGGATGAAGACCCACAATTGCGCCAATGCGGTGCCACCGACAAACAGCGCCGGACCGAACGACCGGGCCGGGTTCACCGACACCCCCGTCACGTTTATTCCGACAAGGTGGATGGCCGCCAAAGTCAGCCCGATGGCAAGGCCCGCAAATCCTGCCGCCGATCCCGCGCCGGTCGCCCCAAGGATGACTGTCACGAAAATGAAGGTCATCACGAATTCAAAGATCAGCGCCGCCGTGACCGAATATTCGCCCAGATAGCCCGCGCCATAGCCGTTCTGCCCCAGACCGTTGGTGGCAACCGAATAGTCGGCCTTGCCCGAGGCGATCAGATACAGGATGCCCGCACCCAAGCTGGCCCCGACGATCTGTGCGGCGGCATAGGCCACGAAATCGCCCACTGTCATGCGCCCTGCGGCCACCATCCCCAAGGACACGGCCGGGTTCAGATGCGCGCCGGATATCGCACCCAATCCATAGGCCGCAGCGACGATGGCCAGACCAAAGGCCAGCGATATGCCCGTCATCCCGATCTGCGCGCCCATCAGCACAGCTGATCCACATCCAAACAGCACCAGAATCAAGGTGCCCAGCACCTCGGCAGTCAACTTCTTAGACATAACCCCTCCACTCATTACCGGGTGTGGGCTGTCATCGCCCGTTTGTCCCGTTCACACCGCCTGATGGCCCCGCCGCACCTGCGCGACATTGCCATTCAGGTGCGAACACCCTATGACACCCAAAGCAGCCTGTCATAGGGGAATTACCCTTGCGCGACCTGAAATTGCCTGACCAGCGCCACCCCGAAAAGGCGCATCGCCCCGACTCGGACCGCCTGAAAAAGCCGGACTGGATCCGGGTCAAGGCACCCACCTCGGACGGATACAAGAAAACCCGCGATATCCTGCGTGACAAGAAACTGGTCACCGTCTGCGAAGAGGCGGGATGCCCCAACGTCGGCGAATGCTGGAGCCAGGGCCACGCCACCATGATGATCATGGGCGAGATTTGCACCCGTGGCTGCACCTTCTGCAACGTCGCGACCGGCAAGCCGCAGGCGCTGAACCCGTTCGAGCCGGCCAAGGTGGCGCAGGCCGTGGCCGAACTTGGGCTGTCGCATGTGGTGATCACCTCCGTCGACCGCGATGATCTGGAAGATGGCGGGGCCGAACATTTCGCCATGACCATCCGCGCCATCCGCCGCCACGCGCCGGGGGCCACGATCGAAATTCTGACACCCGATTTCCTGAAATGCGCCCCCTCTGCGCTGGAAACCGTGGTCGCCGCCAAGCCCGACGTGTTCAACCACAACCTTGAAACCGTGCCGGGTCTGTACCCCGAGGTGCGCCCCGGCGCGCGGTATTTCGCCTCGCTTCGCCTGTTGCAGCGGGTCAAGGAACTGGACCCGACGATGTTCACCAAATCCGGCATCATGGTGGGCTTGGGCGAGGATCGGCAGGGTGTGATGCAGGTGATGGACGACATGCGCGCGGCGGATGTCGATTTCCTGACCATCGGGCAATATCTGCAACCCACCCCGAAACACCACCGCGTCAACCGCTTTGTCACCCCGGACGAGTTCAAGGGATACGAGACGGCCGCCTTTGGCAAAGGCTTCCTTATGGTGTCCGCGACACCGCTGACACGGTCATCCTACCACGCAGGCGACGATTTCGCCCGGATGCGCGCGGCGCGGCTGGCAAAGCTGGGGTCGGCATAGGGCGCGACCTTATTGCAAAAGATCCCGCTGCGCCACGCCCGGGGGAATGCGTGATATCAGGCGGGTGTCCGGCGGGCCGCGTCAGTTCCCAACCCGCTTCAGATAGGCGGCAATCGCCTGTCGGTCCGCCTCGGGCAGCTTGGCCATGTTGTCCACGACATGCGCCATGTGACCGCCGACGCTGTCGAATTCGGGCGTGAAACCGCTGGTCAGGTATTCGACGATCTCATCCTGTGACCAGGTCAGCTTGTCGGGGCTGATCGCGGGAATCGTTCCCTGTCCTGATGGGTTCGGCGCACCTTGCAGCCAGCGGCCCCGGTCCAGCCCGCCCAAGGCATTGCGGGGCGTGTGGCATTCACCGCAATGGGCCAATGCCTCGGCCAGATAGCGGCCACGGGTTTCCTGCGCGGTCAGATCGCCCGTCACCACCCAGTCGGCCGACAGGAACAGCGCCTTCCATACCCCCAGACTGCGGCGGATGTTGAAGGGAAAGCCGATGTCATGCGGCTGGCTTGGCGTGGCGTCGGCGGGCAGGGTGGCCAGATAGGCATGCAGATCGGCCACGTCCTGCGGCTCCATCCGGGTGTAGGACGCATAGGGAAGGGCAGGGAAATAATGCGCACCCTGCGGCGACACCCCGCGCAAAAGCGCATTGCCAAGATCGCCCACCGACCATCCGCCTATGCCCTGTGCCGGATCGGGCGTGATGTTGGGGGCCTTGAACGTGCCGAAGGGCGACGGAAACGCCTGCCCGCCCACCAGCACCCGTTGCGCGTCACCCGTCGCACCCTGCGCCATGTGGCAGGACGCACAGCCAGCGGCGGTAAAGATCCCCTTACCCCGGCCCACATCGCCCGTCAATCCGGCAAAGGTGTCGTCAGGCAGAACGCGCGGTGCGGTGATGGCCCAGGCGGACCCCAGACCAAGGACACCGATCACGGCCAATCCGCCCAGAACCCGCGCTGCCCGCATGAAAAACCCCATCGTTCAATACCGATCAACGCTAACGGGCCGACACCCGCGCCGCCAAATGACGTTTTCGCGCGTCACGGCGCGCGGACCTTGTCCACCGTCAGCCAATCCGGCCAGCCGACGAAATATTCGACCCCGAACAAAAGGAAGCATGCGATGACCACGCCCACCACCAGCTTGACCCGATCGGGCGAGGGCGGGTTGCGCACCCATCGCGCCATCTTGACCAACCACATCGGGTTCATTCGGTGAACCTGACCTTGCCGATATAGGGCAGGTTGCGGTTGCGCTGTGCAAAGTCGATGCCATAGCCGACGACGAATTCATCGGGGATTTCAAAGCCGGTCCATGTCGCCTTGATGTCCACCTCGCGCCGGGTGGGTTTGTCGAGCAGGGCGCAAACCTCCAGCCGCTTTGGTTCGCGGCTGAGAAGCAGGTGCTTGACGTGGTGCAGGGTGAACCCCGTGTCCACAATGTCTTCGACCACCAGCACGTCACGGCCGGCAATCTCGCCCCGCAGGTCTTTAAGAATCCGCACCTCGCGGCTGGAATGCATGGCGTCGCCGTAACTCGATGCCTCAAGGAAATCGACTTCGACCGGCAGGTCGATCTCACGCACAAGGTCGGCGATGAAAACGAACGACCCGCGCAAAAGGCCCACGACGATCAACTTGTCTGTGCCCGCATAATGCGCGGTGATTTCGCGGGCCAGCGCCTCGACCCGGGCGGCGATGGACTTGGCACTGATCATCTGATCGATCACATAAGGTCTGTCGGGCATGCGGTCCTCTTGATTTTTGCCATCGGTCTATCCAATACCTGCACCCAAGTCACGCAAAGGCTGCCGATGCCCACCCATCACGAAACCAAACGCCTGCCCTATACCGCGCAGCAGATGTACGACCTTGTGGCGGATGTGGAATCCTACCCGAAGTTCCTGCCGTGGAATTCCGCCGCCCGCATCCGGTCGCGCAAACCGGTGCCGGGGGGAGAGGTGATGGAGGCCGATCTTGTCATCAGCTTCAAGGTGTTCCGCGAACGGTTCGGCAGCCGCGTCACCCTGTGGCCGCAGGCCCGCAAGATCGACACGGAATATCTGGATGGCCCGTTTCGCCACATGAAATCCAGTTGGGCCTTTCGCGAGGCACCGGGCGGGTGCGAGATCGAGTTTTTCGTGGATTTCGAATTTCGCAACGCCATCCTGCAGGGGATCATCGGCGTTGTCTTCAACGACGCGATGCAGCGCGTGGTGCGCGCGTTCGAACGGCGCGCGGCGGAATTGCACGCGCCAAGGGTTTAGCGCGGCACGATTTTTCTGCGAAAAATCGGTGTCCGGGGACGGGTCGTGACTTTTCGCAGAAAATTCGGGGGGCGGCGTCAGTCCAGCGCGCGCATCAGCAGGGCCAGCGCGTGCTGCACCGTTCCCGCGCGCACCTTGTCGCGGCCGATCGCGCCGAAATCCACCGTTTCGACCAGCCTCACGCGCCCCCGCATGGCCAGACCGAAACACACCCGCCCCTCGGGCTTGAACTCTGATCCGCCCGGGCCTGCGATGCCTGTCACCGCCACCGCCAGCGTGGCGTCGGACCGCGCAAGCGCCCCCTCGGCCATTTCGTGGGCAACCTGTTCGGACACTGCCCCATGGGCCGCCAATGTATCAGGCGACACGCCCAGCATCGCCACCTTGGCCGCGTTGGAATAGGTGACAAAGCCCCGGTCAAAGACGTTCGACGACCCCGGCGCTTGTGTCAGCGCGGCAGAGATCAGACCGCCCGTGCAGCTTTCGGCGGCAGCGATCCGCACCCCCCAATAGCGCGCCGCCGTCAGCAGCGCCTCTGGTTTCAGAACACGAACACCGCGTGCCATAGCCCCCCCGTGACAATGACGGCAATGCCGGCAAACAGACCGGCCCACAGATCATCCAGCATCACCCCCGACGGGCCACCCTTGGCATCGGCGCGACCGACCAGCCAGGGTTTCCAGATGTCGAATAGGCGAAAGAACAGGAACGCGGCAACCCAGCCCGGCCAGGCATCCAGCGCCCAATCCCCCATCCCGCGCGACCAGAAGGCGGCGGCGGGGAACAGCAGCGCCAGCCATTGGCCCGCCACCTCGTCAATCACGAACTCGGACGGGTCATCGTCGGGCCGCCCCGCCAGTTCCCGCGCACAGGCCCAAAACCCAAGGGCCGCGACCACCGCCGTTGCCAACACCAGCGCCGGGAACCCCAGATAGCGGTCGATCCCAAGCCCCAGGATCACCGCAACCGCCGATCCCCAGGTGCCGGGGGCAGGGTGCAGCAGGCCGACGCCGAACCAGATGGCAAGGACACGGCTCATGCCTGCACCAACGTGGCTGTGGCGAGGGCGGCGATGCCTTCTTCGCGGCCGGTAAAGCCCAGCCGTTCGGATGTTGTCGCTTTGACACTGACCAACCCCACATCCACCCCCATGATCACCGCCAATTCCTGTTGCATCGCAACCGCATGCGGGCCGATCTTCGGGCGTTCGCAGATCAATGTCACGTCGCAATTTGCCAATCGGTAGCCGCGCGCTGCGACCAACCCCATCGCATGGCGCAAAAAGATGTGGCTGGCCGCCCCTTTCCATTGCGGATCGCTTGGGGGGAAGTGCCGACCGATATCCCCCGCCGCCAGCGCGCCATAAATCGCATCCGTCAGCGCGTGCATGCCCACATCTGCATCCGAATGGCCCAGCAGCCCCCGGTCGTGCGGCACCTTGACCCCGCACAGCCAGACGTGATCCCCGTCGCAAAAGGCATGCACGTCAAAGCCGTTGCCAAGGCGGATGTCCATCATGCGGTCCCTCAGTATCCGTTCGGCCCGGGCGAAATCGCCGGGGTAAGTCAGTTTCAGGTTCTCTTCCTCGCCCTCGATGATGGCGACGTCAATCCCGGCGGAACGGGCCACCTCGACATCATCCGCCGCCCCGCCCGGATGCAAGGCGTGCGCGTCCCGTATTTTTTCAAAGGAAAATGCCTGTGGCGTCTGCGCGCGCCACAAACCGCTGCGGTCCTGCGTGCCGGTGACAAGGCCCGCGTCCCCCCACCACAGCGCATCGGTGACGGGCAGGGCAGGCGCTGCGGCGTCATGGCTGTCCAGCGCCGCAATCATCCGTGCAATCAGGGCAGCACTGACAAGCGGGCGCGCGCCGTCGTGGATCAGCACGCGGGTCACGCCGGTGCCCACAAGCGCCTGCAAGGCCGCGCGGACAGACGCATCCCGCGTGGAACCCCCTGTCACCAACACATCAGCCATACCCTGCGCACGGGCGGCATCGTCGGGATGCACGACCAGCACCCGGGTCATGCCCACAAAGGCCGCCAGCGTGTGTTCCACCACGGGGCGTCCCGCCAGCATCTGCCATTGTTTCGGCACCACACCGCCCGCGCGGGTGCCCCGTCCGGCGGCGACGATGATCGCGGCTGTGGTCATTTGCACCCCTCCCTTGTCCTGCAAGCCTGTCTAGGGCAGACGCCCTGTCGTGACAATGTGACGAGCGAACGGGCATATACGCCTATAAAATAGGCAAAGCTTGTTTTTCGACCAGAATCACTGGCGTGACGCTTTGTAATCACCGGGTCGGGGGGCTACCTCTGGTTCAACTGCACAAGGAAAAGGCATTTGTCCTTTCATATCGGTGACGTCCTGATTGATCCGCCTGTTCTGCTGGCCCCGCTGGCGGGGATCACCGACCTGCCGTTCCGTCGGCTGGTGGCGCGCTTTGGCGCAGGCTTGGTGGTCAGCGAGATGGTCGCCAGCCAAGAGGTGGTGCAAGCGCGGCCCTTGGCGCGGGCGCGGGCGGAACTGGGGTTCGGCGAGCAGGCGACATCGGTGCAGCTTGCCGGACGCGAGGCGCACTGGATGGCCGAAGCCGCGCGATACGTCGAAGGGCAGGGCGCGCAGGTCATCGACATCAACATGGGTTGCCCGGCGAAAAAGGTCACAAACGGTTATTCCGGGTCGGCGCTGATGAAGGATCTGGATCATGCGCTGACGCTGATCGACGCGGTGGTGGGCGCGGTCAAGGTGCCGGTCACTCTGAAAACCCGGCTGGGATGGGATGACGCGCTGCTGAACGCAGCCACCCTGGCCCGGCGGGCGCAGGGGTCGGGCATCCGCATGGTCACCATCCACGGCCGCACGCGGTGCCAGTTCTACAAGGGGGCTGCGGATTGGGCGGCGATCCGGTCGGTCAAGGATGCTGTCACGATCCCGGTCGTGGCGAATGGTGATATCGTGGATGCGGGCAGCGCCGCCCGCGCGCTGGCCCTGTCGGGGGCGGATGGCGTGATGGTGGGGCGCGGGGCACAAGGCGCGCCATGGCGTCTGGCGCAGATCGCCCATGTGCTGTCCGGCGCACCTGCCCCGGTCATTCCGCAGGGCGCGGCTTTGGCCGATCTGGTGCGCGGGCACTATGACGAAATGTTGTCCCTCTATGGCCGCGATCTGGGGATCAGGGTCGCGCGCAAGCACATTGGCTGGTATCTGGATGCGGCGGGGCTGGACGCCCATCGCGCAGCAATGATGACCTGCGATGATCCGGCCACCGTTCACGCCCTGCTTGCCGCCGCCTTTGCCGAACAGAAAAGGGCCGCCGCATGAGAACGCCCTACCGCAGCCCATACCCCGTGCCCGGCGTGATCTGGGCATCCCTGCCGCTGCCTGCCCTGCTGATCGGCCCCGATGGCCGCATCGCCGAGGTGAACCCCGCAGCCGAGACGTTCATGAACGCGTCCAGCCGCACGCTGGTCGGGCAGCCCGCCTTTGACCGGCTGTCGATCGACGCGCCCATGGACGAGGCATTGGCCCGCGCCCGCGCCAACCAGTCGCCGCTGTTCATCAACGATGTCGATGTGACCACCGGCGAACGCCCGCCCGTGCAGTGCAACATTCAGGTGGCACCGATGCACGACAATCCGGGCATCATCCTGCTGCTGATCTCGCCGCGCGACATTGCCGATCGTCTGGGCCGGTCGCAGCAGGTGAAATCGGCGGCGAAATCGGCCATCGGCATGGCCGAGATGCTGGCGCATGAGATCAAGAACCCGCTGGCGGGCATTTCAGGCGCGGCACAGCTGATTTCCATGAACGCTGGCCCCGAAGACCGCGAGCTGACCGAGCTGATCGTCGAGGAAACCCGCCGCATCGTCAAACTGCTGGAACAGGTCGAACAGTTCGGCAACATCCGCCCCCCGGACCGCCGCCCCGTCAACATCCATGACGCGCTGGACCGGGCGCGCAAATCGGCGCTGGTCGGTTTTGCCACCCATATGACATTGGTCGAGGATTACGATCCGTCGCTGCCCGCCACCTATGCCGACCCGGATCAGTTGATGCAGGTGTTCCTGAACCTGATCAAGAACGCGGCCGAGGCGGCAGGCAAGGGCGGCGGCACGATCCGGCTGCACACTTTTTACGACCTGTCCCTGCGCCTGCGCAGGCGGGACGGCACCGGCGGTGCGCTGCCCTTGCAGATCGAGATCATAGACGACGGCCCCGGCATCAAACCCGAAATCGCCGCCGATATATTCGAGCCGTTCGTCTCGGGCCGCGAGAATGGCACCGGGCTGGGGCTGGCCTTGGTGTCCAAGATCATTTCCGACCATGAGGGGTGGATTTCCGTGGATTCGGTGCCGGGACGCACCGTGTTCCGCGTGTCCCTGCCCATGGCGCCCAAAGACAAGACCAAAGATTTCAAGGAGTAATGCGATGGACGGCACGGTTCTGGTGGCAGACGACGACCGGACGATCCGAACGGTCCTGACGCAGGCGCTGACCCGCGCCGGGTGCAAGGTGCATGCCACAAGCAGCCTGATGACGCTGATGCGCTGGGTCGAAGAAGGCAAGGGCGATCTGGTGATTTCTGACGTGATCATGCCCGATGGCAACGGGCTTGAGGCGCTGCCCCGCATCGGCAAGCTGCGCCCCGGCCTGCCGGTGATCGTCATTTCCGCACAAAACACCATCATGACCGCCATTCAGGCCGCCGAGGCCGAGGCCTTCGATTACCTGCCCAAACCCTTTGACCTGCCCGACCTGATGAAACGGTCCGCGCGCGCGCTGGAACAAAAACGTCGCAGCCCGTCAAAACCGATGGCCCCTCGCGAGGCGGGCGAGGATTTGCCGCTGGTAGGGCGCACCACCGCGATGCAGGCGCTGTACCGACTGGTTGCCCGGGTGATGAACACCGATCTGGCGGTGCTGATCACCGGCGAATCAGGCACGGGCAAAAGCCTGATCGCCCGCGCGATCCACGATTTTTCCGATCGCCGCACGCTGCCCTTTGTCGTCGCACAGGCCAGCGATCTGGTGGGCGTCGACGGGCCTGCCACGCTGATGTCGAGGGCACGCGGCGGCAGTCTGGTGTTCGACGAGGTTGCCGATTACGACGATGACACGCAGGCCCGCATCGTGCGGATGCTGGACATCATGGGCGACAACGCGCCGCGCGTCATGGCCACATCGCAGACCGATCTTTCGGCACGGATGGAAGGCGGCGCGTTCCGGCAAGACCTGTTCTACCGCCTGTCCGGCGTCACTTTGCATGTGCCCAGCTTGCGCGAACGGGTCGATGACATCCCGCTGCTGGCCGAACATTTCCTTGCGCGGGGTGAACGCGACTTTGGCGCGATCCGCCGCCTGACGAACGATGCCCGCGATCTGGTGCGCGCCTATTCCTGGCCCGGCAACGTGCGGCAACTGGAAAACACCCTGCGCCGCCTGATGGTCACCAGTTCCGAGGCGGAAATCACAAGGGTCGAGGTCGAGGCGGTCCTGGGCAACCAACCCGCGATGGAACCCCTGAAAGGCGGGGGCGAGGGCGAGAAACTGACCGCCTCGGTCGCGCGGCATCTGAAACGGTATTTTGATCTGCACGGCGGCCAATTGCCGCCCCCCGGTGTCTATCAGCGCATCCTGCGCGAGGTTGAGATGCCGCTGATCGAGATTGCCCTGGACGCAACCGCCGGAAATCAAGCCAAATGTGCCGACCTTCTGGGCATCAATCGCAATACTTTGCGCAAGAAGATCACCGATCTCGATATCCGCGTGACACGCCGCCGCAAACTGATGTAAAACCGCAACATCCAGCGTGTCGCAGCGGTTTTGCATCCGGGTGACACACAAGATGTGGCAGGCGGGGCACGGTGGCCCTCCTTATCGAGGGCACGGGTTCGGTGCAGCGCGCGATGGCAAGCAACACATGGGAACGGCTTTCCCGCCTGCGCAGGATGCGCCGGGTGCAGAATGCCATGACCTTTGGCCTTGTGTTCCTTGGCCCGGTGCTGGCTGTCGGCACGTTTCTGGCGCTGGGTCCGCTGAATCAGGGGGCGAATTCGCCCGTTCTGCGCCTGACGCTGCTGGCCGACTTTGTCTATGTGCTGGTTGTGGCGGCGCTGGTGCTGGCGCGGGTCGTGCGTATGGTGTCGGACAGGCGCAGCCAATCCGCCGGATCACGCCTGCACCTGCGCCTGACCGGCGTCTTTGCCGTCGTGGCGCTGATCCCCACGGTTCTGGTGGCAATCTTTGCCGTCGTCACTGTGAACTTCGGGCTTGAGGGGTGGTTTTCCGAACGGGTCCGGTCGGTGGTCGGATCGTCCCTTGCCGCCGCCGAGGCCTATGAGGCGGAACACCGCACCGATCTGATCGACGACGCCGAGGCACTGGCCGCCTATCTGAACCTCGCCAAGCAAAGCACCTCTTTCTTGCAAGACGATCAACTGCGCCCCCTGCTGACCCAAGGACAGGCCGCCGTGCAGCGCGGGTTGAAAGAGGCCTATCTGATCGACGGCAGCGGTGTTCTGAAAACGCGGGGCGAACGGTCGTATCTGTTCGGCTTTGAACCCCCGTCCGAGGAGGATCTGACCAAGGCACGGGCAGGCGATACGGTCGTCATTCAGGATGCCGCCAACAACGAATTCCGCGCGCTGGTGCATTTGGATGCCTATCCCGACCGCTATCTGTACATCAGCCGGATCGTCGACGGCTCGATCCTGTCCCTGTTGGACGAAACCCGCGAAACGGTGCGGCTGTATCATCAGCTTGAATCCGAACGCGGGCGGCTGCTGTTTGAATTCGGACTGCTGTATCTGGGCTTTGCGCTGATCCTTGTGCTGGCGGCAATCTGGTTCGGCCTGTGGTTTGCAGAACGCCTGTCGCGCCCGGTGGGGCGGTTGGCAGGGGCGGCGCAGCGCGTTGGCGGCGGCGATCTGAACGTGCAGGTGCCCGAAGAGGATGGCGACGACGAGATTGCCATGCTGGGCCGCCTGTTCAACCAGATGACCCGGCAACTGAAGGGCCAGCGCGACGCCCTGCTGGACGGCCACCGCCAGACCGAACGCCGCCGCCGCCTGTTCGATTCCGTGCTGTCGAACGTGACGGCGGGCGTCATCGGTCTGGACAGCGATGGCAAGGTCGATTTCGTCAACCGTGCCGCCGAACGGCTGCTGGATGTGTCGGACGGGGCCACCGATGTGGCGCTGGCCGTGGCCGTGCCCGAATTCGCGGCCCTGTTCGACCGTCTGCGCGACAGCGGCCTGCCCGCCGCACAGGAAGAGGTGCGCCTTGCCCGCAAGGGCAAACTGGAAAGCCTGCTGGTCCGCATGTCGGTGCGCCGCAATGAAACCGGCCGGCTGGAAGGCTATGTCGTGGCCTTTGACGATGTGACCGAATTGGTCAGCGCGCAGCGCATGGCCGCCTGGGGCGATGTCGCCCGTCGCATCGCGCATGAGATCAAGAACCCGCTGACGCCGATCGCCCTGTCTGCCGAACGGATCAAGCGCAAGTTCCGCCCGCTGGTGGGCGACGCCGCCGCCGATCTGGACCAGTACACCGATGTGATCGTGCGCCAGACCAACGACCTGCGCCGCATCGTGGATGAGTTTTCCAAATTCGCCCGGATGCCCGAACCCGACCGTCGCGAAAATGACCTGACGGCGCTGGTGCGCGATGCGGTTGTTCTGCAAGAGGGCGGTCAACCCGGCGTGCGCTTTGTCACATCCCTGCCGGATCAGCCGGTCATCCTTGATCTGGATGCGACCATGATCAGCCAGTCGTTGACGAACCTGATCAAGAACGCGGGCGAAGCCATTGAAAGCTATCAGGAAAAGGGTGCACCCGATGGGTTCGTGCCGGAAATCCGCGTGGATTTTCAAACTATGGAAGATCACGCCTTGATCCGTATCATGGACAATGGCACCGGGCTGCCGCCTGATCGGGCCAGATTGTTTGAACCTTATGTGACGACGCGGGAAAAGGGCACCGGTTTGGGTCTGCCCATCGTGAAGAAGATTATCGAAGAACATGGCGGGACGCTGCTCCTGACGGACGCGCCCGTTTTTGACGGCAACCACCACGCCGGGGCCATGGCGGAAATCCGTCTGCCCCGCACCGCGCGGACAACCCGCGCGCGCAAGAACGGCCCAGGCGGCCAGGGGGGATGATGAGCAGCATTTTGATCGTCGACGACGAAAAAGACATTCGGGAACTGATCGCGGATATTCTGAAGGACGAAGGCTATGCCGTTCGTCTGGCAGGAAATTCCGACGACTGCATGGCCGAGATCAACGCCGAGCCGCCCAGTCTGATGATCCTTGATATCTGGCTGAAGGACAGCCGGATGGACGGGATCGACATCCTGAAAACGGTGAAACGCGACAATCCCGATGTGCCCGTGGTCATCATTTCCGGCCATGGCAACATCGAAATCGCCGTCGCCGCCATCAAGCAGGGCGCTTATGATTTCATCGAAAAGCCGTTCAACATCGACCAGTTGATGGTCGTGGTCAGCCGCGCGATGGAAACCAGCCGCCTGCGCCGCGAAAACAGCGAACTGCGCCGCCGTGATGTGTCATCGTCGGAAATGCTTGGATCAAGTCCGGCCTTCAAGAACCTGAAATCGCAGCTGGAAAAGGTGACAAAGTCAAACGGCCGCGTCATGCTGACCGGGCCTGCCGGATCGGGCAAGGAAATGGCCGCGCGCTTTATCCACGCCAATTCCAACCGCGCCTCGGCGCCGTTCGTGTCGGTGTCGTCGGCCACGATCGAACCGGACCGCATGGAAGAGGTGCTGTTTGGCCGCGAAACCCCGGAACGGGGCGTGGAAAAGGGCCTGCTGGAACAGGCACATGGCGGGGTCGTCTATTTCGACGAAGTGGCCGACATGCCGGTCGGGACACAGTCGAAAATCCTGCGCGTGCTGACCGATCAGCAATTTTCCCGCGCGGGCGGCGCCGACAAAGTGCGCGTCGATCTGCGGGTGATCTCGTCCACCACGCGCGATTTGCGGCAGGAAATCGCCGCGGGCCGCTTTCGGCAGGAACTGTATGACCGGCTGAACGTGGTGCCGATCCCGGTCCCATCGCTGGAAGACCGGCGCGAGGATATCCCCGAACTGACGTTGCATTTCGTCGACATGTTCCACCGCACCCAAGGTCTGCCGCAGCGCATCCTGTCGACCGAGGCCGAGGCGATGCTGCAAACCATGCCCTGGCCCGGCAACGTGCGCCAGTTGCGCAATGTGATCGAACGCGTGCTGATCCTGGGTGACAGCACCGGCCCGATCGAGGCCCGCGAACTGCCCGGACAAGAGGCCGCCACGGGCGAGTCTGGCCGCCTTGTGCTGGGTGGCGCCATGGCGACGCTTCCCTTGCGCGAAGCGCGCGAGGTGTTTGAGCGGGAATACCTGCTGACCCAGATCAACCGCTTTGGCGGCAACATCAGCCGCACCGCCAGCTTTGTCGGCATGGAACGCAGCGCCCTGCACCGCAAGCTGAAATCCCTTGGCGTCGTCACCACCGCCAAAGGCGGCGGCCGCATGGCCCGTCTGGACGAGGATTACGACGACGAGGACATGGACGCCGAGGGCTGAACGCCCCCTTACATTGACCCCGACGCCTGCTTCTGCGATGCAGGAACGTAACGACGGGTGCCTCGGAGGCGGACATGAAGGTGATCATCTGCGGTGCGGGGCAGGTGGGGTGGCAGATTGCCCGCCAGCTTTCGGGCGAAAAGAACGACGTGACGGTCGTCGATTACAACGCCGATCTGGTGCGCCGTGCCACCGATACGCTGGATGTTCAGGGGGTTGTGGGCTTTGCCTCGTACCCGGATGTGCTGGAACGGGCAGGCGCGCGCGACGCCGACATGATCATTGCCGCCACCCATTCGGACGAAGTGAACATGGTCACCTGTCAGGTCGCCCATTCGATCTTTTCCGTCCCGCGCAAGATTGCCCGCCTGCGCGCGCAAAGCTATCTGGACGCCATCTATTCCGACCTTTACCGCCGCGATCACCTGCCCATCGACGTGGTGATCAGCCCCGAACGCGAGGTGGCCGAGGCCGCGCTGCAACGCCTTGCCGCGCCATCGACCTTTGACACCGAAAGCTTCATGCTGGGGCGGGCGCAATTGCTGGGCATTCAGCTGGATGATGAATGTCCGGTGCTGAACACGCCGCTGCGCCAGTTGAACGAACTGTTTTCCACCCTGCGCGCGATCGTGGTGGGCATAAGGCGGGAAGGGCGGCTGTTCGCCCCCGATCCGGGCGATCAGTTGTTCGCGGGCGATCAGATCTATGTCTTCACCCATTCCGAAGACATGAACAGAAGCTTGGAAATCTTTGGCAAGAAGACCAAAAAGCAGGAACGCGTAGTCATCATCGGCGGCGGCAACGTCGGCCTTGGCGTGGCCCGCGCGCTTGAGGCGCGGACCGACCGGGTGCGCGCCAAGATCATCGAAAAGAACCGCGCCGTGGCCGAACGTGCCGCGGATTCGCTGGAACGCACCATCGTTCTGCATGGCGACGGCATGGACATGGACATCCTGCTTGAGGCGTCGATTGACCGGGCCGATGCGGTGCTGGCGGTGACGGATGATGACAAGACCAACCTGCTGGTCGCGGTCCGCGCCAAACAGGCGGGCTGTGCCATGTCCATCGCGCTGGTCAACGACCCCACACTTGCGCCGCTGATGGGGCCGCTGGACATTGACGCCTATATCAACCCGCGCGCCACCACCGTCAGTTCGATCCTGCGCCACATCCGCCACGGCAAGGTGCGCGCGATCTATTCGCTGGGCGATTCCGAGGCCGAGATGATCGAGGCGCAGGTCCTGTCCACATCCCCCCTTGCCGGCAAACAGGTGCGCGAGGTGGAGTTCCCCGAAGGCGTGCTGGTCGGCGCGGTGATGAAGGGCGAAAAAGTGATGAAACCCACCGGCGATCTGCGGATCGAGGCGGGCGATGTCATCGCCCTGTTCGCCATGGCAAAAGACGTGCGAGAGGTTGAACGCCTTCTGCAAGTCTCGATAGATTTCTTCTAGCCGATGTTCCGCCGTATTCAGGACCTGCCGCTGCTGGTGATCCTGATGGGGATTGCCGCGCTAACCATGTATCTGCCCGCCGTGCAGGCCTTTGCGACGCGGCAGCACATGGTCGCGCGGGCGTTCTTCTATTCCGGCACGATCCTGATGATCCTGACGGTGATGATCGCCATCGCCACGGTGAACCGCCGCACCCGCAACCCGGCGCGCGCCAACCTGACGGCGCTGGTTGCGGCCTATATCGTGCTTCCGGTCCTGTTCGCGCTGCCCTTTTCCGAAAGCGTGCGGGACACCAGTTTTCTGAACGCGTGGTTTGAAATGCTGTCCGCCTTCACCACCACGGGGGCCACGCTGTACGATGATCCGACGCGATTGCCGGAAACGGTGCATCTGTGGCGCGCGCTGGTCGGCTGGCTGGGCGGGTTCTTCATTCTGGTCGCCGCCATGGCGATTCTGGCCCCGATGAACCTTGGCGGGGTCGAGGTGATATCCGGTCGCGTGCCGGGGCGCGGAGAGGGGTTGTCGCAGATCACCCGCATCGCTGATCCCGCACAGCGCGTCGTGCGCCATGCCATCGTGCTGTTCCCGGCCTATGGCGGCCTGACGCTGACGCTGTGGGTGCTGCTGTTGATGTCGGGCGACACCAGTCTGGTGGCCCTGTGCCACGCGATGGGCGCGATATCGACCAGCGGGATCAGCCCCGTCGGCGGCCTGCAAGGCAGCGCGTCGGGCATTCTGGGCGAGGTGTTGGTGTTCCTTGTACTGCTGACCGCCCTCAGCCGCCGCACGATGCCGGGCACCACGCTGATGGATCGCAACACAAAGCTATGGAAAGACAGCGAAATCAGGATGGCGTTGGTCATTCTGGCGACTGTGCCCTGCATCCTTGTGCTGCGCCACTGGATCGGCGCGACCGAGGCCGGCGAGGAACAGAATTTCGCCGCCGCCATTGCCGCGTTCTGGGGCGCGCTGTTCACAACCTTGTCGTTCCTGACCACCACGGGCTATGCCTCGGCCGATTGGGCGACGGCGCGGGTGTGGTCGGGCCTCGGGACACCGGGGCTTGTGCTGGCGGGGCTTGCGATTGTCGGGGGCGGGGTGGCGACCACTGCCGGGGGGGTCAAGCTGCTGCGAGTCTATGCCCTGTTCCGCCATGGCGAACGCGAGTTGGAGCGGTTGATCCACCCGTCCTCCATCGGCGGGGCGGGGCAAAGCGCGCGCCGCCTGCGCCGCGAAGGGGCCTATGTCGCGTGGATCTTCTTCATGCTGTTTGCCATGTCCATAGCGGTGATCTGCGCCGCCCTTTCGCTGGTGCGGATCGAGTTCGAGGCGGCGCTCGTGCTGACCATCGCCGCGCTGACCACCACCGGCCAACTGGCCGTTCTGGCCGCCGAACAACCCATTCTTTACGCCGATCTGGGCGGTGCGGCCAAGGCGATCCTTGGCTTTGCCATGGTCATAGGCCGTCTGGAAACGCTGGCAATCCTTGCGCTTCTGGCCCCCGACAGTTGGCGGCGGTAAAGACCCCCCGTAACGGGCTGTTTTTTGGGCTGGAATCTCCGCCAATCCCGTTTCATACTCGGGCGGCTGAACCATCGGACCTGGAATGCGAGGGAACAGGGGTTCAGCGCTGTTGCGACAAGAACGAACAAGAACAAAAGGCAAGACAACATGGCCTCCGACAAACAGAATTTGCAGGACGCGTTTCTCAATCACGTCCGAAAAGCCAAAGTGCCGGTCACGATTTTTCTGATCAACGGTGTGAAACTGCAAGGCGTGATCACCTGGTTCGACAACTTCTGTGTGCTTTTGCGCCGGGATGGTCAGTCGCAGCTTGTCTACAAGCACGCGATTTCGACCATCATGCCGGGCGCATCCATCAATCTATATGAAGGCGAAGACTGATCTCTGATCTGCCCGACGACGACGAAGACGATGACATCTGGCCCGCGCCCAACGGCGGCGGCCCTGATACCCATGACACCCGCGCCGAAAAGATGCGCGCCTATGTCCTGCACCCCGATCTGAAATCAGACCGCAGCCGCCGTCTGCCCGAACACGGTCTGGCCGAGGCCGTCAGCCTTGCCGCCGCCCTGCCCGAGATGGAAGTGGTCGGGGCCGAGGTGGTGCGCCTGCCGCGCATCCAGCCGGGCATGTTATTCGGCAGCGGCAAGGTGGCCGAGTTGAAGGACCGGATGGCCGAACTGGACGTGGGCCTTGTGCTGGTTGACGGGCCTGTAACGCCGGTGCAGCAGCGCAATCTGGAAAAGGAATGGGGGGTCAAACTGCTGGACCGGACCGGCCTGATCCTTGAGATTTTCGCCGACCGCGCCCGCACCCGCGAAGGTGTGTTGCAGGTGGAACTGGCCGCGCTGTCCTATCAGCGCACGCGCCTTGTCCGGGCCTGGACCCACCTTGAACGCCAGCGCGGCGGCTTTGGCTTTGTCGGTGGCCCCGGCGAGACGCAGATCGAGGCGGACCGCCGCGCCATCGACGATCAGGTGATCCGCCTGAAGCGGCAGTTGGACAAGGTCGGCAAGACGCGCGAATTGCACCGCGCCGCCCGCCGCAAGGTGCCGTTCCCGGTGGTGGCGCTTGTCGGTTACACCAACGCGGGCAAATCCACGCTGTTCAACCGCATGACCGGGGCCGATGTGCTGGCCAAGGACATGCTGTTTGCCACGCTTGATCCTACCATGCGCGGCGTCATGCTGCCGTCAGGGCGCAAGATCATCGTGTCCGACACCGTTGGGTTCATTTCGGACCTGCCCACACAACTGGTCGCCGCCTTCCGCGCCACGCTGGAAGAGGTGTTGGAGGCGGACCTGATCCTGCATGTCCGCGACATTAGCCACCCCGAAACCGCCGAACAGGCGCAGGACGTGGCCGATATCCTGACCTCGCTTGGCGTCGGTGCCGCCGTCCCGCAACTGGAGGTGTGGAACAAGCTGGACCTTGTCGATCCAAGCGCGCGCGAGGCGTTGCTGGTGCAGGCCACCCAGCGCGACGGGGTATTCCCGTTGTCCGCCCTGACGGGCGAAGGGCTGGATCATCTGCTTGCTGCGATTTCCACGGCGTTTGACGAAGAAAAGTCCGACCGCACCCTGACGCTGCCATTCTCGGGCGGCAAACGCCGGGCGTGGTTGCATGGCGAAGGCGTTGTCACGGACGAACGCCAGACCGATGACGGTTGGCAGATCGACGTGCGCTGGACCGCGCGTCAGGAAAAACGCTACCGCGAGGTGTGACGACAGGGGCTGTCCGGTTGTCTGGCGACTACCCCGCCACCACCCGCGCATCCATCAAGGCACCGATCTGCCCCGACCCAAGGCCCAGAACATCGGCCAAAATCGCCTCGGTATGCTGGCCAAGTCGTGGCGCGGGGTGGGGTGCTTCGCGCGGATGGGCCGAAAACCCGATGGGCGATCCCGGAACGGGCAGGGTGCCCACACCCGGCTGATCCAGCAGCGAAAACATCGGGTTGTCGGGCGACACGTCCGGATCGTCGCGGACCGCCTGACCAAAGCTGCGAAAGGGCGCCCAGGTCAGGCCGTGCGCATCAAACAGCGGCCCCACCTGCGACAGGGTGCGCGCCGCAAACCACGGCGCGAACAGTGCCGTGATCTGGTGACGTGCCGCCCAGCGGTTGCCTTCGGCGCGCAGGTCCAGCCCAAGCCGCGCCGACAGGTCGGCAATCGCCTGCTCCACCCCCAGCGCCTTGACCAGCCCGCGCCATTGCCGGTCGGTCAAACCGACCACCATGATCCGCGCGCCGCAGGCCAGCACGAAATCCTGCCCATAGGCCCCATAGAGCGCATTGCCCGACCGCGCCCGATCGACCCCGTTCACCGCCACCTCGCCCACGATCCCCAGGTTCGCCAGCATCGCCGCCGCCACGTCCTTCAACGACAGCTCTGCCAACTGGCCAACCCCGTGGCGCAGACGGTGACGTTCTGCGGCCAGCAGCGCGTTCACCACCATGCCGCCCGCGATACAGTCCCAGGCGGGCAGGACATGGGCCACGGGCGTATCCGCCCCCTCGGGCCCGGTGGCATTGGGAAAACCAAGTGCGGGGTTCACGGTGTAATCAACCGCCGGTTCGCCCCGCCGGGTGCCGGTCAGGCTGACCATGATCAGATCGGGTCGCCGCGCGGCCAGTGCGGGATAATCCATCCACCCCCGCGCGCGCAGGTTGGTCAGGAACAGCCCGGCGTCGGGGCCGGGTGCGGTGATCAGGGCGGTCACGATCTCTTGCCCCTCGGGGCGGGCCATGTCGACGGCGATGGACCGTTTGCCCTTGTTCATCCCGGCCCAGAACAGGCTTTGCCCGGTGGCGGTGACCGGCCAGCGTTGCGCGTCCAATCCCCCCTGCAACCTGTCAAAGCGGATCACATCCGCCCCCATCTGCGCCAGCGTCATCCCCGCCAGAGGCACCGCCACAAAGGCCGACCCCTCGACCACCCGCATGCCCGTCAGGATGCCCATCACGCCCACCCGATCTGCGCCTGCATGCAGGCCAGCCCTTCACCGTTCACCGATGCCAATGTCTGCGATCCCAGCGCCTCGGCCTGCGCTTGCAGGCGCAGGGTGTCGAAATGAAACAGCGGCCGCACCCCGCGAAACCGGAACCGCAGCGGCAAGGCCCCCCGGTGGCGACAGGCGGCCTGCATCAGCAGCATCGCCTGCAACGGGCCATGCACGACAAGGCCGGGATATTTCTCGACCCCGGTCGCATAGGGCAGATCGTAATGGATGCGGTGGGCGTTGAAGGTCAGCGCCGAAAACCGGAACAGCCGCACGGTGTCGATGCCCACCGCATCCGACCAGATCGCCGCAGGGGCATCAACAGGCGGGGGCGGGGCAAAGCGGTCAGGCATCGCCACATAGACGATGTCCTGTTCCTCGCGCACCGCCAGCCCCGCCGCCCCGCTGATCTGATGCGCGACGGTGACAAACACCATGCGCCCGGTGCTGCCGGTCTTTTCCGCGACATTCGTGATCTCGGACCGGCGGTGCATCACCTCGCCCAGACGCAAGGGGGCCAGAAATTCCAGCCGCCCCCCCGCCCACATCCGCCGTTCAAGCGGCACAGGCGGCAGGAACCCGCCGCGCGCGGGATGGCCATCGCGGCCAAGGGCGGACATCGCCGCCTCGGGTGTCCACCCCATCCAGTGCCACAACGGGGGCAGGGCATCGCCCTCGGCCAGATCACCGCTGTGCTCCAGCGTTGCCGCCATCTGCCGCGCAGACCGGGCGGTGACGACATCGTTCGCCTCTTCCACCCGCCCCAGCCAGGCGTCAAATGCTCCGGTCATAATCATGTTCCCCTGCGCCGCACATTTGTAATTTTGTTGCGCATCAAATGCGACGCGGCACGGGCAGGTCAAGGGTCAGAACGTCGCCCCTTCCTCTTCCCGGAAATATCCCACGGGGGTGCGGGGGTGTGAAACCCCCGCTGCACCGCCAGCCGCGCTAGCGCGGTGTCAGGCGGGTCACACCGACCGCCGCCGCACGTGCAAGTTCAGGGTCCAGCGACATCGGGATATACTCGCCGCGCCGCCACACTTCGCCCAGGTCATCATAGAACCGGCTGAGCGGATGCCCCGACTGCCCGGTGGATGTGATGAATACCGACGAATCCGGGTCGCCCAGATCGAACACGCCGCGAAAACCCGCGCCATGCACGTTGGTGAACGGGTCCGGCCCCGTGCCACGGGTGCGCCCGCGCAGCAGGGTGTTGTCGTCGCCGCTGGTGGATTGGCGGATGTTGACCAGATATTTCAGGATCGGCACCTCGCCCAGCACCGGATGGTCGTGGGCGGCCTGATGCGCGTCGCCCCAACGCCAGCTTTCCACGTTGCTGCCATAGCGTTCCGACAGGGTCAGCAGCGCCTCGTCCAGTGCGATACGGGCCAGATCGGCGCAGCTTTCCACCGCCGCCGACTGGATCACGTCGCACCAGACCGACGCGCCCTCGACGTTGCGATAGACCCGTTCGATGAACAGCGGTTCGGGATGAGTGAAAGTATCGGCAAGGGGCCCGATCTCATCCCGGATCAGCCGGTCGCTCAGCGCGCGCAGCCAGGCCTGATAGATCAGCGGTTCGGGCAGATGTTCGTTCATCTCGCCGTTCCAGGCGGCCAGCACCTCAAGCGCGCGCTGGCGCAGGCGTTCGGGCGTGCCTTCGGCGGCGGCCTCGCCGGTGAACCACAGATCGGCACCGATCAGCGGCAACAGCGACCGCGCGGTGAAGCTGACGGTATCAAGCTGCGCCTCGATGAAACTTTCGCGGGTATGCACCTCGCGCGTTTTCATCAGGGTCAGCCAGCGCTGGATGCGCTGGGTGTCGCCCCAGTCATAGGACATGTGGTCGGGAAAGCGCGCGTCGATGATCTTGTTGTTGGTGTTCCCGATCAGACCGCTGTCCGGGTTCACCACATGGGGGTTCTGCGCGTAAGGCCGCATTCCCTGCCAGCGGTTCGCGGCGATCCAGCCGGGGCTTGGCATCCGCCCCTTGCTTTGATGGCCCGCGTCGCGGGCGGGCATGGCCCCCACCACCTGCAGGGCGATGCCGGTCGCATCGGCCAGCATCATGTTCTGCGACGGGGCGACAAACAGGCTTCCCGCCTCGATCGCCTGCGGGATCGACTTTGCCTGCATCAACCGCACGGCGGCGGTCATCGAGGTGTCGGCCCCGTCCAGCGCCGTCCAGGACAGGCTGGCGACATGCCCGCCCGGCGTGACTGTGCCCAGATCGTAATGGCTGCCCGGCAACACCGGGCCGTTGTCCGTCCAGCGCAAGGTGACGGTGACGGGTTCTGCATCCCTGACGGTGATGATCGACCGGCGAGTCTGAAAGGTCTTCCACCCCTCGGGCGTCTGGTATTCCTCGGGGTTGGCGGGGTTCAGCTTTTCGATATGCACATCCAGATCGTCAAGATAGCTTGAGGTCAGACCCCAACCCAACGCCTCGGACCGGCCGACCAGCACGGCAGGGATGCCGGGAATGGTGCCACCGATCACGCCGCCCGACTGCAGGTCCAGCCGCGCCAGATACCAGATCGTCGGCGCGGTAAAGCCAAGATGCGGGTCATTGGCCAACAGCGATCCGCCCGCCGCCGACCGGGACGGCGCCGCGGCCCAGGCGTTGGACGCACCGGCAAAATCCAGCCGGGGAAAGGGCGACAGCGGGTCATCACTGGCCATGCGCAGCGCCTGCCCACCGGGAACCACACCCGGCATCAGGCTGGCATAGTCGGGCAGGGCGATGATGCCGGTTGACGGATCATCCGGCAGGATGTCGCGCACCCGCGCATCGGGCAGCAGCAGCGACACACGGGCGCGCAAGACCTCTGCCTCAAGGTTGCCGGACATCTGCAAGGCCATCAGCTTGATGATGGCGATGCTGTCCGCAGGTTGCCAGGCGGCGATCTCGTTGGAAAACAGAAAGAATTCCGGCGCACCCCGGCCCCGCGCGCCCACATTGATCTGTTCGATCCACGCATTCACCCCGGCGGCATAGGCGTTCAACGCCACCATCGTGCCTGCGTCCTGTGCCGCGACCGACGACAGCGCCAGCGAATACAGGTCATAGCGCCGCAGCAACTCGTCCGTCTTGACGGTGCGGGTGCCGAACACCTCGGACAAACGGCCTTGGGCGGTGCGCCGCAGCATGGTCATCTGCCACAGCCGGTCCTGTGCATGGGCAAAGCCAAGCGCATAGAACACATCCGCATCCGACGCGCCAAAGATGTGGGGAACGTTGTCGTTGTTGCGCACAATCTCGACCGGGGCGGTCAGACCGGGCAGGGCAAACGCCTCGTTGTAATCGGGCAGCGACCGCGACAGGAAATAATACGCCCCGAAAAGCGCCAGCAATCCAAGGGCAATCATCCCCGTGAGCAGACGCAATAGCCAGCGGAAGGCAAGGATCATCGGGGGCCTGTTCTTGACGTCGGGGTCGGGATGGTTTCCTAGTCTATCCCGAACCGAAGGGCAATGAGCGGGGCAACTCCATGGCAAAAGTGGCATTTCTGGGTTTGGGCGTGATGGGCTTCCCGATGGCAGGGCATCTGGCTGCCAAAGGGCATCAGGTGACGGTCTACAACCGCACCACCGCCAAGGCCGAAGCCTGGGTGACCAAGCACGGCGGTGCCTGCGAGCCCACCCCGGCGCGCGCGGTCGCGGGGGCGGAATTCGTGTTCGCCTGTGTCGGTAACGACGACGATCTGCGCCAGCTGTGCACGGGGCCAGAGGGCGCGTTTTCCGGCATGGCACCGGGCACCGTCTTTGTCGATCACACCACCGTGTCGGCGCAGGTCACGCGCGAGATGTCGGCGGCGGCTGACGCCCTTGGCATCGGCTTTGTCGATGCGCCGGTGTCGGGCGGGCAGGCAGGGGCGGAGAATGGGGTACTGTCGGTGATGTGCGGCGGTACGGTTGAAAATTATGACCGCGCCGAACCCATCATCGCAGCCTATGCCCGGATCTGCCGCCGTATGGGCGACAGCGGCGCCGGGCAGTTGGCCAAGATGATGAACCAGATCTGCATCGCGGGCCTGATGCAGGGCCTGTCCGAGGCGCTGGCCTTTGGCGAAAAGGCGGGCCTTGACGGAGAGGCCGTGGTCGAGGTGATCTCGCAAGGGGCGGCCGGGTCGTGGCAGATGGTCAACCGGCACAAGACGATGCTGGCGGGCAAGTTCGACTATGGCTTTGCGGTTGACTGGATGCGCAAGGATCTGGGCATCTGCCTTGCCACGGCGGATGAAATCGGCGCGTCGCTGCCGGTCACGGCACTTGTCGACCAGTTCTACAAGGACGTGCAATTGATGGGCGGGGGGCGGCACGACACATCCAGCCTGATCCGGCGGTTGTTGCCGCAGAAATGAAACGGGGGCGCATCAGCGCCCCCGTATCCCGTTCAGCGGACTTGCGTGCCGATCACGGAATGATCCGGGTGTATTTCACCCCCGAAAGCGTTGCCCCGGCGATCAGGCCCTGTTGGCCAAAGACAAGGGCGATGACGGGGTCAAGTTCCGTCGTTTCCTTGCCGATACTGGCCCCCATGTCGGGCGTGGCATAGCGCACGTCCGCCCCTGCCGCCCAGCCCGACCCGCGCCGGAAATCGGCAAGCGCCTGATCGGTCATGAAAAACAGCGCATGGGCATATTGCTGTGCCCCGATCTGAAAGCCGAAGGTCGCCTTGGTCGAGGAATAGTAATCCACCGACACGCCGCCGATCCGCAATGCGCCGCGCCCATAGGCGCCGCCGATGCCAAACCCCGCCTCGGTGATCAGCGGCATGAACAGCACGCCGCGCGCCCGGTCGGCCAGTTCGCGCGTGCCGGGATAGCGATCAAACAGATAATCCCGCGTCGCATCGACCCGCGCGTCGATCTGCTGCGCGCCGTTACCGCCCACGCCATTGGCACAAGCCCCCAGCAGCAGGGTCGCACCCGCGCTGCACAGGAACACACGTCTGGAGACGATTGTCATGATTCTGGTCCGCCCTCTGATGCCTCACATCGGGGCTCTGCGGCCCCGCTTGCTCCAGATATAGCTGTTTTCCGAAACAATGTCATGCGTTTCGGCAAAACGGGCAAAGGTTCGCCTACCCGCGCAAGGCCCGCGCCGCCCGGGGCGCGAAATAGGTCAGGATGCCGTCGCAGCCCGCGCGCTTGAAACACATCAGGCTTTCCATCATCGCCGCGTCGCCATTGATCCAGCCCCTTTCGGCTGCCCCCTGGATCATCGCGTACTCGCCCGACACCTGATAGGCATAGGTCGGCGCGCCAAAGGCATCCTTCACCCTTCGGCAGATATCGAGATAGGGCATTCCCGGTTTGACCATGACCATGTCCGCGCCTTCGCGCAGGTCGCGTTCCACCAGACGCAGCGCCTCGTCCGAATTGGCGGGGTTCATCTGGTAGGTTTTCTTGTCGCCTTTCAGCGCGCCCGATGCCCCCACCGCATCGCGGAACGGGCCATAAAAGGCAGAGGCATATTTCGCGGCATAGGACAGGATCGCCACATCCTTGTGACCCGCGCCTTCCAACCCAGCGCGCATGGCACCGATGCGGCCATCCATCATGTCTGACGGACCTAGGATATCGGCCCCGGCATCCGCCTGCACCAGCGCCATCTTCACCAGCGCCTCGATCGTTTCGTCATTCAGGATGATGCCGTCGCGCACCAACCCGTCATGCCCGTTGGCGTTGTAGGGGTCGAGTGCGACATCCGTCATCACCGCGATCTCTGGCACCGCCGCCTTGATCGCGCGGATCGCCCGGTTGGCCAGATTGTCGGGATTCCACGCCTCTTCACAGGTTTCCGTCTTCAGCGCGGGGTCGGTGTAGGGAAAGAGGCAGATCGCAGGGATGCCAAGACCCGCCGCCTCTTCCGCCGCGCGCACGATGTTGTCGACCGACAGCCGGTTCACCCCCGGCATCGACGCGATGGGTTCGGACACGCCCACCCCGTCGCGCACGAATACCGGCCAGATCAGATCACCGACCGACAGGGTGTTTTCCTGCGCCAAGGCCCGCAAGGCCGGTGTGCGCCGCATCCGGCGGAACCGCGTGGCAGGGGTCGGGGCAGAGATCGGACGCATCTGGGGCCTCGTTCGGCTGGCAAGGGCTTGCGATATCCCCCTCTGCCTGCCAGAGAAAGGGGCGCGCCTCAAGTGCGCAAAACGCGCAGACTAACGGGCAGGGGTGGGTGTTGGACTGGTATACCATCATATTCGAGCTGATCGACATGCGGTCGTTTTCCAACCTGTGGTATTGGATCGCGCTGTCGGTGGTGTGGTCGATGTCCAGCCACTGGGTCGTCGGCGTGCCGTTCGACATGATCGCCAAAGCCCGCAAACACGGGGGCAGCGCCCAGCATGATCTGGAAGAGATGGCCCGGATCACCACCGGGCGTCTGCTGTTCATCGTGCGCCAATCGGGGATCTGGCTGATCGCGCTGGCCAGTTTCACCATCACCGGTCTGCTGGTGCTGGCGGTCTTCTATGGCGTCGAATTCGCGCAGGCTGTGCTGTGTATCATGATCCCGATGACGCTGGTCAGTATGCTGACCCTGCGCACCGCCCGCCTGATCGAGGCCGGTGAATCACATGGCGAGGCGTTGCACCGCCGCCTGATCCGGCACCGCATGACGGTGCAGGGCATCGGCATGGTGTCGATCTTTTTCACGGCGCTGTTCGGTATGTATCAGAACCTGCACATCGGGGTTTTGGGCTGACAGGTTGACCTTGGCCACGGGGCCGTTATGTGGGGCGCATGACAGCACAACGTATCCTGCTTGGTGGCGCCCCCGAAGGGTATGACGCGCGGCTTCTGGCCCGCGAATTGGCGCGCGGCCAGCCCGTGATCCACATCGCCCGCGATGACAAACGGCTTGAGGCGATGCGCGCCGCCTTGGCGGTGCTGGCCCCCGATGCCGTGGTGCTGGACCTGCCCGCATGGGATTGCCTGCCCTATGACCGGGTATCGCCCAACCCGGTGATTTCGGCCCGCCGCATGTCCACCCTTGCCGCACTGGCCGATGGCGTGCCGGGGGCGTTCGTCCTGCTGACCACGATGGGCGCCGCAACCCAGCGCCTGCCCGCGCGCGACGTGTTGCGCACATCGTCCTTCCGCGCCCGTGTGGGGGACCGCGTGGACGAGGCGCGGCTGAAGACATTCCTGTCGCGCATGGGGTTTTCGCCGGTGTCGACTGTAGCCGAACCCGGCGATTACGCCGTGCGGGGCGGCATTATCGACATCTATCCGCCGGGATCGACCGGCCCGGTGCGGCTCGATTTCTTTGGCGACGTGCTGGACGGCGCGCGCCGCTTTGACGCCGAAACCCAGCGGACGGTGGAAAAGCTGTCTTTCGTCGATTTCGCCCCGATGTCCGAGGTGATTTTGGACGAGGCGGCGATCACCAGGTTCCGCCAATCCTATCGCATCGAGTTTGGCACCGCAGGCACCGACGACCCGCTCTACGAGGCGGTCAGTGCGGGGCGCAAGCATCAGGGGATGGAACACTGGCTGCCGTTCTTTCACGACCGGCTGGAAACCCTGTTCGACTATCTGCCCGACGCATCCGTCATGCTGGATGACCAGTTGACCCCGCAGCGCCTGTCGCGCTGGGAAGGGATCGAGGATCAGTATGACGCCCGACGCGAGGCGTTGACGGCCAAGGGCCGTCTGGACACCGTGTACAAGCCCGCCGCACCGGGGCTGCTGTATCTGGACGACCCCGCGTGGGAGGCGGCGGTTGCCCCCCTGCGTGTGATCCAGCTGTCGCCCCTGCCACAATCGCCGGGACCTGGGGTTCTGGACGCGGGCGGGCGCATCGGGCGCAGCTTTGCCCCGGAACGCCAACAGGAAAACGTCAGCCTTTTTGGTGCCTTGGCCGACCATCTTCGTGCGTTGCGCGAAAATGCGCAGGTGATCGTCGCCAGCTGGTCCGACGGCGCGCGCGAACGCCTCAAGGGCCTGCTGGAAGATCAGCGCGTCAAGGGCGGGGTCGAGGTGCGGGATATCCGCGACATCCCCGACGGGCGCGGCGGTCTGTTCCTGATGGTCTGGCCGCTTGAGGCGGGCTTTACCGCCCCCGGTCTGGCGGTCGTGTCCGAACAGGACGTGCTGGGCGACAGGCTAAGTGGCAAACCGAAAAAACGCCGCAAATCCCAGAACTTCCTGCGTGAAGTTGACACGCTGACACCCGGCGATCTGGTGGTTCACGTCGAACACGGGGTCGGCCGCTATCGCGGGTTGGAGACGATCACCGCACTGGGCGCGCCGCACGAATGCCTGCATCTGGAATACGCCGAGAACGCAAAGCTGTATCTGCCTGTCGAAAACGTCGAACTGCTGTCGCGCTATGGCCATGAAGAGGGTCTGCTTGACCGTCTGGGTGGCGGTGCATGGCAGGCGAAAAAGGCCAAGCTGAAGGAACGCATCCGCGAAATCGCGGACCGTCTGATGCGCATTGCAGCCGAACGCGCCCTGCGCCACGCCCCGATCCTTGAGGCCCCCCATTCCATGTGGGAGGCGTTCGCCGCCCGCTTCCCCTATCAGGAAACCGACGATCAGTTGTCGGCCATCGCCGATGTCGTGGCCGATCTGGAATCGGGCCGCCCGATGGACCGGCTGGTGGTGGGCGACGTCGGTTTCGGCAAGACTGAGGTGGCGATGCGTGCGGCCTTTGTTGCGGCACTGGCGGGGATGCAGGTCGCGGTGATCTGCCCCACCACGCTGCTGGCGCGGCAGCATTACCGCAGCTTTGCCGAACGCTTTCGCGGCTTTCCGATCAATGTCCGGCCCCTGTCGCGCTTTGTCAGCACCAAGGACGCGAATGCCACCCGCGACGGGCTGGCAGATGGCACGGTCGATATCTGCGTCGGCACCCATGCGCTGTTGGCCAAGGGGATACGCTTCAAATCGCTGGGGTTGCTGATCATCGACGAGGAACAGCATTTCGGCGTGACCCACAAGGAACGGCTGAAAGAGATGCGGTCGGAAATCCACGTCCTGACCCTGACCGCGACGCCGATCCCGCGCACGCTGCAACTGTCGCTGACGGGCGTGCGCGATCTGTCGATCATTGCGACACCCCCGGTGGACCGTCTGGCGATCCGCACCTACATCAGCGAATTCGACACCGTCACCCTGCGCGAGGCGCTGTTGCGCGAAAGGTTCCGGGGCGGACAAAGTTTCATCGTCGTGCCGCGCATCGCCGACCTGCCCGAGATCGAGGATTTCCTGCACCACCATGTGCCGGAATGTTCCTACGTCATCGCCCACGGCCAGCTTGCGGCAGGCGATCTGGATGAAAAGATGAACGCCTTTTACGACGGCAAGTATGACGTGCTTTTGTCCACGACAATCGTGGAATCGGGGTTGGACATCCCCACCGCCAATACGATGATCATCCACCGCGCCGACATGTTCGGCCTAAGCCAGTTGTATCAGATCCGGGGCCGGGTGGGGCGCGCCAAGACCCGCGCCTATTGCTATTTGACCACCAAACCGCGCAGCCCGCTGACCCCGCAGGCGATGAAGCGGTTGCGGCTGCTGGGCAGTCTGGACAGCCTTGGCGCTGGCTTTAATCTGGCCAGCCACGACCTTGATCTGCGCGGGGCGGGCAACCTGCTTGGCGAAGAACAATCCGGCCATATCAAAGAGGTCGGATATGAATTGTACCAGCAGATGCTGGAAGAAACGATTGCCAAGATCCGGTCGGGCGAGTTGTCGGGCCTGACGCCAATGGATGATCAGTGGGCACCGCAGATCAACCTTGGCGTGCCTGTCCTGATCCCGGAAGAGTATGTTCCCGATCTGGATGTGCGCTTGGGTCTTTATCGTCGCTTGTCCGGCCTTGCCACCAAGGTAGAGCTGGAAGGGTTTGCCGCCGAACTGATCGACCGCTTCGGTGCCCTGCCGCGCGAGGTGAACACGCTGCTGTTGATCGTGCGGATCAAGGCGATGTGCAAACGTGCCGGCATCTCGCGCCTCGATGCGGGGCCAAAGGGGGCAACCGTGATGTTCCACAACGACAAATTCGCCAACCCGGCCGGTCTGGTCGATTTCATCAAGGCGCAAGGGTCAACCGCCCGCATCACCGGCAACAAGATCGTGCTGATGCGCGACTGGAAATCCGAAGCCGACCGGATCAAGGGCGCTTACGCCATCGCCAAGGATCTGGCCGAACAGATCGTGCGGCCAAAGCCCTAGCGCGGGACCACTCGCATCAGGGCAAAGCCCAGCGCTGCAAACGTCGCCACGCCCAACATCAGGGGCAGGGCGGTTCCGTTGAACGCCAGCCCCACGGGGGCGGCCAGAACGACCGACAGCACCGTGGAAATCGCGCCGATCACCGATGCCGCCATCCCGGCGATGTGGCCCACAGGCTCCAACCCCAGGGCATTCAGGTTGCCGATGGTCAGGCCTGCCATAAAGAACACGCCGATGGTCCAGACCAGATGGGCGGCAAAGGCCGCACCGTCGGACCACAGTCCAAAGCCGTTCGCCGCCGCCATGCCGAGGGAAAACACCACCTGTGCGCCCAAGGTAACGGTGATCATCCGCCGCATCCCAAGCCGCATCACCAGCTTCGCGTTCAGGAGGCTGGAGGTGCCCGACACAACCGCAATGACCGCGAACCAAACGGGAAAGCTGTCACCCTTGCCATAGACCTGATCAAAAATCGGTTGCGTGGCCGACAGCGTGGCGAAAAGGCAGGCAAAGGCCAATGTCTGCACCGCGATGGAAATCACGACGACGCGGTGCGACAGCACCTCGCGGAAGGCGGCGAGCAGGGGGGCTGCGGCAAGGGGGCGGCGCTCTGTCAGGGTTTCGGGCTGGCGCAGACCGAACCACAGCATCGACAGCACCGAAAAGGCGACAAAGGCGACAAAGATGCCGCGCCACCCGGTCACGGCCATGATGCCCTGCCCGATAAAGGGGGCGATGGCGGGGACAAGGGTGAAGATCATCATCGCAAAGCTGACGACCTTTGCCATCTCGCGCCCTTTGTAAAGGTCGCGCACCAGCGCCAGCGACACCACGCGCGGCCCTGCGGCGCCAAGTCCCTGCACCATCCGCGCCAGCAGCACGGTTTCCAGCGTGGGCGCGAAATAGGCGGTCATGGCGGCTGCACAATATAACGCCGCCCCGGCAAGGATCACCGGCTTGCGCCCAAACGTGTCGGACAGCGGCCCCGCCAGCAGGGTGCCGATCCCCATGCCCAGCACGAAACTGGTCAGGATCAGTTGGGCCGCGTTCGGGGCATCGGGCGACAGTTCCGCCGCGATCTGGGGCAGGGCGGGCAACATCGCATCGATGGAAAAGGCGATTGTCGCAAACAGCATCGCGATCAGGGCGATGAACTCTGCCTGCCCCATACGGGCAGGCGGGGGGGTGTCATGCAGGGTCATGCGCCGTGGCCTAGCATGCACGCGGGGAACGGGCCAGACCCGATCCCCACGCCCTTGGCCTGATCAGGCAGATGTGTCGTCGCGCAGTTTTTCGGACAACTCGTCAATCACCTGTTGCCACAGGGCGACGGGCTGCGCACCGGACAGCACGTATTGCCGCGCGATCAAAAAGGTGGGAACCGCGTTCACGCCCTTGCGGCGGGCATCCAGATCGCGGGCGGCGATGTCATCGCGGTCGGCGTCGGTGTCCAGCAGACGCGCGGTCACAGCGCCGTCCATGCCGGCATCCGCTGCCACCTGCGCCAGAACCGATCTGTCACCGATATCACGCCCGTCGCGCCAATAGGCACGGAACAGGGCGCTGACCACGGCATTCTGCTTGCCCTCGATCCCGGCCCAATGGATCAGGCGATGCGCGTCCAGCGTGTTGGGGATGCGCGGAATGGCGGCAAAGTCGATGTCCAGCCCCGCCGCGCGGGCGGCCTCTACCACCTGGGCATAGACCTGCACAGCCTTCAGCTTGCCGCCGAACTTTTCCTCCAGATAGGCGGCGCGGTCGCGGCCTTCGGGGGGCATGTCGGGGTTCAGCTGGAACGGATGCCACTCGACGGTAAAAGGATGCTCGGGGCGGGTTTCCAACGCTCGGTCAAGGTTCGACTTGCCGATATAGCACCACGGGCAGACGGGATCGGAAAAGATATCAAGGCGGATCATGCGCCCCTCCGGGTTTGAGAAGGCCGACTGTGCGCGGCGGTTCGGGGGTGCATTGCCTGTGCGGGGGCCAAGGTCAAGGGCCGCTCGCCACCGGCAGGCAATCGTTGCAAGGCGGCGGGGCATGGCTTATTTGCGTCGACATGAACCGCACCGACGCCAAAAGCCTGATCCGCATCGCCCGCGAAACCGGGGGCGAGGGCACGGTGACGCCACTGAACCTTGGCGAACGGGTGCGCGAGTTGCGCAAGGCGCGCGGCTGGACGCTGGAACAGGCGGCGGGGCAGGCGGGTCTGGCGCGGTCCACCCTGTCCAAGATTGAAAACGGCCAGATGTCCCCGACCTACGAGGCGTTGAAGAAACTGGCCGAAGGTCTGTCGATATCCGTGCCGCAACTGTTCACCCCCCCATCCAAGGCGCAGGTGTCGGGCCGCATGGCGGTAACGAAACAGGGCGAAGGTCAGGCCCATGCCACGGTAACCTATGAACATGAACTGCTGGCAGGGACACTGACGCGCAAGCAGATGTTGCCCTACCGCGCCCGTGTCCGCGCCCGCGATGTGGCCGAATTCGATGGCTGGGTCCGCCATGACGGCGAGGAATTCCTGTATGTGCTGACCGGCATGGTGCGGCTTTACACCGAATTCTACGAACCCGTCGATCTGCGCCGGGGCGACAGCGCCTATTATGACGCCAGCATGGGCCATAACGTGATCAGCCTGTCGGACGAAGATGCGACGATCCTGTGGGTCACGTCGCTGGTCTAGGCCGTTTCAGGTCACATCGCTGACCGCGCGCTGACAGGCTTCGGCACAGGCAAGGCAGGCCTCGGCACACAGGCGGCAGTGGTCATGCGCGCCGGCGTGGCCCTGACATTCGTTCCCGCACAGGTGGCAGGCCGTTTCGCACACCGCCAGCATCTGCGCGATCAACGCCTCGTTCGATCCGGTGCGACGGCTGGCGGTGGTGGCGGTGGCAAAGCAGACATCGGCGCAGTCCAGACACAGGCGAATGCACTGGCGCATGTCCATATCCTCGGCCACGCAGGCATCGGCGCAGGACACGCAGATCTTGGCGCAATCATAGGCGGCCTCGACCGCCGCGATCAGGTTTTCGGCAACCGATCCCTGCACGTCGGGATGGCTTGAAATGGTGGCGATGATCTTCATGGTCCTTCTCCCTTTGGTCCTGAAACGACCACGGCGGGTGGGGGTTCCACAAAAGACAAGGGCCGGACCCTGCGGCCCGGCCCCTGATGCCGTCTGCGAAAACGATCAGCCGCCCGCGCCCAGCCAGCCGCCGACGGTGCTGGCCCCGGCGGAAATATCGCGCCCGGCACCTTCGACGGTGGCACAGGCGGACAGCGCCGTCAGCGCCGCGATCAGGATCAGTGTCTTCATGGTTCGGACCTTATTCTTCATACCACCACACCTCGGGCTGGAACCCCAGCCAGTCGCCATAAAGCGGCAGGCGTTCGGGATAGTGCAACTGTTTTGCATGGGCCAGACGTGAGACGTCAGAATACCAGATCGGGATCACATATCTACCTGTGGTCAGAACCCGGTCCAACGCTTGGGTCGCGGCGGCGAAATCCGCCGGGTCGGTCGCGGTCAGCAGCGTCTGGATCATCGCTTCGGCCGCAGGGGAGTTCATGCCCATCCAGTTGCGCGTGCCGGGTTCTGTCACCCCCGCCGATCCCCAATACAGCGTCTGTTCATTGCCCGGCGACAGCGACAATGACCGGATATAATGGGTCATGTCAAAGTCATAGGCGGTGGTGCGTTCCTTGTACTGCGCGGAATCGATGGTGGTGACATGCGCGTCGATGCCCAGACGTTTCAGCGCCTCGACATAGATGGTGGCGACACCGATCATGTCGTCTGCCCCGTTTACCAGCAAAATCTCGAAGGCAAAGGGGGTGCCTGCGGCATCCTTCAGCGCGCCGTCCTGCACTGTCCACCCGGCCTGTTCCAACAGATCGGTCGCGGCACGGATACCGGCGCGGTTCGCCTCGGTCCCGTCGGTGACGGGAAAGGTATAGCCGTCCAGCGCGCCGGGCAGCAGGTCGGCCTTGAACGGTTCCAGCAATTCCGCGACGCGGCCCGTGGCGGGCGTGCCCGGTTCCATCCCAAGGGCGGAGTTCGAGAAATACGAGGTGATGCGCGGATAGGCCCCGCCGTTCAGGGTGCGGTTCACCAGTTCAAAGTTGAACGCCTGTATCAGCGCCTCGCGCACGCGCCAGTCAGCAAAGATTGGCTTGCGGGTGTTGAACACCAGCCCTTCGATGCCCGACGGGCGGCCATGCGGGATTTCGGATTTGACGATGTCGCCCGCCGTGACAGCGGGGAAGTCATAGTTCTGGTCCCATTTGACCGGGTTGGTTTCGCGGTAGGTCGTGATTTCGCCTGCCTTGAACGCCTCGAACACCACGCCGCCGTCGCCAAAGTATTCGTAGCGCACCTCGTCGAAATTGTGCTGGCCCCGGTAGAACGGCAGATCGGCCCCCCACCAGTCGGGGTTCTTGGTAAAGCTGATGAAACGACCGGGTTCAAAACTGCCGACGATGTAGGGGCCTGACCCGATCGGCGCCTCAAGCGTCGATGCGGTGAAATCCTTCCCCTCCCACTGGGCGCGCTTCAGGATCGGGCGCAGGCCCAGGATCAGCGGCAATTCCCGGTCCACCGTGTTGAAGGTGAAGCGCACCGTGCGCGGGCCGGTCTGTTCTGACGCGGCGATCTTTGACCATGCTGCGGCGTAGCGAGGGTTGCCTTCCGTGCCAAGCTTTTCAAACGACCAGATCACGTCATCCACGATGACGGGGCTGCCGTCCGAGAATTTTGCCGCCTCGCGGAGTGTAAATTCGACGAAGGACCGTGCCTCGTCTGTCACCACCGATTCGGCCAACACCCCGTAAAGAGTAAAGGGTTCGTCGTAGGAACGGCCCAGAAGTGTTTCCACCGTCAGCAAGGATACGCCCGCCGGGGCCGCCCCCTTCAGGATGAAGGGGTTCAGCGAATCGTATCCGCCCGATTCCCCGAACACGATTCTGCCGCCCTTGGGTGCATCGGGGTTGGCATGGGGCAAAGACACAAAATCGGGTGGAAGGGCGGGCTGTCCATACATAGCTATGCCATGCGAATCTGCATGGGCGGTCTGACCCAATGCCGCCAGCGCGATCCCGATCCCTGCGCCTTGCGCCCATCTGAAAATTTTCGATCCCACCGGGCCACACTCCTTCGACGCTTGATTTGCTTGGGGCCGAGGTTACGGCGAGTGCCAAGCCATTTCAAACTTTTAACTTGGCCAGCGGCGAAGCTACGCGTATAAAGACTGCACTGCTCGATAGGTTTCTTGCCTGTATGAAACCTGCCTCAATAACTTAACGCCGGCCTTGTGCCGGCGTTTTTTTTGGCATTTCGACAGGTCAACCCGTGGTAATCGCCGATCCGCCATGCAAACCTTTCGCAGGCGCAGCATTTGGGGGGCATCATGCAGCTTTCGGGCAAGACGGCGATCATCACCGGGTCCAATTCCGGCATCGGGCTTGGCGTGGCCGAAGAGCTGGCGCGCGCAGGCGCGGATGTCGTCATCAACAGCTTTACCGACCGGCCAGAGGATCACGCTTTGGCGACCCACATTGCCGCGACCTTTGGCGTGACGGCCCGCTATATCGCCGCCGACATGTCAAAGGGTGCCGACTGCCGCGCGCTGATCGAACGGGCGGGCGGCTGCGATATTCTGGTGAACAACGCGGGCATCCAGTTCGTCGCCCCGATCGAGGAGTTTCCAACCGAACGCTGGGATGCGATCATCGCGATCAACCTGACATCGGCGTTTCACACCACGGCGGCCGCCCTGCCGGGCATGCGGGCGCGCGGCTGGGGCAGGGTGGTCAACATCGCATCGGCGCATGGCCTGACCGCCAGCCCCTACAAATCGGCCTATATCGCGGCCAAGCATGGCGTGGTCGGCCTGTCCAAGACAGTGGCGCTGGAAACCGCCGGGCAGGGCATCACCTGCAACGCGATCTGCCCCGGCTATGTGCTGACCCCGCTGGTCGAGGCGCAAATCCCCGACCAGATGAAGGCCCACAACATGGACCGCGACACTGTGGTGAAACAGGTGATGCTGGCACGTCAGCCGTCACGCGAATTCGCCACCACCGCCCAGATCGGAGGCACGGTCGCGTTTCTGTGCAGCCCGGCGGCGGATCAGATCACCGGCACGACGATCAGCGTCGATGGCGGATGGACGGCGATGTGATCAGGTCACCGGCTGGGTCGGGTCTTTCGGGTTCGGATAGACCAACCCGGCCGAGATGATCAGCTTGGCCGCATCTTCGATCTTCATGTCCAGAAGGGTCACGTCCTTTTCCGGGATATAGACCAGGAAGCCCGACGTGGGGTTCGGCGTGGTTGGAACGAAGACCGTCAACGTATCTTCACCATGGGGCAGGCGCTGCGCAACCTCGCCCTTGGCGCGGGTGGCGACAAAGCCGATGGCATAGACGCCGTCGCGTGGGAACTGCACCACACAGGCGCGTTCAAAGTTGCTTTGCGATTGGCTGAACACGGTTTCCGCGATCTGCTTCAGCCCGTTGTACAACGACCGGACGACCGGCATCCGGTCCACCAACCCTTCGGCCCAGCGGATCAGCTTGCGCCCGATCAGGCCCTTGGCGATCCAGCCGACGATGACGGTGAACACGAGGAAAACGATCACCCCGACGCCGCGCACCGGAAAATTCGCCTCGGGTCCGAAAAAACGGTGGATCAACGCCTCGGGCTGATAGGCACCGGGGATCAGCGGCAAGATCCAGCCGTCGATCCAGCCGATCACCGTCCAGATCAGATAGATCGTCAGCCCGACCGGCAGCACCACGATCAGACCGGTCAGAAAGCTGGACCGCAACCCCCCGAAAAGGCGGCGCTGATGGGGGGTGGGATCTGTCATGGCGGCTCCTCTGTCGCTGGCGGCAATCTATGCAGGCGAAGGGCAGCGCACAATGGGGCTGCGGCGGGATTTCAGGCCCGGTGCCGCGCGCTGGTGATTTCGCGCGCGATCAGCGATGCAAGCCGCGCATTGTTCAGCACCAGTGCAATGTTCGATGCCAGCGATCGGCCTTGGGTCAGCTCAAATATCCGCTGCAAAAGAAAGGGTGTGACGGCCTTGGCGGCGATGCCTTGGGCCGCAGCCTCGGCCAGGGCGGTTTCGATGAAGGGGGTGATGGCGTCGCGCGGAATTTCGTCCGCGACCGGAATGGGATTGGCGACAAGTTGCCCCCCCGGCAGGCCAAGGCGCGCGCGCATCAGATGGGCGGCGGCGATCTGGGCGGCTGTGTCCATCCGCAACGGCGCGTGCAGGCCCGATGACCGCGACCAGAACGCCGGGAAATCATCCTGCCCAAAGGCGATGACCGGCACGCCACGGGTTTCCAGCACCTCTAGCGTTTTGGGCAGATCGAGGATGGCCTTGGCCCCGGCGGCAACCACGGTCACCGCCGTGGCGGCCAATTCCGACAGATCGGCGGAAATGTCGAAGCTGTCTTCGGCCCCACGATGCACGCCGCCGATCCCGCCTGTTGCAAAGACGTCGATCCCCGCCAGTCGCGCGCAGATCATCGTGGCGGCCACGGTGGTGGCCCCGGTCTTGCCACTGACAAGACAGGCCGCCAGATCGGCACGGCTTAGCTTCGCCACGCCCTGCGCCTGACCCAAAGCCTCCAGTTCGCCGCCCGTCAGGCCGATGTGGATGCGCCCGCCCATCACCGCGATGGTGGCGGGAACAGCACCGTGGCGCCGCACCTCTTCCTCGACCTTTCGGGCGGTTTCGACGTTCTGCGGATAGGGCATGCCGTGGGTGATGATGGTGGATTCCAACGCCACGATGGCAGTGCCGCCACCCCGGGCCGCGCGAATTTCTGGCGACATGGCAAGGGGCAGGTCCAGCGTCATGATCCAATCTCTCCTGATACATAGTCGGCGGCGGCGCGGATGGCCGATTGCAGCGCCGCGTCGCGCCCTTCGCCCCGCCGTTCAGCCACGATATGGGCGGCCATGAAGGTGTCTCCCGCGCCGGTGACACGGGTCACCAGAACCGGGGGCGGGCTTGCCGAAATCACGCCAACCCCGCGCGTCCCTTCGGCAGAGGGGTTGCCACCATCGGTCACCAGAACCCGGCCCGCACCGCGCGCCAGCAACGCCCCCGCCGCCGTGACGGCATCGGCAAAGCGGTCCTTGGCCAACAACCCCGCCTCTTCCAGATTAACATACAGCGTCGCGCGCGGGTGTGTCAGCAGCGGCAACAGCCGTTCCGCCTTGCCGGGGCTGGCGGGGGCCACGCGCAGATCGGCAGCGGCGAACAGCGGCGAGGTGGCGATGTCGGCCAGCAACCCCTCGGTCAGGTTGCCATCCAGCGCGATGGGGCCGGTCCACGGGCTGTCCGCTGCCCCCAACCGCCCGTCGGCCAGCGGGCGCAAAATCTTGTCCCCCGCCGCTTCCAGCGAATGTGCATCCGCAATGGCGGCGATCAGGCCGTTGGCCCCCTCGACCGCCATGTAGCGGTCGGTGGGCAGATCGTCGGACCGATAGACATGGCGCGTGTCCAGCCCCATGCGCGCGCAGGCGGCGATCAACTCGTCCCCTTCGGCATCGCGTCCAACGGCTGTCAGCAGCGCGGGCGTCAGGCCAAAGCGGCGCAGGGTCATGGCAATGTTCATCGCCACCCCGCCCGGCAGCCGGCTGATCCGCCCCGGCACATCCGACCCAAGGCGCATTGACGCCGCCGACCGGCCGATGATGTCCCACAGGACCGATCCGATGCACAGGATGTCTGGTGACTGGTTCATACCGCCCCTTTTGGCGATTTGCCGGGGCGTCTGCAAGGCGGGCCGGTGCAGGGCGCGCTTATCCGGGGTGCGAATCGTGGTAGATTGACCCAATGTGTTTCGTGACGGCCCCGGCACCGTGTAGGAGGAAATCATGGATATGTCCGCAGCCACTCGCCACTACCTTGGTGCGTCCGCCCCCTGGCTTGCCGATGGCGGGCTAGAGACGGACATCATCTTTCACCACGGCATCGACCTGCCGGCCTTTGCCTCGTTTGTCCTGCTGGACACGGTCGAGGGGCGCGATGCGCTGACGCTGTATTTTGACCGGTATCTGGCGCTGGCGCAGGGGGCGGGGACGGGCTTTGTCCTTGATACCGCCACCTGGCGGGCCAATGCGCCGTGGATACGCCGGATGGGGCTGACCGACGATGACGTGGCGCGCGTCAACGCCGACGCCGTGCGCTTTGCCAAGGGTGTGGCGCGGCGCTGGGGGGACGTGCCGCATGTGCTGAACGGGGTGATCGGACCGGCGGGCGATGGTTACACCGTGGGGCAGGGCATGACCCCGCAGGCCGCCCGCGACGCGCACATGCCGCAAGTCGCGGCCCTTGCGGCGGCGGGGGTCGATCTGGTGACCGCCATGACGATGACCCATGTGGAAGAGGCCGCAGGCATTGTTGCCGCCGCCGAAGAAGCGGGCCTGCCGGTCGCGGTGTCGTTTACCGTTGAAACCGATGGCAACCTGCCGTCCGGTCAACCGCTGGCGCAGGCGATTGCGGCGTTGGACGACAGGGCACCGGTGCCGCCCCTGTATTACATGGTCAATTGCGCCCACCCCGACCATTTCGCGCATATTCTGGACGGTGCCGACTGGGCCGACCGGATCGGCGGCATCCGAGCCAATGCGTCACGCCAAAGCCATGCCGAACTGGACGCCGCCACCGAACTGGACGAAGGCGATGCCGATGAATTCGGCCAGTTGTATGCGCGCCTTGCCCGCGATCTGCCGGGGCTGCGGGTGATTGGCGGCTGCTGTGGCACCGATCACCGCCATGTCGGGGCGGCGGCGGCTTGGCTGACGGTGGCATGATTTCACCACGCAGCCCTTGCATCCGGGCCGCAAAGGCCGTAAGGGCAGCGCACTTCACAGGCGAGGCTTGGGCCTGACGGGGAGAAATCCCGTCATGTCCGCCGGTTGGGGTCTGAATGATCAGACCCTGAGACAGCTTCGCCGAGGCCAAAACCGGAAAGGAATAAGGCATGGCTCTTCCCGAGTTCACCATGCGTCAGCTGCTGGAAGCTGGCGTTCACTATGGTCACCAGACACAGCGCTGGAACCCGAAGATGGGTGAATACATCTACGGCGACCGCAACGGCATTCACATCCTTGACCTGACGCAGACTGTTCCGATGCTGGATCAGGCGCTTAAGGTTGTCCGTGACACCGTCGCCAAGGGCGGCCGCATCCTGTTCGTCGGCACTAAGCGTCAGGCCCAAAAGCCCGTCGCCGAAGCGGCAGAGCGTTGCGCGCAGTTCTACATGAACCACCGCTGGCTGGGCGGCACGCTGACCAACTGGCAGACCGTGTCCAAGTCGATCCAGCGTCTGAAGCAGATCGACGAGCTGATGGCGCATGGCGCCGAAGGCCTGACCAAGAAAGAGCGCCTGAACCTGGAGCGCGAGCAGGGCAAACTGCAAGCCTCGCTTGGCGGCATCCGCGAAATGGGCGGCACCCCGGACCTGATCTTCATCATCGATGTGGGCAAGGAAGATCTGGCCATCCTCGAGGCTGCCAAACTGGGCATCCCGGTCGTGGCCGTGGTCGACACCAACTGCTCGCCCAAGGGCGTGACCTATGTGATCCCGGGCAACGACGACGCCGCCCGCGCGATCCAGCTGTATTGCGACCTGATCGCCCGTGCCGCGCTTGACGGCATGTCGGCCCAGATGGGTGCCGCTGGCATCGACCTTGGCGCGCTGGAAGCAGCCCCCGAGGAAGACGCCATCGCCGAGGCCTGATCCAAAGGCCCCTTGAATGGATACCCGGCGGGCACCCCCCCCGCCGGGATGCTTTTTTGACGCATTGAGGAGTCACTCCAATGACGGTCACCGCACAAATGGTGAAAGAACTGCGCGAATCGACCGGCGCAGGCATGATGGACGCGAAGAAAGCCCTCGTCGAAAACAACGGCGACATGGATGCTGCGGTCGATTGGCTGCGCACCAAGGGCCTTGCGAAAGCGGCGAAAAAGGCTGGCCGTCTGGCCGCCGAAGGTCTGGTCGGGGTTGCCGTTTCGGGCGGCCGTGGCGTGGCCGTCGAAGTGAACTCGGAAACCGATTTCGTGGCCAAGAACGCCGATTTCCAGGCGCTGGTGCGCAACATCACCAAGGCGGCGCTGACGGTGAACGACGTCGACGCGCTGAAGAACGCCGATGTGAACGGCAAATCCGCCGAAACCTATCTTGGCGAAACCATCGCCGTGATCGGTGAAAACATGAACCTGCGCCGGATGGCATCGGTCGAAGGCGACTCTGTCGCGGCCTATGTCCACAACGCCGCCGCCGATGGCATGGGCAAGATCGGCGTTCTGGTTGCCGTCAAAGGCACCGACAACGGCATCGCCAAGCAGATCGCCATGCACATCGCCGCGACCAACCCGGCATCGCTGTCGGAAAAGGACCTCGATCCTGCGTTCATCGAGCGGGAAAAGAACGTCCTGTCGCAACAGGCGCGGGAATCGGGCAAGCCCGAAGCCGTGATCGAAAAGATGATCATCGGCCGCATGGCCAAGTTCTTTGAAGAAGTCACCCTGTTGGGCCAGAAGTTTGTCATGAACCCCGACATCACCGTGGCGCAGGCCGCGAAAGATGCGGGCGTCGAAGTGGTGGGCTTTGTGCGCATGGCCGTGGGCGAGGGCATCGAAAAAGAGAAAGAAGACTTCGCCGCCGAAGTCGCCAAAATGGTTCAGGGCTGATTTCAGCCCTGCCGATCTTTCGGAAAAAAATAAACGGTGCAGTCTTGGACTGCACCGTTTTTCATTGCGCACCTTTGGGGAAAAGGAACAAACGCAATCCAGTCCAAACGATCAGCGGTGGGGAAAGTCCGCTGACCAACAGGGATCCTGCACATGCAGGAAAGCGCAGGCCGGGCGTGGTGAAATTGCGCCGCAACCCAACCTGCTGTTCCGGTAATAACCACCACTCGTGGAACACCTGACGGATCGCAGTTAAACCAGTTTAACGAAAGTCAGGGATTCCCTACCTGATGCCGACCAGGTGTCAGACTGATGCCCCCTGAAAGATCATGTTCAGCATCGAGGCCTTTGCCACCGCCTGCGCCGTCGTGTCGACGTCCAGCGCCTCGCGCGCAAGGCGCAGGTGCTTTTCCACCATCGCCGGTGACACCGACATCAGCAACGCCACATCCTGTGTCGTCTTGCCATCGGCCACCCATTCCAGCGCCTCGCGCTGGCGGTTGGTCAAGGCGCGGCGCCGGGTTCTGATCGGCAGTTGCATGATCTTCAGGTGCATCATATGTGCCACCGCCAGCAGCGCATCACGCCGGTCTGTGTGGATGATTTCGACATCCGCCTCGGTCAGGCCGGGGTCGGCGATCAACCCCAGCGCGCCCTTGGCCCGGACCGAGATTTCAGGGAAACTGACCGTGATCCCTGCGGTGATGCCCATCGCGGCATTCTGGCTTACGGCGTCCATCTCGTCGGCAGACAACTCTCCCCGCAGCAACGCCTGCCGGACCCAGGCCCATGTGCAAGACCCGGTGTTCCGCTCTGCCCATTTGTAGACCGGGGTGCGCGCGTAGAATCCGTCGCTGAAGTACCGGCTGGCATAGTCCTGATCCAGCGACGTCAGAAACAGCGCATCATCGGGGTTGCCGATCGAATGGTCATGCCGGAACCGGGTGAATCCATAGTTCGCCCGCGCAAACCCCTCGGCGGCAAAGAATGCGGTGGAAATCTGCCAGACCTCGGCCACGCTGGCCGCTTCGGCGATTTGGCTGATCAGCGGTAGAACCCGCATATCCCGTCCCTGTTTGCCGTGCGAGCGCGTCGTCGCCGGGTTGTCCTTGTCCTGCTTCCTGTCATAACCAAGCCGCATACCGCCTGTCGAGGGCGGGAATCGAAGGGGACACGGAATGAAGGCGGATGTCGTGGTGATTGGCGGGGCGGTCATGGGGGCATCGGTTGCCTATTGGCTGACGCGGATGTCACCGGGGCTTGACGTGCTGGTAGTCGAGCGCGATCCCAGCTTTGCCCAGGCATCGACCGCGCTGTCGGTGGCGTCGATCCGCCAACAATTCACCACCGCAGTAAACGTGCAAATATCGCGGTTCGGCATTGATTTCATTCGTGATTTCCCTGAATCGCTGGGTGTTGCCTGTGATGCGGGCCCGCTGGGGTTAAAGGAAAACGGGTATCTTTTTCTGGCCCACTCCGCCGATGGGGCCGCGACCCTGGCCGAGGTGGCGGCGATGCAGCGCGACAATGGTGCCGCGACCGAGGTGTGGACACCGGCCCAGATTGCCGCACGCTACCCTTGGCTGAACGTCGATGACCTGACCGCCGCCACCTTTGGCCCGCGGGACGAGGGGTGGTTTGACAACATGGGTCTGCTGGCGGGCTTCCGGTCGGCGGCAAAGGCGCAGGGCGCGCGCTTCGTCACCGATACCGTGACTGGAGTGACCGTGACGGCGGGCCGGGTGACAGGGGTGACCCTGGGGCAGGGGGGCCACGTCGCCTGCCCGGTCGCGGTGAATGCCGCAGGCACCCGTGCCGCCGTGGTGATGCGCATGGCGGGGTTGGACCTGCAGGTGGAACCGCGCAAGCGCACCGTCTTTGTCATCGACGCGCCCAACGCGCGCCACCCGGACGCGCCCTTGTTGGTGGATGCGGGGTTTTACCTGCGCCCGGAACATGGCCAATGGATCACCGCGACCGTCCCACAAGACGACGGTCCCTGTGCCGCAGATGATTTCGAGCCGGACCTGCATCTGTTCGAAGACGTGATCTGGGAACAACTCTGGCACCGCGCGCCCGGCTTTGACGCGGTCAAGGTGCTTCGGCATTGGGTTGGGCATTACGCCTATAACACGCTGGACCAGAACGCCATTCTGGGGCCGCACCCGGATTTGCCCAGCCTGTTCCTGATGAACGGCTTTTCCGGCCATGGCTTGCAGCAATCGCCCGCGGTGGGCCGGGGTGTGGCCGAACACATCCTGCACGGTGCCTGGCAGACGATTGACCTGTCCGACCTGTCGGTGGACCGGATGGTCAGGGGTCAGCCGTTCCGTGAAAGGGCCATTGTCTAGGCGGTGGCTGCCTGTGCCGCGGCGCGGATCGCAGCGATGTTGCGGCCATAGGGTGCTGGGTTCGCGACAGACCCACCGGTGAACACCGCAGACCCCGCCACCAGCACATCCGCACCCGCCGCCACGACCAGCGGTGCGGTTTCGACCGTCACACCGCCGTCGATTTCGATATGGATTGGACGGCTGCCAATCATCTTGCGTAAAGAACGCACCTTATCTATCTGGGAATGAATGAATTTCTGTCCGCCAAACCCTGGGTTTACCGTCATCACGCAGACCAGATCCACCATGTCGATCAGATGTTCCACCGCATCCAGCCCAGTGCCCGGATTGATGGCCAGACCGGATTTTTTCCCAAGGCCACGAATGGTTTGCAACGATCTGTGAATGTGGGGTCCAGCCTCAAGATGCACAGTGATGATATCAGCCCCGGCGGCGGCAAAGGCCGGAATGTAGATATCCACCGGCGCCACCATCAGATGCACATCCATCACACCCTTGATATGGGGCCGGATCGCCGCACAAGTGGCTGGCCCGAATGTAATATTCGGCACGAAATGGCCGTCCATCACATCGACATGCACCCAGTCCGCACCCTGATCCTCGATCGCGCGACATTCAGCGCCAAAGTTCGCAAAGTCGGCCGACAGGATAGAGGGGGCGATCTTGAGGGCGCGGTCAAACATGGAAAGCCTCGTGTTGCGGTGATTTGGGCGCTGTCTGCCTGAAACCGGCCCAAAGGTCCAGTTCCAGTATCCATAATATTACATAATTACTATTATCGGATATTTGGATGCCAAGTTTCCTGACGTCAGCCGACCTGCCCCTGAGCAGATTCCGGTAGGAATTCCGCGTGGCACCTGCTTTTATCCCAATCTGTGCATTAACTCGTGAAAATTTCCAATTCGTGCCTTGACCCGTCGCATCTTTACCCGGAGTCCCCTCATGGCTCAGACCCTTGACAGACCGGACCAGCCCCGACCCGTCACCATGAGGGATATCGCAGAACACCTTGGCCTGTCGGTCACCACGGTCGCGCGGTCGTTGAAGGATGGCCACAAGACCGGTGCCGATACCGTGGCCCGCGTGCGTGACGCTGCCGAACGTCTGGGCTATGCGCGCAACCTTGATGGGCTGCGCCTGCGCACCGGGCGCACCATGACGCTGCTGGCGGTTCTTGGTGCGTCTGATGATCCGGAAACAGGTGACATCAGCGCGTCGTCGTTGTTGCTTGGGGTGCACCGTCGGTTGCAGGGCACGGATTATTCTGTTCAGGCCAAACTGGTGGACATTGGCGATCCGGGCATCCCCGCCTTGCGCAAGATGATCCGCACCCACGCTGCGGATGGCGTCATTCTGAATTACACCGAACCGAATGACGCCCGGGTACGGTTGTTGACGACATACGGCATCCCCTTTGTCACGCTGGGCCGGACCGACATGGGGATCGTCCATCCGTGGTTTGACTTAGACCACGAAGATGCGGCATGGCAAGGCACCAAGGCATTGATTTCCCAAGGCTATCGTCGTATCGCCATGATGGAATCCCTGCCCGGCTATACCTTTGTGCAAAAACGCCTGTCGGGCCACCGCCGCGCCCTGGCCGAGGCGGGCATATCCTTTGACCCGGCCCTGGTGGCGCATAACCTGCCCGGCAGCGGCATCGTCCACCGGGCCACCCAACGCCTGTTGCAAGAGGCAAAGCCCGACGCCTTTTTATGCTGCAACGAGGTGTATCTGATCGGCACAGTCGCAGGTTTGCGCGACATCTGCCCCACGCTGGTGGGAAAGTTCGGGTTGTTTGTGCGGTCGGGCAGCAATCTTCCGGCCTATCTGGCGGCCCCCATCGCCGCATCGTACTATTCCCGGACCGAGGTGGGTTGGCAGCTGTGCGATTTGTTGTTGCAACGCATTAACGGGGTCGATGCGGCCCGTTTGCAGCGGCTGGAACGCACCGAATTGCGCCACGCCTTGCCCCTGCCCCGGCAGCATCAGGCACCGGCCCCCCCCATCGGCCATGTCGCCTGATCGGCTCCGCCCCGCCACTATTGCCTTTATTTCCCTGCCCCCCTTGCACAAACGGGCAAAAGCGGTCATGTAGGCCGGGCAAAGAACGTTCCATTTCGACACTCTGTCTCCTCACGGCTTCAGTTCTCGATATTGATCAAAACTGGGCCGGGCCATCGCAGATCCGTGGATGGCAATATTACAGGAGACATCACGATGGCCAATGGCACCGTGAAGTGGTTCAACGCAACCAAGGGTTTCGGCTTTATCGCGCCGGCAAACGGCAACCGTGACGTGTTCGTGCACGTTTCGGCGCTGGAGCGTGCGGGTATCCGCCAGCTCGCCGACGGTCAGGCTGTGACCTTCGACATCGAACAAGGCCGTGACGGACGCGAGTCCGCCATGAACCTCGCGCTGGCTTGATTTCAAGCTGACTGCGATGTGACGGCAAACGGGGATGGCGCAAGCCATCCCCGTTTTTCGTTTGCCCGCAACCCTTTCAGCCGATCAACGCCTGACGCGCGGCCACCATCGCATCTGCCGTGCGCAGCGCCATGGCCAATGCGGTCAGGGTGACATTGCCGAACCCGCCACGCGGAAAGATGCTGCTGGAGGCGACAAAGACGTTCGGCGTTCCATGCACGGCACCCGAGGTATCCACGACACCTAAACGGTCGCTGGCATTCATCCGCGTCGTTCCCATGAAATGGCTGGACGATCGCGACCACAACACCGGCGCGCCGCCCTGATCAGCGATGCGATAGTCGCCCCAACCCAACCTTGCCAAGGCCCCGGCAAAGGCCCGCTGCGCGCGCATGGTGCGGGTCTGATCCTCGGTGTGCCAAGTGGCGGTGATCGCAATCTTGCGCTGGCCATAGGCATCACGCCCCTGCCCCAGTGTGATGCGGTTGTCGGGATGCGGGGCTTCTTCGGTTTGATGCAGCACGTCGAAATGGGTGAATCGCTTTTCGGGGGCTGCCTGCCGTGACCATCCGCCCCGGCCCAGCGATGATTGCGGGTTCAGCACCCCCTGCACCTGACGCCGGATCGCGCCATCAAGGCCCAGAACCACATTCCACACATCCCCCGGCGCAGGCATCCGCCGCCTTATCATGGCCTCGCGGATGTTGAACGCAGCCTTTATGCCTCGGTCCTGCCGGGGCGATGCGGCGAAGCCCACGCCATCCGTGCGCGGAAAGATCAACATGCTGAGGTTCAGCAGATCATCGCGGGTCCGCACCGCATCGGTCAGGTGCAGATACCCCATCACCGGATGCCCGCCGATCGCGCGCATGTCATAAAGCGCGGCCTGCCGGAAGATCGCCGGTGAAGCCGGGTGCAGCGTGCCGCCATAGACCATGGGATGATCCATGAAATACCTGCCCAGATGGCCCGATCCATTGCCAAGCCCCCCTGCCCGCACCGCATCCGACGCCAACAGCAACTGCGTCACCGCAATGCAGCCCGACGCCAGCACCACCTGCCCCGCCCGCACAATCAGTTCGCGCCCCGGTTCCGGCACGATGCGGACACCTGTTGCCTGCGTGCCGGTGTCGTTGGTCAGCACCTCGACCACCGTGGCGTGGTGCAGCAGCCGAATGCCCGGATCGTTCCGCAGGTCGCGCACGGCCTGTTCGACAAAACGCCCGCCCGTGCCAAAACGAAAGACGCCGGTGCGCAGCTCTGAATCGTTGATCAGCAGGCCTTCGTCCGGGGTGCCGAAATCCTCCGGTGAAAACCGGTCGTCACCGATGTTCAGAATGGTTGCTGCATCGCGATGATAGCTTTCCAGATCGGACCGGCGCACCGGCCAGCCAGAGCCGTCATCCCAGGGCAACGCGCTCAGTTCTGAATCAGACAGGGGGAGCAGCCGCACCCCGCGTTTGGTCACGCCGGTGCGCACAAGCCAGGTGTTGGCATTGCCGCCGACCTGCCGCGTCTGTCCCAGTCGGGTGACGCCGTCGAAAACCATCGACTCCGGCTCTGCGCCAGCGTTGGCAACCGGATCGTGATCCAGACCGCCCGCATCCAGCAGGATGACCGACAGCCCGGCCCGCCCCAACCTTTGCGCCACGGAAATGCCGATGGGCCCGGCACCGACAACACACACATCTGCAGTCAGGTCGGAATTGGGGGGCAACCGCCGCGCGTCGAAAATCATCGCGAACCACCGTTGGAAGACATCAACAATTACCCATTCGATAGTCCTGTTCGCTTCGTCAGGCAACGTGCAAAAAGGCGCACCCCTTGGTGGCAAATCCCCCGCGTTTTTTCATCGGACCGCCCTAGGGGTGACGCGTCATTTTCAACGTCGTTGGGGCGTGTCTTACTGCACCTTCAAGGCCGTTTCGTGGCGATGCGATGTCCCCCGATCAGCTTGCAAAGATTTGGCGGTTGGTCCTGCATCGCGCCGCCCCGATGGATGCGGCTTGGCGTTGGGTGGCGTCTTGTGTCACGCTTAAAGGATGCTTCCCCGATTGTCGGAGGTTTCGCCGTGAACTTTGATTACATCATCATCGGCGCAGGTTCAGCGGGTTGCGTCATCGCCAATCGGCTTAGCGCTGATCCCTCATGCCGCGTGGTTCTGATCGAGGCTGGCGGAGAGCCGGACACAAACCTGGCAACCGTTCCCGGTACGGCCATGTATCTTGAGGGGTCCAAACTCGACTGGGCCTATACCACCACACCGCAGAAACAGCTGTTCGGTCGGCGTCGGGGGCGGCGCTGTCAGCGCGGTCCTGAAGCACCCGTTGGAGCCCGGCGGACAGGCTGCCGACCTTGACGCCGCGCTGGCAGAATTCGACACGACGGGCAACGGCCACCTTGCGACGCATCATCTGGATGCAGGCGCCTTTCTACGGCTTGACCCCAGCGCCCCCGACCCGGATTTCGAGGTGGTCTTCACGCCAAGCCTTGCAGAATTCTACCGCTCGGATGGCCGGTTGGACTGCACCCGCGTTGTGCGTCGACGATCTGGCACCCCACAAGCACCTGCCGCATGGGGCAGGATGACCGCGCGGTTGTCGGACCTGATCTGCGGGTCCATGGACTTGACGGGCTTCGGGTCTGTGACGCGTCTGTGATGCCCTGCATGGTCAGCGCCAACACCAATGCGACGGTCGTGATGATCGGCGAGAAAGCCTCGGATCTGATCCTCAGATAGGCGCGCGATACGGGGCGATACCCTGCGGCGGGCGGCGGGCTGCCGAAAGCTTGGCATCGCACCCCAGGGCACAGTCAAAACGATCAAACGTATATGCCAAATGCGCGAAGGGATTGACGCGTGGGGGCCGCTCGCTGTCATAATGATACAACATTCGTTTACCCTTTCAGTCCTGCCCCACCGGCGACGCAGTCGCGTTGACAACGAGGATCATGCAATGCCCATCACCGATGAACAGCGAACATGGCTGGATGCCGCCCTGCAAAGCAAAGGCCGCTTTACCAGTGCCAAATCCATCAAGGGCGATTTTGCGGATTACGTCCGCAGGCGGGACAAGGTGGATGCCGCACTGGCCGGGATCGATTTCAACGGCAGTGACCGCAGCACCGTTCAAAACGCGATGAAGGCCGCCGACGAACTGGCAAAGGCCGGCAAATTCGAAAAGGCCTACAAGGATCTGGCCGCTGTCAAGAAGATGGCACGGGCCGCCGCCAACAAGCGGGCGGTCGGACTGACGCCCGCCGCCATCGGCCTGATGCTGGACACGCTGGACAAGACGACGCGCAACCGCATCCGGCTGGCTGAACTGATCATCGCGAACCTGACTTCGATCGTGTCCGACATGGGCAGTTTCGCAAAGGCATCGGATCAGCCAAGTTTCGACGCGGCCTGCGCGACTTGGGCGAACTACCATCAGGCCGAAGTGGTCAAACGTGCCAAACTGGCCGAGACGCAGGCCCTGTTCGCGCGCTTCAGCGAAGAGTGCAAGGTGCATATCCAGCAAGAAAGCATCAACCAAAAGCTGAGCGCCGCCAAAGTTGCCGGGCGCGAACGGGAATTTGCGGCCGAAATCTCGCGGATGGACAAGATCAACACAACCCTTGCTGCGAAACCGGACCTTGTCCGCCTTGACAAGGTCGCCGCTGTCCTGAAGGCCAAGACGCTGGAATTCGAAAAAGCCAGCCTTGCCATTTCGTCCATGGGCCAATGGCAAAAGCGCGACGGGGCCGCAACCACCCCCGACGCCAAGACCGACACCATTCGCGGCAAGCTGGATCAGACAGACAACCGCCTTGCCCTGATGCAGCGCGAAAAGGATCGCCTGAAATCCGCCAGCGACCAGATGAAACGCGAAACCCGCGCCGACAAGAACCTTGTCGGGGACACGGGCCGCGGCAAGGTGGACCTGACGCCGGAACCCGTGCCCTTCGATCCGGGCGATGTGTTTTCCGATATCGTCAAGCTGAACGAGGTGTTGCCCGCTGTGATCCCGCCCGAAAAGGCAAAGGCCATCGAAAAGGCATCGGAACAGGCGCTGAAAGGCTATCTCGCCTCGGTCGATCCGAAAAGCGATGCGCTGTTCGACCTGTCGCTGAAACGCGCCGATGACTTTGCCAACATGATGGCGGCCGAATTGTTCGGCGTGGACAGCGTGGGCGACCTGACCGACTCGCAGCAAAAGATGGTGCAGGACGCGGCCAGGACGCTGGAAAAGACCCTGTGCGAATCCTGCCCCAACAAGATGGCGGATGACGGCAGCGAAGTCGCGATCAACGGCACCAAATACACCTTGAAAGAGGTGATCAAGGCTGGCGGCAACGGCACCGCGAAACGCTATCTTGACCCCGCCACCGGCAAGACCGTCGTCGTCAAGACGATGAACAAACCAAGCGACACAGAGGTGATGGTCGAAGAGATGCAGACCCACCGCCGCGCCATGAACGGGGTCGACGATCCCGACGACACCGCCATCGTCCGCATGGAAGGGGCCGCCCGCAGCGAGGACGGCAACATCCACATGGTGATGGAAGATGTCGATGGCGGCGATCTGGAAGATATGGCCAACAGCCTGACCATCATGCAGCAGCTTGGCATCATGCCCCCCGCCGCAAAGAACGTCCTGACCGTCGACATGGTCACCCGCACCGCCAAAGCCCTGATGGAGTTGGAGCGTCAGGGTCTGGTACATCATGACATGAAGGGCGAGAATGTGATGATGACGGCCGATGGCCGCCTGAAGATCATCGATTACGGCGAGGCGCGCTTTGGCGATGAAAAGGGCGTTGTCCGAAATCAGAACCCCGGTGCGACGCCGGGTTATGTGGCGCCGGACGGCAGCACCTACGATTCCAAATTCGACACTTTTGCCTTGGGCGGCATGTTGCAGAAACTTGTGGCGGGCGACACCCCGACCAGCGCCGACCCCAACTACAAGGCAGGCGCCCTAAGCCGTCTGATTGTTGCCCTGAAAAGCGAAGATCCCACCGACCGCCCGTCGCTGGAGGCGGTGATGATGAGCGCGCTGTCCCAATCGGCCACCCGCGACCATGCCCCCGGCGATGTCGAGGATCTGAAAGAAGCCTCTGCCGAATTCACCGCGCTGGTTGCAAAGGAAACCGTCGATGTCCCGGCGGGGCTGGTGCAGGAAAAGTTGCCCGCCTTGAAGGGCCTCGTGAACCCCGGAAAGACCAAACTGAAAAATCTGAGCGGCCTTGCCAACAGTCTGGACGACGAGATTCAAAAATTGCAGATCGAGATGCGCAAACAAGGCGACGCCTATCTGTCCACCGGCAAGCACGAGCTTGAAGCCCTGCAAAAGCAGCGCGACATCCTGCGCAACGAACTGATTGCTCCGGCGATGGACGCCAAGGCCGCACAGGGTGAAAGGGCCTACAAGACTGCCATCGACAATCCGGCAAACAAGGTGACGGTCCCCACCCCCAGCGGGCCAAAGACCGTGACCCTGAAGGATGCCGTGGCATTCCGCGACAAGATCGTGGCAAAGATCACAGAGGTGCAGGACAAGTTCAACGCCGCCATCTCGCCCCAAGACCCATCAACGGTTGATATGGCAAAGGTCAAGGAACTCAATGACAAGCTGACCGAAGTTGATGTGATGCGCAAAGGCGTGGATGCTGCGATCTACAAGGTGATGGGCCCCGAAGCAAAGTTTTACCTCAGCAAGGTCAAGATGGAGAATGTCGCTAAAAAGTTCGGCACCCTGCAAAGCCGCGTCGAACAGCAAGAGGTCGAGGAGGATGAGTTGATGACCCTGCTGAGCACCGTGATCAAATCGGACGAGGCCAACGCCGTCAGGGCCGCCGCCCGCTAGGACCGGCCACTGCAACCGTCAGACCGGGCGCGCTTACCGCCCGGTCTAACGGCGTTGAAGGGTGGCAACCAACGCTTCGACAACCTTGATGCGCCCGGAAAGTATGGCCTCCAGGTTGCGAAAACGAATGTCGATGTTGGTGTCCTTTAACTGCTTCTGCATTGCCGAGATGACCTTTTCAGCCTCTCTTTCTGCCACCGCCGCACTGATCTTTTCGGCCTGGGACTTGTCGAGAAACTCTGCCCCGGCCTTTTCGACGAACTTCTTGGGGTCTTTCAACGAGGCAACGACCGTGGCCACGGCGTTTTCCAAAAGGCCAATTTTCTTATCAATTGCCTCGATCGACTTTTCAATCGCTTCGTTCTGCTTCTCAAGCGCAGACAGTCGTTTTTCAGTGGCCTTGATCATACCGTCGACTTGCATGAAACACCTGCCATCATTGCCAATCCAATGGCAGCAATTGATGCACAAGGCCGGCAATCCGTCAATCGCGCTCCTATTCTGAGAGTTTTGGCAGATCAGCGCGATCCATTCGCAATATCCGACCCATGCCACCGGTTCAAACTGTGTGTGAAATGGTGCACCCGACAGGATTCGAACCTGTGACCTCTGCCTTCGGAGGGCAGCGCTCTATCCAGCTGAGCTACGGGTGCCGACAGCGCTTGGATTACCCAAACACGGCGACAGTTGCAACGGCATAATCGGGGGCGTCAGCCGTTGAACAATTCGTTCGCCAGTTCCAGCGCCGAAATCAGGGCGTCCACCTCGTCCGTGGTGTTATACAGGCCAAAGGACGCGCGACAGGTGGCCCCTACCCCCATGTGGTCCATCAAGGGCATGGCGCAATGCGTGCCCGCGCGCACCGCGATGCCACGTTTGTCCAGGATGGTCGATATGTCATGCGCATGGGCAGCACCTGACAGTGTAAAGCTGAAGATCGCGCCCTTGCTTGCCGAATTGCCCTGCACGTTCAGCCAGTTCAACCCGGCAAGACGCGCCTTGGCATAGTCGCGCAAGCCGCGTTCGTGGGCGGCGATATCCGCCATGCCCAGCGACATCATATAGTCCAGCGCCACCCCCATGCCGATCTGGCTGACGATGCTGGGGGTGCCCGCCTCCAACTTCATGGGCGGGTCGTTGTAGGTGACGAAATCGCGCCCCACTTCGCGGATCATGTCTCCGCCGCCAAGGAAGGGGCGCATCTCTTCCATCCGGTCGCGGCGGATGAAGATCGCACCGGAACCGCTTGGTCCGTATAGCTTATGCCCCGTGATGGCATAGAAATCGCAACCCATCGCCGCCACATCGACGGGCAGGTGAACCGCGGCCTGCGACCCGTCAACCAACACCGGAACACCCTTTTCGCGCGCGCCTCGGCAAATGGCGTTCACATCAATAACGGTGCCTAACACATTGGACATATGGGTAATTGCGACCAGCCGAGTCTTTGGCCCGATGGCATCCAGCACCGCCTGCGGGTCCAGATCGCCGTTCGCATCGACGTCGACCCATTTCAGCACCACGCCCTGCCGCTCGCGCAGGAAATGCCAGGGCACGATGTTGGCGTGATGCTCCATGATGGACAACACCACCTCGTCCCCCGGCTGAAACCGGGGGGCGGCCCAGGCGTAGGACACAAGGTTGATGCCTTCGGTGGTGCCGGTGGTGAACACGATCTCATCGGTCGAGGGCGCGTTCAAAAACCGGGCGACGGTGGCGCGCACGGCCTCATACTTGTCGGTCGCAAGGTTCGAAAGATAGTGCAAGCCACGGTGAACATTGGCATATTCCATCGAATACGCCTGGGTGATCGCATCGATCACCACACGCGGCTTTTGGGCGGATGCGCCGTTGTCCAGATAGACCAGCGGCTTGCCGTTGACCTGACGGGACAGGATGGGAAAGTCGGTCCGGACCTTTGCGATGTCATACATGGTTCACGCCCCGATCAGGATCAGCAGGATGGCAAGGCCAAAGGCCAGCGCCACAAGGGTAACGAGGATGCCGGCAAACACCGCGCCCAGCGACCGGAAGCCGTGCAGTTCTGCAACGAAATTGGTCATCATCCACAGCAAAAGGCCAATCGCGGCAAAGCCGATCATCGCCCCCAAGGGCGGGATCAGCAGCAGAACGACGATCTGGATCACCTGCACCAGCAGCATGATGAATTGCAGCCAGGCCACCAGACTGACCGCATTGCCCAAGGTGCCCTGCCCGCCCCGCCTGCGCCCGACCCAGTGGACCAGCCAGACCGTCACCAGCAGCACGCCCCCTTGCAGAACGGCGGTGGACAGCGGCGATGGGATAGCAGGTGCAAGGCTTGGATCCGACATCACCGCCATGCTGAACACAATATGCGCCAGCAGTGCCGAGGCGACCGCCATCAACGCCAGCGCCGCCCAGCGGGCATTCATCGGCAGGTCCATCGCCATGATCCGACGCGCACCGTCGCGCGGGTTCTGAACCGAAAAGCGGGCCAATCGCAGCCAGTTTGATAACGACAGATCCATCAGCTTTCCGCCTCGATCAGCATGTTGATCCACAGATACACGAACCCCGCCAGCACAAGCAGGCCAAGTGCGGTGGCACCAGGTCCGGGACCGACAAAGCCTTCGACCAGACCGTTCAGCAGCACCAGCGGCGACCAGGCCAGCATCGCCCAGAACAGCGCCAGCCGCGCGCCAAAGTAACTGCCTACCCCGCCCATCATCCGCGCCAACAGATGGCTGAGGGACGCGATTCCATAGGCAAACAGCGGCAGGACAAAGACAATTCCCAACAGCGCCGCGCCCATCCGCGCATCAAGCGGCACCTCGGGCTGCAGATACGCCTCGCGCGACAGGCGCGGCCATTGCGCGACAAAGATCAGGGCGCAGGCCCCCATCACGGTGGCAAGGGCGCGGTCTTCCCGCGCGCCATTGGCCAGTTTGGCACGCAAGACCGCCCTTGGATGCCGCCAGGATCGCAGGATATCGGGCGCGACCGGCATCAGCGTTCGTGGCGTGACAGCCAGCCTTCCAGCCGCTGGCGGATATCATCCGCGATAATTTCGTCGTCGATCTCGGCAATGGCTTCGGCCAGGAAGGCCAGCACCAACAGCGATTGCGCCACCCGCTTTGGTACACCGCGTGACCGCAGATAAAACAGCGCCGTGTCGTCAATCGCCCCCGAGGTGGAGCCGTGGCTGCACTTTACATCATCGGCGTAAATCTCCAGTTCCGGCTTGGCGAGGAACTGGCTGTCTTCATCCAGCAGCAGCGATTGGCTGATCTGATATCCGTCGGTTTTCTGCGCGCCCTGCTTGACCAGGATCTTGCCCTGAAACACGCCGACGGCCCCGTTTTTCAACACCTTCTTGAACACCTGACGGCTTTCACAGCGCTGGCCTGCGTGGGTGACAAAAACCGTATCATCATGGTGGAAAGCGCCATCGCCCACGGCGGCCCCGGCGACATGCGCCACGGCGTCGTCGCCCAAAAGTTCGATGATCGCGTCATTGCGGGTCATCACGCCATTGGCGGTCAGGGTGAAGGATTTGAACAGCGCGCCCGATGCCAGACGCGCAAAGATATGCGTGGCGGCACGGCGTTCGTGGGCGCGCCCTTGGGCGCGGATGTGGTGAAAGCGCGCGCCCATGGCCACGTCCACCTCCATCACCATGGTCAGGCGGGCCGCGGCGGGGCCGTTCTCCAGAAGGGTCAGTTCTGCACCCGGCTCTACCTTGATGCAATGGTGCAGGATCGCGTCCGAAGTTTTTGATGTGTGGACATAAATCAGAGAAATGGGCCGTGCCGCCTTGGCCGTGGCGCGGATCAGCAGACCGTCGGTGGCAAAGGCGGTGTTCAGCGTCGCCAGCGGCCGCTGCACCGGGGTTTGCCCGCGCGTTTCCAGCACGCCATACAGATCGCGCGCCCAGTGGATATCACCGCGTGCCTGCGACAGGCGTTCGATTTCCACCCCGGCCAGCGTCAGATCGTCGGACGCTTCGGCATCAAACACACCATCGACGAACACGACCTTGACCCTGTCGATGCCGTCAAACACCGTCGGCTCGTCATCCGCCGTGAACACCCGCGCAGGGGCCGCGTCGGGTGCGGTCAGGCTGGTCGGGTCGGTGTAGCGCCAGTATTCATCGCGCCGCGCGGGCAGACCCATCGCGGTCAACCGGGCAAGCGCATCGCTGCGCGCGGCCCCCTGCCAGCCCTGCGCATCGAACGACAGCCCGGCGATTCGGGCGGTCAGCGCGTCCTGTTTCGCCTGCGGCAGGGCCATCAGACCACCTCCGACAGGATGTCGGCATAGCCGTTCTTTTCCACCTCGAGCGCAAGTTCCGGCCCGCCCGTCTTGATGATGCGGCCCGCCGCCATGATGTGCACGACATCGGGGGCGATATGATCCAGCAGGCGCTGGTAGTGGGTGATCACCAGAAAGGCCCGGCCCGCATCGCGCAGCGCGTTCACGCCGTCCGCCACCAGTTTCATCGCATCGACATCGAGGCCCGAGTCCGTTTCATCTAGGATGCACATCTTGGGTTCCAGCATGGCCATCTGAAGGATTTCGTTGCGCTTCTTCTCGCCCCCGGAAAAGCCCACGTTGACGGGACGTTTCAGCATGTCGGCGTCGATCTTCAGATCCTTGGCCTTGGCGCGGACGACTTTCAGGAATTCACCCGCGCTCATCTCCTCTTGTCCGCGGGCCTTGCGCTGGGCGTTCACCGCGGTCCGCAGAAAGGTCATGTTGCCGACGCCCGGAATTTCCACCGGGTATTGAAAGGCCAGAAACAGGCCCGCCGCGGCGCGGTCTTCGGGTTCCATGCCCAGCAGATCCTGCCCGTCGAGCGTGGCGGCACCGTCCGTCACCTCGTACCCGTCGCGGCCAGCCAAAACATAGGACAGCGTCGATTTGCCCGATCCATTCGGCCCCATGATCGCGTGCACCTGGCCCGCAGCCACGGTCAGATCGACCCCTTTCAGGATCTGCTTGTCCTCGTCTTGCAGCTTTACGTGCAGGTTCTTGATCTCGAGCATGGTATTCCTCAGTGCGTCAAAGGGTTCGGGGGGCCACCGCTGATGCGGGGCCCCCGTCCATGGGAAAAGCCGGTGGTGCCGCCTAGAAGGGCGCGCCGTGCAGGCTGTAAAAGGTGCCGCGCCACAGCAACGTGCCGGGCACGGTGCGCGCCTGCATACTGGCGACCCAGTCGGCGGAGAACGCGGTGACAAAGGGGCGCGGCGTCAGATGGACAAGGTTGTGAAAGCTGGCGGTCATGATCAGGACACCGATGCTCATCATCAGCATGTGGCCCCAGCTGCGCATGTTGAACACCGATACCCACATGACGCCAAAGATCCTTCCGGCCCCCAGATTGATCAGCGTATCCATCGTCGGATCGAAGCCGGGCAGCGGCAGGCCATAGTGGTGATCGCGCACGTAGCGCGCCAGGATCAACCCTGCCGCGCCCAGTATCGGGGCCAGAACAAAGCTTGCGGCAAAGGCTGTGTGACAGATGACCCGCCACAGGCGATCCATTGATGACAGGCGTTGCCGGGGCAACCCTGTGGTCGGATCGAAGCGCTGCGCCGCCCCGTCGCGGATGCGCGACAGGCGGTCCTGAAAGTCTTCCCATTGGTCCAACATGACCGCACTCGCACACAATACACTGCGCAAGAAGGCATGACAGACAACCTTGGCGGGAATGCGCAGGATTCAAGGCAAGTTTTCGGAAAAACCGCCGCGCTTCGCCGTCCGCATCCGCAAAGATCGCCGCATCAGCCAAGACGCACCGCCGTGCCCGATGCTGACACCATCAGCATGTTGTTGATCACCTCGTAGTCGAGATCGACCCCAACCACGGCCATTGCCCCCAAGACTGCCGCCCGTTCCTGCATTTCGCGCAGCGCGGTTTCGCGCGCCTTGGCCAGTTCCTGTTCATAGGCACCCGACCGCCCCCCGAAGATATCGGTGACCGAGGCAAAGACATCGCGGATGATGTTCGCGCCCAAGATCGCCTCGCCCGTCACGATCCCCAAATAGTCGGTGATCGGATGGCCTTCGACAGATGGCGTTGTGCTGATGATCATGGCACCCTACCCGACAGAGCCTTCCAGCGAAATCGCGACCAGGGCCTGCGCCTCCATCGCGAATTCCATCGGCAAGGCTTGCAACACCTCTTTGCAAAAGCCGTTCACCACCAGTGCCACGGCCTCTTCCTCGTCCATCCCGCGCGAGCGGCAGTAGAACAACTGGTCCTCGTCCACCTTGGAGGTGGTCGCCTCGTGTTCGACCCGGCTGGAGTTGTTCTTGACCTCGATATACGGCACCGTATGCGCGCCGCATTTGTCGCCGATCAGCAAGCTGTCGCATTGCGTGTAATTGCGGCTGTTGGTGGCGCGCGGGTGCATCGACACAAGGCCGCGATAGGTGTTCTGCGCCCGGCCCGCGCTGATGCCCTTGGACACGATGCGCGACTTGGTATTCTTGCCCAGATGGATCATCTTGGTGCCGGTGTCGGCCTGCTGGGCATTGTTGGCGATGGCGATGGAATAGAACTCGCCCTGTGAATCATCGCCGCGCAGGATGCAGGACGGGTATTTCCAGGTGATCGCCGACCCGGTTTCCACTTGCGTCCACATCACCTTGGACCGGTGGCCCCGGCAATCGGCGCGCTTGGTGACAAAGTTGTAGATGCCGCCGCGCCCCTCTTCGTCGCCGGGATACCAGTTCTGCACGGTGGAATACTTCACCTCGGCGTCGTCCAGCAGCACGATCTCCACCACGGCGGCGTGCAATTGGTGGGTGTCGCGTTTGGGCGCGGTGCAGCCTTCCAGATAGCTGACGTAAGACCCCTTGTCGGCGATGATCAGGGTCCGTTCAAACTGCCCGGTGTTTTCGGCGTTGATGCGGAAATAGGTCGACAATTCCATCGGGCAGCGCACGCCGGGCGGGATATAGACGAACGAGCCATCCGAAAACACGGCCGAATTCAGCGTCGCGAAAAAGTTGTCCGATTGCGGAACGACCGACCCGATATATTTGCGCACCAGTTCGGGGTGTTCGCGCAGAGCTTCAGAGATGGAGCAGAAGATCACCCCCGCCTTGGCCAGTTCCTTCTTGAACGTCGTGCCGACCGACACGCTGTCAAAGACTGCATCGACGGCCACGCGGCGTTCGCCTTCGGGTGCTTCGACCCCCGCCAGCAGCGCCTGTTCCTTCAGCGGGATGCCCAGCTTGGCATAGGTGGCCAGCAGCTTGGGGTCCACCTCGTCCAGCGATTGGGGCTTGCCGGTCATGCTTTTGGGTTTGGCGTAGTAATACTGGTCCTGATAGTCGATGTCCGGATAGCTGACCATCGCCCAACGCGGCTCTTCCATCTGCAACCAGCGGCGATAGGCGGTCAGACGCCAGTCCAGCATCCATTCGGGTTCGCCGTTCTTTTCGCTGATCAGACGCACGATATCTTCGTTCAGGCCCTTGGGCGCGAACTCCATCTCGATGTCGGTTTCCCAGCCGTATTTGTACTTACCGGCCATCGCCTGAACGGTTTCGATCGTTTCACGATCAACGCCGTCACGCACTTCGGTTTCGGGCAGGGCAAGGCCATCCATCGTCATTCTCCACGGCTTGGGGAGATGTCTCCCCGGCGTCTTCAGGCGGCCCGGGACCGGGCCTTGGCGTAATGCGCGCACCAGACATCGGCAAAGCGCAGCACGTCGTCTTTCGTCGTGTCGGGGCCAAGCGAGATGCGGATCGCCTGCGCGGCCAGCCCCTCGTCAAACCCCATCGCGGTCAACACCCGGCTGGGCCGGACCTTGCCGCTGGAACAGGCCGATCCCGCCGAAATGGCAAAGCCGGCAAGGTCCATCGCCATCACCTGCGTCTCGCCCTTCCAGCCGGGGGCAATCAGGCACAGGGTATTGGGCAGGCGCGGCCCGTCTTTCCCGACAGAAATAGTATTGTTTTCCGCCGTCGACAATGCTGAATCTAGAACATTTCTAAACTCGGTCACCTGATCCCACACACCATCGGCCAGATCGCGCGCGGCCGCAGTAATCGCGGCCCCCATTCCGGCGATGCCAATGATGTTTTCGGTGCCCGCGCGGCGGCCCATTTCCTGCCCGCCCCCGGTGGACAGGGGCGCAATCTCGAACCCGTCGCGCACGATAAGCGCACCGATTCCCTTTGGGCCGCCAAATTTATGCGCCGACAGAATGGCCAGGTCGGCCCCCGACCAGGCAAATGAAAATGGCACCTTGCCGACCGCCTGCACAATATCCAGCATCAAGGGCACGCCCGCCTTGCGCGGCGGTGCATCGGCAATCACCCCGGTTTCGTTGTTGGCGTAGCCCCAGCCCAGTGCGCCATCCCCCTGCCCGTCGCGGCGCTGCGACCACAGGCAATCATGCGCCGTCGGGTCCACGTCGATCCGCGCCACCGGCAACAGCCCCAGCGCCCCTGCCGCTTCGGTCGCGCCAGAGGTGAACACCACCTCGGCCGGTTTGCACCCGACTGCGGCGGCCACCTGCGCCCGCGCCCGTTCGACCAGCGCGCGCGCCGCCCGCCCTTCGGCATGGACCGACGACGGGTTTCCCACCAGATCCATCGCATAGGTCATCGCCGCCCGCGCCTCGGGGCGCAGGGGGGTTGTCGCGTTCCAGTCCAGATAGACGCGGGACGTCATTCGTCATCCACCACGCGGAACAACGCAGGCACCGCCGGACAGGGGTGCATTTCGTTGCGGATCACGTCCGACAGGCGGGTCTGGTGCAGGAACACATAGACATGCGCGCTCAACCCCTCCCACAGGCGGTTGGTCAGGGATTGGGCGCGGCTGCCCGACACGCCGCCGCTGGCCCCGGCCCCGGTATGCATGGCGTCAACGGTTTCATCCACCGCCTCCATCACCTCGGAGATGCGGATGGCATCGGGGCTGCGCGCCAGCTTGTACCCACCGCCCGGACCGCGCACCGCCTCGACCAGACCGGCCCGGCGCAGCTTGACGAACAACTGCTCCAGATATGGCAACGAGATATCCTGTCGCTTGGCCACGGCAGCCAGCGACACCAGATCATCCCCCTTGGCCAAGGCAAGATCGGCCAGTGCCACCATCGCATAGCGGCCCTTGGTGGATAGTTTCATGCGCAGGCTCCCGCCAAATCCATTGACGTTGGGGGGTTGGGCCATTACCTGAAAGTCAACCCCCGGGGTGCGGCTTTGCGCCCTTAGAATGGTTCTAGATTGTCCGAGCGAATCTGTCAACAAATCGCTCCCAGAAAGACAGGCGTATAAGAATGCCCGAAGTTATTTTCGCCGGCCCCGAAGGCCGGCTCGAAGGCCGGTATCACCCCCAAAAGGACCGCGACGCCCCCATTGCCATCGTTCTGCATCCCCACCCGCAATATGGCGGGACGATGAACAACAAGGTGGTCTACAACCTGCACTACACCTTTTATCGGCTGGGCTTTACCGTGCTGCGGTTCAACTTTCGCGGTGTCGGGCGCAGTCAGGGCGAATACGATCAGGGCATTGGCGAATTGTCGGATGCGGCATCGGCGCTGGATTATCTGCAATCCATGAACCAGAACGCCAAGCATTGCTGGGTCGCAGGCTTCAGCTTTGGCGCGTGGATCGGGATGCAACTTTTGATGCGGCGGCCGGAAATCACCGGGTTCATCTCGGTGGCACCGCCCGCGAACCTGTATGACTTCAGCTTTCTTGCGCCCTGCCCCTCGTCCGGTCTGATTATCAACGGCACGGCCGACCGGGTGGCCCCGCCCAAGGATACCGCGACGCTGGTGGGCAAGCTGCACGAACAAAAGGGTATCACGATCACCCATACCCAGATCGAAGGCGCCGACCACTTCTTCAAGGATGAAGAGGCGCATATGCAGCCGATGATCCAGACCGTGTCCGATTACGTTCGCCGCCGCCTGACGGAAGGATCACGCTGAACCATGGCCTTGCTGGACGAGCTGACAGAACAGCTTGCAAAGGATGTCGTCGCCGCGATGGACGAACTCGGCGACGACCGGTTTTATGACAAGGTGTCCAAGGTGCTGCTGGACGCGTCCCCCACCACGCAAGAGGCGTTCATGACCGCCATCCGCGCGCTGCTGGCCGAACGGCGGGCGCGCAAGTTTCTGGATGATGCGCTGGCCGCCAAACGCACCGGCAGCGCCGCGCCCAAGGCCCCATACGCGGGCGACAGCCATTGACCGACCGGCTGACCGCCCAGTTCGCCTTTCTGAACGAGGCGGACAAGCTGAAGCAGGTCTTGCGCGCGACCACCCTGACCGATGGATCACGGCGCGAAAATTCCGGCGAACATTCGTGGCATCTGGCGCTGTATGCGCTGGTGCTGGCCGATCAGGCAGGCCCGGGCGTCGACATCAACCGCGTCATCAAGATGCTGATCCTGCACGATCTGGTGGAAATCGACGTGGGCGATGTTCCGATCCATTCGGCCAATGGCACAGCCCATGCCAGCGCCGAAACATTGGCCGCCGAATCGCGGGCGGCAGATCGCATTTTCGGACTTCTTCCCAGTGACTTGCGCGACGATCTTCGCGCCCTGTGGGACGAGTTTGAGGCAGCCCTTACCCCCGACGCCGTCTTTGCAAAAAGTCTGGACCGAGTGCAGCCTGTGATGCACAACCTGATGTCAGGCGGCGGCACATGGATCACCTACAACGTCACCGCCGATCAGTTGGAGGCCCGCGTCGGCAGCAAGGTCGCGCGCGGCGCGCCTGCCCTGTGGGACTGGGTGAAACAGCAGACGGCGCGGTTCTTTACCGTCTGACAATCCGTATCATGCGACGATGGCTTATGCGGCGTTCAGTATACCGTTGCATACAACGCTTTCCAAACCCGCATTTTTCGGCTATGTGCCGCGCAACGAATCCACATCGCAAAAAGGGCCGGACATGACCAAGATCAAGGTAGCCAACCCCGTCGTCGAACTCGACGGGGACGAGATGACCCGGATCATCTGGGATTTCATCAAGCAAAAGCTGATCCTGCCCTATCTCGACATCGACCTGAAATATTACGATCTGTCGATTCAGGTGCGCGATGAAACCAACGACCAGATCACCGTTGACGCGGCCCACGCGATCAAGAAACACGGCGTCGGCGTCAAATGCGCGACCATCACCGCCGACGAAGGGCGCGTGGCCGAATTCGGCCTGAAACAGATGTGGAAATCGCCGAACGGCACCATCCGCAACATCCTTGGCGGCGTGATCTTTCGCCAGCCGATCATCTGCCGCAACGTGCCGCGCCTTGTGCCGGGCTGGACCAAACCCATCGTGGTCGGCCGTCACGCCTTTGGCGACCAGTATCGCGCGACCGATTTCCACTTTCCCGGCGCGGGCAAGCTGACGATGAAATTCGTGGGCGACGACGGCACGGTGATCGAGCGGGACGTCTATGACGCGCCGTCGGCAGGCGTCTACATGGGCATGTACAACCTTGACGATTCCATCGCCGATTTCGCCCGCGCGTCGCTGAACTATGGGCTGAACCTGGGCTGGCCGGTCTATCTGTCTACCAAGAACACCATCCTGAAATACTATGATGGCCGGTTCAAGGAACTGTTCCAGACCATCTACGAGGCGGAATTTGAAGCCGAGTTCAAGAAAAAGGGCATCCACTACGAACACCGCCTGATCGACGACATGGTGGCGTCGGCGATGAAATGGTCGGGCGGCTATGTCTGGGCCTGCAAGAATTACGATGGCGATGTGCAATCGGACACCGTGGCCCAAGGGTTCGGGTCGCTGGGTCTGATGACATCCGTCCTGATGACCCCCGATGGTCAGGTGGTAGAGGCCGAGGCGGCACACGGAACCGTCACCCGCCACTTCCGCGAGCATGAAAAGGGCAAGGCGACATCCACCAACTCCATCGCGTCGATCTATGCCTGGACCGGCGGGCTGAAGCACCGGGCGAAACTGGACGGCAACGACGCGCTGATGCGCTTTGCCACCACGCTGGAAAAGGTGACGGTGGACACGGTCGAAGACGGCTGGATGACCAAGGATCTGGCGCTTCTGGTCGGCCCCGATCAAAAGTGGCTGACAACGATGGGCTATCTGGAAAAGGTCGATGAATACCTGAACAAGGCGCTGAAGGGCTGAAGGGCTGACATCCAGACACACGGAAACAGGCCGGACGCATCTACGCGCCCGGCCTTTTGCATTACATCCAGGGGGGCAGCGGCACCCTGACCGGTGGTGGCAGATTTGCCGGCAATCCGATGTCGCGACGTATGTGGTCGCTCAGGTAGTTCGGTTGCGGGTTTGGCCCTTTCAAAAGCGCCACCAGTGCGGCGCGCAGGACTGGCCATGCGCCATGCTGTGCAATGACGGATTGAATCGGGGAAACCGGGCTTTGCCCGGCAACGGGGATGGTGTGGGTCATCATGTATCCCGGCCCCTGGGTCACAGGAAACCGGCCTCTGCTTTGGATTGGATTGTGAACAAACGCAGCCCCTGAAAGGCAAAATGCTGCGTCAAGTTGGGTGGATTACGCCTGTCGGGGCGTCAGACGGTTTGTCCGCTACGGTATCGCTGCGAAAATCGAACGATGCCGGTGGCGCCTGATCCGCAGGCGTAACCAGAGGTGCAAGAAATGTTCATCGCGCCCTCCCTTCGGCTCGCGTTGCGGATGGACGATTGCATCACAAAACGCCCAAATCTGTAAACACAAATTCAGCCGGGAATTGGCACAGAAGAAAACCTGCGATATCCCTGCAACAACTTCTGATAAAGGTCAAAACCATTGACGCATTAAAGGTCACAATGTATGACCTTGTTGCCTGAGACGCTGCACATAGGGTGCCATGACCGATCCCACCCACCACAGTCTGATCGAGGATACCCAAGGCATTGCCTTTGGTGTCGTGATGGCGGGGCTTGGCATTCATGTGATGACGCACATGGGCTTTGTCACCGGGCAGACGACGGGGCTGGCGGTGTTGATCGCTTATGCGACCGGCCTGCCCTTTGCGGGCGTTTATTTCGCGCTGAACCTGCCGTTCCTGTGGCTGGGCTATCGGCGGATGGGGGCGCGGTTTGCGGTCAAGACGCTGATCACCACGGCGGCACTGTCCCTGCTGATGGCGGTCCTGCCCCGGTGGATGGAACTTGGCACCATCAACCCCGCCTTTGCCGCCCTGTTGTTTGGCACGCTGTTCGGCATTGCCGCTTTGGCCGTGGTGCGGCACGGCGGCAGCTTTGGCGGCTTTTCCATTGTCGCACTGATGATGCAGGACCGTTGGCACATTCAGGCGGGCCATGTGCAACTGGCGTTCGACCTGGTGCTGTTTGCGGTGGCGGCGCTGATCCTTGATCCGGTGATGCTGGGCTACAGTTTTCTGGGGGCCGCCACGTTCAGCCTGTTTCTGGCCGTAAACCACCGCCGCGACAGGTATATCGCGGCCTGACATGACCGATCCGAAATCCCACACCCTGCTGGAAGATGCCCAAGGTCTGGCTTTCGGGGCCACGATGGCCGCCTTTGGCATCGTGGTGCTGACGCATCTTGGCCTTGTGACGGGGCAGACGGCAGGGTTGGCGGTGCTGATATCCTATGGCACCGGTTGGGGCTTTGGCCCGGTGTTCTTTGCGATCAACATCCCCTTTTACGTGCTGGGTTACCGGCGCATGGGGCTGGCGTTCACCGTGAAGACCGCGCTGTCGGTTGCGGCACTGTCGGGGTTGTCGATGGTGATGCCGGGCTGGGTCCGTTTTGCCGATCTGAATCCGGTATTCGGCGCGGTGCTGTTCGGCTTTGTGTCAGGGTCGGCACTGTTGGCAATATTCCGGCACGGCGGCAGTCTGGGCGGCGTCGGCATTCTGGCGCTGATCCTGCAAGACCGGACCGGGTTCAAGGCGGGCTACACGCAACTGCTGTTTGATGCGGCGCTGTTTGCGGTGGCGTTGACGATGCTGCCACCCGTGACCATCGCCTACAGCTTCCTTGGGGCGCTGACGGTCAATGTCGTCATCGCCATCAACCATCGGCGCGACCGGTATATCGTGACCTGACCTGATCGGTACGGGCCCCCGGCCGAAACCGGGGGCCCCTGCCCATCAACGCAAAAGACGGCTTGCGTCGATATTGACCCGCACAGCCTGCCCTTCGATGCGGTAACTGCCGCCCCGCAATCCGGTGCAGCGCGATCCGCCGTCAAAGATATCCATGCCGACGATGCGCAGATCCGCATCCAGCGTGGTGTTCTTGACCCAGCCGATCTGCGTGCCGTTGCGATCCTGCGCGACAAAGCCATTGTAAACCGCGCTGTTGCCCCCGCTGCCACAGCGGGCGGCCCCACCCCCGGCCAGAATGATCCGCTCGGCCGTGGCGGCGTCGTTGCCGCTGTCGGTGACAGCACCCCCGCCCGGCGTCCCATCGGGGTTGCCGCCCGTTCCGCCGCCGGTGCCCGTGCCGCCTGCCCCGCAATGGCCGACGCAGGCACTGGCAAGCGCCCCGCCACCGACGCTTGCCTCGACATCAATACCGCCGATACCCACATCGACATCCAGCAGCGATCCGCCACCCAACAGATCGGTGGCCAGCGCCGCCCCCGGCAGACAAAGCGCCAGAGTTGCGGCAAAAATTCCCTGACCAAGGCGAGACCGGCTAAAACCAAAGTCTTTATTTGCATGTGTCATGGTGTGTTCCTTTGAAAAAAGGTGTGTGACTACGGCCCGGCCCGAAGGGACCGGGTGGCACCGTTCACAGTCTGACGACAATCAGGCGATTGCCGCCCACAGTTGGTAAAATCGTACCGAAACTGGAAACAATTCAACCGGCACGGGAAAAATATTTGGCGAAAACTGTCGAAGCTACGAAGTGACAGAGGGCCGAGTTTCACGCTGCAAAAGAAATGTGTGCAGAATATGTATCTTTGGTGGCGTCTTCCTTTGCAGGCGCAGAAAGGTTTCGCTGGCCTTTCCGCCCCATCTGCGGTATCGCCCGCGCCAAACCAGAGAACAGAAAGAGACCTCCAGATGGAGCTTCGCAACATCGCGATCATCGCGCACGTTGACCACGGCAAGACGACCCTTGTTGACGAACTGCTGAAACAGTCCGGCGCGTTCCGCGAAAACCAGTCCGTGTCCGAACGCGCGATGGACAGCAACGACATCGAACGTGAACGCGGGATCACCATCCTTGCCAAATGTACCAGCGTCGAACACGGCACCACCCGCATCAACATCGTCGACACCCCCGGTCACGCCGATTTCGGCGGCGAGGTGGAGCGCATCCTGAGCATGGTTGACGGTGTCTGCCTGCTGGTCGATGCCGCCGAAGGCCCGATGCCGCAAACGAAATTCGTCACCGCCAAGGCGCTGGCTTTGGGACTGCGCCCGATTGTGGTGCTGAACAAGGTCGACAAGCCTGACGCAGAACCCGACCGCGCCCTGAACGAGGTGTTCGATTTGTTCGCCAACCTTGGCGCATCGGACGAACAGCTTGATTTCCCGCACCTGTACGCGTCAGGCCGCGCTGGTTGGGCAGATGTGTCGTTGGACGGTCCGCGCAAGGATCTGACGGCGCTGTTCGATCTGATCGTGCGGCATGTGCCCGCGCCGAAACAGTTGCAGGCGCAGGACGAACAGTTCCGTATGCTGGCAACCACACTGTCGGCCGACCCGTTCATCGGCCGCATCCTGACGGGCCGTGTCGAATCTGGCCGCCTGAAGGTGGGCGAACAGATCAAGGCCATCACCCGCGACGGCGACCGGATCGAACAGTTCCGCGTGTCAAAGATCCTGGCCTTCCGCGGACTTGGCCAACAGCCCATCGACGAGGCGCTGGCCGGTGACATCGTCACCATCGCCGGGATGAGCAAGGCCACCGTGGCCGATACGCTGTGCGCGCTGGATCAGGACATTCCCCTGCCCGCACAACCCATCGACCCGCCGACGATCACCGTGACCTTCGGCATCAACGACAGCCCGCTTGCAGGCCGCGACGGCACCAAGGTGCAATCCCGCGTCATCCGCGAACGCCTGATGCGCGAATCCGAGGTGAACGTCGCGATCAAGGTCGCCGATACCGCCACCGGCGATGCGTTCGAAGTGTCGGGTCGTGGCGAATTGCAGATGGGCGTGTTGATCGAAAACATGCGCCGCGAAGGGTTCGAGCTGTCGATCAGCCGCCCCCGCGTCATCTTTCACGACGAAGGCGGCGTCCGGATGGAGCCGATCGAAGAAGTCACCGTCGATGTGGATGACGAATATGCCGGCGCCGTCATCGACAAGCTGACGGGCGAACGCAAGGGTGATCTGGTCGAGATGAAGCCCGCCGGTGTGGGCAAGACCCGCATCATCGCGCATGTGCCATCGCGCGGATTGATCGGCTATCACGGCCAGTTCCTGACCGACACGCGCGGCACAGGCGTTCTGAACCGCATCTTCCACGCCTGGGCCCCGCACAAGGGCCACATTCAAGGCCGCCGCCAAGGCGTTCTGATCTCGATGGAAAACGGCAGTTCGGTTCCTTACGCCCTGTGGAATCTGGAAGAGCGTGGCCGCATGTTCATCGGCCCGCAGGAAAACGTCTACGAGGGTATGATCATCGGCGAACACAGCCGGGACAACGATCTGGAAGTGAACCCGCTGAAGGGCAAAAAGCTGACCAACGTCCGCGCCTCGGGCACGGACGAGGCGGTGCGCCTGACGCCCCACATCCGTATGTCACTGGAAGAGGCGATTGCCTATATCGACGACGACGAACTGGTCGAAGTGACGCCCAAGATCATTCGCCTGCGCAAGCGCGTTCTGGACCCGCATGATCGCAAGCGGGCCGCCAAGTCGGCCTAACCCGCCCTTTGCCGGGGGGGCGCGCTGCGGAACTGGCCGCGCGCCCAACGCAAAAATCCTGCAATGCGCGGATGCGTCGCCTGATCCGCATCGGCGATCATCCACACTTCTGTCGGGGCGCAGACGGGCGCATCCAGACGGCGCAGACGGCTGTCAGCTTCGGCCAGCGCGTCGGGCAGAAGGGCGATCCCTGCCCCGCTGGCGCAGGCCTCTTGCATCGCAACCGGGTTCGCCGACAGCATTGCGACCGATCCGCCCTTTTCCGCCAGCCAGCGAAACGCCCGCGTCGTCGCCAAGGCACCTGACGCGCGGATCACCCTATGCCCCGGCAGACCGGCAAGACGGCGGTCGTGCGGATGGTCGGCCAGATAGGCGTGGCTGGCAAACAGCCCCCATTCCATCACCCCCAGACATTGCCCGGCGCTGCGTTCGGGCACGGCATCCATCGGGGCCACCAGAATGTCATGGCTTCGCGGGTCCAGCGCCACCAGATCGTCGATCAGGCTGACGGTCGCGGGGGTATCGGCGCGCGCGGCCCAATTCGGCAGGCTCGCCTCCAGAAACAGCTTTGCCGTGACGGATGACGCGACAATCCGCAACGGCGCGGGCGCATCGGTCAGGCGCGCCGCCGCACGGGCATGGATTGCGGCCATGTCGCGGGCTGCCGCCACAATCTCGGCCCCGCGCTGGTTGGGGGTCAACCGGCCGCTTTCGTCGCGCAGAAACACAGGTTGTCCCCCCGCCTCGATCGCGGACAGGCGGCGCGACATGGTGGATTGGCTGACCCCCGCATTGCGCGCAGCGGCAGACAGGGTGCCCGCCTCCGCGATCAGCAGGATGTCGCGAAAATCGTTCCAGTCGGGGAAGGGCGTTGTCATCCGGTTCTCTCCGCATCAGGGACAGGGGAACCGCTTAAACGCAACTGGCCATCCGATCCGGATGGACGGGTGCAGGATTGCGGATCGACCGGGTTTAGTCAACCAGAGACTGAGCGTGAGGCGTTACCGGATGGATCAGGCGACCAGACGGGCAGGTTCGGGCTGAAACGGGCGGATATCGACGCGGTCGCCGTCAAAGGTGCAGAACGACCCCGGCGGCACCTCTTGCCAGTCATCCTCGCCGGTTTCCAAGGGTTCGGACACCACGGCCCGCCCTCCGCGTGTGTCGGACCAGCGGTGATACAGCGTCGGCGCGTGATCGTCGGTGGCATAGCGCAGCGCATAAAGCCGCTGGCCATCCGACAGCGCCGCCGTCAGCCGCAGGTGCGGCCCGCACCCCTTTGCCCGGCTTAACCCGATCAGGTGCTGTGCCGCGCGGGCCAAAGCCCCTGCCGGATCGGCATCCAGACCTTCGGCCAAGGCGATCAGAAACAGCGCCTCGCTGTCGGTGGCCCCTTTGCGGTGGGCATAAAGATCGTCCGGGATCAGCATGTCGGCATCACGGCGAAAGCTGTCATAGCCCCCGACCTGCCCGTTGTGCATGAAGGACCACTGCCCCACCGTAAAGGGGTGGCAGTTGTTCCGGCTGGTCGCCGTCCCGGTTGACGCGCGCACATGCGCCAGAAACAGGCCCGATTTCACCTGCGCTGTCAGGCTGCGCAGGTTCGGGTCGGACCACGCGGGCATCACGTCGCGGTAAAGCCCCGGTTCCGCCCGTTCGCCATACCACGCGACCCCGAACCCATCAGCGTTGATGGCACTGTGGCACTGGGTGGCGCAATGGCTTTGATGGATAAGGGAATGACCAGGGCGGCTGATGATCTCATCCAGAAAGATCGGCGTTCCGGTATAGGCGGCCCAACGGCACATCAGCGGGCCCCAAGGGGTTGGGTAAAGGTCACGGCTCTGCCTCGCACGTTTCTTTTGCGTGACTTTAGCACAGGCTATCCCGGCCTGTGTGCGGTTTTTCGATCAAATCCGCCTTAGCCGACTTCCTCGACCACCATCAGATCACGGACCGATGCGCCCTTGGCATGGGCCAGCGCCGCCTGATACTCGGCGCTGTTGTAGCAGGCCACTGCCGCCTCAAGGCTGGGGAACCGCGCCACAACGTTGCGGGCGCGGTCGTTGCCTTCCAGTTGCACATAGCGCCCGCCACGGGCCAGAAACACGCCGCCATGCGCGGCAATGGCCGGGCCGGCGCCCGCCGCATAGCGGCCGTAAGCATCGGCGTCGGTCACATGCACATGGGCAATCCACAGTGCTGTCGGCATGTCAGGCCCCCATCGCGGCCATCGCCGCCTTGATTGCGGCATCGGCCAGAGCGATGTCCGCACCGCCCGCCTGCGCCATGTCGGGGCGGCCACCGCCGCCTTTGCCACCCATCGCCTCGGCCGCGGCCTTGACCAGCGTCACGGCAGACAACGTACCGGTCAGATCGGCCGTCACCCCCGCCGCAACCGCAGGCTTGCCCCCGGTATCGGCAATCAGCAGCACAGCGCCCGACCCGATCCGGTCTTTCATGCTGTCGATCAGCGCGGGCAGATCCTTGCCCGACACGCCGGTCAGGACCTGCGCCAAAAACTTGACGCCGTTCACCATCTGCGCCTCGGGGCCCGCCGCACCACCGCCGCCCATCGCCAGATCGCGGCGCAGTTGCGCCACTTCGTTCTGCAAGGCGCGGCGTTCGTCAAACAGCGCCTTGACGCGGTCCACCACCTCGAACGTGGGCGCTTTCAGCACCGCCGCAATGTCGGCCAGCCGGGCATCCTGTGCGCGCAAATGGTCCAGCGCCGCCTGCCCGGTCAGCGCCTCGATCCGCCGCACCCCGGCGCTGGAGGCGGAATCACCCAGCAGCACAAAGGCCCCGATGTCACCCGTGCGCGCGACATGGGTGCCGCCGCACAATTCAAGGCTGTAGGTGCGCCCATCAGCGCCTTTGCCCGACCCGTCCAGCAGGCCCATCGACACGACGCGCACCTCGTCGCCGTATTTTTCACCGAACAACGCCTGCGCCCCAAGGGCGCGCGCATCGTCGGGCGTCATGATCCGGGTTTCGACCGGGGAATTCTGCCGGATGTAGCCGTTCACCTCGGCCTCGACCCCAGCCAGATCGGCGGGCGACAGGGCCGCGGTGTGGCTGAAGTCAAAGCGCAACCTGTCCGTCGCGTTCAGACTGCCGCGCTGGGCGACGTGATTCCCAAGCGCCAGACGCAGCGCCTCGTGCAGAAGGTGGGTGGCGGAATGGTTGGCGCGGATGGCCCCCCGGCGGCTGTGCGACACTTCCAGCTTGGCGGGTTGGCCACGCAGGATCGTGCCGTCTGTCACTTGCGCGATGTGGATGAAAACGCCCGCCGACTTCTTGGTATCGGTCACCTGCGCCGTGCCGGTATCGGTGCGGATAAAGCCCGCATCGCCGACCTGCCCTCCCGATTCCGCGTAAAACGGCGTCTGGTTCACCACGATCTGCACGGTCGTGCCGGTCTCCGCAGCCCCGATCACCGCCCCGTCGCGCACAAGGGCGTGGATCACCCCTTCGGCGGTTTCGGTGTCATAGCCCAGAAATTCCGTGACGCCATGCGCCTCGGCCAGTTCGTACCAGATCACGGCATCTTTCGCCTCGCCCGTGCCGGACCAGGCGGCGCGCGCCTTGGTGCGCTGTTCCTCCATCGCGTGATCAAAGCCCGCGACATCGACCGCGCGGCCCTGTTCGCGCAGCGCGTCCTGCGTCAGATCCAGCGGAAAGCCGTAGGTGTCATACAGCTTGAACGCCGCAGCCCCTGGCAGATCGGCCCCCTGCGGCAGGCGCGACACCTCGTCATCCAGCAGCTTCAGCCCGCGGTCCAACGTCTGCTTGAACCGGGTTTCTTCCGACCGCAGCATTTCTTCGATCAAGGATTGCGCCCGGCCCAACTCGGGATAGGCCCCGCCCATCTGCCGCACCAGTGCCGTCACCAGCTTGTGCATCACCGGGTCTTGCGCGCCCAGCATATGGGCGTGCCGCATCGCGCGGCGCATGATCCGGCGCAGCACATAGCCGCGCCCTTCGTTCGACGGCATCACGCCGTCGGCAATCAGAAAACTGGTGGACCGCAGGTGGTCGGCGATCACGCGGTGGCTGGTCTTGCCGGGGCCGTCGGGATCGGTGCTGGTGGCATGTGCCGACGCCTCGATCAGGCTGCGCATCAGGTCGGTGTCATAATTGTCGTGCTTGCCCTGCAACAGGGCACCGATCCGTTCCAGCCCCATGCCGGTGTCGATCGATTGCATGTCCAGGGGGCGCATCGTGCCATCCGCGAACTGTTCGTTCTGCATGAAGACGTTGTTCCAGATCTCGATGAACCGGTCGCCGTCTTCGTCCGCGCTGCCGGGCGGGCCACCCCAGATGTGGTCGCCGTGGTCATAGAAAATCTCGGTGCAGGGGCCGCAGGGGCCGGTCGGACCCATGCGCCAGAAATTGTCATCTGTCGCGATGCGGATGATCTTGTCATCGCTGAAACCCGCGACCTTTTTCCAGATCGCAGCCGCCTCGTCATCGGTGTGATAGACGGTCACGCACAGCTTGGACTTGTCCAGACCGAAGTCTTTCGTCAGCAATTCCCAAGCATAGGCGATGGCCTGATCCTTGAAATAATCGCCAAAACTGAAATTGCCCAGCATCTCGAAAAAGGTGTGGTGGCGCGCGGTATAGCCCACGTTGTCCAGATCGTTGTGCTTGCCGCCCGCGCGCACACATTTCTGCGCTGTGGTGGCGCGCTTGTAATCCCGCGTCTCGACCCCGGTGAAGCAGTTCTTGAACTGCACCATGCCGGAATTGGCGAACATCAGCGTCGGATCGTTGCGCGGCACCAAGGGGCTGCTGTCCACGACCTTGTGGTCGTTGCGCGCAAAGAAATCGAGGAAGGTTGATCGGATATCGTTCAGCGACGCCATGCTTCAAAGGCCCTTTCACAGGCGGAAGTCCAAGTTTGACCCCCGTTTAGCCCCGCTTGGCTGGCCTGTCCACCGCCGCCGCAAGCCGCAATGAAAAAGGGCCGCGGGCGATTGCCCGCGGCCCCCATATCCCGGCCCCGGACGGGGTCACATATCCACGACATCCTCGGCCGCATCACCGCCCGCGATGTGGAAATCCAGACCGCTGGCCGACCGGATCTTTGCTTCGATCTGATCTGCCGTGGCGGGGTTCTGCTTCAGGAACTGCTTGGCATTCTCGCGGCCCTGACCGATGCGTTCATCGCCATAGGAATACCAGCTGCCCGATTTCTCCACCACCCCGGCCTTGACGCCAAGATCGATCAGCTCTCCGGTCTTGGAGATGCCTTCGCCATACATGATGTCGAATTCCACCTGCTTGAACGGCGGCGACACCTTGTTCTTCACGACCTTCACCCGCGTGGTGTTGCCGACGACATCTTCCTTTTCCTTGATCGACCCGATGCGGCGGATGTCCAGACGGACCGAGGCATAGAATTTCAGCGCATTGCCACCCGTCGTGGTCTCGGGGCTGCCGAACATCACGCCGATCTTCATGCGGATCTGGTTAATGAAGATCACCATGCAGTTGCTGCGGCCGATGCTGGCGGTCAGCTTGCGCATCGCCTGGCTCATCAGCCGGGCCTGGCTGCCCATCTGCATGTCGCCCATGTCGCCCTCGATCTCGGCCTTGGGCACCAGGGCCGCGACCGAGTCGACCACGATCAGACTGACCGCGCCCGACCGCACCAGTGTGTCGACGATTTCCAGCGCCTGTTCGCCCGTGTCGGGCTGCGAGATCAGCAACTCGTCCAGATTCACGCCCAGCTTTTTGGCATATTGCGGGTCCAGCGCGTGTTCGGCATCGACAAAGGCGCAGACGCCGCCCTTTTTCTGCTGCTCGGCCACGACATGCAGCGTCAGCGTGGTCTTGCCCGACGATTCCGGGCCGTAGATTTCAATGATTCGTCCCTGCGGGAGGCCGCCGATGCCAAGGGCGATGTCCAGCCCCAGCGATCCGGTCGAGGTCGCCTCGATATCCATCGCCGGGCTGTCTGCGCCCAGCTTCATGATCGAGCCTTTGCCGAACTGACGTTCGATCTGTGCCAGCGCGCTTTCCAGCGCCTTTGCCTTGTCCATTTCGCGCTTTCCGTTCAAGTCGAGGAGGTTCGCCACCGCCATGTCAGCCACCCTTATTCCATAGCCGCATGCCCGCGGCAATCGTTGCGCTTGTTCCCCAAGTGTTCTTTTCCTTATGAGCACAAATCAGGAACATTTCAATCGAATTATCGACAAAGGCAGAATTTCATGGATCGGTTAAGGGATGGTTTACGCCCACCACCTTGTGTAGAAGCAACGCGCGAAACCGAAGGTGTGCGATGCTGGTATTCTGGGAACAACGACTTGCGATCTTGGCCACGCCCAAGACCGGCTCTACCGCGATCGAATCCGCGCTCGACTCGATGGCGGCGGTGTCGATCCAGCGCCCGCCGCTGTTGAAGCACACGACGGTGCAGCGCTATCACCGCTTCATCGGCCCCTATCTGGAGGTGGCGTCGGGCCACCCCTTCACCGTCGTCGCCCTGATGCGAGAGCCGCGCGATTGGCTGGGCAGCTGGTATCGCTATCGGCAGCGCGACGATCTGACCGACCCCGCCCGCAGCACGCGCGGCGTCAGCTTTGATGACTTTGTGCAAGGCTGGTGCGCCGATCCGCAGCCGGACTTCGCCGCCGTCGGGTCGCAGGCGCGGTTCCTTGCACCCAAGAACGACAAGGGGCTGGACCGCCTGTTCCGCTATGAAGAGATCGAAACCTTCATCGACTTTCTTGAGGACCGGCTGGGATGCGAGATCATCCTGCCGCGCCTGAACGTATCGCCCACGGCCCCGATGGAATTGCAGCCAAAGACCGAGGCGCTGTTGCGCAAGGCCGCCGCCGCCGACTTCGCCCTGTACGACACGCTGCGGCACTAACCCATCTGGCGCTGCACGGTGGCGGTCAGATCGGTCAGAGAGAACGGTTTCGGCAGGAACACCGAGTTCGGCATGCGGGCCTGACTTTCGGACAGACAATCCTCGGCGTAGCCGGAGACAAAGATCACCCGCACGTCGGGGCGCGTCTCCATCGCGGTTTTCACCCAAGTCGGGCCGTCCAGACCGGGCATGACCACATCGGTCACAAAGACATCGACCTGCAGGCTTGCGTCCTGCAACAGCGTCAGGGCCGCCTCGGCGCTGTCGGCCTCAAGCACGGTATAGCCGCGCATCCGCAGGGCGCGGCTGGCAAAGGCGCGCACAGGCGCCTCGTCCTCGACCAGCAGAACGACACCTTCGCCCTGACGCGGGGCAATGCGGATGGGGGCAGGCTTGGGCAAAACCGGTTCGGGTGGGGCGGTGTGGATGGGGAACAGCACCATGAAGCAACTGCCCTGCCCCACCACGGAATCCACAAAGATGAACCCGCCCGACTGTTTGACGATGCCATATGCGGTCGACAGGCCCAGACCGGTGCCCTCGCCCGCGCGTTTCGTGGTGTAGAACGGTTCGAATATCTTTTGCAGCCGGTCGGACGGGATGCCGGTGCCGGTATCTTCGACCCGGATCAGCGCATAATGCCCGGGCGGCACGACGGCCCGGTCGCGGCACAACTCGTCTGACAGATCAAGCGCCTGTGTCCCGATGCGGATCGTCCCGCCTTCGATCATGGCGTCGCGGGCATTGACCACAAGGTTCAGCAACACCTGCTCCAGCTTGCGCCGGTCCGCGCGGATCGGGCCAAGACCGGGCGCGTGCGACAGGTGCAGGCTGACCTTTTCCCCCACCAACCGGTTCAGCAGATGGGTCAGGTCCGACAACGCCTCTTCCAGAAAAATCCGCTCCGGCTGAAGGGTTTGCTTGCGCGAGAATGCCAGCAACTGCCCCACCAGACTGGCCGCGCGATTGGCGTTCTGATGCACCTGCACCAGATCGGCGTAATCGGGGTCTTCGCGGTCATGGCGCAGCATCAACAGATCGCAATGGCCGGAAATCGCGGTCAGCAGGTTATTGAAGTCATGCGCAATTCCGCCCGCCAACTGACCGATGGCCTGCATCTTCTGGCTTTGGACGAACTGCGCCTCAAGGGTTTTCAGCGCGGTCGCGTCCTGCAAGACAGCCAGCACACCGGGGCGACCCTGTTCGACCACGCGGCGCAGGGTGATTTGCAGATAGCTTTCGTCGCCACCCTGACGCAGGCGCAGCACCTCTGCCCCGCCCGGCAGGCGGCCACTTGCGACATCGGCCAGCCAGTCGGCCACAGGGCGCCCCAACCCTTCGAACAGGTCATGCACGGCAAGGTCGCTGCCCGCAGCCACCCCTGTCAGATCGCGCGCGGCTTGATTGGCGTCGCGCAGGCTGCCATCGGCGGCAAAGCGCATCAGCGGCACCGGCAGATATTCGAAATCGGTGGGGCTGGCCTCGGCCCCCGTGCGGGGCGGCGCGGGCAAAAGGTAAATCTCGCGCCGTTCGCCAGACCCCGGCACTTCGGCCAGAATGGCGCGGGTGGTGCCGGTGGCGGTGCGCAGGTCGATCTCTTCGCCGGGGTTCAGGGGAGTGTCGCCAAAGACCGTCGCCAGACGTTTCGGCCGGTCGCCCAGCAGACGCCGCATCGCCTCGTTCGCGAAAAGGATCACGCCTGCCCTGTTGGCGACCAGCATCGGCAGCGACAGGGTTTCGGCCCCCCGCGCGGGCGACAGATCCGAGAAATCTTCAAGCCGCCACAGGCAGCGCTGCCCGCCCACACGCAGCGCGGTCAGCCGCAACTGACCCGCGCGCGACACAAGGTCTTCGCGCGCGGCCCCCTGCGACATCGCGCGCGCATGCAGGCGGTGCAACACCGCCCCCGGATTGGCGAAATGTCCGGCCAGCGCCGCCGTCAGCGTGCTGCCCGCCGCCGCCATCCGGTCGGCGGCCGCCTGATTGCGATACAGGATGCGCCCATCATCATCGGTGATCATTGACGGGGCCGGATCGCCGGACAGGATCAGCGCCAACCGCCCATCCACCGTACGCAGGCGCAGGGCATCGCCAAAGGTCAGGCCCCGCAGCATCACCGCCGTCAGGGACAGCGTCACCCCGACCACCAGTGCAAAAAGCCGCGTCTCGCCGCTGGTCAACAGCGCAATGCAGCCCGCCAGAAGGACAGCCGCCAACAGCATATACCAAGGGTGCAGCACCGGGGTGCGGGACAGGGCGGCTATCCAGCCGCGCTCATGGACTTCGCCGCGCAAATCGTACCCCACTCGAATCATAACACTCAGCTTGCGGTGGCAAAGCTTAACCAATGGTTAACTGAACCTTGCAGATCGGTTAAACTCTTTTGACGCGGGCGGCTATTCCCGGCGCAGGATCGCGCAAAAGAACCCATCGCCACCGTCAAGCGGGGTAAAGCTGCGGCGGGCGGTTTCGGTCCAGCCGGAATGGCGGGACAGAAAGGCGTCGATCTGATCACCGTTTTCGGACCGCAGCAGCGAACAGGTGACATAGGCCAGATGCCCGCCACGGGCCACCATCGGTGCAACCCGGTCAAGGATGCCGCTCTGCACCGCCACAAGATCGGCCAGACGCACCGGGGTCAGCGCCCATTTCCCCGCCGGATCGCGCCGCCAGCTGCCGGAACCCGAACAGGGAACATCCGTCAGGATCACGCCATAAGGGGCCTTGGCATCAGGCTTTTCCGTGATCTTCACCCGCACCCCGGCACGGTCGGCGCGGGCGGGCAGATCGCGCATCCGTCCGGGGTCGGCGTCATGGGCGAACAGATCGACCGACGCGCGCGCGGCCAGTGCCAGCGTCTTGCCGCCGCCACCGGCACAATAGTCCAGAACGCGGATGCCCCCTGACAGTGGCACCATCTCCACCACCGCCTGCGAGGCTGCGTCCTGCAATTCGACCAACCCCGTCAGATAGGCGGACGTGGTCTGAATTTTGCGCGCCCCGTCCGTGACCTGCAAGGCAGAGGTCGCAAGTGGGTGGGGCTGCGCCGCGACCCCTTCGCCCGCCAGTACGGCGATGGCGCCCGGGCGGTCCAGCTTTGCAAGGTTGACCCGCAGAAACACCGGCGCGCGGGACCGCATCGCCAGCATGACAGCGTCAAGATCGCGGTCCAGACTGGCGGCAAGCGGGCCTTCCAGCCAATCGGGGATATCCAGCGCTTCGGCCCGCGTCATCGGCGCGGTCAGCGCTGCGTCTTCGGGTGCAAGGGCGGCAGGCGCATGGCCGATCCCGGTGAACAGGGCCGCTTCATCCTGCCCTGCCGCCCGCACCCCGCCAAGGATCAGACCGCGCCCGGTCATCCCCCCGCCAAAGTGCGCGAACGACCGTTTGCAGCGCAGGGCGTCGAACACCAGATCGCGCACGGCCGTCCGGTCGCCCGAACCTGCGTAGCGGTTGGCGCGGCCCCAGTTCGTCAGGGCCTGTTCGGCGGGCTGACCGGCAAGGATGCGGTCCAGCACGCCAATGGCCGCAGACAGACGGGCGGCGGGGATCATGCTTTGCGTTCCTGCAGGATGTTGCCGCCATCGACGACAATCGTCGCCCCGTTCACATAGCTTGCACCGTCCGAGGCAAGGAAGGCCACGACGGCGGCCACCTCGTCCGGGGTTCCGGCGCGGTGCAGGGGCGTGGCGCGGGCGGCCATGCGTTCGGGGTCGGTCAACGCCTCGGTCCCGATCCAGCCGGGGGCCACCGCGTTGACGGTGATGCCGCCCGCCGCCAGTTCCAGCGCCAGCGCATGGGTTAGGCCGATCATCCCGGCCTTGGCGGTGGAATAGGCGGATTCGCCGGGGTTCGACACCATGGGCCCGGTGACCGAAGACATCATCACGATACGGCCCCACCCGTTCGCCACCATGCCCGGCAAGAAGGCGCGCGTCACCAGAACGGCTGTGGTCAGGCTGGCATCCAGCGCCCGGCGCCATTGGTCGGGGTCAATGTCCAGAAAGGCGACCGTTTCGGCAGGCGACGCGACCGTGCCCATGCCTGCGTTGTTCACCAGCACATCGACAGGGCCTATCGCCTGAAACAGGCGCTGCACCTGTGCGGGTTCGGTCAGATCGGCGATATGGGCGGTGACATCAAATCCTTCGGCCAACAGCTCGGCCGCGCGGGCATGGATGCGCCCGGTGGTGGCGGTGATCGCAATCGCCATGCCTGCCCGCCCCAGGGCACGGGCCGTGGCCAGACCGATGCCGCCCGGTGCCCCCGCCCCGGTGATCAGCGCGCGTCTGGTCCGGGTCACGGGGCATACCCCGCACAGGCTGGATCAGGGTCTGTGGCCACGGGACTTTCCATCCGAAAACTCCGGTCAGCCGACGCGGTAATTCGGGCTTTCGCGGGTGATCTGCACGTCATGCACATGGCTTTCCTTCAGCCCTGCCCCGGTGATGCGGACGAAATCGCAGTTGGCGCGCATCTCGGCCACGGTGCGGCAGCCGGTATACCCCATCGCCGCGCGCAGACCGCCGACCATCTGGTGAATGACCGCCGATGCCGCCCCCTTGTAGGGAACCTGCCCCTCGATCCCTTCGGGAACCAGCTTGTCGCTGGCGGCGTCTTTCTGGAAATAGCGGTCCGCCGATCCGCGCGCCATGGCGCCAAGGCTGCCCATGCCGCGATAGGCCTTGAACGACCGGCCGTTCCACAAGATCACCTCGCCGGGCGATTCGTCGGTGCCGGCGATGGCCGACCCGACCATGGCGCAGGATGCGCCTGCCGCAATCGCCTTGGCAAAATCGCCGGAATACTTGATGCCGCCGTCTGCGATCACCGGAATGTCGCCCGCCGCACGGCTGGCGTCGATGATCGCAGTCAGTTGCGGCACACCCACGCCCGCGACGATGCGCGTCGTGCAGATCGATCCCGGCCCAATCCCGACCTTGACCGCATCGGCCCCGGCATCGATCAGCGCCCGCGTGGCGGACGCGGTCGCGACGTTGCCCGCCACCACCTGCACCGCGTTCGACAGCGCCTTGATCCGTTCGACCGCGCGCGCCACCCCTTCGGAATGGCCATGCGCGGTGTCGATCACCACCATGTCCACCCCCGCCTCGATCAGTGCCTGACTGCGCTCGAACCCGGCATCCCCGACGGTCGAGGCCGCGGCGACGCGCAGACGCCCCATGTCATCCTTGCAGGCATGCGGGTTCAGCACGGCCTTTTCGGTGTCTTTCAGGGTCAGCAACCCCGTCAGCACCCCCTGCCCGTCAGTCACCAGCAGCTTTTCGATGCGGCGTGCCTTCATCAGGCTGATGGCGGCATCGCGGTCAACGGGTTCGTGCAGCAGCGCCAGATTTTCCGACGACATCATCACCCGCACCGGCGTCTTGTCATCAGAGGCAAAGCGCATGTCGCGGTTGGTGACGATCCCCACCACGCGGCCCAGATCATCGACCACCGGAAAGCCCGTGATGTTGTAGCGTTCCATCAGCACCTTGGCATCGGCCAGCGTCTGATCGGGCGTCAGGGTGATCGGCGCATAGACGACGCCGGATTCGAACCGCTTGACCCGGCGCACTTCGCGCGCCTGCGTTTCGGTGTCCAGATTGCGGTGGATCACGCCGATCCCGCCCGCCTGCGCCATGGCAATGGCCATGCGCCCTTCGGTCACCGTGTCCATCGCCGACGACAGCAGCGGGATGTTCATGCGGATGGATTTGGTGACCCAGGTCGATGTGTCCGCCTCGGACGGCAGCACAGAGCTTGCCGCCGGAACCAGCAGAACGTCGTCAAAGGTAAGCGCCTCGCGAATCTCCATCGAAGCCTCCGTGGGAGTGTCCGTTTGGCGGTTCCCTGTTTCACCGTTGCGTCCCCGGCGCAAGGGAAAATGCTGCATCTTGGGCTTGCGGACGGGCTGCCCCCGTGCAGATTGTGCGGACATCTGGCAAAGGGGGCGAAGATGCGCGTCGCAATCGTGGAAAATACCGGCGTGACCCATCACGGACAGGTCGGCGTCGCCCTGCACGAAGCCGCCGCCCTGATCGAGGTGTTCCGCCCATGGCGCGGTGACGCCCTGCCGCAGATGGGGGATCACGACGCGCTGGTGGTCTTTGGCGGCGAGCAGTCGGCGCTGGACGATGCAACCCACCCCTACCTGCCCGATCTGGCGCGCCTGATGGCGCAGGTGTCGGAAACCGACCGGGCCGTGCTGGGCATCTGTCTGGGCAGCCAGTTGCTGGCGCGGGGGTTGGGCGCACAGAAATTTTTGGGCGCCACGCCCGAATTCGGCTGGACCACCGTGCGGCGCAACGGGGCGGACGATCCGGTTCTGGGGCGGATGCCCGAGGCCTTTCCGATCTTTCAGTGGCATTCGGACACCTTCACCCTGCCCGTCGGTGCGACGCATCTGGCGACATCGGACGCCGCGCCCAGCCAGTGCTTTCGTATCGGGCGCGCGACCTACGGCATGCAGTTTCGTTTCGAGGCGAGCCGCGCCGTCGTCGCCGACTGGACCCGTACCATTCCCGATCTTGTCACGCGGATGCAGCCGGACTGGCACACGGCCCACCCGGTTCACGCAGCAACAGTCGGGGTGCAGGCCGACACGCTTGGCCTGACACTGGCGCGGGCATGGGTCGGGTTGATCTAGGCTAGGCTTCGGCGGCGTTGGTCCTGGCGGCAAGCGATCCTGTCTGCCACAGGGTCAACACCTTCCACGCAAGCACCGGATTTGCCCCAAGCGCCGCGATCAGCACGATCAGACCGGGCATGGTCCAAGGCGCCCCCAGCACCAGCAGCGCCGTGGCATAGGCGGCCAGCGGAAAGGTAAAGGCCCCCCACAGCGGCGTGAACCCGGCAGCCGTGATCCAGCGCATCGTCCCCAGCAGCACCAGCAGGATCACCGCGCCAAGGGCAGCAAAGATTTGGGCGACCAGAATATGTCCCGTCAAGGCGGCCACGGTGCAGAACAGGCCGGCCGGGGACAGATGGATGGCCAGCAGCGGGCGCAAGGGGGCGGGAGGGATGCGACGGACCAGTTGCGCCAGACTGACGCCCCAGATCGCGGCGGCCACCGGCAGGGTCAGGACCAACAACCCGGTCGCCAGCCCCGGCATCCCCAGACCGGACGCTGCCACAGCCCCCACGATGAATCCGACAAAGCTGAGGTGCCACGTCGGATTGACCTCTCGCCCCTCAGGCGGCAGCGACAGCAAAAGGCGGATCAGCAGCACCGCCGTCACCCCATGCAGCGCCAGCGCGACAAACAGCACCCCCACCGCCACCCCCGGCGCATAGGGCGCAAGGACAGAGGCCATCGCCATCCCGCCCATCGTGGCGGCGGCCAATCCCGACCGCCCCGGCAGCACACGCAGATCTTCGATAACCACGCCGGGACGGCGGGCGATTTTCGTGCCGTAAGCCAGCACCGCAAACAGCCACAGCACCGCGACGGCACCCAGCAAAACCTCGGCCGGGGCGAGGTTCAGGTCCAGCGCGCCAATGCCGGTTCGCAGCGCCAGCCCAAGGCCCAGCAGGCCAAGGATCACCGGGAACACCGCAGGCGGCGTACGGGCGAACCGCGCCGGTGTGCGGGGCGGAAATTCGGGGGCGGGAAACATCGGCGGGCGGCGGGTGGCGCGGGGTGGTTGCATGGCGTGGCTCCTGTCCCGGCCAGTGCTACACTGCCCCGCGCGCCGGGAACAGGCGACAGTCAGCCGCGCAGGGTGGGAAACCAATCTTCCCGCAGACGCTGCCCCGGCACCATCCCATGTCCCGGATAGGGCGGCGAGGTGCGGCCCGGCCGTTCGACATAGCGCGCATCCTCGCCCACAAGGCGCAGGCTGAAGGCGCGGCGGCGGGTGGCCGCGTCATTGCCGCGCGCGCCGTGCAGGGTGCGGTAGTGGAACGCCACCGCGTCACCGGGTTCCATCTGCCATTCCAGCACGCGCATCCCTTCGGCGTCGGGATCGGGCACGGGCATGTACACCTCGGGGTTGGGGTAAAAGCTGGTTTCGGCCAGCCAACGCGTCGGCAGCACCTCTTTTTCCCACAGGTGCGATCCGGCGACACAGCGCAAGGACGCCTCTCGCACAGGATCAAGCGGTGACCAGAAGCTGACGGTCTGGCGACCTTCGACGAAATAATATGGCCCGTCCTGATGCCAGGGTGTGGGTTTGGACGTGCCCGGCTCCTTGACCAGAACGTGGTCGTGGAACAGTTGCACCCGATCCGACCCCATCAGCCGTGCCGCGACATCCGCCACATCCGATTGCCGGATCACAGTTTCAAATTCGGGGATGCGGGCCCAGTTGCAGTAATCGTCAAAGAACCGCCCGCCCTCACCGGGTTTCAGGTTTTCCGCCCCGAATTCTGACGGATCGGCCATGTTCCGTTCAACACCGGCGCGCAACGTATCGACCCAATCGGCCCAAAGCCCCTTGACCAGCACGGCGCCATCGCGCTGATAGGCCCTTATCATGTCGTCGGTCACAAGGGTCATCGCCGTCTCCCACAGATGTCTCTTGCCTGAATGGCAGCAGGTTACGATAATTTCCAATAATACCTTTCTATTGTGGTCATAGATAAATGCTATCAGTCACCCTGCGCCAGCTTGAATACGCCACCGCCACCGCGCAGCATGGCGGCATGACCGCCGCCGCCGCCGCACTGAATGTCAGCCAGCCCGCACTGTCGGTCGCGCTGTCGCAGCTGGAATCGCTGCTGGGGCAGCCTTTGTTTCTGCGTCGGCCCGGTGGGCGCATCCAGCCCACCGCCTTTGGACGCGGCTGGCTGGACGAGGCGCAGGCCCAGCTTGATGCCCTGCAGCGCCTGATGGCCGGGGGCAGTACACCCGCGGCCCCGGTGCGCCTTGGCGTGTTCGAAGATCTGGCCCCCGCCCTGCTGGCCCCCCTGCTGCGCATCTTGCCGGACCTTGACCCTGACCTGCGCATTGACCCGCAGGTTCTGGGGTTCGAAGCGTTGACCGATGCCTTGCGCAACGGGCGCATCGACCTGGCCCTGACATGGGATCTGGGGCTTGATGCCCAGATCGCCCGCACGGTTCTGACCCGCGTCGCCCCCCACGCCGTGCTGGCAGCCGATCACCCCCTTGCCGGGCAAAAGCGTGTGACATTGGCGCAAGTGGCCGACCATCCGCTGATCCTGACCGATCAGGGGCTGAGCCTTGGCCACATGCGGGCGCTGTTCGCGCAAAAGGGGCTGACGCCGCAGATCGCCCATCGCACCGCCACACTGGAACTGATGCGCAGCTTTGCCGCCAACGGGCTTGGCGTTGGCGTCAGCTATTCCCGCCCAGCCGGACGGCGCAGCCATGACGGGCGCGGGCTGGTGGCGCGCGCCATCGTGGATGCGGGCACCGAACCTGTGGTTCTGGCGCAGGCGCGCGGCAACGCCCTGCCGCCCGCCGCGCTGCGCCTGCGCGATCTGTTGCCACAGGCCTTGCCCTTTGCCCCCGGCAGCGACACCATTCCCCCCGACGCAATCGGAGACGACGGATGAGCCACGGATACGAGACAGGCAGGCTGAACCTGCCCTTTGTCGGGATTTCCACCTTTGGCAAGCGGCCCTATGTGGCCGACTGGTCCAGTATCACGGCAGATGTGGCGGTGCTTGGCGCGCCGTTCGACTTTGGCACCCAGTTCCGCGCCGGGGCCCGCTTTGGCCCACGCGCGGTGCGCGAGGCGTCGACCCTGTTCAGCTTTGGCCACGCCGGGGCCTACGACCACGAAGACGACTGCACCTATCTTGGCCCCGATGTTTCGATCGTGGATATCGGTGACGCAGATATCGTGCACACCGATACCGAAACCAGCCACGCCAACATCGAGACGGGCGTGCGCGCCATTCTGGACGCGGGTGCGCTGCCCGTCACCATCGGCGGCGATCATTCGATCAACATTCCCTGCATCCGCGCATTCGCCGGGCGCGGCGACATCCACATCCTGCAAATCGACGCGCATCTGGACTTTGTCGATGTGCGCCACGGCGTGCGCCACGGGCACGGCAACCCGATGCGGCGCGCGGCGGAACAGGACCATGTCACCGGCATCACCGCGCTGGGCATCCGCAACGTCAGTTCCACCAGCAAGGATGGCTATGACGCCGCCCGCGCCATGGGCGATGACATCCTGTCGGTGCGTCAGGTGCGCAAACTGGGAACCGACGCCGTGCTGGCCCGCATCCCAAAGGGCGCGCGGCTGTATGTGACGATCGACATCGACGGCTTTTGCCCATCCATCGCACCGGGCACGGGTACACCGTCACATGGCGGGTTCCTGTACTACGAGGTGCTGGAAATCCTGCAAGGTGTGGCGCAGGCCCACGACATCGCGGGCATCGATCTGGTCGAGGTGGCCCCCGATTATGACCGCGACGGCACCACGGCCATTCTGGCGGCGCAGGTGCTGCTGAACTTTCTGGGGTTCATCTTTCACGCGCGGGGAAAGAAGGGCTGATCAGCCCTTCCCCTTGGTCTTTTCCTGCGAGGCGGTGATCCGCCCTGCCGAGGTGCTGGCCACACCGATGGCGGGTTTGGCCTTTTCCTTCTTGGGCTTCTTCACTTCTTTGTTCGACCGCATCTGACCCTTGGCCATGTGCATTCTCCATCCCGGCTGGCCGTGCTGGCCAAAGGGCCAGACCGGCAAGGGGCGCGCCGGGGAACGGGGCGCAATGATCTGCCCCCGCCCGCCTGTCCCTTGGCTTTGGTTTGGCCCCGCCGAGCGGTCAAGTCAACCGCATCAACGATACAGAAGCGACTGCCCGCCTGCGAAGAGATGCACCTTTTCCGGGGCCGCCGACAGGCTGACGACTGTGCGGCGCAGCCCGGCATGGATGCCCGGCAGTTTCGCCACCACCTGCGCCGCCCCTTCCGAGGCACGCTTGAAATACAAAAGTGTCACTTCGCCCAAGGCTTCGGTGATCTCTACCTCGCCGGTGAACATCGCCTCGTCCGTGGTGGCCAGCAGGTCTTCGGGGCGCGCGCCCACGTTGACGCGCAAGCCCTTGTCAGCGGCCAGTGTCGGCACGGTGGACCGCGCAATGCCGCCATTGTCCAGCCGGACGGTGGTGATATCGCCGGTGTCCACCACTTCGCCCGCCAGCAGGTTCATCGACGGGCTGCCGATGAACTGCGCGACAAACTCGTTCTGCGGGCGTTCGTACAACTCCAGCGGTGTGCCGACCTGGCTGATGCCGCCACCTGCCAGCACGACGATCCGGGTGGCCAGCGTCATCGCCTCGACCTGATCATGGGTCACGTAGATCATCGTGGAATTGGGCATCGCCTCTTTCAGTTGGGCGATTTCCAGACGCGTCGCCACCCGCAGGGCGGCATCCAAGTTCGACAGGGGTTCGTCGAACAGATACACCTTGGGGTCACGCACGATGGCCCGGCCGATGGCAACCCGCTGGCGCTGCCCACCCGACAGCGCCTTTGGCAGGCGGTCCAGATAGGGTGTCAGTTGCAGGATGCGCGCGGCCTTGTCGACGGCAGCCGAGATTTCGGCACTGGTCTTTTTCGCGATCTTCAGCGCAAAGGCCATGTTGTCGCGGACCGTCATGTGTGGATAAAGCGCGTAGGATTGGAACACCATCGCGATGCCCCGCTGGGCGGGCGGCACGTCATTCATGCGCACGCCGTCGATGGTGAAATCGCCGCCCGTGATCCGCTCCAACCCCGCGATCATGCGCAGCAGGGTCGATTTCCCGCAGCCCGAGGGTCCGACAAAAACGATCAACTCACCCGTCTTGATGTCAAGGTTGATGTCTTTCAACACCTTCACCTCGCCATAGGCCTTTTCGACGTTCGTCAGTTTCAGTTCGGCCATAGCGTCCCCCCTTTCCGTCAGATTTTTCTGGCCAGACAGATGCCCCAGCCGGGCAGCGTCATCGCCCCAACCGTGGCCGTGTCGGCCCCCAATGTCGCGTCGATCCGGTCCCATGTGCCATCGGGCATGGTCAGTTGGGCATCCTTGTCGCCAAGGTTGAAGGCGCAAAAGATCGTCTCGTCCCCCGTGCGCAGGAAGGTCAGCAGATCGCCCGTGGCCTGCACCCCGGTCATGGCCCCGCTGGCCAAAGTCGGATGGGCGCGACGAAAGGCCAGTGCGGCGCGGTAATGCGACAGCATCGAGGTGCGGTCCCCCTCTTGCGCGGCCACCGACAACGGGCGGTGCGGCGCGGTGATCGGCAGCCACGCCTTGTCGGCTGTGGTGAAGCCGCACATGGCATTGTCGGTCTGCCAGACCATCGGGGTGCGACAGCCGTCACGCCCCTTGAATTCCGGCCAGAACTGGATGCCATAGGGATCTTGCAGCGCGTCAAAATCAATCTCGGCCTCTGGCAGGCCCAATTCTTCGCCCTGATACAGGCAGACCGACCCGCGAAAGCACATCAACATCGTCGCATAAGTCTTTGCCGCGACGTCAGAAAGCCCCCATCTGGTGATGTGGCGCACCGTGTCGTGGTTGGAATAGGCCCAGCAGGGCCAGGCATCGGGGGCCGCATGGTCCAGCCGCGCGAATGTCTGTTCCGCCAACGCCGCCGTCAGGCGTTTGGGCTGCAACATTTCGAACGGATAGCACATCTGCACCTTGTCCCCGCCCGAGGTGTATTCGGCCATGATCTCCAACCCGCGTTGGGCATCGCCAACCTCGCCCACCGCTGCGGCACCGTAGGGTTCAAGCTCGGCCCGGAATCTGCGCAGGAATTCAAGGTTTTCCGGCTGGTTCTTGGAAAACAGGTGCAACTGGTGGTTATAGGGGTTCACCGATGGCGCGATGCTGTCATTGCGCAGGTCTGGCGGCAAGGACGGATTGTCGCGCAAGTATTTGTCGGCAAAGTAGAAATTGATCGTGTCCAGCCGGAACCCGTTCACCCCCCGCTTCAGCCAGAACCGCACCACATCCAGCAGCGCATCCTGCACGGCAGGTTCATGCAGGTTCAGGTCGGGCTGGCTGGTCAGAAAGTTGTGCAGGTAATATTGCCGCCGCCGACCGTCCCATTCCCATGCGCTGCCGCCGAACACCGACAGCCAGTTGTTGGGTGGCGTGCCGTCGGGTTTCGGTTCGGCCCAGACATACCAGTCGGCGCGCGGGCTGGTGCGGTCTTTACGGCTTTCGCGGAACCACGGGTGCTGATCGGACGTGTGCGACAGCACAAGGTCGACCATCACCTTCAGCCCCAACTCCCCCGCCCGCGCCACCACCCGGTCAAAGTCGGACAGCGCGCCGAACATCGGATCGACGTCGCAATAATCGCTGACGTCATAGCCGAAATCTTTCATCGGGCTGGTGAAGAACGGGCTGATCCAGATCGCATCGGCCCCAAGTGCCGCGATATGGGGCAGACGTTCGACAATCCCGGCCAGATCGCCGATACCGTCGCCATTGCTGTCCTGAAAGCTGCGCGGGTAGATCTGATAGATCACCGCACCGCGCCACCAATCGGGGTTCACGTCCATCGTCATCACTTTACCGAACCCGCCAACAGACCGCGCACCAGATATTTCTGCATCGCAAAGAACACGACCAGCGGCACGAAAATGGAAATGAAGGCCGCCGTCGCCAAAATCTCCCAGTCGCCGCCGCGCGATCCCATCAGACCGGACAGGCGGCCCGTCATGACCAACTGATCTTCGGTGTTTCCAAGGAAGACCAAGGCCACCAGCAGGTCGTTCCATGTCCACAGGAACTGGAAGATCGCGAAGGACGCCAGCGCCGGAAAGGACAGCGGCAGGATGATCTTGAGGAAGATCTGGAAATCCGTCGCCCCGTCCACCCGCGCGCTTTCGATGATCTCGCGCGGCAGGCCGACCATGTAATTGCGCAAGAGATAAATCGCCAGCGGCAGGCCGAACCCGGTATGCGCCAGCCAGATGCCGATGTAACTTTTGCCGATGCCGATGTCGTTGTGCAGTTTCAGCAAGGGGATCAGCGACAGTTGCAGCGGCACGACCAACAGGCCGACGATGACCGCAATCAGGATCGACCGGCCCGGAAACTCCATCCACGCCAGCGCATAGGCGGCAAAGGCGGCGACAAGAATCGGGATCACGGTCGCCGGGATCGTCACCGTCAGCGTGTTCAGAAAGCTGCGGCCAATGCCTTCGGCCCCCAGAACGCGGGTATAATTTTCGAACGTCAGACGCGCGGGTGTGGTGGTGGTGACAAAGAACCGCTCGCCCCGCGTGCCCTCGAACGCGGTGGGTGATGTCAGGCTGTAGTCGCCATCCGCTGTCACGCTCAGGGCATACCCCTCGCCCGTCTGGGCGGTTTCGCCGGCGGCAAAGGCCGACGGTTCGCGCGCGGTGATGCCAAAGCTGGACACCTGCCCTTTTGACCCATCCTCGAACACTTTGCCTGCGATGACGAACTGCCCGTCCATTTGCACCGCCGTGTCGGGGGCCGAGGCGCGGACCTGCACGCTTTGTTCCGAACTGGACAGCGCCGACCACCAGCCGCTTGCCGTGATCTGGTCGCGGTCCCGAAAGCTTGAGATGAACAAACCCAAGGTGGGCAGCAGCCACAGGATCACCAGTGCCGCCGCCGACAGGTTGACCGCCCAAGTCAGGCTTGATTTCGTGCCAGCCATGTTTTCCATGTTCAGCGCATCTCCTTGCGGGCGTTGCGGATGTTCCAAACCATGATCGGCGTCACCAACAGCATGATCACGATCGCCACGGTCGATGCGCGCCCGGTGTCGTTGGCGCGGAACATCCAGTCATACATCAGGTTGGCCAAGACCTGCGTGCCCCATTGCCCGTTGGTCATGGCATAGACGATGTCGAACACCTTCAGCACGGTGATGGTGATCGTCGTCCAGACCACCAGAATGGTGCCGTAAATCTGTGGCACCTTGATCTTGAAGAACAATTGCAGCGGTGATGCGCCGTCCAGCACCGCCGCCTCGATCGTTTCTTCGGGGATGCCGCGCAGGGCGGCAGACAGGATGACCATGGCAAAACCGGTCTGGACCCAGACAAGGACGATCATCAGAAGAAAGCTGTTGATCCCGTCCATCGTCAGCCATGTCACGGGTTCCGCCCCCAGCGACACGCGGATCGCGTTTAGCACGCCGATCTGCGCCTGTCCGGCATCGCGGAATTCATAGACCAGCTTCCAGATCACCGCCGCCCCGATCATCGAGATCGCCATCGGCATGAAGATCATCGCCTTGGCAAAGTTGCCCCAGCGGATGCGGTCCGTCAGCGCCGCGGCGAGCAACCCGAACAGCGTGGACAGTGCAGGCACCACAACCAGCCACAGCAGGTTGTTCACCATGGATTCGCGGAATTTCTGATCCTGGATCAGCCAGGAATAATTGCCCCAACCCACCCAGTTCTGGTTGGTGGCATCGCGGAACGACAAATAGACCGACACGAACACCGGATAGACCAGATACACCGCCAGCAGCAGCAGCGCGGGCAGCAGGAACAGCCAGGGCCGGATCGCATTGGCCCGGGTGATGTTCGCACCCGCATTGACGCCGCGCGGTGGATAAAGGCTGTCCAGCGCCATGTTGGACAAGAAGAAATAGCCGATGCAGCCGCCCACGCCGATGAAGATCGTGATCGCCGCCATGGCGAATTGTTCCATAGTGTCCCCTCCGCTGTCTGTGCCCGGTCGTTGCGGCGCATCCGGTCCGGTTTGATCCGGGACTCACGTCTGACAAATCTGAAATGCAGTTTTCCAAAGAACCCCTGCCGCGACGCAATCGCCGCGGCAGGGGGTGTCAAAGATTACTGAAGGCTGTCCCAGGTGGCCTGGATGCTGTCGGCCACTTCCTGTGCCGACTTGCCGCCGACATAATCGACCATGCCGGTCCAGAACACGCCCGCGCCGATGGCACCCGGCATCAGGTCGGACCCGTCAAAGCGGAAGGTGTCGGCCCCAAGCAGGATGTCGCCCATCTTTTTCAGGGTCGGATCGCCGTAGACTTCGGTATTGACGCCCTTGTGCGGGGTCAGGAAGCCGGTCTGCGCCATCCACACCTCGTGCGCGATGGGCGATTGCAGGAACTTCATGAACTCTTGCGCAAGGGGGCTGTCCTGCGTGACGACGAACAGCGTGCCCGCGCCCAAGACCGGCTTGCCAAGGTCTTTGCCAGCATAGGACGGGAAGTAGAAGAAGTCGACATCTTCGCCCACAACCGTGCCTTCGGGGAAGAAGGACGGGATGAACGATGCCTGACGGTGCATGTAGCAACCGGGGGGCGAGGCGAACAGGCCCTTGGGGCTGTCGCGGAAGTCGGTAGAGCCGACAGCACCCGCGCCGCCCTGAACATTGGCGTCGGTCTTGGCAAAGTAGCCGAACTCGTCAATCGCGGCGACGACTTTGGGATCGTTGAACTTCAGCGTGTTCTTCACCCAGGCGTCATAATCAGCCGGGGTGTTGGTGCGCAGCATCATGTCTTCGACCCAGTCGGTCGCGGGCCAGCCCGTTGCCGGACCTGAACCCAGACCGATGCACCACGGCGTGCCACCGTCTGCGACGATCTTTTCGGTCAGCGCCTTCAGGTCTTCCATCGTGGCAGGCACTTCATAGCCCGCATCTTCAAAGTTCTCGGGCGAGAACCAGACCAGCGATTTCACATCGACCTTGTAGAAGAAGCCATACAACGCAGACGCGCCGTCAGCACCTTCAAAGGTGGCAAGGTCAACCCACGACTGGCCTGCCGCGTAATTTTCCTTGATCCAGTCGGCGGTTTCGGACGGCAGCGCCGTCAGCTTGCCGCGCTTGGCCAGATCGGCGGCCAAACCCGGCTGCGGCACAACCGCCAGACCGGGCGGAGAGCCAGCCTCGACGTCGATCATGATCCGCTGCTCGAACCCGTCACCGCCGGTGTATTCGACATTGGCCCCGGTGGCCGCGTTGAAATAGGCGATGACAGAGTTGAAAAGATCCTGATCCTGACCGCCCCAGGGGCCGTCAATGCGCAGGGACTGCCCGGTAAAATCCTTGGCATCCCATTCGTTGTAGCTGTCCCACGTAAAGCCGCCTTCGCCCGGAGCGAATTTCAGGTCCTGCGCGACAGCAGCCCCCGACAGCAGCGCAAGTGCGGCAGCACCCGCGAAAAGTCTGGATTTCATTGCATATCCTCCCGATACCCCCGCCCTCTTGCGGGGCACTTCCCAAGATGCGGTTAGAATCATGTCCAAACCGCTTTGGATGGTTCACACTTGCCGATCCGCTTCCTCAAGTCAATCCAAAGCGCCTTGAGATTCCGCAAACCGACCATTCCAGCGCCATTCCGGGGTCCGTAATCGTTTACGGACATACTGCGAATGGCTTTGACGTATCGGCCCGGCGTGACTAATGTTCGGCCGATTGAAATCGTTTTGGGCAATACCTGACCATGAACCTCAAGGAACTGGCCGCAAAACTCGGGCTGTCGCCCACGACGGTCAGCCGCGCCCTGAACGGCTATCCCGAGGTCAACGAAACGACCCGTGAACGGGTCATGGCGGCGGCGAAACGGCACAACTACCGGCCCAACACCCGCGCGATCCGACTGGCAACCGGGCGGGCGCTGGCGGTGGGGCATGTCATCCCGATTGCGACGCGGCATGAAATCGTCAACCCTGTCTTTGCCGATTTCATCGCAGGGGCGGGCGAGACGTATTCGCGCAACGGCTATGACATGGTGTTGTCGGTGGTCGCGGACGAAACGGAAGAAGACACCTACCGCGAACTGAAATCGCGCGGCACGGTCGATGGCGTGATCGTCCATGCGCCGCGCCTGAACGACCCGCGCATCGCGCTGTTGACGGAAATCGGATTGCCCTTTGTTGTGCATGGCCGCGCGACGGGGGCGGATATTCCCTATTCCTGGGTCGATGTGAACAACCGCCGGGCCTTTCAGCGCGCGACGGAATTCCTTCTGGACCTTGGGCACAACCGCATCGGGCTTGCCAACGGGTTGGAATTCATGGATTTCGCCATCCGCCGCCGGACCGGCTATACTGACGCGCTGGCCGCGCGAGGGATCGCGCTTGACCCCGCGTTGATGACCTCGGACGAGATGACAGAGGTGTCTGGATACCGCGCGGCCCGCCGGATGCTGGACATGCCGAACCCGCCGACGGCGTTTCTGGCCGCATCCATGATCTCGGGCATGGGGGTGCGCCGGGCCATCGACGAACGCGGGCTGACCATGGGGCGCGACCTTTCGGTGATCATCCACGACGACGATCTGAGCTATATGAAAAACGGCGAGGATGTGCCGATCTTTACCGCGACGCGGTCATCCGTGCGCGAGGCGGGTCGCATCGCCGCCGAAATGCTGCTGGGCATCATCGCCCAACCCGAAACCGCCCCGCAGTCCCGCCTGCTTGAGGCAGAGTTGATCATCGGTCAGTCGACCGGCCCCGCCCCCAGACCTGAGGCATCCCATGTCCCTGTCGCGCTTTGATTTCCCGGAAGGGTTCCTGTTCGGTGCCGCCACCGCCGCCTATCAGATCGAAGGGTCGGATTTCGGCGGCTGTGGTTCCTGCCATTGGGATACCTTTGCCGCCACCCCCGGCAATGTCGTGCGGGCCGAAGGCGGGGGCGTCGCCTGCGATCATTTCCACCGCTGGCCGCAAGACCTTGATCTGCTCAGGTCAGCCAACATGGACGCCTATCGCTTTTCTACCAGTTGGGCGCGGGTCATGCCCGACGGCACCGGCACCCCCAACGCGGAAGGGCTGGATTATTACGACCGGATGGTTGACGGGATGCTGGCGCGGGGGCTGAAGCCGTTCCAGACGCTGTATCATTGGGAAATGCCCTCGGCCCTGGCGGACAAGGGCGGCTGGACCAATCGCGATACTGCCCACCATTTTGCTGATTTCGCGGAAATCATCACCCGCCGCATCGGCGACCGCGTGTCCAGCATCGCCACCATAAACGAGCCGTGGTGCGTGGCCTGGCTCTCGCATTTCATCGGCGCGCACGCGCCCGGCCTGCGCGACATCCGCGCCACCGCGCGGGCGATGCACCATATCCTGCTGGCGCATGGCACCACGACCGAACGTCTGCGCGGCATGGGGATGCGCAACCTTGGCATCGTGCTGAACTTTGACCACGCGAACCCTGCCAGCGACAGCGCCGATGACCACCGCGCCGCTGCCCTGTGGGATGGCATCATGAACCGCTGGTTCATCGAAGGCATCACCCGGCAGACCTATCCCGACACTGTGCTGGCCGGGCTTGGCCCGCACATGCCCGCGAACTGGCACGAGGACATGGCGCTGATCGGGCAGCCTTTGGATTTTCTGGGTGTCAACTACTACACCCGCCACATTCAGGCGCATGACGCGACCGCCCCCTGGCCGCACATCCGCGATGTGCCGGGCCCGCTGGCCAAAACCCAGATGGGGTGGGAGATTTATCCAGACGGCCTGCACCATTTCCTGACCCGCATGGCGCGCGATTATGTGGGCGATCTGCCGATCTATGTCACTGAAAACGGCATGGCCAACGCCGATACCATCGACGGCGGGGCGGTCACCGATCAGGTGCGCGAGGATTATCTGTTCGCCCACCTTGCCGCCACCCACCGTGCCATTGCCGACGGGGCCAATGTCAAAGGCTTTTTCTACTGGTCGCTGCTGGACAATTACGAATGGGCCGAGGGGTATGAAAAACGCTTCGGTCTGGTGCATGTGGATTTTGACAGCTTGGCAAGAACGCCGAAATCTTCGTATCACGCGCTTGCCCGCGCGCTGGCGCGCAACGACTGACTGCAGGAGATTGCGATGACCGCCCTCGCCATTCTCGCCGATATCGGCGGCACAAACACCCGCGTGGCACTGGCCGACGGCAAGATCGTCCGTCAGGACAGCATCAAGAAATTCTCGAACGCCGCCTATATGGCGCGGGGGCAGGACATCGCCCAAATCCTGCGCGACTATCTGGATCAGGCGGGGCTGGCCTCGGTTGACGGGGTGTGCGTGGCCGCTGCCGGGCCGGTGCGGGGCGGCGTCGCCACCATGACCAATCTGGATTGGACCATGGATGCGGCCAAGCTGTCAGGGGCCACCGGGGCAGCACAGGTGGCGATCCTGAACGATCTGCAGGCACAGGGTCATGCCTTGGGCCACATCGCGCCGCAGCACCTGCGCCCGGTCCTGACCGCCCCCCATCAAAAGGGTGAGGCGATGCTGGTGATCGGCGTCGGCACCGGCATGAACGCGGCCCCGGTGCATGACACGCCCTGGGGCCGGGTGGTCGCCGCGTCGGAATGCGGTCACATCACCATGCCGATCCGCACCGAAGAAGACCTGCGCCTTGCCCGCTTTGTCGAAAGCTATGGCGATCATGCCCACGGCTTTGCCGGGGTCGAGGATGTGCTGGCTGGACGCGGTCTGGAGCGCCTGTATGCCTTTGTCACACAACAGGCGGGTGCCTTGCAGGACCGCCCCGCCGCCGACATCATGGCGGCGATCGCGGCGCAAGAGCCGCTCGCCCTGGCCACGGCGCGGCTCTATATCCGCATTCTGGGGCAAGAGATCGGCAATCTGGCGCTGATCCACCTGCCGTTTGGCGGCATCTATCTGATCGGCGGTGTTGCCCGCGCGATGACGCCCTATCTGGCCGACATGGGGTTTTCGCAGGCGTTCCACGACAAGGGCCGCTTTGCGGCCTTCATGGACAATTTTGCCGTCAGCGTGGTCGAAGATGACTATGCGGCGCTGACGGGCTGTGCGGCCTATCTGGACAACGGCGGGCAGGGTTAGGGCGCACGCCCTATCCCGGCAGACGATCCTTGAGAAACGCCAGCGTCACGCCCAGACCATCGGGCGCGATGCCGTGACCGGTGCCTTTCATGACATGGCCATAGGTTTCAAACCCGGCCGCGATCAGGGTTTGTCCCGCAACCGCCATATCCTCGAACGGCACGACCGGGTCCTGGTCGCCATGCACCAGCAGAACGGGCGGTTTCACCACCGCCTCGGCCAGCAACGCCTCGGGTCGCAAGAGACGGCCCGAAATCGCGACGATCCCGGCGATCGCCGTGTCGCGACGTGGTGCGATATCCAGCGCCATCATTGCCCCTTGGGAAAACCCGACCAGCGCCAAGGCATCAGCGGTCAACCCTTCGTCCGCCAGACGTGCATCCAGAAAGGCGTTCAGGTCTGCGGCGGCGGCAACCAGGCCCTCTTGGGCGGCCTCCGGCGATGATCCATCCAGCCACGGGATGGGAAACCATTGAAACCCCATCGGATTGTTCACACAGGGATCGGCCGCATCTGGGGCGACAAAGACCGTGTCGGGCAGATGTTCGCCCAAGGGATCGGCCAGCCCCAGCAGATCGGCCCCATCGGCCCCGTAGCCGTGGATGAACACGACAAGGCTTTTACCCCGTCCCGAAGCCGCCGCCCGGCGGCCGAATTTCAACTGTCGCGTCACCGTGCGCCCTCTCGTTCCTTGACGACATGGTAGTAGGCCCACAGCAGGTTGGCCGCAACCGCGCGCCACGGTGACCAGTCTTCGGCCATGGCGCGCATCGCCTTTTCCGACGGGCGCGCGGGCAGATCGAACAGCAGGCGCGCCGCCTCTTGCAGGGCCAGATCGCCGGGGGCAAAGACATCGGCGCGGCCAAGGGCGAACATCGCATAGATCTCGGCCGTCCAGCGCCCGATGCCCGGCAAGGCAACCAGCAGGTCGATCACCTGCGCGTCGGGCATATCGCGCAAAGCATTGAAATCAATCCCTGATCCTGCCAGCGCGCGGGCGTAGCGCGCCTTTTGTCGCGACAGTCCGGCGGCGCGCAGATCGTCATCACTGGCGGCAAGCAATGCTGCTGGCTCGGTCAGAGCCGCCGCATCCATCTTGCGCCAGACTGCGGCGGCCGAGGCGACCGACACCTGTTGGCTGACGATCGCATCCAGCAGGGCGGCAAAGCCATCCGCCTTGCGCCGCAGCGGCAGGCCTTGTGTCAACAGGCCGCGCACTTGGGCAAAGCGCGGCTCTGCCCCGGCCAGCCATGCGGCCCCTTCGTCAAGACAGGCGTGGGAATGAATGATGCGTCCGACCATCCGGCATTTGCACCCAACCCCGTCCTTTGCGCAAGCGGGCACCCCCCCATGGCATCCGCCCCTTGCGCAAAATTTCGCCGCTAACCCCTTGCCCCCTGCCCCGGCGCGGGCCTACACCAAGCGCCATGACCCAATCGCAAGACGCCCTCGCCCGCCGGAATATCCTTGTGCTTGTTGCCGCGCAGGCGGTGCTGGGCGCGCAGATGCCGATGATTTTCACCATCGCGGGGCTGGCGGGGCAAAGCCTTGCCTCGAACGCCTGCTGGGCGACGCTGCCCATCTCGGCGCTGGTGATCGGGTCGATGCTGACGGCGACACCGATTTCGGCTTTCATGCAGCGGTATGGCAGGCGGGCGGGCTTTGTCGTCGGCGCGGCAGGCGGGGCGGTGGGGGCGGCCATCGGCGCGGTCGGGCTTTATACGCAGAACTTCTGGCTGTTCGTGCTGGGCGGGCTTGTGACCGGCATCTACATGTCGGCGCAGGGCTTTTACCGCTTTGCCGCCGCCGATACCGCATCTGCGGAGTTCCGGCCAAAGGCGATCAGTTGGGTCATGGCCGGGGGGTTGTTGTCCGCCGTTGTCGGCCCGCAACTGGTGAAGGTCACGGCGCAAAGCATGGTTGTGCCGTTCCTTGGCACCTATCTTGCAGTCATTGCGCTGAACGTCGTGGGCGTGTTCCTGTTTGCCGGGCTGAAGATCCCCACCCCGCCCCCCCCCGTCGCCGGTGCCCCGCAAGGGCGCAGCCGAATGGAACTGATCCGCACGCCGCGCATCGCGGTGGCGATGATCTGCGCCGCCGTGTCCTATGCGCTGATGAACCTTGTCATGACCTCCAGCCCGCTGGCGGTTGTCGGCTGCGGCTTTGAAACCGGCGATGCGGCGGATGTGGTGACGGGCCATGTCCTTGCCATGTATGCTCCGAGCTTTTTCACGGGCCACCTGATCGCCCGCTTCGGGGCCGAACGGATTGTCGGTGTGGGTCTGATGATCCTTGCCGGGGCCGGGGCGGTTGCCCTGTCGGGGGTGGAGCTTGAGGATTTCTTCATCGCTCTGATCCTGCTGGGACTTGGCTGGAACTTTGGCTTCATCGGTGCCACCGCCATGCTGACATCGGCGCAGCGCCCCGAGGAACGGGGGCGTCTGCAAGGTCTAAACGATCTGATCGTGTTCGGCGGCGTCACCCTTGCCAGCTTTTCGTCGGGCGGGTTGATGAACTGTTCGGGCGGCACGGTCGAGGCGGGATGGCAGGCGGTCAATCTTGCCATGTTGCCCTTCCTTGTGCTGGCCGGGGGCGCGTTGATCTGGCTGGCCCTGCGCCCGCGCGAGGTTTAACCCGCCTGCGACAGGCGCGGGCCTTCGTCGGTCATCCGGTCGCCGCCCGGTTTGGTGTCCCACCCGGCCAGCGCCAAAAGCCGCGCTTCGGCATGGGTCAGCAGGGGCAATTGCGTGCCACCGTTTGACAGGTTCTGCACCAGCATCCCTTCGGCCACCAGCACGGCAGGTCGGTCGCACAGCAGATGGTGCGCCACCGCGTCCGTCTCGCCCCCCGCGCGCCGGACGGTGCGCCCGTTGACCAGCGCGCCCACCGGGGCCAGCGCCTCGATCAGACCAAAACACTCTTCAAGCGGGGTTCCCCCCACGACGATGCAATGATCGGCCGACATCAGAAGGGGCCGCGCCGGGCTGCCATAGCCGCAGGCATCGACATCGACGATCACCGGCAAATCGGTCAGCGCTGTGCGGATCACCCGCAGCAGCCTGACCGGGGCACCGTCACGGTCCAGCAGCAGATCGCCCGCGCGCAGGCGGTCAACGATGCGGACACCGTCGACGGTGAACAGTCGCGTTCCGGGCAATAGGCCACCGGGAACCCCCGGCACATCCAGTGCCAGCGGCGCCGAAATCGGCGTCACCGCGTCTTGGACAAATCGTGCGCGTGCGGTCAAGAAACGTCCCTCCGATCAGGATGGGAACGGCGACACTTTTGACGAAATCACTGGAAAAAGGCCGGACACCTGACAACAGGTTGGCCGCGCGCTTTGGCAGGAAACGGGCCATATCCCGCCCGGAATGCGGCAAATCGAAAAAAGCCGACGCAACGGTGTAAATTGTTTCAGATCCGGCCGATGATCGCCGCCCGGAGCAAGCCCCAGCGGCGGGCGAATTCCGACAGGCCCATGCGCCCTTCGGCGACGATGGCCGGATCGGCCACCACCTGGCCCAGCAATCCGCGCGTGGCCCATCCTGCCAGCAGCGCAGGCCGCACGGCAGGGGGCACCGCCGCCCGGCCCCGGCGTGCGTGATCCAGCCGCGCCAGCCCGCGCCGTGCCAGTTCGGCCACAGCATCGGCCCGCCCATCGACCAGCGGGATACGCCCCCGCGCCTCCAACTCTGGCACCGCGCGCAGGTATCCGGCAAGTGCGGTGGCCCAACCGATGCCGCGCGCCACGGGCTCGGCCGTGTCCGGCGCACCCAATGCGCGGGCCGTCGCCCACATCAGCCCCGCGCCCGTATCCTCCAGATAGTGATCAAGCGCGGCCTGATCGGCAAAGGCGTCGCGGTAGGCATCCCACCGCCGCGCGGCGATCAGTGCATCCAGCACGTCCACAGGCAGGTTGGTGGCTCGGATCAGCTCGGCCAGTGGCCCCGCCACCTCGTGCCCACGGGTCACGCCTTGCGCGGCATCGCCCACCACGTCGCGCCACCATTGCAGGCGCATCTCGGCAATCATCGGCTCTGCCGTCACCCAAGGGGCGCGTGCCACTTCAAGGTTGAAGGCATAAAGCACCGACAACGGACCGCGCGCGGCCACGGGTGCCGCCATCAGGGCGGCGAACCGGTCTGGATCGCCGCGTTCCACCAATGCGGCACAGGCGGCAGTCATGCAGGCTGCCCGACGTCGCGGATCAGCTTCCAGTTGATCGCATCCAGCAGCGCCTCGAAACTGGCGTCCACGATGTTGGCCGACACGCCCACGGTGGACCAGCGCCGCCCTTGGCTGTCTTCGCTGTCGATGATGACGCGGGTCACGGCCTCGGTCCCGCCTTGGGTGATACGCACCTTGAAATCGACCAGTTTCATGTCGTCGATGCAGGTCTGATAGGGGCCAAGATCCTTGCCAAGCGCCTTGGCCAGCGCGTTGACAGGGCCACGGTCGGTGCCGGTTTCATCCATCGATTCGCTGACCGACAGCATCTTCGTCTCGCCGATCTTGACCACCACCACCGCCTCGGACAGGCTGATCATCTGGTTGTACTTGTTCTTGCGACGCTCCACCGTGACGCGATACCGCTTCACCTCAAAGAACGCGGGCAGCAGGCCCAGTTCGCCCCGTGCGACCAGTTCAAAGCTGGCTTGCGCGCCGTCATAGGCATAGCCCTGATCCTCGCGTTCCTTGACCACTTCAAGGATACGGCCCAGACGCGGATCGCCGGGGCTGACCGGCAACCCTGCGGCCACCAGACGCGCGCGCAAGTTGGCCTGCCCCGCCTGATTGGACATCGGGATCACCCGTTCGTTGCCCACCAGCGCAGGCTCGATGTGTTCATAGGTGGTGGGGTCTTTCAGGATGGCGCTGGCATGCAGCCCGGCCTTGTGGGCAAAGGCCGATGCGCCGACATAGGGCGCGCTGCGCAAGGGCACCCGGTTCAAGATGTCGTCCAGCATCCGGCTGACCCGCACCATCCCCGCAAGCGCCTGATGCGTCACGCCGATGTCAAACCGGCTGGCATAGGGTTCCTTCAGCAGCAGCGTCGGGATGATCGTCGTCAGGTTCGCATTGCCGCAGCGTTCGCCAAGCCCGTTCAGCGTGCCCTGAATTTGCCGCGCCCCGGCATCGACCGCCGCCAGCGAGTTTGCCACGGCATTGCCGGTATCATCGTGGCAGTGGATGCCCAAGCGGTCACCGGGGATGCCTGCGGCCACCACCTCGGCCACCACGCGGCCCACTTCGGCGGGCAGCGTGCCGCCGTTGGTATCGCACAAAACGACCCACGTCGCGCCTGCGTCCAGCGCCGCGCGCAGACAGGACAGCGCATAGCCCGGATTGGCGCGATAGCCGTCAAAGAAGTGTTCCGCGTCAAACAGCGCCTCGCGCCCCCGCGCGACCAGATGCGCGATCGAGGCGCGGATGGCATCGTGGTTTTCATCCAGCGTCACGCCAAGGGCGGTGGTCACATGAAACTCGTGCGTCTTGCCGACAAGGCACACACCGGGCGTGCCCGCATCCAGCACTGCGGCCAGCACATCATCATTTTCTGCCGACCGCCCCACGCGTTTGGTCATGCCAAAGGCGGTCATGGTGGCGCGTGTGGGCGGCACATGGGCGAAAAATTCGCTGTCGGTGGGATTGGCCCCCGGCCAGCCGCCTTCGATGTAATCCATGCCAAGCGCATCGAGCGCCACCGCGATCTGCCGCTTTTCGGCGGTGGAGAACTGCACCCCTTGGGTCTGCTGCCCGTCACGCAGGGTGGTGTCGAAGAGGTAGAGACGTTCGCGGGTCATGCGCTGCGCTTCCAATAAAGACAAATTCCTTCGAAGGAATTTGCAATTTTCTTCGAAGAAAATTGGGTCACACCAACCCCTCCAGCTTTGCGGCATCAAAGCCCGGTCCCGGCAGCAATTCGACCCCGGCCTTCGACATCCGCACCTCTACCCCCGCTGCGGCAAGCGATGCCTTGAGCGCATCGACGGCGGTGAAATCTTTGGCCGCCATCGCCGCGTCCCGCAAGTCGGTCAGGCGTGCGGCATAGGGGGCAAGGTCGACGGTCCGCGCCGCCCAATCCCCCATCCCGTCCTCCAGCAGCCCAAGCAGCGCCGCCGATGCCTTGAGCGTGGGACTGTCCCCTGCCCCGGCCAGCGCGTGCAATTCGGCAATCGCGCCTGCCGTGTTCAGATCATCGGCCAGTGCGGCAATCACCGCCGCCGACGGCGTTCCCGCCGCGACCCCGTCGGTCAAGCTGCGCCACTTGCGCAGGGTTGCCTGTGCCTGTGCCGCCTTTTCCGCCGTCCAGTCCATCGGTTTGCCGTAATGGGTGCCGAGATAAACAAGCCGGATCACCTCGCCAGGATAGCCCTGATCCAGCAAATCCCGCACGGTGAAGAAGTTGCCAAGGGATTTGGACATCTTCTTGCCCTCGACCTGCAACATCTCGTTGTGCATCCAGACGTTTGCGAACCCCGCACCGGGATCGGCGCAGCAGCTTTGTGCGACCTCGTTTTCGTGGTGGGGGAATTGCAGGTCGATTCCGCCGCCGTGGATATCGAACGACGGGCCCAGCAATTCATGGCTCATGGCGCTGCATTCGATGTGCCAGCCGGGGCGACCGCGCCCCCATGGGCTGTCCCATCCGGGTAAAGACGCATCGGACGGCTTCCACAGCACGAAATCCATCGGGTCGCGCTTGTAGGGGGCGACCTCAACCCGCGCACCGGCGATCATGTCATCGACCGACCGGCCCGACAGCCGCCCATAGTCGGGATAGCTGCGCACATCGAACAGCACATGGCCCGCTGCCGCATAGGCGTGGCCAGAGGTGATCAACCCTTCGATCATGGCAATCATGGCCCCGACATAGGCGGTCGCGCGCGGCTCGTGCGTCGGCCTCAGCGCGCCCAAGGCATCCATGTCGTCGTGATACCAGCGGATGGTCTCATCGGTGATCTCACCGATGCTGCGCCCGGTTTGCGCGGCCTTGGCGTTGATCTTGTCATCGACGTCGGTGAAGTTGCGCACATAGGTGACGTGGTCCGCGCCATAGACATGGCGCAGCAGCCGGAACAGGGTGTCAAACACCACCACGGGCCGGGCGTTGCCGATATGGGCGCGGTCATACACGGTGGGGCCGCAGACATACATCCGCACATTCGACGGATCGATCGGCACGAACACCTCTTTCGTGCGGGTTTTGGTGTTGTGCAGTCTGATTTCGACCATTCCCCGACCCTTTGCCAAACGGCGCGCAGCGCAGATGCAATCCCGGCGCGGGCTTACCAACTTCGATCTGGATTGGATACAGAAGAAGGGCCCGCGCGACGTCCTGTCAGCGGGTAATGCAGCACATGCAGATGCGGCCCTGATGGTTCATGCCAGCAGTCCTAGCGCGCAGGCAGGCGCGCGCCAAGCGAAACCACGAATGGCTTGCGAAAAAAATGACACCGGTGGGTGGGGCCGGGGCGCATGTTCGCAGAAAGTTCGGGCACCGCGCGATTCGCTTGTGGACGGGCGGCCAACGTGGCTTTCTGCGCGGTGGGGGAATATTGCCATGAACCACGACGATCTGCACCTCTGGTCCTTGCGGGCTGCCGATTGGACGCGCGACTATCACGCGGGCCTGCGCGACCGGCCCGTGCGCGCGCCGTTGATCCCCGGTGCGACGGCGGCGCAACTGCCCCCCCACGCCCCCGAAGCGCCAGAGGCGATGGAGGCGATCTTTGCCGATTTCGAACGCATCGTGCCCGGCGCGATGACCCATTGGCAGCACCCCCGGTTTTTTGCCTATTTCCCCGCCAACGCCGCCCCTGCGTCGATGCTGGCGGAACAACTGGCCAATGCCATCGCCGCGCAAGGGATGCTGTGGCAGACATCCCCCGCCGCGACCGAGATGGAGCAGGTGATGATCCGGTGGCTGCGCGCGGCCCTTGGGTTGCCGGACGGCTTTTCCGGCACGATCCACGACAGCGCCACCACCGCCACCCTGTCTGCCGTGCTGACCATGCGCGAGGCGACGCTGGATTGGCAGGGCAACCGCGACGGACTGTCCGCGCAACCGCGCCTGCGGCTTTACGCCAGCGCGGAAACCCATTCCTCCGTTGACAAGGCCGCGCGGATTGCAGGGGTGGGGCAGGACAATCTGGTGAAGATCCCCACCGACAGCACCCACGCGATGAAGCCGGGTGCCCTGGCGGGCGCGATTGCGGCGGACCGGGCGGCGGGGTTTGCCCCCTTCGGCGTCGTGCTGTGCGCGGGCGGCACCTCCATCGGCGCGTTCGATGGCATCCGGGATTGCATCGCCGTGGCGCGGGCCGCCGATCTGCCGGTGCATGTCGATGCGGCCTGGGCCGGATCGGCGATGATCTGCCCCGAGTTCCGCGCCCTGTGGGACGGGGTCGACGGGGCCGACAGCATCGTCTTCAACCCGCACAAATGGCTCGGCGCGCAGTTCGATTGCGCGGTACAGTTCCTGCGCGATCCGACGCCGCAGGTGAAAACCCTTGGCCTGCGCCCGACCTATCTGGAAACGGCGGGGCGCGAGGATATCGTCAATTTCAACGAATGGACCGTGCCGCTGGGTCGCCGCTTTCGCGCGCTGAAGCTGTGGTTCCTGCTGCGGTCTGAGGGGTTGACAGGCCTGCGCGCCCGCATTCGCAACCATGTCGCCTGGGCGGCCGAGGCCTGCGCCGCCCTGTCGGCCCTGCCGGGGGTGCAGATCGTCACAGAACCGTCGTTGTCGCTGTTCACCTTTGCCCTGACGCCGGGCGATGCAGCGACCGAGGCGCTGCTGACCCGCATCAACGACGATGGCCGCATCTATCTGACCCAGACCCGCACGGGCGGGCGCTATGTCATCCGCGTGCAGGTGGGGCAGTTCGATTGCACCCGCGACGATGTGATGACCATCCCGCGCGTTGTTTCCGATCTGATGGAACGGGGACAATTACCACTATGATATGAAAACGCGCACCCGTGCTGGAACGGGTGCGCGTTGAAGTGTGCCGTCTTGGTCAAGCCGGACCGACCCGACCCATGATCACGGGCAGATCAGAAGCGGAACGAGACTTTCGCCCGCACCGTGGTCGCGTCATAGTCGACTCCGGTGTTGTCAAAGTCGTCAAACTGATGCTTGAGGACTTCACCACCGACGACCATCTGGTCGGACACGGCGTAATCCAGACCAAGACCCGCGAAATTCCCGGTGTCGGCCACGCTGTTCCCTTCGATCTCGCCCGAGGCGCGGGCCTTGCCGACCGTGCCGTAGACAAGCATCTGGCCAAGGTCGAAACCGCCCATCAGCTTGGCATGGGCCATGCTGTCGATCTCGCCTGCGCCATTGTCCAATTCGATCTTGGCAAGGTCATAGTCCAGTTCCGCACCGGCCACGAACTGGCCAAAGTCCATGCGATAACCCGCATGCAGACCGCCAACCATGCCGTCGCCGTCTTCGCCAAGGCCGCTGCCGCTGACATCGGCAAAGCCAAGCTGGGCACCGGCGTAGAAGCCGCCCCAATCACCGCCGGTCACCATGACGGGTGCCGGGGCCTGCATCACCATCGGCTCTTCTGCGACGATGACCGGTCCACCGGCAAGGGCCGGCGCTGCGGTGGCAGCGACAACTGCCAATGCTGCAAAATATTTCATCTCTCGTTCTCCTGTATGCATCGGCAGCCCTCCTGATGGTCCGGGCCGCCCGAAGCCTCTCACCTGCGCGCGCAAAAGCGCCCGAACAACCCCCCTTCAGGCAGCGGTGTGCACTCGCTGCGGTTGTTGGCCGAAAGTCGCGCTATGAGAGTGTTGCTTTGGGCGGACTTCCCCCGCCCTGGTCACCCTTGCGTGATCAGGGGTCTGCCGGTGGGAACCTAGACCCGCTCTGCGAGGTTGAGCCATTCTTCCTCGGCCCGGGCCAAAGCGCCCTGTCGTTCGGCCAAAGCCTCGGATGCTTTGCGGAATTTGACGGGTTCTTTGGCGAACAGATCGGCAGTTGACAGCAATTCCGTCAGCTTTGCAATCTCGGCCTCGATCCGGCCAATCAGGTCGGGCAGATCGTCCAGCCGCTTGCGTTCGGTAAAGGACAATCCATCGCTGGATTTCCGTGCCTCGGGTTTTTGCGATTTCGGGCCGGTTGCTTCGCCCCGGTTTTCCGCCTCGGCCGCCTGAATGCCGCGCTGTGCGGCATAATCGGACCAGCCGCCGGGATAAACCGTGGCGCGGCCGTTGCCTTCCAGCGCCACCGTGGCGGTGGCCACGCGGTCGATGAAATCGCGGTCGTGGCTGACCAGCAGGACGGTGCCGTCATAGTCGGCCAGAATGTCCTGCAACAGATCCAGGGTTTCGACATCCAGATCGTTGGTCGGTTCGTCCAGTATCAGCAGGTTGGACGGTTTCGCCATCAGCTTGGCCAGCAGAAGCCGCGCCTTTTCGCCGCCTGACAGCGATTTGACCGGCGCGCGCGCCTGCCGTTCGTCAAACAGGAAGTCTTTCAGATAGGCCACGACATGCTTGGGGTTGCCGCGCACCATCACCTGATCGGACGCACCGGACACCCGCATCAGCGGATCGCCGGTCATGTTTTCCCACAGCGTCGCCTCGGCATCCAGTGCGGCGCGGCTTTGGTCGAACACGGCGATGTCCAGATTGGTGCCCAAGGTGACGGTGCCGCTGTCAGGGGCCACTTCGCCCGTCAGCATCTTCAGCAGCGTCGTTTTGCCCACCCCGTTCGGCCCGACAAAGGCCACCCGGTCGCCGCGCAGCACGCGCAGGTCAAAGTCGCTGACGATGCGACGGTCGCCAAAGGCCTTGAAGATGCCCTTCGCCTCGATCACGCGCTTGCCCGAGGTCGTGCCGCTTTCCAGTTCCAACGCGGCGGTGCCCTGACGGCGGATCTGCGACGAGCGTTGTTCGCGCAGTTCGGCCAGCGCGCGGACGCGGCCCTGATTGCGCTTGCGCCGGGCGCTGATGCCTTCGACGGCCCATTTCGCCTCGGCCTTGATCTTGCGGTCCAGCTTGTGGCGGGCGTCATCCTCTTCGGCCCAGACGGTTTCACGCCATTCCTCGAACCCGTCGAACCCGGATTCGCGGCGGCGCACCTGGCCGCGATCCACCCAAAGCGTGGCCTTGGTCAGCGCGCGAAGGAAGGTGCGGTCGTGCGAGATCAGCACGAATGCGGTGCGTGTCGATTTCAGTTCCGCCTCAAGCCATTCGATGGCCTGAATGTCCAGATGGTTGGTCGGTTCGTCCAGCAGCATCAATTCGGGCGCTTCGGCCAGCAATTTGGCCAGCGCCGCGCGGCGGCGTTCGCCGCCCGATGCGGTGGCAACCGGCGTTTCAGGCCGGAATTTCAACCCTTCGGCCACCATTTCCACACGGTAGCCTTCGGTTTCATCCAAGCCCGAGGCGGCGTAATCGCCCAAGGTGGCAAACCCTTCCAGCGTCGGATCCTGTTCCATATAGCCCACCGTCACGCCCGGGGGCACGACGCGCAGGCCGCGGTCAGGCTCCATCAGCCCGGCCATCACCTTCATCAGGGTGGATTTCCCCGATCCGTTGCGCCCCACCAGCGCCACCCGGTCGCCCGGTTGGACCACAAGATCAAGGTCGTCAAAGACGGGATCGCCCCCGAAGGTAAGCGAGATGCCGGAAAGCTGAAGAAGGGGTGCGCGTGCCATGGCAGGCAGGTATTCGCGGCAGCGCGCGTCGTCAACCCGGTGCTGTGGGGGCAATGCGTCTGTTTCGCCGGATTGTGACGGTCGCGCGGGCATCTGGCCGAATTCCTTGGAAAGGAATTTGCAAAAGTTTTCGGGAAAACTTTTCGCTACCCCGCCACGGCACGCAACAGGCGGGCGCGGGCGGGCGGGATGGCGGTGATTTCAAGCCCGGTAAAGACATGCAGAGTGTTCAGTTCCCGGTCCACCACGGCATGATCGCTGACCCAGCCGCCCATCATCAGATAGGTCCGCAACAAGGGCGGCATCGCCAGAGCCGCCGCCCGTGGATCAGAGGCGCGGTCTGCAAGTGCGCGGGCAAAGGGATAGACGTCCGCCGATTTCACCCCGGGCCGCCGATCCGTCGGCGCAAGATGGGCGTCCTTCAACATGGCAAAGGCGTCGGCGTGACGGTCCGCATCAACCCCGTCAAAGCTGGAGCAGCCGAACAGCATCTGAACGCCGGTGTCATCGACCATCCGCGTCATCGCCCCCCAGGCAAGACGCAGGATGTCGGGGTCTTTCCAGTCGGGATGAATGCAGAAGCGGCCCATCTCTAGCATTGGCGCGGCAAAGCCTTTCAGCGCGGCCAGATCGTAGAACTGCGCCGAATAGCTGCGCCCGATCTGCGCGCCACTGGCCAGCGGCAGCAGGCGGTAGCAGCAGACAAGCGTGCCCGTCGCCGTTTCCTCGACCAGAATGTGATGGCAGGCCGCGTCAAAAGGGTCGGCGTCGCTGGGGGTGTTTGCCAACCCCCGCCGCGTGCGGAACACCGACTGGCGCAGGCGTTGCGCGCGGTCCAGATCCGCCCCGCCCATGGCAAGACGGGCGGTGTAGCGTCCCCTGCACAATGCCAGCACCGGCCTGTCCCCCTGTTTCCCGCCTTGGCGAACGGCGGTGTCGGCCCTAAATATGCGCTGCGGGCCGCAGAACAGGCAAGCGTGACGGCACAAAGGACGGCGCATCATGGACAAGGTCATCAAATCGGACGCAGAGTGGCGGGCACAACTGACCGACCTTGCCTACAAGGTCACGCGCAAGCACGGCACAGAGCGCGCCTTCAGCCATGACGATTTCCCCAAAGGCCCCGGCACGTTCCGCTGTGTGTGCTGCGATGCGCCGCTGTTCGATGCGGCGACCAAGTTCGATTCCGGCACCGGCTGGCCGTCGTTCTTTGCGCCGCTGGACAGCGAAGCCGTGGGCGAGACCGAGGATCGCACCCTGTGGATGCGCCGGACCGAGGTGCATTGCGCCCGCTGCGACGCGCATCTGGGACATGTCTTTCCCGACGGCCCTGCCCCGACCGGACTGCGCTATTGCATGAACGGTGTCGCGATGACGTTCGAGCAGGCCGATTAGCCTGCCAGCGCGCCGGGACCGATGCGGCCGATGTTGCCCAAAAGCTGACGGATCAGGCCGATTCCCTTGATGTTGCTTTCGGTGACACGGCGCGACAGCGGCACGACCTTGCCCTGTTCCAGTCCAAAACGTTCGACGTTCTGGACCGTGCCGCCTTCGGTAAAGGTGATGGCGACGACCTGACGTTCGATTTCCTTGGGGGCCAGCGCGCCGCGATGCTGCCAGCGGCTTTGGACGTAGAACCAGCCGACATCGTTCAGCAGCCCTTCGGTCGAGGGGCGGCCCACCTTTTCGGCGACCGTCTCGCGCGTGTCGGTGCCCACCTCGATCAAGGCGAGTTCGGTGTCGGGCGGGATATAACCGTGGTTGCGGAACACGGGCGAACACGCCACCGCAAGGGCCAGCGCCATACCGACCAACGCACCGCGCGCGAATTTTGCCCTGCCGATGAAACCCATGCCGTTCCCCTCGCCTGTCGTGGTGCCTGTGGCGCGGGCTGCCCCTGCCGGACCGTGGCCCGACCGGAAAGAACGCAAGCCCGCAGTGTCGGCCCTTTATGCTGGCTTACAGAAGGTAGGGCCACTGTTCAAGAATGGAACACCGCTTGCGGGCCCGAGTTGACCATGGGCGTCCGAAAGCGCACATGTTGACGCCCGCCGATCTGCACAGGACCACCCCCATGACCAACGATGCCACCCCGCCCGCCAGCCTGTCGTTTCGCACAACCGCCCTGTCGTCGCGCAAACCGACACGCTTTGCGTTGCATCCCGATGCCGCCGGACGGGCCGAGATGGCGCAGGCGTTGGATCTGATCGGGCTGACGCGATTTGACTTTCGGGGGGAATTGCGGCCCGCCGGTCGGCACGATGTGGTGCTTGAGGCACGGATGATCGCGACGGTGGTGCAGGCCTGTTCGGTGACACTCGTCCCCGTCACCGCCGAGATAGACGAGGTGGTGGTGCGCAAATACCTGTCCGAGTTCACCTACCCCGAGGGCGAAGAGGCCGAGATGCCCGAGGATGACACCACCGAACCCATGCCCGAGGTGATCGATATCAACGATGTCGCCCGAGAGGCGTTGACTCTGGCGCTGCCCCCCTACCCGCGCGCACCCGGCGTGGCCTTGGGCGAGGCGGTCTTTACGGCGCCGGGAGCGGCCCCGTTGCGGGACGAAGACCTGAAACCCTTTGCCGGTCTGGCCGGTCTGAAAGACCGTCTTGGCGGCCCGAAGGGTGATGCATAGCGCATGGTCCCGCCTGCCCCACAAAGGGGCTTGCGCCTGCCCCAAATCCGTCTATGTTCCGCGCCTCATTCGATGGCTGGCCAACCCGCGTTTTTGACACGGGCAGACCGCTGATCGTAAAGAAAAATCAGGGGCATGTCCCCACTACCCCGAGGTTGAGACATGGCTGTCCCCCAGAATAAAGTCACGAAATCCAAGCGCAACATGCGCCGCGCGCACGACGCGCTCGTTGCTGGCAACCCGCAGGAATGTTCCAACTGCGGCGAGCTGAAGCGCCCGCACCACGTCTGCGGCGCCTGCGGCCATTACGATGCCCGCGAAGTCGTGGCGACCACCAAAGACGTCGATCTGGACGAGGACGCGGCGTAAGCCGCGCCCTTTCGCGCGTCACGCCATGCCCAGCGGGTTCGACACTTCGGCCAGCGGCAGCGTCAAGCGCATCGTCATTTCCGTTGACGCGATGGGCGGAGATCGCGGACCGGCAACCGTTGTTGCCGGTCTTGTGCTGTCTGCCACACAGAATCCGGCCATTGCCTTTGTCGTTCATGGCGACGACGCCGTTCTTGCCCCGATGATCGCGCGCGAGGCGTCGCTGAACGACCGATGCACCATCCGCCATGCCCCGCGCGTGGTGACGATGCACGACAAACCCGCACAGGTGATGCGCCATGGCGACGGCACTTCGATGTGGTCTTGCATAGACAGCGTCAAACAGCACGAGGCGACCGTGGCGGTGTCCTGCGGCAATACCGGCGCGCTGATGGCGGTGGCGATGCTGCGCCTGCGCAAGCTGCCGGGGGTGAACCGCCCCGCAATTGCGTGCCTGTGGCCATCGCGCAACCCCGGCGGCTTCAACCTGATGCTGGACGTGGGCGCCGACATCAAGGCCGACGCCGAAGATTTGCTGCAATACGCGACGATGGGCGCAGCTTACGCCCGCAACGGCCTGAACGTGGCGCGTCCACGGGTCGGGCTGCTGAACGTCGGCACCGAAGAACACAAGGGCCGCGCTGAACTGAAGGTCGCCTATGACCAGATGACCGCCGCCGCCGAAGCCGGGTCTTACGACTTTGTCGGTTTTGTCGAAGGCGGCGATATCCCGTCGGACCGGGTCGATGTGATCGTGACGGACGGGTTCACCGGTAACATCGCTTTGAAGACCGGCGAAGGAACCGCCAAGCTGATAAGCGATTTCCTGAAAGAAGCGTTCAACGCCACCTATCTGTCGAAAATCGCGGCGCTGCTGGCGCTGTCGTCGTTGAAGCGTCTGCAAAAGCGGATCGATCCGCGCCGGGTGAACGGCGGCGTTTTTCTGGGGCTGAACGGCACAGTGGTAAAATCGCACGGTGCCGCCGATGCCACCGGCATCGCCGCAGCGATCCATCTGGCCTATCAACTGGCGGAATCGGGATTTCAGGAACGGCTTGCGGCGCGTCTTGCGCCGTCAGGTCACGCGGGGCAGGATGCCGCCGCAACAGGGGCCCCAACCGGGCCGGGGAACGGGTCCAGCGAATGACGATACGCGCTGTCGTACGGGGTGTCGGGCACTATTTGCCCGAAAAGGTCGTCTCCAACGCCGATCTGGAAACGCTTGTCGAAACATCCGACGAATGGATCAGGGCGCGGTCCGGGATCGAGCGGCGGCACTTTGCGGCCGAGGGGCAGACCACATCCGATCTGGCCACGCGCGCGGCGAAGGCCGCCCTGGCCGATGCCGGGATGCAGGCCGACCAGATCGATGCCATTGTGCTGGCCACCTCGACATCGGACCTGACCTTTCCGTCGACCGCGACGATGGTGCAGGCCAATCTGGGCATGACGCGCGGCTTTGCCTTTGATGTGCAGGCAGTCTGCGCGGGCTTTGTCTTTGCCATGGCCAATGCGAATGCGCTGATCATCTCGGGTCAGGCGGACCGGGTGCTGGTGATCGGGGCCGAAACCTTCAGCCGTCTGATGGACTGGACCGACCGCACCACTTGCGTTCTGTTTGGCGACGGGGCCGGGGCGATCGTGCTTGAAAAGACCACCGGCGATGGCACGACTGCTGACCGGGGCATCCTGTCCACCGATCTGCATTCCGACGGGCGGCACAAGGATCTGCTCTATGTCGATGGTGGCACATCCACCGGCACGACCGGCTATCTGCGGATGCAGGGAAAAGAAGTTTTCCGCCATGCCGTTGAAAAGCTTGCCGAAACTGCACATACGGCGCTTGAGAAGATCGGGCTGACCGGCGGCGATGTCGACTGGATCGTGCCGCATCAGGCCAATATCCGCATCATCGAAGGCACCGCAAAGCGGATGCAGGTGCCGATGGATCATGTCGTCGTCACCGTGCAGGATCATGGCAACACCTCTGCCGCATCCATCCCGCTGGCGCTGTCGGTGGGCAAGCAGCGCGGGCAGATCAAACAGGGCGATCTGGTCGTAACCGAGGCGATCGGCGGCGGACTTGCCTGGGGATCGGTCGTTCTGCGCTGGTAATCCGCCTGAATTGCGCTGGCCAAGTGGTTGATATTGACTCGGAAATCCAAAACCCCCAATCTGCTTGAAAAACCCGGGGGGGATATGATGAGTGAAAAGACCCTGACGCGCATGGACCTGAGCGAGGCCGTCTTCCGAGAGGTGGGCCTGTCGCGCAATGAAAGCGCCTTGCTGGTGGAAAGCGTGCTTCAGCACATGTCGGATTCGCTGGCTGGCGGCGAGACGGTCAAGATATCGTCCTTCGGCACGTTTTCGGTGCGGGACAAGTCGGCCCGCGTCGGACGCAACCCCAAGACGGGCGACGAAGTGCCGATCAGCCCGCGCCGCGTGCTGACCTTCCGGCCGTCGCACCTGATGAAGGACCGCGTCGCCGCCGGGTCCAAGCGCTAAGGACGGGTGCGGATGGACAAGTCGCCCGACGCCTTCCGCACCATAAGCGAGGTGGCCGAAGTTCTGGAAACCCCGGCCCATGTCCTGCGGTTCTGGGAAAGCCGGTTTCCCCAGATCAGGCCCGTCAAGCGCGCCGGGGGGCGGCGTTATTACCGCCCCGCCGATGTGGCGCTGTTGGGCGGGATCAAGCATCTGCTGCATGACGAAGGTCTGACGATTCGCGGCGTGCAGAAAATCCTGCGCGAACACGGCATCCGGCATGTCGCGGCCCTTGCCGGTGGCAGCGAAGAGATTGACGACGCGGACGAGGTCGAAGCCGCCCTGGCCCGCGAATTCGCCCTGTCCGAGGCCGAGGTGATCGCCCCGGCCGAGGCGGAAACCGCGCAGATCATCGCACTGGAAACCGCGCTGACGCGGTCGGAACGGGAGGCGGATCGCCCTGCCCCCGATCGCCCTGCCCCGGTTCAGGCCGATCTGTGGCAAGACATTCCCGATGCCGTGGCAGAGCCAGTCGTTGCAGAAACCGACGCGGTGGAAGATGCCGCTTTCATTGCGGTCGATGATCCGGCGGATGCCGCGCACGAAATGGCGGACGAAATTGCGGACGATGTCGCGCCCGGCGCACCCTTTGCGGACGTCGACGTGGAAATCCTTGCGCAGAGCGGTGACGCAGCAGATCACCCCGATCCGCACCACGCCCCCGAGGCGCCGATTTCCGACGATGTCCTGATCGGGGCCGAAGGGACGCGGACAGACAACGCGGATCACGCGACGCAGGGGCCTGACGACCTGGCAGACACACCTGCGGACCTTGAATCCGACCTGCCCCAGGACTCCGATCTCGAAACAGAGGCCGCAGAAACGGCCATGGAAACACCGATAGAAACGCCGCGTGTCGAATCAGACGCCGAAGCGGCGGTACCTGCGGTGACAAGCGCCGCAGGCCGTCTGCGCCTGTTGCCAACGGGCAGCCTGACCCACCGTCAGGCCGAACTGATCGTGCTGCGCGACCGCCTGCGCGACCTGCGGGAACGGGTCGCCGCCGTGTCGCGCCGCCGCGCGCGCTGATCATCACAAACATGCGCTTTCCTGCTTGCCCCTGCCCGGAATATCAGTATGTATCCCGCGTGTCGGGCCGTGGCGCAGCCTGGTTAGCGCGTCCGTCTGGGGGGCGGAAGGTCGTGAGTTCGAATCTCACCGGCCCGACCAACACCGAAACCGCCCGCCGGTCGCAAGGCCGTGCGGGCGGTTCCGTTTTTAGGCCCAAGGTCACGGGCGGGGGGCAAGGATGACGGCAACCGGTGTTCTTCCCGCACAGGCCTTGCGCGCCCTGATCGCATCGGGCGGCATCACCGCCGACCCCGCCATCACCCCCGCACAGGTGCAGCCTGCCAGCCTCGATCTGCGGTTGGGGACTGTGGCCTACCGGGTGCGCGCCTCGTTCCTGACGGGGCACGGGCGCACCGTGGCGCAGCGGCTGGACGAATTCGGAATGCACAAGGTCGACCTGACCGATGGGGCCGTGCTGGAAAAGGGCTGCGTCTATGTGATTCCCCTGATGGAGGCGCTGTCGCTGCCAAGAGGCATCACCGCCGTCGCCAATGCCAAATCATCGACCGGCAGGCTGGACCTTCTGACCCGCACCATCACCGATGGCGGCACAGAATTTGACCGCATCCCCGAAGGGTACGCAGGCCCGCTGTATGCCGAAGTGTGCCCCAAGAGTTTTTCCGTGCTGGTGCGCCCCGGCATGCGGCTGAACCAGATCCGGTTCCGCAACGGGCAGGCGGTGCTGTCTGATGCCGCACTGACCACCCTGCACGCCGCCGATCCGCTGGTGACCGGCGAGGCGGTGATTTCCGAAGGTCTGGGCTTTTCGGTGGACCTGTTGCCCGCGGACGGCGATCTGGTCGGCTACCGCGCCAAACCCCATGCGGGTGTGATCGACCTTGATCTGATCGGCCATTACCCCGTGGCTGATTTCTGGGAAGAAATCCGCACGCGCGAGGGGCGGATCATCCTGGACCCCGGCGCGTTCTACATCCTTGTCAGCCGCGAGGCGGTGACGATTCCCCCCGATTATGCCGCCGAAATGGCGCCTTATCTGGCGATGGTGGGGGAATTCCGTGTGCATTACGCCGGGTTCTTTGACCCCGGCTTTGGCCATGCCGCAGCGGGCGGGGCCGGATCGCGCGGCGTGCTAGAGGTGCGCTGCCACGAGGCACCCTTCGTGCTGGAACATGGGCAGGTGGTGGGCAGGCTGGTTTATGAACGCATGGCCGCCCGCCCCGACGCCCTGTACGGGCAAACGATCAAGTCAAACTATCAGGGCCAGGGATTGAAACTGGCCAAGCAGTTCCGGTCCGCCTGACCGGATTTCAGACCGTATCGCCTTCGACGCCAAAGTGGACAGCGAAGGGGCGTTTCCTGATCATGGTCATATACTCTGCCTCAACTGGGGCCAGGCGGGGTGTGCCATGGCTTTCCCTTGTTTATTTAAGGGGTTTATAACATCCTTGAAGTGCGATTTCGATAGGAAAATCAGCAGCGTTCGCTGGATCGCCCATCACGGTCTTGCAAACCATGCCTTGATCTTTCCTTTCGGGGGAACGGGATGTTCCGACCGCACCCCGATCGGCTTGGTAGAAACGTCCGCGATACCGCAATGACGTTCCAACTGCGTGCGATCCATGACCTGAAGCACGGGCATCGTTGCATCCGCAGGGGACGGGTCCACCACCAAGGTGCCCAGAACCGCTGGATAAGTCAGGATAATTTCCATCGGAATCGCATGCGCATGAACATTGTTGAAGGCGATGAAATCGCGCTTTTCGGAATCCAGCCCAAGCATTCCGGGCGACCTCAAGGATATCACCGACGGCAAAGTCGTCATGCGGTTGGTCAAAGCGCAGGAAACACGGGTCGTGTTGATCGCCGGTGTTCGGATCGTCGCGGTAGTGGAAGGCGGTGAAACGAACGGGCTGAGTGCGGGTGACGTTTGTCACGCTCCAGGTTGTGGGGTGAATCCCCTGCTCGAGCCTGCGCAACTGTGACCGATAGAGCCGCGCCCCTGGCTTTTTCACGCAGCACCGAGTCCGCGCGGCCACGATGTCATAGCTGCGATAGGATTTCGGATCGGGATTGCGCAGACTTTCGCAACTGACGTGCAACGAGGCGCTTTCGGCAGAAAAGGCATCGGCGTCATAGTCATCCTGCAACAGCAGGTGCAGTTGACGGTCCCGCCCCCGCACGGTGTTCCGGCCGGTCAAAAGCCGTCCTTCGGGTTTCAGGTTGCTTTGCAATTGCGCAAAATCCAGCACCCGGCGGTAGGCCCTGTCATACACCTTGTCATAGTTCTGTCGATCACGCAGCCAGGCGACCGCCTCTTCGACCTGATGAAAGGCGAAAGGCACGCGTTCCTCGATCGTCATCTGGCGGCCCACGATTTCCTTGGACCGGGCGACATTGTGACCGATGGAGGTGCTGAAAAGCTGCATGAAAAAAGAAAAGAGATTGCGCTTTTGCGATGCCGCCTGTCCCTGTTCCGGGTCCGTGTCCACCGAGACGGCAAGGATCGGAATGTTGTCATCCAGATCAAAGCCGCTGATGGGCAGGTTTTCACACAAGCCCCCATCGACATGGGGCCGCAGGCGCGCGGTGCGATAGCCGCGCAGGATGAAGGGGATTGCGCAGGAATCAAGGATGGCATCGATCACCGGACCGCTCCGCATCACCTGAAGCTTTGCCTCGTCCAGCGAACTGCGGGTGATGCTGAGGGTGGGCAGGCCGGTCTTGCCGTAGTCGGTCAGGTCGCGGTCGGCGGTGTCTTTGCCCGCCAATTCCACCCCTGCCGCGCGAAAGATCGACAGAAAGAACGCCCGCTGCCGGTGAAGCGGGATGACATCCCAGCCCCCGACGATGCGGATCAGGCCCCAGATCAGCTTGCCCGCACCAAGCCTGCCGCGAAACTGCCCGACGGCCAATCGCGCGTCGGCTGGCAATGTGGTGTCAAGATAAGTGCGCAGGTTGGCGAAATCCCCGTGCGAGGCCAGCAGCGCCCCGGCCACCGAACCAGCGGATGTGCCTGCAACATCGCCAATACGAACATAGCCCCGCACCTCTGCATCCCGCAGGGCGTGGGCGATGGGGATCATCGCGGCCATCAGCGCACCGCCGCCCTGAAAGGACACACGTATTTCGGGAACTGCCATCACTCATACCAGCACAAGCACCGTTTCGGACTGTAGCGCGGGGGTGTCGGAAAGCAACCGCGCCCTAGCGCCCCAGCCTGCGGGTCACGCGGGCGGCCTTGCGGGCGCGTTTGGCCAGATCGCGGGCGCTGCTGGCTTGGGCGTGTTCGGCAGGGGTCATGTCGGCGGGTTTCTTGCCCTTTGACGCCAGATGGTTGACGCCGGTGTTGATCGCCCCATTCACCGCCCGGCGCAGGACGATGTTGATGATGGTGTTCAGGATGCGGTTCAGGTCCATAAGCTCAATCCTCGAAAAGTTCACTTTGGCCCAACGTGGCCTCTTCCTCATCATCCGGCTTTTGCATTGATCCGGGCAAGGGCCGGTTGTCCAGCAGACCCGCCGCGCGCAGTTCCTTCAACCCCGGCAGATCGCGGGCGGATTCAAGGCCGAAGTGGTCAAGGAACTGTTCCGTCACCACAAAGGTCACCGGACGGCCGGGCGTCATGCGGCGGCGACCCAGCCTGATCCACTCCAACTCCATCAGTTGGTCGATGGTGCCGCGTGACACGGCGACGCCGCGGATTTCCTCGATCTCGGTGCGGGTGACGGGCTGGTGATAGGCGACGATGGCCAGCGTTTCGATGGCCGCGCGCGACAGTTTGCGCTGTTCGACCGATTCCTTGCGCATCAGGTGCCCCAGATCGGGCGCAGTGCGAAAGGCATAGGCATCGCCCACCCGCACCAGATTGACGCCGCGCCCGTCATAGCGTTTGCGCAAGGTCACCAGTGCCTCGGCCGGGTCACACCCATGGGGCATGCGCGCCACCAGTTCGGCCACCGTCACCGGATCGGCGCTGGCAAACAGGATCGCCTCGACCATGCGCTCCTGTTCGCCCATGGGCGGCGCCTCGAACAGGGATTTCTCGATCGGGTCACGGGTCATTCAGTCTTTCCGGCGCAGCTGGATCGGGGCAAAGGTCTCCGCCTGCCGCAGGTCGATCTGGCCGCGCTTGGCCAGTTCCAGGATGGCGGCAAAATGCGCGGCGGTGGCAGACCGCCGCCGCATCGGGTTGGTGTCCCAGCCTTCGGGCAGAAAGGTGGTCAGGTCAGCCCACTGCCCCGCATAGCCGATCAGTCCGCGCATCCGGTCCAGCGCCTGTTCCATGGTGAAGACATGGTCGCGGTCCATGACAAAGGGGCGGAAATCATCACGCGTGCGGATGCGGGCATAGGCGCGCATCAGATCAATCAGGGTGGCGGAATAGGTGACATGGCGGTGCAGCGTCACATCTTCGGGCAGGCCGCGCACAAAGAAATCGCGCCCCTTCTGATCGCGTGCCATCAATCGCGCCGCCGCCTCGCGCATGGCACCAAGGCGTTCAAGCTGAAAGGCCAGATGGGCGGCAAGGTCTTCGGCGCTGGGGCCTTCGTCGGTGGGATCGGGCGGCAGCAGCAGGCGCGATTTCAGGAACGCAAGCCACGCTGCCATCACCAGATAATCTGCCGCCAGTTCAATGCGCAGCGCCTGCGCCCGCTGCACGAAGATCAGGTATTGTTCGGCCAGTTGCAGCACAGAAATCCGCCGCAAATCCACCTTTTGCGTGCGCGACAGCGTCAGCAGCAGATCAAGCGGCCCTTCAAACCCGTCGACATCGACAATCAGCGCCTCGGCCGCCATGCGGTCGGCGGGGGCAAGTCGTTCGACATCGGACCAGTCATCAGCCATATGCGCGCCCGGATACCAGTGCTGAAAGGTCATCCTCCAGCGTGGCGATGTCAACGGGGTCGGGCGTCAGGCGGTGCAACGAGGCGGCCTTTGCCCGTTCCAGCGTCGCAGGCACCATCGGCCCCGCCGCCTGTGCCACAGCCTGCATTTCTGCCAGATCGCCCTTGCAGTGCAGCGCCAGATCGCAGCCCGCCCGGATCGACCGCAAGGTGCGTTCGGCAAGCGAGCCTGACAGCGCCTGCATGTTCAGATCATCGGTCATCAGCAGGCCGCCAAAGCCGATCTCGTCTCGTATCACGCGGATCATGGCGGGGCTTTGGGTGGCGGGATGGTCGGCGTCATAGGCGGCAAAGATGATATGCGCGGTCATCGCCAGCGGCAGATCATTCAGCGCGCGGAACGGGGCAAAGTCGGTGGCGGCAAGCGTGGCACGGTCAACGGTGACGGTGGGCAGATCGTGATGCGTGTCGGCATTGGCGCGGCCATGGCCCGGCAGATGCTTGATCACCGGCAAGACGCCGCCCTGAAGATGCGCCTCGGCCACGGCGCGGGCAATGATCGCGACCTGTAGGGGATCGCTGCCATAGCAACGGTTGCGCAAAAAGGGATGGGTGGCCTCTGTCACGACATCGGCGCAGGGCGCGCAGTTGGCATCGATCCCCACCGCGCGCAGTTCGGCGGCAATGATGCGATAGCGCAGCGCCATGGCGCGGACGGCGTTGTCCCCGGCTTGCGCCACCATGTCCAACGGGGGCAGCCATTCGCGCCAGTGGGGGGCACGCAGACGTTGCACGCGCCCGCCTTCCTGGTCCACCAGAATGGGCGCATCGCGCCCAACGGCGGCGCGCAGATCACCTGTCAGGCGACGCACTTGTTCGGGGGTTTCGACGTTGCGGGCAAACAGGATAAAGCCAAACGGATCGGCATCGCGAAAGAACGCCACTTCGTCCGGCAACAGCACCGGCCCGGCGCAGCCAAAGATCGCAGCGCCGGTGCCGACACTGGTCATCGCTGCTCGACCGGGATGCAGGATGCGTTCTGTTCCAGCAGGGACGTGCAGAAATCCCGCGCCTCGTCCGCGCCGGCAAAGCCAAGGGCGCGCAAGCGATAGAAGGTGCGACCGCCGCTTTCCGCCGACTGCACCACCAGCGATTTCGTCGCCAGCAGATCGGGGAAGCGGTTCGACAACCGGCCCCATTCCGACCGCGCCTGATCGGGCGTGTCGAACGCGCCCAACTGGACCAGCCGTGTGCCTGCGGCAATCGTGCCCGCGTCCACCTCGGCCACCGGCGTGGCGGCAGGGGCGGCCAAGGCAACATCGGCAACGGCCGTCGGCACGATCGGGGCGGGGACAGCGCCGGGCCTGCGCTGTGGCCGGACACTTGTGGCCATCGGTTGATCCGTGATCGCAGGTTCCGGCGCAACCTCGGGCGCAAGGGCAGCAACGGCCAGCGCATCTTCCACCGGGGTTTCTTCCAGCGCCAGCGCCTCGGCCAGCGCCTTTGCGACGGCGTCTGGATCGGGGCCATCGGTGGGCATGGCGACGCGGGCGGGGTCGGCAAGACCTGCATCCACCGGATCGTCGGTGATGACATCGGTCAACAGGTCTTCGCTGATGATCGGGGTCGGCAGGATGCCATCGACCGGGGCCGAAACGTCCGTTACGGCAATCGGCGCATCGACCGCGTCAAGCGTGCCAAGACCGGGGGTATCCTCCATCGACAATTCCACCGGGCGCGGGGCCAGCACCAGCCGTTCAGGCGGCGGCGAGGCGACACCCACGGCGGCCACGGCGTTGACGGCCAACCCCTGATGCGCGGCCACCTCGCCGCCGGGATTGTCGGGGGCGATGCGCATCGGCCCCTCAAGCGCGCGAATGACCGGGATGCCGGTCACATCCCGCACCGCAAGGTTATAGCCCCAGATGCCAAGCCCCACGATCAGCGCCGCCGAAGAGGCCGCCCCCGCCAGACTAAGCATCCTTGGTGCCAAGCCGGATGCGGCCATGGGCGTGCCATAGCCGTCATCGAAATCATCGAAGTCCACGTCCGCCATGCTCTGCCTCACTGCGGGGGCGGGCTTCCCTGCCCCGCTGTCTTGCCTGTTCCCCCCGGACGGGCGCTTGTAAGTCAGCGCATTTCCTCGACCGGAGTGACGCCCAAGATAGCAAGACCCGCGCAAATGACAACGGAAACGGCCTTGGCCAGTGCGATTTTCGCCTGTGATGTGGCGGGATCGCCCTCTTGCACAAAGCGCAAGCTGGCGTCGTCGTTGCCCTTGTTCCACAACCCGTGCAATTCCGAGGCGAGTTCGTACAGATAGAACGCCACCCGGTGCGGTTCATTGTTGCGCGCGGCAATCTCTACCAGGCGCGGCCATTCGGCGATTTTGCGCGACAAGGCGATTTCCGCCTCGTGCGCCAGTTTCGACAGATCGGCTGCGGCCAGAACGCCCGTGTCGCAATCAATCCCAGCCTCTCGCGCCTTGCGGATCACCGAATTGATCCGGGCATTGGCGTATTGGACATAGAAAACCGGGTTGTCCTTGGACTGTTCCAGCACCTTGTCAAAGTCGAAATCCAGCGCCGCGTCGTTCTTGCGCGTCAGCATGATGAACCGGGTGACATCGGCACCGGCCATTTCCACCACATCGCGCAAGGTCACAAAGGTGCCCGCGCGTTTCGACATCTTGAAGGGTTCGCCGTTCTTCCACAGCTTGACCAGTTGGATCAACTTGATGTCGAGCGGCACGCGGCCATGCGACAGCGCCGACACCGCCGCCTTCATCCGTTTGACATAGCCGCCGTGATCGGCCCCGAAAATGTCGATCAACGCGTCAAAGCCGCGTTTCACCTTGTTGTGGTGATAGGCGATGTCGGGGGCGAAATAGGTCCACGACCCATCGGATTTCTGCACCGGGCGATCTACGTCGTCGCCATGCGCGGTGCTGCGGAACAAGGTCTGGACGCGGGGTTCCCAATCCTCGGGCTCTTTGCCCTTTGGCGGTTCCAGCGTGCCTTCATAGATGAGGTCCATGCCACGCAGGGTTTCAATCGCGGCCTCGATCTCGCCGGTGGCATACAGTGCCTTTTCCGACGAATAGACGTCCATCTGCACACCCAGAAGCGCCAGATCGCCACGGATTTCGGCCATCATCATCTCGGTCGCGAAATCGCGCACGTCCGCCAGCCAGACGGATTCCGGCTGATCCAGCAGGGTGGTGCCGTATCTGGTCTTCAACGCCTCGCCCACCGGGATCAGATAATCGCCGGGATACAGGCCTTCGCGGATTTCAGGCTCCAGCCCGTTGGCCTCGCGGTAGCGTTCAAAGGCAGACCGCGCCAGCACATCGACCTGCGCGCCGCCGTCGTTGATGTAATATTCCCGCGTCACGTTCCAGCCGGAAAAGGCCAGCAACCGCGCCAGCGCATCGCCGAAGACGGCCCCCCGCACATGGCCCACATGCATTGGCCCGGTCGGGTTGGCGGACACGAATTCGACGTTGACCTTTTGCCCGGCGCCAAGGGTGGACCGGCCATAATCAAGCCCGTCGATCAGCGCCGACCGCACCACGCCCTGCCACAGCACGGGCGACAGCCGCAGGTTCAGAAACCCCGGCCCCGCCACATCGACGCCCGCCAGACGCGGATCACGCATCAGCCGCGTGGCCAGCGCCTCGGCAATTGCGCGGGGAGACATGTTGGCGGGCTTGGCCAGCACCATTGCGGCGTTGGTCGCCATGTCACCATGGGCCGCATCGCGCGGCGGTTCCACCGCGACGGCGGCAAGGTCCAGACCGGCGGGCAACACACCGTCGGCCGCAAGATCACCGATGGCGTCAACAACGAGGCCCCGGATATCCGAGAAGAGGTTCATTTGATCAAGTCCTGTTCAATTGCCCCGGCAATGCCAGAGGCAACCGAACAGGTCAAGGACGGCAAGGCCGTTACCCCTGCCCGGCCCGCCATTCGTCAAGCGCGGGGTTGTCTTCGGACGGTGCATCGGTTGGTGCAGCCCCGCCTTGGCGGTTTCGGAAATAATACGTCTCGCGCGCGCCAAAATAAAAGGCGACCACCGCCCCGAGCAGCCACCACAGCGGTTCAGGCACCGCATTCAGCCCCACCATCCGCGCGGCAAAAGCCTGTGGGTCGACCATGGCATAAACAAACAGCCCGATCGTCCCAAAGGCCAGCATGGGGCGCGGCAACCGGTTCAGCCCGTTCACCGTCCGATCGAACCAGCCCAGCGACGGGTGGCCGTATTCTTCGCCCAACTGGCGCAGGGCGGCCATCTGCGCCTGCGCCGACAGCTCCATCCGGCGGGTGGCCGATGGGGTGAACACCTCGGCCAGCCCGGTGGCCGCCTGCCCCAACGCGGTGACTGCACCGGGGGCCAGCACCTTGCCGATCAGCCCCATGCCGCCACCCGCGCGCGGTGCTGCGCGTCCGTCAGGTGATATTTCGGCGCAATGAACTCCTCAGCCCGGACGATCCAGCCGCCTTTGCCACCGTCGCGGCGGCGGGCATATTTGCGCGATGCGGGGCGCGCATCGGCAAGGGCGTAATAGTAATTCCGCCGCGCGATCCCGTAAGCGTCGACCAGATGCGACGGCGCCGCCTGAAAGGCCAGTTCCGCCGCGCGGATGGTCTGTGGCCCCACCTGACCATCGGGGTCGCAAGGATAGCCCATGTCCGTCAGCAACCGCTGCAACACCTTGACCGCGTTTGCGCCCGCGTTGACCTGCATGTCGAACACCGACGCCTGCAGCGGTGCGGGCAGCGCATCCAGACCGGGGCGGCGAAAGTAATGCTCCACATAGATATCTGCCGCCTGCGCTGGCGTCAGCGCGCGCACATCGGCCAGATCGGAGCGCCCGTCCCCCGTGACGTCAATCCCCAGACGGCGCAGCGTGGCAAGGGTCACACCGTGATTGGTGGCCCCGCCCGGATCGTCGGGGTCATTCACAAAGCCGCCTTCCCGGGCGACGATTTCGGCGGCAATTTCGGCGACATGTTTCATGGCAGCTTTCCCCGTTCATGGGGAAAGGCTGGCCCGGCGCGGTTAAGCCTGTGAAAACCGGGCGCGCGCTAGCTGTCGGGGTCTTGGTAGACGCCTTGTTCCTTCAGCGCGTCCACCACCTCGGCGGGCATATAGGTTTCGTCGTGTTTTGCAAGGATTTCCGTGGCTTGGAACGTGTCGCCTTGCATCGAGCCGGTGCCCACCATGCCCTGGCCTTCGGAAAACAGATCGGGCAGGACGCCGGTATAGCGGACGGGGATCGTCTCGTTCGTGTCGGTCACGCGGAAGGTGATGGTTTCGCCCTGCCCGCGCACGATGCTGCCCTCTTCCACCAGCCCGCCGATGCGGAACACCTCGCCCGGTTGGGGCGGTTCGGTGACCACCTGTGTGGGCGAGCGGAAGAAGTTGATGCCGTCGCGCATGGCATAACCGATCAATCCGGTGCTGAGGGCCAAGGCCGCCACAGCCATCAGGATGATCTGGATACGCCGTTGTTTCTTAAGACCTTTCAGACCCGCCATACCGCCCCCTTATGGGAAGATCGGGGCCAGCATCAGCCCCGCCGTTTCGTCCAGACCCAGCATCAGGTTGGCGTTCTGGATGGCCTGCCCGCTGCTGCCCTTGGTCAGGTTGTCCAGCACCGCCACCACGACCGCCTTGCCGGGAACACGGTCTCCGACAACACCGATATGACAGAAGTTGGACCCTGCGATGTCGCGTGTCGAGGGGAGTGCGCCGAAAGGTAGCACCTTCAGAAAAGGCTCGTCTTTATAGGCGGTTGCAAGGGTTTCGTGCACCACGCCCGCATCGCCCTTGACATAGGTGGTGGCAAGGATGCCCCGGTTCATCGGCAAAAGGTGCGGCGTGAACTGGATATGCACGGGGCGGCCCGCCAGCAGGCTGAATTCCTGATCAAACTCGCCCAGGTGGCGGTGCTTGCCCCCCGCCGAATAGGCGTGCGTCCCGCCCGACAGTTCGGCGTGCAGCAGGTTTTCCTTCAACGACCGCCCGGCCCCGCTTACCCCCGCCTTTAGGTCGATCAGGATGTGGTCCAGATCGATGCAGCCTGCCGAAATCAACGGGCGCAGGGCGAATTGCCCCGTGGCGGCGTTGCACCCGGTTCCAGCCACAAGGCGGGCGGTGCGAATCTGGTCGCGGTAGAATTCCGTCAACCCATAAACAGCCGTCGCCTGCAGATCAGGCGCGGCATGGGGCTGGCCGTACCACTTTTCATACTCTGCCACATCGCGCAGGCGGAAATCGGCGGACAAGTCCACCACCTTCAGGTCCGGCGGCAGGGCGGCCACCACAAGCTGCGTCGTTGCATGAGGAAGCGCGCAGAAGCACAGGTCAACATTGGAAAAATCAATCTCGTCGATCTTTTGCAGACGCGGCAGGTCAAGGTGGCGCAGAAACGGAAAGACATCCGCCATCATCATCCCCGCCTTGCGATCCGCCGACAGGGCCACGATCTGCATGTCGGGATGGGTGGCGATCAGACGGACAAGCTCCGCCCCTGTATAGCCCGAAGCCCCGAGAATGGCGATTTTCCTGGTCATGTCGGCCCCTTACGCGAAACTGCCTTCTTTTGGAGGGGTCCTGCCCACGATGCAAGCGGTTTTGCATGACAGCGTTCAGCGTGGACTCCACGCCACGCCTCGAACAAACTATTGAATACAAAGGATTATTCGCGACTGTTTAGAGTTTCTTCACCGATGTACACAGACGTATCAGGAAGGTGTCACAGCCCACAATCGGCGTATTTCACAACTTTGAATTGGGTCGAACCTTCTGTGTAGCTTTCTATGTTGCCAAAGGGTCCAAGCCGCAGCGTGGAGTCGTTGAACGGCGCTTGGCCCACAAATCCACCAGAGCTGACGAGCGACTTGCCCGATTTGCGCACCTTGCCCTTGAAGGTTTCCACCAAACCATCGGCGTTGCGGTAAGTGTAAGTGCAGTCGCCCGGTCGCGAAAAGCAGGAAAACGGCGTGAATCTTTCCCATTTTCCGGTCGCCCATACCCGTTTGACCATGAACCCATTGGCGTCATAGGTGATCGTGCTGACCTCCTGCGCTTTTTGACCGGCGTGTTCAGGGCGCTCATAGGTCCGAATGATATGGTTGGTGCCGGATTTTCCGGCATAGTATTCAACCCATTGGTTGCCGTTGTCATATCGGTTGTAGATGAGGCAACCAACCGGCATCCGGTCGAAATCCACGCCCGGCAGGTCTGCCAATGCGGCTCCGGCACCCGTAAACAAGGCCAAAAGACACCCGATCACACGTCCCATACCAACACCCCGAAATCACAACAGGGCCAAAGAAGCACGGTACCCAACAGATTTCAAGCGCCCTCAAACCCCCTCATACACAATCCGTCGCCGCAGGAACTGCGTCGCGCGGTCGGACACTGACCTTGCATCCCCGGTGGTCAGGAACTTCGACACCGTGCCCGGCCCCAGGAATTCGGGGCGGCGGGTCAGGTAGTCGGCCAGCGATTCGGCTACAAGGTTGGCTTGGGAAAACACCTTGACGCCGTCGCCCAACGCCTCGGCAAAGACCTTTTCCATAAGGGGGTAATGCGTGCAGCCCAGAACGGCGGCCTGCGGGTGGGGCATGCGGCGTTTCAGCGCCTCGACGTGGCTGCGCACCAGCGCCTCGGCCAATATCTCGTCCCCCTGTTCGATGGCATCGACGACGCCGCCGCAGGGCTGCGCCTCTACATCCACGCCAATCGCGCGAAAGGCCAGTTCGCGCTGAAACGCGCGGCTGGCGACGGTGGCGGGGGTGGCGAACAGGGCCACATGCTTGACCGCCACCTCGGTCGGGGGCGAGTTGTCGCCCCATTGCCGTTCGGTCAGCGCCTCGATCAGCGGTACAAAGACGCCCAGCACCCGCTTGCCCGGCGGCACCCAGGTTTCCTGCATCCGCTTCAGCGCGGCGGCACTGGCGGTGTTGCAGGCCAGGATGACCAGATCGCAGCCTTCGGCCCACAGGCGTTCGGTCGCGGCACAGGTCAGGGCAAAGATGTCATCGGCGGTGCGCACGCCGTAGGGCGCATGGGCGTTGTCGCCGAAATAGACAAAGGGCACATCGGGCAGGCGCTTTTGCAGCGCGTCCAGCACCGTAAGGCCCCCAAGGCCGCTGTCAAAGACCCCTACCGCCATGCCATTCCCTTTGCCGTTTGTACCGCGCCTCGAATTCGTAACCATAACCATAAGGCGCAAGCGGTGCAGGGGAAAGCTGATAGGTGGCCCGGCGCAACGCGTCCATCAACGCGGTCGGGTCGGATTTCAGGGGCGCAAGCGTGGCGGCCGGTATGGGCTGACCGATCACCACGCGCACAGGTTCGTCCACGCGGGCGTGGAATTCCTTGATCAGCAGACCAAGGCGCAAGGTGGCATGCATGTGCGACGCGATCTGGAAGACGCGCGAGTTGTGACCGTCGAAAAACACCGGCACCACCGTGGCATCGGTGCGGGCGATCATCCTGGCGGTAAAGGTGCGCCAGCCGGGGTCCATTGGGCGCGAAAACGGCCTTGCGGCGGTGGACACAGTGCCACCGGGAAAGACGCCGATGGCGCCACCGTCCTTCAGGTAGGTCAACGCCTGATTGCGGGTTTGCAGATTCATCCGGACGGCCTCGGCGGTGTCGTCAAACGAGATGGGCAGGATCACGCGGTTCAGGTCCGACGCGCGGCGGAACACGGAATTGGCAAGGATGCGGAAATCGCCGCGCACCCGGTCCAGAAGATGGCCCATCATCAGCCCGTCAAGGATGCCGTAGGGGTGATTGGCGATCATCACCAGCGGGCCGGTCGCGGGGATGTTGGCCAGGGAACCGCCGATCACCTGCAGTTCAAGCCCATAGCGTTCGGGGATGACCTGCCAGAAGGACCGGCCGCGCGCCACATCCGCCTCGTACCCCGCCGCGCGGCGGATCAGCGACAAGCGGCCCGTCGCATTTTCCAGCGCCCGGATCAGCACCCTGCCCCCGCGCGACCGGGCCGACGACGCATAGCTGATGTCCCGCGTCACGTCTTTGGTCATTGCGATGCCTCATTCCTGCGGCACAGGGCCGATGCTGGGGTGTTTGCCCGGCAAAGATCACAGGGCCATGACACCGCCGTGTCGCACCCCCCGCACAGTGGCCCAATTGCACGTCTTGGTGGCGAAATTCGGGGGTCCGCGCATTTACACGGGATAGGTTTTCCCTACATAGCGGCGGTCGTGCTAGATAGCGGCGGTCGTGCTGGCATTTTTGCAGACAAGACAGGTTTCGGGATGGATTGGGACAAACTTCGGATTTTTCACGCGGTGGCCGACAAGGGCAGCCTGACCCACGCGGGTGAGGTGTTGCATCTGTCGCAATCCGCCGTCAGCCGCCAGATCCGCGCGCTGGAGGAAAGCCTGCATGTCACCCTGTTCCACCGCCACGCGCGCGGCCTGATCCTGACCGAACAGGGCGAACTGCTGTTCGATGCCACCCAGCAGATGGTCAAACGCCTTGACGCCACCGCCGCCCGCATCCGCGACAGCGAGGACGAGGTGTTCGGCGAATTGCGCGTGACCACCACCACCGGCTTTGGCACGCTGTGGCTGGCCCCGCGTCTGGCCAGCCTGTACAAGAAATACCCCAGCCTGAAAATCGACCTGATGCTGGAAGAGCGGGTTCTTGACCTGCCGATGCGCGAGGCGGACGTGGCGATCCGCATGAAAGAGCCGTCACAGGCCGACCTGATCCGCAAGCGGCTGATGAACATCCGCATGCGGGCCTATGCCACGCCAGAGTATCTGGCCGAGAATGGCACACCGCTGACGATGGATGATTTCAGCCAGCACCGCCTGATCTGCCAGCATCCCGGCACCGCGCAGGTGGCGGCGGGGGCAAGCCTTGTCCAGCAACTGATGGCGCATGACATTCCGTCCACCCTGACGGTGAACAACTACTTTGGCGTGCTGCAAGGTGTGCTGAACCATCTGGGTGTCGGCGTGCTGCCCGATTACATCACCGAAGATTTCCCCCATCTTGTCAGGGTCTTGCCAGACGTGGAATCGGGCGAGGTCCCGGTGTTTCTGGCCTACCCCGAAGAGTTGCGCCATTCCAAACGCGTGGCGGCGTTCCGCGAATTCGTCACGGAAGAGATCTTCACCTATCGCAAGCGCCAGCAGGTCTGACCGTTTCCAGCGCGGTTTTTGGGCAGGTCTTGAACGCCGGACGCCTACCTATGCAGGCAGCGCATAACGGCCATGATGCAGTTGCGGCATGATAAGACTTGAACGGAATCATCCCCGCCCATAAATGCAGCTTCGAGGCGGTGATTGAGGTTTCTCTCACCACCTCATACCTCCCTGTTGGACTTGGCCGAGCGTAATGCTCGGCCTTTTTTTTCACCTGTGCGCGGGCTGCCCGTTCGGCGGGCGACGGGGTGTGCGGATTGACCGGAATTGCAGCAGCTAAGGTGCGGCGTGTGGCTTTCGCCGGCAGCGGGGGGTTTCACACCCCCCGCACCCCCCGTGGGATATTTTTGGGAAGAGGAAGGGTTCAGCGGGCGCGTGTCCCTGCGGCCAAATAATCACCGGCATCCCCGACGCTCGCCTTTTCCTTCCTGACCACATCCATTATGACGCAAGGCGCGCGCCCCAGCCCGAGGATTTGCCATGACCGAACCCGCCATCACGCCGGACCTGATCGCCAGCCACGGTTTGAAGCCGGATGAGTATCAGCGCATCCTTGGCATCATCGGGCGCGAGCCGACCTTTACCGAGCTGGGCATCTTTTCGGCGATGTGGAACGAGCATTGTTCCTACAAGTCGTCCAAGAAATGGCTGCGCACCCTGCCCACTACCGGACCGCAGGTGATCTGTGGGCCGGGCGAGAATGCAGGCGTCGTCGATATCGGTGACGGGCAGGCCGTGATCTTCAAGATGGAAAGCCACAACCATCCCAGTTACATCGAGCCGCATCAGGGGGCGGCCACCGGCGTGGGCGGCATCCTGCGCGATGTGTTCACCATGGGCGCGCGCCCGATTGCGGCGATGAACAGCCTGTCGTTCGGCATGCCCGACCACCCCAAGACGGCGCATCTGGTCAAGGGTGTGGTCGAGGGCGTGGGGTCCTATGGCAACGCGTTCGGCGTGCCCACGGTGGGCGGCGAGGTGCGCTTTCACCGCAGCTATAACGGCAACTGTCTGGTCAACGCCTTTGCCGCCGGTCTGGCGGATGCGGACAAGATTTTCTACTCGGTTGCCAGCGGCGTTGGCATGCCCGTGGTCTATCTGGGGGCAAAAACGGGCCGCGATGGCGTCGGCGGGGCCACCATGGCCTCGGCCGAGTTTGACGACACGATCGAGGAAAAGCGCCCCACGGTGCAGGTGGGCGACCCCTTTACCGAAAAGCGCCTGTTGGAGGCCTGTCTGGAACTGATGGCCTCGGGGGCCGTCATTTCCATTCAAGACATGGGGGCGGCGGGGCTGACCTGTTCGGCGGTCGAGATGGGCGACAAGGGCGGGCTTGGCATCCGTTTGCAGCTGGATGACGTGCCACAGCGCGAAACCGCGATGACCGCCTATGAGATGATGCTGTCGGAATCCCAGGAACGGATGCTGATGGTGCTGAAGCCGGAACTGGAAGAGGTGGCCCGCGCGATCTTTGTGAAATGGGATCTGGATTTCGCCATCGTCGGCGAAACCATTGCCGAGGACCGGTTCCTGATCCTGCAAGGCAATACCGTCAAGGCCGACCTGCCGCTGTCGAAACTGTCGTCCAGCGCGCCGGAATATGACCGCCCCTGGGTGGAAACCCCGAAAGCCGCCCCTTTGGGCAATGTTCCAGCCATCGGTGCCATGGCCGGCCTGCGGGCGCTGATCGGATCGCCTAATTATGCCCACAAGGCCTGGGTCTATGAACAATATGACAGCCAGGTGATGGCCGACACCGTCGTTGCGCCCGGAATGGGGGCTGGCGTGGTGCGGGTGCACGGCACCGGCAAGGCGCTGGCCTTCACCAGCGATGTCACGCCCCGCTACGTCAAGGCCAACCCGTTCGAGGGCGGCAAGCAGGCCGTGGCCGAGGCGTATCGCAACTTGTGTGCCGTGGGTGCCCTGCCCCTTGCCACCACTGACAACCTGAACTTCGGCAACCCCGAAAAGCCCGAGATCATGGGACAATTCGTCGGCGCGATCAAAGGCATCGGCGCTGCGGTGGCGGCGCTGGACATGCCCATCGTATCGGGCAACGTGTCGCTGTACAATGAAACCGACGGGTCGGGCATCCTGCCGACACCGACGATCGGGGCGGTGGGGATTTTATCCTCGCTTGATCAGATGATTGCCGGGCGGCCCCATGCAGGCGATGTGGCGCTGGTGATCGGGGACACCTTTGGCCATCTGGGCCAGTCTGCCGTTCTGGCCGAATTGTGCGGGATCGAGGCCGGGGATGCCCCGCATGTCGATCTGGTGGCGGAACGCAGACACGGCGAATTCCTGCGCGCCAACCGCAAACTGTTGCGCGCCGCGACCGATCTGGCGGATGGCGGGCTGGCGCTGGCCGCGTTCGAGATGGCCGAAGGTGCGGGCGTCGGCGTCACCCTTGGCTCTGGCGATGCAGGCACCCTGTTTGGCGAAGATCAGGCGCGCTATCTGGTGGCCTGCGCCCCCGCCAAGGCCGAGGCGTTGATTGGCGCAGGAACTGCCGCCGGGGTGCCGGTGGCCGCAGTGGGCAGTTTTGGCGGCACGGATGTCGTCTTTGGCGGCGAAACCGCGCACTTGGCCGATCTGTCCGCGCTGTATCGCGGGGCTTTTGCAGCGGCGGTGGAATGACACTGATCGCTGCCACGCCTGATGATCACGATGTGATCGACGGACTGTGGCGTTTGCCGCAGAACGCGCAATGGATCGAGCCGCCCGAGGACGGCGAAATCGCCCGCTCGATTGACGACCGCCTGGCGTTCCTGTGGCGGGCGGATGGCGCGGTGACGGGCTGTGCCGTGCTGATGACATGGGTGCCGCAGGTGTTTGGCCTGTCGGCGATTGTCAGCGTGGTGCCCGGTCAGGGCGGACCGTTCCTGCGGGCCATTCTGGGCGAAGTCTTTGGGCCGCTGAACGGCCACAGGATCGGCTTTGACGTCACCGCCGACAATGCCCGCGCCATTCGCCTGAATGAAGGGCTGGGATTTCAACGCGAAGGGGTGATCCGGGAATGTTGGAAGCGCCCCGGCGGCGATTGGGCGGATTGCCATTTGATGGGTCTTTTGGCGCGCGAGTGGCGGCCATGACCCTGCGCCCGGCAACGCCTGCCGATTTCGCCTTTATCCGCGCGCTGGCACAGCGGCCCGACTATGCGCCCTTCATCACGGACGAGGATGAAGATGCCCTTGCGCGCTATCTGACCGGGTCGTCATCGCTGCTGATATGGCAGGATGCGGACGGTCCCGCAGGCTTTGCGCTGTTTTGCGAACTGGGCGATCCGTCGGGGCGGGTTGAATTGCGGCGTCTGGCACTGGCGCGGGCGGGCCGGGGCGAAGGTGCGGCCTTTGTCCGGGTGTTGGTCGATCACGCCTTTACGACCCTGAACGCGCAGCGGCTGTGGCTGGATGCCAGCGGCGAAAATCCCCGCGCGCACAAGGTGTATGACCGCGCGGGCTTTACGCTGGAAGGGCGCCTGCGCGGCCATTGGTATCGCCCCGCATCGGCGCGCGTGGTCGATCTGCTGATCTATGGGATGATGCGTGACGAATGGGCCGCCTTGCCCCCGGCGTGACAGCCAACCCCGACGCTTCGCCCTTGCGACCGGCGGGGGCTGTGCTTAAATCTTGTCAGGAATAACGAGGACGTATCTATGCCGATGGAAGCCCGCGACATCGAAAGCCTGATCCGGGAAACCTTCCCAAAGGCCAAAATCACCATCACCGACCTTGCCGGTGACGGCAATCACTGGGCGGCCGAGGTGATCGATGAAAGCTTTCGCGGCATGAACCGCGTTCAGCAACAGCGCGCCGTCTATGCCAGCCTGAAGGGCAAGATGGACGGGGCGCACGGCGAATTGCACGCACTGGCGCTGACCACCAAAGCACCAGAGTAACGCGCCCCGGCGCAGGAAAGGACGACAAGATGAGCGCGACCGATCAAATCCGCGAAACGGTTGAAAAGAACCCGGTGGTTCTGTTCATGAAGGGCACCAAGGCGATGCCGCAATGCGGGTTTTCGTCCCGCGTGGCAGGGGTGCTGAATTACATGGGCGTCGAATTCGTCGATGTGAACGTGCTGGCCGACCCCGAAGTGCGCCAAGGCATCAAGGATTTCAGCGACTGGCCGACGATCCCGCAACTTTATATCGCGGGCGAATTCGTTGGCGGCTGCGACATCGTCACCGAAATGACCCTGTCCGGCGAGTTGGACGCCCTGTTCGAGGCAAAGGGTGTCACCTTCGACAAGGCCGCCGCCGACAAGATCCGCGAAGCCAACGGCTGACCGTCCGACCATCGTAAAAAGGCCCGCCGGTCTGGCGGGCCTTTTGCATTCCGGGCACCGAAAGTTTTCAGCACACTCTTGCCCTAACCCGCCTGCCGTTCTTCGACCGCGTCGGCCAAGGCTTCGGCGCGGGCGGCGATTTCGGCAAGGGTTTCGGTGACTTGCGGCGGGATCACCGGCACTTCGACACGTTCGCGCGGCTGCGCCTCAAGGGCGGCCAGCTTGGTTTTCAGATTGCGCAATTCGTCCTCGACCGCGGCGGTCTTGTCGGCCAGCATCAGCCCCGCCATCAGCAACAGCCGCGCTTCGGGCAGGCGGCCCATCTGCGCGACAAGGGGTTGCGCCTCGGCATCCAGCATGGCGGCGGCGGTGCGCAGGAAATGTTCCTCGCCGGTCTGGCAGGCGACGGCAAAGGTGCGGCCCCCGATGGTGATTTCCAGTTCAGGCATCGATCCGCACCTCTCCGATCAGGGGGTCAAGTTCGGCAAGGATTTCATCCATTTCCGCGATTTCCGCCAGACGGCTGACCCGCACCGATTCCAGTTCCACCGCCATGGCACGGTTCAGCGTCTCGGGGTCGGCGACGCCGTCCGATTGCGCCTGTCGCAGCGCCCGCAGGGTTTCGCGCAGCGCGATCACCGTCTTGCGCATCCGCTTAACCTCCAGCCCCTGCACATCCAGTTGCCGGGTCATGCGGTCAACCTTTGCCTCAAGCTCGGTCTGGTCAGAGCCGCCACGGTCTTTCAGCGCGCGCAACCGTTCCTGCAACTGGGCGGTCAGCATCTTTTCCGCCTCCAACGCTTCGCGCAGGTGGGCAACCTCGGGGTCTTCGGCCAAAGGAACGGCGGCGGGTGGTGCCATCGCCTCGATCCCCGCGCCGATGCGCTGAAGCGCGGCGGTGATCCTGCGTTCAAGTTCCGCCAAATCCTGCATGCCTGTCCCCCTCGTCCCGCGACTGGCGGGGCCCGTGCGAATCGCCCGGCACCCCGTATCCAGTGATCTTAACGCAAGAACGGGGAGAGACTCACCCCTTTGCGGCCAAGGCCTTGCGAGGCGTGCTTGAACTTGCCGCACGGGCTGTTATGCACCCTGCGACCCATATACTTGCAAGACAGGATCATGGCCTTGGATATCCAGACACTCCGCGCCCGTCACCCCGACCATTGGATGCGCGCCGCGGCCATCCGCACATTGACGCTCGATGCGGTGGCTGCTGCCAATTCGGGCCACTCAGGGATGCCGATGGGCATGGCCGATGTGGCGACGGTGCTGTTTGAAAAGCACCTCAGCTTTGATCCGGCGGCCCCGCGCTGGCCGAACCGCGACCGGTTCATCCTGTCGGCCGGTCATGGCTCGATGCTGATCTATGCGCTGATGTATCTGACCGGCTACAAGGACATGACGCTGGACCAGATCCGCAACTTCCGCCAGTGGGGTGCCATCACGGCGGGCCACCCGGAATACGGCCATGTTGACGGGGTGGAAACCACCACAGGGCCTTTGGGTCAGGGCATCGCCAACGCCGTCGGTTTCGCCATGGCCGAGGAATCGCTGCGCGCCCGCTGGGGGGCAAAGGTGATGGATCACCACACCTATGTCATCGCCGGGGACGGCTGCCTGATGGAAGGCGTCAGCCAAGAGGCGATCGGTCTGGCCGGACGTCTGCAACTGTCGCGCTTGATCGTGCTGTGGGACAACAACGGCATCACCATCGACGGCAAGGTGTCCTTGTCCGACATCACCGACCAGAAGGCACGCTTTGCCGCCAGCGGCTGGGATGTGTTCGACTGTGACGGCCACGATCCCGAAGACATCAACCGCGCCATCACCGCCGCCAAGGCCAGCGCCCGCCCGGCCATGATCGCCTGCGCCACGCATATCGCGCTGGGATCATCCGCGCAGGACACGTCTAAAGGCCACGGCGCGCTGACGGATGCCAAGCTGATCACCGACACCCGCGCCGCCTATGGCTGGGCGCACGGTCCGTTTGATATCCCCGCCGACATCAAGGCGGCGTGGGAGGCAAAAGGTGCCCGTGGTGCCGCCGCCCGCAGCGACTGGGAAGGTCGGATTGCCGCCCTGTCCACCGCCAAACAGGCCGAATTCGCCCGCATCTTTGACGGTGATGCACCCAACAAGCTGGCTTCGGTCATTCGCGGCGTAAAGAAATCGGCGGTGGAAACGGCGCCGAAGCTGGCCACCCGTGCCGCGTCGGAAAAGGTGTTGCAGGCGATCAACCCGGTGATGACCGAAACCATCGGCGGCTCTGCCGACCTGACGGGATCGAACAACACCAAGACCGCCGACATGGGCGTGTTTACCGCCGATGACCGCAAGGGCCGCTATGTCTATTACGGCATCCGCGAACACGGGATGGCGGCGGCGATGAACGGTCTGGCGCTGCACGGCGGGGTGCGGGCCTATGGCGGCACCTTCATGTGCTTTACGGACTACGCCCGCCCGGCGATGCGCCTGTCCGCGTTGATGGGGGTGCCGGTCACCTATGTGATGACGCATGACAGCATCGGTCTGGGCGAAGATGGCCCGACCCACCAGCCGGTCGAACATCTGGCCATCAGCCGCGCAACGCCCAACACCCGCGTGATCCGCCCCGCCGATCTGATCGAAACCGCCGAGGCGTGGGAAATCGCGCTGACGTCGAAAACCACGCCCACCGTTCTGGCGCTGTCACGGCAGAACCTGCCGACCGTGCGCAAGACCCACACCAACCAGAACATGGTCGCCAAAGGCGCTTACGTCCTGGCCGAGGCAACGGGCAAGCGGCAGGTGATCCTGATCGCCACCGGTTCCGAGGTGGAAATCGCGCTGAAGGCCCGCGACATGCTGGAAGCTGACGGCATCGGCACCCGCGTCGTGTCCATGCCCTGCATGGAGTTGTTCGCGCAACAAGACGAGGCGTGGCGTAAAAAGGTGCTGCCGGGCGGTGCCGTCCGCATCGCGATCGAGGCGGGCGTTCGCCTTGGCTGGGACCGCTGGCTGCTGGGCGAACGTGGGCGCGATGGCAAGTCCGACTTTGTCGGCATGTCGTCCTTTGGCGCATCCGCCCCGATGGACCGGCTGTACAAGGAATTCGGCATCACCGCCGAAAACGCCGTGGCAAAGGCCAAGGCGCTGCTGTAACCGCACGTATGACCACCAACGAAAAGGCCGCGCGGATTGCGCGGCCTTTTTTATGCGCCGTGCGCTGCGCCGGTCATTTCCGGACGATTGGCACCTCGACCGATTGCTGTTCGTCGGGGAAAAGCTGATCGTCGCCCTGATCGGTCAGCCCCGGCACCTCGCCCTGATTTTCGACGGCGACCAGGGATTCAATCACCGGTTCCGCCGCTTTTTTCGGGTCGAGGTGACCAGAGTCGGGGTTTTCCTCGATCGCAATCAGTTCGCGCGCCTGTTCCAGATAACTGTCGCGCGGGCCGTCGGGGCGGCCCGCGTCGATCCACAGATGTTCCGCCCGCGCGGCAATCCGCTTTTCCCACGCGTCAAAGTCCTTGTGGTCCATATCGCCCCCTTCGGCCCGGATCGGGCCTGTTCGCGGGTAAAACGCAGGTAGCGTGGGCTTCGTTCCGTCAGTGCGCGGTCTTGCCGGTGAACCGCGCAAACAGCGGGACAATGGCCTTGGTCGCGACCGGAATCAGGATCAGGCCAAGCGCCACCCCGAATACCCCATTCAGCGCGGCGGACACCGCCCATTCCACCAGACCTTCGATCTGCGGCAAGGCATGGGCAGCGGCGGCAGCAATGTCGTGAATGTGGTGCGCGATCCAGCCCCAGCCCAACACCTCCATCCCGTGGGTGACGATGGACCCGCCCACCCACAGCATCGCTGCAGTACCGATGATCGACAGCGTCGTCATCACGATGGGCATGGCGCTGACCAGACCCCGCCCCAGCGCTCGGGTCGGTGGCAGACGCCCCCCGCGCGCCATGGCAAGGCCAATGTCGTCCATCTTCACGATCAGCGCGACGCCGCCGTAAACCAGCAGGGTGATCCCTGCCCCCACCACGGCCAGGGTGACAGCCTCCATCCAGAACCCACCCGCCGGAATGGCGGCAAGGGCGATGGTCATGATCTCGGCCGACAGGATGAAATCGGTCTTGATGGCACCGGCCACCTTTTCCTCTTCCAGATGGGCGGGGTCTTTCACATCCAGATCTTCCTCCACCACATGCGATCCGTGGGGGAACAGCAGATGAAACACCTTTTCCGCGCCTTCAAAGCACAGATAGGCCCCGCCCAGCATCAGCAGCGGCGTGATCGCCCAAGGGGCGAAGTTCGACAACAGCAGCGCCAGCGGCAGCAGGATGATCAGCTTGTTCTTCAGCGATCCCCGCGCGATCCGCCAGATGATTGGCAGTTCGCGATGCGCGTCGAACCCGTGCACATATTTCGGCGTCACGGCGGCGTCGTCGATGACCACCCCTGCCGCCTTGGCCCCGGCCTTGGCCGCCTGCCCCGCCACATCGTCGATCGAGGCTGCCGCCACCTTGGCTATCGCCGCCACGTCATCCAGCAGGGCTATCAAACCGCTCATCTTCGTCTCCGCTTTGGGTCTGTCTTACCTAGCGCAGCAAAGACGATCCGCAAACCCCGGAATGCTGTTAGCGCAACCAGCGCAAGTTTGCGCTAACACCATGTTTTTGTGTCGGTTTTGGACTTTGCGCGCGCAGCATCCCACGGTATGCCAAGCCCGAGACAACCGAAAAATGAGGGACGGCATGACCATCACCATCGGCATCAACGGCTTTGGCCGCATCGGGCGCTGCACCTTGGCGCATATCGCGGAATCGGCGCGCAACGATGTGCAGGTGGTGGCGATCAATGCCACGGGTCCGATTGAAACCAACGCGCACCTGTTGAAATACGACAGCGTGCATGGCCGGTTTCCCGGCACGGTGCGGGTGCAGGGCCAGACGCTGGATCTGGGGCGCGGGCCGATCCGGGTGATGTCGACCTACAACCCGGCGGAACTGGACTGGGACGGCGTCGATGTCGTGCTGGAATGCACCGGCAAGTTCAACGACCGCGACAAGGCCGCCGTCCATCTGGGGCGTGGGGCGAAACGGGTGCTGATTTCGGCCCCGGCCAAGATGGCCGACAAGACGGTGGTGTATGGCGTGAACCATCGCCAATTGACCGACCAGCATCTGGTGGTGTCGAACGGGTCCTGCACGACCAACTGCCTTGCCCCGCTGGCCAAGGTGCTGAATGACGCCATCGGCATCGAATCCGGCATCATGACGACGATCCACAGCTATACCGGCGATCAGCCGACGCTGGACCGCCGCCACGATGATCTCTACCGCGCCCGCGCCGCCGCCATGGCGATGATCCCCACCAGCACCGGTGCCGCCAAGGCCTTGGGCGAGGTGTTGCCCGAACTGGCCGGGCGTCTGGACGGCAGCGCCATCCGCGTGCCGACCCCGAACGTCAGCGCCGTCGATCTGACCTTTGTCGCGGGGCGCACCGTGACCGCCCACGACGTCAACGAAATCGTGCGCGAGGCGGCGGCAGGCTACATGGGCATGGTGCTGGCCTATGATCCCGAACCAAAGGTATCCATCGACTTTAATCACACGCCGCAATCGTCTATCTTCGCGCCTGACCAGACGCGTGTCGTCGGGGGCCGCACCGTTCGGGTGCTGGCGTGGTATGATAACGAATGGGGCTTTTCCTGCCGCATGGCCGACGTGGCCGGGGTGATGGGGCGGCTCCTCCACTGACGGAGGGGTCGTGACAGACCGTATCGCACTGGTCATCGGACTGGTAATCGTCGGGGCCATTTTGGCCGACCTCTTCGCCAATGGCGGCGAAGCGCTGTTTTTTCTGTCGCGCAAATTCGTTGATATGGTGGAATACTTAGCGTTCTGGCGCTGATCCGGCAGAGTCGGGTTGAATTTCGGCTCATTCTGCGGATGTTAGCGCTATCTGTGCGGCGGATTCGCCGCGCCACCTTTGAAAGGGAGTTGCCATGACCGTCAAGGTAGCCATCAACGGCTTCGGCCGCATCGGGCGCAACGTGCTGCGCGCCATCATCGAATCGGGGCGCACCGATATCGAGGTGGTCGCGATCAACGATCTGGGCCCTGTCGAAACCAACGCCCACTTGCTGCGGTTCGATTCGGTCCACGGGCGCTTTCCGGCGACGGTGACGACCTCGGTCGATACGATCGACGTCGGCCGTGGCCCGATCATGGTGACCGCGATCCGCAACCCTGCGGAGTTGCCTTGGGCGCATATCGACATCGTGCTGGAATGCACCGGCATCTTTACCGACAAGGACAAGGCCAAGATTCATCTGGAAAACGGCGCAAGCCGAGTTCTGGTGTCGGCCCCGTCCGCTGGCGCGGACAAGACCATCGTTTACGGCGTGAATCATGACACGTTGACCAAGGACGATCTGATCGTGTCGAACGCCTCTTGCACGACGAACTGCCTGTCGCCCGTCGCCTCGGTGCTGCATGCCAGCATCGGCATCGTCAAAGGCTTCATGACCACGATCCACAGCTATACCGGCGACCAGCCGACGCTGGACACCATGCACAAGGATCTGTACCGCGCCCGCGCCGCCGCCCTGTCGATGATCCCCACCAGCACCGGTGCGGCCAAGGCCGTGGGTCTGGTGCTGCCCGAACTGAAGGGCAAGCTGGACGGCGTTGCCATCCGCGTGCCGACCCCGAACGTGTCTTGCGTCGATCTGGTGTTCGAAGCCGCACGCCACACCACGGTTGAAGAAATCAACGCGTCCATCCGGTCTGCGGCGGATGGGCGGCTGAAGGGTATTCTTGGCTATACCGAACAGCCGAACGTGTCGTCGGATTTCAACCACGATCCGCACTCGTCGGTGTTCCACCTGGACCAGACCAAGGTGCTGGATGGCAACATGGTGCGCATCCTCGCGTGGTATGACAACGAATGGGGTTTCTCCAACCGCATGGCGGACACCGCCGTCGCGATGGGCAAGCTGATCTGACAGCCACGCGCGCGCGTGCAAAAAGGGTGCCTTCGGGCACCCTTTCGTTTTTTGACATAGCCATGCACCCAGCGCATGACAGCCTCCCCGCAGCGGGTGTTGTTTGCGCTACCACAGCGGCCCATGTTTGTCCGGCGAGAGGGATAATCGAAACCTCCCTTCGCCTTGAAAGGACGAAACACATGTTTACCGTGATCAACCGACTGAAATCCGCCGCCGCCAACCGCGCGCTCTACCGCCGCACCCGCGACGAGATTGCAAGCCTGCCGCGCGATATCGCCATCGACCTTGGTATCTTCCCCGAAGACGCCGATCGTCTGGCCTATGATGCGGTTTACCGCCGCTGATCCTTCCTCTTCCCGGAAATATCCTCGGGGGGTGAAGGTGCGGCACGCACCGAGGGGGGGCAGACGGCCCCCCTGCAAGGGGTCAGCCAAAGCGCTGTTTCAGCGCCGCCTGCACCGGGGGTGTCACGAACTTTGACACATCGCCCCCCAGCCGGGCGATCTCCTTGACCAGTTTCGATGCTATCGCCTGACGGCGCGCATCGGCCATCATGAACACCGTCTCGATGCTGCTGTCCAGCGCGCGGTTCATGCCAACCATCTGGAATTCATACTCAAAATCCGCAACGGCGCGCAATCCGCGCACGATGACCGATGCCCCCACATCGCGGGCACAATCAATCAGCAGGTTTTCGAACGGGTGGACGATGATTTCGCCCCCCGTCTTTTCAACGATACCTGCACATTCCGCCTCGACCATCGCCACCCGATCCTCAAGGGAAAACAGCGGGCTCTTGTCGCGGTTGATCGCCACCCCGATCACCAACCGGTCCACCAGCAGCATCGCGCGCTGGATGATGTCGATATGGCCCAGGGTGATCGGGTCGAAGGTTCCCGGATACAGACCGATGCGCATGGGTTCCCCCTCAGTTGCCCCGCCCTGACGCAACATTATTGCGCAAGGCGATGCAAGGGCAAAGCGGGGATCAGAACCCTTTGATCATCCCTTCCAGCGCGTCCTTTTCCATCGACAGTTCCGATAGCCGCGCCTTGACCACGTCGCCGATGGAAATCAGGCCGATCATCTGATCGCCGTCCATCACCGGCACATGGCGAAACCTTCCATCTGTCATCTTCTGTAACACGGCGTCCGCCAGATCGTCGGCTTTGCAGCCGACGATTTTCGCCGTCATGATGGAATCCACCGTATCGGACAGACAGCCCACGCCCCGCCTGCCCAGTTCGCGCACGATGTCGCGTTCCGACAAGATCCCCGCCACCCGCTTGCCATCCGAAGAGATGATCACCGCCCCGATCCGCCGCGACGACAGCAGTTCGGCGCAGGCGGCCACCGTCGTGCCGGGTGGCACCGTGATCACGCCATCGTCGGACTTGGATTTGAGAATCTGCGATACGAGCATGCTGGCCTCCTCTTCCCTTGGGAAAGCCTGTGCCCCGCGAAATTATCTGTCAAGTCAGCCCTTCAAGCCTTTGCACTTCTTTCCTGATTCCCGCCGCAAGCTGATCGGCAAACCGGTTCATCCGCTCCACCCGCCCATCATCCGCGTGCCGGATCAGCCAGAACGCGCGGGTCAGGCTGATGGTGTCGGGGATGATCTTGACCAATTCGGGTGCGGCAGGCAGGGCAAAGTCATGCACCACGCCAACCCCTGCCCCGGCGCGCAGCCAATTCAGCTGCACCGACACCGAATTTGACGCCAGCGGTGCGCCTGCGGCCCCGATTTCGGTCAGGTAGTCCAACTCCTTGTCGAATATCATATCGGGAATGTAACCCACCATCCGGTGCGCGGTCAGATCCTGCGTTGCCCGGATGGTTGGATGCCCCGCAAGATAGTCGCGGCTGGCCGCCAGATGCAGGCGGTAGTCGGTCAGTTTCTGCACCGTCAGGCGGCCGGCGGTCGGGCGGCTGACGGCGATGGCCAGGTCCGCCTCTCGTTTCGACAGGTTGAACACGCGCGGCAGGGCGACGATCTGCACCTCCAACCCCGGATTGGCATCACAGATCGCCGCCAGCACCTGCGGCAGCAGATAGTTCGCACAGCCATCGGGCGCGCCGATGCGGATCTGCCCGGTCAGGCCCTGCGACCCGGTCAGCGCCTCGTGTGCGCCGTCCATCGCGGTTTCGGCGCGTTCGGCATGGGTCAACAACCGCGTGCCCGCATCCGTCAGCGCATATCCTTGGGGCGATTTGGCAAACAGCCGCGCGCCCATGTCCTCTTCCAGCCGGGCGATGCGGCGGCCCACGGTGGCGGGATCGATCCGCAGCACCTTGCCCGCGCCCGACAGGCTTTCTTCCCGCGCCACCGCCAGAAAGACCCGCAGATCGTCCCAATCCATCCACACCCCTTGCAAAAACGCAAAACCCTTTTGAAATCTTGCCCCTGTTCCCAGCATTTCCGCAAGACTAATGTGGGTTGAGATATGGGAGATGAGTCGATGAAAGAGATCGGTCACTGGATCAACGGCAAACACGTTGCAGGCACCTCGGGCCGCTTTGCCGATGTCTTCAACCCCGCGACGGGCGAAGTGCAGGCCCGCGTGGCCCTTGCGACGCAAGCAGAGCTTGACGCCGCCGTCGCCTCGGCGGCGCAGGCGCAGGTGAAATGGGGTGCCACCAATCCGCAACGCCGCGCGCGCGTGATGATGGAATTCGTGCGCCTGCTGAACCGCGACATGGAAAAACTGGCGCAGGTTCTGTCATCCGAACACGGCAAGACCGTCCCAGATGCCAAGGGTGACATTCAGCGCGGGCTTGAGGTGATCGAATTCTGCACCGGCGCGCCGCACCTTCTGAAGGGTGAATTTACCGACAGCGCCGGCCCCGGAATTGACATGTATTCCATGCGCCAACCCCTTGGTGTCGCTGCCGGTATCACCCCGTTCAACTTTCCGGCCATGATCCCGATGTGGAAGATGGGCCCGGCCCTTGCCTGCGGCAACGCCTTTATCCTGAAGCCGTCCGAGCGTGACCCGTCCGTTCCGCTGATGCTGGCCGAACTGCTGCAAGAGGCGGGCCTGCCCGACGGCGTGTTGCAGGTCATCAACGGCGACAAGGTGTCGGTCGATGCGATCCTTGATAACCCGCTGGTGCAGGCGATCGGCTTTGTCGGATCGACCCCGATTGCCGAATATATCTATGGTCGCGGCTGTGCGAACGGCAAGCGCGTGCAGTGCTTTGGCGGTGCCAAGAACCACATGATCATCATGCCGGATGCCGACATGGATCAGGCGGCGGATGCCCTGGTGGGGGCTGGTTACGGCGCTGCAGGCGAACGCTGCATGGCGATTTCGGTCGCGGTTCCGGTGGGCGATGAAACCGCCGACCGGCTGATCGAAAAGCTGATCCCGCGCATCGAAAAGCTGAAAGTCGGCCCCTACACCGCGGGCAACGATGTGGATTACGGTCCGGTCGTCACGGCGGTTGCCAAGGCGAACATCCTTCGGCTGGTGGAATCGGGCATTGCAGCCGGGGCCAAACTGGTCGTCGATGGGCGCGGGTTCAAGTTGCAGGGTTACGAGGACGGCTTTTTCGTCGGTCCCCACCTGTTCGACCACGTCACGCCCGACATGGAAATCTACCGGAAAGAGATTTTTGGCCCCGTCCTGTCCACCGTCCGCGCCCAATCCTATGAAGAGGCGTTGAAGCTGGCGATGGACCACGAATATGGCAATGGCACCGCGATCTACACCCGTGACGGCGACACCGCGCGCGACTTTGCCGCCCGCGTCAACGTCGGCATGATCGGGATCAACGTGCCGATCCCGGTGCCGCTGGCCTATCACACCTTTGGCGGCTGGAAGAAATCGGCCTTTGGTGACCTGAACCAGCATGGCCCGGACGCCTTCAGGTTCTACACGCGCACCAAGACGATCACCGCGCGCTGGCCGTCGGGCATCAAGGAAGGCGCATCGCTGAACTTCAAACCGATGGACTGATATTTCAATCGGTTGGTCTTTCAGGGGGCCGTCCGAAAGGGCGGCCCTTTGCTTTGAAACGCTAATAAAGACAGACCCCTGCAAATCTGCTAATGTGTTCATACGACCCGGGCCAACCGGGCCAAAAACAGGAAAGGGACTTGTCATGCTGAAACAGAACGTCGGACCGATCGACCGTATCCTGCGCATCGTCGTGGGGGCCGCTTTGATCCTTGGATACTTCCTGAACGGCGGCGGCACCTATAGCTGGCTTTACCTGCTGGGCGTCATCCCGCTGGCCACGGGCCTGCTGAGCAGTTGCCCGCTTTATACCATTCTGGGCATTTCGACCTGCCCGACAACCAAAGCCTGATGCGTCAGGGGGCGGCGGATCACTCCGCCGCCAGCCTGCGCGGCTTCAGCATGTCACGCAGATAGCGGCCCGTATGGCTGCGCTCGTTCAGCGCCACCTCTTCGGGGGTGCCGGTCGCGACGATCATCCCGCCGCCGTCGCCGCCTTCGGGGCCGATGTCGATCACCCAATCCGCTGTCTTGACGACATCCAGATTGTGTTCGATCACGACGACCGTGTTCCCCTGTTCCACCAATTCGTGCAGCACTTCCAACAGCTTGCGCACATCTTCAAAGTGCAGGCCGGTGGTGGGTTCGTCCAGGATATACAGGGTGCGCCCCGTCGCCCGGCGTGACAGTTCCTTTGACAGCTTGACGCGCTGCGCCTCGCCCCCCGACAGGGTCGTCGCCTGTTGGCCGACCTTGATATAGCCAAGACCCACCTGCATCAGCGCGTCCATCTTTTCGCGGATGCCGGGCACCGCCTGAAAGAAGGTTTGCGCATCTTCAACCGTCATATCAAGAACGTCCGCTATGCTTTTGTTCTTGAACTTTATTTCCAAAGTCTCTCGGTTGTAGCGCGCGCCTTTGCAGGTTTCGCAGGTGACATAGACATCGGGCAGAAAGTGCATCTCGATCTTGATGACGCCGTCACCCTGACACGCCTCGCACCGCCCGCCCTTGACGTTGAAGCTGAACCGCCCGGGCTGATAGCCACGCGCCTTTGCTTCGGGCAGGCCGGCGAACCAGTCGCGGATCGGGGTGAAGGCCCCGGTGTAGGTGGCGGGGTTGGATCGTGGCGTGCGGCCAATGGCGCGCTGATCGATGTCGATCACCTTGTCCAGATGTTCGAACCCGCGGATGGTTTCGCAAGGTGCGGGCGTTTCGCGCGCACCATTCAGACGGGTGGCGGCGGTCTTGAACAGGGTTTCAATCGTCAACGTCGATTTTCCCCCGCCCGACACGCCCGTGACGCAGACGAATTTGCCCAAGGGGAATTCGGCGGTGACGTTCTTCAGGTTGTTGCCCGTCGCCCCGACGACGACCAGCTTTTTGCCGCTGCCCTTGCGTCGGGTTTTCGGCACCGCGATTTCGCGCAGGCCCGACAGGTATTGCCCGGTCAGGCTGGCGGGATCGGCGGCCACATGTTCGGGTGTCCCGTGCGAGATGACCCGCCCCCCGTGAACACCTGCCCCCGGACCGATGTCGAACACATAGTCCGCCTCGCGGATGGCATCTTCGTCATGTTCGACGACCAGCACAGTATTGCCTTGATCGCGCAGGTTTTTCAGCGTGGTCAGCAACCGGTCATTGTCGCGCTGGTGCAGCCCGATCGACGGTTCGTCCAGCACATACAGCACACCGGTCAGCCCCGACCCGATCTGGCTGGCCAGACGGATGCGCTGCGATTCCCCGCCCGACAGCGTGCCCGCGTTGCGCGACAGCGTCAGATAATCCAGACCGACGTTGACCAGAAAGCCAAGACGTTCGCGAATTTCCTTCAGGATCGCGCGCGCGATTTCGTTGTTTTGCGCCGACAATGCGGCGGGGACGGTGCCGATCCAGGCGAATGCCTCTTTGATGGACATCCGCACGATCTGCCCGACATGCAGGCCACCGATCTTGACCGCCAGCGCCTCGGGCTTCAGGCGATAGCCGTGGCATGCCCCACAATCGCGGTTGTTCTGATAGCGTTCGAATTCTTCGCGGACCCAGGCGGAATCAGTCTCGCGATAGCGGCGTTCCATATTCGGGATGACGCCTTCAAAGACGCGACTGACCGAATAGATGCGCCCGCCTTCGTCATAGCGGAACGGGATTTCGGCATCTCCAGACCCGCGCAGGAACACCTGCTGCACCTGTTCGGGCAGATCCTTCCACTTGGTCTTTTTATCAAACCCGTAATGTTTGGCCAAAGCGTCGATGGTCTGGGTGAAATAGGGCGATTTCGATTTCGCCCACGGTGCCAGCGCGCCCTGCAACAGCGTCAGCCCCTGATCGGGCACAACAAGACGTTCGTCAAAGAACAGCTCCACCCCCAACCCGTCACAAACCGGGCAGGCACCATAAGGGGCGTTGAACGAAAACAGGCGCGGCTCGATTTCAGGGATGGTGAAGCCCGACACCGGACAGGCGAATTTTTCCGAATAGGTGGTGCGATGGGGGTCACCTTCGCCTTCGCCCGGCGCTGTTTCCAACACGGCGATGCCATCGGCCAGGTTCAGCGCGGTGCGAAAGCTGTCGGCCAGACGGGTTTCAATCCCCTCTTTCACGATGATCCGGTCAACCACCACGTCGATGTTGTGGCGGAACTTCTTGTCCAGCGTCGGCGGTTCGTCGAGTTCATAAAACGCGCCGTTCACCTTGACCCGCTGAAAGCCCTGCTTGCGCAGATCAAGGAATTCCTTGCGGTATTCGCCTTTGCGGTCGCGGATGATCGGGGCCAGCAGATAGGCGCGGGTGCCCTCTGGCATCGCCATGACGGCATCCACCATGTCCTGCACCTGCATCGCGGTGATGGGCAGGCCGGTGGCGGGGGAATAGGGTGTGCCGACGCGGGCGAACAAGAGGCGCATGTAATCGTAAATCTCGGTCACCGTGCCGACGGTGGACCGGGGGTTTTTCGACGTGGTCTTTTGCTCGATGGAAATGGCGGGGGACAGGCCGCTGATGTGGTCGACATCCGGCTTGCCCATCATATCCAGAAACTGCCGCGCATATGCCGACAGCGATTCCACATAGCGGCGCTGCCCTTCGGCATAGATCGTGTCAAAGGCCAGCGACGATTTTCCAGACCCTGACAGCCCTGTGATCACCACCAGCTTGTCGCGGGGGATATCGACGTCGATCCCCTTCAGGTTATGCTCGCGCGCGCCGCGCACCTCGATGTACTTTTGTTCGGCCATGCCCAACCCCCAGCGGATCGTTCAGACATAGGTCAGGCGACCTGAGTCTCCAACCGAAAAAAGTGAACATTCGGTGAACGGGTGGGGAACAAGCCGGATTATGCCCAAGATTTGTTTGACCTTCGGTGGGGCTTGTCAAATTCCATTTTTCGCATATGTATAGGGCCAGAAACCAGACCGTCTGGAAACCAGACACACCTGAAACCAGCCACAAAGGGTATCCACCATGCTGTCCATGTTCCGCAAAGGGTCTTCGCCCGTTGCCCTGACCGTTGCCGAGGCTGTCGCGCTGGCGGCCAAGAACGAGGTGACGCTGCTTGACGTGCGCGAAGTGGCCGAGGTCAAGGCCAGCGGCACTGCCAAAGGGGCGATCCATATCCCGCTGTCGCTTGTGCCGATGAAGGCCGATCCGTCCGCGCCAGACCATGACGCGCGCCTGACGCTGGACCGTCCGGTTGCGGTTTACTGTGCCTCGGGTGGGCGCAGCGGCATGGCGGTGCAGGTGTTGCGGCGGTTGGGCTATGACGCGCATAACATCGGCGGCTTTGGCGACTGGTGCACCGCAGGCGGCACGGTTCAGCGGTAACTGCGCCGCCGGGCCTGCACCGCATGGATGGTGATGCCCAGCAGGCACAGCGGAATTGCAAAGGCGGCAATGCCCGACGGCCCTGACTGGGTCAGGATAAAGGCCAGCAGCGGCGTGCCGCTGGTGGTGCCCAGATTGCCCAACTGCGCCACGGCCCCTGCGGCACGGGCGCGGTCGGGGGCCGTGGCATTCAACTGCGGGATCGACGCAAAGCTTGCCCCCTGCACGATGCCCAAGGCAGCGGCGATGGCAAAGCTGGCCGCAACCATGGCCGCCCCCTGCCCCCAGACCGCCCAAAGTGCGGCGGTGGCAAGCGTGGCAAGCGCAAAACCACTTTGAACCAGATGCACCGCCGTGACCCGCGACAACAGCCACACGCCAGCGGTCAGCGACACGATGATGGACACCAGCGGCATCCCCGCCCCGACCGTGGCGCGCAGGTCGGGCGGCATCAGCGGCGGCAACAGCGTCAACAGCGCCACATAAAGCCCCGCATAACAGACAAAACCCATAGCAGGTGCGGCAATCCGCGGGCTGGCATAGATGTCCGCATGCTGTCTCAACAAGTTGCCCTGCCCCGGCAAGATCGGCGCGCGCGGATCGGGCGGCAACAACAGGCGCAGGATCAGCGCCAGCGCCGCCATCCACACCGCATGGCCGAAAAACAGCGCGGTAATCCCGCCTGCGGCCAGTATCCCCGGCCCGATCAGCGCCAGAATGGCATAGGTCACGCCGAAAAAGCTGCTCCACAGCGTCATGGCCAGCCCTTGATGCCGGGGCGGGGCAAGGCCCGCGATCATGGTCGGGCCGACGACGACGATGGCCAGATGGCTGAACCCTTCGATCACGCGCAGAACCAGCATCAGCGGATAGGGCGGCATCAACGTTTGCACCGCCGACACCACCGCCCCCATCGCCAAAGCGGCGACAATCGCGCGGCGCGGGCCGATGCGGGCGACAAGCAGCCCCGCCGTGGTGCCAAAGATCAGCCCGACGATACCCACGATGGACACCACCAGCCCGATCCCCACCGCGCCATGCCCCGGATAGGCGGCGGCGATCTGGTCATAGGCGACTGACACCTTGCCGAATTGCGCGGCAGAGCCAAGGCCCGCCGCCCAAAGCATGAAGATGGTCAGGGCGGTGCGCACGTCAGAAGTGGATCGCGCGGCCGTAGGCGTCCAGAACGGATTCGTGCATCATCTCCGACAGGGTCGGATGCGGGAAGACGGTGTTCATCAGGTCTTCTTCCGTCGTCTCCAGCGTGCGGCCGATGACATAGCCCTGGATCAGCTCCGTCACCTCGGCCCCGATCATATGCGCGCCCAGCAACTCGCCCGTCTTGGCGTCGAAGATGGTCTTGATGAACCCCTCGGCCTCGCCCAGGGCAATCGCCTTGCCGTTGCCGATAAAGGGGAATTTGCCGACCTTGATTGTGTGGCCCGCCTCTTTCGCCTTGGCCTCGGTCAGGCCGACAGAGGCCACTTGCGGGTAACAATAGGTGCAGCCCGCAATCGAATTCGGCTTGATCGAATGCGGATGGCCGCCCGCGATCAGTTCGGCCACCATGACACCTTCGTGGCTGGCCTTGTGGGCAAGCCACGGCGCGCCCGCGATATCACCGATGGCAAACAGACCGTCGATCCCGGTGCGGCAGAATTCGTCTGTCACCACATGGGTGCGGTCGATCTTGACGCCCAACGCCTCAAGCCCCAAACCTTCGACGTTGCCGACGATGCCCACGGCGGAAATCACCGTGTCAAAGTCCTGCGTGGTGGTGGTGCCGTTCGCTTCCAGATGTGCTGTCACCTTGCCGGGGGCGCGGTCCAGTTTCTTGACCGTGGTTTTCTCAAGGATCTTCATCCCCTGTTTGACAAAGGCCTTTTTGGCAAAGGCCGACACCTCGGCATCTTCGACCGGCAGGACGCGGTCCATCACCTCGACCACGGTTGTATCGGCGCCAAGGGTGTTGAAAAAGCTGGCGAATTCGATGCCGATGGCGCCCGACCCGATGACCAGCAGCTTTTTGGGCATGCGTTTGGGTTGCAGGGCGTGGCGATAGGTCCAGACGAGATCGCCGTCCGCCTCAAGCCCCGGCAATTCGCGGGCGCGGGCACCCGTGGCAAGGATGATATTCTTTGCGGTCAGATCGTCGGTGCCCTTTTCGGTCTTGACCTGCACCTTGCCCTTGGCGGGGATGGTGGCCGTGCCCATGAACACGGTGATCTTGTGCTTCTTCATCAGATGGCCGATGCCGCCCGACAGTTGTTTCGCCACCCCGCGCGACCGGGCGACGACGGCGGGCAAGTCGAAATCGACGCCCGTGGCCGACAGGCCGAATTCCTTGGCGCGGTGCATCAGGTGGAACACTTCCGCAGACCGCAACAGCGCCTTGGTCGGGATGCAGCCCCAGTTCAGGCAGATGCCGCCCAGATTTTCCCGCTCCACAATGGCCACCGACAGGCCCAGTTGCGCGGCCCGGATCGCGGCGACATAGCCGCCGGGGCCTGCGCCGATCACGATCAGATCAAAGTTGGCAGCCATGGTCTTCCTCCCTCAGAAAAAGTAGTTTGCCATTAAACTATTTTTTTCACCCAAGCAACAAAGGCCACGCCGCAGCCCCATGCACGGGATGCATGGCTAACCCTGCAACGCGCGCACGACGGAAGCGTAGCCGCCTTCGGCCAGAAACGTCGCCTCGTCCGGGGTGGTGTCGCGGCCAAGGGCTGCGTTGCGGGTTGGAAACCGGCCAAAGCGGCGGATGATTTCCTGATGCGCGCGGGCATGCAGCAGCATGTCAGGGTGGCCCGGCATACGTTCGGTCATCAGTGCAACGCAGCGGGCCTGATCGTCGGGGTTTTCCGAATGTTCGAAAGGCATGTAGAAGAACTGCCGTTCCGGCTCTGGCGCGCCCATGTCCCATCCCGCGTCCACCGCCGTGCGGGCGGCGGCAAGGGCGCGCGGGTCGGTCGCAAAGGCAAGGGCCGTGTTGCGGTGCATGTTGCGCGACAACTGATCGGTGACAATCAGGAACGCCAGCGTGCCTACCGTGCCGTCAACCCAGTGATCCAGCCCGCCATCATGGGCGGCCTGCCACAGGTCCAGAAACCCGTCGCGGCATCGTGCGTCCAGCGCGTCGCCTGCGGCGTACCAGCCATCGGGGCCAACCTCGCCCAGCCAGAAATCAAGAACCTCGACCGGGTCTGCCATGCCATTCCTCCACCAAGGGTGGCAGGGTGACAGGGTTTCTGCGGGCTGGCAACCGTCAGGGGTGCCCTCACGCGGCGCGGTCGTCGCGGTCTTGCTGGCCCTCGATCACCGCCCCAACGGCAAGGGGCGACGCGGTCGGAATGATATTGGCAAAGCTGCCGGTGCCTGCAGGGGCCACGCGTTGCGTCATCCGCCAGGCGGCATACCCGGCAAGCGCCGCAAACAGCACGCCGATGAACAGGAAAAAGCCGGGCGGGCCAACGACCTCCATCATCCAGCCGGTGATCAGGGGGCCGAAAATCGCCCCAAAGCCGTTCAGAAAGATCATCCCCGCACTGGCGGCGGCCATGTCTTCGCGCGACAGGAAGTCGTTGGTATAGGCGATCAGCAGGGCATAGACCGGGTTGGTGATCCCGCCCAGCAGGAACGCCACCACCAGCATCGCGGTAAAGGGCAGGTCCGCAAGCGCCGCGACCAGCATCACCACGGCGGCCACCGCCGACAGGCCCAGGATCAGGCCGCGCCGGTCCATCCGGTCGGACGCCCAGCCGATGGGATATTGCAGCAGCAGCCCCCCCACATAGAGCGCGCCGATGAACAGCGATATGTCGCGCACCGACAGCCCCTTGATCGACCCCCAGACGGCGGCCATGCCAAACATCGCCGAAAACACGCCCCCCGTCAGCAGCATGCCCACACAACCGAGCGGAGAGATGCGGAACAACTCGCGGAACGCCAGGGGGCGCGTCGCCTCGAAACTGGGGGCGGGGGTCGCGGCCAGCAGGATCGGCATGAAGGCCAGCGACACCAGCACCGACGGAATCACGAACAGCGTGAACCCCGACGGGTCCGACACGTTCAGCAGCGCCTGCGAAGCGATGATCCCGATCATCTGCACGATCATATAGGCCGACAGCGTCTGCCCCCGCGTTTCATTGGTGGCGGCATTGTTCAGCCAGCTTTCGGCGGTGATGTAGATGCCCGAAAAGCAGAACCCGATCAGCACCCGCAGGATGGCCCATGCGATCCAGTCGGGGACCACGGGATAGACGACGAGGACGGCGGAAATCAGCGATCCAAGCGCCGCGAACACGCGCACATGGCCTACCCGGCGGATCATGTCGGGTGCCATGCGCGACCCGAACAAAAAGCCAAGAAAATAGGCCGACATGACAATCGACAGCTCAAAGGTGGAAAACCCTTCGAGATTGCCACGGATACCCAGCAATGACCCCTGGATGCCGTTGCCGACCATCAGCAGCATGACGCCCAGCAACAGCGGCCAGGTGGTGGCGATGACCTTCAGCATGGGCAGACTCCGGGCAGTTCGGGACAGGATAGCAGGGCAAAAGTGGCAAGGTCGGTGAAATCCGACAAACCGGTCGTTGCCGCCGTCAAGGGATCAGCAACGACGAGTCGCCATAGGAAAAGAAGCGGTAATCATGGCTGATGGCATGGTCATAGATTGTCCTGATCCTCTCTGTGCCCATCAGGGCCGACACGAGCATCATCAGCGTCGATTTCGGCAGGTGAAAGTTGGTCATCAGCGCATCCGCCACCCGGAACCTGTAACCGGGATAGATGAAGATATCCGTAGGCCCCTGCCACGGATGAACGGTTCCGTCCGCCTGCGCCGCAGATTCGATCAGCCGCAGCGCGGTGGTGCCGACGGGAATGATGCGGTCGCCCGCCGCGCGCGCGGCGTTGATCCAGGCGGCGGCGTCAGCGGTCACCTGCCCCCATTCGGCGTGCATCTTGTGGGTGGTCACGTCATCGACCTTGACCGGCAGAAACGTGCCCGCGCCGACGTGCAGCGTCACTTCGGCAAAGGTCACGCCCTTGTCGCGCAGGGCGACCAGCAGGGCGTCGTCGAAGTGCAGGCTGGCGGTGGGGGCGGCGACGGCCCCGGCGTGGCGGGCAAACACGGTCTGGTAATCGTCGCGGTCCTGCGCGTCGGGCGCGCGTTTGGCCGCGATATAGGGCGGCAGGGGCATGGCGCCCGCTTCGGCCAAGGCGGTATCGAAATCATCGCCCGTCAGGTTGAAGGTCAGCGACAGATCGGTGTCTGTCTTTGCCGCCACGGTGGCGGACAGGCGGTCGGAAAAGCGGATCACCTCGTCCACCTGAACCTTGCGCAGGGGTTTCGCCAGTGCGCGCCAGCCCGTGGCCTGCGGTTCCAGCAAGGTGATCTCGACCTTTGCCACCGCATCGCCGCGCGCCCGCGTGCCGGACAGGCGGGCCGGAATGACGCGGGTGTTGTTCAGCACCAGCAGATCGCCGGGGCGGAACACATCGACCAGATCGCGGACGTGCAGATCGCGGATGCTGTCGCCTTCGGCCACCAGCAGTTTCGCCGCCGTGCGGGGCCGCGCAGGGCGGGTGGCAATCAGCGCCTCGGGCAGGTCAAAATCGAAATCAGACAGTTTCATCGGGATCACTTATGTCTTGCGGGGGGGGGCAGCGGTCAGCCGCCATTGCCAAGGGTTGGCGTAGGCCGGCGAAAGATTTCGCGGAACATGCCGGGGGTCAGGATCGACAGCGGGTTGACGGAGACCTGGGGGCGGTCCGCCGTGCCGCGCAGGGCGTAGTTAAAGCCAAAGACCCCCTCGCCCCGCCGTGTCAGGCCCGCCCCGATGCCGTTCAGCAGATACAGCGGCGACACCACCCCCTGCAATGCCAACTCTTTCGCGGCCGTGCCGTAAACGCCCGCCATCGACACGCCCAGCGACGCCCCCACCGCCGACCCGCGCGTCACCTCGATCGCGGCGGGGGTGATGCGAAAGGCACCCTGCGCCTCGTTGAACAGCAGCCCTTCGCCGTTCAACTGTTCCAGCAGACCCACGATGGACACGGCGCTTAACAGTTCGGCCAGCACCGGCGCATCGACGACGCGGACGCGGGTGATCTCGGCCACGCCATCAAATACGCCTTTGGGGCCAAGCGGGGTCAGCCGCAGGTCAAGCTGCCCGCCCCGCGCTGATTTGAAGATACCGGCGGCGGCCAGCACGCCCCCCGCATCGTCGGATTGCAGGCGCACCGCGCTGCCGTTGGGCGATGGCACAACCGTGCCGGTGATCGGACTTGCATCATTGACGGCGGCGGCAAAGGTGCCGCTGAAACCGCCGCCTTGGGTAAACGCCCCGCGAAACCGGGTCAGCGAGATGCCTTCGGACACCACGACCCGGTCCAGTGCCACCTGCAACGGCGCGTCATCGCCGCCCTGACCCGAAGTGCCGGGCCGGTCGGGCAATCGGCGCAGGTCCAACCGCCCGCCCGTCACCGCAACCCTGACCGGACGACCCTTGCCGCGCCCTGTCAGCTCGACCGTCGCGTTCAGCCACTCACCGATCTTGACGCTGTCAAAACGCGCGGTTTCAAGACCCCCGCCCGGTTGCACCGTCACGTTGCCCGTCGCCGCAAAGCCCGGACCGGACAGGGCGATGCGGTCGATGACCGGGGGTTGGCCAAGGCGGGCGTCCACCTCCAGCAGGCCAAGGCTGTTCTGGGCCTTGCTCCACCCCGTGCCGGGGATGGTCAGGCCGATGCGGTTCAGGTCGGACACCAGCCGCAATTGCCCCGGTTTCCCCTTTTCCAGATCAATCGTGATCTGCCCTGCCCCGCTGCCCGTGACAGCGCCCTCGGGCAGGCCAAGGCCAAGTTCGGTCACGGTTTCGGGCGACAGGGTCACGCTGCCCTCGACCCGCGACTTGCCCCGCGCATCGGGACCGAAGCCGATGGTGTAGATCACATCGAACGGGATCGCGCCCAAAAGCCCTGCCCCCCCGATGCGCATCCCGCGCGGATCGGCGGTCAGGGTCAGTTCGGGCGCAGTCAGCACCTTGTTCGCCACGATCTTGTCACTGGCAAAATCGCGCACGCGGCCTGTCACCTGATAGCTTACATCGGTCAGCTTGACCTTTGGCACCAGCGGCAGGCGAAAGGTGGCATCCATCACCGTGTCGCCGGTGCCCAGATCGACGGGCCGCCCGGCCTTGGTCATGAAGCGGAACGGGGGTTCATCCAGCAACGACAGGGCGGCGGTCAGGCTGGACCGGGTTTTCAGCCTTATTTCCGATTGCGCGGGGCGTTTGGTGATATCCAAAACCGAAAACACCGATCCCGCCACGTCGATCACACCGCCCATCGGCGGGGTCACGGTGCCCTTGGACAGCACCAGCGTGTAGGCTTGCCCGTCAATCGTGGCATAGCCGGTGCCGGCGCGGATCGGCGGCAATGTCTTGATGAATCGCACATCGGTGTCGGTGAAATCATAGCCCAGCGACAGACGCGGTTCGGTTCCGGGGCGCAGGCGGACGGCGGCGCGCACATCGGTCATCGTCCCTTCAAGCAGGTTCACTGCCAGCCACTCGCGGGTTTTCGGCACCAGCGACTCCGGCCACAGCGCCAGCAGACGGTCATGCCTGATTTCGTCCAGATGCACATCCAGTGCCACGCGCCAGCCGTCCGGGTCGGCGGCGGCAACACCGCTGGCGGTCAGGCGGTGACCGTCTTCGACCAGCGCCACCTGCCCGATATCGAGCGCAAAGGGATCAAGCCGCACCCGCAGATCGAACGCGCCTTCGGAAAAGCGGATCGGCTCCTTGAACAGGCCTTCGGGATCGACCATCGCCTCGTCTATCCGCACCTGCGTCAGGAACGCGGCGGGAAGACGCCCCCCCAGCGGCCCCTGCATGAACGCGCCCGCCGCATCCTGCAAATAGGCGTGCCCCGTCGCCTTGAGCCGGAGAGAGGTGCTTTCCACCTCGAGTGCGGTCAGGTTGATCCGCCCGCGCGCCGGGTCATAGCCAAGGTCCAGCCGCGCGCGGTCAAACGGCACGGGACGTGTAGCTTGGGTCGGGCGCAGCGCGCCGGTGCCAAGTTCAAGGCTGCCTTCCAGCGCCGTGATGCCGTCCGCCCCCAGCGTGGTGGCGATCCGCCCCGAAATCGGCGCGTCCAGCACCCCCAGCAATGCCAAAGGGGCCGCCTGCGCCGCGATGTCCGCCGCCGCGACCCCGTCCACCATCGCCGTGACCCGCGCAACGCTGTCACCCTTTTGCGAGACGATGGTCAGCACCGCCTGCGCCGGGGTTTCGCCCCCGCCCACCAGCGACAGGCCCAGTTCGGCCGCGAGTTCAGTCTCGCGGTTCTCCAGCGTCAGGCGACCGTCGCCCACCTGCCATGTGCGGTTCGCGCGCGCGTCGGTCAAAGTCAGGGTCAGCGCCTCGGCCTCGATCCGTTGCAGGCGCGACAGGGCGGGCAGCGCAAACGCGCGGTCCACAAGGTCGAACACCTGCGCCATGCTTTCAACCGGCGGGCCGATGCGCCCGGCCCCAAGGGCAAAGTCAAAGCTGCCGTCGTTCCCCCGCCGCAGACTGACCCGCGCCCCGATGATGCGCAGGCTGCGCGGGCGGATCTGGCCGTCCATCAGGGCGCTGGGGTCGAATGACAGCCGGGTTTCGGGCAGGGTCAGCAGGGCCTGCCCGTCCTGTTGCATCAGGCGGACATCTTCCAGCCGCAAGCGCGGCACCCAGTCATCATCGACCGCAACCTCGATCCCGCCGATCGACAGCGCGCCATCGGGCACCGCATCGCCAAGCGCGCGGTTCAGGCGGGTTTCCACCTCGGCCACGGCCCAGACGGGCAGGCGGATGGGAGAACCGGTCAATCCCAGCACGGCAAACCCGGCAAGACCCGCGATCAGCACAAGGCTGAGCAGCAGCCACAGCCCCGCCTTGCGCCCACGCCGGGCGCGCGGACGCGGCGGCAACGGGGCGGTCTGCGGGGCGGGATGCGGCGAGGTGGCATCCGCCGTGGTGGTCTTGTCGGTCATTGCGCCCTTTGCTGTTGTGTCCATCCTGCGGCATTGCCTTTATCTTTGCCCAAAGGCAACTAGAACCCCAAGGATAGACAGACCCAAGGCAAGGAGCCGCGCAATGATCGCCCATGGCATGACCGCACCCGATTTCACCCTGCCCCGTGATGGCGGCACCGACCTGACCCTGTCCAGCCTGCGCCCCGGAAAGGTGGTCTTGTATTTCTACCCCAAGGACGACACCCCCGGCTGCACGCTGGAGGCGCAGGATTTCACCGCCCGTCTGGCCGATTTCACCGCCGCGGGCACCACCGTGATCGGCATCAGCAAGGACAGCGTCAAGGCGCATGACAAGTTCTGCAAGAAACACGGGCTGTCCATCGTGCTCGTGTCCGATGAACAGGGCCATACGTGTGAAGATTACGGCGTCTGGCTGGAAAAAAGCATGTACGGCAAAACCTACATGGGTATCGAGCGCACAACCGTGCTGATCGACGGCACAGGCAAGGTCGCGCAGGTCTGGAACAAGGTCAGCGTCAAGGGCCACGCGGACGAGGTGTTGGCAGCGGCGCAGGCGCTGTGACCACGCTGGCACAGATGGCGGTGGAGGTTCTGACCACCGCCGACGGGCGCGAAAAGACCGCGCTGGGGCGGCGGCACGCGGCGGCGTGGTTCGCCGCTCGTGCCGCCGGTGCGCCCCTGCCCGTGGGGCGGGCCGAGCCGCCGATGCAGCCCGCACGGCCCCCGCGCCCCGAACTGCTGTCGCCGCGCGACATGCCCCGCCGCAGGCCCGGCACCCTTGCCGGGCGCGTGGCCCTTTTACATGCGGTGGGCCATATCGAGTTGAACGCCGTCGATCTGCATTGGGACATCATCGCCCGCTTTGCCCATGTGCCGATGCCGCTTGGGTTTTACGACGACTGGGTGAAGGCCGCAGATGAAGAGGCAAAGCATTTCAACCTGATTGCCGATTGTCTGGAATCGCTTGGCAGCCATTACGGTGCCCTGCCCGCCCATGCCGGAATGTGGCGCGCGGCCGAAGACACCGCAGGCGATCTGCTGGGCAGGCTGGCCGTGGTGCCCATGGTGCTTGAGGCGCGGGGGCTGGACGTGACGCCCGGCATGATCGAGATTTTCCGCACATCCGGCGACGCGGGCGCGATTGCGGCGCTTGAGACGATCTATGGCGAAGAGGTGGGCCACGTCGCCTATGGGTCGAAGTGGTTCAACTGGCTGTGCGGGCGTGACGGGCTTGACCCGAAAGAGGTGTTCCACACGCTGGTGCGCACCTATTTCCACGGCGCATTGAAGCCCCCCTTCAACGAGGAAAAGCGCGCCGAGGCAGGCATCCCGCCTGATTTCTATTGGCCGCTGGCGAATGGCGAGACGGGTTGACGTCCGGCCACGTATCCGATGGCGAGGTGGGGGTTTCACACCCCCACACCCCCGTGAGATATTTTCGGGAAGAGGAAGGGGCGACGTTGCAGTCGGGGGCATCTTGTTCATCAAGGCTAAGATTCTTGGGGAACCCGCCCCGCATCGGCGGGTTTCTGCCTAAGTTCGGCGGAAAACCGGTGCCTTGTTGGGCAGTGCGGTCAAATTTGTTGCGACACCGTCGGGTGCTGGCTAATCAGAAGGCGTCTCCGCATGGGAGCCTTTCGCCCGTATCCTGAACTTGCAACGAACGGAACCACTGACCCGTGCTGATGCGCCTCGCCTACCGGATAAACTCGACGCTGGAGCAGTATCTGCCCGAACAGCGGCTTTTCCTGAAATCCGATACCGACACCCGCTTTATTCGTCTGCGACCGATGACCCAGGCCGTTGCCATCTCTGGCGGGGCCATCCTCATCGCCTGGACGATTCTGGCGACCGCCGTTCTGATGATGGATTCCATCGGTGCAGGGTCGGCGCGCGAACAGACACAGCGCCAGCAGACCCTGTTTGAAAAGCGCCTGAACACCCTGTCCGAAGACCGCGACGCCCGCGCCGACGAAGCTGTGCGCGCGCAGGAACGCTTTAATCTGGCGTTGGAGCAGGTTGCGGAAATGCAAAGCCGCCTGCTGGCATCCGAAGACCGGCGGCGCGAGTTGGAAACCGGGATCGACGTGATCCAGAACACCCTGCGCCGCACCATCAAGGAACGCGACACCGCCCAGCTTGAGGCAGAGCGGATGACCGTGGCGCTGGCGGAACAAACCGGATCGGGCAAGACCGAAGCCGGGCGTATTCAGGACACTGTCGCCACGCTTGAGATTTTGACCGACAGCCTTGGCCAGACCGCACAACAACGCGACCTGATGGCAGGTGCCGCCGAACAATCCGCCGAACGGGTCGAAGAGGTGATCGCCGAACGGCGCGCGCTGGAACGCCGCAACGACGAGATTTTCGCCCGGCTGGAAGAGGCTGTCACCGTCTCGATGGAGCCGTTGGACAAGATGTTCCGACAGGCCGGCATGTCGCCCGACGACCTGCTGAGCCAGGTGCGCAAAGGCTATTCCGGGACCGGCGGGCCGCTAACACCGCTGTCCCTGTCCACCAGTGGCGCCCGGATCACACCGGAAGAGGCCCGCGCCAACGCCATTCTTGGCGGGCTGGACCGGATGAACATGTACCGCATCGCCGCGTTCAAATCGCCCTTCTCTATGCCCGTCGATGGCCCCGTTCGCTATACAAGCGGCTTTGGCGGGCGCAACGATCCCTTGGGCCGTGGCTACCGCAAGCACGAGGGGCAGGACCTGGCCGGAGCCTACGGCATGGCGATCCACGCCACCGCCGACGGCGTCGTGATCCATGCCGGGTGGGAGTCTGGATATGGCCGTCTGGTGAAGATCCAACACGAGTTCGGGATCGAGACGCGCTATGCCCATCTGTCCCAGATCCGAGTCAATGTCGGCGATAGGGTATCGCGTGGCGACCGGATCGGTGATATGGGCAATTCTGGACGCTCCACCGGAACGCACCTCCATTACGAGATCCGCATCGGCGGTGAGGCAATCAACCCGATGACCTTCATAAAGGCAGCGCGAGATGTTTTCTAAGTCACGAATCAACGAGCCCGGACCCAAGCAGGCCGAGGCCGAAAAGCCGAAAGGGCCCGAAGCATCGGCCCCGAAGCCCAGCTCCGACTACGTCCCCTCGGCCCCCAAATCCAAGGCGGCGGCCTCTGTGCTATCGTCTGACCTGACCGTGGTCGGCAATCTGCGCACGACCGGCGACATTCAGGTGGAAGGGACCGTCGAAGGCGACATCCGCGCGCATCTGCTGACCGTGGGCGAAAGCGCCACGATCCGGGGCGAGATTGTTGCCGATGACATCGTCGTCAATGGCCGTGTGATCGGCCGGGTACGCGGGTTGAAGGTGCGGCTGACGTCCACCGCGCGCGTCGAAGGCGACATCATCCACAAGACCATCGCCATCGAAAGCGGCGCGCATTTCGAAGGCTCCGTGCAGCGTCAGGAAGATCCGCTGGCCGCGGGCCGCCCGGCACCGCAAATGGCACCCAAGCCGACCGACGGCATCTGAGATCACCGCACCGACGGTTTCAAAGGGCGCCCCAAGTGGCGCCCTTTTGCATTATGCCCAATCCAGCGCGCGGCGGTACAGATGCCATGTCGCGTGGCCCAGCACCGGCAGCGCAATGAACAGGCCAAAGAACCCCGCCGCCATCGCCACAAACAGCGTGGCCGCGATGAACGCCCCCCAACCCAGCATCACCACCGGATTTTCCCGCACGAGAGCGACCGATGTGATCATCGCGGTGACGAAATCCACCTCACGCTCCATCAACAGGGGCAGGCTGACCACTGTCATGGCATAGAGAAGCGTGGCAAACCCTGCCCCCACCACAGTTCCGATGGCCAGCATCGTCAGGCCCTCGGGCGTGGCAAAGACCGACAGACTGCTGGACACGTTGGTCATGGTCGCGTTGCCCAGAAACAGCGCAAAGATCATATGCGCAAGGAAATTCCAGAACAGAAAGAACACCACGATCACCGCTGCCATCGACGGGATCTGCCGATCCTTTTGCCGCAGGACGACGCCCAGGATGTCGGACAGCACCAGCGGAAGGCCCGCCTCGCGTCGGCGGCTGATCTCATAGAATCCGCAGGCGATGAACGGGCCAAGGATGGGAAAACCGGCGCTGGCAGGCAGGGTCCACCAGACCTGCCCCTTGGCGGTGAAAGCAAAGACCAACAGCCACCCCCCCGCCACATAGACCGAGGCGAAAAAAGCACCGTACAGCGGTTCGGCGATGAAATCGCGCCAACCCTGCCGCAGCGCATGGGCGATGTCGCCCCAATCCAGCGACAGCACCTGTGGCACCGCTGCGGGCGCTGAGATGGTTTCGGTCATGCGTCGCCCCCCGATATTCGCGGAAATCGTAGCGGGCGGGGCGCATGGGACAAAGATGTATCTTCAACCGGGCATTGCCCGGTGCGCGCCGGTTCGAAGGAATCTGGCGTCCGCCACCAGATCACGCCCTGGGGCGCGCGCCGCCTAGTCCTCGGCGTTGGCCTCGGCGCGGGTTTTGCCTGCCACGTCCATTGCCAGCGTGGCGGCCATGAAGCGGTCAAGGTCGCCGTCCAGCACGCCTTGGGTATCGGATGTCTCGACCCCGGTGCGCAAGTCTTTGACCATCTGATAGGGTTGCAGCACATAGGACCGGATCTGGTTGCCCCAGCCCGCATCGCCCTTGCCTTCGTGGGCGGCGTTGATGGCCGCGTTGCGCTTGTCCAGTTCCAGTTGATACAGGCGCGACCGCAGAGCGTTCATCGCGATTTCGCGGTTCTGGTGCTGCGATTTCATCGAACTTGTGACGACGATGTTGGTCGGCAGGTGGGTGATCCGCACCGCCGAGTCAGTGGTGTTGACGTGCTGCCCGCCCGCACCGGACGACCGATAGGTGTCGATGCGGATGTCGCGGTCGGGAATTTCGATCTCGATGTTGTCGTCCACCACCGGGTAAACCCAGACGGAGGAGAACGACGTGTGCCGCCGCGCCGCACTGTCATAGGGCGAAATGCGGACCAACCGATGCACGCCCGATTCCGATTTCAGCCAACCATAGGCGTTCTTGCCGGTGATCTTGTAGGCGGCGGATTTGATGCCCGCCTCTTCTCCGGGGCTTTCCGACTGCAATTCGACCTTGTAGCCCTTTTTCTCGGCCCAGCGGACATACATCCGCGCCAGCATGTTTGCCCAGTCGCAGCTTTCGGTGCCACCCGCGCCTGCGTTGATTTCAAGGAAGGTGTCGTTGCCATCCGCCTCGCCGTCCAGCAACGCCTCAAGCTCTTTGGCGGCGGCGGTTTCCAGCAGCGATTTCAGCGCATCCTCGGCCTCGGTCACGATGTCCTGATCGCCCTCGGCCTCGCCCAGTTCGATCAGTTCGACATTGTCGCGCAGGCCGGTTTCGATCATCCGGTAGGTCGATACTGCATCCAGCAACCCCTGCCGTTCCCGCATCAGCTTTTGCGCCTTGGCGGGATCATTCCACAGGTCGGGCGCTTCGATCATGGCGTCGAATTCTTCCAGACGGTGGGGGGCGGTTTCCCAATCCATCCGCTGTCCCAGCAGCTTCAGCGACTTCTTGATCGCATCGACGTTGTTCTGCGTCTCGGAGCGCATCGGATTTCCTTACAGAAAGGGGCGTGGATCAGCGCCGGGTCATAACGCCAAGCGGCGGTGCGGGCAAGGCCCGCGCCGCCTGTTGGCCGTCAGTACAACCCGCCGGAACTGAGCGTGCCGAAATCGGCCTTCTTGGGGATGATGGCAGTTTCGCCGGTGGATGTGGTGACGGTCGAACCTTCGCTTCCGTCCACCTCGCCATAGGCGAACAACGGCAGGTTCGATCCCATGGCAAAGCCGCCATCGACCATCATGCCAAGGCCAATCAACCCCTCTTCGCCTTCGCGGAAGTATTCGGCCACGACGTTTTCGCCGGTGGCATCGTCGGGCAAAAGCGCCCCGGTGAAACGGTCCAGCTTGACGAAATAGCCACCCGGCGGCACGCGGAACTTGGTGCCGCCATATTTTTCCACCGCCTTGGTCATGAAGCTTTGGAACACAGGGCCGCACAGCCCGCCGCCCGACGCGCTGTTGCCCAAGGATCGTGGTTGGTCATAGCCGATGTAGCAGCCCGCCACGATGTTTGAAGTATAGCCGATAAACCAGACATCCTTGGAATCGTTCGTGGTGCCAGTCTTGCCCGCCACGGGCACGGGCAGGTTGATGCCCCGTCCGGTGCCGCGCTGAATGACCCCCTCCATCATCGAGGTCAGCTGATAGGCCGTCACCGCATCCATCACCCGTTCGCGCTGCGAGGTGATGGTCAGCCCTGCGCCGGGGTCAAGACTGGCCACCTTGCAATCGGTGCAGTCGCGGGTGTCGTGGCGATAGACGGTGCGACCAAAGCGATCCTGCACCCGGTCCACCAGCGTGGGTTCCACCCGTTCGCCGCCATTGGCGAACATGGCGTAAGCGGCGACCATCTTGAACAGCGTGGTTTCCTGCGCACCCAAGGCGTTGGCCAGAAACGGGTTCATTGGATCATAGACGCCAAACCGTTCGGCATATTGCGCAACCGTTTCCATCCCGATTTCCTGCGCGATCCGCACGGTCATCAGGTTGCGCGACTGTTCCACCCCGGTGCGCAGCGGTGTGGGGCCGTAGAACTTGTTCGACGCGTTCTTGGGTGTCCACAACCCTTGGGCGGTTTCCACTTCGATCGGCGCGTCAACGACGATGGTGCCGGGGGTGAACCCGCTGTCCAGCGCTGCGGCATAGACAAAGGGCTTGAAGCTGGAGCCGGGCTGCCGCGTGGCTTGGGTCGCGCGGTTGAACACCGATTCCTGATACGAGAACCCGCCCTGCATCGCGATGACGCGGCCTGTGAACACGTCCATCGCCATGAAGCCGCCCTGCACCTCGGGGATCTGACGCAGGGACCAGCGGATGAAACTGCCGTCATCGTCGCTTGTGACGGGGCGCACCTGCACCACATCACCCACCGTCAGCAGATCACCCGCGACCTTTGCCTTGCGGCCAAGGTCGCCATCCGCCTGCCGTTTGCGCGCCCAAGTGACGTCTTCCGCCGGGATCCAATGGCCGTCGCCATCGGTTTCGACGCCTTCGATGCCGATGCGGGCGTCCGTCTCGCCCACCTCAAGCACGACGGCGAGGGACCATCCGGCGATGTCGCGTGGAATGGCCAGATCGGCCAGCGCGGGACGCCAGTCTTCTTCGCTGTCCAGCACATCGACCGGCAGGGTCAGGCCGGTGCCGCGCCAGATGCCCATGCCACGGTCGAATTTTTCCAGCCCGTCGCGCAGGGCGCGCGCGGCTTCGGCCTGCAATTCGGGATCGACGGTGGCACGGATCGACAGACCGCCGCCAAAGAATTCCTCTTCGCCAAAGGTGCCGGACAACTGGCGCCGGATTTCATCGGTGAAATAGCTGCGCGGCGGCAATGCTTCGCGGAAGGCGGGGAAATCGCCGTTCTGCACGGTCAACAAGGGCGTCTCGGATTCCGATTTCGCAAGTTCCGGCGTGATATAGCCATCTTCGGCCATCCGGTTCAGCACGTAGGACCGCCGTTCCAGCGCGCGGTCCCGGTTGCGGACGGGGTGCATTTCAGATGGCGCCTTGGGCAGGGTCGCCAGATACGCCGCCTCGGCCGCAGTCAGGGCGGTCAGCGGTTTGTTGAAATAGGTCTGGGCGGCGGCGGCCACACCATAGCTGTTCTGGCCCAGAAAAATCTCGTTCATGTACAACTCAAGGATCTTGTCCTTGGACAGCGTCTCTTCCAGGCGGGACGCCAGGATGATTTCCTTGATCTTGCGTTCCCCGGTACGGTCACCCGACAGAAGAAAGTTCTTCATGACCTGCTGGGTGATCGTCGATGCGCCGCGCACGTTCTTGCCGCGCGACAGCACCGCATCGCGGAACGCCGCCGCCATGCCGCCCACGTCATAGCCGGCGTGGGTGTAGAAATTCTTGTCCTCGGCACTGACAAAGGCGTGTTTCACCATATCGGGAATGTCTTCGATCGGCACGAACAGACGGCGTTCCTGCGCGAATTCGTCGATGATCCGCCCTTCGGCCGAATAGATGCGGCTGATCGTCGGGGGGGAATATTGCGCAAGGCTTTCGTGGCTGGGCAAGTCACGGGAATACATATAGAAAATCGCGCCAATCGTCAGCGCACCAAACAGGATGCCCAGCGTGATCGCCGTGAAGATCGCCCCGAAAAAGGACCCGATGAACCTGATCACGCGCAAAAACCCCTGTCTGACCGGTGCCAAGACCGCCTTATACACGCGCGACATGCCAAAGGTCAAAACGAAGGCGTGACCCTTTCTGTTCCGGGCACCAAGTCGCCTAATCCTGACGGGCCTGTGCCAGCGCCGCATCCTCGTCCGCCCAGGCCGCCAATCCGTCGCGCAAGGCCAATGCCATCGTCGCGCGCCATCGGGCATCCCCAAGGCGTTCCAGATCGGCCTCGGATGACAGGAACCCGAGTTCGACCAATATCGACGGGATGTCGGGGGACTTCAGCACCGAAAAGCTGGCGGTCTGGATCGGATGGCGGTGCATGGTCAGATCGTTGGTGGCGATGGATGCCGCCAAGGACAGCGCCAGACGGTCCACGCGGGGGGCGGTTTCGGTGCGCGCCATGTCCATCAGCACAGTCGCCACCAGATCGTCCTGTTCGGTCAGATCGACCCCCGCCAACAGATCGTCGCGGTCGTGCCGTTCGGCCAGTGCCTTGGCAGCGGCATCGGACGCCTCTTCCGACAGGGTATACAGGGTCGCGCCCACCGCCTCGCCCTCGGCCAACGCGTCGGCGTGCAGCGATACGAACACATCCGCACCCGCCGCGCGGGCAACGGAAATACGCGATTCCAGCGGCACAAACACATCCTCGTTCCGGGTCATCACCACCTGAAACATCCCGTCCCGCAACAGCAGGTCTTTCAGCTCGCGCGCGAATGTCAGCATCAACGCGGCCTCGGTCTGCCCGTCGCGTTCGGCCCCCGGATCGATGCCGCCGTGGCCGGGGTCCAGCACCACCACCAGCGGCCCCTGCCCGCGTGGGCGCGCCTTTGGCAGATCGGCGGGGGGCGGCAGCGCCCAAGCGTCCGGCTCAGGCAGGGCGGCAGCGGCGCGAAACGACACGTCATCCGTCGGGTCCAGTCGGACGGTGACAACCGTCGCACCCTGCGTCGCCATGCCCGCCGTCGTTACGGCATAGGGGCCGTCCAGTTCCAGCACCAGCCGCGACCAGCCGGGCCGCACCGCTCCCGACCGCGCGCCGATCACGCGGGCGCTGTCTTGCGGCATGTCCGTCGCATCGCGCCAGTCAACCTCTCGGAAGTCCATCACCAGACGGGGCGGCGCATCCAGCACGCGCACGCGCCACGGCACCGGCTGGCTGATGGTCAGTGTCAGCGAAACCCCATCCCCATCGTCGCGCAGCGACGACGCGGCGGGATCAAGCCGCGCCAGCGCCGACAACTCTTGGCCCAAGGCCACAAACGACGTCAGCGCCCATACCAGAACCGCACCCAGAACCGCCCGCATTCCGCCCCCTGCCCGTTTGCACCGACTATCCGCGCTGGGGGATGAAATGTAAATTCACGCCCGCGCCAGTTTCGGTTTGGGCCGTTGCACCATATAGGCCCGCAGCCGCGCCAGCCCTTCGATGATGTCCGCCGTTGCCCCGGCATAGGAAAACCGCAGCGTGCGCGCGCCGCGATGCGGGTCAAAGTCCAGCCCCGGTGTGACGGCCACCCCCGCCTCGCGCAGGATCTCGGCGCAAAAGGCAAGGCTGTCATCGGTCAGGTCGGACACATCGGCATAGATGTAGAACGCGCCATCGGGGGGCGCGATCCTGGTAAACCCGGCCAGAGGCAACCGTTCCAGCATCAGGCGCCGGTTTTCGGCATAGGTGGCGCGGTTCGCCTCCAGCTCGTCAATGCAGTCCAGCGCGGCAAGGGCGGTCACCTGGCTGGCATGGGGCGGGCAGATGAACATGTTCTGCGCCAGACGTTCCACGGTTCGGATGTGATCCTCGGGCACCACCATCCAGCCGATGCGCCACCCGGTCATCGAGAAATATTTGGAAAACGAATTGATCACATGAACCTGATCCCCGATCTCCAGCGCCGACACCGCCCGGTCGCCATAGTGCAGCCCGTGGTAAATCTCGTCCGAGACAAAGCCGATGTTCCGCTCCGTCGCATGGTCCATCAGCGCGGCCAGCCGGTCGCGCGTCAGCATGGTTCCCGATGGATTGCCAGGCGACGCGACGATCAGCCCCTCCATCGCCACGCCGTCCAGATCGGCGGGAACCGGTTGCAGGCGGTTTTCCACCCGCGTCGGGATGCCCACGGGCGTCAGCGACAGCGCGCGCAGGATCTGGCGATAGCTGGGATAGCCGGGCTCGCCCAAGGCAACCCTGTCGCCCGCATCAAACAGCGTGGTGAACGACAACAGGAACGCCGCCGATGACCCGGCGGCCACCACCACACGGTCCGGGTTCAAATCAACACCGTACCAGCGCGCATAAAGGGCGGCGATGCCCGCCCGCAACGCGGGCAGACCCAGCGCCACGGTATAGCCCAACGCTCCCGCCTCCATCGCGCGGGCCAGGGCGGCACGCGCCGCTGCGGGGGCCGGGGTGCCGGGTTGGCCCACCTCCATATGGACGATATGGCGACCGGCGGCCTCGGCGGCGCGGGCTGCCTCCATCACATCCATCACAATGAAGGGATCGACCTGTCCCCGGCTTGATATCCGCATGTCCGCCCCCTTATGGTTCGCGCCGTGAATGTCCCGGATCGGGCGGCAAGGTCAAGCCGCAGCCTCGGGCAACCGCGCGATCAGGTGAACCAGACGGAGTCGATTTATGCGTATCCTACCCGCCCTTTTGACCGGCAGCCTGCTTGCCAGCACAGCCTTTGCCGGCGGCTTGGGCGAGATGACACAAGAAGAACGCGACGCCTTCCGCGCCGAGGTTCGCGCCTTTCTGGTGGAAAACCCCGAAGTGCTGGTCGAAGCGATGGACGCGCTTCAGGCCAAGGAACAGCAAAGCGCGGCCCAACGCGATCTGGCGATGCTGGAAACCCACGCCGATGTGATCTTCAACGACCCGGCAAGCTGGGTCGGCGGCAATCCGGATGGCGACATCACCATCGTCGAATTCGTCGATTACCGCTGCGGCTATTGCCGCAAGGCGCATGAAGAGGTCGAGGAACTGGTGAAGTCCGACGGCAACATCAAACTGGTGATGAAGGAATTCCCGATCCTCGGCGAACAATCCACCCTGTCGTCACGCTTTGCCATCGCAGTGCTGCAACTGCACGGGGCGGATACCTACAAAAAGGCGCATGACCTGTTGATCACCCTGCGCGCCGATGCCACGCCCGAGGCGTTGACACGGCTGGCACAAGACCTGTCTCTTGACCCAGCCCCCCTGCTCGCGCGCATGGACGCGGCCGAGGTGCTGGACGTGATCGAGGCGAACCACAGCCTTGGCACCACGCTGGAGATCAGCGGCACGCCGACCTTCGTGATCGACCAGACCTTTGTGCGTGGCTATGTGCCGCTGGACGGCATGCGCCAGATCGTGGCGGGCCAGCGCGCGGGCTGACCCGGGCCCTGTCTGCCCTGTTCATCTGTTCTTAAATATCCCGGGGGGTGCGGGGGGCTGGCCCCCCGCTGCTTGGGTATGGTGCAGGGGGTGGCCCCCCCTTGCCTTGCCGCTACTCGGCGGCGGCCTGCGCCTCGGCCTGTTCCGCTGCGGCGATTTCGGCGGCCTTCGCCTCGACCAGTTCGACGATGTGATCCACCATCTTGTCATTGCCCAGCTTGTGGCTTTGCTTGCCAGCCAGATAGACCATCCCCGACCCGGCCCCGCCGCCGGTGAAACCGATATCGGTCATCAGCGCCTCGCCCGGTCCGTTCACCACGCAGCCGATGATCGACAGCGACATCGACGTGGTGATATGGGCCAGCCGATCCTCCAGCGCTGACACGGTCTTGATCACGTCAAAGCCCTGCCGCGCGCAGGACGGGCAAGAGATGATGGTGACGCCGCGATGGCGCAGGCCCAGCGACTTCAGGATTTCGAACCCGACCTTCACCTCTTCGACCGGATCGGCGGACAGCGACACGCGGATTGTGTCACCGATCCCCATCCACAAAAGGTTGCCCAGCCCGATGGCCGATTTGACCGTGCCCGACATCAGGCCCCCCGCTTCGGTGATGCCCAGATGGATCGGGGCATCCGTCGCCTCGGCCAGTTGCTGATAGGCGGCGGCGGCCAGAAACACGTCGGAAGCTTTCACGCTGATCTTGAATTCGTGAAAGTCGTTGTCCTGCAACAGCTTGATATGATCCAGGCCGGATTCCACCATCGCCTCGGGGCAGGGTTCGCCGTATTTTTCCAACAGGTGCTTTTCCAACGAGCCTGCATTCACCCCGATGCGGATGGAACAGCCGTGGTCCTTGGCAGCCCGTACCACCTCTTTCACCCGCGCGGCGTCCCCGATGTTGCCGGGGTTGATGCGCAGGCAGGCGGCCCCGGCCTCGGCCGCCTCGATCGCGCGTTTGTAGTGGAAATGGATGTCGGCCACGATCGGCACCGGGCTTTCGGCGATGATCTCGCGCAAGGCGCGGGTGCTGTCGCGGTCGGGTGTCGAGATCCGCACGATATCGGCGCCCGCCACGGCACAGCGCTGCACCTGTTCGATGGTGGCGGCGATGTCGGTGGTCAGCGTGTTGGTCATGGTCTGCACCGAGATCGGCGCGTCGCCCCCCACCAGCACCTTGCCGACGCTAATCTGGCGCGAGGTGCGGCGATAGATGTTGCGCCACGGGCGGACGGTGTTCAGCGACATGGGGACGGCCTTTCAGGTTCTGCCTTATAGATAAAGAGGCAACGCCGAAACGGCAACTGCCCGCACAAGGGCGGGCAGGGAAATGTCAGTTCTGGTTGACAGTCGGTTCAGCGTGTTTCAGTCCAGCGTGTTTTCTGGCAGCGCCTGTTCGGCCTGCGCCACGGCGACGAACTTGGCCAGATCGGCGTCGGCGGTCAGATCCGCCTCGGCAAAGTCCTGCGACAGGCTGTCGGCGGCAAGGGCAAGGTTCTTGACCACCGCCGCACCGGGGGCTGCGGGGCCATAAGTCTTGCCGTTGACCGCAAAGTAGACGGAACCGGAGTTACCTGCCCGCAGAACCGGGGCCTCTTCCAGTTGCGGGACGACATAGCGTTCGCCCGCGTCCAGCACCTTTTCAAACAACACCGTGCCATCGGCGGATTGCACGCGCACCCAGGACGGGCGCACGGCCAACACCTCAAGCTGCGGGGCGGCGTCGGCGACAACCTGCACCGCATCGCCATCCACCGCCTGGGCCACGGCCTGATCAACCGCGGCGGCAAAGGGATCGGCGGAATTGGCAGCTATCAACGCCCCGGTGTTACGCGGGTTGATCGCGGCAATGGGTCCATCGCGCGAGGTCAGGACCGGCACATCCAGCGCCTCGGGCCGGTAAAGACGGTCCATCAATTCGGGCTGCGCCGGGGCATCGGCGGCGGCGGTCAGGGTGGCGTCGGGGTCTTGCACCTTTTCCACCAACGGGGCGACGGGGGTCACGCCGGAAAGCGGGTCCACCTGGGCCACCATCGCGGGGGCCTCGTCCACCGGGGAAAGCTGCACGCGCTGCACCTGTTGCAGCACCGACCAGCCGCCGTATCCAATGGCCCCGATCAGCGCGACCAGCACCAGCAGCGATCCGACGGCCCCCGGTTCGATATGGGCAAACATAGATTCGGCGCGCGGCACAAAGGTGGCGTTCGGGTTGCCCAAGGGATCGCCGTAATCCTGCGAGGCGCGCTTGGCGGTGATGGACGTCGACGATGCGGCCGCACTCATCCCGTGGGCGACGGCGAAATTCGCCTCGGCGCAAAAGCGTTTGAAGGCCCAGTCCGGGTCCATCCCCAGATAGCGCGCATAAGACCGCACGTAGCCTGCCACGAACCCTTGGGTTTCAAAGGCCGAGACATCGGCGTTTTCGATGGCGGCGATATAGGTGGCCTTGATCTTCAACTCTCGTTGGACGTCAAGCAGCGACTTTCCCAATGTGGCACGTTCGCCCCGCATCAGGTCGCCAAGGCGCAATTCAAAATCGTCAAACCCTTTGGGCTTTTCGACCTCTGCCGTCGAAGGTTTTGCCCTCCGCCCGATCATACGCACTGTTCCATACCTGCCCCGTCGTGCCCGAGTCGTCCCGCAGGCGACTCATGTCTTGTCGTATTGAAGATAACCTAGCATAGGGCAAGCCTTTTTGCATGCGCGGAAAGGGTCAGGCAGACACCTCGGCGCGATTTAGCGCACAATGTCGCCAAAGCACATCCATTGCCCGCACAAGTGCCTCAATCTGTTCACTTTGATGAACGGGAGAGGGGGTAAACCGCAGACGCTCCGTCCCGCGCGGCACGGTCGGGAAATTGATCGGCTGGGCGTAAATTCCAAAGTCTTCCAACAGCATGTCGGACAACATCTTGCAGTGGACAGGGTCGCCCACATGCACGGGCACAATATGTGATCCGTGGTCGATGATCGGCAGGCCCAGCCCCTTTAGTCGCATCTTGAGGATTTTCGCCTGGGTCTGATGGGCGTCGCGCAGGTGTTGCGCGGTTTTCAGGATGCGCACCGACGCCGCCGCCCCGGCCGCTACGGCGGGCGGCAAAGAGGTGGTGAAAATGAACCCCGGCGCATAGCTGCGCACCGCATCCACCATCTTTGCAGATGCAGCAATATAGCCGCCAAATACGCCGTATGCCTTGGCCAGGGTGCCGTTGATGATGTCGATGCGGTGCATCTGGCCATCACGTTCCGCCACCCCTGCCCCGCGCGGGCCATACATGCCGACGGCGTGCACCTCGTCGATATAGGTCAGGGCGTTGAATTCATCGGCCAGATCGCAGATCGCCTTGATCGGGCCGAAATCGCCGTCCATCGAATAGATCGATTCAAAGGCGATGACCTTCGGCGCGGCCGGATCGTCCGCCGCCAGCAGTTGGCGCAGATGCGCCACATCATTGTGCCGGAAAATCCGCTTGGCCCCGCCATTGCGACGCACACCTTCGATCATTGACGCATGGTTCAGCGCGTCAGAATAGATGATCAGCCCCGGAAACAGCTTTGGCAGCGTCGACAGCGTCGCGTCATTGGCGATGTAGGCCGAGGTGAAGATCAGCGCCGCCTCTGTGCCGTGCAGATCGGCCAATTCCACCTCGAGCCGCTTGTGATAGACGGTGGTGCCGGAAATGTTGCGCGTGCCGCCCGATCCGGCACCGGTCGCGTCAATCGCCTCGTGCATCGCGGCCAGAACTTCGGGGTGCTGACCCATGCCAAGGTAATCGTTGCCGCACCAGACGGTGATTTCCGCCTCGGTCCCGTCGGGCTTGCGCCAGATCGCCTGAGGAAACTGCCCCTTGCGACGTTCGATGTCGATGAAGGTGCGATAGCGGCCTTCGTCGTGCAAACGGTTCAAAGCGGTGTCAAGCGATGCATCGTAGTTCATGCCGGTCTCCTGGCCAGTGCCGCCCCCGGCAAGGGGACTGGCACACCTTTTCCACAATCGGTGGATGTCTGCCCATGATTTGGGTCAAACGCGGCCCGGTGAAAAGACGACAATGTGACGCCCCTTGCGCCAGATCAGTCCGCGACGGCCACGGCGCAATCGGTGGCAAGCTCGGATTTGGCGGCACAGGTGGCCAGCGCCTCGTCCGGCGATGCGCCCATGCCCCAGGCCCCGGTGGCAGGCGATATGGCCACGGCACCGCCGGCATAATTTGCGAAATCCGCCGTGGCATCCGACGACAGTTGCAGCGGTGCCGGGGCCCAGCCTTCGGGACGGACAAGGGCCACCACGACGCAATCGGTGGCGCCGGTCTTCTTGGCGTTGCATTCCGCGATGGCCGCACGCGCGGCGCTGTCGACATCATGGTAGTTCGCGGCGGCCACGGTCGCCTCGGACATCAACCCTTCGTCCGGGGACAGGGCGATGGCGGCGTAATACAACTGATCCTGCGCCACCATCTTCAGCACCTTTGCCTGATCCTTTGGCAGGGCGTCGGGCGCGGTCAGTTCCACCTCTGCGGCCTTTGGGGCGAACAGCATGGCGCGCGCGGAATCCCCTGTCATGGTCTGCGCGCCCGCAGGCACCGCCATCACCACCGTCAGACCCAAACCGATGAACACGTTTGCCATTGCCGTCTCCCTGTCGTTCCGTGCGCCCTTTTAGCGCGGGTCGGCGGCTCTGGACAGGGGCTGCCGGACTGTTAGGCTGTCCGCCCGGATCACAAGTAGGAGAATGCCATGAGCCTTGACGCCGTCCTTGCCCGCATCGACGAGGATCTGCCGCAGGCCGTGGACCGGCTGCTGGACCTGCTGCGAATCCCGTCGATTTCCACCGACCCAGCGTTCAAACCCGATTGCGCCCGCGCCGCCGACTGGCTGGTGGATGACCTGAAGGGGTTGGGCTTTGACGCCTCAAGCCGCGCCACACCGGGGCATCCGATGGTTGTGGCGCATGGTGGCACAGGCGCGCGGCATCTGCTGTTTTACGGCCATTACGACGTGCAGCCGGTCGATCCACTGGCGCTGTGGGACCGCGATCCGTTTGATCCGCAGGTTCAGGACACCGCCAAGGGGCAGGTGATCCGGGGGCGCGGGTCGTCCGACGACAAGGGCCAGTTGATGACATTCCTTGAGGCGTGCCGCGCGTGGAAGGCCGTGCATGGCACCCTGCCCGGCAAACTGACCATCTTTTTTGAGGGGGAAGAGGAATCCGGCTCGCCCTCGCTGATCCCGTTCCTGAAGGAGAACGCGGACGAGCTGACCGCCGACATCGCGCTGATCTGTGACACCGGGCTGTTCGAATCGACCGCCCCCGCCATCGTGACGATGCTGCGCGGCCTGCTGGGCGAAGAATTGACCATCCGGGGGCCGGACAAGGACCTGCATTCCGGCATGTATGGCGGTGCCGCGATCAACCCGATCCGGGTGCTGTCGCGCGTGCTGGCCAACCTGCATGACGACACCGGCCGTATCACCATCCCCGGTTTCTACGAAGGCGTCACCGAACTGCCGGACGAGATCCGGGCGCAATGGCAGAACCTTTCCTTCGATCACGCAAAGTTTCTGGGCGACGTCGGGCTGTCGCAGCCCGCGGGCGAACAGGACCGCACACCGCTGGAAATGATCTGGTCGCGCCCCACGGCAGAGATCAACGGCATCTGGGGCGGCTATACCGGTGACGGTTTCAAGACCGTTCTGCCGTCCGAGGCCCATGCCAAGGTCAGCTTCCGCCTTGTCGGGCATCAGGACCCGTTTTCGATCCGTGAAAATTTCCGCGACTGGGTGGTGGCGCAGATGCCCCCCGACTGCACGGTGGAATTTCACGGCCACGGCAACAGCCCCGCAGGCACAATGGCCATCGACGACCCCGCGGTCGAGGCGGCGCGCAAGGCGCTGTCCGAAGAATGGGGCCGCCCGGCGGCCTATGTCGGCTGTGGCGGGTCCATCCCGATCGCAGGTTATTTCAAGACCTATCTGGGCATGGACGCCATGCTGCTGGGGTTCGGACGGGATGACGACCAGATCCATTCCCCGAACGAGAAATATGACATGGAAAGCTTTCACAAAGGCATCCGCAGCTGGGCGCGTATTCTGGCAAAGCTGGCGTGATCTGAACCCGGCGGGGGGCTGGCCCCCCGCACCCCCCCCCGCACTTCTCAGAGTATTTGGACGAGGAAAAGCCATGACCGACATCAGGGACGCCACCCCGGCGGACGAGGGCGCGTGGCGCGGCCTGTGGCAGCAGTATCTGGATTTCTACGAGGTCTCCCTGTCCGCGCAGGTCACCGACCGCACCTGGGCACGGATGATGGATGACGCATCGCCCTTGCGCGGGCGGCTGGCGTTTCTGGACGGGCGGATGGTCGGATTCGCCCTGCACATGCATCACCCGTCTACGTGGGTCATGGGCGATGACTGCTATCTGGAGGATCTGTTTCTGGGCCCCGATGCGCGCGGCAAGGGGCTGGGGCGCGCGCTGATCGACGACCTGATCGCCATCGCCCGAGCAAAAGGCTGGCACCGTTTGTATTGGCATACCGACGAGGGCAACACGACGGCGCGCAAGCTGTATGATCAGTTCGTCACCAGCGACGGGCATATCCGCTATAGGATGACGCTGTAAGCGTCTGGCAAAACTGACTTATCCGCGAAGGGCCATGCGTGCCACCTTGGCCAGCAGCAGCAGCCAGGGCGCGGCGTGCAGCGCCAGATCAAAGATGTCGATGGGGCGGGTCAGCCCGCCCTGCGCCAGCATCTTCAGTTTTTCCCAGATATGCGGTTCGGGAAAGAACGGCGCCAGACCCAGCGTCAGCGCCGCCAGCACAAGCCAGGTCAGCGGGATTTGATCAAGATAGGCCATCATACGCTCCTGCAAGGGAATGCCCTTCTGGAACGCATTCACAGAAATGTATCTGTGGTGAAATGGCGCGGTTGACGGGGCTCGAACCCGCGACCCCCGGCGTGACAGGCCGGTACTCTAACCAACTGAGCTACAACCGCGCAACATACGTTCGGGGCGGGCGGGCGGTGGCGCGGTTGACGGGGCTCGAACCCGCGACCCCCGGCGTGACAGGCCGGTACTCTAACCAACTGAGCTACAACCGCACATCCGCCGCCCGGGCCCGCCCGAACGTTGGGGTCTATTACGCACCCCCAACGGCGGCGTCAAGCGGGCGCGGTGGTTTTTATCGGTCGGGTGCGGGGATGAATTCGGCATCATCCCCCGGCGGCAGGCGAAAGCGGCCATGCGCCCAGTCACCGGCGCGCCACGCCTCGCGCGCGGCGTCGATCCGGTCCTTGCTGGAGGCGACGAAGTTCCACCAGATATGGCGCGGCCCGTCCATCGTGGCCCCGCCCAGCAACATGATCCGCGTGCCCTGATCCCCGGCGCGCAGACTGATGCGGTCGCCGGGGCGAAACACCAGCATCTGCCCGGCGGGAAAAGTCTGCCCGCCGACGGTGACATCGCCCGACAGGATATAGGCGCCGCGATCCTCGTGCCCGTCCGGCAGGGGAATCGCGGCACCGGGTGCAAGGGTGGCGTCGGCATAGAACACCTCGGACGGGGTCGGGATATCGACGCGCTCGCCCCAGGCATCGCCCAGGATCAGCCGCACCTCTTTGCCCTCGCCCGTCAGGACGGGCAGCGTGGCAGCAGGGGCGTGCAAAAAGCGGGCGGGGTCATCCTCGGCCGATTTCGGCAGGGCAAGCCAGGTTTGCAGCCCGAACATCGTCTGCGGGGCAAGGCGCGCCGCGCCATCGGTGCGTTCGGAATGGGTGATCCCCTGCCCCGCCACCATCAGATTGACCGCCCCCGGTTCGATCCACTGGTCGGTGCCAAGGCTGTCGCGGTGGTGCATGCGGCCTGTCAGCAGATAGGTCACGGTCGCAAGGCCGATATGGGGGTGGGGGCGCACGTCGATGCCCTGCCCGGTCAGAAATTCGGCAGGCCCCATCTGATCGAAGAATATGAAGGGGCCGACCATCTGCCGCTGCGGCGCGGGCAAGGCGCGGCGCACCTCGAACCCGCCGATATCGCGGGCGCGGGGCACGATCACGGCGGCGATGGCATCGACGGCGTCTCCGATGGGAATGGTCGGGTCAAGGGCGGGGTTCCAGCTCATGCGCGCTTTCCTTTTGGGATAGGGCCAAGGTGGGGATCATGCGCGGCCCTGTCACCTGCGCAACCGCGCAGCGGGGCCGTGCAGGGCCGCACCTCAGCCGCCGATCAGCACCGTCGGCATGCCCATCACGACCATCCCGCCATGCGCGCAGTTGCTGGTGATCCGGGCGGCGGGCTTGTTGCACAGCAAAACGGTGGACGATCCCATCATCACGCTGTCAGGCGGGCCGACACAGGTGCACGTCGACCCGACCGTCGCGGCCACCATGCCACCGATCAGCACCGTCGGCGCGCCGGGCGAGACGATAGGGCCGCCCACATGTGGAATGATCCCCGTCACCATCGGGCAGACATGCGGATCGCCTATTCTGGATGCAGGAAACATCATCGCCCCTTTTTTCAGGTTGATAAAATCATGCCCCAGCAACCCAGTGCTGGCAAGCGTTCTGCCCTGCGTGCATGTGCCCCCGTCTGCGCGCGCTGCCCTTTTCCCCGATCACGTTTCGGCTATCTGTCCTGCTGCGGTTGCAAAGGGCTGCAAAACACCGCGTAATCGCATCAGACCCCTGTGTTCGGTTGGGAGAGACAATGTCGCTGTGGAAACAGGCCATTCTGGCGCTGGCTGTTCTGGGGTTCGCCGTCGTGATGGCAGGGCTGTTCGTGCCGGGTGCGCAACCGCTGTTGGCGCGGGTCGGGCTGCTGGCCCCGCTGGAACGGATCGGCCTGATCCAGGGCGCAGCAGACGCACCGGCTGGCGGTGGCACTGGCGGTGCGCGGTCAGGGGGCGGCGGCGGCGGTGGTCCCGCCACGGTCATCGCGCAGGAACCCGGTTTGCGTGAAATGCGCGACACCGTGACGGCTATCGGCACGGCGCGCGGGGTGCGGTCCGTCACCATCGCGGCCGAGGTGGCGGGCCAGATCACCGCGCTGAACCTTGCATCCGGCACACAGGTCACCGCGGGCACTGTGCTGGCGACGCTGGACACGCAGGCCGCCGCCATCGCGCTGGACCGTGCCCGCCTGATGCTGGACGATGCGCAGGCCACATCCGACCGGGTGGCGCGACTGGCCCGGTCCGGCACCGCAACCGACCTGCAAAAGCAAGAGGCCGCTTTGGCCCTGAAAACTGCGGAATTGGCGCTGCGCGACGCCGAGTTTGAATTGTCGCGCCACAGTCTGGTGGCCCCGATTTCCGGCTGGGTCGGTCTTCTGGGGGTCGAGGTGGGGGACCGCGTCACGCCCGGGCAAGAGATCACCGTGATAGAGGATCGCACCAGCCTGATCGTCGAATTCCGCGTGCCGGAACGGCTGGCAAGCCGTCTGGCCATCGGGGATGCGGTCAGTGCCAGCCCGCTGTCGGGGGCGGGTGCCGCAATCGCGGGCCAGATCAGCGCACTGGACAACCGGGTGGACGAGGCGAACCGAAGTCTGGCGGTGCAGGCGTCGATCCCCAATGCCGACGATGCGCTGCGCGCGGGCATGGCTCTAAAGGTCAGCCTTGATTTTCCGGGCGAATCGCACCCCGCCGTTGATCCGCTTGCTATCCAGTGGGGCGCGGACGGGGCCTATGTCTGGGTCGCGCGGCAGGGCAAGGCGGCGCGCGCGCCCGTCAGCATCCTGCAACGCAACAGCGATGCCGTTCTGGTTCAGGCTGATTTCCAGCCCGGCGATCTGGTGATCACCGAAGGCGTGCAATCGCTGCGACCGGGGGCCGAAGTGACCATCGCCCCTGCGGTCCAAGGGTGACACCATGACCGGCCCCACCGACATCGCGTCATCGGGCACTGCCCTGTTCGTGCGCCGCCCGATTCTGGCCTTTGTGCTGAACGCGCTGATCGTGCTGGGGGGTCTTGCCGCGCTGTATGGTGTCGAAGTGCGCGAACTGCCCGAGGTGGACAGCCCCGTGGTTACCGTATCCACCAATTTTGATGGTGCCGCCCCCGAAACCATCGACCGCGAGGTGACGGCGGTGGTCGAGGCGGCGGCGGCCCGTGTGGCGGGGGTCAAATCCATCTCGTCGTCCTCGCGGTTCGGGTCCAGCCGGGTGACGGTAGAGTTTCGCGACGATGTCGATCTGGACGTGGCCGCGACCGATCTGCGCGACGCGGTGGCACGGCTGACCAACAGCCTGCCCGAAGACGCCGACGCCCCACGAACAGTCAAGGCCGACGCCAACGCCGATGCGGTGATCCGTATCGCCATGACCTCGGCCACCCGGTCGGCGCAGGACCTGACCACCCTGATGCGCGATCTGGTCGAGGATCGGCTGCTGTCGGCCCCCGGAGTGGCCGATGTGCAGGTGTTCGGTGACCGTGCCGAAAGTTTCCGGGTCGATGTCGACATGATGCAACTGGCCAGCCGGGGCCTGTCCTTGGCCGATGTGCGCGGCGCGCTGGGGGATGTGTCATTCGACGCGCCGGCAGGATCGCTCAGTTCCGACCGACAAAGCATTCAGGTGCGCACCACAGCCGCCGTGACGACTGCCGAAGGGTTCGAATCGCTGGAAATCCGCCCCGGTGTGATTTTGGGCGACGTGGCGCGCGTCACCTTGGGGCCAGAGGAAAACGCATCCGTCCTGCGCGCCAACGGCGAGACCGGCATCGGCCTTGGCATCGTGCGTCAGGCGCAAAGCAACACGCTTGAGATTTCAGAGGCGGTGACGGACGTCGTGGACGAGGTGCAGCCCCTGCTGCCCCCCGACGTGCGCCTGTTCATCACGTCGGACGCCGCCACCTTTATAAACGGCGCGATCCACGAGGTTGAAATCGCTCTGATCCTGTCGGTGGTCGTAGTGACGGCCATCATCTTTCTGTTCCTGCGCGATGCGCGGGCGACATTGATCCCGGTGCTGGCAATCCCTGTGTCGTTGATCGGCACGATTGCGGCGATCTGGATCGTCGGGTTTTCGGTCAATATCCTGACGTTGCTGGCACTTGTGCTGGCCACAGGCATGGTGGTCGATGATGCCATCGTGGTTTTGGAAAACATCGTGCGTCGCCGGTCCGAAGGGATGGGCGCGCGGGCGGCGGCGGTGCTGGGCACGCAACAGGTGGTCTTTGCGGTGCTGGCCACCACGACGACGCTGGCCGCCGTCTTCATCCCGTTGTCGTTTCTGCCGGGGCAGACGGGTGGCTTGTTTCGCGAATTCGGCTTTACCCTTGCGATATCGGTGCTGCTGTCGTCGGTCACCGCCCTGACGCTGTGCCCGGTGCTGGCCAGCCGCCTGCTGAAAGGCGGCAGTCCCGATACCGGCCCCATCGGGCGGCTGGGGGATCGGCTGTCGCGGCTTTATGCGCGCACACTGCACTGGGCGCTGGCGGCCCCTTTGGTGGTGCTGACGGTCGCGGGAATTTTCGCGCTGCTGGCCGCGCTGACCTTTACCACGCTGCGGCAGGAACTGACCCCGCCCGAAGACCGGGCTGTGGCCCTGCTGTCGCTGCAAGGGCCGCAAGGCGTGGCGCTGGACTATACCGACGCCAAGATGCGCCAGATCGAGGCGTTTCTGGAACCCCTGCGCGCCAGTGGCGAGGTGACGAATGTCTTTGCCATCGCGGGCATGGGGTCGGGCAGTCGCGGGTTCATGGTCATATCGCTGGCCGATTGGGCCGACCGGACCCGCAGCCAGCAGGATATCGTGGCCGAGATCAACGCCAAGCTGCGCGACGTGATCGGCATCCGCGCCTTTGCGATCCAGACCAATTCGCTGGGCATCCGGGGAGCGGGTCAGGGCCTGTCCTTTGCCGTGGTGGGCGATGGCTATGACACCATCGCCGACGCAGGCCGCGCGCTGGTCGAGGCGATGGAGGACAACCCCGCCTTTGGGCAGGTGCGCCTTGGCTATGACACCACGCAACCGCAACTGTTCATCGAGGTGGACCGCACCCGCGCCGCCGATCTGGGCGTGAACATTGACGGTCTGGGCGAGGCGTTGCAGGCCGTTCTGGATGGCCGACGTCTGGGCACGGTGTTTCTGGGCGACGCGAGTTACGACATCCGCATGGTGTCGACCACCGACCCGGTCAACGACCCCGCCGATCTGGAACGCATCTTTGTGCAGGCGGCGGATGGGCAGATGGTGCCCGTCTCCAGCTTTGTCAGCTTGCAAGAACGCGCCGTCGCCCCGGAACTGAGCCGCGAGGCGCAGATGCGGTCTGTGCCAATTTCCGCCGGACTGACCCCTGAACTGCCGCTTGGCGCGGCCTTGGTCGAGGTGCAGCGTCTGGCCGACGACATCCTGCCCCCCGGCAGCCGCATCGTGCCACTGGCCGAGGCGGCCACATTGGGGGAAACATCTTCGGGGCTGCTCGTCACATTCGGCTTTGCGATCCTGATCGTGTTTCTGGTGCTGGCGGCACAATTCGAAAGTTTTGTGTCCGCCCTGATCGTGATGGCGACGGTGCCGTTCGGTCTGGCCTGTGCGGTGTTCGCGCTGGCGCTGACGGGCGGAAGTCTGAATGTTTACAGTCAGATCGGGCTGGTTCTTCTGGTGGGGATCATGGCGAAGAACGGCATCCTGATCGTCGAATTCGCCAATCAGTTGCGCGATGATGGCGCATCGGTGCGCCGCGCCATCGAAGATGCCGCCGTGATCCGCCTGCGCCCGGTGATGATGACGATGGTCGCCACCGTGCTGGGGGGCCTGCCGCTGGTGCTGGCCTTTGGTGCCGGGGCCGAAGCGCGCGAGGTGCTGGGTTGGATCATTGTCGGTGGTCTGGGACTGGCCACCGTGGTGACACTGTACCTGACGCCGGTCGCCTATCTGCTGCTGGCAGGGCTGTCCAAACCGAAGGCCGCCGAAACCGCGCGGCTTGTGGCGGAACTGGGGGCGGCGACGCCGTCGGTCCGCCGCTGAAAGCCCCTGTTTCTGAATCACCACGCCTCTGAAAAGTCTTAATGAAAGCTTTGACAGGCCGTCTGCGGTGCAGCATCCTGCACACGTTAATTTGTATTGATTTCCAGTGTTCCCCAACCTCGCAACGCAACGGTCCGGGTCGACGTGCAGGTCGGCACCCGGTCCCCGTCCGGTGCGCCTGCCGGATCGGCACAGCAATGGGATACAGGATGAAACGACTTTTATTGGCCGCAGTCATCGCCACCACGGCCAGTGGCGCCTTTGCCGGCGGTCTGGCCGAACCGGTGATGGAACCCGAGGTGGTCGAGGCCGCCACCAGCTCGTCCGCGCAGGGGATACTGGTCCCGCTGCTGCTGTTGCTGCTGATCGTCGCGGCGACATCCAGCAACGGCACCAACCCCGGCTGACGCCCGCCAAAAGACGCGCCCCGGCGACATGCAGCAGCCACAGCCGGGACGCGGTGAACGCAACACAAGACACTGAAATCGCGCGAAATCGCCCAATTGCGATGCGCCCGAGGTACAAGGGAAAAACATGAAAAAACTCATTCTCGCCGCCACGATTGCGGTCACGGCATCCGGGGCCTTCGCGGGCGGCATGGCCGAACCCGTGATGGAGCCTGAAGTGGTCGAAGCGGCCACCAGTTCCTCGGCACAAGGGATACTGGTTCCGCTATTGCTGTTGCTGGTCATCGCGGCCGCTCTCAGCAGCAACGGCGGCGCGCCCAGATAATCGCGCCCAGGAAATCCAGCGACCTGCGTTCGGCGGCCGCCAGACATGGCGGTTGCCGTCCGGTCACGCCCGAATGTAGGGCAACTTGCACCGACCGCGGTCCTGCGCGGTCGATCCGAAACAGTCCGCCCTAGTCAGTCGCGCGCAACACGCGGTCGAACCGGTCAAGGAAGAAATCGACGTTCTGCGCGCTGAACACCAGCGGCGGGCGGATCTTCAGCACATGGCCCTGCGGCCCGGTCGCGCTGATCAACACCCGCGCCTCGCGCAGGGCGTTGACGATGCGGCCGGTCTTTTCTGCATCCGGTGCGCCGTCGGTGACGATATCCACCCCCAGAAACAACCCGGCGCTGCGGATGCTGCCCAGATGCGGGTGGCGGGATGCCAAATCGTCAAGACCGCTGCGGAACAGACGGCCCACGCCGCGCGCGTTGTCCTGCAATCCTTCGCCCTGCACCACCTCCAACACCGCCATCGCGGTTGCGGCGGCCACGGCATTGCCGCCGAAGGTGTTGAAATAGCGCGCTTTTGCGCCAAAGTCTGCCACCACATCGGGCCGCATCACCAGCCCCGCCACGGGATAGCCATTCCCCATCGGCTTGCCCAGTGACACAAGGTCGGGCACCACCCCGTGCCGCTGAAACCCCCACATCGTATCGCCAAGGCGTCCGAAACCGGGCTGCACCTCGTCGGCGATGAACAGGCCGCCTGCCGCGCGGATCGCCCGCACCGCCCCCGTCAGGAAACCGGGCGGGTCGGCATAGACGCCGTCGCTGGAAAAGATCGTATCGACGATCAGGGCGGCAGGCTTGACCCCGTGGCGCTGCAAGTCGGCGATTGCGACCTGAACGGCGGCGGTGAAATCCACCCCCGGTGCCGGGGCCGGCACGGTGCGGACATGCACCCCCAGATCAACGCTGCGGCCCAGCGAGGGCGACATCTCGGCCACCGCGAGCGTGACACCGTGATAGGCGTTTTCGGTGACGATGAACCCGGTGCCCCCCGTCCGCGCACGGGTCAGGCGAATCGCCAGATCATTCGCCTCGGACCCGGTGCAGGTGAACATCACATGGCCCAACTCGCCCGGAAACGTGGCCAGCAGGCGTTCCGCGTAGTCCAGCACGCCGTCGTGCAGATAGCGGGTGTGGGTGGCAAGTGTGCCCGCAGCCTGCGCCATCGCCGCCACCACATGCGGGTGGCAATGCCCGACGCTGGCCACGTTGTTGTAAACATCCAGATAGGCATCCCCCGCCTTGTCATACAGCCAGACCCCCTGCCCGCGCACCACATGCAGCGGTGTCTGGTAAAACAGCCGGTAGGCAGGCCCGAGCAGCCCCCGCCTGCGGTCGATCATCGCCATTTCCTGGGGCGACAGGTTGGCCGCACCGGGGACAAAGGCATTCACCATGGTATCGTCGCGGGTCATCGATCACTCCATGCCGCAGGCGCGGAACAGGGTCCGGCGGGCGGTTTCGGGGGACAGGGTTGCAAAGGCACGCAGGCCGTCACGGGCGGCGGCAAAGTTGCGCAGGATATAGGCGGCGTTGCCCGGATAGCGCGCCGCCCGCCACGAGGTGATGGCGATGGTCGTCACCATGCGGGCCGCGACCAGATCGAACATCAGCGCAAGTTCAGTCGCCGTCAGCGGGTTGACCGCATGATAGCCTGCGGTGAAATCGGCCAGCGCCAAAAGGGGCGTGTCAGTGCCCACCTGATAGGCCCCGGCAACACCTATGTCGCAGACCAGAGGCGTGCGGACCATGTCACCGAAATCCAGCACCCCCGCCACACGGTCGGGATTGGCGACATCGACCAGAACATTGTGCGGGTTCAGATCGTTATGCACCACCTGCCAGCGCAGACCGGGCAAGACCGGGACCACGCTTTCGTCAAACCGGTCCAGCACCCGCGCGGCCAGATCGCGCAGGCCCGCGTCCGCCACATGCGGCAACAGCGCGCGCAGGCGGGGTGCATGCCGGATGTCCCACAACAGATCGTGGTCGGCGGCAGGGTCGGTGAAATCCTGCAAGGCGACGGCCAGACCGGCCAGCATGGCCCCCATCGCGCGCCGCTGTGCCGCGCTGCGTGGCGCGCGGTGCAGGGGTTCGCCGTCCAGCCACGACAGCACACGCAAAGTCTCGCCCCCCGGCAGGGCAACCTGCGACCCGCCATCGCGTGCGGTGATGACACGGGGCACCGGAAGCGCGGGGTTGCGCTGCGCGATATGGATCAGGGCGCGGTTCTGGAACCGGGTCTGCGCGGGCGGTTCGGCGGCGTTGGCGATCTTGACGACGAAATCACCCTGTGCGCCGGTCAGTCGCAGGTTCAGATCCCGTTCTGACGTCAGCCGCGTGATGCTGCCGGTCAGACCAAAGTGGTCGCGCGCAAGGGCGGTACAAGCGGCATCCGACAGGTCGGGTGGCGGCACAGTCAGCAGGGCATCTGGGCTGTCGGTCATAAGGGCATCACGGCTTGGATGGCCTGTTGTGACGATGATGCAGGCAGAAGAAAAGGCCCGCCCGCACCAGACCGGATTTTCTGCGGAAATTCGGGGGGAGGTCGGTCAAAATTGTTTCAAGGTCAAAATACTTCTTGAAAACTCCGCCCATCCTGCCAGCCTTTGCGCGCACGGGCCTTGGGGCCGAATCTGAAGGGCATCCGATGACTGACGGCGCAGGCTATTTTCTTTACCATTCCATCGGGCAGTATCCCGGCAAGGCGGCGGACCTTGCCACCGCCATGACCGAATTTGCCGGGGTCTGGGGGGCCTGCAACGACAGTCAGTGGGGCTATGCCCTTGGCAAACGGGCCGAATTCATCGACCGCTGGCGCGATATCCTGAACGCACCCGCAGGCACGGTCACCACCACCGAAAGTGTCACGCAAAGCCTGCACATGCTGATCACCGCCCTGCCTGATGGGGCCTTGCGCGGCAAGCGCGTGCTGGTGGCGCAGGATTGCTTTCCGTCGAACCACTTTCTGCTGACGGGATTGCAGGACCGGCTTGGCTTTGCGCTGGACACCGTGCCGATCCGTCAGGGCGCGACTTGGGTCGAGGATGAGGACTTCATCGCCGCATGGGGCCCTGATGTGGGCCTTGCGCTGCTAACATGGGTGTCGTCGACCACATCGCACCGGGTCGATCTGGCGCCCCTTGTGGCGCATGGGCGGGCGATGGGGTCGATCGTCGGCGTGGACATCACCCAAGCCGCCGGGTTGCTGCCCTATGACGTGATGGCCCCGGTGGTGGATTTCAGCATCACCACCAGTCTGAAATGGATGTGTGGCACGCCCGGTGCGGGCATCCTGCATGTCGCGCAGGCGCTGATAGACCAGTGCCAGCCGGAGTTGCGCGGCTGGTTCAGCCAGGACAACCCGTTCAGCTGGGATCTGGACAAGTTCGCCTTTGCGACTGACATCCGCCGTTTTGACAACGGCACCCCAGGCGTGATGGCCGCCGCCGCCTCGCTGCCCGCGATGACCTGGCATGCGGGTCAGGACAAGCCTGCCCTTCTGGCGCACAACCGCGCCCTGACCGCGCGTTTGTTGGATGCGGTCGATGACATGGGCCTGACGCTTGTCACCCCCCGACCCGAGGGGCAGCGCGGCGGCAGCCTGATGATCCGCCTGCCGGACGCGCACCCTGCCCCGGTGCTGGTGGCGGCCCTGCGCGCGCAAGACCTGTCATGCGATGCGCGCGGGCAGGTGATGCGCCTGTCGCCGGGGTCGGTGACCACGCAAGACGGGGTGGAGGCGATGATCAAGGCCTTGCAAGCAGCCCTGATGCGCTGACTTTGCCATAGGCAAAGCGGCGCCGGCATGGTTGACTGCCCCCGTCAGACCATTGCCCAAGCCTTTGAAAGTGCGCGCCCTTGCCGTTCCGGTTCATTCACACCGCCGATATCCACCTGGATTCGCCGCTGCGGTCTCTTGCCCTGCGGCACGAGGGGTTGTCGGACCTGATAGGCACCGCCACCCGCACGGTGTTTGCGCGCATCATCGATCTGTGTCTGACGGAATCCGTCGATGCGCTGCTGATCGCGGGCGATCTGTATGATGGCAGCCAGACCTCGATGAAAACGGCGCGGTTTCTGGTGGGGCAGTTTGACCGGCTGCATGCGGCGGGCATCCCGGCCTTTGTAATCCGGGGCAATCACGACGCGGAAAGCAGGATCACAAAGGAACTGGTGTTTCCCCCGTCTGTCACCGTCTTTGGGGCAAGGGCGGATGTGGTGATGCTGGACCGCCCCCGCCCGGTGGCAATCCACGGAATCAGCTTTGCCCGGCCCCATGCGCCCGACAGCCTGCTGGATCGGTTCAAGGCCCCGGTCAAAGGGGCCATCAACATCGGGATGCTGCACAGCAGCCTAATCGGGGCTGCGGGCCACGATCCCTATGCCCCCTGCACGGTGGCCGACCTTCAGGCGACCGGGTTCGACTACTGGGCGCTTGGCCATGTCCATGTCCGCGCCGATTATCCGGGCAGATGCCGGGTGGTGATGCCCGGCATGCCGCAGGGCCGCGATGTCGGCGAGGCGGGGGCGAAGTCGGTCACACTGGTCACGATTGACGACGATGGAACGCAGACCGTGGAAACCCGCGACACCGCCGTCGCCCGGTTCGAACGCCTGCACGTCGATGTGACCGGGGTTGCCGATTGGCGCGCGGTGGTCGACGCGCTGACCGCAGGTTTGCAGGACGCGCGGCGCAGCCTGCCACAGGATCATCTGGTGCTGCGCCCGGTGCTGACCGGGGCCACACCGCTGGCATGGCGGGTGCTGCGCGACCTTGATCTGTTGCGCGAACAGGCGGTGGCGGTGTCCGACGCCATCGGGTCGGTCTGGATCGACAAGATCGAAACCGCCTGCACCCATGGCGATGTCGCAGGCCCCCTTGGCGATCTGGCGCAGATGATCGGCGCTGCCGCCGCCAGCCCCGCCGTTCTGGCAGCCGCGATGACCGAGGTTGACGCGCTGTTGAAGGCGCTGCCACGGGATCTGCGCGACCTGCTTGGCACGACCGAGGCCGACCAGAGCGACGCCATCGCCGCCCTGATGAAGCAGGGCGCGGACGAGGTTCTGGCCCGCCTGTCCGGTGCCGCCTGATGCGCCTGCGCAGCCTTGATCTGACGCGCTATGGCAAGTTCACCGACCGGGTGATCGACCTTGGCCCGGCCCGGCCCGGCAAACCCGATCTGCACATCCTGTACGGTCCGAACGAGGCGGGGAAATCCACGACGCTGTCGGCCTGGCTGGATCTGCTTTACGGCATTCCCGAAAAGACCCGCTACGATTTTCTGCACGCCAAGGCGACGATGCGCGTGGGCGCGGTGTTGGAAGACGGGGCGCGGACCGTTCCGCTGTCGCGCATCCGGGCGCGGACGGGCGGATTGCTGGACGCAACCGACGCCCCCCTGCCCGAGGCGGCCATCGCCTCGCTTCTGTCGGGCATGGACCGGGCGGCCTATCAGGCGATGTTTTCGCTGGACGATGAAACGCTGGAACTGGGCGGCGAAAGCATCCTGCAAAGTCAGGGCGATCTGGGGCAATTGCTGTTCTCCACCTCGGCCGGGTTGACGGGTTTGAGCGCCGAGTTGGAAACCCTGCGACGCGAGGCGGACACCTTCTTTCGACCGAACGCACGGTCTGGCGGGCTGGTCGACCTGCGCCACGCGCTGGAAAAGATCGAGGCACAGCGGCGCGAGATCGACACCCAAGCCAGCCAATATGCCCGCCTGACCGCCCAACTGGCCGAGGCCGAGGCGGCATGGTCCCGCGCCCTGTCGGCGCAAACGACGGCCGAGGCGGTGGCCGCCGACCTTGCCCGGTGCAAGACCGCGCTGCCGCTGTGGCAGCGGCTGCAGCGTGTGGCGCATGACCTTGCGCAGATGCCGGACCTGCCGCCCCCTCCGCCGGGCTGGGCCAACGATCTGGACCGACTGGTGGGGGCTACGGCAGACAGCGCCGCGCGGCAGGACGAGGTGCGCCGGGCCACGGTCCGGCTGGCTGAACTTGTGCCCGACGACGCCACTTTGGCGCTGGCGGACCGGATCGCGGCGGCAGAGGAGTTGAAATCCGCGCATGACGAGGCGGTGAAAGACTTGCCCGCGCGAATGGATGCCCTGACGGATGCGCGCCACGCCATTGCGTCGCTGCTGCACCGTTTGGGGCAGGCCGGAGTTGATCCCGCGCAGGTGGCGCTGCCCCCCGCCACGCTGGAGACGCTGCGCGCGCTGACCGCCGCGCGGTCGGGGATCGAGGCGCGGCTTGCGACCAGCGCGGCCGAACTGTCCGACGCTGACCTGCACCTGTCCGAGGCGCGCGCCCGTCTGGCGGATGCAGGGACGGATGCAGGGGCCGAGGCACTGGCCCCCCTGCTGGCGCGGTTGCGCGCCGCCGATCCGGGGCAGACTTTGCGATTGGCGCAACGTGCGCAGATGGCGGCAAGCGGTCCTGTGCAGGCCCGGCTGGCTGCGGTGTCACCTTGGACGGGGTCCGTGCAGGCGCTGGCCGCCCTGCCCGTGCCGGGGCCTGCCCAATTGCAGCGCTGGCAAGCCGATCTTGACACGGCCACCCGGCGGCATGCGCAGGTGCAGGATCATCTGGCGCACCTGACCGCCGAGGGTGCGCGCCAACAGGCCGTGCGTGCAATGCGTCAGGCACAGGCCCACGCCACCCCCGCCGATGCGGCGCACAGCCGGGCACAGCGCGAACATCTGTGGGCGCTGCACCGGGCCAGCCTGACCGACCAGACGGCGCAAGCCTTTGAAATCGCGCTTAGGCAGGATGACCGGATCACCGCACAGCTTGCTGCCGCCGGGGCCGACGCGCAGCTTGACGCACAGGCGCAGGCGGCACTGGCACAGGTTATGGCTGATCTTGACGCTGCCAGGATGGCCGTTCAGACGGCACAAACCGACCTTGCCGCAGCTTTGGCGGCACCGCAATCAGCCCTTCACGCCCTTGGCCTGCCTGCCGACACCCCCCTGCCCGATCTGCGCGACTGGCTGGCCCGCCGGGATGCGGTATTTGAGGCGGGGCGCATCCTGCACGCCGCCGAGGCCGATGTGCTTGCGGCAGAGTCTGAGGTGGAACAGGCCCGTCAGACACTGAGCCTGATCCTTGGGCAAGAGGCGCCCTACGACATCCTGCTGGCCACAGCCCAAGCGCGGGTGGATGCGGGCGGCAAACACTCAGCCCTGCGCACCGCGTATGCCGAGGCGGAACGCCTGCAGACCCGCCGCCAACATCAGCGCGATCAGGCGCAAGACGACGCGCAGGTATGGCACCGCGACTGGGCCGCCGCCTGCGCGGGCAGTTGGCTGGCCGCCCTGCCCCCCGATACCGGACCGATGCAGGACAGGCTGGCCCTGCTGGCCGATCTGCGCCCCGCGATGGCCGAAGCGGACGCCCTGCACAGCCGCATCACCAAGATGAAGGCGAACCGCGATGCCTTTCGCGCGGCCTGTGCGGACTTGGGTCAGGCGATGGGGCTGACGGGTGATGAACTGTGGCCGGTTTTGACCCGGCGATTGCGGCAGGCCGAGGATACCGCAAAGACATTGGCAGATGTGACGCGCACGCTTGAACGCCTGCGGCAGGACATCGACGCCTTGGCCGATTTGCAAGCCCGCCTGACCGCGCGTCTGGGCGCTGCGGTGGGCGGGGCGACGGACGTGCCTGCCTTGCGCGCCGCCCTGACCGCAGCCGCCGCCCGCGCCGAACTTGCGGCGCAACGGCACGGTCTTGCCGATGACCTGACAGCCGCGCTGGGAACCGGCGATCTGGGCGCAGCAGAGGCACGCATGGCAAGCCTGGCCCCGGACACGCTGGACCGCGATCTGGCGCAGGCGGCGGCACTGGCCGGCCGTGCCGCGACCGAAGGGCAACAGGCCTTCGCCACCCTGTCCGAGGCGCGACGTCAACTGGCGGCGGTGGGGGGGGATGATGCGGTCGCGCGGTTGGACGAACAACGCCAGACCCTGCTGATCGAAACGGCCGAGGCGGCGCGCAAGCACCTGCGCCAGCGGTTCGGCATCTTGGCGCTGGACCACGGCCTGCGCACCTATCGCGACAGCCACCGATCGGCTATGATGCTGCGCGCGTCCGACGCCTTTCGCACCATCAGCCGGGGTGCCTATACCGGCCTTGCCGCCCAACCCGACAAGGACCGCGAGGTGTTGGTGGCACTGGCGGCAAACGGTGCCTCAAAACGCGCGCAGGATCTGTCAAAGGGCACGCGGTTCCAGCTTTATCTGGCGCTGCGCGTGGCGGGCTATCATGTGCTGGCCGCAGCCCGCCCCCCGGTGCCCTTCATCGCCGATGACATCATGGAAACCTTTGACGACGACCGCGCAGCCGAGGCGTTTTGCCTGTTGTCGGACATGGCCGCCGTCGGTCAGGTGATCTATCTGACCCACCACCGCCACCTGTGCGACATCGCCACCCGGATCTGCCCGGATGCCGTCGTGCATGACTTGTGACGGAAATGGTGGGTGATGAGAGACTCGAACTCCCGACATCCTCGGTGTAAACGAGGCGCTCTACCAACTGAGCTAATCACCCTTGGCGCGGCGTGTAGCGCAAAGCGCGGGGATACGGCAAGCGGAAAGCAGCGGCCCCTATGCACAAAGGGCGCAGCTTTCGCCACGCCCGTTGGACGGATTGCCCGCGTGGGGCCGTGCTGCCTCACAGCTGACGGATGAATTGGATGGGACGGCGCTTGGGTGGCCGGAAGCCCCACCACGGCTCATAGGACCGGTTCTCCGAAATGGCTCAAGCAGCGGCAAAATTACAGTCGCGCCTGTGAGCTGGCAAGGGGCGTGCCTCGATCCGAACCGGATTTGATCGCGGCAAGCAAAGCGCGACATGTTCCGGGGCGCTATCAGAAGCGGTCAGTGCGCGAACGAACGCCACTGAACCTGAGCGCAGTTCGCACACTGACCGAAAGTGCTTGGGAAAATGGTGGGTGATAAGGGATTTGAACCCCTGACATCTTCGATGTGAACGAAGCGCTCTACCACTGAGCTAATCACCCGTTGGCGCGGTGTTTAGCTATCTTCACCGCTGTCTGCAAGGTCATCTTTGGCCCCGTCGGACAGGTTTTTCGACGGGTTGGAACGACGCACCTTCAGCGTGATCGCGGCGCCCGGACCATCGCCTTTCTGCTTGGCGATCCGCGCCTTGCCAAGGGGCGGCAGGTTCAGCGCCTCGCCTTTGTCCAGTGCAGCACCAAGGGTCGCAAGGGTGGCATCGACGATTTCCTTGACGCCTTTACGCTTGCCGCCAAAAGCCGCGACGACGCGTTCGACGAATTCCTTCTTGCGCAGCGCCTCGGTGCCGATGCCGGGCGTTTCGGCCATTGGCGCGTTGGGCGTGCGGATCGTTGCGGGCTTGGCTGCGGCTGCGGCGGGCTTTGCCGCCGGTTTCGTGGCTGCTTTCAGCGCAGGCGTCCGGGTTGATTTTGCGGCGGGCTTGGGTTTCAGAGGGGTACTCGGTGCCATCGTCTCACTGTCCTGTTGGTCTTGTTTGCGCCGAGATTAGCCACAATCTGAAAACAATTCCACCACGACGCAATGGGCTGAAGAAGAATATTCAGCCGGCCCGCCCCCACTGCCACATAGAAAAAAGGCGCGCCCGAAAGCGCGCCTTTGATGTCATGGACGCATCGCCAGATCAGTGCGCGGTCAGGCCGTGGTTCGCCTCGGCTGCCGCTTTGCGGGCGGCGGCGGCGGCTTCTTCGGCGGCCTCGTCCCACTCAACCGGTTCGGGCTTGCGGACCAGCGCGTGCTGCAACACCTCACGCACGTGGGACACGGGGATGATGGTCAGGCCCTGCTTCACGTTATCCGGGATCTCGGTCAGATCCTTGGCGTTCTCTTCGGGGATCAGTACCGTCTTGATGCCGCCCCGCAGCGCCGCCAGCAGCTTTTCCTTCAACCCGCCGATGGGCAGCGCATTGCCGCGCAGCGTCACTTCGCCCGTCATGGCGATGTCCTTGCGAACGGGAATACCCGTCAGCACCGACACGATGGAGGTCACCATCGCCAGACCGGCGGACGGTCCGTCCTTTGGCGTCGCCCCTTCGGGAACGTGGACGTGGATGTCCATCGTCTCGAACCGGGGCGGCTTGATGCCAAGTTCCGGCGCGATCGAGCGGACGTAGGATGCCGCCGCCTCGATCGATTCCTTCATCACATCGCCCAGCTTGCCGGTCGTCTTCATCCGTCCCTTGCCCGGCAGGCGCAGCGCCTCGATCGACAGCAACTCGCCGCCGACCGACGTCCAGGCCAGACCGGTGACAACACCGACCTGATCTTCCTTTTCGGCCAGACCATAGCGATACCGCTTGACCCCAAGATAGCCTTCCAGCTTGTCCGGCGTCACCTCGACCGTCTTGGCGGTGCCTTTGACGATCTCGGTCACGGCCTTGCGGGCCAGTTTGGCAATCTCGCGTTCAAGGTTCCGAACGCCCGCTTCGCGGGTATAGGTGCGGATCATCTCCATCAGCGCCGTGTCGGTGATCTTGAACTCGCCCTTTTTCAGGGCGTGGTTGGCGATCTGCTTGGAAATCAGGTGCTGCTTGGCGATTTCGCGCTTCTCGTCCTCGGTGTAGCCCGCCAGCGGGATGATCTCCATCCGGTCCATCAGCGGGCCGGGCATGTTGTAGCTGTTGGCCGTAGTGATGAACATCACGTTGGACAGATCGTATTCCACCTCAAGATAGTGGTCGACGAACGTCCCGTTCTGTTCGGGGTCCAACACCTCCAGCATGGCGCTGGCCGGATCGCCGCGGAAATCCTGACCCATCTTGTCGATCTCATCCAACAGGATCAGCGGGTTCGTGGTCTTGGCCTTTTTCAGCGCCTGGATGATCTTGCCCGGCATGGAGCCGATGTAGGTCCGCCGATGGCCCCGGATTTCGGATTCGTCACGCACCCCGCCCAAGGAGATGCGGATGAATTCGCGCCCCGTCGCCTTGGCCACCGACCGCCCGAGCGAGGTTTTACCCACACCGGGGGGGCCGACCAGACACAGGATCGGGCCTTTCAGCTTGGACGACCGGGCCTGAACGGCAAGGTATTCGACGATGCGTTCCTTGACCTTTTCCAGACCGTAGTGATCGGCATCCAGCACCGCCAGCGACTTGGTCAGGTCTTTCTTGACCTTCGACTTGACGCCCCACGGCACGCCCAGCAGCCAATCCAGATAGTTGCGCACCACGGTGGCCTCGGCCGACATGGGCGACATGGATTTCAGCTTTTTCACCTCGGCGTCGGCCTTTTCACGGGCTTCTTTCGACAGCTTGGTGTTGCGGATACGCTCTTCCAGCTCGGCGATTTCGTTCTGGCCTTCTTCGCCGTCCCCCAGCTCTCGCTGGATCGCCTTCATCTGTTCGTTCAGGTAATATTCGCGCTGCGTCTTTTCCATTTGGGTCTTGACGCGGGATTTGATCTTTTTCTCGACCTGAAGCACGGACATTTCGCCCTGCATCTGGCCGTAGACCTTTTCCAGCCGTTCCGCGACATCCAGCGTTTCCAGAAGGTCCTGCTTCTGGCCGACGTCGATGCCAAGGTGGCCCGACACAAGGTCGGCCAGACGCGCAGGTTCGCGCGTTTCCGAAACGGCGGACAGTGCCTCTTCGGGGATGTTCTTCTTGATCTTGGCGTAGCGTTCGAATTCTTCGGCCACGGCCCGCACCAGCGCATCGACCGACGGCTTGTCACCGGGGGTTTCGTCCAGCGCCACCGCCCGCGCCTCGAAGAACGAGGGGTTGGTCAGGAATTCGGTGATCTTGACGCGACCCTTGCCTTCGACCAGCACCTTGACGGTGCCGTCGGGCAGTTTCAGAAGTTGCAGCACATTCGCCAGGACGCCGACGCGGTAGATCGCATCGGTGCCCGGATCGTCAACGGAAGGGTCGATCTGGCTGGACAGCAGGATCTGCTTGTCATCGGCCATGACCTCTTCCAACGCCCGCACGGATTTTTCGCGCCCCACGAAAAGCGGCACGATCATGTGCGGGAAAACCACGATATCGCGGAGCGGCAGCACCGGATAGCTGGGAGATGAATGATCGCTCATGGTGTTTCCTTGTCTGGCAAGAAGGCTCTGGCCCCGGTCATCGGCAGCGCTCGGCCTTCCCCTGTTCGCTGACTATATCTGGTATCGCGCAGTCTGGGAGTCAACCACGCCTCATCACGATGATGAACCCGACATGCACAGGCGGCAAGGCCCCATTGTGGCAGGGCGGCAGGTGTGGCGGCAGGGTATCAAACGGATAGTTATCATCCTGCCTATGGATTGTTTTCCCAGCGTTTCCGCCGCAGTCTTTCCCCATCCACCCCTGCGCAACCAATGACGCAGGGGGGTTGAGGCGGTTTCGGGCAACGACCGGGGATTATGTATCCGGCCCGCGCCCCGTACGAGGGCAAATGGTATGTGGGAATCGTCGCAGTCCTTTTATGCGCGGGGCGTGGCACGCGGTGGGCATGGCGCCCTGCATGTGCGCAACACCGGCCAAATCCCGGTAACCCTGCTGGAATTCGTGCAAAACGATGGGTCGGCATTGAGTTTCAACCTGAACCACGGCCAGACGGACCCTGACACGACGCTCTATATCAACAATGTCGCGCGGACATTCCGGGTCGATTTCACCGCGGAATTGCCCCAGCACCGGCGCTACGCCCATGTGAACGGCCACGATCTGCGCGGGCAAAAGGTGGTGGGGATCACCGCATCGAACGGCGTCAGTTACCTGTTTATGCTCGACCCTGACACGGGCTTTCTGACCTTGCAGGATTTTCCGAACGGTGCGGTCTGGCTGGTGAACAAGGTGGTCTGCGGCCCGCCCCTGCTGATCTGTTTTGCGCGCGGGACGTGGATTGCCGTGCCGGACGGGGAAACCCGGATCGAAGACCTGCACCCCGGCGATCTGGTGACAACCGGGGACGGCAGCGCCGCACCACTGCGCTGGGTGGCGCGGCGCAGGGTTTCGGTGGCGGACCTGACGCTGTATCCCGACCTTGCGCCTGTGCTGATCCCGGCGCACCACTTTGGCCCCGGCCTGCCCGACCGGCCCCTGCGCCTGTCACCGCAGCACCGCGTTCAGATGTCAGGGCCGTGGGTTGACCTGTTGTTCGGCACCGACACCATCCTTGTGCCGGCAAAGCACCTGCTGGGCGACCGGATCACCCAACCGCCCGTGCACGGCAGTGTCGAATATTACCACCTGATGTTCGACCGGCACGAGATGGTGCTGTCGAACGGCCTGCCCACCGAAAGCTATCAGCCCAGCCAGACCAGCATTGACGCGCTGGACGACAGCCTGCGGGCCGAGTTTCTGGCCCTGTTCGGCAACGGTCCCACCGCCTGCCTGCTTCGCGCCGATGCCCACCGGTCCCTAACCGCACCCGAGGGGCGGGTTCTGGCGCAGATGCTGGCGCGGGCGGCGTGATTACAGCGGATCAATATCCCCCGCCGCGCGCAGGGCGTGGAAATCGCGCACGAAAGCGGCCAGCGTTCCGGCGGCAACCGCATCGCGCAGGCCCTGCATCAGGGTCTGGTAATAATGCAGGTTGTGCCATGTCATCAGCATGGATGCGATGATCTCTCCTGCGCGGTTGACGTGGTGCAGGTAGGCGCGCGAATAGGTGCGGCAGGCCGGGCAGGTGCAGTCTTCGTCCAGGGGGCGCGGGTCGTCCTGATGGCGGGCGTTCTTGATGTTGATCTGGCCGCGCCGTGTCCAGGCCTGCCCGGTGCGGCCCGACCGGCTGGGCAGCACGCAATCCATCATGTCGATGCCGCGTTCCACGGCGCCCACGATGTCATCCGGCTTGCCCACCCCCATCAGATAGCGCGGCTTGTCAGCGGGCAGCATCGCGGGGGCATAGTCCAGCACGCCGAACATTGCCTCTTGCCCCTCGCCCACGGCCAGCCCGCCCACGGCATAGCCATCAAAGCCGATGCCGGTCAGGGCGGCGGCGCTTTCTTCGCGCAAGGCACGGTTGACGCCGCCCTGCTGGATGCCGAACAGCGCGTGACCGGGCCTGTCGCCAAACGCATCGCGCGACCGCTGCGCCCACCGCATCGACAGGCGCATGGATTTGGCCACCTCGTCATCCGTGGCGGGTAAGGCGGGGCATTCGTCAAAGCACATCACGATGTCAGACCCCAGAAGGCGCTGGATCTCCATGCTGCGTTCGGGGGTCAGCAGGTGCTTGGACCCGTCGATGTGGGAGGAAAAGCGCACGCCCTCTTCGGTCAGCTTGCGCAGGGCGGCAAGTGACATCACCTGAAAGCCGCCGCTGTCGGTCAGGATCGGGCGGTCCCAGTTCATGAACCGGTGCAGCCCCCCCAGACGCGCGATGCGTTCGGCGGTGGGGCGCAACATCAGATGGTAGGTGTTGCCCAACAGGATGTCGGCCCCTGTCGCACGCACGCTTTCGGGCAGCATCGCCTTGACCGTCGCCGCCGTGCCCACGGGCATGAAGGCGGGGGTGCGGATGTCGCCGCGCGGCGTCTTGATCACGCCGGTGCGCGCCGCCCCGTCGGTGGCATCAATCTGGAACTGAAACCCTTGGGCCATCGTCGCGTCCTTTTGCCAATCCGCTGCGGACGGGCCGCAAAATCTTCCCTGCGGGGGCCTTTTGGCGGAAAGGCACGGCGATGGAAAGGGGGTCAGACGGGGCGCAACGCCAATGGCCTGCGCATCTGCGGCACCATCGCCACCGCGACAAGCCCGATCGAGAACAGGCACCAGATCGCAGGCACCTCGTTCGGGTTGCTGGTCAACTGCCCGGCCAGCACCGGGCCAAGGATCATCTGGAACAGCGAAAACCGCCACGCACCGTACAAAAGGGGCAGGCCAAAGAAGGCAACCGTATAGGTCGGAAAACCGAACCCCAGCGGATCAAACGCCGTCAGCATTCCGTTGCGCGCCAACTCCCACGCCTGATGCCAATCGCCCGTCACGGTGCACAGCCGGTCTGCGCAGAGGATCGACCCCGGCTTGCAGGCGCCCGCCCAGTCGAACGGGAAAAGCTGCATCAGCATGATGACGGTCGACAGCCCGCACAGCCCAAAGACAAGCGCGCGCATTCGGGGACTGACGCCGCCCTTCAACTCCATCGCGAAGGCGTTCACGATCAAAGGCTGAAACACGATGTGCAGCACAGACAGAAAGGTGAACGTCTCGTTCGCGGGCGTGCCGCACTGGTCGATGACGGCATAACCCCCCAGTTGCAGCGCCTCCATGACCGTAAAATAACCCAAGGTCAGCGGCAGCACCGCAGGATCGCCGCGCCGCCAGGACAGGGCGGTTGCCAGCGCCCCTGCCCCAACCATCGCTGCCGTGACCTCGACGTTCCAGCACATGGGATGCCTTTCAATGCCGCCGGTGGCGGGGTGACCGGGGCGGCGGCGGACTTGCGTCTTCTTCCAGCGCGCGGCGCAGGCGGCGCACCAGCACGCCACGGCTGCGTTCATCCACCGCCTGCCCAAGGGCAGCGTTGATATCCAGGATCAGCCGCGATGCGTCATTGTGCCAATCCAGCCGCGCCACCTGTTCGGGGGCCAGACGCGGCGGGACATCGGACGCCAGCCGCACCGGCCCGTCATGCGACAGGCTAAAGGCGTCATCCAGCGCGGGCTGCATCATCCGTTCCTGCGGCACAACGCCGGTCAGACGGGCGACAAGGCCCGCCATCGCCGCCTCTTCGCCATGCACAAGAAACAGGGTGTGGCGCAGGGGCAGACGTTCCTTGATCCATTGCACCAGTTCCGGCCCGTCGGCATGGCCGGAATAGAGATCAATCGACCGGATGCGCGCCCGCACGGTGAAATCTTCGCCCTGGATGCGCACCGTCTGCGCCCCGTCCTGCAGGATGCGCCCCAGCGTGCCTTCGGCCTGATAGCCCACCAACAGAACCGTGCCTTCGTCGCGCCACAGCCAGTTCTTCAGCCGGTGGCGGATGCGTCCCGCCTCGCACATTCCGGATGCGGCGATGACGATGTGAAAGCCTTGCACCCGGTCCAGCGCCTTGGATTGTTCGACCGTCTCGGTGAAATGCAGATGGGGTGTGCGCAGACTGTCCAGCAAGTCCGCCCCGCCCTCCAACGCGCGGGCATGGTTGGCAAATATCCGGGTGGCCTTGGTCGCAAGCGGGCTGTCGACATAGATCGGGATCACCGGCAAGGCACCGTCCCGCATCAACCGCGTCAGATCGGCGATCAGTTCCTGCGCGCGTTCCACCGCGAACGACGGGATCAACAGCGCGCCATTGGGGTGGATGGCCGCCTGCACCTCGTCGCGAAGCAGGGCGCGGCGGCGTTCGGCGCTGGCGTCGATGCGGTCGGTGTCGCCATAGGTGGATTCGCAGATCAGATAGTCGATGCCCGCAGGCCCGGTCGGATCGGGTTGCAGCAGCTTGCTGTCCGGTCCGATGTCGGCGGAAAACAGCGACCGCAGGGGGGCGTCGGGTTGGTCAACCTCTACCTCGATCGACGCGCTGCCCAAAAGGTGGCCTGCATTCCAGAACCGCGCCCGCACGCCGGGAATGACCGTGAACCATGCGTCATAATCCTGGGTGCGGAACTGCGACAGGGTGCGTTCGGCATCGGCCATGTCATAGATCGGCGTCACGGGCGGGCGGTTGCGATGCAGGTTGCGCCGGTTCAGGCTTTCCACCTCCATTTCCTGGATATGCGCGCTGTCGGGCAGCATCGCCCCACACAGAGCAGCGGTGGGTTCGGTGGCGTGGATCGGCCCGCGGAACCCATCGCGCGCCAGACGCGGCAAAAGGCCCGAATGGTCGATGTGGGCGTGGCTAAGCACGACCGCCGCAATCCCCGCCGGGTCAAAGGGAAAGGGGCGGTAGTTCAGGTCTTTTTCGGTTTTCGACCCCTGAAACAGGCCGCAGTCGATCAGGATCGCGCCAGAGTCTGTCTGCAACCGAAAGCATGATCCGGTGACGGACCGGGCAGCACCGTGAAAGGACAAACGGGGAAGCATGGGAACCTCGCGCACGACATATTCCCACTTTGGCACCTGTCAGGGCATGTGGGAAGCCCCCACCCCCTCAATCCGGTAATGCACCTCGGTGGGCGTGCAGTCGGTGCCATTGATCGGGATCATATCCTGCGGGCAGGTGGACAGCACAACGATGCAGTCAATCTGCGCGCGCAGCAGGACGTGATCGCCCGGTTTCGACAACGGCGTTGCAAAGGTCACGCGCCCATCGGGGGCAACGGGGATGTTCATCCACAGGTTCAGGGGGGCCGGACATTCGGTGCGTGGCAGGCCAAGGGCAGCAACAGCTGCGTGCAGGTTGTCGGTGCAGTTGTCGTGATACCCGGCGCATCCAAGCGACGCATAACGGTGCGTGTCACAGGCGGCAATCAACGTGTCATGCCTGCCCGGCGACGTATCTTCTTCCAGCACCAGAATGGCACGGCGGCGGTTGGTGTAAAGCGCATCCCCCACGGCCGGAAAGATGCTGCCCAAGCTCGCGTGGAGATGTTCCATCGACAGGAATTCGGTCAGATCATGGGCGTTGAAGCACCAGGTATCGACGACCTGACTGCCATGCGTGTTGACGATGCGGAGCGCTTGCCCAGCCTGCAGACGCACAGCGCGGCCCCGGCGGGCGGGAACTGTCTGAAGTTCATCCATTTTCTGATCTTTCTGCGTCAATGCCCTGTCTTTCCTTGTCTTTCGGCATGATGCCATACGGTGCCACCAATCGCCAGACATGATCGGGGATCATCGTTTTCATCCGGGCGGGAAAGGTGCGACGCAAGTGCAGAACGGTTTCCACCGCCTTCATCTCCACCCGCGCGCGGGCAAACTCCAGACCCCGCGGCCCGATGCGCGGTTGCAGGAACGACACGATGGGTCGCGCCCAATCGGGCATCCGGCGCAGGGGCAGCCCGCCCGCCGCGCGTTCGGTGTTCTGCAGGAACCCGGCAACGGCACCGCGACGCTTGCCCTTGTCGGTCAGCGGTCTGGTGGCAAGCCGGTCACCCAACAGCGCCAGCAGCTCGGCCCCCCGGTCGTTGCGGGCAATCACCCACTGATCCCCGTCACCGCCCATATAGCCCACGGTGATATCGGCCAGACGGTTGGTGTAATCGACACAGGTCTTGCAGGTCATCGGAAAGAAATCCGGGGCAAGCTGCGAGATCGGCAATTGCAGGAACGGCACGGTGCGGGTCTTGCGGCCGTCGTCGAACCGCAATTCGACCCGGTAGTCGGCGCGGAACTCCAGATAGCTGATGCTCTCGGGGCTATCATCCAGCAGCGCAAGGAAGGTATGAAAATTCTCGGTCGTGGTATTGTCGGAACAGGGCGTGCCGATGACATACAGCCGGTCAAGGCCCAACTCTGCCTCAAGCGCGCGCAGGGCATAGACCTGACAGGGGATGCCGATCATCACAATACGGCGGTGCCCTGCGGCGCGCGCGGGTTCCAGCAAGGCAAGCGTGGGCGCGTATCCCATCCGCATTCCCCGGCATTGCGCCAGATCGACGGGATCGGTCACGATCACCGGCAGCGGCTTCCAGCGGTCGGCGGGGTCGGCGGTGACGGTCAGCACGGCATCGACCGCACCGGTTTCCAGCAAACCGGCCGCGATGGCGGTGGTGATGCCAGTCCATTGCGCACCCGCTGCCGCAGGGGTCAGGCGCGCGCGCAGCATGGACCGTGTGACACCAAAAAACCGCTCTTCACCAAGTTCCGGGTTCGCCGTCCGGCCATGGGTGGCCTGTTCAAGGCGGGGGTAATCGGGCTGGATAAACTGACAGGCGCGCCCGCAGGCCTTGCCGTCGCCCAGTCGCGATACGCCGCAATCGGTGCAAAGACCGGGGCGGGCAGCGCCGCCCAAGCGGGGCGCTGTCAGGCCGGGGGGCCGGGGGGCAGAACCGTCGGGCATCGCACACTCCGCGAAAGGATGGTTCAGCCTAACGCAGGGAATGGGCGCGGTCTATGACAAGTGTCAGGTTGGGTTGACACAACCGGTGTCAGCCCACCCCCCTGTCTTCAGTTGCGCGGAGGCGCGGGGGGCGCGGGCGGCTGCGGTGCGGGCGTGGCCGGGCGGGGCATCGCGGCCCCCGATGCGGCGGCGGCATTCGGTGCCGTGGCCGTTGCTGCACGGCGCGCGCCGCCGACATCCAGCTTGCCCTGAATGGCCGCCCCTTTTTCCACCGACAGTTCGGCGCAAGAGATATCGCCGATCACCTCGGCCGTTTTGACCAGCGTCAGGCTGTCGGTCTGCACATTGCCTTGCAACTTGCCGGTGACTTCGACCTTGCTGGCGGTCACGTTACCCTCAACCCGCGCGTCGGCGGCAATCGAGACAGACTGCACATAGACATTGCCCTTGATCTGGCAGCGGATGTCCACCGTGCCTTCTGACCGGATGTCGCCGGTGATGTTCAGGTCCGATTGCAGGATCGATACGGTCATTTGATGCTCCGCCCTTGTATGTCAATGAAGTGTCTGGCTGGCCTGTCGCGTCGGCACGGGTTCGGTTGGCGAAAGACGGCGCGCAGGGGCGAACGCCCCCGCACAGATCGCGGTCCGGTCGCTGCGGGGGGTGCCAGGCGCCTTTGCCCGGGGATCGGCAGGTCCGTATCCGTCATGCGCTTCCTTGGCCCCGCAGCGATTGGCTGCGCGTGTTCCTGGTGCAGCGGTCAGCCCGCCGCGCCCGCCGTTACGGGCACCTGCCTTTAAATCGCAGGTTGCGGCGGAACTCCAAGACTATTTCCGCCACGCGGAGAAATCCGCCGATGGCGACAAAAGCGGCGCGTCGTCAATGACTTGCAACGGGCGTGCGCGGACGGCACGCTTGATTCCGATCAATTTGCGGATCATGCTTTGGCCAAATCGGCCAAGCCAAACCCAAACCGACAAAAGGAATGACCAGAATGGCACAGCGGCAAAGCGGCGTCCGGCCCGGCGAATGGGGGGTTCTGGTCTTTACGCTGGCCTATGTCGCAGGCTTTTCGGCGTGGTTCCTGCTGCGGGGAAATTTCGAGTTCGTGATCTATGTCGCCACCATGCTGGGGCTGATCGCGCTGGTGGGCTACAATCTGCGGCTGGCCGACATGCCATTGGCCATGCTGTGGGCGCTGACGTTCTGGGGGCTTGCGCATATGGCGGGGGGCAGCGTGCCGGTCGACGGGTCGGTGCTGTACAACTGGCAGATCATCCCGATGACCGGCACCGGCGAGATGCGGTTGTTGAAATATGATCAGGTGGTGCACGCCTATGGCTTTGGCGTCACGACCTGGGTGCTGTGGAATGTGTTGGTCCGGCATTATCCGACGTCGCGGCACACATGGACGGCGTATGTCTTTCCCGCGCTGGCTGCGATGGGGTTGGGATCGGTGAACGAGATCATCGAATTCACCGCCGTTTTGCTGGTGCCCGACACCAACGTGGGCGGCTATTACAACACCGCACTTGACCTAGTGTTCAATGCCAGCGGGGCGGTGATCGCGATGGTTCTGGTGGGCCTGACCGAACGGCGGCAGGGTTGATCGGGATCAAGGCGCTGAACTGGTAACCCATCTTAACTGCATCAGTCTGCTGATGGAGGCATAGGATGAAAACCATGACGCGCGCCCTGACACTTGCCCTGCTGGCTGGCCTGCTGGCCGCCTGCGCACCCGGACCCGAAACGCTGGGCCAATGCGAACCGGGGGTCGAGGATCTGTCGGCATCGGCGCAGTCGGTGCTGTGCATGTGACCGATGCGCGAAAGAACCAAAGTCCGTAAATCCGTTCGGGCCGGGGTGACCTCGGCCGCCGGAACAGGCTAGTCTTTGCGGCAAGGTCGCAAAGGAAAAAAGCGCGTGGGTTCAAAGGTTCAACAGGTTGAAGCGGACGCGGTGGCGCCCCCCCGTCCGGCAATGTTCCCGCTGCCACCACAGGTGGCATCCGCCGCCGAAGCGGTTGCCACCGACGCCTTTATCCTGCATGGCGGCTTGGTGGACGCGTGGTTCATCCGCCGGTCCGATGTTCTGATCGTCAGCTTTGACAATCTGGCGTCAATCGGGGAAACCGTACCGCCGCAACCGTGGTTGCAGGCGCGGGCGGCGGCGGCGGGCCTGTCGATCCTTGGCATCATGGCCGGCCGCAAGGATTGGTATCGCAACGCGGACACGCCTGCCCTGATCGAAGGACTCCGGGATGCGGGGCTGTTCGCGCAGTTCCGCCGGGTGGTCTTTGTCGGGGCGTCGATGGGCGGGTTTGCGGCGCTGGTCTATGCCGCCTTGGTGCCGGGGGCGGCGGTGCTGGCCTTCAGCCCGCAAAGCACGCTGTCCAGGCAGATCGCCCCGTTCGAGGCGCGCTATCGCTATGGCGCGCGCAAATGGGACTGGACCGATGCCGCCTATCTGGACGCAGCCGCGACACCTGCGGCGGGGCACGAGGTGACGGTGGTCTATGATCCCTTCATCCCCGAAGACCGCGCCCATGCGGACCGTCTGGCGGGACCGGCGGTGCGGCACCTGCGCGTCGGCCATCTGGGCCATCGCGCCATCCGGCATCTGAAGGGTCTGGGTCTGCTGCAATCGCTGATCGAAGAGGTGGCACAGGGCACGCTGGACGAAGGCGCGTTCTTTGCGGCCTTTCGTGCCCGCCGCGACCATCCGTTCTGGCAGCGCGCCTTGCTGGCGCAGGCCGAAGCGCGCGGTCATCCGCAGCTGGTGCGAAGGCTGGTGGCCGCCTTGCCCGGATCGCGGTTTGCGCGTCGGGCGGGCGCGCGGGTGCAACCCGTCATTGCGCCCAGTGAAGTGGAACATATCGCCACCATCGGCACCCCCCAGCCCCCGTTTCGCGGTGCTATTCTGGAATTGACCGGCGCGCTTGTGGTGCCCGAACGCGACCATGACACCAAGCTTGCCTCGGGCGTGTTGCGGGCGGATGGCAGCCATGTGGAACTGTCCCGCGCCTGGATCAGGGCGTTGAAGCCGACCCCGATCCCCACCCTGTCACCGGATGAGCCGGTGGTGGACCTGCCGGGACGGCATCTGTTCGCGGGGCATTTCCGGGGGCATTTCGGGCATTTTCTTGTTGAATCCACCGCCCGCCTGTGGGCGCTGGATCATATCGGGCAAAAGCCGGACGGCATCCTGTATCTGCCCTATCGCGGCAGCGTCGGCCCCATCGAACGCGCCATCGAAGGGCACGAGGCGTTCTTTCGCCTTTTGGGCATCGACGTGCCCTTGCGCACCTTTGGCAGCGCGCTGCGGGTGGAACGGCTGTTCGTCCCGGAACTGGGGTTCGGCTGGAGTCAGCGTTATGCCGGGTCGCCCGCCTACCGCGCCTTCATGCAGGGGCGGTTGTCGGATGCGGTGACGGCAGAAGGCGGCGACAAGCTGTACATCAGCCGCGCGAAGCTGAACGCGCAGCGCGGCGGCATCCTTGGGGAAACGGTGATCGAGGATAATCTGGCCCGCGCGGGCTATGACATCTTTCACCCCGAACGCCACCCCCTTGAGGTGCAGATCGCCCGCTACAAGGCCGCGCGCACCATTCTGGCGCTGGACGGGTCGGCGTTGCATCTGGCGGCTTATGTGCTGGCCCCCGGCGCAAAGGTTGGCATCATCCTGCGCCGGTCAAAGGCGAATGTCGCGGATTACGCGTTGCAATACCGGTCGTTCTGCGGTGTCGATCCACAGGTGTTCGACGTCATCCGGCACGACTGGGTGTCAGACGATGCCAGCCGCGTCGATTACCGGTCCGTGGGAGAGATTGACTTTTCCGCCCTGTTCAAGGCATTGAAGGCAAAGGGGTATGTTCCTGCCCGCTTTGCCGCGAAACTGCCAACCAAGGCGGCGGTCATGGCGATGCGCGCCGATTTTGGCGACCGTCGCGGCCACACCTTGCGCACCTTGCGCGCTGGCGAAATTATCAGTGACGACTGATCACCCATCCGCACGGGAGGCCGGTCACGCCTCCAACGCGTCGGCGGGGGTGACACCGATCTGCTCGCACATCCGCGCCACGTAGGAATTGGGCAGCGGCGGGTTCTTGCGCCACCAGGGTTTGGTGCCGTTGGTGTACAGATGCACCGACAGGGTGTTGTCGGTGAAATGCCCTTCAACCCGGCCATGCGGATCGTAGAATACGTCGTTCAACTGGAACGGCACCGGATAGAGGACATCCGGCGTCAGCGCCTTTTCAAAGTCGCCGGTCTGCTGGGCGAACCATGTGAACGCCTGCGGACCAAAGGCGGTGCGTTCCGCGTTGTAGATGCGCACGGCCTGGGGCAGCGACGGGTCCTGCTTTTCGATGCGCTTTCGTTGCTGTTTGTTGAACCACGCAGGCGCTGCGGGCAGGTTTTCGTAATAGTCCAGCAATTGCGCGATCAATTCGCCCTTTGGCGGGATATAGACCACCCCGCAGTTCAGCGCGCCGCGAAAGCCGTGGCCGGCATAGATGTTCTTCATCTCGTCCGGGAAAGGTTTGTGGCAGAATGCGTCGCAATCGATCCAGACCGCGTCGATGGCCTGAATCATCTTATAACGAAACACGTTGGACAAAAAACTTTCCGAGGTCTGGCGCACAATCTCCATGTCCACGGCCATGATGTCGGTGGCGGGCCGCACCTCGACCCCGTCGGGAACGTTGCTCACCGTGTCCGTGCAATAAAGGATTGTCGGGTGCCCTTGCCGCACATGGGACAGCAGGCACAGCTGGTTCAGGTAATGCAACTTGTCCCCGATCCAAAGGGATGCGACAGGACGGCGTTCGGGTACTGACATCGTGGCCTCACACTGCCCGGCACCGGGCTATTTATCGTTTCGCGCGACATTGCATGATGCCGCCCCGCCTGTCCAGCCAGCGGGCCATGCCGCGCTTGGGTTATTGGGAACTGCGGCCATACCCGCGTGTCAGGACCGGATCGAAACCAAAGGCAGGACCGGCAAAGCCCGCCTGCGTCAGTGCCGCATCGACCGGCGCAAGGCCGTTATGCCACGCCTCAAGCCAGCGGCCGTGCAGGAATATCTGGACCGTGGCAGGCGTCAGGGATTGGATCAACCTCCCCAGATCATGAGGGGAAACCGCCGGATCGCCAAGGATGATGGCCTGCGGTGGTTGGGCAGGGGCTGCGTCGACCAGCGCGAACCGGGGGCCAAAGGACAGGCCATTGCGCGCGCACAAACGCTGCAAGGTGGCGCGCAGGCCGGGGTCGGCCTCGGCCATCGTCACGGTCAAATCGGGGCGCGCGCGCGCCAGATGGGCGGCAAGAAAGCCGCAACCGGCCCCAATGTCATGCACATGCGCCCCTTGCGGCAGGACCTGTGGCATCCGCCGCGCCAGACCGCGTTCAAACTTGCCCGCCGCGATCACCGCCAACGCGGGCGGGGTGAAGACGCGCGGGTCCAGCGGCACCTCGACCCCGTGATTGGCCACCCAGTCCACCGCCAGATCGGTCGCCGCATCGATCGGACCGCTGGCGTAGCTGCCCATCGGTGTGATGGCGGGTTTTGCGGGCGGATCGGCTTTTCGCGCCTCTTTCGCCTTGGCGCTGCGGCGCTGTTCCACCTCGGACATCAGGGACGCGATCTTTTCCTTGTCGCGGGCCTGCGGTGGTTTGGCGACGATCTGGGTGATCGGCACCGCAGACGCCGCCGCCAGATCGGCCACAAGGGCGCGATAGGCCTCGGTCCCTTTCAACTCTGCCAGCCGCGCCTCGGCCCGGTCAATCGCGGCGTGGTGCAGACGGTTTAGCACCGGATCGGTCAAAAGCTGCGCGATGATGGCGTTACGGCGGGCGGTATAGCGCAGCATGGTGTCGTCGCGCACTTCGTTCCGGTCTTGTAGCGACCAATAGTCCGAGTTGTATTTGTCCGCCTTGTTGTTGACGTTGCCGCGCATCTTGCGGATGGCATAGCTGTCCACCGATTTCACCGCGTAATGGTTCAGTTGCACCCAGTCATAGCCGACCGTGCGGGTGATCGACCGCCAGCCGCGGAATTTGAAGTAATCCTCCATCTCGCGTCCCGACCCGTTCAACCATTTCACGGTGTCGGGAAAGCCGGTGTCGATATGGCGGTTCTTCATTTTCGGGCGGTGGATGCCCAGCTTCCATTTGTCGTCGTCGAACTTGAACAGGGTTTTGACCCCCCAGCCCTTGTTCCACATCGGCGGGGCGGCCATCAGGTACTGTTCCGTGACCGGCGCGCGTGACCACTCGACCACACCGCCCGACCCAAAGATGCGCCATGTGACGACGATGCCATTGGCGCCCTGCGCCTGTGCCGCGTCAAGCAAGCCGTCCAAAGTGCCGTCGCCATGGCGGATCGACAGGAATTCGTCGGCGTCAAACACCATCACCCAATCGGATTGCTGCACCACCGGTTCGATCTGCGCGTGGTTCAACGCCGATGGCTGCGGGCGCAAGCCTTCGGGAATGACGTTGCGGCGGTGATGGGCAAGGCCCAACTCTTCCAGCCGGATCAGCATGTCATCAGTGCCGTCGGAGCAGTCGTTGGTGTAAACCACCAGATCGGTGAACCCGATGGCCAGATGATGCGCCACCCATTCCAGTACAAAGGGGCCTTCATCCTTCATCATCGACACGGCGGTGACCTGACCGTGCGGGCTGCTGTGCCGTGTCAGCGCAAAGGGATGCGTGCCAAAGCGGTCCGATGCGCCGCGTGGTCTGACTGCCCCTTTTGTCACGAAATCCACCCCTTGCCCCCGCACCCTGCCCTGTTGGACCACAGCCGGCAACGCTGTCAAGCGGCCCTGCCCCGCTTGTCACCCGCGCGGCCCTTCGTTAACACTTGTGGCCGTCGCTTGGGCGCAGCTTGGCAAAACCCCGCCCTTTGATTTGCCCTGTTGAAACAATCAACTGTCCGTCCGCCCGATGGTTGACAATGGGCCGACAGAGGCCACGTTGCTGCCCTTTTGTCGGCACATTTCTCGCAAAGATTACCAGCATAAGAATCGTTAACGGGACGCTGCCCACTGCCACAAGCGCAGCGCCCCGGAGCCGATGTGTGCTTGGCATTTGGGGACGCTGGGAAAGACGCATGAAGGTACTTGCTGTAGACGACGACCTGACAATCCTTGAACTGCTGGAAGAGGCGTTCGCCCTATTGGGGTTCGGCGAGGTTGTGACTGCATCGTCCGGGGCGGCCGCGCTGGATCTGATCCGAGCCGAGCGCCGGCCCTTTGACTGCATCCTTTTGGACATCCAGATGCCCGAGATGGACGGCATCGTGCTGTGCCGCGAAATCCGGGCGCTGCGCGGCTATAGCCGCACGCCGATCCTGATGCTGACCGCCATGTCCCAGCGCGACTATATCGAGCGCGCCTTTGCCGCCGGTGCATCCGATTACATCACCAAGCCGTTTGATTTTCTGGAACTGGGCAGCCGGTTGCGCATGGCGCACAAGCTGGTTCAGGAACGCCACCTTGTCGCCGACGGCCAGTTCGAACTGGAAAAGCTGCGCAACGAGTTGGACGCCAATCTGAAATACAGCCTGACCCAGCCCATTGATATCATGGGTGTGCCGCGCTCCATCGGGTATATGGCGTTCGAGAATTACATCCTGCAACTGTCGCGCGGCAGCCAGTTCACCTCGGCTGCGTTCGCGGTCAAGGTGTCGGGGATCAACGATATCTACGCGGCCTCGTCCGGCACCGAGTTCCGCAACATCCTGCACAGCGTCGCCGAAGCGATTTCGCAGGCGACCGAACAGGATGGCACCCTGCTGTCCTATCGCGGTCAGGGGCTGTTCATGTGCGTGACCCACAGCCGCAGCAAGATGACGATCGACGATCTGGAAGGGCGCATCAACGAAAACCTGACGCCGGAACGCGACCACAGTGGCCGCACGGTCAAGGTATCGGTGGGGGATCGCACATCGCTGGCGTCGATCACGAAATACGGACCGCTTCAGGCCGTTCACAAAGCCATCGGCAAGATCGAACGGAAAATGAGCACGCCCGTCACCCATTACGCCATCGCCCCCAAAGGCCGCAAACCAGCCATTGAGAGCGAAGATCAGGTGGTCTTCAACCGCTTTGCCTTTGAGGCAATGCTGCGCGACACCCTTAAGGATGAAATCCACGGCATCCGTAATTAGTGGATGTTGTCACACAGGTTCATCATTGCGACCTGAACCCGCATCCCTTCGATCTCCATGACCGGGCCTGCGGGTTCGGCGCGCAGGCCAAGCCGTGCGATCCAGCGTGACCAGACGGCGGGCACCAGACCCAGGATCTTGGTCGCGCCCAAGGCCCGCGCGGCGTTGATCATCTCTTGCATCAACTCTGTCTGCACCTTGATCCGCAGGTTGGCGGGCACCTTGTCCGACACAAAGACCCGACTGGATTCCCAGATGTGCGGATCGACCGGCGCGTCGAAATAAAGCAGATTGCTGGGGATACCGTCCAGCATCCCCTTTGACGCGTCGCGGATCATGTAAGTGTACATCCCGCATTTTGCCGTCGTTGGGGTCAGGCGGATGCCGGCAAGCACCTCGCCGTTTTCGTGGACGGCGATCCAGCGGCTGGCGGGGGTGTCATACTGGTCGAACTCCATCCCCTCGGCTTCCGGAAGGTTCCAGTTGCGGCGCAGGATGAACGAGGTGCGGCGGGCCTTCAGCAGGTTCACGAACAACTCTCCATGGTTGTGCATGTTCTGAAAGGAAAGCGTGGTCGTCAGCATGACAAACCCCCTTTCAAAAGGGGGTAAGGCGCGATCAAAATCCTATCATCCGGCGAGTGGGTGACGACCCGCGCGGATCGTATTGCGGGTCGCATTCGGGGGGTTCCCCCCTGACGTTGACCCCGACCTGCGCGCCTGCCGCACTGGTCGTGGTGGTCCGCATGCCCTGCACGCGGACAGGCCGAGTCCCCGGAACGATAAACATCAAACCTAATCTGTAACTTCGTCACGTCTGCTCTGCCTTCTTTTTTTCTCATGGTCGCCTTCGCGCCGGACTTTTCCACCGATATTTAACCAACGTTAATAAAATGCAACGAAACTGTGGCAAAACCGCAAGATCATGGATAATCGACACATCCCAAAATCTTGTGAAACTTCCTATATCTTGGGCCAAAGCGGTTCATAAATACCAACATTATGATCACCTGCCTTTTCCGCGCCGCGCCTTGGATCAGGGCATCGGGGGCGATCTCGCCACCCTTACGCCACATTTCCGTTCACGTATCATTTCGGTAATCTTTGGGTGGACGTCAACAACTATTGGTTGCGCCTTGGAAGTTTGCCCCCCGAACCGCCGAAACGGGCTGGGACAGTTCGCGAAATCAACACCCATTGACCACAAATTTGTCAGACTGAAACGGCATTTCTTACACCGAGGCATGGCTGCACCGCGTTGGGTCAATATCGGAAACGATGGACCCCGCCGCTGCCCGCAGGACCATGCGCAGGCAAGACTGGGGAACGGGTATGATCGCTTATTTCATGCAATTTCAGATTGTGGGAGAAGTCGCAGACATGCTGCTGATGGATGGCGCGGATCGCCGCTTGCTGGTGGATTTCTCGGCGCTGCCCGCCGTTGATGCCGAACACCGGCAGCGCCGCTATCCAACCCGCGCAACCTTCACCATCCGCGACGAAGCGACGATCGAACGGTTCCTGACCGAAATGTCCGTGGGCGACGTGGCCGAGGCGACGGGCAGCTTTGAGCAGGGCAACTATGTGCCCTACCGCACCACCTGCATCGACACGACGTTTCTGCTGGAAGATTTCCGCAAGATCCAAAAGCCCGCGCGACGCAAAAGCTATCGCGTGCCCGCACAGGTGGTCGAGCAGGACACCCCCCTTCTGCACTGAAATGTTAGCCATGACAGGCATTTGAATGACCTTCGCGACCCAACAAAGAAAAGCACGCGCGGCCACACGCTGGCCCGTGCTGATGCGCTGGACCGACCGGTTGCTGTACGGCCTGTCGCGCAAGCCGGGTCGTGCGAAGCGTCTGGAAAAGCAGCTGAAGGATTTCGTCAGCGGCGGGATCGAGCTGTATTGGAAACGCCAAAGCATTTATCTGGCGGCGGCCATGCTGTGCGGCATCTACTACAGCGCGCAGGTGTCGGCGGCCTGCTATGCCTTTTGCCAGTTGACCGAATTCCTGGACACCATGGTGTCGCGCAAGGTCGTCGCCTGGGAAGGCGGCAGCTACCGCGAAGGGCGGCGGTATCTGCGACTGCTGTTGATGACATCGACGCTCAGTTCGATTTCGGTCAGCCTGTTCGTGTATATCGTGGCCTATATGGAAGGGATTTCGTCCCACTTCACGCCGCTGTTCTTTCTGTTCGCCGCAGGGCTGTTCGCGGCCGTCAACAATCACCAGCTGCCGCAGGTTCTGGCGGTCCGGCTGCTGATCTATGGCGCGGTCTTTTTGTACATCCCGATCCACGACATCTGGGTCGTCCGCCCGCCGTTTGACTCGGTTCTGTGGCTGCAATTCGCGACCGTGATCTTTGTTCTGTACTTCGTGCTGGAATGTTCATTCATTTTCTTACGTTTGTATCGCAAAGGTTTGGATCAATTGGATGAATTGCGATTGGAGCGTGACCGCGCCCAAGCCGCCTACGAGGTGAAGTCGCAGTTCGTGTCCGTGGTCAGCCACGAATTGCGCACGCCGCTTACGTCGATCAATGGCGCGCTCAGCCTGTTGCGCAGCGGTGCGTTCAAGACCGACCCCGACCGGGCGACCAGCATCCTTGAGATTGCGCACAAGAACTCGGTCCGCCTGTCGATGCTGATCAACGATCTTCTGGACTTGCAGAAACTGGAATCGGGTCAGATGACCTATCGGTTCGAGTTGATCGATATCGGCGACGTGGTGAAAGAGGCGGCGGGCAGCATCGGCGTCTTTGCCGACGGCTTTGGCATCACCGTGCAGTTTGATCCGCCCGAAAGGGCCATGCTGGTGCGGGCCGACCATGACCGGCTGTTGCAGGTGTTTGACAACCTGTTGTCCAATGCGGTCAAATTCTCGCGTCGGGGCGGGACGGTCGAGATTTCCATCGAACAGTCCGGGGGCGATGTGCGCGTGTCCGTCACCGATTCCGGCATCGGTATCCCCGAAAACTCGCGCGAAAAGGTGTTTGGCCGGTTCAGCCAGGTTGACAGTTCCGACCGCCGCAGCCACGGCGGCACCGGGCTTGGCTTGTCCATCGCGCAGGAAATCATGACAGCGCATGACGGGGTGATTGACTATGTCAGCCGCCTTGGCGAAGGCACCACCTTCTTCATCCAGCTTCCCATCACAAGGCCCTGACGACCGTGCTTCAGATCGAATTTGAACAGCGCATCCTTCAGTTCCGTCAGAATTATCTGAACGGCCTGCCCGAAAAGGCGCGCGAAATCGGCGACTTGATCGACCGGATCGAAAATGGCGACAACGACCTGCCCGCGTTGCAGGACCTGCAATCGGAACTGCACCGCGTGCGCGGCGTGGCCCCCACCTTTGGGTTTCACGAACTGGGAGAGGCCGCCGCCGAAGCCGAAGACGCCATCCGTCAGTGCCTTGCCGGCAAGATGCTGTTTGGCCACCACGAGGTTCTGCCCGTGATGGTTGCCGTTCACCGTGCCATGCAGGGCCTGATCGAGACCGCTTAGCCGCGCCCCGATTGCTGCCATATCTTCAATACCTTGTCCGGCAGACCCATTGCATCGAACGGTTTCTGGATGCTGCCGATCACCGAAGCGCGCAAAACTTCGTCCCCCTCGATCGCCAGGTTTTTGGCGGACATGAAGATGGCGGGAACGTCGGCCAGACTGTCGATCTTGCGCAGTTCCTGCAAGGTGACCAGACCGTTCATTCCCGGCATCATGAAGTCGATCAAAATCAGGTCGGGCGCAAAAGCGGCTGCTTTTTCAATGGCCTCGGCCCCGGACGCGCATTGCAGCACGTCAAACCCGCCCAAAGATTCAAGGGAAAGCTGGACGATCTGAAGAATGTCTTCGTCGTCCTCAACGTGTAAAATCTTCCGCAATCCGGCCATGTCCCCGCCTTTCGTGTTCCCTGTCGCAACACACCCCTTACGCACAGAGGGGCAGCCGCTTCCCCAAACGACCGCCGGGATGATGGTGACGAAGGTTAACGGAAATGCAAACGATATCGTTCAGTCAGGCCCCGACATTCGGGTCGGGGCCTGACGATCTGCATTGATGGCCTGGCGCGACCAATCGCGGGGTTATGCGGCCCGCTCTCCGCGCAGGGCGATGTAGATCGCGGGGATCACCAGCACCGTCAGGATCGTGGATGACGCAAGGCCGAACAGCAGCGAAATCGCCAGCCCCTGAAAGATCGGGTCGGTCAGGATGGTGACGGCCCCGATCATCGCGGCAAGGGCGGTCAGCAGGATCGGCTTGAACCGGATCGACCCCGCCTCGATCAGCACGTCGCGCAGGGGTTTGCCGGGGGCTGCGTGGCGGATGAAGTCCACCAGCAGAATCGAGTTGCGCACGATGATCCCCGCAAGCGCGATAAAGCCGATCATTGATGTGGCCGAAAACGGTGCGCCGAACAGCCAATGCCCCAGCAGGATGCCGATGAACGTCAGCGGCACGGGCGTCAGCACGACAAGCGGCAGTTTGAACGATCCGAACTGCATCACGACAAGGATGTAAATCCCCACCAGCGCCACCATGAACGCCGCCCCCATGTCGCGGAAGGTGACCCAAGTCACATCCCATTCGCCGTCCCACAGCAAGACGGGTGCGCTGGTGTCATCGGGTTGGCCGTGCTGGCGGATCACGGGTTTCGGCAGATCGCCCCAATCGGCGGCCTCGATGGCGCGGCCCACGGCGATCTGGCCATACAGCGGCGCCTCGAATTCACCGGCAAGCTCTGCCGTGACCATTTCGGCGGGTGTGCCGTTGTGGCGGTAGATCGGGAAAGACGCGGTTTCGCGCGCCACGGTCACCACATCCCCCAGTTCCACCACGCTGCGGTCACCGGGCAACAAGTTGGCGGGAACGGGTGTGACAAGGGTTGTCTGATCCATCACCTGCTGCGCCTTGGACGGGGCAAGCCGGATCGGGATGGGCTGACGCCCCTCAGACCGGTGCGAATAGCCGACCGTCACCCCGTTGTACAAAAGGTCAATGGTGTCAAACACATCGCCCTGCTCCACTCGGTGAAAGTTCAGGTTCGCATCGTCCAGCGTCACCCGCAGCCGTTCTGCGGGCGTGCCATAGCTGTCGTCGATGTCGACGATATAGGGCACGGTCTGGAACGCCTCGCGCACCTTGTCGGCGACGGCGCGGCGGGTTTCGGCATCGGGGCCGTACACCTCGGCCAGCAGGGTGGACATCACGGGCGGGCCGGGCGGCGGTTCAACCACCTTGACGCGCGCACCTGTCGGCAGGTCCAGCGCCGTGACACGCGCCCGCAAATCAAGCGCGACATCATGGCTTTCGCGGTCACGATCCGCCTTTGGCGTCAGGTTGATCTGCAAATCCCCCATCCGCGGTTCGGCACGCAGATAGGAATGGCGCACAAGCCCGTTGAAGTTGAAGGGGGCCGCCGTTCCCGCATGGGACTGGATCGACAGGATTTCCGACACCGGGGCCAGGGCCGCCGCGATATCTTGCAACACGCGGTCGGTTTCTTCCACGGACGTGCCGCGCGGCAGGTCCAGCGTCACCGACAGTTCGGATTTGTTGTCGAAGGGCAGCAGCTTGACCGTGACCGCCTTGGTGTAGAACAGCCCCATCGACGCGACCGTGGCGAACAGGACGACCATCAGGAACGTCCAGGCCCGCGCTTTTGACGCAAGGATGGGCCGGGCCACGACGCGGTAGGCGCGGCCAAGGATGCCGCCGTCTTCATCATGGCCGCCATGATCGCCCCCATGGGCTGCATCATGCGCCTTGCCGAATTTCAGCATCAGCCAAGGTGTGATCATCACCGCAACAAAGAACGAAAACACCATCGCGGCCGAGGCATTGGCGGGGATCGGGCTCATGTAAGGGCCCATCATGCCGGACACGAACAGCATCGGCAGCAAGGCTGCAACCACCGTCAGCGTTGCCACGATGGTGGGATTGCCCACCTCGCCCACTGCATCAATGGCGGCGTCGCGGCGGGACCGTCCGTCGCGCATCCCCCAGTGACGGGCGATATTCTCGATCACCACGATGGCGTCATCGACCAGAATACCGATGGAAAAGATCAGCGCGAACAGACTGACCCGGTTCAGCGTATAGCCCATGATCCGGGCGGCAAACAACGTCAGCAGGATGGTGACCGGAATCACGATCAGCACCACCAGCGCCTCGCGCCAGCCGATCGCGACCCAGACCAGCGCCACGATGGACAGGGTGGCAAGGGCCAGGTGGAACAGCAGTTCATTGGCCTTTTCATTGGCCGTCTCTCCATAGTCGCGGGTGATGTGGACTGTCAGATCATCCGGGATCACCGTTCCTTCCAGCCGTGCGACGGCGTGATGGATTTCTTCACCGATCGTCACCGCATTGGCACCGGGACGCTTGGCCACAGCCAGCGACACGGCGGGCACGCGGGAAAATCCGGTGTCGCTGCGGTCAAGCTGGAACACCCGCGCCTCGGTCGTGTCGGTGGTCAGGGTCACGTCGGCCACGTCGCGCAGATAGACCGGGCGGCCATCGCGGGTCGTGACCAGCAGGTTTTCAATCTCGGCCAGATCGGTAAGGGTTTCTCCCACCGACAGGCCGATTTGCTGGCCGTCTTCGCGCAGCATACCCACCGAAAAGGCACGGTTCGCCCCCGACACCTTGCCCGTCAGGGCCTGCAAGGTCAGGCCCATCTGGGCCAGGCGCTGCGGGTCGGGCTGGATGCGGATTTCCTCGGGGGTGTCGCCGACGATATAGGTCAGACCGATTTCGGGCAGGGCCGAGATCTGCACCTGCACCTGCCGCGCGACGCGGGTCAGATCGGCGGCGGTCCAGCGGTCGGCCACTTCGGGCTTGGGCGCAAGGGTCAACACAAGGATCGCCACATCGTCGATGCTGCGCCCGACGATCAGCGGTTCGGGGATGCCGCGGGGGATGCGGTCCATGTTGGCGCGCACTTTTTCATGGACGCGCAGGATGGCCGCATCGGACGAGGTGCCCACTTCGAACCGGGCGGTGACCATGGTGCGGTCGTCTTGCGTCTGGGAATAGACGTGTTCGACGCCGGGAATGGATTTGACAATGGTTTCCAGTGGTTCTGTCACCAACTTAACGGCGTCTTCGGCGCGCAGGCCATCGGCTTGCAGGTGGATGTCGACCATCGGCACGGAAATCTGCGGCTCTTCCTCGCGCGGCAGGGTGATCAGCGCCACCATGCCAAGGATCAGTGCTGCGAACAGCGCCAGCGGCGTCAGCGGCGAGGTTATGAAGGCGCGGGTCAGAGCGCCCGCGATGCCAAGACGGGGCGCGCTCATGGCAGCACCACCATGTCACCGGCGCGCAAGCCGGTCAGCACTTCGCGCATCGGACCATCCGCCGTGGTCACGATCGGGCCGGGCACGACCGTGACGTCATGGCTGCCCCCGTCCGACTGGATCGCCACTAGATCCAGGCCGGAGGTGTGGCGGATCGCCTGTTGCGGCACCACCAGCGCGGTGCGCATGCCGACGGGCACCTGAACAAGGATGCGCTGTCCGATGAATGTGTCGGACAGACCATCAACCGCCACATCGACGATCACGCGCCCCTCTTCGATCTGGGGATAGACCTTTTCGATGACACCTTCGCCATCGTCCAGCGTCACCTTTGCGCCGGTGGACAATTCGCTTGCGTGCCGTTCCGGGATTGCCAGCCGCAGAAACACACCGCCCCCCGCCACGGTGGCGACGGGTTCGCCGGGCATCACCACCTCTCCCAACCGTTTGGGCACGGTCAGCACGCGCCCGGCGGCGGGGGCAAGAACAGACCCTTCAGCCATCTGCTGCTGGATCACGGCGCGGGACGATTCCAACTCTGCCACCGCGTTCTGCGCCACCTCGACGCTGGTGCGCAACAGATCGACCCGCTGCGCCGTGGTGGCCCCGCGGTCCAGCAGTGCCTCGTTCCGGGTCAGTTCCGTCGTGGCGTTGGCCAGTTCCGACCGCGCCGCCGCCAGACGCGAGTCTGCCGCCGACAGTTGCAACGACAGCTTTTCATCGACGATGGTGGCGATCACCTGCCCTGCGGTCACCTCGCTGCCCTCGGAGACGTCAACCGACACCAGCGTGCCGCCGATCCGGCTGCGCGCAGGCACGACAAAGCGGCTTTCGACGCGGCCGAACAGCGCCTTTGCTTTGGCCACCTCGACCGGTTGCAGCGTGATCGTGTCACCAAATGCCGGAAGGGCGACCAGCAAGGCCAGCCCGAGGGTCAGGATGCGCATGGGTCTTGTCCTTGAAAGGGGTTAGCTGCGCAGGCCAAGCGCGCGAAAGATCGACGCGGCAGGGCAGAACCCGGTAAAGGCGGATTGCAGAAGGTTGGCGCCGACAAATGCGGTCAACCCCAGAAACCACGGCGAAATCGTATAGGCAAGCAGCAGCGACAGCAGCACCATAAAGCCTGCAAACGCAGTGACGGCTTGGTTGACGGTCATCTGAAATCTCTCCGTTTCGCGGGCAGGCCCACCCTGCCCCTGCGGCGGATATAGTCGATCCCGAAAACATATTCAATTGTTGTTATATGAATTTTCCTGCTCCCTTCCGAGGGGTCGTGCCGCACCAACGGTCCGGACCCTTCGCATCGGTCAACGCAACCCCAATCGGAGCGGGCAGCACGTCCTTTAATAAGTCTTAACTACGCCTTTATTGTCCAGAAATCTTGGCCTAAGCTATCGGCAAGGTATGCTTTAAGAATTGTTATTGGCAGGGGGCGGCGTTGAAAGTAGCGATTTTTGCGGGGGGCAAGGGATCACGGCTGATCGAGGAAACCCAAGTCCGTCCCAAACCCTTGGTCGAAATTGGAAACCGACCGATCCTATGGCATATCATGCAGCATTACTCGGCCTACGGGCACAATGAATTTGTGCTGGCGCTGGGGCATATGGGCGATCTGATCAAACAGTATTTTGCCAATCTGTGCCAATACAACGGAAACATCCGGATCGATTTCCAGAACCGCGAACTTTACAACCAACCCGACACCCCCGGCGTGGACGAGGTTCCTACCCCGCAATGGATCGTCGACATGATCGACACGGGGTCCGAGACGATGACCGGCGGCCGGATCGCGCGGCTGCGGCCCTATCTGGGCAACGAGACGTTCATGCTGACCTATGGCGACGGGGTGTCGAACGTCGATCTTGCGGCGTTGCTGGCGTTTCACCGGTCACACGGAAAGCTGGCAACCATCACCATGGTCAACCCGCTGACGACCTTTGGGCATCTGTCAGTGCGCGAAGATGGTCTGGTCGAAGGATTTCAGGAAAAGCCCCCCACCGCTGTCGATTGGATCAACGGCGGCTTTTTCATTCTTGAACCCGGCGTGTTCGACGCGGTTGAATCGGTCAATGGCGATGACGTGATGTGGGAAAGCGGGCCGCTGCCCAAACTGATGGAAATGGGGGAACTGATGGCCTATCGCCATCGGGGCTTCTGGTATTGCATGGATCATTTGGCAGACAAACGCCGCCTTGAGGAGATGTGGAAAAATGGCAACCGTCCTTGGGCAACCTGGCAAACAAAAACACGTCCTGCTGACGGGGCATCTGGGCTACGTGGGAACGGTGACAGCGCCGGTCTTGGCCGCGGCGGGAATCCGGGTAACTGGATGCGATATAAATCTCTTTGACCGGGCCGATTTTCCATCAGGCGGGACCATTTCCGATGTTCCCAATCTGGGAAAGGACGTTCGCGATCTGACAGCACAGGATCTGGCCGGGTTTGACGCGGTGATCCATCTGGCGGCGCTGTCGAACGATCCGATGGGGCTGTTGCGCCCTGGACTGACCTTGCAGATCAACCACGAAGGCACGCTGAACGTGGCCCGCGCCGCCAAGGCCGCTGGGGTGCCCCGCTTTGTCTTTGCGTCCAGTTGCTCGAACTACGGCAAAGCGGGCGACGGCATGATCGACGAGACGGCGACGCTGAACCCGCAGACCGATTACGGCGTGTCCAAGGTGTTGGCAGAGCGCGATTTGAAGCTGCTGGCCGATGACAGGTTCTGCCCGGTCTTTCTGCGCTTCGGTACGGCCTATGGGGCCAGCCCCCGGATGCGCTTTGACATTGTGCTGAACAATCTGGTGGCGCACGCCTTCACCTCGGGCCGGATTCTGATGATGTCGGATGGCACACCCTGGCGGCCGATCATCCATGTGCAGGACATGGCAAAGGCGTTTCTGGCCGCCCTTGATGCCGATGCCGACGCGATCCGGGCCGAAGCGTTCAATGTCTGCCGGACCGAGAACAATTATCAGATCAAGGAAATCGCCGAGATTGTCGCGGACACCGTGCCGGGGTCGCGCATCGACTATGTCGCCGAAGCGGGGCCGGACAACCGATCCTACCGCGTCAGTTCTGCCAAGATCGAGCGGCTGATCCCGGATTTCCACGCGACATGGGATGCACAAATGGGGGCAGAGCAGATTTTCGCCGCCGTCAAGGCCGTGGACCTGACCCCCGACGATTTCAACGGACGCAAATACAACCGACTGGCGCAGCTGAAGGCCCTGGTGGCCGAAGGCGCGCTGGACGATGACTTTCGACGCACCGGACCAATTCCGCATTAAGGATCAATCGTTTGGGTCACATCGCCGCCATGACCATACATGCCCGCCCGGCGCTGCCTGCGCCTGCGGTTGGCCTTGCGGCATGGCCGGATTTGAAGGGACATCTGCCATGTCCGACGCAGTGACGGAAGGTCTGTCGCCGCAAACGGCTGCCGGTCCGCGCGTTGCGGTGCTGACCTTGCGCGGGTTTGAACGGCATGTGTCCCGGTCCTGCGGGTATGAGTATGAAGACGCGATTGCCCATGATCTGGATGATGCGCTTGTCCTGACGCTGCGCTCCAACGGCAGGCCCCGGCTGATGGCGGCACAGCGGTGGCTGTCACGGCGCACGCCCTTTGGGCAGGCGCTGCCCTTGGGCGTCACCCCCCTGTCTTTGGACGCGCCGGTTGATCTGTTCTTTTTCTCGGCGGCGCAGATGCGCGATCTTGCCTATGTCGGATCGGTGCGGAACTGGCGACGCAATGCGGGCTTTGCAGTCTGTTGGCTGCAAGAGATGTGGATCAACGATCTGGCGAACCTCGGCCATCTGGCGGACATTCTGAACCGGTTCGACCATGTGATCTGCTCGTTCGCCCAGACCTGCGCCCCGTTGCGCGCCCTGCTGAAGGTGCCGGTGACCTATCTGCCCTGGGGCGTGGATACGGCGCTGTTGTGCCCCTTTCCCAACCCGCCGGAGCGGACCGTGGATATCCTGCGCGTCGGTGAGAACGACATGACAGAGGCGACGCACAGGGCCCTGATCGACCATGCCGATCGCACGGGACAATTCTATTGCTACAGCACCTTGCAGGGGATGAACCTTGTAACGTCCCACCGCGCCCATCGCGCGAACTATGCGGGCACCCTGAAACGGTCGCGCTATTTCGTGACCTATCTTGCCAAGGTGAACGCGCGGCAGGAACGGGGGGATCAGACCGAATTCGGGTTGCGCTATCTGGAAGGTGTGGCAGCGGGGGCGGTGTTGCTGGGCGATGTCGTGCCGGGCGCTGCCTTTGCCGATCATCTGGGCTGGCAGGATGCCGTGATCGATGTGCCGCACGGCACCGTGGACATGGCAAGCGTTCTGAAAAAGCTGGATGCAGACCCCGACCGGCTGGCCGCGGCACAAGTCCGCAACGTGACTCAGGCGTTGGCCCGGCATGACCATCTTCACCGTTGGGCCGACGTTTTGCGCATTGCGGGCCTTCCCGCAACCGCGCGCATGACCGCACGGGCTGCGCGGCTGGCAACGCTTGCCCAGATGGCGGGCGGCGCCACGACCAATGTACTGCACCATAAAGAGGCAGCCCGGCGCAGCCATTCCGACAGGGCTGTCTGACAACAAAGGCACGACATGATTTTTACCCAAACACCCCTTCCGGGCGCTTATGTGATCGACGTCGAACCGATCAGCGACCAGCGCGGCTTTTTCGCCCGCAGCTTTTGCGCGCGGGATTTCGAACGGCACGGGCTGAAGCCTGTGGTGGCGCAGGCAAACCTGTCGTTCAACCACCTGACGGGCACCCTGCGCGGTCTGCATTACCAGAACGCCCCCGCCGCCGAGACAAAGCTGGTGCGCTGCACCGCCGGGGCAATCTGGGATGTGATCGTCGATCTGCGTCCAGGCCCGACCTATCGCCAGCATTTCGGCGTGGAATTGTCCGCCGCCAACCGCCGCGCGCTGTATGTGCCGGAGTCGTTCGCCCATGGCTATCTGACCCTGACCGACGGGGCCGAGGTGATCTATTCGGTGGGGGAATTCTATACGCCGGGGCTGGAAGGCGGCTATCGCCACGACGATCCCGCCTTGGGCATCGACTGGCCGGTGCCGGTTGCGGTGATATCCCCCAAGGATGCTGCCTGGCCCCTGATCGAAGGGACGCGCGCATGATCATCGTCGATACCGCCCTGCGCCGCCGCGCGGCGGCAGGCAATCCCGTGCGCGTCGGCATGATCGGGGCGGGGTTCATGGGTCGTGGCATCGCGAACCAGATCGTCAACTCTGTCCCCGGCATGGCGCTGGTCGCCATCGCCAACCGCAACGCCGCCGCCGCCCGCCGCGCCTATGCCGAGGCGGGCGTGACGGACATCGCCGAAGTCTCCACCGAAGCGGCCCTTGGCGACGCGATCCGGGCGGGGCGTGCGGCCATCACCGAGGATGCGCAGCTTCTGGCCCGGGTGACGGGCATCGATGTGTTGATCGAGGTGACGGGGGCCATCGAATTCGGCGCGCAGATCGTGCTGGAGGCCATCGCCCACGGCAAGCATATGGTGCTGATGAACGCCGAACTTGACGGAACGGTGGGGGCCATCCTCAAGGTCAAGGCGGACGCGGCGGGGGTGATCCTGTCGGGCTGCGACGGCGATCAGCCCGGCGTACAGATGAACCTGCACCGCTTTGTCACCTCTATCGGACTGACGCCGCTTGTCTGCGGCAATATCAAGGGGTTGCAGGACCCCTACCGGACGCCCACCACGCAACAGGCGTTCGCGGAACGCTGGGGGCAAAAGGCCCATATGGTGACCAGCTTTGCCGATGGATCAAAGATCAGCTTTGAACAGGCCATCGTCGCCAATGCCACGGGCATGTGCGTGCCCAAGCGCGGGATGATCGGGCGCGACCATCGCGGCCATGTGGACGAGCTGACCAAATTCTATGACGTGGACGAACTGCGCGCACTGGGCGGCATCGTCGACTATGTGGTGGGCAGCACGCCGGGGCCGGGTGTCTATGTGCTGGGCACGATCGATGATCCAAAGCAGCGCCATTACCTTGACCTGTACAAGCTGGGACCGGGGCCGCTTTACAGCTTTTATACCCCCTATCACCTGTGCCATTTCGAGGTGCCGCTGTCCTGCGCCCGCGTCGTGCTGTTCGGGGATGCCGTCATGGCCCCCCTCGGCGCGCCGAAGGTCGAGGTGGTTGCCATCGCCAAAACCGACCTCAAGGCCGGCGAGACATTGGACGGCATCGGCTATTACATGACCTATGGCGAGGCGGAAAACGCCGATGTGACGCGCCGCGACCGCCTGTTGCCGATGGGCGTCGCCGAAGGCTGTGTCTTGCGGCGAGACGTGCCAAAGGATCAGGCCCTGACCTATGACGATGTCACCCTGCCGCCGGGGCGGTTGGTGGACCGGCTGCGCGACGAACAGGACCGTCACTTTTTCGGGGGGCGCGACGGGGTTTCGCAGGCGTGATCTTGGGGCTAGAACGTCAGCCAAACGCATCAGGAACGGATATCCCATGACAACCAGAACCGGAGGGCAGAGCGTCGTTGACTGCCTGTTGCAACAGGGTGTGACGGATGTGTTCTGCGTGCCCGGCGAAAGCTATCTTGCGGTGTTGGACGCGCTGCATGATGCGGATGTGCGCGTCACCGTCTGCCGTCAGGAAGGCGGGGCTGCGATCATGGCAGAAGCGCAGGGCAAGCTGACCGGCCTGCCCGGCATCTGCATGGTCACGCGCGGGCCGGGGGCCACCAATGCCTCGGCCGGGGTGCATATCGCGATGCAGGACAGCACGCCGATGATCCTGTTCGTCGGCCAGATCGAAACGTCCATGCGCGAGCGTGAGGCGTTTCAGGAACTGGATTACCGCGCCGTGTTCGGCACCATGTCGAAATGGGTGACCGAGATTGACCACGCCGACCGCATCCCCGAAGTGATCAGCCGCGCGTTCCATGTTGCAACCTCGGGGCGTCCCGGCCCGGTTGTCATCGCCCTGCCCGAAGATGTGCTGACCGATGTGACACCTGCTCTGCCCGCACCCGCGATGCGCGCGGCGGATGCGGCCCCCAGTGCGGCGGCGCTGGCAGAATTGGCGGATCGTCTGAACGCGGCCACGCGCCCCCTGATCATCGTGGGCGGCAGCGGCTGGGATGCGGAGGCGGTGGCGCAGGTGCAGGATTTTGCCAGCCGCTTTGCCTGCCCCGTCGCCGCGTCCTTCCGCAGGCAGGATCGGTTTGACCCGGAGCATCCGCATTATATCGGTGATCTTGGTCCGGGTGCGAACCCCAAACTGGTGGACTATGTCCACCGCAGCGATCTGGTGTTGTTGCTGGGTGGGCGGTTGTCGGAAATGCCCAGCCAGTCCTACACCCTGCTCGGCATCCCGAAGCCTGCGCAAACCCTGATCCACGTTCATCCGGGGGCCGAGGAACTGGGCCGCGTCTATCGTCCCGACCTTGCCTTCAACGTCACGCCACGGGCGTTTCTGAACGCCGTGGCGGGGCTGTCCGGGACCACGCCACGCGCCGATCTGATTGCCGAAGGGCACACGCTGTTTGGGGATTGGTCGGATGCGCCCACGACCGTGCCCGGGGCGTTCAACATGGGGCAGGTCATGTGCGCCCTGCGGGACGAATTGCCCGCCGATGCGATCATCTGCAACGGGGCGGGCAATTACGCGATCTGGGTGCACCGCTATCACCGCTATCGCCGCTTTGGCACCCAACTTGCGCCCACGTCGGGGTCAATGGGCTATGGCGTGCCTGCGGCTGTGGCGGCCAAACGGTCGATGCCGGAAAAGACGGTTGTCGCCTTTGCGGGCGATGGGTGTTTCCTGATGACCGGGCAGGAGTTCGCCACGGCGGTGCAGTATGATCTGCCCATCATCGTCGTCGTTGTGGACAACGGCATGTATGGCACCATCCGCATGCATCAGGAACGGGATTATCCGGGCCGGGTCAGTGCAACCACCTTGTGCAATCCCGATTTTGCCGACATGGCCCGCGCGTTTGGCGGCCATGGCGAACGGATCGAGGCGACGGCAGACTTCCTGCCCGCCCTGCGCCGCGCCGTGGCCAGCGGCAAGCCCGCGATCCTGCACTGCCTGACCGATCCTGACGCGCTGACACCGGGGCGGTCCTTGTCGCAGATCAGGGCGGCGGGGTTGGCGGCGAAATCCGGGCCATGACCTATGATCTGTGCGTCATCGGTGGCGGGATCGTCGGGCTGGCCACCGCCTATACCCTGCTGCAACGCCAGCCCGGCGCGCGGCTGGTGCTGCTGGAAAAAGAGCCGGGACTGGCCCGCCACCAGACGGGGCGCAACTCTGGCGTCATTCATGCCGGGGTCTATTATGCCCCCGGTAGCCTGAAGGCGCGGCTGTGCCGGGCCGGATGCGACGCCACTAAGGCCTTTGCCGATGCGCATGACGTGCCGTGGCGGCTGACGGGCAAGCTGATCGTTGCCACCAACGACACGGAACTGACGCGGATGGAAACCCTGCACGCCCGCGCGGTGCAGAACGATCTGACCATCGATGTGCTGGACGCCCCCGCCCTGCGCCGGTTGGAGCCGCAGATCACCGGTTTGGGCGCCCTGCTGGTGCAGGAAACCGGCATCGTCGATTACAAGGCGATCTGCGACCGGCTGGCCGGGCTGATCCGCGATATGGGCGGCGAGATCCGGCTTGGCGCGCAGGTGACGCGGCTGGAGGAAGGCGCAAGCGGCGTCACCATCACCCACGGCGCGCAATCGCTGATGGCGGGGCGGATCGTTGTCTGCGGCGGGTTGCAGGCAGACCGGTTGGCGCGGATGGCGGGGCTGGACCCCGATTTCCGCATCATCCCGTTTCGCGGCGAGTACTACCGCCTGCCGCCGCATCTGAACGGCATCGTCAACCACCTGATCTATCCGGTGCCGGACCCCGATCTGCCTTTCCTTGGCGTGCATCTGACCATGATGATCGACGGCAGCGTCACCGTCGGCCCCAATGCCGTATTGGGCCTTGCGCGCGAAGGGTATGGTCGCGCCGATCTGTCCCTGCGCGATGTGGCCGATATGGCGGGCTTTGACGGGTTCTGGCGGCTGGCGCGTCGGCAGATCAGAACGGGCGCGCGCGAGATGCGGGATTCGCTGTGGAAGCGCGGCTATCTGGACCAGTGCCGCAAATATGCGCCGGGGTTGCAGCTATCGGACCTTGGCCCCTATCCCACCGGCATCCGCGCGCAGGCGGTTCTGCGCGACGGCACGATGGTGCAGGATTTCCTGTTCCAATCGACCGAACGGATGCTGTTTGTCTGCAACGCGCCCTCGCCCGCCGCCACATCCGCCCTGCCGATATCCGACATGATCGCGGACCGCATGGGACTTTGACCTTAGCCCGCCTTGCGAAAGCGCAGGTAGGTCATCATGCCGAAGGGCGGTAACTGCACGTCGTCCATCAGGTGCAAGGACGGATCGGTCATCACGCGCGCGCGGTCGAAATCGCTGTGCCAACCCAACAGGTGGTCCAGGGGGGCAGTGATCCGCTCGATCAGGGCCAGCACGCCCTTGGCGCTGGAAAAATGGTTCACGATCAGCACATTGCCGCCGGGGCGGCAGACGCGGGCCATTTCCGTCACCACCACCTCGGGGTCGGGGACGACCGACAGCACGTGCATGGCCGCGACATGGTCAAACGCCCCGTCGGCAAAGTCGAGCGCGCGGGCATCCATCTGGCGCAGGCTGCGCACATGCGTCAGACCGTCTTCTTCAACCCGTGCGCGGGCCTTGTTCAGCATGTCTTCGCTGTAGTCGATGCCGGTGACCTGCACCGATGGCGCATAGGCACCCAAAGCCAGACCAGTGCCCACACCAACCTCTAGCACGCTGCCGCCTGCGGTGTTCATGAACTGTGTGGCTTTCCGCCGCCCGGCGTGGGTCACCGCACCAAAGGTGTGATCATAGACCGGGGCCCACCGCGCGTAAGACCGCGCCACAGCGTGAAGTTCCATCAGGTCACTCTCCTCGATCGGGGCCTTGTTCGGGGGATGGGTCGGACCGCAGCGACCGCAGGACACAGAACAAGAGAACCACCAGATACAGCGCATCGAGGCAGATCAGCAAAGGCCAGGGATACAGCGCCAGCAATGCCCCTGCCCCGACCCCAAGCACCAGAAGCCAGGATCGCGGCAGCGCGGGCACCGTCAGCGCTGGGGTAGAGACACGGCTGATCATCATCAGCGCGACAAAGACCATCCAGACCGCCACCAGCGGGCCGGGCACGGTGATTGCCCCATCCGTCGCAAGGCTGATGAACAGCGGGAACAACGCCAGCAGCGCCCCCGCAGGCGACGGCACACCGGTAAACCCGGTCTTGACCTTTGGGTCACTTGCGGCCCGGCTGCCCACATTGAACCGCGCCAGACGCAGCAGGCAGCACACCGTATAGCACAGCACCGCGACCCAGCCGTAGGCGGCATTGTCGGGGAAGGCCCACAGATACAGGATCAACGCAGGGGCCACGCCGAAATCGACGAAATCGGCCAGCGAGTCCAGCTCGGCCCCCAGTTCGGTGTTGAAGGAAAAGCGTCGCGCGACGCGGCCATCCATGCCGTCGATCCCGCCCGCCACCAGCACCAGCACCGCAGCCTGCGCCATGTCGCCCTGAATGGCCGACAGGATCGCGGTCATCCCGGCTATCAGCGCCGCAATGGTCATGGCATTGGGCAGAAACCGAAGGCCGGAAACGATCAGCCTGCGTATCGCGCGCGCCGGACGCATCATTCCATCACGGCAGAGCGCGCCGTCTGCGCAGGGTCAAGCGAGGCGATGACCGTCTCGCCTGCAATCATCGTCTGACCGATGGCCACCAGCGGATTGACGCCATCCGGCAGATACACATCAAGGCGAGAGCCAAATCGGATCAGTCCGAACCGCTGGCCGCCGCGCAACTGGTCGCCCTTTTTGGCGAAACACACGATGCGGCGCGCAACAAGACCCGCAATCTGTACCACGGCCAAGGTGCGCCCATCCGCCATTTCAATGGCCAGGGCATTGCGTTCGTTATCGGTGCTGGCCTTGTCCAACTGCGCGGACACAAATTTGCCGGGACGATAGGCGATTTCGGTCACCTTGCCCGCAGTCGGTGCACGGTTCACATGGCAGTTGAACACCGACATGAACACCGACACGCGCAGGCGCGTCCCCTCTCCCATCCCCAGTTCGGGCGGCGGCACCGCGCGTTCCAGCAGCGACACCACCCCATCGGCGGGCGACAGGATCAGCGACGGGTCAAAGGGCACCGCACGTTTGGGATCGCGGAAAAAGTAATAGCACCAGATGGTCAGGATCAGACCGATCCAGCCCAAGGGTTCCCACAACAGGAACAACACCACCGTTGCCGCGGCAAATCCCGCCACAAAGGGGCGTCCCTCACGGTGCATCGGTTTGACCACGGTGCTGACCAGATCCATCGCGCGCTTCCTGTCGTTGTCTGACGCGGCAAGTAGCGGGGTTGACCCGCCGGGGCAACGAAAAACGACATCGGACCCTTGGGATACGACCTTTGGGCGGACTGTCGCTGCGGGTCGGGATGGGTCAGGTTGCGCGTGAAGGGGCCGGGGCCGACTGTCCGGGCGGACATGATTGCGCGTGACGCGCAATTTCGTTGTGCAACCGCGCCATTGGCTTCAAAATCGATGGCACCGGGGGGAAACGATGGACAGAACGCACCGGCCCTGCGCGCACCAGCGGCAGGTCGGCAGGCAGATCGATGGTCACGTCCGCCCCTGCGGCGGTCAGGCGCGGTTGGACCATGTCCATCGCCTCGGCCACGGCATTCCCAAGTGCCACGTCCTTTAACGGCGCGTCCGGCTTGCGCGCGACATGGCGCAGGTGGCGGGCGATGGCGGCGATCCGGTCGATCAGCGCGACGATCTGCGACACATTCTCGCGCGCGCGGGTCTGATCGCCCCGGTCGATCAGGATCGCGGCACTGTCGGCATAATTGCGCGCGGCGGCCAGGGGTTGGTTTATCTCGTGGCTTAGGGCGGCGGACATCTGGCCAAGCGCTGCCAGCTTTCCCGCCTGCACCAGATCGGCCTGCGTGCGGCGCAGTTCCTGTTCGGTCAGGCGGCGCTCGGTGATCTCTGTCTCGATCAGGGCGTTCACGCGGGCCAGATCGGCGGTGCGTTCGATCACCCGGCGTTCCAGTTCCGCCTTGGTCGCGTCTTGCAGGGCGATGCGGTCGGCAAGCTGCGCGCGGCGCTGCGCGATCATCAGCACCATCGACAGCGCCACCCCCAGCAGCAGCACAAATGCGGCCAGCGCCACCTGCGCTTGACCGCGCAAGTCGGCGGTGTCCAGCAGGACATGCACCGTCCAGCCTGCACGCGGCATCACCTGCCGGGCGACCAGATATTCGCGGCGGCGCCCATCGCCCCCGGCCAGCGTCAAGACCGTGGCACCACCATCGACGGTTTGCGCATGGGGCAGTTCGGACAGGGCCGCATCGGCATAGCGGCGCGACGCCGTGGTGCGCGCCAGCCGGTCGGACGTCAGCGGCAACAGCCCCTTGTACAGCCATTCAGGATCGGTCGACAGGAACACGATGCCTTCGGGGTCGGCGACAAGGATGCGGGTGTCCTGCGTGCGCCATTCCGCCTCGATCGCATCAAGGCCGACCTTGACCGCGATCACCCCGGCCACCCCGCCCCCCGGCGCGCGGATGGGGGCGGCAAAGTAATAGCCGCGCACGCCCGATGTCGTGCCAAGCGCAAAGAATCGGCCAACCTCGCCCGCCAGACGCTGGTCGCGCGCAAGGATTTCGAGCCCGCCGACATGGCGTCGCTGATCACCTATGTAAAGGAAAACGCCGACACCATCACCATGGCCAACGCAGGTATCGGGGCCGCATCGCACCTGTGCGGGATGCTGTTCATGCAGGCTGTCGAAGCGCCCATCGTCACCGTTCCCTACAAGGGCACCGGTCCCGCGATGACCGAACTTCTGGGCGGTCAGGTCGATATCATGTGCGACCAGACCACCAACACCACCGAACAGATCAAGGGCGGCACGATCAAGGCCTATGCCGTCACCTCGCCCGCGCGGCTGGACATCTTCCCCGACCTGCCGACCGTGACAGAGGCCGGTCTTGGCAGCATGGAAGTGGGCATCTGGCACGGGCTTTACGCCCCCAAAGGCACCCCGGCCGAGGCGGTGGATCGTCTGTCCGCCGCGTTGCAGGTGGCACTGGCCGATCCTGAAATCGCCGCCAAGATGGGCGAACTGGGCACCATGCCGTCGCCCGCTGCCGATGCCACCCCCGCCGCCCTGCAAGCCAAGCTTGAGGCTGAGATTGCCCGCTGGAAGCCGGTGATCGAATCCGCCGGCATCTACGCCGACTGATCGCGCGTTGGCCCCGGTGCGGTGCATCGGGGCCAGTGACAGGCTATCGGGTGAAATCGGGGGACGGGGAAGAAAATGACACGGCCAAACACAACGGATGCCGCTGCGGGCATCCTTTTCATGCTGCTGGGGCTTGGGTTCGGGATCGTCGCGCTGGGGCTGGACATGGGCAGCACGCTGCGGATGGGACCGGGATATTTCCCGACGGTGCTGGCCGTGGTTCTGATCGCCCTTGGCGGTCTTATCCTGCTGGCGGCGTTCAAGACGACGGGCGAGGACATCGGCGCGCACGCCTGGCGCGGCATGATGTTCATCCTGCCCGCCCCGGTCTTTTTCGGGCTGACGGTGCGGGGCCTTGGCTTTGTGCCGTCGATTTTTCTAACCACGCTGATCGCGTCCATGGCGTCGATGAAGATGCGCCCGCTTTATGCCCTGACACTGGCGGCGGGGGTCACGCTGTTCGCCACGCTGGTGTTCAGCTATGCGCTTGGCCTGCCCTTCCGCCGTTTTGGCCCCTGGCTTTCGTTCTGAGGGGGCGCTGACAATGGATCTTTTATCAAACCTGTCGCTGGGCTTTGCCACCGCCGCCTCGCCCGAAAACCTGCTGTTCTGCCTGATCGGGGTCATCCTTGGCACGCTGATCGGCGTCTTGCCGGGCATCGGGGCCACGGCGACCATTGCCATGCTGCTGCCGATCACCTTTCAGCTGGAGCCGGTGTCATCGCTGATCATGCTGGCGGGCATCTATTACGGCGCGCAATACGGCGGATCGACAACCGCCATCCTGATCAACATGCCGGGGGAAAGTTCATCCGCCGTCACCGCGATCGACGGCTATCAGATGGCGCGTCAGGGCAAGGCGGGCACAGCGCTGGCGGTTGCGGCGCTGGGATCATTTTTTGCCGGAACAGTGGCCACCCTGCTGGTCGCGATCTTTGCCCCACCCCTGACCATCATCGCGCTGAAATTCGGTGCTGCGGAATATTTCAGCCTTATGTTGCTCGGCCTTGTGTCGGCGATTGCGCTGGCGCACGGGTCGATCCTGAAGGCGCTGGCGATGGTGGTGCTGGGGTTGCTGCTGGGCCTTGTCGGCACCGACATTTATACTGGCACACCGCGTTTCACCTTTGGCATCACCGCCTATGCCGACGGTCTGAGCTTTGTCGCCCTTGCGGTCGGCATGTTCGGCATCGCCGAGATCCTGAAGAACCTTGAAGGCGATCAGGACCGCACCGTGTTGACATCACACCTTGGCGCGCTGTGGCCGTCGCGCGCCGATCTGCGCAAGATGGTGGCCCCCATGCTGCGCGGCACGGCGCTGGGGTCGGCCCTGGGGATCTTGCCCGGGGGGGGCGCAATCCTTGCGTCCTTCGCGTCCTATACGGTGGAAAAGCGGCTGTCGAAGACGCCGCAGGATTTTGGCAAAGGCGCCATCGAGGGCGTCGCAGGCCCGGAATCGGCCAACAACGCGGGCGCGCAGACCAGTTTCATCCCGCTGCTGACGCTTGGCATCCCGGCCAATCCGGTGATGGCGCTGATGGTGGGGGCGATGATCATTCAGGGCGTCGTGCCGGGGCCGAACGTGGCCGCCGAACAGCCCGCGCTGTTCTGGGGCATCATCGCCAGCATGTGGATCGGCAACCTGATGCTGATCGTGCTGAACCTGCCGCTGATCGGGCTGTGGGTGAAACTGCTGAAGGTGCCTTACAAGGTGCTGTTCCCCATCATCATGGCGTTTTGTTCTATCGGGGTTTATTCCGTCAATTCAAACATCTATGACCTGTTCGCCGTCGCGGGCTTTGGTCTGATGGGCTATGTTCTGATGAAGTTGCGCTGCGAACCGGCCCCCCTGTTGCTGGGTTTCGTTCTTGGCCCGATGCTTGAGGAAAACCTGCGCCGCGCCATGATTTTGGGCCGGGGCGATCCGACAACCTTTCTGACCCGCCCGATCAGCGCCACGCTTCTGGCGCTGACGGTGGGGGTGCTGATCGTGGTGCTGCTGCCATCGGTGCGCAAGAAACGCGAAGAGGTGTTCGTCGAAGCGGAATGATCCCGCCATCCACCATGAAAAAAGGGCCGTCCCGAAAGGGGCGGCCCTTTCCCATCAGGGCAGCAACCGCGCCAGCGCCGTCGCATCCGCCGCGTCGGGCAAGGCCCAGACGGTGGCGATCAGTTCGTCCTGCTGGGCCGCGTTCAAAACCCCCGCACAGCAAGAGCGCAGCTTTGCCTCAACCTCGGCATCCGACATCGGGTTGTCGGGGCCGCCGCGATAGCGTTCGTCGGCCCAGCCTTCGACCACGCTGCCATCCTTGCGGGTGATGCGGATGCGCGAGCGGACCTTGTCAAAGCCCATCGCCTCGATCGCCGGATCAAACTCGGTCCGCACCCGGCGCTGCATGTCCTGCATGGCGTCGGACGCGACGAAATCATCGGAAAACTCGCGCTTGCCCGCCTGCCGGACCAGCGCGATCATCGACACCTCGGCCGGAAGCGAGAATTTCGCCTCAAGGTGGTTGCTGGCGATGGGATAGCGGATCGGTTTCAGGATGTTGCTGCCCGCGTGGATGGTGATCGTGTCGATCTCGTCTGGCTTCACATCCGCCTCAAGCACAAGGCGCAGCATCAGGTCCATTGTGGGATGGGTCAGGATACCACAAGGGTAGGGTTTGATGCTGACGCCGGGGGTGGTGATCGACCAGGTCCGCCCGAAGCCTTGGGCAATCTTGTCTTCGGAAATCCCACCGCCATGCACGGCAAAGAACCCCCACGGCCCGTCCAGACCCGCCGGGTCCGCGCTGAAGCCGCGCTTGGCCAGCAGGGCCGCCGTGACGCCGTTTTCTGACGCGCGCCCGACGTGCAGCGGTTTCGTCATGGTGCCAAAGTTGCAGCGGATGCCTGCCGCCAGACTGGCCGCGATGCCGAACCCTTGCCGCAGCGCAGGCCCGGACAGACCCAGCAATTTCGCCGCTGCCGCATAGGCCCCAAAGGTGCCGACGGTGCCGCTGGAGTGTTTGCCGCCCAGATAATGCTTTGGCAACATCCATTCGGAAATCTTCGACTCCACCTCGACCCCGGCCTGAAACGCGGTCATCAGTGCGCGCCCGTCCACGCCCCCGAGCATCTGCCCCACACACAGCGCGGCTGTCAGGGGCGGAATGGTGGGGTGCGTCAACAGGCCGTAAACATGGGCAGGGTCAATGCTGACCTGCGTGTCATCCCAGTCATGCGCGTGGCCCGCCGTGCCCAACACGCGCGCGGCCAAGGCCACGGGCACGCGCAAGCCACCGCCCCCCAGCAGCAGCGCATCGCCCCGCCCGCCGGTTTCGCGCGCATCGTCCACCAGCATGTGGACCGAATGTTCTTCGCTGCCCGCGACATACAGCCCCGCCGCATCCAGCATGCAGCGCAGTCCGATGCGGATCGCGTCGGCGGGAATGTCGTCATAGACCAGCTTTTCGACAAAGCGCGCCGCGTCTTCGGTGATGGTCATGCCGTCTGGAATGGTGGCGAAGTCGTTGCTTGTGACGGCCATGGTATGTCTCCTCGGTACAGGTCTATCGTTGATTACAGGTTGGGCCAGGGTGTTATCCCGGCGGCGGAAAGGCGGTCCAGCAGGCCCGTCTCCCAGGTCAGGTAGGCGCGGGCGTCGTCAAGGTTGCCGCTGTGACGACCGGCACAGAAAAGCACCTGATCGATGCGGTCCGCTGTGGCGGGGGTGTCGTCTTGCGCAACGGCAAGACCCACTGCGCGCCAGTCGGCGGGGGTTCCAGTGTGCAGGCCCTGAACATCGCATCCGGTCGCGGCCAGATCGTCCGCCACCAGTGCAGCAATCGCAGGATCATCGCCAAGGACGACGGCCGACGCCACGTGCCCCAACCGGTGCAGGCGCGGGCGGATCGACCAGACGGCCCCGTCGATGTGCCCCGCCAGAAACGCCGCACTGGGCCGCACGTCGATCAGCATGGCCCCCGCCGTTTGCGCCGCTGAAACGCGGCAGGCATCCAGCATCGGCCAGCGATCCGCGCGCGCAGCGGTTCGCGCCACATCGACGGCGGGGGGCGTTTTCACGATGACCGCATCCATCCCCATCCGGCGCAGCCACAGTGCTGCAAATACCGCGCGAACCAAGGCGGGGTCGGACAACACCACCAATGCACCCCGCACGGCGATGAACCGGTCAGTTTGCTGGACCAGGGTCGTCGCGGGCGCGCGGACAAAGCCGGGGGGCGGCGTGCCCTCTGCGTCGGTGCGCGGATCAAAGCGGTACACGGTGCGGGTGCCAGATCGCAGCACCGCATCCAGCGCCTGCGCATCCATGGTCGGGATGGCACAGCGGTTGATCACGCCTTGCGCCCGCACGATTGCCAAAGCGTGAACCGCTGGTAGCAGATCTTCGGGCGGTGCGGCGTTCGATCCGGTGACGCGGGCGTGGCCCGCAAGCTCCCACCCTTGGGTGCCGTCGCGCAGGGCCATGACCGGATTGGGCAGGCCGAAATCGCGCACCGTCTGCGCGCCGATGATGCTGCGGGTGCGGCCCGCGCAATGGATGATGACGGGGACATCGTCCGCCACCATCGCAGGCAGGCGCAGCGCCAGTTCGGCATTGGGGCAACAGCGCGACCCCGGCAGGGTAAAGGCGCTGTGTTCCGCAAAGGGGCGTCCGTCGATCAGCGCGGGCGGGTCGGGTTCCGCCATCAGGTGGGCCAGATCATCGGGGCCGATGTCGGGGGTGGCAAAACGGTGTTCGACCCATTCGCCAAAGGCCTTGGAAAAGCTGTGAACGCCCTTGAACAGCGGCAAGCCCGCCGCCTGCCAACCGGGGATGCCGCCCGCCACTGCCGACAGATCAGTGTAGCCAAGGGCGGCAAGTGCGACCCCTGCCCGGTCGGCCAGACCGTCGCCATCGTCGATCAGCACGAGCGGCGTCGATGTGCGCGGCAGCAGGCGGGGACAGGCAGCCTCCAACCCGCTGAAAGGCAGATTGACGCTGGCAAAGGGGTGGCCTTCGGCGGCCTGCCCCGCCTCGCGCAGGTCGATGAAGGCCCATTCGCCGGGATCACTGTTCAGCCGGTCGATGACCGCACCTGGCAAGACAGACGGCAGCCGGGTCATCAGGCGCGGCCCGCGTCAAACAGCCCGGCCGGGCCGTCGATCAACAGCCCCGACCCCACGCTCAGGCCCAAGGCCATCAGCTGCCCGCGCGGCAAGGATGCCGTCCGCCACGCCGCGTCCAGAAACCGCGCCCGTTCGGCAGGCGGGATCAGAGGTGCGGCCAATGTGTGGAATTTTTGCGCATAGTCATCCGGTCCCCAGGGCGTCCGCCCCCTTGGGTGCGAATCCGCGACGGCCAGTTCTTCGTCGATCACGCGGCCATCGGCAAAGGTGATCACCGCCCGCGCGCCGTGATCCTTGTCCAGCGGTGCGCTGGTGTCAAAACGGCGGTTCCAGTCGGCGTCGTCCACCGTGCAGACCTTGCCCCAAAGCGCGACAAAGGCCGGATCGCTGATCAGGGTCACGTCATAGCTGCGGTCGTGGTGCCAATCCCCGTCCACCAAAGCGCGGGCAAACTGGAACGGGGCGGAATGATCCAATGTCTCGCGCGAGGCGGCAGGGTCCCACTTGTCAGGATCGCCCGAGCCGGAGCCCATCACCACATGGGTCATGCGCTTGGTGTGCAGCACTATCGTGCTGATCTGCGACGGGTCGGGAACACGCGGGTGCAGGCGGATCGCAAGGTCGATGATCGCCTGCCCGTGATAGCCCGCCGAATGGGCCTTGGGCAGGGTTTGCAGGATCGCGCGGCAAGGCTCGCCCACACCCGGCAAGGTCACGTCGCCCTGATGGCCATCCAGTAGAACGGACAGGATGCCATAGTCGCCTTCGTAAATCGGCGCGGGGGATGTCTCGCCCCGCATGGCGCGGTCTATCGCCTCGATCGCGCATTTGCCGACGTGACCGGGGGCAAATGCCTTCCACGAGGAAATCCGGCCCTTGCGCACCTGACGGGTGGACAGCGACAGGTGTGCGGCCTGATTGACCGCCTCGTATATCACCGACACCGGCAGGCGCAGCATGGCCCCCAGACCCGCCGCCACCGCAGGGCCAAGATGGGCCATATGGTCGATGCGGTGGCGTTGCAGAGGGATGCCCTGCACCAGTGCCGTCTGCACCTCGTACGCGACCAGCACGCCGCGCAGGAAATCTGTCCCCGATGCGCCGATCTGCTGGCCCACTGCCAACAGGGGCAGGATCGCATCGCCCGGATGGCTGCTGTCGAGTGCAAAGAAACTGTCGTGGAAATCCAGTTCCCGCACCGCCGTGGCATTGGCATAGCCCGCCCAGCCACAATGGACCGTCACCCCGTCGGGCAGGCCCAGAATCCGCGCGCCGCGATGGCGCGGAAAGCACAGCGCCTGCGCCCGTGCCGCAGCAACCGGCGCGCGGTTCAATGCCGCCGCCGCCACCGCCACATCGTCGATCAGCCGACACACCGCCAGATCGGCGGCATCCCGGTCCAGGGGGGCGCGGTCGGCGGCAAGTTCCGCGATCTTCCACGCCAGTTGGTCCTGTGGGATGGGGCGCGCGTCTGCCGGATAGGGGCGGATGCGGTGCGCAACGCTCATCCCGCCAGTTCCTTTGCCCGCGCCGCCGCCGCCTTGCGCGAATTCACGATGTCGCGCACCAGCGAGCCCACCATGAACAGCGCAGCCAGGCCAAGCAGCGTCAACGAGATGTTGTTTTCGTAAAACACCCGATGGTCACCGCCCGTCAGCTCCAGCGACCGGCGATAGTTCGCCTCGATCAGGTAGCCCAGCACCAGACCCAGCACGAGGGGCAGGAACGGGAAGCCGAACACCCGCATCAGATAGCCCAGCAGGCCCGATGCCAGCACCATGTAGAGATCATAGGTGCTGTTGTGGATCGAATAGATGCCCGAAAACACCAGCGCAAAGATGCAGGCCATCAGGAACGGCTTTGGCCGGTTCACCAGCCACAGCGCAGGCGTCATCATCAGGATGCCAAGGAACAACTGCGCGATATTGGCGACGGCAAGGCCGCCGAACAGGCCATAGATGAACTCCGGCTCTTTCTGGAACAGCAAGGGGCCGGGTTGCAACCCGTGGATCATCATCCCGCCCAGAACGATTGCCGTCGAATTCGATCCGGGGATACCAAACGACAGTACGGGCACAAGGGCGGTGCAGGCGACGGCGTTGTTTGCAGCTTCGGGTGCGGCAATGCCCTCTTCCGATCCTTTTCCGAACATCTCAGGCTCGGACGACCAGCGCTTTGCCTCGTTATAGGACATGAACGACGCGATGGAGCCACCGGCACCCGGCATCACGCCTTCGAAGATGCCGATGCCGCTGCCGATGGCCTGCGCGCGCCACAGCTTGCGCCATTTCTTGAACGTGGGCAGCACGATCCGGGTTTGGCCCGATTTCGATTTCTGCCAGTCCGGCAGGCTGGCTTGCATCATGATCTCGCTGATGGCAAAGACGCCGACCATCACCAGCACATAGGGAATACCGGCCAGCAATTCCGGCTGGCCAAAGGTGAACCGACTGACGCCCGACAGCGGATCGGTGCCGACGGTTGCGATCATCAAGCCCACAAGGGCGGCCATCAGCGCCTTGATCAGTGACCCTTCGGCGACGGATGCGATGACGCTAAGGCCAAGGATTCCGAGCGCGAAATAGGCCGGAAAGTTGAACGACAGCGCCACGCGGGCCAGGGGTTCGGTGAAGGTGATCAGAAAGATCAGCCCGACCAGACCGCCGACCACACCCGATTGCAGCGAAATTCCCAACGCCTCGCCGCCCCGGCCCTGCTTGTGCATCTCATACCCGTCGATGACGGTTGCGGCGGCGGCATTTGTGCCGGGGGTGTTGATCAGGATGGCCGGGATCGACCCGCCGTATTCGGCACCCACATAGGTGGCCGCCAGCAGAACGATCGCGGTGATCGGCTCCATCCCATAGGTGAAGGGCAACAGCAGCGCCAGCGCGATGGAGGGCGAAATGCCCGGCAAGGCCCCGCCCACGATCCCCCAGGCAACCCCGCCGAACGCCGCAAAGATTGCAGGCGTCGTGGTCAGGATCCCCCATGCAGTCGACAAACCTTCCATCATCCCCCCCTTGGGTGCGCCCCGAAAGACGCCAATATTCCGTAAAGCGTTCCGCCCGGCAGCGCGCCCGTGCAGGCGCGCGGTGCGGCACGTGTCAGTTGAAAAGCTGCGGCCAGAAACCCGAAGGCAGCGGAATGGACAGCACAAAGACAAAGATGCCGTAGAGCACAACCGCCGCACCGACAGCGACACCGACCGTCTTCAGATCGGCCTTTGCGCCCATGAAAACCGACACCGACCCGATCAGAAGCATTACGCTCAGCACGTAACCAAGATACGGCAGGATCAGCAAAAAGATCAGCCCGATCAGCAGCATACCGCCTGCGCGCAGATGGGTGTTCAGTGTGTAACGTTTGCCCACACCTGCCGCGCGCTGGCTGGTCTGGCCCGATTGCTGCATCAGGCGGCGTGCGGCGCGCACCGTCATCGCCTCGATCAGCACCGCGCGGACGACCATCAGGATGCTAAGGGCGATCATCAGCACGGCAAATGTCTTGGGCAGCATGGCTGCGTTGACCTGCCCGTCCAGCGGGCTGATCGGGATGCGGTCGGCGTGCCGCCAGTACAGACCGGCCCCGGCAATTGCCAAAAGCCCGATCCAGACGTCTGTCGGAATGTGGAAAGAGGTCGCCGACCGCTGTGTCATCGTTTCGTCCTTACTGAACCAGAATGCCGTATTCGATCAGGAACTCTTTCTGATCCTTGGCGAAATCCTGCAGGAACTGGTCATATTCCGCAGCCGGCATCACAGTCGGCACCAGGCTTTGCGCCGAATACCAGGCCTTGAATTCCGGGTCTTCCAGAACCTTCAGAATACCTTCGTGCCATGCGGTCTTGATCTCTTCGGGCAGACCACGCGGACCGGCAATGCCGCGGAACTTGTTCACGACAAGATCGATGCCCTGTTCGCGGGCGGTTGCGACATCCGGGAACGTCGGCAGACGCTCTTCGGTGTAGGTCGCAAGCAGGCGGATTTCGCCCGCCTCGATCTGTGCCGACAGTTCTTGCACTTCGCCGATGGCTGCCGAAACCGTGCCGTTCAGAACGCTGATCAGCAATTCGCCGCCACCGTCATGGGTGATCACGGGCGAGGTGACGCCGGTCAGCGACTTGAACTTTTCCATGACCTGACGGTCCAGCGAACCGGGCGTGGTCACGCCGAACAGTACCTGATCGGGATTGGCCTTGGCCGCGTCGACCAGATCGGTCAGCGACTGGAACGGGCTGTCGGATTTCACGAACACGATCTGCGGGTCCATGAAGACGTTCACGACGCCTTCAAGATCCGTGTAATCATACTCCAGCTCTGTCAGAAGCGAGGTGTTGATGTAGGTGGGCGTGGTGCCGTAAAAGATCGACCCGTCGGCGGGGGACGTCGCAAGTTTCGCCATTGCTGTGGCCCCGCTGCCGCCATTGACGTTTTCAACGACAAAGTTCGGCCCCATCGCCTTTTGCAGGAACCCCACCATTTCGCGCAGGAACACATCCGTGCCGCCCCCTGCGGACGAATGGGTGACCAGAGTCACGGTGTCATGGGGGTAGTCCTGTGCAGTGGCCAGACCCGCGCCGCCAAGGGCAAGCCCCGCCGACAGCAGCAGCGACGTCGTTAGTCTTCCGAATTTCAGGCGCATCTCATCCTCCCGTTTATACGATCAGCCGCCCGCCGATGGCGTCCTCCGGCGACTGGTGTGGAACTACCTTTGCGCCGGGTGAAAAAAATGTCAATCGTAGACAATCTGTAATCTCGACTCTGCAAGGACACCCGCCCATGCCCTGCCACCAGACCGACCGGATCGCCGCCTATTGCGCGCAGGCCCTTGCGACGCCCCTGCCCGATGCGGTGGCGGAAAAGACCAGGGCGCATATTCTGGATACGGTTGCCGCCATGATTTCCGGGGCATCGCTGCCCGCAGGCGTGGCCGGTGCGGCCATGGCGCGGCGCATGGGCGGCCCGCCCGAGGCGTTGGCGATTGCCACAGGCGCCTGTATCGGCGCCCCCCACGCCGCCCTTGCCAATGCCATGGCGGCCCATGCGGACGAGACGGACGACAGCCATGTGGGCGGGCGGTTCCATCCCGGCTGTGCCATCGTTCCCGCCGCGTTGGCGATGGCCGAGACGGGCGCGCGCAGTGGGCGGGACCTGATTCGCGCCGTGGCCCTTGGCTATGACATCGGGGCGCGTGCGGTCATGGCGCTGGGAATTTCATCCGCCCATACAGCGCGGTTTTCGACCCACAGCATCGGCGGAAACTTTGGAGCGACGGCAGCGGCGGCAGCTTTGGCCGGCTTTGACGCGCGCAAGGTGGCGCATGCGCTGTCCTATGCGGTGCAGCAAACCTCGGGCGTGCCCTATTGGCGGCGCGACAAGGATCATGTCGAGAAGGCCTTTGACTTTGCCGGGATGGGGGCGCGCAACGGCGTGCTGGCGGCGCTGATGGTGCAGTCAGGGTGGACGGGGGTTGATGGCGTTCTGACCGGAAACCCGTCCTATCTGTCCGCCTTTGCCGAGACTGCGAATGAAGGGGCGCTGTCGGATGGGCTTGGCACGCGCTTTGAGATCATGCAGGCAGCGATCAAGAAATGGTGCGTGGGATCGCCCATTCAGGCCGCCCTTGATGCGCTGGTCGCGCTGATGACAGCGCATGATCTGCGGCCTGAAAATGTCGCACGGATGGTGGCGACCATGCCCGATGACCGGTTGCAGATCGTCGATGATGCCGACATGCCGGACGTTTGCCTGCAACATCTGCTGGCAGTCACGCTGATCGACGGGGGGCTTGGCTTTGCCAGCGCCCATGACCATGCCCGGATGCAGGACGGGGTCGTGCGGGACCTGCGGAAACGAATTTTTGCCCAACCAAGTCATGACCTTAGCGTGGCAAAGCCACCCCGTCAGGCGATCATCACGATCGAGACGAACGACGGGCGCACAGTCACCCACCACACCCACGCGGTGCTGGGAACGCCCGAAAACCCGATGTCGACCGATCAGGTGGCCGCCAAGGCGCGCGATCTGATGGTGCCGGTTCTGGGGGTGTCGGGCACCGACCGGCTGATCGATGCCCTGTTGACGCTGGACGGCATGGCAGACCTGCGGGACCTGCGCCCGCTGCTGCGGCCCGGCGGTCAGGGCATGTAAAGCCCGCCGCTGACATGCACCGTCTGCCCGGTCATGAACCGCGCCTCGGGCATGCACAGGTTCAGCACCATGAAGGCGGCCTCGGCCACGTCGCCTTCACGTCCCACAAGGATGCCATGCGCGCCCGGCATTGCCGGTGATGCGCCCGAAGTGGCCGACCGTTTGCCGCCGATCTTGCCCGGTGCCACGCAGTTGACGGTGATGTTCTGCGGCGCAAACTCCAACGCCAGCGATTTGGTCAGGCCCACGATCCCGGCTTTGGCTGTGGCGACATGGGCGCGGGCAACCGCCCCCACATGCGCCGACACGCCACCAAGATTGACGATTGTACCGCCGCCGCGCGACACCATGCTGCGCAGCGCTTCGCGTGAACACAGAAAGGCCCCGTCCAGAATGACCGCCAACGTCGCCTGCCATTCGGCCAGCGTCATGTCGAGAAAGGGCTTTTGCCCCCGGATCGCCGCGTTGTTCACCAGAATGTCGATGCCGCCCAGGGTGGCCGTCACCTCGTTGAACATGGCAACGACGGTCGCCTCGTCCGTCACATCGCCAAGGATAACATGGGCGCGCTGCCCAAGGGCGCGGACCTCGTTCGCCACGGCCTCCACCTCGTCGCGCGACTGGCGGGCGTGGACCACGACATCGGCCCCGGCGGTGGCAAGACCAAGGGCAATCTCGCGCCCGATCCGGCGCGATGCGCCCGTGACCACCGCCACCTTGCCCGTCAGCGGCTTGTCCGTTCTGTGCAGCATTCCCATCCCCTTCTCGCAGATCATTGTGGGCGGGACACTATCACCCTTGCATCAAATTGCAAATCGTAGACAATATGGCATCGACAGATGAGAGTTCTGACATGAGTGCACAAACACAGACCATTTCCGCTTCTGACGCGCTTGACGTGCTGCGCAGCTCGTCGCTTGCGCAGGTGGTGCAGGCCGAGATCGAAAAGATCATCCTTGGCGGCACCTATGGCCCCGGTGCGAAACTGAATGAAAAGGCGCTGGCCGACCGTCTGGGTGTCAGCCGTGGCCCGGTGCGCGAGGCGTTTCAGGCGCTGCATGCGCGCGGTCTGGTCGAGATGATCCCCAATCGCGGCGTCTTTGTGCAGCAGATCAGCCGCCACGACGCGGTGGCCATCTATGACGTGCGCGCCGGTCTGTTCGGCACCGCCTGCCGCTTGCTGGCCGACCGGATCACCACGGCCCAGATCACCGGGTTGAAGGCGCTGGTGGCGCAGATGGATGTCGCCGGTTCGAACCGCGATCTAGAGGCGTATTTCCCCCTGAACATCGCCTTTCACAGCGCCATCGTGCGCGGCACCGGCAATACCGTTCTGGCCGACACCTATTTCGCCATGGTCAGCCGGTTGCACCTGTTCCGGGCGCGGGGTCTGGTGCATGGCGGCGGATTCGAGAATTCGAACATCGAACACCGCGCCATCGTGGATGCGCTGGATGCCCGCGATCCGCATGCCGCGTTCGAGGCGGGCTTTGCCCATGTGCAGGCGGGCAAGGCGCGCATCGTCACCTCGGGCGATGGCCCCTTGGCCAACGCATGACCGACAGCGCACCCTTGGCCATTGGCGAAAGCTATGCCGCGTGGTTGGCCGGTTTGCGGCTGGATGACCTGTCCGCCGAAGTGCGCCGGGTGGCCACGCTGGATCTGATCGATGCGGCAGGGCTGTGCGTGGCGGCCCGGGCTGAACCCTACATGCAGCAGGTCGTGGGTGGATGGGACAGTGACGGTCCCTGCACCGCCATCGGCCACACGCGCAAACTGGACGCAGGCGGTGCGGCCCTTGCCAACGGCATCGGCATCCACGGCGAGGATTTTGACGATACGCTGGAGGGGGCACCCATCCGAGTGGGCGCGATGACCATTCCCGCCGCACTGTCGGTGGCGGAACGCTTTGGCTTGTCCGGTGAACGCGCATTGCTGGGTGTTGTTGCCGGATTGGAAACGATCTGCCGTCTGAACCATGTCGCGCCGGGTGCCATTCACAAGGCGGGGTTTCACCCCGTGGGCGTTGTCGGCGCGATGGGGGCGGCGGCGGCGGCGGGCGTGACGCTTGGCTTGGATGCCCGCCAACAGGCGATGGCCTTTGGTATCGCGGGCAGTTTTGCCAGCGGCATTCTGGAATACCTGACCGAAGGCGCCTGGACCAAACGGCTGCATCCCGGATGGGCGGCACAATCGGGCGTGCGGGCGGCGGTGCTGGCGCGGACGGGGTTTTTTGCCCCCCGGACCGTGTTTGACGGGCCGCACGGGTTTTTCCACGCCTTTGCACCCACCGCCACACCCGATTTCAGCCACCTGTCGGATGGGCTGGGGGATCGCTGGTATGCCGAGCGTATCGCGTTCAAGCCCTATGCCTGTGGAACGATGATCCACCCCTATATCGACTGCATGATCCGGCTGGCGCAAACCGGGATCGACCCGGACAGCATCGCCCGCATCACCTGCCCCACAGGCGAAGGGCTGGTACATCGGTTGTGGGAACCGCTGGCGGACAAGCATCACCCGCCGTCGGGCTATGCCGCCAAATTCTCGATGCCGTTCTGTATGGCGGTGGGGTTCTTTGATGGCGACGCCGGTCTGTCGCAGTTCACTGACGCGCGCGCCGCCGATGACGCTGTGCTGCGGTTGGCGCAGAAGATCAGCTATGTCATTGACCCTGAAAACGAATATCCACGCAACTATTCGGGCCACGTCCGGGTGGAAACCATCGATGGCCGCAGGATCGCGCTGGACCAGCCCCACCTGCGCGGCGGCATGCGCGAACCGCTGACCGAGGCCCAGATCGAGGCGAAGGCCCGCGCCAACTGTCTGCACGGCGGCTGGGGTCCAGCGCGGGCGGACGAGATGATCGACTGGCTGCGCGCCCTGCCCCGCCATCCGAACCTTGCGGGCCTGTCCCGCTTTGGTGCCTGACCCGTTCTGGTGCCCGACCCATCCCGGTGTCTGAAAGGACCACGCCCATGACCACCGTCTCTGAACTTCTTGCCGACTGGATTGCTGGGCTGGATCTGGCCGATGTGCCGCAAGCGGCCATTCAGGGCTGCGCGAATACCATCCTTGATACGGTCGGCCTGTCGATCGCGGCGCTGGACACAGACTATGGCCGTGCGGTTCGCGCGGCCTTTCCCGATGCAGGCACTGCCACCGTCTTTGGTCTGCCGGATGGCCACAGCCCCGAGGCGGCGGCCGCCATCAACGGCACCTGCGGTCATGGCGAGGATTTCGACAATACCTTTGAAGGCTGCCCCGTCCACACCGGCGTGGTGATCGTTCCGGCCCTTCTGGCCGCAGCCGAACGCTACGATCTGGCCGCCGCCGACGTGGCGCGCGGTATTGTTGTCGGGATCGAGACAATGTGCCGTCTGGGACTGGTCGCGGACAAGTCGGTGCACAAGGCGGGCTTTCACCCCACCGCCGTGCTGGGGGCGATGTCGGCGGCGGCGGGGGTTTCGGCGGCGCTGCGGCTGAACCCAGCGCAGATCCGCGATGCGCTGGGGGTGGCGGGGTCGATGGCATCGGGCATCATCGAATATCTGGCCGACGGATCATCGACAAAACGCCTGCATGCCGGATGGGCCGCGCAGTCGGGGATGCGGGCCGCCGCCTTGGGTGCCGCAGGGTTCAGCGGGCCTGCCACGGTGTTCGAGGGCACGCACGGCTTCTTTCACGGCTTTTCCGACCCTGTCGCCACCGATTTTACGCCGCTGACCGATGATCTGGGCACACGTTGGGAATCGGCACGGCTGGCGTTCAAACCCTATGCCTGCGGGACGATGACCCAGCCCTTTGTCGATTGCGCCGTCGATCTGGCGCGGCGCGGGGTGCGGCCCGAAGATGTGGCATCCATCCTGTGTGAAGTGGGCGAAGGCACCGTGCACCGCCTGTGGGCGCCGCTGGCGTTGAAGCAGACGCCCCCCACGCCCTATGCGGCGAAATTCAGCGGGCCTTATTGCGTGGCGGCGGGGTTCGTCTTTGGCGATGCGGGGCTGGCGCAGTTCACCGAAACCACCGTGCGCGATGCGCGCGTTCTGGCACTGGCGGGCAAGGTTGATTTCGTCATCGACCCTGACAACGAATATCCCGCCAATTACACCGGCCACGTCCGCGCGACGCTGAAGGATGGCAGCGTGGTGGAATCCCGGTCGCCTTGCCTGCGCGGCGGGGCAAAGGCCCCGCTGTCGCGGACCGAGTTGCTGGCCAAGGCGCGCGCCAATCTGGCCTTTGCGGGCCGTGACCCTGATGACGCCGCCCGCATCGCCGCCTTTGCCGATACATTGATGGCGGGCACCGGACGGGCAGACCCGAAACACCTGCGCCTGACATGACCGAGGCCGACCTGCTGTCGGGGTCGTTCGGCCCCATGATGATCCTTGCCGGCATGACGGTGTGCTTTTTCGCAGGCATGCTGGGCGGGCTGTCGGGCTATGGCGCGGGCATCCTTGTGACGCTGTTCATCGCGCCCATCGTCGGGCCAAAGGCACTGATCCCGATGATGTCGGTGCTGATGCTGATCAACAACGGCAGCCGTGTGTGGTTCTATCGCCAGCATATGGACCGGGGCACCATCCTGCGGGTGTCGGCCATCGCCATTCCGATGGCCTGGCTGGGGGCCGAGTTGTACGTCAAGATGGACAGCGCGATCATTCAGGCGGTGCTGGGGGCGGTGCTGATCGGGTCAGTCCCGTTGCGCCGGGTGATGGCGGGCAGGGCGATGACGCCCAGCCCCATCGGGGTTTACGGCATCGGGGCGGCTTTCGGGTTCCTGTCGTCGATCATCGTGGGGGCGGGGATGCTGATCGTGCCGATGCTGATGGGGATCGGCTTTGCAGGCCCCGCCCTGCTGGCGACCGATGCGGCAATTGCGGTGATGGTCAATCTGGCGAAGACCGTGATCTTTGGCACGCTGGACGCGCTGTCGCTGAATTATTTCGTGCTGGCGCTGATCATGGGCATCTGCACCATCCCCGGCACCGCCTGTGCCGCATGGCTTGTCCGACGCACCAGCCTGCGCCTGCACACCCTGCTGATCGAGGGGCTGATCCTGATCGGTGGCACGACGATGCTGCTGGGCGGGCTGACGTGACGGGTCAGCTTTCGACCAGCTTTCCCACCACGATCAACACCTGATAATCGCGTTTGCTGCACCCTTGCACGCTTGGCATGGCGATGCCCGGACTCATCGGGAAGACGTCTGTCGCGGTCTTGTCCGGCGTGCAGGATTGCCCGTCGGCCGCCCGGTACAGCGCCGCGCGACAGCGCAAATGCGTCACGTCATGTATCGTTGCCCCATCGGCCAGCGCCCAGGCCTGCTTGCCCGCCGCATCAGGTGCGGCGACCGTCAGCACCGATGTCACCTCGCGCGCGCCGGTCACGACATATTGGCCGGGGGGCAGCGGGAAACTGGGTGCCTCCATGATCAGGCCATGTTCTTCCAGCCACCAGCCGTTGCTGTCGAACTGCCAGCCATTGGGCGCAATGCCGCCGTTCGCCATCAGATCGGCGTAATCCTTGACCCAGACCCCGCGCGGGCCGGGATCAACCGACCAGAAGCCCCAGGTTTCTGCATCAGTGCCCGACGTGGCACCGGCATTGCCAAGGGCGGCGATGTACTGCGTCTCGCCCGGCATGAAGGAGGTTTCGGCCTGCGAAACCGACGGCAAACACAAGGCAAAGGCGGCCAGAATGACCGTGCGCGGCCCATGAGTGGCGATTGCAATCATCCCGATCTTCCTTTTCCCGATCCGATGCCAAAGCTAGAGCAAAGTCGGCGGAAAGCAAAACGCAGCCATGCTGATGGGATTTCGCCCTTGGACAGGGGGCAAGGCTACTCTACCTTGCGCCCAATAAAATAAAGCACGAGGCAAATTATGGATGTGATGGCAAAAGCGGCGGCGGTCGTGGGCGGCGCGATGGTCGTTCTGCGGCGGATGGGCGCGCCCGACCGGGTGGCGGTGGGCACACAGCCGACGATCCCGCAGGCGAAAAAGCAGGGCATCATGACCCTGAAGATGCCGACCGCCAAAGGGTGGGAACCGGGGCATGTGCCCTCAGCTGCGGCGGGGCTGCGCGTCAATGCCTTTGCGTCCGACCTGCAACACCCCCGCTGGATCGAAGTGCTGCCCAACGGTGACGTTCTGGTGGCCGAAGCGCTGTTGCAGGCCGATCCGCCCAAGGGCCTGATGGACCGGGCGATGCAGGCGACGATGCGGCGGGCCAAGGCGCTGGGGATCAGCGCCAACCGCATCACCCTGTGGCGCGACCCTGACGGCGATGGCGTGGCCGAGACGCGGCATGTCTTTATCGACGAACAGAACCAACCCTTCGGCATGGCACTGGTGGGCGACACCTTTTACGTCGGCAACACTGATGGAATCGTGGCCTTTCCCTATCAGGACGGCACAACCCGCCTGACCGGACCGGGGCGCAAATTGGTGGATTTCAAGCCGGGCGGCCACTGGACACGCAGTCTGATCGCATCGCCCGACGGCACCAAGATCTATGCGGGTGTCGGATCACTGTCCAACATCGGGGATCAAGGGATGAAGGCCGAAGAAGGCCGCGCCGCGATATGGGAGCTGGACCTGACCACCGGGGCTGCGCGCATCTTTGCATCCGGTCTGCGCAACGCCGTCGGCACCGCGTGGGAGCCTGTGACGGGCAAGCTGTGGACGGTCGTAAACGAACGGGACGGTCTGGGCGATGAAACGCCGCCCGATTACCTGACATCGGTGCAGGATGGCGGGTTTTACGGCTGGCCCTATTGCTATTGGGGCAAGACCGTCGATGACCGCGTGCCACAGGATGCCGAACTGGTGGCGCGGGCGATCACACCGGATTACGCGCTTGGCGGACATACCGCATCGCTTGGCCTGTGCTGGATGCCCGCAGGCACCCTGCCCGGCTTTGGCGACGGCATGGTGATCGGGCAGCACGGATCGTGGAACCGCTCCACCCTCAGCGGGTATCGGGTGATTTTTGTACCCTTTGAAAACGGCCGCCCCGCTGGCCCGCCCAAAGACATCCTGTGGGGCTTTTTGTCAGACGATGAAAAGGTGTCTTACGGGCGGCCCGTGGGCGTGGCCATCGGCCCAGACAAGGCATCGTTGCTGGTGGCCGACGATGTGGGCGACGTGATCTGGCGCGTGACTGCCGCCTGATCAGGCGGTCACCCTGCCCCGACCTTGCGGGCGCAGCTTGCGCTTGACCGGCAGGGGAATGGCCTTGGCGGGCGCATCGGTGAATGCGCCTGCCATCGCCGCCTCCAGGTCGGTTACGACGAAATCGGCGCCGATCTCTGAGGCCTCCAGCAGTTTTTCGGCAGAGACGGGCATGACGCGGCGGGCGATGTCGGTGTCTTCGTGCAATTCAGGCGGCATTTGCCAGATCACGACCCCGATACGCACAGCGGGGGCGGCCCGCTTGATCCGCCTGATGTGCAGCAGCGACGCGCGGCTGGGGGCTGCATCCAGAAAGGCCAAAATCACGCAATCGCGCGACCCGTCCGCCCTGTCGCGAAAATTGGCGGGGGCAAGGTCGGTGTGCGGCAGATGCACCACGTCTGCCCCTTCGGCGGCCATGGCCTGCGCCAGCATGGCAGCCGCCACATCATCCAGCCGACTGCGCCCACCGATGCAGGTGACGCGGAACCCTATGCCGTCAAGGGCCACAGTGTCGCTGGGTGTTGTCGGCGCGTCCCCCTCGACCGGGGCTTCGGTCGCGGTGCCCGCGTCCTGCACTTCGTCGGTCACCACGTCCTGCAGATTCTGGATCATCGTCATCGCGACGGCGACAAGGCGCGTTTCCTGTTCGGGGGTCAGAACACCGCGCGCATGGTCGGTCTGCGCGATCAACAGGGCCGGAATGCCGACATCGCGGTAGTAATCGGCCAGGAACACCTCGTCCACCGACTCTTCGGCGCGGGATGTTGCCTCCAGCGCGTCGCCGGCCAGCAGGCGCTGATACAACCGCGCATGGGGGGCCAGAACCGGTTCATCCCCCAGAATGATGTAGAACACCTCGAACTGCGGGATGTGACGGCCCAGCACCACAAGGCAGACCGTCAGCGGCGTTGACAGCACCAACCCCAACGGCCCCCAGATCCATGTCCAGAAGATCGCGGCAATGATGATCGCCAGCGGGCTGACCCCGGTGCGCGACCCATACAACTTTGGCTCGATCACGTTGCTGGTGATCAGCTCCACCACCCCGAACAGGGCGATGGTCCACAGCACCGCACTCCAATCCGGCGAGATGGCAAAGGCCAGAAACAGCGGAAAGGCGGCGGCAAGGATTGATCCGATATAGGGCACGAAGCGCAGGATCAGCGTCATCAACCCCCACAGCAGCGCGTTCGGCACCCCGATCAGCCACAGCCCCAGCGCGATGGGCACCGCGTAGATCGCATTCACCAGCAACTGGATCAGCAGATATTTCCCGACGCGCTGGCCCGCCTCTTCCAGCACCTGCGTGGTGCGGTGCAGATCGTTGGACCCCAGCAACCGGATGAACCGATCACGCAGTTCTTCGCGTTCCAGCAACATGAAGATCACGACGACGATCACCAACCCCGTCGTCGCGACCGGGCTGACCAGTGGCAGCACCAGATCCTGCAACAACTGCACGGGGCTGGTGGTTTCGACCACCTCGACCGGCAAAGGATCGCGCGGGGGCGGGGCGTTGGCCTGTTCCGTGCCGGGGGTGGGCTCAGACGGCACAACCTCGCCGATCTGGGCATTGATGGCGCTGATCATGTTGGCCATGCGCGACAGGATGCCGTCTTCGCGGCTGCTTTCCTGCAACGCCTCGACCTTGGCGATGATGTTGCGCTGAAAGGTCGGCAAACCTTGCGCAAGCTGGCTGACCTGCATCGCAAGGATCAGCGAGAATATTGCCACTGCGACAAACGTTGTCGCCACAACCACCAGCACTGTCAAAACTTGCGGCACCCCCAGCCGCCGCAGCCGCGTGACTAGCGGCGACAGCGCAAAGGTGATCAGAACCGCGATGGACAGCGGCAGGATGACATCTTTGGCAAAGTACAGAACCGCCGCGATTCCGACGAATGTCAGAACTCGGGGCGGCGTGATGCGGCGAATATAGGGGGATGGCGCGACCGGATTTTCCGTGACGACACCGGAAACGGCTGACCGCACGACAGGCTTTGCCACGTCCTTGATATCCATCCCACACCCGTCCCGTAAAGCAGCGCATCAAGGGCCAGATGCAGGCGGTCTTTTCATGCAGGCCCCTTGGCGCGGGCCACTGGCACAAACCAGATCATATTGCGAATTTTTCGGCAATGGACCGGCGGCATGGGCCAAGGGTCGAAATGGCAGGCCGCCAACAGGCGCCCTGCCATTTGGTCACCTTCAGGCGACGCGCTTGGCCGTGTTGATGCTGGCGACGGCAAGGGCTGTCAGTTTGGAATTGGCAGCCTTTTCCTGATCCAGGATCTGGGACAGCAAATCATGCGCTTCGGTGTGGCCCAGAACCTTGGCCCATTCGCGCAGCGTGCCATAGCGGGCGATCTCGTAATGCTCCACCGCCTGTGCGGCGGCAATCAGGCTGGCGTCAAGCGCGACGCCGGTTGCGTCTTTCATGATGCCTTCGGTTTCCTTGATCAGCCCTTCGATGGCATCGCACTTTTCGCCTTTGGCCTTTTCCCCGATGGATGCGAACACCTTGTCCAGCAGGGTGACCTGCTGCTTGGTTTCCGACAGGTGGGCCTGAACCAGCGCTTTGAACTCGGCGTTGGTGGCGGCGCTGGCGACCTTGGGCAGCGCCTTGGTCAGCGCGGTTTCGGCATAGTAGATATCTTGCAGCGTGTGGTGAAAGGCGTCTGCGAGGGTTTTCATCTGAAGATCCTTCAACTGTGTTCCGGTCAGGAAACGGACAAAAGCCACTGGCCGCCGGGGTGGCAGCGCCCCAATGGCGTGACCTCGGCCTTGTCCCCTTCGCCGGGAAAACGCTCAAACGCGGCTTCCGTTCCAAACGACGTCGAACATCCCCCAAACGGTGCGACGGCCGCCGATTGACGTGCAATTGCACCGACAGACCGGCGCAGAAATTTCTGTCGGGCCGGCTCTGCTTTCTTGGTAACGACACGATTTTGTCCAAATTCAACACAATTGTTAATGAATGTTAATGTTCAGCGCCGGTCATTTTCGGGTGCAAAGGGGACTGTAATGCCTGAAAGACATTCACACGCGCAGTCAGCGCGCAGGTTTCTGCACGGTTTCGCCCGGCGCGAAGACGGGTCGCTGCTGTATTTTTCGTTGGTCCTGTTCGTGTTGATGCTGATGATCGGCGGGCTTGCGGTGGACCTGATGCGGTTTGAAACCAGCCGGACGCGGATGCAGCAAACGCTGGACCGGGCGACGCTGGCGGCGGCGTCCCTTACGCAGGAACTGACACCCGAAGACGTGGTGCACGATTATTTCGAAAAGGCCGAACTCGACGATTACCTGCGCAGCGTCGTCGTCACCGAAGGGCTGAATTTCCGCAACGTCAATGCGGTGGCAACCGCCAGAACGCGCAATTATTTCATGCATATGGTCGGCATTGACGAATTGGCCGCAAATACCGGTTCAACCGCGGAACAGCGCGTGACCAATGTGGAAATTGCGCTGGTTCTGGATATCTCCGGCTCTATGGCGGGCACAAAGATTGCGAACCTGAAGACCGCCGCCAAGGAATTCGTCGATACGATCATCAGCAGCGACCCCGAAGACCGCATTTCGATATCGCTTGTGCCTTATAATGGACAGGTCAATCTGGGACCGGTGCTGCGCGCGAAATACAACGCTACGCATGATCACGGTGTGGCGGACGTGAACTGCATCGACCTTCCGGCCAGCGTTTATACATCCGTCGGCATGTCGCGGACCTTGGCGATGCCGATGACAGGCCATGTCGACAGCTTTTCGTCCACCGACAAATCCACCTCGTTCGTATCGCACACCAGCACGGATTACGCCAAACCCAACCCGGCAAATCGCTGGTGCCCCCCAAGCACCACGAATACCGTCACCTTGCCCAGCCACAGCATCGATGATTTGCAGGGTCGTATTCAAAACCTGTCGGCTGTTGGCGCCACATCGATCAATGCCGGGCTGAAGTGGGGCCTTGCGCTGTTGGACCCAGGCGCGCGCGCGATGTATTCGGAACTTATTGCGTCACATCAGATCCCGGCCATCTTTGAAAATCGCCCCTTTGATTATACCGACCTTCAGTCGATGAAAGTCGTGGTGTTGATGACAGATGGCGAACACTTCGACGAGGAACGCCTTGGCGACACCTATCGCACGGGGCTTTCAACCATTTACCGCAGCAGCGGCGATGGCAACTATTCGATCTATCATTCCGGCAAATCCGGTGGCAGCAAATATTGGGTGCCGCATCTGGGCACATGGCGGACGGCGGCCTGGAACAGCGGGTCCGGTGTCGCACAACAAACCTGGCCGCAAGTCTGGGGCAATCTGCGTGTCAGTTGGGTTGCCTGGCAGCTGTACGCCCGCGCCTTGGGAAGCAATAACAGCACCCGCAGCACGCAGTACAACACCTGGATGCAGAATTTCCGCATCCAGACGGATGCAGCCGATATGAACACGCAATTGCAGCAGGCCTGCGCCTTGGCAAAGACCAATGCGATCATCATCTAGGGCATCGCATTCGAAGCGCCAAGCGGCGGGCAGACCCAGATCAGGAACTGCGTGTCATCACCCGCCCATTACTTCAACGCCAGCGGGTTGGAAATACAAGCGGCGTTCCGGGCAATTGCCAGCAACATCAGCCTGTTACGGTTGACCCAATGAAACGGGCCATCAAAAATCTTGTCACCAAAGTGCGCCGGTGGGTGAAAGACGATCGTGCCTCAGCCACCCTTGAATTCGTGCTGGCCCTGCCGGTTGTCATGGCAGTCTTTACCGCGTCTTTTGAAAGCGGTCTGATCATGACGCGCGCGATCATGTTGGAACAGGCCTTGGACAAGACGATGCGCGAATTGCGTCTGGGGCATTACCCGATCCCGTCGCATCAATTGCTGAAGTCCGAAATCTGTGCGCGCAGTTCGCTGTTCCGGGATTGCGAAAGCTCGATCCTGATAGAATTGCAGCGCATCAACACGGCGACCTGGGCATTGCCCGCGACCAATGCCGCCTGCATTGACCGGACCGAGGATATCCAACCTGTTACCGCTTTGCAGGTAGGGCAGCAGAACGACATCATGCTGATCCGGGTCTGCATCGTGCAGGATCTGATGTTCCCTCGTTTCGGCATTGGCAAAAGATTGCCCCAGGACGGGCTTGGCGGATTTGGCATCGTCGCCGTGTCCGCCTTTGTGAACGAACCGACATGACGGGTGATCCGATGCATAGACCTTCAACCTTCATCCGGCGGTTTCTGACCGATGAAACCGCAGCTGGTGTTCTTGAGGCGGTGATCGTCCTGCCGTTGCTGGTCTGGACTTATCTTGCGATGTTCGTCTATTGGGATGCCTTTTCGACCCGGAATACGGTGCAGAAAGCCACCTACACCGTGTCCGACATGATCTCGCGCGAGATGAACCCGATGTCGCAGGCCTATCTGAACGGGCTGTTGCGGGTGCTGGATTATCTGGTTGACGAAAATCAGACCATCACCCTGCGGGTCAGTTCCGTGACCTGGAACGAGACGCGGGCGCGCAATGAGATTCTGTGGTCCTATGCGCCGCAGGGTTTGATGCCGGTGCTGACAACCGCGTTGATCCAGGGGGACGCGTTCAGGAACCGCATTCCCCAGATGGCCGACAGCGATACCGCGATCATTGTGGAAACCGCAATCGGCTATGATCCGGCCTTTGATGTCGGGTTGAACAGTTTCAACATTCAGGAATTCATCGTGACACGGCCACGTTTCGTGCCTGAAATCTGCTTTGGCTCGATCTGCTAAAGCCCAACCCTACAGCCCTTGAAAGATCCCGTATCTGTGGTGTCTTGATCCAGAACGGTCAGGCCGCCTTGCCCGCAAGTGCTGCGCGTTTCAGGCCGATAACCTCGTGCTTCTTCGCAAAGGGGCGCGCGGGGGGGCCGTAGTGGGTTGCGGCATCGGCAAGACCGGCCAGAACGGCGGACAGCGCGGGCATCTTGCGCGCAATATCGCGGGCCGCGTCCTGCCCCAATGCGCCAATGGCCATCGGACCCGGATAGAGGGTTTCGGACGCCATGCCGTTGGCAAAGACAATTTCGTGCTGCGGCAATAACAGGTGGTGATACCCCACGGCGCGCCGCCCCTGTGCGATGCGAAAACGTCCGTCACCCGACTGCGCCAGATGGCCTGCGCGCACCAGTTTTTCGGTTCCGTCAATCTCCATCAGGACGGCGTGGTTGTGCGACAGGATGACATCGCCCGTGTTGCCCAAGGCACCCACGCGGATGCGCACCGGACGAAGTCGCGGATCGGCGGCAAGGTCGGTCCAGGTCAGATCGCGCGCACCGACCCAGACCACGGGCTGTGCGCCATGATCCAGCGTCATCACCATATCGCCGGCTGCCAGGGTTTCGATCGGGCGCGGCCCTGTCGGCGTCAGGATCAGGGTGCCCGTGCCAAAGCAGGGGATGCCCAACCGGTTCAGCGACTGCGCGCCCGTCACCTGGGCGGGGGCGATGCCGTCAAGGATGACCTGTTCGCCACCCGGAAAGGTCAGCAGCGCATTGCCCGCGCCATCGTCGCTGACCACGACATCCAGCCAGTTGATCGGGTTGCCGCTGCCATCGACAAGGTCCGACACGTCAAGCTGATCGGTAAAGCTGCCGTCGACCAGCGTCAGATCAAGGTCAAGGATGCGGTCGATCCCGCCGCTGCCGACCTCGAATATATCGCGGCCCTCGCCGCCGGTCAGGCTGTCATTGCCCGTACCGCCCGACAGCACGTCATCGCCCGCCCCGCCGAAAAGCGCATCGTTGCCGTCGCCGCCCGTCAGCGCGTCATTGCCAAGCCCGCCGTCCAGCGCATCGTTGCCAAGCCCGCCTGACAAAAGGTCATTGCCGCTGCCACCGTCGAGCGTGTCATTGCCAACACCACCATAGATGCTGTCGTTGTCGGCCCCGCCGAACAGGCTGTCGCTGCCCGCTAGACCGTCGATGGAATCGCTGCCCGCGCCGCCGTAGATGATGTTCTGGTAGATGTCGTCGCCGGTCAGCGCCTCGCCGTCGAAACCGACAAGCGTGTCGTTGAAGCCGGACCCGATGATCGCATCCACCCCGGCCAGCGCATCGCCCGCCGCATCCCCGCCCGAGGTGGCCCCCGTCGCAAGATTGACCGACACCGCCGCGTTGCTGGCGGAATAGTCGATGAAATCAAGGCCGGACCCGCCATACAGCGTGTCCGCCCCCGCCCCACCGACCAGCGTGTCATTGTCCGCACCGCCATCAAGATAATCGGCACCCGTGCCACCTGACAGGCTGTCACGCCCCGCCCCGCCGAACACGCGGTCGTTGCCTGCGCCCGCGTCGATGATGTCGTTGCCACCGGCCCCGGTGATGGAATCGTTGCCCGACCCAGTGCGCAGCGACTCAACACCTGTAAACCGCGCGCTGCCGCCCGAAAATGTCGCGTTGCCTGCGCCGTCGCCGGAATAGGTGGCTGTGATCGTCGCGGTCTGGCTGGACATGTCCAGCATATCATCGCCCGCGTCGCCTGACACGGTGTCAGCGCCATCATTGGCCCTGACGACAAAGACATCGTCGCCCGCGCCCCCTGACAGGCTGTCAGAGGCCGTGCCGCCGGCAAGGGTATCGTTGCCGGCGCCACCCGCCAGCGTATCGGCCCCGGCCCCCCCCGAAAGATCGTCATCCCCTGCCCCGGCGTCGACACTGTCGGCACCGCTGCCACCGGTGACACTGTCGTTGCCCGCGCCAAGCTGCACGCGGGCAATGCTGGAAAAGCTGGTGGTGGATCCGGGCAGGCTGATGGTGCCCGATCCCGTTCCACTGAAGGTCAGAGTGGCGTTCGAGGCGCTGGCGCTGGTGTCGATGATATCGCCAAGGCTGCCGTCAAAGCCCCCCGCGATGGTGTCGGTTCCCCCGCCGTCGGCCAGCAGAAAGGTGTCATCCCCCGACCCGCCATAAAGGGAATCGTCACCCGCATCCCCTGACAGCGTGTCGTTGCCTGATCCCCCATCCAGCCGGTCGTTGCCGGTGCCGCCGAACAGCGTGTCATCGTTGTTGCCGCCATAAAGCGAATCCGCATCCGCCCCGCCTTCCAGCAGATCGTTGCCGGAATCGCCTGTGACCGTGTCGCCGCCCGTGCCGCCGAACAGCCGGTCCGCACCCGATCCGCCAAAGATGTCATCCGCGCCGCCCAGACCGGACAGGGTCAGACCGGCGCTGTCTGAATCGCCGTCAAGAGTATCGGCGTAGTCTGATCCGGTGATGACCTCGATCGAGGTAAAGTCGGACTCGGTGCCGCCGGATACCTGTTGCGTCCCTTCGCCAGAGCGCGAAAAATTGACATCGACACCTGAACCTGCGGTGGCAAAGCTGATCTCGTCCGTGCCACTGCCACCGAATATCTCTTCGCCCTGCGCGCCCGTGCCAACGATGAACGTGTCGTTGCCATCATCACCATACAGGCTGTCGGTGCCGGAACCGCCGGTCAGGACATCGTCGCCCGTGCCGCCATAGATGGTGTCGTTGCCAGCAGCCCCGGTGATCGTGTCCGCCCCGTCGCCGCCGCGCAATGAATCGTTGCCGGTCCCGCCGGTGATGGTCGTATCCGCCGCCTGTTCATAGCTGGGGTCGGCAAGGCTGGCATAAGACACGCCGGTTGCCGTCGTGGTGGCGGTAGAGGTGACAGCGGTCGACACACCGGGGGCCAGTTGCGCGGTCGAAACATAGCCCGTGACAGTTGACCCCACGATCACCTGATAAAGCGACACCGTCGCACCAGAGGCGTCCGTGAACGTATAGGCCGTGCCCAACCGGATCGCGCCCGATGCCACGACTGATCCCGCCGCGTTCGTCACGATGCCGGTCTGCGTGGCATCCAGTGCCGCAGAGGACGACCCGGCAAAGCTGGCATCGTCGTCCGTGACCGTGATCGTCAGACCGCTGGTCGACTCCGACCAGTTCGGGTCCAGCATGAAACGCGCGCCAGAGCCAAGCGCGCCCCCACCGCTGACGATGATGGACCCGGTCGCATAGCCGCCCAGCACATACGTTGCCATTCCGCTGCCCGCCTCTGGCCGCCCGGTCTGTGCTGGGTCGGTCGTCTGAATAATTTCGTTAATACTTCCTTAATTAACATAGTTTAATTGTGGCAAAACTTGGGCACCGGCGTGAAGAGGGCCAGAAACGCACGGCAACTGAACCATGCAAGGCGCTATAATCACACAGGTTTCCCAAATATGGCGCGGGTGGCGGGGCAGTTCTCCCCGCCAATGGTCGCCCGGGATCAATAGACTGGCGACAACCCGGCAGGCCGGGACGATGGCAAAACCCGCACCGTCACCCCGTGGCGCACCCGTTTGTGCAGGTCGATCACGTCGTGATCCAGCAGACGTATGCAGCCAGAGGACACCGCCTTGCCCAGATATTCAGGCTCGCACGCGCCGTGGATACGGTACAACGTGTCCTGTCCATTCTGGAACAGATAGAGCGCCCGCGCCCCCAGCGGGTTGCCGGGGCCGGGGTCCATTCCGCCATTCGCCACCGAAAACGGCTCCAACTCGGGCCGCCGCGCAATCATGGTTGCGGGCACCTTCCAGCGCGGCCATGCGCGGCAGAATTGCAGCCGCGCGTTGCCCTGCCATTCAAAGGCAGCCGCCCCCGTGCCCGCGCCATAGCGCATTGCCAGACCGTCTGACCCGATCAGGTGCAAAAAGCCCGCGTCGGGATCGACGACAATGCTGCCGGGCGCGTCCAGCGGGAACGGATTGGCCACCTCTTGCCGCCACAGATGCGGCGGCACCACCCCTTGGGGCACGGCCGCAATGGGATAGGGTTCGTCCAGTATCGCCCCATAATGGGCCGGAAGCGGCGGGTAGACCGGGGGCGGGGCAACGTCCGGGGTTGGGGGGTTCGGGGTGGCGGCGCAGGCGGACAGGGTCGCAAGCGCACCTGCGGCCAGAAAGGCACGACGGTTCATCATCTGGATGGGTCCTGAAGGCTGAAGGATCGGGAATGACCGCAGATGCGGTCGCGATGCTCAGCCTGCGCGGGGCGGGTCCAGCAGCCCGGTCAGGGTCACCCCGACAGACCAGATCCCGGCCACGGGCAGCAGTGGGGCGTACAAGACGTCACCGCCCGGCGCCAGCGCAACTGCGGGCAACACGATGTCAGGCCCACAGGCCCCCCCGACAAGACCGGCCATGCGGCACCGCTTGGGCGGCGGCGTGAGATAGGCCGTATGCGGCAGATTTGCCCGCGACGACGCGCCTTGCGTGACCTGTTCCTGGGTGATGTCCGTTCGCGCGATGCTGTGACCCAGGTCGCGCTGCAGGCGCAACTGCGCGGCCAAGGCCCCGCCATGCGCCCCCCAAGGCAGGACCGCAACGATCAGACATAGGATGAACAGAGGGCGCAGCAGGGTCATCCAACCGGGGTGCAGGCTGACGCGCGACAGGTCAAGCGGGACCGGGCACACAGCCGATCACTTCCTTGCGACAGACTGGCCTGCGACAGCCCGGACGCCCCGATCCGCCCCCGGCCCCACAAGCGCCTGCCATGCCTGATACTGCGACAGGAAGACCTTGCCCGTCAGATCGTGCAGGAAGTGCGATTTCTTCAAGCGGTCCATCACTGGCCCCTTCACCTCGGACAGGTGCAGCGTCACGCCCATTTCCTTTAGTCTCGTATTGATCGCCTCAAGCGATTCAAGCGCGCTCAGGTCGATCTCGTTTATGGCCGAACACATCAACACCACATGACGGATCGGGCAATCGGTCACGACGCGGTCGTAAAGGTGATCCTCAAGAAACCGGGCATTGGCGAAATAGAGGCTTTCATCGATGCGGATGGTCAGCACCTTCGGATCGGTCAGCACGGCATGGCGGTTGATATTCCGGAAATGTTCGGTCCCCGGCACCAGCCCGACCTCGGCAATATGCGGGCGGGACGACCGATACAGATGCAGCGCGATGGACAGGATCACGCCTGCCGACACCCCCGCCTCTACCCCGACGCCCAAGGTCAGCAGGATCGTCACCGCCACGGCAAGGAAGTCTGCGCGGGAATAGGTCCAGCTGCGTTTCAGGATCGAGAAATCGACCAACCCCAACACGGCGACGATGATCGTGGCCGACAGGGTGGCGATGGGCAGGAAATAGATGAACGGCGTCAGCGCAACCGCCGCCACGCCCAGACCGATGGCCGTGAACGCTCCCGCCGCCGCCGTTTCGGCCCCGGCGTCGAAATTGACCACCGACCGGGCAAAACCGCCCGTTACCGGGTATCCGCCGGTCAGCGCCGCGCCGATATTGGCCGCACCAAGGCCGATCAATTCCTGATCCGGGTCGATCCGCTGGCGTTTCTTGGCGGCCAGCGTCTGCGCGACGGAAATGGATTCGACAAAGCCGATGATCGAGATCAGAACCGCAGGCAGCAGCAGCGCCCCGATCAGATCGAGCGAAAACGAGGGCAGCGTCAGCGGCGGCAACCCCTGCGGCACCGCCCCCACGATGCGCACGCCGCTGCCGTCCAGACCCAGCCCCCAGACCAGCAGCGTGGTGACGGCAACGGCGGCCACAGGTCCGGCCTTGGTCAGGATGTCGGCAGACCGTGCGCCAAAACCCCGCCGCCGCAGCGCAGGCTTCATCCCCCGGCGCACCCAGAACAGAAAGGCAATTGCCGCGACCCCGATGCCAAGGGTGATCCCATTGGTGTCCGGCAGATGTGCGACCAACGACAGGACCATCGCCGGCAAGGTGTCCCCTTCGGCGGAAACCCCAAAGATGTGCTTGATCTGACTGACCGCGATCAGGATGCCCGACGCGGTGATGAACCCGGCGATCACGGGATGCGACAGGAAATTGGCGATGAACCCCAGCTTCATCAGACCCATGCCCAGCAGAATTACCCCCGACAGCCCCGCCAGCGTCAGCGCCGCCACCGCATAGCCCATCGAGCCCTGATCCGCGACCGTGCCGATGGTCGCTGCCGTCATCAGCGACACCACCGCCACCGGGCCGACCGCCAAGGCCCTGCTAGTACCAAACACCGCATAAAGCAGGATCGGCGCGATCGAGGCATAAAGCCCCGCCTCGGGCGGCAACCCGGCCAACAGCGCATAGGCCAGCGATTGCGGGATCAGCATGATCGTCACGATCACCGCCGCCATCAGATCACCCGACAGCGCCGCGCGGTCATAGGTCTTGCCCCAGTCCAGAATGGGAAAATACGCGCGCAAGGGTTTAAGGGTCATCGCTATTCCGCCAGAGCCACGGTTGGCACATCTGCCATCCGCTCCCTGCTACATATGCGATTTTCAATATATGTAAAGCCGCCCCTGCCGGATGCCGGGCATTTCATTTCTTGACCCGACGACAAAAGCGCGGAAAACGGCTTGCGCTGCGGCAGGTGCGCCCGGCCAATCTGTCGATTGGGGCGCAAGCTTTCTGTCCAACAACCCGCTGCGTCGGCGTGACGCGTGCGTCGGGGCGCGTTCCGGGTTAGGCTTAAACGGCAAAGGCGCCCCAAAAGGTTTACGACGCAAAACCATGCCGATCTGGAACTGAGAAAATCGCAGTCGCTTGTGATGACCGACGATCTGCGCTCGGCCATTGGTCTGTTGCGGCTGGCAATCACGAACTGGCTGACATGGCTGTGCTGGTGGCGCAGGCCAATCCACACCTGCGCATCGCATCCCCGCAAACGGCGATCAGTCTGAACTGGTTGGACGGTTTCCGCCACACCCCGCCCGACAGTGCCGCGCGCGATGGTGGCAGTGGGGTGGCCCCTGGTGCGGGCGGCGGGTCTGACGACTGGCTGCCGGCCGCTTCCCCCGGCCTGCTGTCCCATGTCATGCGGCAGATCACCCTGCTGGTGCGCGACCCGGCACTGCACCCCATCGCCCATGCCAATCTGGCCGCACTGGACCCCAGCCGGTGGCTGTCGCAGCGGCCGTCCGACATCGCGCGAACCTGTGGCTGCACGGTGGGCGCGGCAGAGCATGTCCTTTCCCTGTTGCAACAGGCCGAACCCGCCGGGCTTTTTGCGCGTTCGCTGGCCGAATTTCTGCGGCTTTAGGCCCGTGACACGGATGTCCTGACGGACGATTTCGCAATCATGCTCGACAATCTGGACCTGCTGGCCGAACGACAATTCGACCTGCTGGCCCTCCGCTGCGGATGCGACGACGACCGCCTGCAACAGATGATCCGCGTCCTGCGCGGGATGAATCCCAAACCGGGCGCGGCTTTCTGCGAAGAGGTCACCCCTATCGCCGCCCCCGATCTGATCGTGTGCCGCGACGGCGACCGCTGGAGGATCGAACTGAACCGCTCTACCCTGCCCGCTATTGATGTGGAGCCGGTGACCGGACCGGGGATCAACCCTGAGCACCTGCAACAGGCCGCGATGCTGGTACGCGGGATCGCACGGCGGAATTCAACCGTGATGCGGGCGGCCAGCGCCGTGATCGGCTGGCAGATGGGCTATATTGCCCAAGGCACCTGCGCCTTGCGTGGATCAACCTGCACGACGCCTGCAAAAATTAGACCGATAAACAAAGGGGGCGGGCATGAGACTGGGAAAATTCCCTGAACGATTTCTGCAACTTGTGCCCGTCCTGCTGGGGGTCAGTGCCATCGCCTTTCTGATGATGGCCCTGACACCCGGCGATCCGGTACAGATAATGATCGGCGATCAGTCGATCACCTCCGAACAAGAGGCGGAACTGCGCCGGGGTCTTGGCCTTGACCGGCCCATGCTGGAGCGGTTCTTCATCTTTCTGGGCAATGCGCTGCAATTCGACTTTGGCACCAGCTTTTACCACCGCCGCCCCGTGGGTGACGTGATCGCCGAACGCCTGCCCGCCACCATCGAACTGAGCCTTGTCGCGTTGATCGTGGCCCTGGTCGCGGCGATCCCGCTGGGCGTGCTGGCCGCGATCCGCAAGAATTCCATTCTGGACCAGCTGGCCACCGTCGGCTCTCTTCTGGGGGTGTCGCTGCCGGGGTTCTGGTTCGGCATACTGCAGATCATGCTGTTTGCGGTGCATCTGCAGATCCTGCCCGTGTCGGGGCGGATCGGCTATAGCAGCGAGGTGTCCACCATCACCGGCTCTCTGCTGATCGACACCCTGCTGCACGGTGATCTGGCGGCCTTTGGCGATGCGCTGCGCCACATCCTGTTGCCCGCCATCACGCTGGGGTTGCCGATGACCGCCATCCTGATGCGCGTCACCCGCACCTCATGCTGGAGGTGTTGCGTCAGGACTATGTCACCTTTGCCGATGCCAAGGGCCTGTCGCGCCACCGGGTGCTGTTCCGGCACACGCTGAAGAACGCGCTGATCCCGACCGTGCGCCTGCACCAACCGACCGCCGGCCGTGTGCCCTTTGACGGCACCGACATCACTGCCCTGTCGACGGATGCGCTGAAAACCATGCGGCGGCGGATGCAGATCATCTTTCAGGACGCTACGCCAGCCTGAACCCGCGCCGCACCGTGGCCGAAATCGTGGGCCTGCCGCTGCACCTGCACGGTCTGGCCACGGGGGACGAGGCGCGCGCCATCGTCGCCCGCATTATCGAACGGGTGGGGCTGAAAGGCCAACCAGCTTGACCGCTATCCACACCAGTTTTCCGGCGGGCAGCGCCAGCGCATCGGCATCGCCCGCGCGCTTGTTTCAAACCCCGAATTCGTGGTCTGCGATGACCCTGTGTCCGCGCTCGATGTGTCGATCCAGGCGCAGATCATCGCCCTGCTGCAAGAGTTGAAGCAGGAACCTGGCCTGACCTACCTGTTCATCTGGCACGATGTTTCGGTGATCGGGTATTTGAGCGACCGGGTCACGGTGATGTACTTGGGCGAAATCGTCGAGATGGGGCCGGTGAATTCCGTCCTGTCGCAGCCGCGCCATCCCTATACGCAAAGCCTGATGTCGGCGGTGCCCGAACTGGACCGAAAGGGACCGCGCGTCCGGGTGCGGCTGACGGGCGACCTGCACTCGCCGCTTGCACCGCCGCCGGGGTGCAAGTTTCACACCCGCTGCCCGCTGGCGGTGGACATCTGCCGCACGCTCGTTCCTGTGACCGAACTGGTCGGACCCGGCCATTCCGCCGCCTGTCACCGTCTGGACGAAGGGCTGAACCGGTTGGCCGAGGCACGCGCTTGATCCGGTTGCACGCCACAGGCGACGCGCGCGCCCGGGGCGCTGCACAAGGGCGCACAGGCCAGGCGAACGCAGTGCGGCAGGCGACCGTGGCACGAGTGGACGCCGCCCGCGCCGATGGGATTCTGGACGCCGACGCCTTGGCCTATCTGGCCGCACAGCGCGCCTTTCATGCGGCAAACGACCCCGACAGTCTGGCCGAACTGTCCGGCATCGCCGCAGGCTTCGACCTGCCAGAGGATGACATGTTCATCCACCTGCATCTGGGCACCCTGCGCGATCTGAAGGGCGGCGCGCACCTGATCGACGGGTGCAGCGCCTGGGCCGTGACCGATGGGCCGGACGGCCCCCTTGTGGTCAAGAACCGCGATTATTCAGATTTGGGGATACAGGCGGTGACCGATCACCACGGCCCCGACATCGCCACCGGCGGGATGCTGTGCCTTGGCAGCCCTGGCAGCCCCGGTGCTTATTCGTCGGGCATCAATGCTGCCGGGCTGGCCATTGCCGATACCCAAGTGGCGGTCGCCACCCACCGCGTCGGCTGGTTGCGCTATTTCCTGATGACCCGCCTGCTGGCACGCTGCGCGACGGTGGCCGAGGCATTGGCCTTTGTGACATCGGTTCCCCACGCCGGGGGCGGCACCTTGATCCTTGGCGATGCGGGTGGGGCGGCGGCGGCGGTGGAACTGGGCGCGCGTCGCGTCACCCATGCCACTGCGCCGCAGGTCTGACGGACCAACCATTACATCTCGGACGCGCTGGCGGCTGGAATGGGGATATTCATGGCGTCGCTTCGGACCATCTGTCCAAACGGGCATCTCGGCTTTGCACTGTTGAAGCCGGAAAGCTTTCACATTGCAGTCGCCACCCGCCCCGATTTCATCGCTGCGGATTCGGGCAGCGACGACATCGGCCCCGTGCCGCTGGGCAATGACACCTGCGCCAGCCCCAATGTCTGGCAGGAGCACGATCTTGAACTGATGCTGCTGGCCGCGCGCAAGCTTGGCGTGCCGATGATCATCGGGTCCGCAGGCGATACGGGCACCAACAGCCGCGTCGACATGTATGTCCAGATGATACGCGACATCGCCGCCCGCCACGGGCTGGCGCCGTTCCGGCTGGGCTGGTTCTATTCCGAGGTGGACAAGGAACTGGTCCGCGCCAAAATCCGGGGCGGATCGTCCATCACCGGGCTGGACGCGCGCGACGATCTGACCGAGGCGGAACTGGACGCCACCAGCCGCATCGTGGCGATGGCCGGGGTGCATCCCTTTGTCAAACTGCTGCAGGAAGGCTGCGACGTCATCATCGGCGGACGATCCTCGGACAGTGCGATCTATGCCGCCTCCGCCCTGTTCAAGGGCTATCCCGAAGGGCAAAGCTACTATCTGGGCAAGGTTCTGGAATGTGCCTCGTTCTGCGCCGAACCCTACGGGGCCAAGGAAACCGTGATGGGCGAAATCACCGCCGATCATGTCGAGGTGACGGCGATGGCCCCGTTCCAACGCTGCACCGTCGCCTCGGTCGCAGGGCACGCGATGTACGAACGATCAAACCCGTTCCACGAATTCGTGGCTGGCGGCATGCTTGACATGACGCATTGCCATTATGAACAGGTGGCGGACAAGACCACCCGCGTCACCGGGATGGAATTCGTCCCCGCGCAGGATTGCGCACTCGGCTGGCCGACTTGGCCAAGACGATCCGATCCAAGAACGCAGGCACCGACAAGATCACCTTCGACATCATCTTTCGCGAAAAGGCGACCTACGATATGGTAAAGCGGTCGGGCGCGCTGACGCCCACCTCTGTCTGCGCGCTGCTGAATGTCGATCCGCAGCGCCTGACGGACTTTGTGGAATATGACCCCGCCTATGCGATCAAGTTCACCATCCTGCGCCTGCGCCCGTCGGGCAGCCCCGGCGACGGCGACATCTTTGGCGCCCAGCAATACGCGCCGTTCCTGGATGTGGAAATCGACGTGACCAACTGACCCCTGCCAGCAAGGCCCCGCCGCAGCGTTACCGCGCCAGGGCCCTGCGCTGTTGCGCTGCCGGTCAGTAGAACGCCACCTCGCGCACGTCGATCTCGGCCTCGTGGTCGCGGCCAAAGGCGACGATCCCGATAGAGGTCAGACGATCCCCGCGCGGCACATCGCGGAGCAGCGCCCCCGACGCGGCAAAGGCGTCGAACGGCAGGCGCACCTCGGCCCAGTCGCGCGTCACATCGAACGGAGCCTGATAATACTGCCATGGCAGCAGCGTGCCCGTTGTGCGCAGATGCACGAAATAGCGCGTGTCATTGCCGCGCACGATCAACCGCACGCCTACCGTGCCGTCGGGTGGGGGCTGCGACAGATCCAGCCGGATCTGGATGAACCCGCCGTTGTTCTCGGTGCTGACCCGACCCGTCAGGCGGGCATGGGTCCGGCCCCCTTCGGGCACAAAGCTGAGCTGACCGGACGACACACCACCCATCACCGTATCCGCAAAGAACCGCCAACGGGTTTCGGGCTGCACCGTGAAATCCTCGACCATCGTTTCAACCGCCCGCGCAGGCGACAGGGGCAGAGCCGCCAGCATCGCCAAGGTGATGAATTTCACAAGAAGGTGCATCCGTTTTCCTGACTTTGGCCGCGACCCCCCGTGCCTTGGGTGTGTACAGAAGATAGGGCGATGGCGCGCTGGCAAAAGGGGCCACGCCAGCCCGCGGTGTTCGTCCACACTTGGCGACCGATCGCCCTGACCGCACGGCCCCGGCGTGATCCGCTTTTCAATCTCGATCTGGGCGAAAAAGGCCGACTGAACGCCCCCCGCCCCCATCAATCCGGCTGATAGCCGCTGATCAACTGATGCAGGCCGATCAGGGCCCCCGCGATGATGGCGGCAAGGGTGACGGGACCAGACCACGCCAGCGCGGCAAAGGCCGTCACACCCTGCCCCACCGAACAGCCCATGGCGACCACGCCGCCGATGCCCATCAGCACCGCACCGCCCACCTGACGGCCCAACTCTCGCGGGTCTTCGCAGGCCTCCCACCGGAACAGGCCGCGGATGGTAGAGCCGAGCAGCGCGCCCGCCATCACACCCACCACCGCGCCGACCGAAAACGTGATCCCCCCGGCGGTAGAGGTCATCAGGTAGATCAGCGTCCGGCCGATCGGCGCGGTGAAGGACAGCCCCTCAACCTCGACCGCGCCAAGGCTGGCCTGATTGACCCAAGTCGTGCCGATGAAACACCACACCACGGCGACACCGGCGACGATCCCCCACAGCACCATCCGGGGCGATCTGCGCAATGGCGCGTGTGACAGCGCCCAGACCAGCAACGCCGCCCCCAGCACGGCAATTGTCACGCTGGCGGGCAGACCGGTCACCGCGCCGACGTCGTGCAAAATGCCTTGCGGCCCCTCGGCGGCAGGTTGCGGGAACAGGGCCACACGCAGCGGTGCCAGCGGGCCGGACAGGGCGACAAAGCCGAAAATCCCCATCACCACCACCACAACCAACGACCGCAGATCGCCGCCGCCAAACCGCACCAGCGCGCCAAAGCCGCAATTGCCCGCCATCGCCATGCCATAGCCGAACATCAGGCCACCGGCGATAGAGGCCGCCGGGTTCCATTGGATCGCGTGATAAAACGTGCTGCCCAGATCGATCACCCCGGCCAGCGCGCCGAACTGCGTTCCAAGGATCGCCACACCCAACACGATGCCCCACAACCGCAGCCGTTTCTGGTCGCGCCCGTAGGCGGCGGTTTCCAAGGCCCCCAACGTGCAGAAATCGCCAAGCCGCGCCGACAGGCCCAGCACGACACCGCCGATCAGGCCAACCAATGCGGCCAACAGGCCATAGGGAATGTTGTCCATAACGATCCTCCCAAATCATTCCCGCGGTGTCGCCTGCGGATCGTCGCCTTCTGCCCGGTCTTGTGCCCGTTAACAGAACAGTCTGGCCAGAACTTCGATCACCTCGCGCGCTTTTGGATCAAGGATCGAATAATAGATTGCCTGACCGTCGCGGCGGGCGCTGACCAACCCCTCAAGCCGCAGCCGGGCCAGTTGTTGACTGACCACAGCCTGACGCGACGACAAAAGGTTTTCAAGCTCGGTCACGCTTTTGGGGCCGCTGACCAGATGGCACAGGATCAAAAGCCGCCCGTCATGGCCCAACGCCTTCAGGAAATTGGCGGCGTCGGCGGCCTTGGCCATAAGGCTGTCGATGTCCGCAGGCGGCCCATCGGCATTGTCAGACTGTTCGGCACCCAATGGCATGACCCCGCCCGCTTCGTTGCCTCTTCATGGGTGACGGCGCGGGCGGGGGCAAATGAAAAAGCGGCGTTTCAGGTGCCTTTCCGGCCCGGTGCGACCCCGCGGCGTCAGTCGTCCATCGTATCACCCGCAGCTTTGATCATCTGTCCCAGCAGGGGCCAGAAGAAATCTTCGCCCGGATACCCCTCAAGCCGATCGGTTTCGACCCCGTCCACCACCAGAACAAAGGTCGGGGTAAAGACTGGCGGGCCGCGCAGATCCAGCCCGTCAGGCAAGGGGTCGCGCAATTGCACCCGTCGCAGGGGTGCCGCCTTGCCTTCGTCGGTCAGGGGATATTCGGGGGCCACTTCGGCGTTCCACTGTGCACAGTGGATGCATCCCGGCTGCTCAAACATCAACAGCGCCATGTCCGCCGAGACCGCCGGTCCGGCCATCAGGCCAAGGGCAAAACCAAAGACAGCGCGCCACATGTTGACATTTCTCATATGAATATAGCAATCTTCTAATATAAATCGCCCCGCAAGACAAGTCGGCGCGACATCTGTGGCGTGACATCTGTGGCGTGAGTCGGGGGGACAATGCTCGAAATCACCTATACCGGGGCGGCGCTGGCAGGGCTTTTGTCGTTCCTGTCGCCCTGCATCCTGCCGATGGTGCCGTTCTACCTGTCCTATATGGCCGGGCTGTCGGTCAAGGAACTGCGCGCCGGCGACACCATCGCACCGGGGGCAAAGCGGCGTCTGGTCATTCAGGCTGTGGCCTTTGCGCTTGGCGTCACGACCATCTTCGTGATGCTGGGCCTTGGGGCCACGGCACTTGGCCGGGTGTTCCTGCAATGGCGCGAGACGCTGTCCTGGGTGGCCGGGGGCGTGCTGATCCTGTTCGGCCTGCATTTCCTTGGCGTGTTGAAGATCGGCCTGTTCTACCGCGAGGCGCGGGTGCAGTCGCAATCCAAGCCCACCACGCTGATCGGGGCCTATGTCATGGGTCTGGCCTTTGGCTTTGGCTGGACGCCCTGCGTCGGCCCGGCTCTGGCAGCCATCCTGATGGTGGCCAGCGGCATGGGAGAGTTGTGGCGCGGCGGGCTTTTGCTTCTGGTTTACGGGCTGTCGATGACGTTGCCCTTTGTGGTTGCCGCGCTGTTCGCCGGGACGTTTCTGGCATGGGTGGCACGCCACCGCGCCCTGATGGGGCACGTCGAAAAGGCGATGGGGGTGATGCTGATCGTCTTTGGCATCCTGATTGCCACAAATACCGTCAACCTGATCGCGGATTGGATGATCCGCAATTTCAATTGGACCGCCACGCTGCAATGAAAGGGCCCCAACCCCATGACGCGACCGATAATCCGCCTTGCCGCAACCTGTGGCACCGCCCTGATGTTTGCCCTGCCCCTGCCCGCGACCGAATTGGGCGATGACGGCCTTCACAAGCCCGACTGGCTGCGCGAGACGTTCAAGGACCTGCGCGAAGACCTGGCCGAGGCGAACGCGACGGGCAAGCGCCTGCTGATCACCGTCGAACAGCGCGGCTGCATCTATTGCACCGAAATGCATGAAAACGTCTTTACCGACCCTGCCGTCGATGCCCTGATCCGCGACCATTATTTCGTGGTCCAGATGAACCTGTTCGGCGATGTCGAGGTGACCGATTTTGATGGCACCGTGCTGCCAGAAAAAGAGATGGCCGTGCGCTGGGGGGTGATGTTCACCCCCACCCTGATCTTTCTGCCCGAAGAGGTGGCTGAAGGCACAACGGCGGCAGAATCAGCCGTCGCGATGATGCCCGGTGCATTCGGTGTCGGCACGACAGAGGCGCTTTTGACCTGGGTCCGCGACCACGGATATGAGGGCGGCGAGCACTTCCAAAAGTATCTGGCCGACCGGATCAACACGAAGAACGCGCCTTAAGCCATTGATCACAAAATGTGCATAGGAATATTCAAAGATACATATATTCATATTGCGCACGACGGCATACCCAAGTTATCGTGAGACACAAGGAAGATCAGGGAGGATCCGAATGACACGCCAGCTCTGGTTGGCGTCCGTGGTGGCTTTGTCCATCGCGACGCCTGCTGTCAGTGAAACCGCCCCCGGGGCCGTCGCATTCGAAGAAGGCGCGATCACCGCATCGCTGTCGGATGCGCCGGGCGACCCCGAGGCCGGAAAGAAGGTGATGACCACCGCCGCCTTGGGCAACTGCGTCGCCTGCCACGTCATCGCCGCCATGCCCGAGGTGCAGTTCCCCGGCACCATCGCCCCGCCGCTTGACGGCGTGGCCGACCGCTATTCCGAAGCCCAACTTCGCGGCATCGTGGCCAATGCCAAGATGACCTTCGAAGGCAGCTTCATGCCCGCCTTTTACAAGGTCGATGGTTTTGTGCGCCCCGGCGGCGGCTATACCGGCAAGGCACCCGAGGGTGACCTGCCCCCCATCCTGACCGCCCAGCAGATCGAGGATGTCGTGTCCTATCTGCTGACGCTCAAAGACTGATCCGGCCCCGGACAAACGGAGATGACGATGAAACTTTCCAGACGAGATGCGCTTTGGGCCGGTCTTGGCGGGATTGCTGCGGCAACCCTGTCGAACCCGCTTTTTGCCGCAACGGTTGAAGAACTGACCGCCACCTTTACCGGCGGTGCGGCGGCGGGAACCGAAGGGATCACCCTGACCGCACCTGAAATCGCCGAAAATGGCAACACCGTGCCCGTGTCGGTCGATGCGCCCGGTGCCGTGGCGATCATGCTGCTGGCGGCGGGCAACCCGGAACCGGCCGTGGTGACCTTCACCTTTGGCCCGGCGGCGGGCAGCCAGGTGGCCGCCACCCGCATCCGCCTTGCCAAGACGCAGGACGTGATCGCGCTGGCGAAAATGGCGGACGGATCAATCGTGCAGGCGTCAGCGACCGTCAAGGTCACCATCGGCGGCTGCGGCGGCTAAGGCAACGGAACAGGAGAAATATCATGGCAGATGATGCAAAACCCCGCGTGAAAGTTCCGAAGTCGGCCAAGACCGGCGATGTCGTGACGATCAAGGCCCTGATCAGCCACAAGATGGAATCCGGTCAGCGCAAGGATGCCGAAGGCGCGCTGATCCCCCGGTCGATCATCAATCGGTTCACCTGCGATCTGGGTGGTGTGAACGTGATCGACGTCACCATCGAACCGGCGGTGTCGACCAACCCCTACTTTGAATTCGACGCGAAGATCGACACCTCGGGCGAGATGAAGTTCACCTGGTACGATGATGATGGGTCCGTCTACGAAGACGTCAAAACCATCGAACTGGCCTGAGGAACGCAGATGTTGATGGGAGGAGACATCATGCACCGCAAAGTCACCGCACTGGTCGGTTCCGTGGTCCTTGGCCTTGCCCTGACGGGCGGGGCATTGGCGGACCCGGTGGAAGACACACTGTCCATCGAAACCGATGACGGCACCGTCACCTTTGTGACCTCGGCCCCCGCGCCGGATCACCTGAAGGACGCGATGGAAACGATCTATTCCGGCTGGCACTACCGCGAAGCCGAAACCCGCGATCTGCAACGCGACGATTTCGACAATCCAGCCATGGTCTTTGTCGACCGTGGCATCGACAGCTGGAACAAGGCCCAGGGCACCAACGGCGAAAGCTGTGCGGGATGCCACGAAGGCCCCGAAAGCATGAAGGGCCTGCGCGCCGTCACCCCGCGTGTCGATGCGGAAACGGGCAAGCTGATGACGGTCGAAAACTACGTCAACGAATGTGTGACAGACCGCATGGGGCTTGAGGCGTGGGGCATGACCGGCGACAAGATGAAGGACATGCTGTCGCTGATTTCCATGCAAAGTCGCGGAGAGATCGTGAACGTCGCCATCGACGGTGCTGCCGCGCCGTTCTGGCAGGCGGGCAAGGACATCTATTACACCCGCTTTGGTCAGCTTGAGATGTCGTGTGCCAACTGCCACGAAGACAATCAGGGCCTGATGATCCGCGCTGATCACCTGAGCCAGGGGCAGATCAACGGCTTTCCGGTCTATCGCCTGAAAGACGCAGGGATGCTGTCGTCGCAACAGCGCTTTGTCGGCTGTGTCCGCGACACCCGCGCCGAAACCTTCAAGCCGGACTCGGACGAGTTCAAGGCGCTTGAACTTTATGTCGCGTCGCGCGGCAACGGCCTGTCGGTCGAAGGCGTGTCCGTCCGCCATTGACCCGCCGCGCCCCCGCCATGGGTGGGGGCGCGCGTCATCTGCACGAAATCCGGGCTGCCCGCCACGCGCCGCCTTTGTGCGGCCCCTGTGCCATGCCGGAAGACAAAAGGAACAGGCGATGATCAGCCGCCGTGAATTTCTGCAAGCCAGCGTTGCCGCATCCGCCATCGTCGGCGCATCGGGTCTGGGGGGGTGGTCGCGACTGGCCGCACAACAGGCGCTGACGCAGGATCAGTTGTTGCAGTTCGATGATTACGGCAATGTCACGCTGATCCACATCACCGACATTCACGCCCAGCTGAAACCGATCTGGTTCCGCGAGCCGGAAATCAACATCGGCGTCGGTGCGGCCAAGGGTCAGGTGCCGCATGTCACCGGCAGTGATTTCCTGAAACTGTTCAATCTGGCCCCCGGCAGCCCCGAGGCCCACGCCCTGACCTTTCAGGATTTCACCGCACTGGCGCAGGGCTATGGCAAGATGGGCGGGCTGGACCGGGTCGCCACCGTCATCAACGCCATCCGCGCCGCCCGCCCCGACGCGCTGCTGCTGGACGGCGGCGACACATGGCACGGGTCCTACACCTGTCTGAAAACTGCGGGCCAGGACGTCGTCAACGTGATGAACCTGCTGAAACCCGATGCGATGACCTCGCATTTCGAGTTCACGCTTGGCATCGACCGCGTGACCGAGATTGTCGAGACTCTGGATTTCCCCTTCCTTGGTGCCAACATCTTTGACGCCGAATGGGAAGAACCCGCCTACGAGCCTTACAAGATGTTCGACCGTGGCGGCGTCAAGGTCGCCGTGATCGGACAGGCCTTTCCCTACCTGCCCATCGCCAATCCGAAATGGATGTTCCCCAACCTGTCGTTCGGCGTGCGCGAAGAACGCATGGCCGAAGTGGTGGCCGAGGTGCGCGCCGCCGGGGCCGGGCTGGTCGTGCTGCTGTCGCACAACGGCTTTGACGTGGACAAGAAACTTGCAGCTAACGTGCCGGGCATCGACGTGATCCTGACCGGCCACACCCATGACGCCCTGCCCGAACCGGTGCTGGTGGACAAGACCATCCTGATCGCCAGCGGATCGAACGGGAAATTCGTCAGCCGCGTCGACCTGGATGTGCAGAACGGCCAGATGCTGGGCTTTCGGCACAAGCTGATCCCGGTGTTTTCCGATGTCATCACCCCCGACGCCGAGGTGGCGGCGGCGATCGAGGCGGAACGCGCCCCGTTCGAGGCCGAACTGACCGAGGTGCTGGGCCACACCGACAGCCTGCTGTACCGGCGCGGCAATTTCAACGGCACCTGGGACGATCTGATCCTGAACGCCCTGCTTGAGGAACGAGAGGCCGACATCGCCCTGTCACCCGGATTCCGCTGGGGGCCGTCGCTGCTGCCGGGCACCCCCATCACGCGCGAAGATTTGTACAACACCTGCGCGCTGACCTATCCCAACGCCTACCGCTCTGAAATGACGGGCGAAATGCTGCACACCATTCTGGAAGATGTGGCCGACAACCTGTTCAACCCCGACCCCTATTACCAACAGGGCGGCGATATGGTGCGGGTAGGCGGCCTTGGCTATCACATCGACATCACGCAGCCGCAGGGCAGCCGGATCACCAACATGACCGTGCTGAAAACCGGCGCGGCACTGGACCCGGCGGCAACCTATGTCGTGTCCGGTTGGGCCAGCATCAACCAAGACACCGAAGGCCCCGCCATCGGCGATGTGGTCGAAGCCTACATCCGCCGCAAGGGCACCATCAGCCTTGATCCCAACACATCGGTCACCGTGACCGGGGCCTGACAGATATAAGGAGGGTTCGCCATGTCCGAACCGAACACGACAGACGCACCCCAGTCGCGCCGCGCCTTTCTGCGCGGGACGGCGGCGGCAGGTGCGGGCCTGCTGGCCGCCGGCAGCGCCGCGCGGGCGCAAACACCCGACCCGCTGATCACGCAGGTGCAGGACCATGCATCCGCCTTTGGCGATCCGGTCGATGCCACGCCCTATGGCTTGCCCATCAGTCACGAGGCCCACGTCGCCCGCCGCAACGTGGAATGGCTGACGGAAAGCCCGGTATCATCGATCAACTTCACCCCGATCCACGCGCTGGAAGGCACGATCACGCCGCAGGGCTGCGCGTTTGAGCGCCACCACTCGGGCGCGATCGATCTGACCAAGCAGGACTACCGCCTGATGGTCAACGGTCTGGTGGACCGGCCACTGGTCTTTACCTTTGCCGATCTGGAACGCTTTCCGCGCAAGATGCTGACGGCGTTCTGCGAATGTGCGGCCAACGGCGGGATGGAATGGGGCGGGGCGCAGCTTGAAGGTGCGCAGTTCACCCATGGCATGATCCACAACATGGAATACATCGGCGTCCCCCTGCGCGCCCTGCTGGAAGAGGCGGGCGTTCAGCCTGCGGGCAAGTGGGTCTATGTCGAAGGCCATGACGCCAGTTCGAACGGCCGGTCGATCCCGCTGGAAAAGGCGATGGACGACGTGCTGGTCGCCTTTTTCGCCAATGGCGAAGCGCTGCGCAAGGAACATGGCTATCCCGTCCGGCTGGTCGTGCCGGGGTGGGAAGGCAACATGTGGATCAAATGGGTCCGCCGCATCGGCGTCTATGATCAGGCGGTCGAAAGCCGCGAGGAAACGTCGAAATACACCGACCTGATGCCCGACGGGCGCGCGCGGAAATGGACATGGGTGATGGATGCGAAATCCGTCATCACCTCGCCCAGCCCGCAGGCCCCCATCCGCCACGGTACGGGGCCGCTGGTCATCAGCGGTCTTGCGTGGTCGGGCAATGGGGCCATCACCCGCGTCGATGTGTCCACCGATGGCGGCGTGTCATGGACGCCCGCGCGCATCACGGGCGACGCCAAGCCCCGCGCGCTGACGCGCTTTCACCTCGATCTGGATTGGGACGGGGCCGAGATGATGCTGCAATCGCGGGCGGTCGATGAAACCGGCTACGTCCAGCCCACCAAGGACGCGCTGCGCGCCATCCGGGGGGTAAACTCTGTCTACCACAACAACGGCATCCAGACCTGGTGGGTCAAGGCGGATGGGGAGGTCGAGAATGTCGAAATTGCGTAACCTGTTGATCTGCACCACCCTCGCCTTGCCGCTGACAGCCCCTGCGCTTGCCGAACCCTTGGGCCTTGGCCGCACCGCCCTGCCCGAAGAGATTGCCGCCTGGGATGTCGCCGTGCTGCCCGATGGCACCGGCCTGCGCCCCGGTTCGGGCGATGTCGCGACGGGGGAAGAGGTGTTTGCCGCGCAATGTTCTTCCTGCCACGGTGAATTTGCCGAAGGGCTGGACAGCTGGCCCGTGTTGGCAGGGGGCGACGGATCGTTGCGCGATCCCCGCCCGGTCAAGACCGTGGGCAGCTACTGGCCGCACCTTTCCACCGTCTGGGATTATGTCCACAGGTCTATGCCTTTTGGCGCGGCGCAGACGGTGACGGTTGACGAAACCTATGCCATCACCGCCTTTCTTCTGTATTCCAACGGCCTGGTCGAAGATGACTTTGTGCTGAGCGACGAAAACTTTACCACCGTCGTGCTGCCCAACAACGCAGGGTTCTACCCCGACGACCGGGCTGCGGCGGAATATCCCGGCTTTACCACCGATCCCTGCATGGCCGATTGCCTGCCCGCCGCCCCCAAGGTCACCAAGCGCGCGGCAGACCTGAAGGTGACGCCGACCGACCCGGACGGCAAACCCGCAGGCACCCTGCCCGACCTGATGGCCGCCGCGACCGATGCCACTGAAACCCCCGCCCAACCCACCGGGGCCGAGGCGGCACCCGCTGAACCGACAGCCGAGGCACCTGCCGAAAACACCGAACTGGCCACCGACGACCCTGCGCTGATTGCTGCAGGCGAAAAGGTGTTCAAGAAATGCGCCGCCTGTCACAAGGTCGGCGACGGGGCAAAGAACGCCGTCGGGCCGATGTTGAACGGCATCGTCGGGCGCGCGGCGGGCAGCATCGAGGGCTTCAAATACTCCAAACCGCTTGCGGATATGGCGGCAGGCGGCTTGGTCTGGGACGATGCGGCGCTGCACGCCTTTCTGGAAAACCCCAAAGGTTATCTGAAGGGCACCAAGATGTCGTTCGCGGGGCTGAAGGCGGCCGAAGATCGTGACGCGGTGATCGCCTATCTGTCCACCTTTGACGATTGACCGATGCCCTGTCGCCCCGCCCTGTCGGCAAGCCTGATCTGTGTCGCGACGGCCCTGCCCGTCGCTGCAACAGAGATCGGCGATGCCCGGCGGGGCGCGGCAGTGTTTGAGCGCCACTGCGCCACCTGCCACCAGATCGGGGTGGGGGCTGTCAACCGGGTGGGTCCGCACTTGGACGGCCTGTTCGGGCGCAAGGCGGGCACAGCGGCGGGGTTTGCCTATTCCAAGTCCATGGCGCGCATGGGCAGCGACGGGCTGACCTGGACGCTGGAAACCCTTGATGCCTATCTGGAAAACCCACGGGCGCTGGTGTCGGGCACGCGCATGAATTTTCCCGGCTTGCCCGATACCGATGCGCGCGCCGACCTGCTGGCCTATCTGCGCGACTGGTCCGACAAACCCCAGAACATCCCCGAGGCGGAACCGACCGCCCGCAAGACCGATCACGACCTTGATCCCACGATCCTGGGGCTTGAGGGCGACCCCGCCTATGGCGCGTATCTGTCGTCCGAATGTACCACCTGCCACCAGACCGACGGCACCGATCAGGGCATCCCGTCGATCACCCGCTGGCCCGAGGTGGACTTCATCGCCGCCATGCACGCCTACAAACGCAAACTGCGCCCGCATCCGGTGATGCAGATGATGGCGGGACGTCTGTCGAATGACGAAATCGCCGCCCTTGCCGCCTATTTCGCGACGCTTGACTGAACCCTAAGCCGTCAACCCCGGAGGAACCGCCATGACCCTGAACAGACGTCACTTCATCGGCGCAGGTCTTGCCACCGCATCCCTGCTGTCGGCCCCCGTGGTCTGGGGCCAGACGAAACCGCGCGTCGTCGTCATCGGCGGCGGCGCAGGCGGGGCCACGGCGGCGCGCTATCTGGCCAAAGACAGCGGCGGCGCGCTGGACGTCACCCTGATTGAGGCGAACCCAATCTACACCACCTGCTTCTTTTCCAACCTTTACCTTGGCGGCTTTCGCGATTTCGAAAGCCTGCAACACGGCTACGACAAGGTCGCCGCTGGCGGTGTGACGGTGATCACCGACATGGCCACCGCCGTGGACCGGGGCGCGAAGACCGTCACGCTGGCCGGCGGGCAAACCGTTCCCTATGACCGGCTGATCCTGTCGCCCGGCATCGACTTTGCCGAAAACTCGGTCCCCGGCTGGACGCTGGACGATGCCGACATCATGCCCCACGCCTATAAGGCTGGGCCACAGACCCAACTGCTGAAGTCGATGGTCGATGCGATGCCGCAGGGGGGCACATTCGCCATGATCGCCCCCCCGAACCCCTACCGCTGCCCCCCCGGCCCTTATGAACGGGTCAGCATGGTCGCGCATATCCTGAAACAGCAAAATCCCACCGCCAAGATCCTGATCCTTGATCCAAAGGACAAGTTTTCGAAACAAGCGCTGTTCGAAGATGGTTGGGGCAAATACTACAACGGCATGATCGACTGGATCGGCCCCGAATTCGGCGGCAGTGCGGTCGAGGTGCGCCCCGAAACCATGGAGATCGTGATCGAGGGGGCCGCGCAAAAGGTCGATGTTTGCAACGTCATCCCCGGACAGGTTGCGGGAAAGATCGCGGCCCTTGCCGGTGTGACCGATGACAGCGGCTGGGCCCCTGTCCACCCCGACAGCATGAAAGCAAAGGCGGACGAGAACATCTTCGTCCTTGGCGATTCCTCGGCCCAGGGTGACATGCCGAAATCCGCCTTTTCCGCCAACAGTCAGGCCAAGGTCGCCGCCATGACCATCCGGGGCGAATTGCTGGGATCGCGGGTGTTTCCCGCCAAATACTCCAACACCTGCTGGTCGCTGATTGCCACCGATGACGCCGTCAAGGTGGGTGCCAGCTACGAGCCGACGCCCGAAAAGATCGCCAGCGTCGAAAGCTTCATCTCGGACACCGGCGAAGATGCCGCCTTGCGCAAGGCGACATACGAGGAATCGCTGGGTTGGTACGCGGGCATCACCACCGACATCTTCGGCTGACGGAACACCACGGGCGGGCATGGCCCGCCCGCCCCCATGAAAGGACTGCGCCATGCTGACCCGCCGCCGTGTTCTGACCACCGCCGCCGCCGCACTTGCCCTGCCGCTGGCCCCGCGCCGTCTGTGGGCGGGCGCTACCCTGACGCTGGGCGGGATACAGATCGACACACTGTCAGACGGCAATCTTGTGCTGCCCGGCGATTTCATTCTGGGTGGCATGCCGCAGGACGAAATGGCTGCCATCGTTGCGAAATACGGCCTGCCCACCGATCAGCTGACACCGCCCTGCAACGTCACCCTGCTGCGCGACGGCACCAACACCGTTCTCTTTGACGTCGGCGCCGGCCCCGATTTCCAACCCACAGCCGGCAAACTGCCTGAGGCGTTTGCCCTGCTGAACCTTGATCCGGCAGAGGTGACCCACGTCCTGTTCACCCATGCCCACCCCGATCACATCTGGGGCCTGCTGGATGACTTTGACGAACCGGTGTTCCCCAACGCGGCCTATTACATCGGTCAGGCCGAATTTGACTATTGGATGGACCCTGCGACCGTCACCACCATCGGCGACGCACGCACCACCTTTGCGGTGGGCGCGCAACGCCGCCTTGCTGCCATTGCCGAACAGGTGAATTTCATCGCGGACGGGGCCGAGGTGTTGCCCGGCATCGCCGCCCGCCTGACCCCCGGCCACACGCCGGGGCACATGGCGTTTCAGGTGGGCGCAGGCACCGACAGCGCCATGGTCGTGGGCGATGCGCTTGGCAACCACCATGTCGCGTTCGAACGTCCCGACTGGCCATCGGGCGCGGATCAGGACGCGGCCCTTGCCGCCACAACGCGCGTGGCGCTGCTGGACCAGATCACCGCAGATGGGATGCGGCTGATCGGCTTTCACCTGCCCGGTGGCGGCATCGGCCATGCCGACCGTGGCGACGGGGGTTACCGTTTTGTCGAAGACTGACGTGGGGTGTCGGGGCGGTCTGTCGACGCCTGTTCTGGTGATCTTTGCCGAACGGATGCGGCGCGCAAATCTGTAGACAGAACCCGATTCGGCGCACAAACTCTTCGCACGCTTCGGAGGGAATGACATGACGCTCCAGGTTATCGGGTCAGGGTTCGGCAGAACCGGAACGAAGTCGCTCAAGGCCGCACTCGAACGGCTGGGGTATGGACCCTGCCACCACATGCACGAAGTCGTGGAGAATCCGGGCCAGGTGCTGCATTGGCAAAAGCTGGCGAAGGGCGGCACGGTGGATTGGGAAGCGGTGTTTTCCGGCTACACTTCGCAGGTTGATTGGCCGGGCGCGCATGTCTGGCGCGAACTGGCCACGGCCTTTCCCGATGCCAAGGTCATCCATACCGTGCGCCCCGAAGACAAATGGTGGGCCAGTTTCAACAAGACCATCGGCAAGCTGATGGCGCGATATGAAACGATCCCGCTGCCACCGCATATCCGCGACATGCTGGCGGCATGGAACGTGTTGGCCGGACAAGGCACCTTTGGCGGCGTGCTGGACGACGAACAGACAGCCCTTGCCGCCTATCGCCGCCGCACCGACGAAGTGCGCACCGCCCTGCCCGCCGACCGGCTGCTGGTTTTTGATGTGGCCCAAGGCTGGGGTCCGCTCTGCGCCTTCCTTGGTGTCGACGTGCCGGACGAGCCATTTCCCCATCACAACCTGCGCGCCGACTTTTGGGAGGTTCTTGGCGGAGAGCCGGGTTGATCGCGGATCCGGCGATGAACTGATAGCACGATATCGTTGAATGAGTGTCAAATTGATACATATCAACGAACACATTCCAAAGATGTGATGATTGGATGGGGCACAGCCTTGCTGTGCGGCTGTGCCTCAATCACATGAAGGATGATCCAATGAAAACGTTCGCATTGGCTATGGCGATCAGTGCTGTTGTGGCGCTGCCTGCGTTGGCCCAGATGGCGCCCGGTGGCGGCTATGGGTACGGGCCTGACAATGGCTGGTGGATGGGACAGGGGCAGGGCTTTGGTCCCGGTCAGGGCTACGGAATGATGCCCGGCTATGGCATGGGTCAGGGCTATGGGACGGATCAGGGCGTCCCGATGGGTCAAGGTTACGGCATGGGTCAGGGCTACGGCACGGGTCAGGGCTTTGGCATGATGCCCGGCTTTGGCGCAGGCCCGATGCAAGGATGGCGCGACCCGAACGCACCGGGGCGCGGGCGTTTTGCGACCGTCGATGCCAATGAAGACGGGCTTGTGTCCGACGAAGAGGCCGCATCGCAGGCGGATATGGTTTTCACGGCGATGGATGCCGATGACGACGGCGCGCTGACGGTGGATGAATACATGGCGGTGCGGATGGGTCCGGCCACCGGTCTGAACCCCGAACGCGAAGCGGCGATGATGACGCGGAAGGCCGAGCGCTTTGACCCGATGGATGCCGATACCGACGGCAAGGTGACAAAGGCCGAATTCATGGCAGCATCCCAGACCCAGTTCACCGCCGCCGATGGCGATGGCGATGGCAAGGTCACCCCTTGGGAAATGCGTAGCAGCGTCTGGAATTAAGTCCTGAAGAACATCTGACTGCGGTGGCAGCGGGTTACGCTGCCACCGCGAAATCCTGTCGGCATTATCTGGCAGGATGCGACCGCGCCGCAACGTGAGTCCAATTGCGACAATGATGCGCGACCGGTCGGCCAATTCCCAGATGAGCGCTTGCGGCAATACCGCCCCTAAATGCGTGCAACTGCGCGTGCCGCACAGGTGGTGTTAGCGCTCTAAACAGAGTCTTTCAGAGCACAGTCCGGCAGAAATTCATCTGATTTTTCCTTAACCGACATGAAAGTATTGCCTGCCGCACTGGTTCCATTGATTTATATCAATTACTGAATGTGTTAGGGATGACAAAGTCGCTCTATTGGCACGCGGGCGTCGCGTGTCAGGTTTGGAGGATGATCTCATGAATTTTACGACTCAGACCGGGATGCGGCATTTGGTTCGTATCAGCGCTGTTGCGCTGCTTTTATCGTCCACAGCGGTTGGAATCTATGCCGTAGCACCGGGATTTGATGGAGCGGCTTTTGCGCAGGATGACGGCGACGGAGAAGGCGGCCAGGGACAGGGCGGTCAGGGTGACGGCGGCAACGGTCAGGGCGGTCAAGGCAGCCAGCAGGGCCAGGGCAATCAGGGCGGCACCGGTGACGGTCAGGGCGGCCCCAGCGCCGACTCGGACGGCAAGGGTCCGCAGGCGGGCGGCCCGTCCGACACGGGCGGTGGCAAGCCCGTCTGGGCGCAGGAAGGCATCCCCGAGGTCGAACTTGGACGCCTGAGCGTGGCCCGCTCCCCAGATCAGGTGTTGGACCGCGCCTTGGCCGAGGCGCTGTCGAACATCAGCCCCGACATCGTGTCTTTCTACAACCTGAGCCTTGAGGATGCGATCACGACGCTGTCGCTCGAATTCGACACGGTGACGATGTATGACTCGCCGCTGCAAAGCCTGTCGCTGTTGCGCGATGCGCTGGATGGATCGTCGGTTCTGGCCGATTACGGCGTGACCAATGACATCGACACACTGATGGCGCTGTTCATCGGTGTTGCGTCTGACAAGACCATTCCGGTTTCGACCGACACGGTCATTGCCCTGACAACCATCTTTGGCGAGCCCATGACCGATGCCGAGGCCGCAGCCCTTGCCACCGCTGCCGAGGCGGTGCGCGTCGCGGTTCTGGCCGGTCACGGCTGACAGGACGACGATTTCGGCCCGGCGCGTCGCGGCGCGCCGGGCCGCTCTCTACGCAGAAACATAACCGCCTTAGCGAGGGGAATTTTTCATGGGGTACGGTAAAACCACCTGGCGCGGCCTGTCGGCCGTGGCGCTGCTGACGACAGGGTTCGGCGTTGCATCCGAAATCGGGGCATTTTCAGTCATAACGCCAGCCTATGCGCAGGACGGCCATGACGACGGGGGCCACGAAGACGGCGGCGAGGATGGCGGTCACGAAGGTGGCGGCGGCCAAGGCGGCGGGGGTCAGGGCAACGGCGGGCATGGCGGCGGTCATGGCGAAGACCCCGTGCTGGACCCCAGTGCCGCAACCGGCAGCGACGACGCCCCACAGCCTGCCCCCACCTTCATGGCGCGCCTGATGAAGGATGCCTATGTCCGCGCCGAGATGGGAATGGGTGTCACGGGGTCGCAAGACGCCTCGTGGTTGCCGCCCGATTACAACGGCACGACCGTGCCGAAGGTGCTGTTCGACCTGGGGCATGATTCCAGCGCCTTTGGCGCGCTGGCCGTTGGCCGTGACTTCCAGAATGGCTACCGCGCAGAACTGGCGTTCAACGTCTTTGGCAAATCGGATTTCGCCGGGGACTGGTCGTCGACCGAACCCGCGACGCCGGGACCACATGCCAGCGTAAAAGGCGACACCCGTTCCTTCGCGCTGATGCTGAACGGGTATTATTCACCCTTTGAGGGGACACAGCGCAGCGGGCGGATCAAACCGTTCGTCACCGCCGGTCTGGGCATTGCCCACAACAAGATGGGCGACTGGACCCGGATCAACGTTGAACTGCCCCGCACGGAACGCAGCTTTGAAGGGTCGTCGCAAACCGCACTCGCGTGGACTGTCGGTCTTGGCATGTCGATCGATCTGAAGGAAAACAAGGCTGGCAATATCCCCAAGCTGGAAATCAGCTATCGGTATTTCGATCTGGGCAACGTGCGCGGTGGCACCACGCCCCTGCCCGGCAGCGGCGCGGGAGGCGATCCTGTCAAGGCGCTGAACTTTGACAAGACGGAACAGGTCATCTCGATCGGGATTCGTATCCCGTTGTAAGCTAGGCGATAGTGTCCCCTGCCCGGCCAAGGCAACACCCCCTGGCCGGGCAACGTCGTAATCCCTGTGCTGGCGGGACGCGCCTGTCAGGGGGCTATGTTCTGGTTGACCCGGAAAACGTTGTGCGGGTCGTAGTGCCGCTTGATCTGAACCAGCCGGTCGTAATTGCCGCCGTAGTTGGCCCGCACGCGGCTTGCGTCATCGTCGTCCATGAAGTTGACGTATCCGCCGACCTCGGAATGGGGGGCGACGGCATCGGAATAATCGCGCACCCATTTCGTATTGGCCGCATCATCCGCAGGGTCGGTCGAGGCAGAAAGGATGACCATCGAATAATCCGCATCGCGGTGCCCAAAGGCGGTGGCGTCGGGGGCAACCCGGTGGCAGGCCCCGTTGATCGGGTAAAGATGCATGGTCGAACTGACATTCGGCGCGTTGGGGCCGTGCTGCACATGGGCGGCAATCGCGTCGTCGGTCAGTTCCTTGACGAAATTGCCCTTCCAGTATTGTCGGATACCGGGTGGGAACAGCCCGTCGAACGCAGCGTTGATCACCGGATAGGGCACAGGCCCCACCATCTCGGCCTTGACCTCGGCCACGTCGTGAAAGGCTTTGAACTGCTTCGCGCCGCTGTCAGGATCGCCCGACCAGCAGGCCACGATGGCGCAGAACATGTCGCCGTGGCGATCTTCCGGGATGAACGGCAGCGGCGGCGCGATCTGAAAGGCGGGAAAGGCGCCCATCTCTTCGGGGGCGTCCTTGATGTAATCGCGAAAGAACCGCAGAACGTTTGCAGCCTCGGTCACCTCATAGAACATCGGGCCCCAATACACCGTTTTGACCGGCCGAAGCTTGTATTCAAGCGAGGTGCAGACCCCGAAATTGCCGCCTCCTCCGCGAATGGCCCAGAACAGATCGGGGTTTTCCGTTTCGCTGGCGATCAGCAGCCTGCCGTCGGCGGTCACCACATCGGCGGACACCAGATTGTCCAGTGACAGACCATGCCCGCGCGTCAGATAGCCGATGCCGCCCCCCAGCGTCAGCCCGGCAATCCCGGTGGTCGAGATGATGCCGCCCGTCGTGGCAAGACCCAAGGCCCCCGTCGCCGCGTTGAAATCGCCCCAGGTGGCACCGCCTTCGGCGCGCGCGGTCTTGCCGTTCGGGTCAACCCGCACGCCCCGCATCTTTGACAGGTCGATGACGACACCGCCGTCATTCGTGCCAAACCCCGGTCCGCTGTGTCCACCGCCCCGGATCGACAGCTTGTGACCATTGTCCCGCGCGTAAGTGACGGTGGTCATCACGTCGCCCGCGTTCATCGCCCGGACAACCACCGCCGGACGCTTGTCGATCATTCCATTATGCACCGAACGGGCGGCGTCATACTCGGCGTCGCCGTCAACAATCACGTCCCCACGTACCAGTTCACGGAGTTGATCTGGTGTCTTTGCACTCATGTCTTCCTCCCGAATTGCTTGTGATTTACCGCTTGGCGTGCGGTTTGCAGGAAAGGTCAGAAAAGCAGGGTTGTGGGCACAGGCAGCGCAGGACCAAGGCCAAAAACACAACAATCGACGACGAGTCTGTGTCCAGACCCGCAGTGTAGCACGATTTCGGTCAATTCATGGGGCCAAGCACAGCGTCGCCTGTCCGGGGATATCCGACGGGACGGCCGGGGTCGCCCGCGACACGGCGCCGAAACTACGGCGGTAGGGTTCTGGGTGGCTGGGTCAGCGCAAGACATGCGGCACCAGCGGCGCCGCATGTTGATCAGGTGTCAGGCGTCAGTCTTCGATCTGGCCGGGGGCATAGTCCGGCGCCGTGATCTTTCCGTCGCCGTTGATGTCGGTGGCGACAGCCTCGGCAGCGGATTGGCCCGGCGCATAATCCTTGCCGTTCTTGATGCCGTCGCCGTTGCGGTCGGCCCCGTTTGCGGCGGCCTGTCCCGGCGGAAGGCCAAGGTCATGCCCGGCAAGCAGTGGGGTTGCAAAGCCAACAATGGCCAGCAGTGCGAGAATGGTGCGCATCAGATCTCTCCCTTGGTGTGGATAGCCCCGTCTTGGGCGGTCTGGCAGCTACGAATCCCGGCCAGCCAAAGTTTCACATGCGGGGAAATAAACCGAACGATCCGGCAAGGGCCTGCCTCAGGCGGCCCTGACAGTTTCGCACAGGCCTGCCAGCGCATCCGCTGCAATCTCGAACGACCGCAGGCGGGCGTCGTGGTCATGGATCATGCCGGTGGCCATGATTTCGTCCGGTTGATAGCGCGCGACCAGATCGGTCAATTGGCGGCGCACCGAAGCGGGTGATCCGACGGCGGCGCAGCTCATGGCACTATTCACCTCGGCCAGCATCTGGGTCGGGATTTCGGACAAATCTTTCGTGGGACGCGGCAATTTCCCCGGACGCCCCAACCGCAGCCGGGCAAAGGCCAGCAGTTGCGACGACCGCAGGTATTCTGCCTGTTCATCAGTGTCCGCCGCACAGACCCCGACCCCCATCATCGCGTGGGGGGCCGACAGCCATTGCGAAGGGCGAAAGGTCTGGCGATAGGTCGCCAGCGCTTCGGCCAACATGGCGGGCGCGAAATGCGACGCAAAGGCGTACGGCAGGCCCAGATAGGCCGCCAGTTGCGCGCCATAAAGGCTGGAGCCCAGGATCCACACCGGCACATGTGTGCCGACACCCGGAAAGGCGCGCACCCGCGCCTCGGGAAGATCGTCATCCAGATAATTCAACAGTTCGGTCACATCCTGCGGGAATTCGTCCGACGCCTGCATGTGCCGCCGCAAGGCGCGGGCTGTCGCCATGTCCGTGCCCGGCGCGCGACCAAGGCCCAGATCGATCCGCCCCGGAAACAGCGTGGCCAGCGTGCCGAACTGTTCGGCGATGACCAGTGGTGCATGGTTGGGCAGCATGATGCCGCCCGCGCCGACGCGGATCGTCTTGGTCCCCGCCGCCACATGGCCGATCACGATGGCCGTGGCCGCCGAGGCGATACCGGGCATGTTGTGATGTTCCGCCAGCCAATAGCGGTGATAGCCCCAGCTTTCGGCATGGCGGGCAAGGTCCAGCGTATGGGCCAGCGCATGGGCGGCAGTCGCCCCTTCGGGGACGGGCGACAGATCAAGGATCGAGAAATGTTTCATGCCCCAAAGATAGGCGCAGTCGGCCCGCCTGCCAAGGCAAAGGGCCGGGGTTTCCCCCGACCCCGCCCTTATTCCGCCGCTTGGGCCATCGGATTGTTCGGATGCTGCGTCCAGTTGCCGTAATCGGTGACCACCTTGCCGGTGCGCGGATCAACCGCTCCTTTGGGCATTTCGACCATGGTGATGCAATCTTCGACCGGGCAGACGTTGACGCACAGGTTACAGGCCACGCATTCATCGTCCTTTACGGTAAAGACCCGTTCCGGCGACATGGCGATGGCCTGATGGCTGGTATCCTCGCAGGCGGCAAAGCAGCGCCCACAGGAAATGCAGGCGTCCTGATTGATATGTGCCTTGGTCACATAATTCAGGTTCAGGAATTGCCAGTCGGTCACATTGGGCACCGCGCGGCCCACGATCTGCTGCGTGTCGGTGAACCCCTTTCCGTCCATGTAATCGGACAGGCCCGAGATCATTTCCTGCACGATCTTGAACCCATAGGTCATGGCGGCGGTGCAAACCTGCACGTTCCCGGCCCCCAGCGTCATGAATTCTGCCGCATCGCGCCAGGTCGTGACCCCCCCGATGCCTGAAATAGGCAGGCCCGCCGTCGCCGGGTTGCGGGCGATCTCGGCCACCATGTTCAGTGCAATGGGTTTCACCGCCGGGCCGCAATAGCCGCCATGCGTGCCCTTGCCGTCGATCATCGGTTCGGGGCTGAAGCTGTCCAGATTGACGGATGTGATCGAATTGACGGTGTTGATCAGACTGACCGCATCCGCCCCGCCGCGTTTTGCCGCCTCGGCCGGTTTGCGGATGTCGCTGATGTTGGGGGTCAGCTTGACGATGCAGGGCATCCGGCTGTGCTGTTTCACCCAGCGCGTCACCATTTCGATGTATTCGGGCACCTGCCCCACGGCAGACCCCATACCGCGTTCGGCCATGCCATGCGGGCAGCCAAAGTTCAGTTCCACCCCGTCGGCCTCGGTATCCTCGATCCGGTGCAGGATGTCTTTCCACGATTCCTCGTCGCAGGGAACCATCAGACTGATGATCAGGGCGCGGTCCTTGTAGTCGCGCTTGACCGACTTGATCTCTTGCAGGTTCACCTCCAAGGGACGGTCGGTGATCAGTTCGATGTTGTTCAGGCCCAGCAGGCGGCGGTCCGCGCCCCAGACCGCGCCGTAGCGCGGGCCGTTGACGTTGACGACCGGCGGCCCTTCAGAGCCGAGCGTTTTCCACACCACGCCGCCCCATCCGGCCTTAAACGCGCGGCGGACGTTGTATTCCTTGTCCGTGGGCGGGGCAGAGGCCAGCCAGAACGGGTTGGGAGATTTGATGCCGATGAAGTCAGTGGCCAGATTTGCCATGGAGTCCTCCGTTTGGGCAGGCGTCTGCGGGCGGCAGGCCACCCGGACGCGCATTGATGTTCAGAACCGTCAGAAGCCTAGGAAATTCCAGAACCAGCCGATGATATTGCCACCCAGTTCGCCCGTCTTGGGGATGACATAGGCCCAGCTTATCGCGCCGATCACGTTCACCGCCTGAAACCGGACAAAGGACATCCGCGTCATGCCTGCGAACAGAAACACGACCGATCGCAGCGGGCCGAAGAAATGCCCGATGAACACGGCCAGTATGCCCCAGGTCCGAAACGCGTCGGCGGTGCGGTCCACCAGTTCGGGCCGGTCGCGCAGCGGCCACATCGTCAGGACATGCGCGCCGTAGCGGTGCCCCAGCCACCACGAAAAGGTCGATCCGATCAACGCGCCCACGGCGGCCCCGATCCAGATCGGCAGAAACGGCAACGCGCCCGTGGACACCGCCCCCCCCACCGCCATCAACAGCGCGGTCGACGGGATCAGGATCGACAGGAACGCCGTCGTTTCGGCAGCGGCGAAGATCACGGCAAGCCAGGGTGCATAGGCCTGATGCAGCGTCATGAAGTCGATGATCGACCGGGTCGTGGCTTCCATACATATCCCCTGTTCGGGGGAAAGATGGGGCCTTGGCCTGCCCCGGTAAAGGGGGAAGCGCCGCAATCATCCCCGCGCCGACAGGCTGGCGTGGATATCTTCGGCGGCATCCCGCCCTTCGGCGACGGCGGTGACCGTCAGATCATCCCCGCCCGTGGCACAGTCACCCCCCGCCCATATCCCCTTGATCGAGGTGCGGCCCGGCCCGTCGGTCGCGATCTTGCCGCCCTGCACCATCAGCCCGTCGGGTGCCCCTGCCAGCGTCTGGCCGATGGCCTTGAACACCTGATCGGCGCGCAGATGGAAGGTTTCGGCCTTGATCTTCAACCCCTCGGCGGTGTCTTCGGTATAGGCAAAGTCCACCCCGCTCACCGATCCGTTGCCGATCACGGCAACCGGGGCTGCGTTGGTGATGATCCGCACGCCTGCGCTGGCGGCGTGGTCCTGCTCGTATCCAGACGCGCTCATCTTTCCCTGTTCGCGGCGATAGACGATGGTGACGTTTTCCGCCCCCAGCAGTTTTGACTGCACGGCGGCATCGACCGCCGTCATGCCGCCACCGATCACCACCACATCGCGCCCGATGGGCAGGGTGGATTTGTCAGGCGTCTGGCGCAGTTCGGCAATGAAATCGACAGCGTTGCGGACGTTGCCCATGTCCTCGCCCGCAGCGCGCAAGGCGTTGACGCCGGCCAGACCCATGCCAAGGAACACCGCGTCAAACTGCGATTGCAGGTCGGCAAGCGCCACATCCCGCCCCAGCGCCATGCCGGTGCGAAGGGTGATGCCGCCGATCTTCAGCAGCCATTCCACCTCGGCCTGCGCGAAATCGTCGGTCGATTTGTAGCTGGCGATGCCGTATTCGTTCAGCCCGCCCGGTTTGGGTCGCGCGTCAAAGATCACGACGTCATGCCCCTTCATCGCCAGACGGTGCGCGCAGGCCAGACCCGCCGGACCCGCGCCGACGACGGCAACGGTCTTGCCGGTGGCGGCCCCACGCACGAATGGATGCACCCCCTTGCGCATCAGCGTGTCGGTGGCAAAGCGCTGCAGGCGGCCGATTTCCACCGGCTTGCCCTCGGCCGCTTCGCGCACGCAGGCCTCTTCGCACAATTGCTCGGTCGGGCAGACGCGGGCGCACATGCCGCCAAGGATATTTTGCGACAGGATGGTCTTTGCCGCCGCATCGGGCGTGCCGGTCGCGATCTGCCGGATGAACAGCGGGATGTCGATACTGGTGGGACAGGCCGTGATGCAGGGCGCGTCATGGCAGAAATAGCAGCGGTCAGAGGCGACATGCGCCTCGTGCCGGTCAAGGGGGGCTTCGTGGTCGGCAAAGTGGTCGTGATAGGTGGCGGCTGGCAGGCGCCCCGGGACAACGCCGGGGGTCAGCGGGCTGTTGGACAAGGCACGTCTCCCTGTTTTGCTTTTATCGTTATCGAAAAATTGCCACGCTTCGGATTTTTTATCAAATGGTAAAATGTGCGGGATGCGGATTTCGCGCCGCGACACGGCCCAATACGCTTTGACTGCCCGCAAAAGCGGCGATAGATCGGCGCTTTTCACCCCCAACGGGCTGTCGTATAAGCAGACAGCCCTTTGACGCGACCGGGCCAGCAAGGCCCCCACAGGCAACCCACAAGGCGTAAACGCCAACAGAGGACGGCATGAGCAAACACACCCCTGACGCGGACGTGGCCTTTATCCAGGCATTGGCGGAACTTCTGAACAAGAACGACCTGACCGAACTGTCGGTAAAGCGCGAATACGGCGAGGATGACAGCCTTGAAGTGCGCGTCGTCAAGCAATCCAACATCGTCCAGATGCAGGCCGCAGCCCCCGTGCAACAGCACTACGCCCCCGGCCCCGCCGCTGCCGCTCCGGCACAGGCCCCCGCTGCCGCGCCCCTGAACGAAGACCCGGCCCAGCATCCCGGCGCTGTCACGTCGCCAATGGTCGGCACCTGCTATCTGGCGGCTGAACCCGGCTCTACGCCCTTTGCCACGGTGGGTGCCACAGTGACCGAAGGCCAGACCGTCCTGATCATCGAGGCGATGAAGACGATGAACCACATCCCCGCCCCGCGCGCGGGCGTGATCAAGCGCATCCTTGTAGAAGACGGCACCCCCGTCGAATACGGCGCCCCCCTGATGATCATCGAATAAGGGGACCGGCGCATGTTCGAAAAGATCCTGATCGCCAACCGGGGCGAGATTGCGCTGCGCGTGATCCGCGCCTGCCAGGAAATGGGGATCAAATCGGTCGCCGTCCATTCCACCGCAGATGCCGATGCGATGCATGTCCGCATGGCCGATGAATCCGTCTGCATCGGGCCAGCGCCATCGTCGCAAAGCTATCTGAGCAAGGCCGCCATCATCTCGGCCTGCGAAATCACCGGCGCGCAGGCAGTGCATCCGGGCTATGGCTTTCTGTCGGAAAACGCGGCCTTTGCGCAGGCGCTGGAAGATCACGACATCACCTTCATCGGCCCGTCGGCGGAACATATCCGCATCATGGGCGACAAGATCACCGCCAAGGAAACCGCCAAGGCGCTGGGGATTCCGGTTGTGCCGGGGTCGGACGGCGGCGTGGCCGACTATGAATCCGCCATCGGTGTTGCGGCGGCCATCGGCTTTCCAGTGATCATCAAGGCCACCGCAGGCGGCGGCGGGCGCGGCATGAAGGTCGCGACCAACCCCGAAGAGCTTGAAGTTGCCTTTCGCACCGCCCGGTCCGAGGCGAAGAACGCCTTTGGCAACGACGAGGTGTATATCGAGAAATACCTGCAAAAACCCCGCCATATCGAAATTCAGGTGTTCGGTGACGGCAAGGGCAAGGCGGTTCACCTGGGCGAGCGCGACTGCTCGCTTCAGCGCCGACACCAGAAAGTATTCGAAGAGGCGCCCGGCCCCGCCATCACCCCCCAAATGCGCGCCGAAATCGGCAAGGTCTGTGCCGATGCGATGTCGAAAATCAACTACATCGGCGCAGGCACCATCGAGTTTCTGTATGAAGACGGCGGGTTCTATTTCATCGAGATGAACACCCGGCTTCAGGTCGAACACCCGGTGACCGAGGCGATCTTTGGCGTCGATCTGGTGCGCGAACAGATCCGCGTGGCGGCGGGCCTTGGCATGTCGTTCACGCAAAGCGACCTTGAAATCAACGGCCACGCCATCGAGGTGCGGATCAACGCGGAAAAGCTGCCGAACTTTGCACCCTGCCCCGGCAAGGTTCGGGTGTTCCATGCGCCCGGCGGATTGGGTGTGCGGATGGATTCGGCGCTCTATGGCGGCTATTCTATCCCGCCCTACTACGACAGCCTGATCGGCAAGCTGATCGTGCATGGCCGCGACCGCCCCGAGGCGCTGGCGCGATTGAAACGCGCGCTGGGGGAATTGATCGTCGATGGCGTCGATACCACCGTGCCGCTGTTCCACGCCCTGCTGGCTGAACCCGATGTGCAGAACGGCGAATACAACATCCACTGGCTGGAAAAATGGCTGGCGGCCCAGTTCGGCTGATCCGATCCGCGGATATCCCTGACCGGGGGTATCCGCCTGCCGTTGGGGCCATCTGATGCTGGCACCGCATCCCCAGATCACCCCGGACATTCTGTTGCGCGCCTATGCGGCGGGCATCTTTCCCATGGCCGAAGGGCGCAACGACCCGGAAATCCACTGGGTCGATCCGCGCCGCCGGGGGATCATGCCGCTGGATGGCTTTCACGCCTCTCGCACGTTGCGGCGGCGGATTTTGCGCTGTGGTTGGGATGTGCGGGTGGACACCGATTTTGCGGGCGTTCTGGCAGGCTGCGCCGACCGGCCCGAGACATGGATCAACGGTCCGATCTTTGCACTGTACCGCGCGTTGCACCACGCAGGCCACGCCCACAGTCTGGAACTGTGGGAAGGCGACACGCTGGTGGGCGGGGTGTACGGCGTGACTCTGGGGCAGGCGTTTTTTGGCGAAAGCATGTTCTCGCGCAGAACCGATGCATCGAAGGTGGCGCTGGCCTATCTGGTGCACCGCCTGCGCGCGGGCGGGTTCACGCTGTTTGACACGCAGTTCCTGACGCCGCATCTGGCCAGCCTTGGCGGGCTGGAAATCACGCGTGGAGAGTATCGCCGTCGTCTGTCGCTTGCGCTGCAAGGGGCGGCGGACTTTGCCCCGGCGGGTTATTCGTCGTCGGCCGCGTCGGTGGCGGGGGTGTCCGGGGTCACACAGCGCAGCACCCAGACATCGTAACGCGGATGATCCAGCGCCGAGAGCGCCGGGCTTGACGCCACCATCCAGCCGTCGAAGGCGGCTACGTCCACATCGGCATCCCGGATGGTCAGATGTGCCAGCGCATCCGACGCGGGGTTGTCCGCCGGATAGCGGCAGGCGTCCAGCCGGATGGTCAAGCGGCCCGAAACCGCCTCTTGCCCGCGCGACAGTTCGATATCCGCCGTCTCACCCGTCAGTTTGTCCAGCCAGCGCAGCACGCCTGCATCTGCGTCGGCATAGTCCTGCGCGGTAGCTGTGGTGGCCAGCAACGCCAAAGCGGCGGCAAGGCGGATCATTCCACAGGCCCTGCGCCCGGATCTTCGCCGCCGCCCGCAAATTTCATCATCAGGGAGATGACGCTGACTGCGCCTTGAGTGTCTTCGATTTCCGACCCGGCGGCATAGTTTTCCAGCGATCCGCCCGGCACCAGTTCAACGAAGGTGCCGCCCAGCAACCCTTCGGACGACACCAGCGCGGCAGAATCGTCGGGAAGCAGGATGCCGTCCTGCACCGAAAGCGTGGCATCGGCGAAAAACGTCTGCGGGTTCAGCGACAGGGTCGTGACCGACCCGATCTTGACCCCGGCAAGGCGCACGTCGGTGCCGACCGTCACCCCTTCGACCGACCGAAACGAGGCGCGCAATTCGTAGCGCCCGGTATCACCCGACAAGCCGGTCGTCTGGCCCGCATAGACCAGAAAGCCGATTCCCAAGGCCAGTACGGCGGCACCGGCCAGCACCTCTGAACGGTTCTCGGCCATTATTCGGGTTGCCACGCCTCGTAGTCGCGGCGGGCGACCGGGTCCGGACGGCGGATGGAGCCGAGGGGGGCATAGGCGGCATCGGTGCCGGTCAGGTTTTCCTGATGCGGCTTTTCCCAGACCTTGTGCGCCAAGGGTGCCTTGGTCGGGGGCTGATCCCAGGTAAAGTGCAGCCAGCCGTGCCAGTCGGGATTGACGCGGGACGCTTCCATATCGCCGTTGTAGATCACCCAGCGGCGTTTGGCGTCGGCGGTCTGGTAATAGATATTGCCCTGATTGTCTTCGCCAACCCGCACACCCCGGCGCGCGGTAAAGATCTGCGTGCCCAGCGTCTGGCTGTTCCACCAGGTCAGAAGCCGTTTGAGGAAATCCATTGCACCCTCCGCAAAGACATTTGTTCCCCTATGCCGGAAAGGGGGCCGAAGGTCCAGTGCGCGCAGGGCACCGCTGCGGGAAAGAAGGGGTTTCGTCTGAAAATTCTTCGGCGTCCAATCCGGGGCGCATAGCAAAAGGGCGGACCAATGGCCCGCCCCTTGGAAACGATTGCGAAAGGGTCAGCCCGCTGTTGCAGGCTCTTTCTTTTTGGTTTCGGTGTAGATCAGCAGCGGCTTGGCGCCGTTGTTCACCGCCTCTTCGTTGACCACAACCTCTTCGACGCCATCCAGTCCCGGCAGTTCGAACATGGTATCCAACAGGATATCTTCCATGATCGACCGCAGGCCGCGCGCGCCGGTCTTGCGCTTGATCGCGCGCTTGGCGATTGCGGACAGCGCATCAGAGGTGAAGGTCAGTTTGACGCCCTCGATCTCGAACAGGCGCTGGTACTGTTTGACCAATGCGTTCTTCGGTTCGGTCAGGATCGTTACAAGCGCCGCTTCGTCCAGATCGGTCAGGGTGGCAATCACCGGCAAACGGCCGACGAATTCCGGGATCAGGCCGAATTTCAGCAGATCCTCAGGCTCCAGCTCTTTGAACAGCTCGCCCGCGCCGCGTGCATCGGGGTCTTTGACGTCGGCACCAAAGCCGATGCCGCTGCCTTTGTTGCGCTGCGCGATGATCTTTTCCAGGCCCGCAAAGGCCCCGCCACAGATGAACAGGATGTTCGTCGTGTCCACTTGCAGGAATTCCTGCTGCGGATGCTTGCGTCCGCCCTGCGGCGGCACCGAGGCGACGGTGCCTTCCATGATCTTCAGCAGCGCCTGTTGCACTCCTTCACCCGACACGTCGCGGGTGATGCTGGGATTGTCCGACTTGCGCGTGATCTTGTCGACCTCGTCGATATAGACGATGCCGCGCTGTGCGCGCTCGACGTTGTATTCCGACGCCTGAAGCAGTTTCAGGATGATGTTTTCGACGTCTTCACCGACATAGCCCGCCTCAGTCAGCGTGGTCGCATCGGCCATGGTAAAGGGCACGTCCAGTATGCGCGCCAGCGTCTGCGCCAGCAGGGTCTTGCCGCAGCCGGTGGGGCCGATCAGCAGGATGTTCGACTTGGACAGCTCGATATCCGTCTTGGACGAATGGTTCAGCCGCTTGTAATGGTTGTGCACCGCAACCGACAGCACGCGTTTGGCATGGATCTGGCCTATGACGTAATCATCCAGCACCTTGCAGATTTCGCGCGGGGTCGGGACGCCATCGCTGGATTTCAGACCGGTGGTCTTTGTCTCTTCGCGGATGATGTCCATGCAAAGCTCGACGCACTCGTCGCAGATGAACACCGTCGGACCGGCGATCAGTTTGCGCACTTCATGCTGGCTTTTGCCGCAGAACGAACAGTAGAGCGTGTTCTTGCTGTCGCTGCCAGAATTGTTCGCCATCGTCTTCCTCTGCCGTCCGCCCCCTTTGCAGGGTGCCTTGTGATTGAAAGTCTAGGCCAAGGCCCGCGCCTTCACAATGTCAAATCGCCCCCAGGCCGGATCGCGGCACGGGGGCGCACACTCACTTCGCCGTGTCGTCCATCTTGCCACGGCTTTCCACGATCTCGTCGATCAGGCCCCAGGCTTTCGCATCTTCGGCAGACATGAAGTTGTCCCGCTCCAACGCGGCCTCGACGGTCGCGTAATCATTGCCGGTGTGCTTGACGTAGATCTCGTTCAACCGGCGCTTCAGCTTTTCGGTTTCGCGGGCATGGATCATGATGTCCGTGGCCTGCCCCTGATAGCCGCCGGACGGCTGGTGCACCATGACGCGGCTGTTGGGCAGGCTGAAGCGCATGCCCTTTTGCCCTGCCGTCAGCAGCAACGATCCCATGGAGGCCGCCTGCCCGATCACCAGCGTGGACACCTTGGGTTTGATGTACTGCATGGTGTCATAGATCGACAGGCCGGACGTCACCACGCCACCGGGGCTGTTGATGTACATGCTGATTTCCTTGGACGGGTTTTCCGCCTCGAGGAACAGAAGCTGCGCGCAGATCAGGCTGGACATGCCATCATGGACGGGGCCGGACAGAAAGATGATCCGCTCTTTCAACATGCGGCTGAAGATGTCGTAGGCACGTTCGCCCCGGCTGGTCTGTTCGACTACCATCGGGACAAGGGTATTCATGTAATGGTCAACGGGATCGCGCATCTGGGCGTGCCTCTTGCTCTCGATGGATGAATAACGTCGGACGTCTTGCCAGAGTCTTAGTGGCGCGCGCCGGGGGCTGCAAGGGCAGCAGGGCGTTTTCACCTGCCACAGCTGCGGTGCGGCCAGCCCCGGCCTGCGGGCGGGACGCGCGATTTTTCCAAAGGAATTCAGTCGCAACCGGGGCGTCACCCGCCTGTGCGGCGGGTCATGGGCCGCCAGCGCGCAAAAGCTGTGCAGGAAAATTTGCGGAAAAATCGATCCACTGGGTCAAGGCGAAACCTTGCTGGCCCGGTCGCCGGGTGCTGTCGCGCCCTGTTTCAAAGGGATAGGCTCGCACGACCATCGGCACCAGAGGTCCGCGCGCGCATGTTCACAAAGCCCATTCTGATCGCCCTTGTCCTGACACTGGCCAGCCCCGCCTTGTCCTGCACCCGTCCCGCAGGGTCAGCTGCGATGGCGGCCGAGGTGATTGCGCTGATCAACACCGAACGGCACCGCGCCGGTCTTGCCCCCGTCACCGCCGAAGCGCGCCTGACCCGCGCCGCGCAAGACCACGCCTGCGACAGTGCCGACCGGGGGCGCATGGGCCACCAGTCGAGCGACGGATCAGACCTGCAGGACCGGTTGAAACGGCAGGGCTATGCCTTTCGGACGGCTGCGGAAAACGTGGCACAGGGCCACCCGTTGCCGAGCGCGGTCGTGGCCGGGTGGATGGCGTCCAAGGGGCATCGGCGCAACATCCTGACCAAAGGCATCACGGATGCCGGGCTTGGTCTGGCCATTGATGCCGGGCGCGATCTGCATTGGGTGCTGAACCTTGGGGCCGCGCGAAACTAGCGCGCCAGCACCAGTTCCGCCTTCAGGCCGCCCAGACGGTCGCTGTCGCCAAGGCGTAAGGTGCCACCGTGGCTGCGCGCGATGTCGGCGGCGATGGTCAGGCCAAGGCCCACACCGCCCCCCTTGTTCGGATCGCGCGCTTCGTCCAGCCGGGTAAAGGGATGCAGCGCCTCGTCCCGCCGGTCCTTTGGGATGCCGGGGCCGTCATCCTCGACCACCAGCCGCAAGGCGCGCTCGGTCACGATCACGGACACCTCGGCGCGGGTGCCGAATCGGACGGCATTGCCGATCAGGTTTTCCAACGCGCGGCTGACGGCCTGCGGACGCAGCCGCACCCGGCCCTGCCCATCGGTCTGATGCAGGGTCACCGGCTGCCCGGCCCGCTGCGCGTTTTCCACCAGCCGCATCGCCAGCAGCACCGGGTCGGTGTCTTCGGCGGCCTCAAGCGCGTCGCCCCGGGCGAAGGACAGGAATTCATCGACCAGACGCTCCATGTCGGCCACATCGGCCAGCAGCGCTGCCGTATCGTCATCCTCGGGCAGCATGGACAGGCCAAGGCGCAGGCGGGTCATCGGGGTGCGCAGATCGTGGCTGACGCCCGACAGCATCTGCGTGCGCTGTTCGATCTGCCGTTCGATCCGGGCGCGCATGTCCAGAAACGCATGGCCCGCCGCCCGCACCTCGATCGCGCCGCGCGGTTTGTAGGGGATGTTGCGCCCCTTGCCGAACGCCTCGGCGGCATCGGCCAGACGCTTGATCGGGCGCAGTTGGTTGGACAGGAACAGAAACGCGATCATCGTCATCAGGACCGATGTCACAATCATCAACACCAGCAACTGGTGCGGATTGCTGGCCGACATGCGGCGGCGGTCGATGATCAACTCCACGTCGCCAAAACGGCTGGGGTGACGCAGCAGCACCTCGCCGTTGCGCGATTGCAGATCGACCGGTTGCAAGGCGGGCAACGCCTCGCGCAGGGTGCTGATGACGACCACGCCGGTCAGGTCCCAGAACCCCCGCAGGTCACCTTCGGGCGCAGCCCCCCCGGCGGGCAACGCCAGCACGATCTCCAACGCCTCGGCCAAAGGGGTCGCCCGCGCCACGGCATCCGGGGCGGAGGGGGCCGCCTCCACCTGCGCCAGCAACATGCCTATTTCAGCGGCGACACCCGTTGTCATCTGCCGCGTCACCCGTTCAAAATGCCGCTGGATAAAGGTGATGGACACCACAAGCTGGATCGTGACGATGGGCACGATCAGGATCAGGGCGGCACGCCCGAACAGACTGCGCGGAAGAAGGGTGTTGGGACGCATGACCCCGACCCTAGCTGCCAAGGCACAGCAAGGAAAGGCCAAGCGGTGACGCATTTGGGAAACGCGGTGCGACGGGTCAGGGCCGCCAACCCTTCGCCCCTGACGGGCACGGGGACGAACACCTATATCGTCGGAACCGGGGCCGTCGCGGTGATCGACCCCGGCCCCGCCCTGCCCGATCACCTGGACGCAATTCTTGCCGCGCTGACGCCGGGCGAACGCATCAGCCACATCCTTGTCACCCACGCGCATCTGGACCATTCGGCGCTTGCACCCGCGGTGCAGGCGGCGACCGGGGCGCAAGTGCTGGCCTTTGGCGATGCGCTGTCGGGGCGCAGCGCCCTGATGGCACAGCTTCTGGACCGCGGCATGACCGGCGGCGGCGAAGGCGCGGACGCGTCCTTTCGCCCGGACAGAACGCTTGCCGATGGCGACGTGGTGCAGGGCGCCACCTGGGAGATCGAGGCGATCCATACCCCCGGTCACATGGGGTGCCACCTTGCCTTCGGTTTTGGCGGGGTGCTGTTTTCCGGCGATCACGTGATGGGCTGGTCAAGCACGCTTGTGTCGCCCCCCGATGGCGACATGGGGGCCTATATGGCGTCGCTGTCGCGCCTTGCCGCGCGCGACTGGCAGGTGTTCCTGCCCGGCCACGGCGAGCCTGTCGCAGACCCCGCCGCCCGTCTGGCCGAACTTGCTGCCCACCGCCGCGCGCGCGAGGCGGCGATCCTTGCCGCCCTGAAGGACCGCCCCGCCACGCCGATGGCCCTGGCACAGCGCATCTACACCGATACCCCCGCCGCACTGCTGCCCGCTGCCAGCCGCAACGTCCTTGCGCATCTCATTGATCTTGTTGACAGAAACGAGATTTCGGCCACAGCTTTCCCCGGCCCCGCCGCCCATTTCCACATCCCCTGAAAAGATCGCCGATTTTTCACGCATATCCCCTTGCCGCCCCCAGACAGCCTTGCTATACGGCCCCCGTGTTCCGGCGTAGCTCAGCGGTAGAGCAGTTGACTGTTAATCAATTGGTCGTAGGTTCGATCCCTACCGCCGGAGCCAATAAATCAAAGAGTTACGCTCCATGAGCGGCCTGGGACGGTAGGCAAAGACGGGTTCTAGGACGGAAGACGGGCAGTTTGCCTGTCTTTTCTGTTTTTGTGCCGTTCGCCCCGCCCTACAACTAACAGTGAATCATTGACTAAATGTGGTGGGAATCGTCCATTGGCCCCCAAAAGACTGGAGGTAACATTGTCAGAAGAGCGTTTTCACATTGCCGAGGGTATGGGTATCCGTTTCACAGGTTAGGCGATTTTAACCGGGTGAAGCTAACTCAACACGAGGTTGGCGGGTCGGCAATGTCCAAGGCCGAACTGACGCGGATGGTCGCACTTGAAGAAAAGGCAGCACTCGGCCCAATGAAGCCGCGCGACGTTGGCCGTCTCACAGACCTCCGTGCCAAGCTGGCGACACAGCAGGCGGAGGCCGCCCGCCTGCAAGCCTTCCCGGACTGGTTTGAGTTTTCAGGGTACCGCACAGAACAGTATGTACAGATTGGCAACGCGGTGCCGCCCCTCTTGGGCAAGGCGATTGGCGACCACCTGATGCTGACCATCCGGCAACTGTCTCAGACCACAGCCTAGCAGCGTCGTTCCTGCGTCCTACTCCGCCCTGAAAGCGTGGCCCTTCTGGGAACGGGCAACCGCAATTTCAACGATGCGGTCAATGACGCGCACCGGGTCCTTCCATTTCATCACCAGCTTGCCTTGGTCCATTCCATACTCGGCCACCACGTCGCGCAACTGGTCCAGCGATAGGGCCTCCAGTTGGCTGCGCAGGACGTCCTCCCCTTCGCCCACTACCACCACCGGGTCCAGCAGCGCCGCTGGCCTCCGGTTCTTTGCACGGCCCGGGACAGGTTCAGGCTTCTTGGGGGCAGCGGGTGGCGCGCCGAAGATTTCAGTCAGGCGGCTGGCAAGTTCCGGGTCCCGGTCGGCTGCATCGGCTACCGCCTTGGCGAGGTCCAGCAACTTAGTGCGCAACTTCATTGCTCAGGCCTCCAGCTTTGTGATGATCTCTTGGGAAAGGCTCCGATAGGATTCAGCCATCCCACCGTAGCCATACTTCTGCTTGAGGGTGCGGGCGTAGGACTGGTGTTCAGCCGCACCAGCAATGTTGTTTGCCTGTGGGATGACAGTAGCAAACACCGGGGCATCCTTGCCAGCGCGGAGATTGCGCATCACGTTCGCATGGACCGATGAATTGGCTTGGAACTTGGTCACGACGATGCCCAAGGGCTCAATGCTCTCTCCGATCTCATCCGCGAAGTCGCGCACCCGGGTCACGATCTGCGGGATGCCGTAGGTGGACAGGATGTCTGGGATGGTCGGGATAATGTAGCCGTCAGAGATGCGCAGCCCGTTTAACGTGATGATGCCCAAGTTGGGCGGGCAGTCCACGATCACAACGTCATAGTCATCAAGCCGCGACTTCACAGCCTTCCACAGCAATTCAATCGGGTTGTTGGAGAAGTATTTGCCACTGGGCGCGGCTGCCAGACGGTCCTGAACGTCGATCAGGTCAAGGCTGGACGGGAGGAGGTCCAGCTTGTGCGTCCCGCTCACGTCAGACACGTTCTTCTGGAGCGCGGCGTCAAAGTTGAACTGCTTGTTGTCAGGCTCAAGCGCGTCCTTAAACAGGCGGGCAAGGGTGCGCCCACTGTCGTTCAGGGTCCGCCACTTGTCCTCCCCGATCAACATCGTGGTCGCGTTGGTCTGAGGGTCAAGGTCAATCACAAGGACCTTCTTGCCGAACTCTGAGGACAGTGTTTCAGCCACCGCGACTGTGGTGGTCGTCTTTCCAACCCCGCCCTTGAGGTTGATCGTTGAGAAAACGTGAGCCATTGGAACCTTCCTCTTTCGCAGCCAGGATCGCACCTGTGATCGGCGGAACACTGGACCCGATGCCAGAACGGCAATGGGCTTCGGGAAGTTGGCAATCCGTGCCCGCCAGTTGGCGACCACCTGTTTGGAGACCCCTGCCATCTCGGCTATCTCATTGATGCCGACAAGCTCATCATCCACCCGATTGCTTCCCTGTGAACGCTATACACAGCAGGTGTTTACACCGTTAACAAATGGGCTGTCAATAGGCCTGGATTCCGAAGTGGCCACCAACTGGTACCGCGCCGTTCAAAGGGTTTATTGCCGGTTGACAGGTAGCTGGCCGGTTGTGCAATAGTCTGAGTGTCAGCGATCCATATGTGGGCCCCACTTGGCAGCATCAGACGTTGTCCGGTGGACCCTTGGACGGGTCCGAAACCATAGATGCCAGTTGGCCCTCCGGGGCTGAAAACCGCCAATGGTGCCGACCAAAGAAATCAACACCGAAACCCGGTGCTGGCGTCTGTTGGTCGGATAATTTCCTCCCAGACGACAGTGCCCTATCCCCTGAAAGGGGCACAACATGATTGAAAGCAAGATGCCTTCTCTAGAGGAGGCAGTTGAGGCGATTCGGACACTTGAGATGGTCCGCAAGCACATCAGTGGGTTTGGATCCCTTCTTATCCGCAAGCCCATGGGGGAGGATGGAGTCCGGGACCTGAAGGTCTACCTGAGCTTCTACTACGGGCACGAGCGCTTCGTGAACAAGGAGTTGCTTGAGATGGTCGAACCCGCCGCAGACGTGCTTAGGCGAGCCTTGCGGCGCAGGTGTCTTTTCCTTGACGCGGATGCACGGCCCATGGCGCTTCGGATAAAGGCTGCCTGACCCCCTGCGCCGCCCGGCGCGGTGTCGGGCGGCGGACCCCCAAATCAATAGAGGAACGCTCGTGAGCTTTGGAAATGGCGGAGGCACAGAAAACATCAATGGAGCGTGTCTATTTCCCGACTGAGGATGTCTGATGCTGCACAAAAAATACCATAGGCAACCTTTGCCCGGTACGCGATCGCCCCGAATCCAATCTGAGTAATGAAGTCAGGGTCTCGGGCCATATCTGCCCAAAGCGTTCGCCGTCCGCAGCGAAACGGAAGTAACCCCACCAGTCCACCAAGTTCGGCAACTGGGACGCCGTAAAAGTTGGCAAACCGGATCACGTCTCTTGGCAACGGCCAGCCTTCCCGGTCAGGGTCTTCGGCAGCCCATGCCAACAAAGCGGCATGCGCAAGGCGCAGCTCGGGGTCGAACAAATTATGGTAATGCGAGACCAGCCATGCGTCGCGATCAGAACTCTTCAGAGGATCCAGTTCGATCATGCTGGGGCACCCCCACGGCTGAAACCTAGAAGATTTACCGCATCGCCTTCGAAGTACGTGTTTACGTGAGCTGCCCCTGCCTCGGTTGCAACTTGGGAGACCGCAAAGCCTTCAAAGATACCGTTCGCACCCCGGACAAGGGCATTTGCGGCAGCAATCGCAGCGGTAGAATTGGCAGCATCAACTAGCGCGGCATGTGCGCCGAAAGGGTTGCGCTGTTCGTCACGGGTGCGATGGATCAGGTAGAGTGGCATCAGATTGCACCCTTCTGGTTCCGAGCAAGTTTCAATCGATCAAGGGTACGGGCCTTCCCACTCTCCCATTCCCGGTTGCGATTGATTGCGCGCTGGGCTGCGAGCCGCACGGACATAATGGCGGACTGAACTCGGCGCGTCTCTTCACCAACCAACTTGTCTGCTAGGGCCTGCGCGCTGAACGGCCGAGACCGGGCAGGCATCTGGTCGATGATGGTGACGAGAGCTGCCGCCAAAACATTGTTGTTAGTGGCAATGGCCAACAAAGCAGCGTTCTTCAGCTCCACCGTTCCGGAGCGGCATAATTGCTGCTGGAACGCAGTGCGTTCCGGCGTCCCAAGCCCTGAGCGAGCAAGGACGGTTACCGGCGAGGCCCAAAGCTGCGCTGTGGTTGCAAGATTGCTCGCCGCTGTGTTTAGTTCCTTCAATTGGGCCCAGCGGGCATCGGAGGAGTTAACAGAAACCTCGCGACGTATCGTGGCTGCGGCTTTACTGACAGCGATCTGTTGGTCCTTAGGGGTGAAGCCCGCACGGGCGAAACTTTCAGCACCCTCGGCAGCTCGGCTTCGCACGCCAGACTCAAGCGCGTCGATCAAATTGGTAAACTTATCGGCGCGCCGGGCTACCACTTCGGCGAGCGAGATAACCTTAGCCATGGAAAGAATCCCGGCATTGGTAAATGAGATTGGATCGGGGACTTGGAGTGCTGTTTCAGGCACTGGGTCAGCTCCTTGCTGTCTGCAAGCCGCCATTGGCTGCAATGCGCAAGAATACCTCGGCTCGGAGGCGCGAAGGAGCGCTATTCGTTGGTGGCTTAGGCCCGAAGTAAACGTTGCGGCCAGCCTAAAGCTGCGCGTGAATGACGGGCAAAGTTGTGTCTCCCCGAAGGTATCCCGGGCGGGGACCGAGAAAGTCTATATCCAAAATGGCGACACCGGACATCTCGGATATGTGAAAGTCGCGGAAGCCTTGCCCTGACCCGCCGCTGATCTGCCAAGCACAAAGGGTTTTGTGGCCCTTTTGGTTGATGCCGAGGGCATGAGGCTCAACCACTCGCACTGCCCCCTTGTAACGAAAGGTGAGTTGATGTTTGGTTTCAATGGCTTCCTCGATAGTCGCCCACATAAGAATCTCCTCGCAAGCGCGCAAATTTCAAGTCGCTTATCAAGCAAATGAGGCGGAACGATGATATTGAAACGTGTCCGAGTTCAAAATTTTCGAGCCATCCGCGATGCGGAAGTACATTTTGGCCGACATACCTCAATCCTTGGAGGAAACGGAGCAGGAAAGTCAACGATACTTCGAGCTATTGATCGATTCTACGCCCCGGCCACCAATGTTGAAGGTGATGACTTCTTTGGCCGCCAGCTAGACCAACCAATCAAGATCACGCTAACATTCCACAACTTCAATGCGGAGGAACTGGCGCGTTTCGGCGAACGCATCCGTAACAACGAAATGAGCGTCACTCGAATCTTCGAAGCTGGCGGCGGTCGGAACAACGGAAGATACTTTGGCGAAACCTTGCAGTATCCACCCTTCGCTGCAATTCGGGCCTTGGAAGGGGCAACTCCGAGACGAACGGAGTTTAATGCCCTCGCTCCGACGTTGGGACTTCAAAATGCCAGCAATGCCATGGAAGTGCAGAGCAGGATGGATGAATGGGAGCGGAATCACGCCGACCGGTGTGAAGCACGAACGGACGATGGGCAGTTTTTCGGTTTTACAAATGTTGCTCGCGGAAATCTGCAGAAAAGTACCAGTTTTGTCTTTATCCCAGCGGTCCGTGACGCTTCTGCCGACAGCATGGACGCACGCGGCGCAGTCATAGCAAAGCTTATGGAGCTAGTGGTCAGAAACGCAGTCCAAAGGCGAGACGATGTACGAAGGTTTCAGGAACGGGTGACCGGCGAATTCCGGGCGCTTGTTGATCCGGCGAATTTGCCGGAACTTGGGGGATTAGCCGACGTGTTGAGCGAAACCTTGAGGGCGTTTTACGCCCAAGCGGGGGTAGCGTTGCGCTGGCAGGCACCCGAGGAATTTGCGATCCCACTTCCGAAGGCAGATGTGCTGCTCGATGAAGACGGCTTTGAGGGACCGGTTGAAAGAAAGGGCCATGGCTTACAAAGGGCTTTCATCGTCACGCTCCTGCAGCATCTAGCCAGCGCAGGTGCGGCAGATTTCGCAGCTGCCGAAGACGCAGAAGGAGAGCAAGGGGAGGGCCAAATTCGTGAACCCTATGTCCTGCCGGGGCTGATACTGGCAATTGAAGAGCCTGAACTGTATCAACATCCAACAAAGCAGCGACATTTCGCGAAGGTGTTGAAGAAACTTTCCGATGGTTCGTTGCAGGGGGTAGCCGACCAAACGCAGGTCATGTTCGCATCCCACTCACCACTTTTCGTCTCGCTAGATCGCTTTGATGAAGTCTGGCTTGCAAGGCGCGCCGCAACCGTGACCGGGGACATGAAGGAATGCCAGTTTACTAACTCAACGCTAGACCAGGTGGCCGCACTAATTGAAACCGCCAATGAGGAACCTCCCGGAACATTTACTGCCGATGCACTGCGTCAGCGACTGCATATAATCGGGCCAGAAATAGCGGAGGGATTTTTTGCAGACATGGTGGTTCTAGTTGAGGGCGTTGGCGACAAAGCCGCTCTTGCCGCCGCCGCTACGTTGGAAGAATATGACTTTGAGGCCGCTGGGATAGCCGTTCTATGCGCGAACGGGAAAAACAATCTAGCCCGCCCAACTGCTATTTTTCGGGAACTGAATATACCCCTTTATGTGGTTTTTGACTGCGACGAAGCAAGCGGACCTACTGCCCGCCCTAATCGCGCCCTGCAAAGGATTCTTGGCGAGCGCGATGTTCAAGATTCTAGGTTCAAGGTCGGCGACGATTATGCCTGCTTTCGAGTGAGACTTGAGGCACAGCTTAAGAACGATCTCACCGATGCGCTTTACGACCAGTTGGTGGCCGATATTCAGCGCGATTTTGCCATAAAACGCGAGGATGTTCTGAAGACACCTTACGGCATGGCAGAATTGCTGCGTCGCGCAAATGATCGTGGACATCGATGTCATGCTCTACATGAAATTGTAAACAAGATTCGAGAAAGACGAGCGCGTCCATTGTAACCGTTGTTAACATTCACCCCGAAAGGGTAGCGTTGCCTACTGCCCTTCCTGCCCATCGAGATTGATGCAAATTTGTGCCCGCCCCCCACCCTGCTGTCGCTCGCTTCCGGGGTGACGACACACTTATAGCGAATTCGACTCTTAACTTAAGGAACCGACAGGTGTTATGTAAGAACACAGCTCACGGTGGCGCTAGCCTTCGCTTCACGACACATGAGAGCGACGAAGGCCTGTTGCAGGAGTATGCGCTAAGCGACAGTGAGGCGATATTTGTATTTGGCTTGGCCTAATCCTATGGGCCGCTGCATAGGTTTTCGCTTCGATTTAACCGCAAAGGCTAGGCCAACATGGGTAAACCGCAGGAAGACAAATTCCACGAGGACGCACTCAGCAATGCGAGGCGCCAACATCGTGATGCCCAAATTATGCTGCGGAGCGGTAGATACGAATCCGCGACGACCCATGCCATTGTAGCGCTGGAAGAGCTTGGTAAATCCCTGATTGCTCAGTGGAACGTGAGAAATGAAGGAAGTAAACGTTTAAATCCTTCCCATGTCGAAAAACAATCTGCCGCATTTGCTATTCTGGCTGCTCATCAGATTTGTGTGGATGTTGCGACGCAGAGGATTATTGAGCGCATTGACCGAAGCGGCGAACCTAAAGATTTGAAATCTCTCGGTAAATACTGCGAACAATTTGCACACGCAAGAGCAGGGTTCTATGAAAATCTTAGGATGTCCCTGACATACGCGGACAAAGAACCTGTTTTTCCAAGATCTTCTCTCACGTCGAAAGTGACCTCGGGTCTGGCTGATGAGATCATCTCCTACTTCAATGATGCTATCGTAGCGATGGGCAACGATCAAGCACACTACATTGCCTCAACTATTTACAAGAATAATCTTGGGCGATGGTGATGTGGAGCGCCTCCTTTGCCTTGGCAAAGCAAACTCTCTGTATTCTCATCGTCCCGCAAAGTTGCCAGACCTACTTTGGGGCTGCCCATAAATGGATGTAGAGCGCGAAACGACTGTCCGCTGCCGGTATCCCCGCAATGTGATAAATGGGGGTCAGTCCGTTAACCGCGCAGTACGCGCGCGGTCCGTTTGGTCGGCATCAACCACGGGCGTCAAGTCGATCATCTCGCCCTCACTGTCAGTCTCGCCCTCACGGCGCATTCGCTCAAGATACGCTTCAACGGTCTCGCGCTCCGGCACGACCAGCACTCCGCCGGTGTGGAGATTGACGCTGACGCCCAAAGCAACGCCCTCCTTGTAGGCGTGGCGGGACTTCAAAAGAAAGATCGCGGCAACCACATTTCCGTCGTTCGCGGCCCGGCGCAGGTTGCCAACAAGCACCTCTTCTTCCCGCGCCAAGCCGCGCTGATAGGCTTCCTCAACCTCGGGCTGGCGCTGACGCACGAGCCGAAGGGTTGCTGTGTCCATGCCCAATACCTTGGCGATACTCGTCAGGTTCACGCCCCGGGCAGTAAGGTCCTCCATCAATTTTATGCCGGTTTCAGTGACTACCCATTTCGCCGAACCGGTTGCCCCCGGCCCCGGTCCCATAAGACGGGTCGGAAGCTCAGCATTTGGCGGCATTCAATCCTCCCCTCTGCTCTTGATCATACGCTTGGCACACCCGTTGGCTTAGGCCCTTGCCGCACCGAAGTTCACGAGCGATCCGGTCCATCCCGTAACCCTGATCGCGAAACGCCCGGATGGCAGCGATAATGCCGTCTCCGGCAGGGGCGCGACCAATCCGCTTCCCTCGGGCTCGCGCGCGCTCCATTCCGGCCTTCGTTCGTTCTATCAGCATCGCCCGTTCAAATTCCGCAAATACCGCAGCCATTCCGAGGAGTGCACGCCCGGACGGTGTAGTCGTGTCGACCCCCTGCTGTTCCAGAAACAGATCGACGTTCATGGTCCGCAGGGTCTCAAACACGCCCACAAGCTGCGTCAGGCTTCGGCCAAGGCGTGAGACGTCCCACGCCATCAGCACATCGAAGCGTCGCCGGGCCGCGTCCTGCATCACAGCTTCCAGGGCCGTGCGTTTGCCACGCCCCGCCACGCCCGAGACAGTTTCGTCATATTCCCGGACGACGGTCCACCCTGCCCGAGACGCCACCTCCCGCAGCACCCTAAGCTGGTTTTCGGTGGTCTGGTCGCCGGTGCTGACCCGGGCATAGATTGCTGCGCGCCGGGTCATTTGTCCTTATCCCCTTCGGGCGAGGTTTCGTCGTCATCGGGATCATCGCGCATAAAGGGTGGGGGGCCATCTAGCTTGGTCGATTTGCCCGAGACACAAATCCACCACGTACCGTCGGGTTCTTGGGTATAGCTGACGTTCGGCACGTCATCTCGCATCGCTGACATTTTCATCTCCCTGTTCCAGCATCGCCATATGTTCTTCGGGCGACATTTCCAGAACGTCCCCCACGCCCCCGTTAACGTAACACCACTTGCTTGTGCCCAGATCGAAGACGTACGCGCCCTTCCCAGAGGGGGTTGGGGGTTGCCCCACCAGCCGGTACCGCCCGCCAGCGCCGGTCAACGGTGCGCGCTCAACGGCAGACGCCCGCCCGGACTCAATAGCGTCTGTCGTCAGTGCACCCAGCGCCTGCGCTGTCTTAAGCGCCCCTTCCTGCGTTCGGGCATCAAGACTGACGACAAACGCACCATCCAGAAAAACATCGTAGCCCAAGACCGGGTAGACCTCTGGCGGGTCATCGCTGCCGATCCATGTCCGAAGCGCCGCGATCAACCCGACCGCATCGGTACGTGTCATGGCATCTAGGTCTGCTTCGTTCAGCAGATCGAACATCCTGTTCGGGGTCAAAGGTTCTGCCTGCATGGCGAGTAACTCCCAAAATGCAACCTTGGGTAGAGTATACCGCGAACAAGATTCAAAGGAAAGAACTAGCACCCCTTGGGGAACGGTCTCGGGGTGGAGCAAACATGTTAACGGGCACCCAGCCCGGTTGGTCCGAAATGTGGGAAATTCGCACCCCCTTTCGGGGTGGGTGGCTCCGGAAAGATTTTGCTGTGGACCGGGCGACAACGTCCCTTTTTCTGGGGCGCAAAGCGCGGGTTGCGCTGCATTTCCGCAGCCCATGCACCGACGCAAAAGGCCTGCAAACGTTTTGCCACCGTATCCCCCACCGTCCCCCCTATGGGTTACGCCAAAGTTCAACCGCCGCTTGCTCTTTTTCCACCGTAAGCCCCGTAACCCCTTTCAGGTACAAAGGGTAAAAAGGACAGACCGAGGGAAGCGCTTCAACTTGGGCTTTCAGCGGGCCGCAAGACGGGTCTAGAGAACTGGCGTTACGGGGAGCTACGGGGGTAACGGTAGAACTTCCATATCTCTAATCAGATACTTAGCCGTAAGCCCCAGCCGCTTGCGTAACCCGCCTAGAACGGGCCGGGCAGTCTCGAACCTTCTAGATAGGCAGCGGCAACTTCGCCGTCATCGCCGATCTCAAGTCCAATTCGACACAAGCCGTCACCCCGGACATAGGCTGCCTCTGGCGAGGGACCACCAAAACGGCGCTGCTTTGCACTAAACCCCAGCCGACGCATCGCGTCCCCAAGCCGTTCGTTGTCATCCTGCGTGCGCATACCCGGCGGCTTGCCGACGATCCGCCAAGCATCTTTTGCCCTTAGCTTCCCCTGCATTTCCTCGCCCAGCACGCCATGTAGCGATTCAAAGAAAGGGTCTTCTACCCGGCGCGCATTCTGCTCTTCCGCAGCATCACCCCACAGGGCAGGGTCCAGCCGGATCGGCACGCCCTCCGCCTCTCGCGCCGCTGCTTCAGCCCAAAGCTGGTCGCGGTCGCGGCGCAGGGAGTCAAGGTCGAAGCCCGTCACGGCCACCGGCCAGAACCGGCGGTTGCCGGTCGAATCGCGCAGGTACTTGCCGTCATTGGTCGTACCGATGATGATGCACTGACGTGGCACCTCGCTGTCCAGATGGTCGTAGGCCATCCTCGCCTTGTCGTGGGTCCGCGAGAGGAACCCTTTCAAATGGTCGGTGCCACCCTTCTTCAGGCCCTTCAACTCGCCCGCCTCTACAATCCACTTTCCAGAAAGCGCCTCGATCACGCGTTTTGCCTCAGCGTTGAGAGGCAGGTCGTCTGTGAACCACTCGTCGCGGATCGCCAGCAGTTTTAACGCCGACGATTTGTTTGTGCCCTGCGGGGATTCAAGCACCAGCATCTCATCGAACTTGACGCCCGGTCTGCGCACCCTGCGCACGGCGGCGACAAGCACAAGCTCGCCCACCGCGCCTGTGTAGGGCACGTCTACCGCGCCGCCATAGGCCGCAAGCCACCGCCCGATCCGCGGCACCCCGTCCCAGCGCAGAGCGGCCAGATATTCCGCCACTGGGTGGAAGGCATTCAGCCGCGACGCGTCCGCTATTACGGTCAGGAAGAAGTCGCGCGACGGGCAAAACTGGAACCGTTCGTCAATCAAAAGCCAGAGTCGGGCCACCGCTGCATCGTCCAGCGAGGGGCCGAAGCCGTCCAGACCCTCGATTAGGTTGCGGCGGGCGAAAAGGTCGTGGCGCAGCGCTACGCCTAGCCGCCGGATTGCAACTCGGATGTTGCGCTGCGACTTCGCGATGGGCCGCCCGTCCTTATCGCAGTCAAACGCATCATCAGCCTCGGCCCGAGCCCGGGCAACCTGCCGTTGGGCGTAAGCCTCGGGCCGCTTCTGGGCCAGCACATGGTCAGATATGCCGAGGTCGGGGTTAAGAATCACGCCCAAGATCTCGCCATCCTCGCAACCGGCCCGCACCATACCGCAGACCGCATAGAACAGAGCCTCGCTTCGGCTGGGCCAGCGCGCCGGTTCGTCGGGGTCGCGACCCTGCACAATCAGAGCGCGCAGGCCGTCCGTCAGCGGCAACGCCGCCACGTCCACACCTGCCAGCGGCACGGCGGCTGCGGTGTCTGCGGCGGTGACGACCTTCGTGCTGGGCACCGGTTGAAAGTCGCTAAGCAGATACGTCGCGTCTGACTGGTCTACGATCTGGGCAAGACCGCCCCCGGCTTTGCGGTTCACCGTACCGGGTAGGCGGCAGACACGCTCAAGATTGTGGCAGGAGTCGGCGTCGAAGGCGAGTTCAAGCGCCCGGTTACGGTCTTCCACCGACGCCCGTGCTGCATCCCAGCCATCATCCTCGACTGCCGGCATTACCACGGGCTGAGACAGACGCCAGAGGCCCCAGAAGCCGCGCCCGCTGTCGATGATGACAGTGGGCGGCGGAACCCCCTTGGGCAGGTTGGTGGTCAGACGGGCTAGGATGCGCGCCCGTTCCACAACAAGTTCCTCTCCGACCCGGGGGTCAACGTCAACCCAGAGCCACCCGACGCTCGCCACATCCTCTTTCTTAGCCTTGTCGCCCTTCCAGCCCGGACGAATAGCCGCAATCGAGATATAGGTGTTCAGGGTTCGGTTCTGGGAAACCGCCCATCCCGCTGCGGCGCCCTCTGCATCGGGCGCGAAAACTGCCCCGGTAAAGCCCTTGTCCCGCTTGGCGCTGACATGCCACGGGCCTTCGGGGTGGATCAGCCGGAGTGCCTCCCGCACGGCCTCCTTGGATGGCAACAAGCAATTTTCATCGCCCAACCGGTCAGTCCCCGGTATATTCTCCCGGGCCTTGCAAGGGTCACGATCACCGTCATTGTTTTCCTGAGCGCCCCCCGTTCCCAGCGGGGGGCGTTTTTCATCGCCCCCGCTCATGCTTCGCGCCCCGCAAAAAGCCATGCATCAAGATCGGCACGGCGGTAGCGCACGATGCGGCCACCAACCTTGGAGGCCACAGGCCCGGCCCGCCGATAGCGGAGGTCCTCAAGGCCCCGGGCGGTCAGGCCGCAGTAGGTGGCAGCTTGGTCAGGGGTCAGCCATTCCGGCGTGACAAGTTCATCCTTCACGCGCGCCACGACGCGGCGCACAATGTCGTCAATGTTCAAATTCATGGCGGTCACCAAATCAGACCGATGGCGGGCGGTCGGTTCAGTGACAGGCTCATGGCGGTGTAACCCGCCCACTGGGTTAGCCCGCACCCATGCTATTGGGCGCTCCCCGCGCGTGGCACACCCCAGCCAGCCAGCGCAGATACCAAGTCTATGTCAAACCATAGCCCAGCGGGCCGGGCCGGTAAAGTCCCAGCTTGTTGTCACGCAAGACATTCGCAAGCCAAGCCAGTGACTTATCCCTGCTTCAACGCCTCCATGATATAGCGGCTCATGGTCTCTTGTTGGCCCCGGAGGTAGGCTTCCGCCACCTTGGAACGGGTCATGTAGCCGTCGCTTACGTCACCATCGGCATGGTTCATCAAGATCATCACGTCAGTCTTGGACAGGCCCGCCTCCGGCGACAGGGTCTTGTAGGTCTGCCGCAGGTCCCCGCCGAACTTGGGCAGCGCCGCCCGGTCCTCCTGATAGGCGACGATGTGCCCGGCGAAGTCGGCTCGGTGCGACCGCGCGCCCTCCCCCGGGAAAATCCACTCCGCCGCGTTCACCGCGTTGACCATCCGTCCCGCCCGCCGCACCCGCGCAAGGCAGGCGATCATCAAACGGGACAGCGGAATGTCGAAGGCCCGCCGCTCTCCCCCCTTGGGCAACGGGATGTGCAAGACGCGCCGCTTCATGTCCAGGTGTTCCCACCGCGCGACGGTCAGCGCCCCCGGGCGGGAACCCGACAGCAGGCAGAAGAGGTGGAACTCTTGCCGCACCGGGTTTGGCAGGGCGCGCAGCTTCTTGAACCATCCCGCCAACTCCGCCGCGCCCATGGCCGTGTCGCGGCGCTGCTGCGGGTTGAAGTCGATGGAGTCAACCGGGTTGAAGTGGGGCAGCTTCGGGTCGAGCCGCCGCTTGCGGGCATAGTTGTAAACCCGGCGCAGGAACACCATCGCCCCGTTGGCAGATGAAGGCCCGCTCTCGCTGGTCAACTGCCGGTGCCGCTTGCGGACCTCCGGCGTGTGGTCCGACAGCTTTGCCAGCGGGGTCTTTTCCCAGTCAGACAAGAGGCGGTAACAGTAGTCATAGCCCCGCACGGTCGCGGCGCTGCGCCGCCCGGCGGCTATCTCCTGCGCCATCGCCGTGCGCAGCTCCACCCATGCCGCACCGAAGGTCAGCGCGCCGCCCTCTCTCCCCCCGCCCTCCCGGGTAATCTCAACCTTTGCCTCCCGCGCCGCCTTGCGCGCATCGGCTACGCTGACCTCCGGCCACTTCCCCACCGCGCGCTTCTTGGTGGACCGCTTGCCCAAGGGCGAAACAACGTCCACCTGCACGGTGAAGGTCTTTGTCCGGGCACCGACCACGACGAAGAAGCCGGGCTCCTCCGTGTCGCGCACGATGTATTGGCCGGAGGCGGCAGGAGGGAGCTTGTCCATCACTTCTTTGGAGAGTTTGGCGGGCTGTCTGTTCATTTTTTGTTCCTATGGAGGTTCCGGCTAAGACGGTGCTAAGACGGGGCATACAGGCGTCGGGTTAGTCGGGAGGGGCTCTGCAAGGCCCCGTGTGATCCGCAGTACCCAGCCTTTACAGGTACTTGGGTGCATCTGCGGGACTATACCGTAGGTTGCGCGGCGCGTCTAGGCTTACTGTTAATCAATTGGTCGTAGGTTCGATCCCTACCGCCGGAGCCAAATCTTCCTTAAGCTACTGAAATCACAACGCTTCCCCTTCGGGGGTCCGTTGCTGTGACACCAGACTGTGACACCACTTCGGTGGTGGATGGCGTCGGTCTCCTACAAGGAGCCCGGACATATGACCGCCCTTCCCCATTTGACCCGCCGCGACGGGGTCTATTACTGGCGCCGGAAGTCGCGCCGGTTGTCCACAGGTTCGATCGACCTGAGGGTCTCGCTACGCACGACAGACCGGAGCCGCGCGATTACACTGGCAAGGGTGTTGAGTGCGTACAGCGAGACGATCATGCCAGCCTTGGAACAAAGCCGGATCACCTTGGACGAGGCCAAGCGTTACCTTCATCATGTGGTGAGATCCCACACGGAAAATGCTGCCGATCTGCGGCGCAACTTGCGCCTGCGCTATAGCGTGCCGAGTTGCGACATGCAGGACCGGTTCGCATGGGCGAAAGCCAAATCCTGGGAACTGCTTGCCCGTATCGGCACGGGCGCGAGCATCACGGAACGGGTTGAACAAGAGCTGATCGCGCAAGGCCGGAGTGCCGATGACATTCGGATCTTGGGACTTGTCCTGGAACAGATCATCAAGCCCAGCCTGACCTCGGAAAGCGAAGCCGCGGGGTGCCCCGGCCAGCCCGGGACGCCTTCAGGTACCCCTTCTGATCGGTAAGCCCCTTCGCCTGGACGATCTGCGCCCATTCAGCGCGAACGAACAGCTCGGACAGGCCCTCGGGCAACTCGTGATCATCAAAGACTTCCTTCCACACCTGGTCCAGCCGGTCGCGCGCATCCCCGAAAAAGGCAACCTCGCGCGCGAAGCTCTTGCGCTTGAGGAACTGTGACACCCAGCGGTCTAGGTTGATCACCTCGATCCGCGGCGGGCGCGCGTCCAGATGGCCAGGGCACAGGGTCCGGAGGTTTGCCTCGATGTCATGCGCGAGGCTGGTCGTGAAGGTGGTCAGAAGGACCCGTTGACCCGCCCGGGTCGGATCCTTTTCGATCTGGTCTGCGAGGTGCTTGGCCCGGTGCATCGCGACGACGGTCTTGCCGGTACCGGCCCCGCCCCGGACCAGAACCGGGCCGTTGTAGTCTCGGTAGGCGATCTTGCGCTGTTCGGGATGCAAGAACACGCGCCACCCCTCAAGCCCCTCCTCGAAGACGCGGCGCAGCTCCGCCTCGCTTTCGGGGATGAAGATGGTCTGGCGGCTCTGCTCGGTCTCGATCAGCTTTCCGAAGGTCAGCTCTGCGGCCGGCTGCTGCGGTTCCGCGTCCGGTTCAGCACCGACCCCGGTCAGAGACTGGATTTCCTCATCTGAATAACCGGCCGCGACCGCGTAAAGGATCTGATAGGTGAGCGGGTCGAACCGGTCCTCCGCGCCTTCCAGCGCCTCGATCACCCGGATCCGGCGGACGGCCGTCAGCTCCTCCTCCGGCACGCCGAGGGCGCGCAGCCGTGCGTCAGTCACCTCTTCGAAGAGGCGAGGAGCAGACGTGTCCGGCGTCGCCATCGGTTCGATAACCGCGTCCACCTCCTCGATCACCCGGATCCGGTTCGTTTCCGGGTCCAGCTTGACCCGGCGCCCTGCTGCCCAGCGGTAGGCCTTATCGTGCTCGTTGACGTGCACGAACATGATGTCGCGACCGACCTCGAAGGCGATCGCGCGGTACCCCTGGTCGACCCGCAAGGACTTAATCGAGCTGTCCTTCGACCCCTCAACCGTTTCGAGATTCAGCCCGTTCGCAGACGGGTCCGACATATACTTGGTCATCAGATCCATGAACCTGAGCGCAATCCGGTCCGGCAGCTTCCGCAGGCTCTTCATGCAGCCGATGTCGCAGGAGACCCGCTTCGTCATTGTGTCTGTCATGTCCGTGCCTCCTGAAGGGCCGTGATAATTCGCGAGACCGTCTCCCCGATCTGATCGGTTTCCGGATCAAACGGGATCTGCGCCCAGCCGACCCCCTCATAGGATGTCTCGGCAACCGCGACGCGGGTATCCGACCATCCGAATTCCATCGCGCCCACCACGCGTCCGCCCGCGACCAGATCGTCCCCGAAGTGGTCCGGCCCGGGCGCCTCAGCCGCGATCAGCGCGTCAATCAGCGGGTGGAACGCGTCGTCGCACAGCGCCCGCGCCTCTTCCCAGGCGGCCAACCCGAGGCCCTGCTCCCCTTGGTCAACGGGGTCCGCCATGTCGGGCGGGGCCAACGTTTCCAGCCCGTCGAACTCGACATGAAGACCACGCGCGCCCTGGAACAGGTTCACGATCCGCCAGAGCCCGCGCCAGGCCTCCGTGTAGAGGGTTTTCGCGGCCGGAACCTCGCCCGGATCCGGCAGGACCGAACGCAGGAGAAGCCGAAGGTCGCGATCCGATTGGGCCCATTCCATCGGCGAGATTTTCTTACAGGCCAGATAGAGGTCGAGCGCCCCGACCCCGACCTGTTCCGCCGCCTCCGCACCGGCGAGGAACAGACGCCCCGCCTCTGAAAGGGCCGCCTGCCGGGGCAGCTGATCGATCGGTCGTCCCTTCTTCACCACGCCTCGGATGAATACCGACCGGACCGCAGCATCAACGTCCGTATCCCCATCCAGAAGGCGCTTCAGCGCATCGAGCGTGCTGATGGTCTGAAGCGTCCGGACCCCCTCTGCATGTGGGGCGAGCACCTGGTTCGCCAACGCGACTGCAAGGGGTCCTGTTATCTGGGCCCCGAGGGCGGTTTCAGAGAGCGGGTTCAAGTAGCCCTTGTCCTCCGGGTCAAGGTCGCGCCAGGACAGGGTCCAGACCCGTACCTGACCGGACCGGATCATCAACATCCGGTCCAGCAGGTCCTGCGCGACCGTACCCGCATGATACTCGATCCCGTCCATTTCGATGACGATCGGTAGGCCGCCGCTGCGGCCAACCGGGGTGAGCAGGAAGTCGACACGCTTGCGGGGCAGGCCCCGGAACCGCACGTCAATCTGCACCTGCGGCTCGATCGTCCAGAGGCGGGGCGCGTCCGGCCGCCCCGCGCGCAGGACGAACCCACGCCGTCCGCCCGGCAGTACCTGCGGCGTCAGCGCCCCGTCTCCGTAGAAGCCGGAAAGGGCACGCAGCAGCCGCTTCTCCAGCACGCTCTCGACCTGTGCCCCCCGAATTGACGCGTCGATCCCGGTCTCGGTCTGGGTCAGGCTGTCCCATTTCTGGAGGATCGCCTCCATCATCTGCCGCGCCCGGTCCCGATCCGGCTCGCCGGGCCCGAACTGTGATCGGTAGGGCTTCACGCAGCGGAAGCACCCGTTCCGGTCTGGCTCCTGGTTGCAAGGGCAGTCCCGCAGCGCCTCCGCCGCGCGGCTGATAACCTCGCGCATCGTGCTCGGGTGTTCCGCGATCTGGCTCAGATAGCCGGACCCGCCCGGGACGGAATCGTACAGGTAGAGGCTGCGAACGGCGGTCATCCCGTTCAGCTGCGCCTGGAAAATGGTGGACCGGATATGGTCCACCTTCCCCGCGAAGTGACGCCGCATCCCGAGGTTGATCGCCGCGACGAAGCTCTTCAGATCATCATCATCCGCGTCCCCGACCACCGGGATCCCGATCCGGATCGCCTCGGTGTTGAACTTGCGCATCAGGAATACGCCGGTTTCCCACTGGTCCCGAAGCAGGTCCTCATCCCGCATCACAAGGCAGTTCGGAGGGTGCATGCCGCGATCATCCTCGCCACGGGGGGGGGGCCCTGAAGGGAGCCACAGTGGCGACAGATCCGGAACGGCTGTGCGGGCCGACGCTCGCCCGCGATCCGCGGCCCGGGGAGGGTGGACTTCGTCCCGAAGTTAAAGTCCCGGAACGTGCAACTGGGCAGGAATTCAAACCCGAACGGGGCGCCGTTTTCTCGACTGGTGAACCAGGAGGCGGCGATGTCTTCCGGTCCATGGAAGGGCATGAGAACCCGGTCGAACTGACGCTGGTCCCGCTGATCCCCGTCCCGGATCGCCGCCTTTTCCTCGCTGTCGATCGCGATGACAGACTTGAGCTGGACCACGTCATGCGCGGAGCCGCTATCCGACCACATCTCGTCCCCGCATTGCGGGCAGGTGCGGGTCTCGGCGCCCTCAATCCGGTGCGCGACATGCGAACAGGCTGGGCAGAAGGTCCAGCGAGCCAGCTGTCGCCGGATTGGGGCCGACGCGGCCAAGGCATTGCCGCCCGCCGACATCTACATCCTGCCGAGCCTGCGCCTGGTCGACCTTTCCTTCGCAGGGCGTCTCTCCTCCGGCAACGAGATTTTGAAGGCCATTGGTGACGCGCAGGTCGGCGACCGGCTGACGCTTGTGGAGCGCAGCGGGAAATGGGAGCTCCTCGATGCCTACGATCGTCTTCTGGGTAGAATGGCGACCGCATGGAAGCCGCCGCCGGGCCATGTCTTCGACGGGGGGCAGGTCGGTGCCATCGTCAACTGGCGCAGGATCGACAACAAGGAAGAGTTTCAGGGCAGTCTTCGCCGCGAGAGCTGGGAAACTGTCCTGCCCGAGATGGTGTTCAGACCACTGGATCAGGCGGCGCGCGCACCTATGATTACTGAAAAGACGACAAGCGCGGCGATCGGTCCCCGTGTCGATCCTCAGGCCACCCCGCCGCTCGCTTTGGATGATGAGTCTGTGGACGAGACTCCAGAGAACCTTGCCGCAGTCAAAGAGGCAATTCTTGAAGCCCTATCCGGCGCCGAAAACTGGAGCGCCTTGATTGCAGCCGTCGAAGCAAAAGGGCTGACGCTTGCGCCGAAGGGCGGCGGACTTGTCGTCGTCGATACGACGACGGGCAATACCATCTGCAAGCTGTCCAAACTCGGGTTTCGTTACATCAGGCTCATTCGGAGGTTCGGAGAAGGATTTCCGGGACATCCGGCGACATGGCTGATCGAGCACGCCCTGACCGGAGGCAATGAAGCGAAGGTAACCAAACGGCCCAGCAGAAGCCGACGGCAAAGAAGATCATCCACGGGAGGAGACGACCTGACAGTTATTAAGGATTGAGGGTAGTCGTGAACACCGCCAGGGCGGGAATGGCTCGGTTTGGGACGGCGGGGCTGGGCGATTGTCTGCACGTGGCCGATCTAGCCGGCAGTAGAGCCCGGCCCATACCTGCCGTTCGTGCAAGGCAAGAAAGACGGCCTCTTTGCAACAAGGTTCTGGATGGTGTTCCGCCTGACAGCTGCAGATGCTGGTGATCTGGGCGATGCGAACCAGTCCCCGTCGCCCCGATCTCGATGATCGCCGCGGACGTCGCTGTGATCGTCGCACCTTGCGGGGATGAGTGACCGGAAAGGGCCGCAATGGGCGCCGCTGTTCCACAAGGCGATATCGGGCTTACGCTGGCTCTTGCGGTTTTTGCCGCGTCAAACGCGCATATCTTGCTGCTCGATGGGAACCAGACCATCGTCGCGGCCAGCGATTGCTTTTGCGCGGCCTTCGATGTCTCGGCAACCGGAATTGCGGGCAAGTCGCTTTATGATCTCGATGGCATGAACTGAGACGTGCCGCGTCTGTGCGCCTTCATGGGGGCCACGATTTCGGGCCTTGCGGATGTGGACACCTATGAGTTGAACATCGCCACACACAGGCCCGCGGTCCCCGTCGGCTGGTCCTCAAGGTGCAAAAGCTGGAATACGGCGACCGCGACCACAAACGGTTCCTGATCACGATCGTCGATGTGACCGAGATGCGGCGCAGCGAACAGGTGCAAAAGGACTTGCTCCACCATAATTCCACCCTGCTGCACGAGGTGCAGCACCGCGTGGCCAACGTCTGCAGATCATCGCCAGCATCCTGACGCAAAGCGCGCGTCGCGGCCAATCGCAAGAGGTCCGCACGCATCTGAGCGATGCCCACCAACGCGTGATGTCCCTTGCGACGCTGCAACGGCAATAGGCCGAAACCGGGGGCGGGGCGGTGGATCTGGCGCCCTATCTGGCGCAGCTTTGTGCCAGTTTGGGGGCCTCGATGATCTATGACCATAGCCAGTTGACGATCACGACGCGCGTCGATCCCGTGTCTGTCAGCAGCCAGATTTCTGTCAGTCTGGGTCTGGTCGTCACTGAACTGGTGATCAACGCGCTGAAACACGCCTTCCCCGACGCAGGCCATGGCCATGTGGTCGTGGACTATGTCGCCCAAGACGATGCCTGGACCCTTGCCGTGTCCGACCATGGTGTGGGGATGCCGCAAGGAGACGGCGCTGCCCGCACCAATATTCAATCCGGCGACCAGCTTTCGATCAACGTTCCGTCGCGGGGATGCTGCCGGTGTCGGGCAAGGGACAGGGCGTGCCTGACAGTGAAACGGCGCAACGAACCGGCATCAGTGCAGGGGTGCTGTGGGGGTGATGACCCTGCACTGTATCACATGGATAAAAATCTGGTTTCCGCTGCATCTTTTCTTCATGATGTCTTTCTCAGCAAACCCTGTGCAGGAGAGAGAGACGATGATTGTCAAAAGCGGATCGGCGGAATGGCGGGGAACCCTGCGCGACGGCACGGGGCAGCTGTCGACGGAAAGCGGCGCGCTGACGGCAGCGCCGTACAGTTTTGCCACGCGCTTTGACGGCAAACACGGCACCAACCCCGAAGAATTGATCGGTGCCGCCCATGCCGCCTGCTTTTCCATGGCCTTTGCCAATACGCTGTCCGAGGCGGGCATCGGCGGGGTCACGGTAACGACCACCGCCAAGGTGTCGATGGACAAGCGCCCGGGAGGCATGGAAGTCGTATCTTCCGCGCTGACCACGCATGTCAAGGCCGACGGCGACGCCGCGCGGGTGCGCGAGATTGCCGAGGCGGCAAAGACGGGCTGTCCGATTTCCAAACTGCTGCGGGCCGACATCACGCTGGACCTAACGGTCGGCTGATCCACTGCTTGCGTGCGGGTGCGCGGACACCCGCGGCTTTGTGCGGGGCTGTCACCGATGAACCGCGGACAGCGGTGTGATCAGCCCCGGCACATCCGCCGAACTGTCGTGCGCAATCGCTCGGGGATGGACCAAGAACGGCACAGGTCGCGCCACAGGACGCGTCCCGCCAGACCAAGGCTGCGTGACATGCGTCCGCACCGGCCTGCATGATGTTGATCCAAGCCAGCGGTGGCTTTTGGATCGCAAGATCACCATGTTGACCAGGCGCCTGCACACCCTTTGCCCCTGCCCCGCAAGGGAACGGGGCCGCTCGCTGGCCTAGACCGCTGATTGCGCCGCCTTGCCCCGCAGGCCGCCCTGATCGACCAGATAATCCGTGATCCCGGCCCCCAGCCACATGCTGGCCAGCGCGACCCAAGCCGTGGCGACGAAGATCGACCCGCCGGTCACCCCTGCGCCGATGGCGCACCCCCCCGCCAGCATGGCCCCGAACCCCATCAGGGCCGCACCCGCCATGGACCGGCGCATCTGGCCTTCGCCCTCGAACCCCTGAAACCGCAGCTCGCGCGCCAACGCCGCCGAAATCAACGCCCCGATGAACACCCCCGGCACCAGCCCGATGTCAAAATCCAGCGTCGGCTCCGGCGTCAGGAAGAACATCAGCGTATTGGCTGACGGTCCCGAAAAGGTGACAGAGGTGACGCTGACCGGATCGAACGCCTGTTGCGCCAGCGCAAAGGTCAGCACCCACCCCAGCGCCACCGCAAACCCGACACCGGATGCAAAGACCAGAACCCGCCCGCCGATCCGGTTGCGCTGCGCCAACACCAGCGCCAGCGCCGCAATCGCCCCCCCAAGTGCCAGCCCGGCCCAATGTGGCAGCGACAGCGCGGCCAACAGGTCCACATTCGCCCCGTTCGGCGTCACCCACAGCCCCGCCAGCGTGTTGCGCGCGGGGGCAAGCCAGCCGTGCAGCGACATCTGCGCCACCACGGCGAAGATCAGCCCCGAAATCAGCGACCGCAGGTTCCCCGTCGCAGCCAGCACCAACAGCCGCCCCGAACAGCCCCGCGCCAGCACCATCCCTGCGCCGAACAGAAGGCCCCCGATCACTGCCCCCGACCACGATCCCGTGACGGCCATCATCCGCGCGTCGCTGCCGCGAAACAGGCCCGCCATCTGCGCCCCCTGCACCCAGATCAGCGCGGTCGAGAACGTCAGCAACCATACCGACACCCGTGGCCCCAATGACCCCCGCGCGAATTCCACCGTTGCCGCCCGCAGGCAGAACGCCGACCGCTGTGCAGCCACACCGAACACGGCCCCGACCAGAAGGCCGAACCCCGCCGCAAGCCACGCCTCGTTGATCCGGTCCAACAGAAAACTCAGGTCCATGCTGCGTGCCCCTTACCCCCGCATCAGCCTTGTCGGGCGGACCTGCGCCCTGCCTTGATTTGGATCAGACCGGGCAGCGGTTTTTCCTTTCGCGACTCGGGCCCGCCTGCTTTGCTGCGCGGGGCCGAACAGGGCGTCGCATGATCATTTCCCCGCATCATCGGTACATTTTCATCCATATCGTCAAGGCGGGCGGCACCAGCATGGAAACCGCGCTGGAGCCGCACCTGCGCTGGGACGATCTGCATCTGGGCACGTCAGCCATCGGCCAATCCCTGAACGCGCCTTACGCGCAACGGTTCGGGCTGTCGGATCACAGCCCTTACGGCGATGTGGCGCGGGTCTGCGGCGCGGATTTCGTCAACGGCTGCTTCAGCTTTGCCATCGTCCGCGATCCCATGGCCCGTGCGGCCTCGCTTTACAACTTTCTGCACATGCTGGCCCAGATGCGGGGCCGCGCGCGCAAGATCGACATGGGGGCTGTGCGCAAGCACATCTTGTCCGGGGGCGATGCGACCGACCCGCCCTTCGTTCGCTGGGTGTCGATGCAGCATTTTGCCGCCGCAGACGATTTCAGCGCGTTTCTCGCGGGGATGACGCCCGATGCCGACATAGGTTTTCGCCCGCAGATCGACATGATCGCCCCCCCGTCGGGCGTGAAACCGGTGGATATGGTGATACGGTTGGAGGACGTGATGTCCGATCTGCCGATGCTGTCGCGCAGGCTGGGGTTCGCCCTTGCCCTGCCACACCTGAACCGTTCTGAAGGGCCGGCGAATGCGGCGACCGCCACCCTGTCCGACCGCAAGCGTGTTCTGGCCCTTTATGAAGACGATTATCTGGCCTTTGATTACCCGCGCCGCTGATCTGTAGGCGGTTGATTGCTGCGACGTATGCCATACTGTGGTATTAAGTATCGTTAAACCAGTTAAGTATCGTTGAACCAGTTCGTCAGCATGTGGATATCTCCGAAATGTTTGTCTGGACCAAACTGTATGTCTGGAAGTGTCGGGCAGGTGCAGGGACGGTGGTGACGCACGGGCTGTTGCAGGCCGTCCTTGCGCTGGTCTTGATGCTGTCCCCATCCGTCCTGCGCGCCGAGGGGCGGTGGGCGCTGGTGGTCGGGGTGGCGCAGTATCAAAGCGCGTCGATCCCCGGTCTGGAAAACACGCTGAACGATGCGCGCACGATGTCTGCCGCGCTGAACAACATGGGCTTTCGGGTCTATCTGGTTGAAAACGCAACGCGGGCGGATGTGTCGGCAACCATCGCGCAGATCGGGGTGGATGTCCCTGACGCCGATCTGGGGTTCTTTTTCTTTGCCGGGCACGGGGTGCAGATCGGCGGCACCAACTATCTTCTGACCGCCGAGATCGACCCCGCACAACCCGATTTCCTGACCAAACAGGGGCTGACGATCAATTCGGTGCTGTCCGATCTGACGGCGATCCGGCCCCAAAAGCTGGTGGTCGTGCTGGATTCGTGCCGCAATTCGCCCTTTGGCGTGGATCAGGCCTATGGCACGGGCATGGCGCTGCTGGATGCACCGGAAAATGCGCTGATCGCCTATTCCACCGCACCGGGTGCCGTGGCGCTGGACGGCACCAACGGCAACAGCCCCTATACGGCTGCGCTGGCATCCGCGCTGGACGGGCCGCAGCAGGACATCCGCGATGTTCTGCGCTATGTCCGCGCCAAGGTGCGGCTGGCGACGGGCGGCACCCAGACCCCGTGGTTCGTTGACAACACGCGCGCCGAAATCGTCATCCAGCCGCGCGATCCGGTGCCGCTGGACCCCGATCTTGCGGCGCGTCTGGACGGTGACATCTCGTTGTTATCGACAACGTGGAAAACCATCGCCACCAGCTCCGATCCGCGCGATTTCGAACTGTTCGCGAAACTTCACCCCGAAGATCAGTTGGCCGAGGTCGCCCTGCGCCAGGTCACCCTTCTGCGGCAGGACGACCGCCCGATCCTGCCGCCGATGGATCTGGGTGTGCCCGACCCGAACCCGGATGTGCCGGGTGGCCTGGGGTCAGTGATCACCGAATGTGACGTGCTGGCAACGGGACCGGGCGACGTGATGGGTCTTGTCTCGCCCGTGCCGCATGATCTGGTGAACATCCGCGCCGCCTTGCGCGCCTGCACCAACGCTGTGACGAACGAACCTGAAAGCGCCCGCCTTCTTGGCCTGCTGGCGCGGGTCTTGCGTTTGGACGACCGGTTCGAAGAGGCGCGGTTCTACTACGAAAAGGCCGCCGCCTTGGGCAACCCGACCGCAAATGGCGGGCTGTCGGACATTCACCGCTATGGCCTTGGCGTTCCGTCCGACAAGGTGAAATCGGCCGAGTATGCCCGCCGGGGGGCGATGATGGGGGCGGCCCCGTTGCAGGTTCTGGTGGCGATGCACTACCGCGAAGGCTGGGGCGTGCCGCAGTCCTTTTCCGAAGCCCGCCGCTGGCTGGAAATTTCCGCGAACTCTGGCTATGCATCGGGCATCACGGCGCTGGGGGATTTGTATCAGCGCGGTCAGGGCGTGCCAAAAGACCCGGCGCAGGCGTTCGAGTTTTACCGTCAGGCGGCGGCCTTGGGCAAGACCGATGCGATGAACAACATTGGTATCGGCTATATGCGCGGCGAAGGCGTGGCCGAAGATCTGGGCGCAGGCATCTGGTGGCTTAGCCGGGCCAGCGAACAGGGCAACCCCTATGCCCCCTATCATCTGGGACGGGCCTTCCAGAAAGGTTGGGGGGTGAAACAGGATGCACGTCAGGCGCTTGCCTATTTCCGTCTGTCCGCGCAGCGCAACTTTCTGGGTGGGTATCTCTACATCGCGGGCATGCTTGAATCCGGCGACGGGGTCGACCGCAACCTGCCCGAGGCTTACGCCAATTACCGCATCGCGATCGAGGCGGCAAAGGCCCGCGACACCATCGCTGCCCAAAAGGAACAGGCCGAGGCCGAGGCAAAGCTGGCCGACCTTATCCCCCGCATGTCAGAGGCCGAGGTGGCCACGGGCCAAAAGATCGCGCAGGACTGGATCGACCAATATGGCCTGCTTGACTTCAACCTTGTGAACCAATGACCGAAGCGCTGCGCGACGCCGTTGCGGATGGGGAAGCAACGCACCCCGGACTGGCCTTGCGCGACGTGCCTGTGGTGTTTCTGTCCTACGACGAACCCTGGGCGGATGACTTCTGGCACGACCTTCAGCAAAAGGCCCCGCGCGCCCTGCGGGTGCACAACGTCAAGGGCCTGGATGCCTGCCACAAGGCCGCCGCCCGTGCCGCAGGGACCGACTGGTTCCTGACCGTCGATGCCGACACCGTGGTAGAGCCTGCGTTTTTCGATCTGACGGTTCCTGCCACCTATCTGAGCCATACCTGCCGGGTGGATTGGGCCAGCCGGAACGATGTGAACGGGCTGCTCTATGGCAACGGGTCGGTCAAGCTGTGGCCGCGCCGGATGGTGATGGCCATGCGCACCCACGAAGCGGCCCCGAAGGGCCGCCTGTCGGTTGACCATGACATCGGCAAGGACCGGACCGGAACCTTGCGCGTGCAGATGCCCGGCTGCTTTTCGGTCACGCGCCCGGCGGAATCCGCGTTTCACGCCTTTCGCTGCGGTTTTCGCGAAGGGGCGCGGCTGGGGATGGTGCCGAACCTCGCCCGCCCGCAGGATTTCGGGCGGCTTGCGGGCGAATGGAAGGCGCAGCACCTGAAAACATGGTGTTCCGTCGGTGCCCATACACCGCACGGCGCATGGGTGATGTATGGCTCGCGCCTTGGCCTGTGGATGCTGCATGCGGGCGATTGGGACGTGCGCGTGATCAATGACTACACATGGATCGACCGGTTCTGGTCGCAGATGATCCTGCCGCGCTTTGTCCCGGGGGGCAGCCGCTGCCCCTATACCGGTGCGCAGTGGGATGCGGGGCTGCTTGCGGCGGAACTGGCCGCCCTTGGCCGCCGGATCGAGGCGCTGCTGGATTTCGAACTGGTGGAATTCCCGCCCGAAACCAGCCGCCTGATGGTGGCAACGCAAGGGGCCGCGTTTTCGCCCAGCCATATCGACACGCTGGGATACATGCACCTGAAGGGCATGGGCGTGACCCGCGACCTTGTCGCCGCACGAGAGTTGTTCGAGACAGGGCTGTTGATGAACCTGTCCGGTTCGTACAACAATCTTGCCCGCATGCACGAACAGGGCCTGATGCCCGACGCCGATCTGCAACAGGCGATCCGCCTGTTTGAAAGCGCAATCACCCTTGGCAATGCGTTCGCCCCCTATCACCTTGCGCAGGTGCTGCTGCGGCGCGACCCGCTGTCGGAAGACGACCGCGCACGGGCGGCGGCGCTGATCCGGTTGGCGGCGGAGCGCGGCTATGCCCCCACCGACATCAGCGCCAACGGGACGGGCTGACATGCGGATTGCGCAGATGCCCTGCCTTTGGCTGGCGGACGACCCGGTTGATCCCGCCGTGACCTACCGGATCACCCGGTATTTCCCGGCCCACGTCCACTTGCAGACGCAGGATATGGCGGGCCGTCAGGCATGGCTGGCGCAGCAGACGGCCGACCATGTGCTGGTGTTGACAGACCGGACGATCCCCCATTCGTCGCTGCCCGATGTCACGATTGACCCACTGTTGCTACAGACGGGTGGCGTGATCGGTCTTTTGGGCCGCAGCACCATCACCGGGGCCGTGGTGGACGGCGGGCCCTGCATCTTCCCGGCTGCGCGGCTGGTGGACCTGTCGCCATCCCACAGGGATGTGCTGGTGCCGCAGGTGGTGGCGGATTGGCTGGGCAACCGGTCGCCCGAAGATGCCTTTCGGCAAGGCTTTGCCGCACAGCCCGATGTGATCCCCGACGACACCGCGGCGCGCGACCTGCTGGCCCTGCACGCGTCGGTCGGGGCGGATGCGGCCTATGGGGTGTGGTGGTTGCTGGGCACGGCGTCCGCGCTGCTGGGCCGCCAGTCCGTCGATGCCGCGTGGCGCAGCGACGGCGGCCTTGACACGCCGGATGCGGTGCAGCAGCGTCTGGCCGGCCTGGCCCGTCAGGTGCGGGTCACGCATGCCATCGATTTTTACCCCATGGACCCCGACCAAAGCCGGCTGTTCAAGGCCATCGCCCCCACCTGGCCCCCTGCCCGGTATTTTCAGGATATCGCCGCCTACTACGACGCCCATGCCGGCGGCAGTGCACTCGCCGCCCGCTACCGGCGCGCTGCACTGGCGATCTGGGGATTCGGGCCGGATGCCACGCGGGCGGCGTCTTTCTGACTAGCGCGCCAGAACCTTGCGCAACTGCCCGCTGGACACGCAGACCGTGCCATCGTCAAAGGTCGCGCGCGCGCCCGGGGCAAAGGTCAGGGTCTGCGATGACAGCAGTTTGCGCTGATCAGCGGTCGTGGTGCGGATCGTCACGCGATGGGTCTGGGCCAGCGCGCCGGTCGAAACACCGTTCACCGGGCGCGACATCGTCAACCGGAACCGGGTTTCGACATCGACCAGACGGAACTTGATGCCGCCCGGCGCGCCTGCGTCAAACAAGACGGCGCGTTCGGCATTGGCGGCAAAGGTTGACCGCCCCTCGGGCGCGGATTGGGTGATGGTGCCGCACGCGACCCGGTCGTTGCGCGTGTCTTTTCCCTCAATCGTCAGGTGCCGCGTGCTTTTCGCGGTGATGCGCGCGCCATCCGCTCGCAACGTTTTTGCCGCGATATCCAAGGCTTGTCTGCCAGTATTCGCCGTGATCTCGATCGGTTCCCGCGCTGTGGTGGCGGCAGGGGGCGTGTAGAACGCGAACGCGCCGATCTTCACATTCGGGGCGCAGGCCGACAGGATCAGGGCGATGGCGAACGCCGCCGCTGCTCCCCGCCCTGACACCGCTTTGATCATCTGGCCCTGCCGCATCAACATCGGGATCACCACTTTCAATAGGGGTCCACCGGTTCAACCGGTTCAACCGGTTGGGGAAGCGCCGGCACGACAGGGGCAACTGCGGCCGGTGGGGGTGCCGTCACCTGCGACCCCAGCGCACCAAGACGGATCAGCGCCGCAACTGCAAGCTCGACGAACTCGCCGGTCGGATAGCGGCTAAGATACAGGAAATACGCCTCGGGCGAGTTGGAGGTCATGGCCTGCGACCACACCTCGGTCTCGGCGCGGTCGGCGGCCACCGTCCTGCCCGGCGCGCCTGCCAGCAGCACCATCAGAAAGGCCCGCATGAAGATCGCGAATGTTGAAAGCTGTGCCACATCAACCCCGGTCTACCGTGTCACCAAACCCCAGCACCCATGCAGGGTCGGCGACAGTCAAACTTCAAACCCGTGACGTCAAAAAATGGCCACCGTCTACCGACACTTGCTACAGAACAATTAATACTAATTGACAGGTTTAAGCCAGCCTTTTGACGTCAATCGCAGGTTGTTCCGCCTTGCACCGCTCGGCCAGATGTGCCGCAGCCTCGCCCACCGCATGACAGCGCCGGACGGACCATTTGCCCAACACGTGCGACAGGCGCCGCTGTCCCGCCATGCCCGTTGTCCTGTCGGCGGGCAGATGCTCGGTGATGATCCCCGCGATCTGATACAGATCGACGCGGGATTGATCGGTGATCAGGATGATATCCCGCGCACCGCTGCGTTGCAGAGCGGTCACGAACCCCATCACCGCATCCGGCGGATGACCCAGCACCAGCAGGGCCGTCCGGTCCACACGCTTTTTCACGGCCTGTTCAGCCCGCGCCACACGAACCGCCTCTTTCCCCGAGGCGATGGCATCGGAAAGACGCTTTCCAAGACCCATGTTGCGATCCCTTCACATATCAGATTGATATTCTCGACAGATTTTCCGCTTTGCCGCAATGTGCAAGGCAACGCGTTCCTTGATTGAAAGACAGCCGTGGACTTTGACATTCTTGTCGTGGGCGATTTCAGGTTTCCGGGCGGCACGTCCACCGCCGCCGCGTCCGACATTCTGGCCTTTGCCGATGCGGGCTATTCGGTCGGCCTGATGCCGATAGCGGCCCCCATCCTGCATCGGCCCCACCCGTTCAACCCGGCCATCGGGCGGCTGATCCAGCAGGGGCGCGCGACACTGGTGCCGCAGGATGTGGCGGTGACGGCGCGACATGCCAGCCTGCACCATCCGCGCGTGTTTGAAACCTATCCGGCGCGGTCGCTGCGCGTGACCGCCGAGGATGCGGTTCTGGTCGTGCATCATCCGCCGGTCGATGCAACGGGGCTTGCGCAATACGACTGGCGGTCGATTGCGCGGATTGCGTCCGATCTGTTCGGCGACACCGTCTGGGCGCCGGTCGGCTCAAAGGTGCGCGCGGCGTTCAGCGGCCTTGCAGGGTCGCCGAACCTGACCCCGGCCGATTGGCACAACGTCATCCACGCCGCCCAGTTTGCCCTGCCGCGCAAGGGGTTTTCCGGTGCGGTTCCGGTCATTGGCCGCCACAGCCGCCCCGACCCCGACAAGTGGCCAGACACCCGTGCCGCCTTTCTGCACGCCTATCCGGCGGCGGCGGACTTGCGCGTGCGACTGATGGGCTATGGGCCGGAACTTGATGCGATCACCGGCCCGCGTCCGTCAAACTGGCAGGTGCTGGCCTTCAACGCGCAGCCGGTGCGGCAATTTCTGGCCAGCATCGACTATTTTTCCTACTTCCACAGCCCCCGCTGGATCGAGGCGTTCGGTCGTTCGATCCTTGAGGCGATGGCGTCCGGGGCCGTGCCACTGTTGCCGCCAGACTTTGAACCGCTGTTTCACGAAGGTGCCCTTTATTGCGACGCGGCGGACGTGGCCAAACGCGTCCGGACGCTGCACGCCGACCCCGCCGCCTATGCGCGCCAGTCCGAACAGGCGGTGGCGGTGGTTCAGGACAGGTTCGGTCCCGACAAGGCCGTGGCGCGCATCGCAGACCGCATCGGCCCGCCCCGCAGCGCAGTCTTTCCGGGGGCAGCCTTTCCCGCGCGCCGATCCCGGGTGCTGTACCTGACATCAAACGGCGTCGGCATGGGGCATCTGACCCGCGCGCTGGCATCCGCCCGCCGTCTGGATGACGGGGTGGAACCGGTCGTCGTGACCATGTCCAAGGCGTTTGGCGTCATTGCCGAACAGGGCATCCGGGGCGACTACCTGCCCTACCACCGGTCCATCGGGATGGACGAGGCGACATGGCAGATCCACCTTGCGACCGAGGTGTCGGACCTGATCGACCTGCATCGCCCCGATGTCTTTGTCTTTGATGGCAACGTGCCCTACCCCGGTCTTGTCCGGGCGCTGTCCCGCCACCCGGCGCTGTGGAAGGTGTGGGAACGGCGCGGCATGTGGGTGCCCCAGTCGGGCGAACAGCACATCCGTCTGGAAGGTGTCTTTGACGTGGTGATCGAGCCGGGCGATTTCGCAGGCGTCCTGGACCGTGGCCTGACCCGCACCAGCCGCAGCCGCACCTTTGCCGTCTCCCCGGTGCGATTCCTGCGCGAAGACGAGGCGTTGAGCCGTGACGCCGCCCGCGCCGAGATCGGGCTGCAACCGGACGAGGTGTCGGTTCTGCTGCAACTCGGCTCTGGCAACAACTTTGAGACGAAGGCGCTGTATTCGCAGATATTCGACCACTTTGCCCAACGCCCGCAGGGGCCGCCCGTTCGCATCGTGCTGGGTGAATGGCTGGTCGGCAATGACCCGGTTCCCCTGCCCGACGGGGCGATCCGGTTTCGCGCCTTTCCCTTTGCGCGCTATCTGGCGGCTTTCGATTTTGCGGTGGCGATGGCGGGCTACAACACCTTTCACGAAAACCTGCACGCCGCCCTGCCGACGCTGTTTCTGGCAAATGAAAGCCCCGAACAGGATGAACAATGGTTGCGCGCCCAATATGCGGCGATGCGCGGCGTCGCGCTGGCTGCGCGCAGCCATCAGGTGCATGCGGTCGGTCGCGCGCTGGATCAGATTGCGGATGCCTCTGTCCGCGCCGGGTTGGAGGCCGCCTGCCTGCGCGCACGCGGCGACAACGGGGCCGATGCGGTGGCGGAATACCTGTCGCGTCTGGCCACCCTGCGCCGCCCGTTCGAGGTGGCGGCCCAGTTCGACTAACGCGCCGAGGCGCAGACATTGCCCGTGCCGCACACCTTGGCACAGGTCATCAACCGGTCCGGCCCGACACCCCAATGGCGCGCGAATTCGGGCAGGCAGCGATCCACGATATAGCGCAGACTGCGGTGGTGCAGATCAAGGTTGGCCAAGCCGATCCGGTCCACCACATCAAAGAACGGTGCCAATTGTGACCTGCGGGTGGGCCAGTCAAACCGGCTGTCCGGTGCGCCGGGGCGGTCGTTGATCAACTGCCCCAGATAACAGCAGGGAAAGACCAACCCCGATGCCGCGATGAACAGCGACCCACGTTTGGCAACGTCACAGGCGATTTCGCGCACCGTCAGATCGGGCATCACCTCTGCCGGTGCCGCAAGGGCCATGGCACTGGGTTCCAGCACGTCGATCAGCTCACCTGCATCGTCCAGCACATCAAAGTGGTCCAGATGGAACCGCTCTGTCGGTTTGACGACGAATTTGGCAAACCCCATGCGGTGGGCCATGGCGCGGGCGGTGTCCACCTCGGCCTCGTTATGGTTGAAGATCAGGTAATCCCACACCGCCCGCCCCCCCGCCGCAATAAAGGTGGCGGCATTTTCAAGGATGCGGTCGAAATTGGTGTGACGACGATAGCGGGTGTGGGATGCGGCGGTGGCCCCGTCGATACCGAAATTGACGGTGACGCGCAGACGCGCCAGATCCTGCCAGAAATCGGCCTTTCGCGCGCTGCCGTTGGTGTTCAGACCCAAGCCGATCCTTGGGTTCGCGCGGCGGCATTGATCGAACATCTCAAGGCAATCACGGGCAAGCACCGGTTCGCCAAAGTTGCCGCACATGAAAAGGCCGGTCATCCGGGCCAGAAGATCATCGGGAATCCACGCCCGGAAATCGTCAAGGGTAATCTCGTCCTCGACCAGATTGCCGCGCGTGCGACCGCCCGCGATGTTGCGCCCGCACATCGGACAGGCCGCCTGACAGCGCGCCGTCGGCTCCAGGTGGATCAGGCGAATCTCGTCGTAGCGGCACAGTCTGTCGTGGGCCATGCGTGCATCCTGCGGCTGTCCCGCCACGATGGGCCGCGCATGATGGGAACGCAAGGCTTGTGCAACGCCCCTGAAAGGTGCGGACCGGTGATACCTCAAAACGAAAAAGCACCGCAGAAACTGTGGTGCTTTTCCAATCGGGTCGATGTTCGGCTTCGGTCAGACGGCCGTCTTGCGGCGGCGCGCAATAACCAGGCCGCCCAGCGCGGACAACAGCAACAGACCACCCGCCGGCAGCGGCACGGGCGAAACGGTGACCCCGGCAAGGGCAAAGTCCGGGTTGCCGAAACCAAGCGGCCCAAGGTCGTTATGCGGCCCGGCCATGAACGTCAGCGTGGTCACCTGGATCGCCTGAAGCGCCGCCGCAACATAACCACCTTGGGAATTGTCCAAGGCACCTGCCGTCGCAGCGACTTCGGTCAGGAAATTGCCATCGGCCAGAACCCGAACGGATTCAAAGCCAAAAAGATCAAGGAAATTCAGGCCCGAGAGCAGAACACTGGACGCAAAGGTCAGGGTCAGCGACTCAGAGCGGTAGTCGACTTCGTCATCCCCGATCCCCACACCGTCGTTTTCGAAGGCAAGCGATCCGACGGGTGCCGAGGTGCCGTCGTATTTGGTATAGGTCAACGACCCACCGCTTGGCGTCAGCGTCCAGCCGATACCGTCAACAGTGCCCGTCGCGGAACCGGCGCCAGCCGTGTAGCTGCCGACGTCCGTAAAGTCGATTGTAGAGGCAAGCGCACCGCCTGCACCCAAGGTGCACAGGGCAGCGGCAGCCAGACCGGTTCGCAGAATTCCCATCATCGCAAGACCTTTCAATCCATTTTCTGTTCTCAATATTAATATCTGTTAACATACGGATGCCATATTTTCAACGCCATTCGCCTTATTTCAGCCTGATTTGGATCAACTTCTGCGCTATTGGCGGGGGGCGTTCCCGACAGTCTTTTCCAAAAATCGGGCATTGTTTCCGACCCGGTTATAATACGGCGGCACTGCCGGCTGGATGCGGCGGACGGGACCCCGCAATGAGAAAATCGATTCGCTGACCTCTGCAGTCAGTTCGTTGCTGTTGCCACGATCAGGTGGCGGGGATGCCTTGCCGGGCCAAATCCTGCGGGACCGTCGCCTGCGCGCCATGCGGCCAGCGGATCAGCAGGATGGCCGGGTTCAGGCCGGGATGCCCTGCGCACAGATTTGCCAGGTCGGACAACGGGCACGCCCTCACCACCTGCGCCGCCGTCTGCGCTTTTGAGATGACCTGCACCGGGCTGCTTTCGGGCCAACCCGCCGCAATCAGCCCCGCCATGATCGGCCCCGCTTGCGAGACGCCCATGTAACAGGCCAGCGTCGTGCCTGGGGCGGCGCTGGCCGACCAGTCCTGCACGCCATCCTGACGCAGATGCCCCGTGGCCAGCACCAGACGTTCGGTCTGGCCCCGCTCGGTCAGAAAGCTGCGGGCGGCGGCGGCGGCGGCACAGGCGGCGGTGACGCCGGGCACCACATCCCAACTTACCCCCGCCGCATCGCAGGCGGCGGCCTCTTCCGCGCCACGCCCAAAGATGCCGGGGTCACCGCATTTCAGGCGCACCACCGCCTGTCCACGCCAGGCCGATTGCACCAAAAGGCGGTTGATTTCCGTCTGCGCCATGGCGTGGCACCCGGGGGCCTTGCCGACATAAACCCGCCGCGCCGTGCCGGGCGCATGATCCAGCAAGGCCGGATCGGCAAGCCGGTCGTAAAAGACGACATCCGCCGCTTGCAGCCGCTGCAATCCGCGCAAAGTGATCAGGTCAGCCGATCCGGGACCTGCGCCGACAAGGCTGACGTGACCGGTTCGTTGGTGACCACGCGCACCCCGCCGCGTCGGCAAAAACAAAATGCTGTCCATCCAGGCGCGGAAGGCGGCAATGACGGGGCCAAGGCACAACGGCAGGGCAAGCGTGGTCATTCGGCAGCCTCCGGCAGGCGAAAACGGATCAGCAGGTGCGACAGTTCCGGTCGGCACGATCCGCAGGACGTACCCGCGCCCAGCGCCTTTCCCAAGGCGTCGACGGACAGGGCCTGACCCGTTTCGATCGCGGTGCGGATGGTGTTCAGCCCGACGTTCAGGCAGACGCAGACCGTCGGGCCGGGGTCACTCTGCGTGCCACCGGGGCGACCGGCCAGCGCCTCGCCGGGGGTGTCGGTGCTGATGCGGGCGGCAAGGTGATCGCGGGCCACCGCAACCGGTGTCGGTGCCACGTAAAGGGCAGCCAGCAGACGCCCCTGATCATGGAACGCGATGCGGGCAATGCCACGGGTGCGGTCAATGACACTGGCCGCCGGCGTGTCGGGCAGGTTGAACAGGGCGCGGGCGTATCCTTCCCACGTTTCGGGGACCACGGTATCGGCCAGTTCCAGCCGCCATCCCCCCTGCACCCTTGCGCGCGCCCAATAGGCAGCGCGGGGGATGACGTCGCCCGCAGCCACCGCAAAGCCGTACCATGCGGCGGGATAGCGCGTGACGGAAACGGCGGCGGCCTTGCTTTCGGGTTGGCCGCTGACCGGATCGGTGACACCGGGTATCAGCGTGTCGATGCGGGCGCGCGCGGCGGTCTGATCGGTCCAGTGCATCGGTGCGAACACCTGTCCGGGGGCGGCGCGATCCGTGATCAGCGCGCGCAGGGTGATAGACGCCAGAGGATTGCCCACCACGACCAGATCGGCGGGAGACAGCCCGCGTTCCGCCGCATCCTGCGGGTGGATTTCAAGAAACGGTTCCGCCAGATGCTGGTTCAGGCGGGGTGCGCGTCCGGTCCGCGTCATGCTGTGCCATTGGTCGCGGATGCGCCCGGTGTTCAGGCGCAAGGGGTGCGCCGGTGTCAGGGCCGCCACGGGACCACGCGGGGTGATGGGCAGCATCCGCCCCCGCCCATCCGCCGTGTGAAAACGGCCCGTCCCGAAAAAGCGCCCGCCCTTTTGCGCGGGCCCCTGCGGCCAGGTGAACGGTGCCAGCGCGTCATACTGCGACTGGCTGATGGCTGCGTGATCCGAAATGTCGAAATCGCTTCCCAAGGCCCCCGCAACGCCGGACAGGGCTGCGTATTCGGCGAATATCTGCGCCGCACTGTCCCATGCGAACGCCCTGCCCCATCCCATCCGGTCTGCCACGCCACACAGGATCCGCCAATCGGCGCGGGCCTGACTGGGATTGGGCAAAACGGCGCGCTGGCGGCTGATGGTGCGGTCGGAGTTGGTGACGGTGCCCTCCTTTTCGCCCCATCCGGTGGCGGGCAACAGCACATGGGCCAGCCGCGCGGTATCGGTGTCGGCGGTAATGTCGGACACAACAACAAAGGGGCAGCCCTGCAAGGCATCTGCCACCGCGTCGGCGTCGGGCATCGACACCACGGGATTGGTGTGGATGATCCAGATTGCCTTGATGCGCCCATCTGCCACGGCGTGGAACATGTCGACCGCTTTCAGCCCTGGCGTTGTGGCCATGGTCGGGCTGTTCCAGAACGTCTGTACCGCCGCGCGGTGGTCTGCGTTTTCAAGGTCCAGATGGCAGGCCAGCATATTGGCCAGCCCTCCCACCTCGCGCCCCCCCATGGCGTTGGGTTGACCCGTCACCGAAAACGGTCCCATGCCGGGGCGGCCAATGCGGCCTGTGGCAAGGTGGCAGTTCAGGATCGCGTTCACCTTGTCGGTGCCGCTCGAGGATTGGTTGATCCCTTGCGAATAGACGGTCACCACCTTTTCGCACTGCGCCCACAAGTCGAAGAACTGCGCCAGATCGTCTTGCGCAAGCCCGGTCAGGCCCGGATCGCTGGCGCGCGCGGCAACCAGTGCGGCATCGAACCCGGCGACATGATCCGCAACATAGGCCCGGTCGATCGCCCCCCGGTCCGCCAAACCGGCCAGCAGCGCGTTGAACAGGGCTGCGTCCGATCCCGGCGCAACGGCCAGATGCAGATCGGCCAGATCGCAGGTGGCGGTGCGGCGCGGGTCGATCACGACGACCCGCATGTCGGGACGCGCCGCCTTGGCGGCAGCAAGGCGCTGGTACAGGACCGGGTGGCACCAAGCCAGGTTCGATCCCGTCAACACCACCAGATTGGCACGCTCCAGGTCGTCGTACAGCCCCGGCACCGTGTCGCTGCCGAAGGCCCGCTTGTGCCCCGCCACCGATGACGCCATGCACAGCCGCGAATTCGTGTCGATATTGGCGCTGCCGATAAAGCCCTTCATCAGCTTGTTCGCGACATAGTAATCTTCGGTCAATAACTGGCCCGAGACATAAAAGGCCACCGCATCCGGCCCGTGTTCGGCAATGACGCGGGCAAAACGGCGGGCGACAAGGGACAGCGCATCATCCCACCCAACGGTCTGACCAAAGACACGCGGGGCCAGCAGACGGCCATCAAGCCCCATCGTTTCGGCCAAGGCGGTGCCTTTGGAACACAGTCGCCCCGCGTTGGCCGGATGGTCGGGATCGCCCCGCACTGTCAGTCCCCCCGCCCCGTCAGGTGCGGCAAGGATACCGCAACCCACCCCGCAATACGGGCATGTGGTGCGGACCGCCCCTGCCCCACGGTCTGTCATGCCGCCACCCGGCGCGACAGACGACTTGCATCCAGCAACACGCGGCCCGCCTCGATCCGGGCGGGATAGATTGCGACCGCGCCATCATCCGCGCCCAGCGCCATGCCGGTTTCCAGTGAAAACACCCAGGCATGCAGCGGGCATGTCACCGCCGTGCCATGCACGATCCCTTCGGACAGGGGGCCACCCTTGTGGGGGCAGCGGTCATCCATTGCAAAGACCCGGTCATCGGCGGTGCGAAAGACCGCGACGCAGCCTGCGGCTGTCTTTACCACACGCGCGCCTTGGGCGGGGATGTCAGACAGCGCACCGATGTCAATCCAAGGGGGGCTCATTCCGCAGCCTCCAGCGACAGATCGGCCAAGGCGTGCCATTGGGCGCGCTGGTCGGGTCGGGCATGTTCGGCCCAGGGGTCTTTTTGACAGACCGACTGGCTGACCATGAAACGGTCATACAGCGCGCGCCGGGTCACAGGATCGGCCACCTGTTCGCGGCACCAGTCCAACCCGACCTTTGCCACCCATTTGTAGATGCGGTGCAGATAGCGGGAATTTTCGCGGTAAAGCTGCACAAAGGCGGCGACAATCTCCGCCACCTCGTCCTCGGTCGTGGCCTTGATCAGGAATTCGGTTTCCTTCACATCCATCCCCGCCGCCCCGGCGACGCTGATTTCATAGCCGCTGTCGACGCAGACGATGCCCACATCCTTGCACGTCGCCTCGGCGCAGTTGCGCGGGCAGCCCGAGACGCCAAGTTTCACCTTGGCAGGCGTCCATGATCCCCACAGCAGCTTTTCCAGCCGGATGCCAAGGCCGGTGCTGTCCTGCGTGCCAAAGCGGCAGAAGTCCGATCCGACACAGGTTTTGACGGTGCGCAGCCCCTTGGAATAGGCATGGCCCGACACCATGCCGGCGGCGTTCAGATCGGCCCACATCGCGGGCAGGTCTTCCTTGCGCACGCCCAACAGGTCGATCCGCTGCCCGCCCGTGACCTTGACCAATGGCACCTTGTAGCGGTCGGCGGCATCGGCGATGGCGCGCAATTCGGCAGGCGTGGTCACACCACCCCACATGCGCGGCACAACCGAATATGTGCCGTCCTTCTGAATGTTGGCGTGGTTTCGTTCATTGACGAAACGCGACTGGCGGTCGTCGGCATAGTCGAGCGGCCAGTCGGCAATCAGATAGTAGTTCAGCGCCGGGCGACAGGACGCACAGCCCCCCGCCGAAGTCCAGCCCAATTCCTGCATCACCGCCGGGATCGATTTCAACGTCTTGGCCCGGATCAGGCGGCGGACGTCGTCATGGGTGTGATCGGTGCATTTGCACATCGGTTGCGCTGTGGTGCGGACAAAACTGTCGCCCAGCGTGACGGCCAGCACCTGTTCCACCAACCCGGTGCAAGTGCCGCACGAGCCCGACGCCTTTGTCGTGGCGCGCACAAGGTCCAGTGTGTTCGCCCCCCCGGTGATTGCGGTGACGATCCTGCCCTTGCAGACGCCGTTGCAGCCACAAATCTCCGCCTCAGGCGGCAAGGCTGCAACGGCTGCCAAAGGGTCCGTTTGGGCACCCCCCTGATAGGCGGGGCCAAAGATCAGCGTGTCGCGCATCGGTGCGATGTTGGTGCCGTCCTTGATCAGGCCGAAAAACCACGGCCCATCGCCCGTGTCGCCGTAAAGTACGGCGCCCAGCAGGCGGTCGCCTTCGATCACCAGGCGCTTGTAGATGCCGCGCGCAGGGTCGCGAAAGACGATATCCTCGCGCCCCGGTGCGTCGGCAAAGTCGCCCGCGCTGAACAGATCGCAGCCCGTCACCTTCAGCTTGGTCGCCGTCTGCACCGGGCGAAAGGCGGCCGCGTGCCCAAGCAGCGTCTGGGCCAGCACCTTGGCCTGATCATACAGAGGGGCCACCAGCCCAAACAGTTGGCGGTCGTGTTCCACGCATTCCCCAACGGCAAAGATCGCCGGGTCCGAGGTTTGCATCGCATCGTTCACGGTGATGCCGCGCCCGATTTCCAGATGGGCATCGACGGCAAGGCGCACCTCGGGGCGGATGCCGACGGCCATCACGACGATGTCGGCATCATAAACGGTGCCGTCTTCCAGCAGCACAGCCTCAACCCGGCCATGGCCAAGGATCGCTTTGGTCGCCCCCTTGCAGTGGATGGTGATCCCCCGCGCCTCCAGCGCCTTTTGCAGCAGGTATCCGGCGGCGGGGTCCAGTTGCCGTTCCATCAGGTGGCCCATCAGGTGGATCACCGTCACGTTCATCCCGCGCGTCTGAAGCCCTGCCGCAGCCTCCAGCCCCAGCAGACCGCCGCCGATGACCACCGCCTTGGCCCCGCGCTGTGCGGCGGCAATCATGGCGTTGGTGTCGTCAAGGTCGCGGTAGGTCACCACACCGGGCAGGTCCTTGCCCGCCACCGGAAGGATAAAGGGCGCAGAGCCCGTGGCGATCACCAGCCGGTCATAGGGCGTCTCGACGCCATTCGCGACGACTGTCTTGCGGTCCCGGTCGATCCGGGTGACATGCGCGCCAAAGCGGGTTTTCACCCCCCGCGCGGCATACCAGCCGTCGTCATGGGTGACGATGTCGGCATAGGCTTTTTCGCCTGACAGCACCGGCGACAGCATGATGCGGTTGTAGTTGCCGCGCGGTTCGGCGTTGTACAGTGTGATGTCAAAGGCATCGGGGGCGGCGTCCAGAACATGTTCCAGCACCCGGCCCGACGCCATGCCAGCCCCGATGATGATCAGCTTTTCGGTCATCACGCTGCATCCTTCTTTTTTGCGCCGTGTTCGTAATCCGTAAGGAAACCAAGAACTTCGGCGCGGTATGTGTAGTAATCCGGGTGATCCAGCAGCGCGCGGCGGGTGCGGGGCCGGGGCAGGTTTACGGTGGTGATCTTGCCGATGGTGGCCTGCGGGCCGTTGGTCATCATCACCACGCGGTCGGCCAGAAGGATCGCCTCGTCGACATCATGGGTGACGCAGACGGCGGTGACCTTGGTGCGCGACCACACCTCCATCAGCACCTCTTGCAGTTCCCAGCGGGTCAGGCTGTCCAGCATGCCAAAAGGTTCGTCCAGCAACAGCAGCTTTGGCGACAAGGCAAAGGCGCGGGCAATGCCGACGCGCTGTTTCATCCCGTTCGACATCTGCGACGCAGGCCGGTTCATCGCATCGGCCAGACCCACCCGTTCCAGATAGTATTCGACCACCTCTTGCCGTTCCCCCACCGTCGCGCGGGGATAGACACGGTCCACCCCGATCGCGACGTTTTCGCGGGCGGTCAGCCACGGGAACAGGCTGGGCTGTTGAAACACCACGGCGCGTTCGGGATCGGCGCCTTCGACATGCAGGCCGTCCAGCTTGATCGCGCCCTTTGATATGGCATTCAGCCCGGCGGCCATGGTCAGAACCGTGGATTTGCCACAGCCGGAATGGCCGATCAAGCTGACGAATTCGCCCTTTTTCAGGGTCAGGTTGAAATCCTCGACCACCGTCAGCGGGCCCTTGGCGGTGGGATAGACCTTGTGCAAGTGCGAAAATTGCAGATAGCGGTCCTCGGAAAAGCTTTTGGCGGCGGCGGCGTAGGCCCTTGGCAAGGCATGGCGCGGGGTCACGGCAGGCAGGCGGCGCGTTTCGGCCACCTTGGCGGCAATGCCCACATCCATCAGGTAGGCGGTGACATCTGCGCGCAATGCCTTGACCTGCGGGTCATCGTTCATTGCCGCCCGGTCGCGGGGGCGCGGCAGGGGCACGGGGAACGCCTCGCCCAACGTGCCATCGGGGTTCAGGCACAGGATGCGGTCGGCCAGAACCAGGGCCTCGTCCACGTCATTGGTGACCAGAACCACGGTGCGCTTGTCTGCGGCCCAGATCGCCTCGATCTCGGAGGCGACATTGGCGCGGGTCAGGGCATCCAGCGCGGACAGGGGTTCGTCCATCAGCATCACCTGCGGCCGCATCGCCAGCGCGCGCGCCACGGCCACGCGCTGGCGCATCCCCCCCGACAGTTCCGACGGACGGCGATCTGCGGCATGCGACAGGCCGACCATGGCGATATACTTGGCCACAAGGGCGACACGGTCGGCGCGGGTGCCCTTGTGCACCGCATCGACGGCCAGCGCGATGTTTCCGGCCACGGTCAGCCAGGGCATCAGGGCATAGGACTGGAACACCAGCCCCCGCTCTGGCCCCGGTCCGGTCACGGGTGCGCCTTGAAAGGTGATCTGCCCCCGATCCGGCAGGATCAGCCCGGCCATCAGGTTGATCAGCGTCGTCTTGCCCGACCCCGAAAACCCCAGGATCGCCAAAAACTCGCCCGTCCGCACCGAAAACGACAGGTTCCGCAGAACAGGAGTGTCGCCGTAGCCTTTGGAAATGTTTGTGAATTCAAGAATGTCCATCTGGGTCACCGGTTGTTCGAAAAGGTGAACAGCGATTGCAGCGCGAACATCACGCGGTCCAGCAGAAAGCCGATGATTCCGATGGTCAGAACTGCGACCATGATCCTGGCAAGGCTTTGCTCTGATCCGTTCTGGAATTCGTCCCAGACGAATTTGCCAAGGCCGGGGTTCTGCGCCAGCATTTCCGCCGCGATCAGCACCATCCAGCCCACCCCCAACGACAGGCGCAGACCGGTAAAGATCAGCGGCAGCGCCGATGGCAGCACAAGGCGGGTGATCTTGGTCCAGGGCGACAGCTTCAGCACCCGCCCCACGCTGACCAGATCCTTGTCGATCGACGCCACGCCAAGGGCGGTGTTGATCAGCGTCGGCCACAGCGAACACAGCGTCACCGTGATGGCCGAGATGACAAAGCTTTTCGATCCGTCCCCCACATAGACGGCGGACACGACCATGGTGACAATCGGCAACCAGGCCAGCGGCGACACCGGTTTGAACACCTGCACCAGCGGGTTGATCGCGGCGTTGGCAGTGGGCGACAGGCCCGACACGATGCCCAACGGCACGGCGATGGCGGTCGCGATCAAAAAGCCGAAGAACACCGTCTGGATCGAGGTCCAGATCTGCGCGTAATAGGTGGGTTTGCCGGTGTAGGCGCGGGATTTCACCTCGTCCACCTTGCCTGCCGCTATCAGATCGGCATTTTTTGCCGCCTGCTTGGCGCGGAAATCATCGGCCTTTGCGCCTTCGGCCACGGCGTCGGTGTGCAGGACCAGAACCTGCTGCCACACCTGCGCCGGGCCGGGGATCGCCCCAAGCGAGGTTTGCACCATCGGCGCCAGCATCCCCCACAGCGCCAGAAATCCCGCAATGGCCAGAACCGGAACACCCAGCAGACGCCACAACTCTTTCAACTGCGCGCGTGACCCGTCGCCCGCGGAAAGCCGCAGGATCGGGGTGATCCACGGCAGGCCCAGCACGCGGAACCAGCCGTCAAGCCTGTTGATCCGGGTGAAACGGCGGCTGCGCCGCGCCTCGACCGTGGCGGTATCGGAAAGGGTGGCGGGGTCAAATACGGTCATGGCTTGTCCTTGCGCGATGGGGCGCGTTCCGACGCAACCGGGGCGGAACGCGAAGGGCATCAGTTGGTGATTTCGCCGCCCGAAACGGTCTGCCCGGACTTCAGCCCGATGGTCAGGCTGTCGATATAGGCGTTGGGCGCGGTGCCATCGTAGGTCACGGCGTCGATGAAATCGGACGTCGGGGCGCGGTAGCCATCGGTATCAAAGTCGAACATGTCGGGCGTCGCGTGCCCGTCCGCGATGACGGCCTCGGCGGCGGCTTTGTACAGGTCGGGCTTGTAGACCGACTTTGCGGTTTCGACGTACCACGCATCCGGCTGATCGGTCGCAATCTGGCCCCAACGGCGCATCTGCGTCAGATACCAGACGGCATCGGAATAGTAGGGGAAGGTCGCGTTGTAGCGGAAGAACACGTTGAAATCGGGGGCGGGGCGTGTATCGCCCGCCTCGTATTCAAAGGTGCCGGTCATCGAATTTGCGATCACGGCGGCATCGGCACCAACGTATTCGGGCCGCGACAGGATCTGCACCGCTTCGGCCCGGTTGGTGTTGTCGCCTTCATCCAGCCAGATCGCGGCGCGGATCAGTGCCTTGGTCAAGGCAAGCGTCGTCTGCGGGTTGGTTTTCACGAATTCCGCAGTCAGGCCAAAGACTTTCTCGGGGTTGTTCTTCCAGATGTCATTGTCGGTGATGACCGGAACGCCGATCCCTTTTGCTACGGCGGCCTGGTTCCACGGCTCTCCCACGGCATAGCCAAGGATGGTGCCCGCCTCCATCGTGGCGGGCATCTGCGGCGGTGGCGTGACCGAGATCAGGACATCGCCACCGATCTGGCCCGACACATCGTCGGGGGAATAAAAGCCGGGGTTGATCCCACCTGCGGCCAGCCAGTAGCGCAGTTCGTAATTGTGGGTCGAAACCGGGAACACCATGCCAAGATTGAAGGGCGTGCCTTCGGAGTCATAGGCCTCGACCACAGGTTTCAGGGCGGTGGCGGGAATGGGATGGGCGGGCGTGTCACCGTCCATCGCGACATGCGGCTTCATCGCCTGCCACACGTCATTTGACACGGTGATGGCGTTGCCGTTCAGGTCCATCGAAAAAGGCGTGACAACAGCACCCTTGGTGCCATAGCCGATGGTCGCGGCAATCGGTTGGCCCGCCAGCATATGCGCGCCGTCCAGTTCACCCGTGATCACGCGGTCCAGCAAAACCTTCCAGTTCGACTGTGCTTCCAGCGTGACGAACAGCCCCTCATCCTCGAAAAAGCCCTTTTCCTTGGCGATGGCCAGCGGGGCCATATCCGTCAATTTGATAAAGCCCAGCGTCAGTTCGTCCTTTTCCAGCCCCGGCGTTTCGGCGCAGGCGGGAAAGCACAGGGCGGTCGTGGCAAGAAAGGTTGCGATGCGTGTCATGGTTTTCCTTGGGTCCCGACAGGCCCCGACGGGGGCGTTGAAATGCAAAAAGCCGCCAGACCCATGTTGCCAAACTGGCAAAACGGATCGAGCGGCACTGCTCGGCTTGGTCCCGGCTTCGGGGAGGGGCGCTGCGGGACGTCATTGCCCCTGCACTTGCTTCAAGAATGCCATGCCGCGCTGCGGCGTCAACTTTGCCGGGTATATAGATGGCTTTCAGACTGGGAATTTTCCCCACGCTGCACCGCAGCGATTAAAAATTCAGCGCAACGGATGATCGGGGTCGAAAATCCGTGCGTCAAAAAAGCGGTCCATCGGCAGAATCAGCCTGCCACGCGCCGATGCGACGGGAGAGGGTTGCGACAGATACCCTTCCACCTTTTCCGAAGCGCCCGGCAGATCGGCCCCGGCATGGGCAAGGTGCAGACGGTGCAGGTCGCTGCGAAACACCCCCTTGGCCAGCACGGACGAGGTCAGCGGATCAAGCCCGTAGCGCTGCGCAAGGCGCAGGCCGATCCAAGCGGCCTGACTGCGCCACGGAAAGGTGGCGGCCCCGGCAAAGAATTCGATGAAGCCGGGCACAGTGCGTTCGTCGCCACCCGGCGTAATCACCATCCGTCCGGTCAGGGCGCGTTCGATGATGTCGGGGGCGACGTCCAGACGGCCCGGCGCGGCCAGCACCTCGGACGCCATCATCCGGTTTTCGGGCGCACCCAGCCAACGGCCTGCGCGCCAGACGGCCCGGATCAGCCGTCCGGCCAGATCGGGCACCTCTTCTGCCCAGCCCGCGCGGGTTGTCAGAACCTTTTCCGGCGCGAACCCCCAGATGGCGCAACCGGGAAGCAACAGCGCGCCCACCCCCCGCTCCACCGCGACAGAGCCGCGCGGTTCGCCCACGCAAAAGGCGTCAATTTCGCCTGCCGCCAAAGCTTCGGCCATGCGGGGGGGCGGGACGGTGACGATCTCAAGCCCCGGTGGCAACGTGCAGTTCAGACCAGCCAGCCAGTAATGCACCAGTTCGGCATGCATCGAGAACGGAAACGGGACGCCGATCCGCAAGGTGGACCCCGCCGCCGCCAAAAGCGCCAGCCCTGCCCCACGCGCATCGCGGAAATCAAAGCCGTATCCGTTGGCGCGCATCCGGTCGGCCAACGAGATCGACACCCCGAACACGTCGCCGTTGGCGTTCAGCACCGACAGCGCCTCGAACCGGGCGGCGCTGCCGCCCAGGCCCAGCGCCATGGCCACCGGCACCGGCGACAGCATCTGCGCCGCTGTCACTTGCCCCAGCGCCAGCATGTCGCGCAGGGCGGCCCAGGACGGGGCGGCCACCAGGTCCAGTTCCAGCCCCTCTTCCTGCGCAAAACCCAAGGCATCGGCCACGATCAGCGGTGCTGCATCCACCAGCGGCACAAAACCAAGGCGCATGGAGGCGGTCATTTCAGCAAATCCGCCGCCATGACCAGCGCCTGCGCCACATCGGCGACCTTGCGGCCCTGATCCATCGCGGTCTTGCGGATCAGGGCATACGCCTCTTCTTCGCCAATCCCCTTTGCACGCATCAGGATGCCCTTGGCCCGGTCGATCACTTTGCGTTCTTCCAGCGCGCGGCGGGCCTCGGACAGTTCCACCCGCATCTTCTGGACCATGTGAAAGCGGGCGATGGCCGCATCCAGTATGGGTTTGATCCGTTCCGCCTTCAGCCCGTCTACCACATAGGCGGACACACCCGCCTCGATGGCGGCGCGGGTCAGGCTGCCATCGCTTTGGTCAACGAACATCGCCACCGGTCGCTGCATCGGGGCAGAGGCGAGGGTCAATTCCTCCAGCACATCGCGCGACGGGTTTCCGGCGTCGATCAGGACAAGGTCGGGGTTGCGTTCCGCGATGCGCCGGGCAAGGCCCGCCTCTTCACCGATCACGAAGACATCGAAATCGCCCGCCTCGCACAGCCCGTCCACGATCAGGCGGGCGCGGTCGCGGTCTTTTTCGACAACGATGATCGACAGCGGTTTGGTCATGGGCCGTTGAACGCCGGAAAGGGGCAGGTTCACAACCTTTTGAGCGGCGATCCCGGACATCGGTTGCGGACATGCCCAAATAATCGACATCCCACCCCATCAACGCCTGCATTGCGGGCAGCTATTTGGCCAGAACCCCACCAACGGTCGCCGCACTCAGCTGCACATAGTTCACCGACCGTTGACGCACCGCCTGGGCATAGGCCTTGCGCGCATCCAGCAAGGCCGCTTCGGCATCCAGCACCGACAGGAAATTGCCTTCGCCCAACTCGAACGTGGATTTCGCCATGTCCAGCGTCTGCGCCGAGATGTCCAGCAGACGCTGTTGGGCCGCGGTGTTGCGCCCGTCGCGGTTATAGGCGGCCAGCGCGTTTTCGATCTGTTCAACGGCGATCAGAACGGTTTGCTGCCAGGCCAGCCGGGACTGCGCCGCACGGGATTCCGCTGCGGTCAGGTTTGCCTTGGTGCGACCGCCGGTAAAGATCGGCAGGTTGATCTGTGGCCCAAAGCTCCATGTTGTCAGCGACCCTGCGCTGCGCAAATCGACCGCCGTGACCGTGCCGCCCAACGACAGCGACGGATACAGCGCCGCTTCGGCCACACCCACATCGGCAGCGGCGGCGGCAAAGTTGCGTTCGGCCAGACGGATATCGGGGCGCTGGCGCAGCACCTCGGCAGGGACACCAAGGGTCACCTTGTAGTTCGGGCGCGGCTGGGCCGCCCCCTGCAACAGGCTGCCGCGCAGGGTCTGCACCGGCTGCGCCGTCAGCGTGGCCAACCGGTTCAACTGCTGATGATAGGCGATTTCCAGCGCGGGAAGCTGCGCATCCGCAATCGCGACAAGCTGTTCGGCCTGCAACAGGTCCAGCCGGGTTGCGGCGCCAAGGTCGAACTGCGACTGGATCAGGCCAAGGCTTTGCTTGCGGCTGGCAACGCTGCGTTTGGTCAGCGCGATCAGTTCCTGATAGTAGCGCAGATCGATATAGGTCAGCGCGATTTCAGACAGCAGGGTCAGGCGGGCAAGGTCAGCCGACAGATAGGCCGCCTCCACCCGCGCCTTTGCGCCGCGTTTTGCCGCGCGGTTGCCGCCGAACAGATCAATCACCCACCCTGCGTCCAGCGTCGCGGAACTGGAGGTCAGGTCGGCCTGTTGTTCGTTGCGCGACCGCCCCGCCCCTGCATTCAGGGTCAGTGTGGGCAGATCGTTGCCGAGGGTGGCGCGTTCGCTGGCGCGCGCCTCGGTGATGCGTTCGATGGCCTGACGGACGTCGAGATTCTGGGCGACGCCGATATCCATCAGACCGTTCAGCGCAGGATCACGGAACGCCGACCACCAGACCAGCGCTGTCTGCGCGCCCGGCGTGGCGGCAGCCCCGGCAAAGCTGGCGGGGGCTTGCAGGTCGGGGGCCGCGTAATCGGTGCCTGTCGCGCAGGATGCAAGGGCAAAGACCGACGTGGCGGCCAGAATGGAGCGCAAGGTAGGGGCGTGATGTGCCATCGTCATATCCAGAACCAATTGGGAAAGCCCGCCTGTCGCCGGTGGCAGCGGCGACATGGGGCTGGAAATTTACAGTCAGCTTTGCCGCACAGCGCGGGTTTCGGTCATCGTCGTCTTTCGCGGGGCGGGCACAGGTTTGCCAGCGTCCGTGGTTCGCAGTCTGAAAGCAGGGTGTGCACAACAGGTCAGGCCCGCGCGCAAGGTCTGCGCAGGCCGATGTCCGTTGATTGGTGCCGGTCTTTTGCCGTTTGTCTTGCACGCACTGCTCGTCTCTCGGGGCCAGTTAAGCACAGAATGGCCCGCTTCGGCCCCGGGTGTGCTAATATTCATTAAGAAGTGTGACTTTTCCGCCCCGTAGCAGGTGGAACCGCCCTTGCGCCAAGGGGTTGCCGAAGATGCACGATGCCTTGCCAGATGTCTCTATCCTGATCATGCCCGCGCGGGTTTCCACCACCCTGCCCCGCTGCGTGGCGCAGGCGCTGGCCCAGTCGGGCGGCGTGGTCGAGGTGATCGTGATCGACGACGACACCGACGATGAACACTGGCAGGCGACGCGGGTACTGGCACAGGCCGATGCACGGGTGCGGGTGATCCCGTCCGGCACGCACGCGGGGTCCGCACTGAACCGGGCGATAGGGCTGGCACGGGGAACTTGGGTCGCGCTGGTGGACCCCGGCGACCGGCAGGCCCCGATGCGGTTGCGGCGGATGCGCGCGCTGGCACAGGCCAAGGGGGCCGATGTCGTGCTTGGCAATCAGGCGGTGGTGGATGTCATGGGTCTGCCGCTGTTGGGTGGGCCGTGGGCCGGGGGGGATCAGCCGGAAAGCTGGACGCTGGTGCACTACCTGCGCGGCTGTCAGGGATCGCACCCCGTCAGCGCGCTGCGCCCCCTGCTGCGGCGGCAATTCCTGCTTGATCACCACATCCGCGCAATTTCCACGCTGCACAGCGACGCGTGGTTTCACCTGATGGTGGACTGTTATGTCGCCGGGGCCAGCGTGTGGTTCAGCCCCCGGACCGACTGTCAGGTGACGGGAACAGACCCCGCGCGACCCGACCCCGATGATCTGCGCACCCTGATCGCCGCCACCGCCGCGCTGGCCGACCGGGTGGACCCAGCCGCCCGTGCCCTGCTGGGCAAACGGCTGCGGCGACTGGCGAACCTGCACGCGGCGGAAACATCGCGGCGGGCGCTGGCGCGGGGCCGGATCGGGGTGGCGGTGTCGGCGCTGGCGCGACACCCCGGGGCCTTGCGCCATCTGATCCGGTGATTATTGCGCAGCGCTTTGCAACGCCACCATATCATTGAGGTACGCGCTGAACTCGTCGCGCAGATCGGGACGGGCAAGGCCAAAGGCCACCGTCGCCTGCAGGAACCCGGCCTTTGATCCGCAATCATAGCGCTGGCCACGAAAACGATAGCCAAAGACCGTTCCGTTCGCGGTTTCTTCGGCAATGGCGTCGGTCAACTGGATCTCTCCGCCCGCGCCCTGTTTCAGGCGGTTCAGGTTGAACATGATCTTGGGCGACAGGATGTAGCGCCCGATCACCGCCAGATTGGACGGTGCCGTGCCCGGCGCAGGTTTTTCCACCATGCCCTTGGCGCGCACGATGGCCCCCATGTCCTCGTCGATGTCCAGCACCCCATAGGACGATGTCCGATCCGCCGGAACCTCCATCGTGGCGACCATGTTGCCGCCGGTTTTCTGATACGACTCGATCATCTGTTGCAGGCACGGCTTTTCGGCGGCGATCACGTCGTCAGGCAGCAGCACCGCAAAGGGTTCATCCCCGACCAGACGCCGCGCGCACCAGACGGCGTGACCCAGACCAAGCGGGCGGTTCTGCCTGACATAGGCAATCTGCCCGCTGTCCATGTTGGTCTTGCGCAGCACTTCAAGCATGTCGGTCTTGCCTTGCTTGCGCAGGGCAGACTCCAGTTCCGGTGCGGTGTCGAAGTAGTCCTCCAACGCGGATTTCCCGCGCGAGGTGACAAAGATGAATTCCTTGATGCCCGCCGCGCGTGCCTCGTCGATGGCATATTGGATCAGGGGTCGGTCCACCAGCGTCATGATTTCTTTGGGAATGGACTTTGTGGCCGGTAAAAACCGCGTGCCCATGCCTGCCACTGGAAAGATCGCCTTGGTGACCCTGTTCACACTCGCCTCCGATGTTGGTGTTGCGGTGGGGAACGCGCGAAACGGCGGCAGGGGTCCGAACATTCGCGGCGTGTCGGCAACAATGTGCCGCTTACGCCGACGGGCCGGTCTTGGGCGAAGGTTTGCCGGGATGCGCGCGCCGGAAACAGTCGCGCGCGCAAGCAAACCGCACCGAACCTTGCGCTTGCGCAACATCGGGAAACCCCGGTCCGCCTAGAACCGGGGTCACAAAAACAACCGCGAAGGAGACAGTGATGATCACCCGCAGAGCCGCCTTGATGAGTGCGGCCGGATTGGCCGCCGCCCCGATGTTCCTGTCCGCCACCAAAGTGAAGGCGGATGAGATCATGGACACCTCGATGGCCGCGCCCGTCGATCTGGCCCACCTGACACGGGTCAAGCACAAGCTGGTAAAGCCGCCTTTCGTGCATGCCCACGACCAGATCGCCCCAGAGGGCGGGCCGCGCATCATCGAATTCGAGATGAAGATCATCGAAAAAGAGGTGCAGGTCGCCAAGGACGCCTTCCTTCAGGCGATGACGTTCAACGGCTCCATCCCTGGCCCGATGATGGTGGTGCATGAAGGCGATTATGTTGAACTGACGCTGTTCAACGATGCCGACAACATGATGCAGCACAACATCGACTTTCACGCCGCTACCGGCGCGCTGGGGGGCGGGTCGCTGACGCTGGTAAACCCCGGCGAAAAGACCGTGTTGCGGTTCAAGGCAACGCGACCGGGCGTCTTCGTCTATCACTGCGCGCCGGGCGGTCCGATGATCCCGTGGCATGTGGTGTCGGGTATGTCGGGCTGCATCATGGTGCTGCCGCGCGATGGGCTGAAGGATCACCTTGGCCAGCCGGTTGGCTACGATCAGGTGTTCTATATCGGCGAAAATGACTTCTACATCCCGAAGGACGACACCGGGACCTACAAGCGGTTCGAGGATGCAGGCGAAAGTTATGCCGACACGCTGGCGGTGATGAACGGGCTGATCCCGACCCATGTCGTCTTCAACGGTGCCGTGGGTGCGCTGACCGGCGACAACGCGCTGCATGCCGCACAGGGCGAGCGGGTGTTGCTGGTCCACAGTCAGGCCAACCGCGACACGCGGCCCCACCTGATCGGCGGTCACGGCGATCTGGTGTGGGAGGCGGGCAAGTTCAACAACATCCCCGACCGCGATCTGGAGACGTGGTTCATCCGGGGCGGGTCTGCGGGCGCGGCGCTCTATACCTTCCTGCAACCGGGGGTCTATGCCTATGTGAACCACAACCTGATCGAGGCGGTGAACCTGGGGGCGACGGCACATATTCTGGTCGAAGGCGACTGGAACAACGACCTGATGGAACAGGTCGTGGCCCCGATGGAATACGACGTCGCCTACGAGGGCAAGACAGCCCTGCCGTGATGCGTCCCTGATCGGCAACGGGCACTTGGGGGCGGCCTTGCGACGGGCCGCCCCCGCTTTGTTACAGGAGGTTTCGGTGAAATTGGTCCTTTCGATTTGTATCGCGGCGGCGGCGGCTGCGGCTGGGGTGGTTCTGCCGGATTGGCAGGCCCGCACCGGCGGGCCGCCCGTGATCATCCTGCCCGCAGGACCCTTTGCCAGCCGCGCCACCGGCGACTTTCGCCGCGACGGGCGCAGCGTCGATGCGCCCTTGATGACGGACACCGCACCAGCACCCCTGGCCATCATGGCGCGGCAGGTGTCGCGGCGGGACTATGCGGCCTGCGTGGCGGACGGCGACTGTGTCGCCGCCGTGACCACCGGGGCCGACGACATGCCGCAAACCGGCGTCAGTTGGCAGGACGCGACGGCCTACGCCGTCTGGCTGTCGGGGGAAACCGGGATGGATTGGCGTCTGCCCACCGATGCCGAATGGCAGCGCGCCGCGGCAGAGCGTGCGGCCAACACCGCCGTGGCCAGCAGCGACGATCCGGCACAGCGCTGGCTTGCGCAATACGCGGCCACCACCCGGCAACGCGGCCCCGCAGACCCGGTGTTGCGCCAAGGCGGAGCCTTTGGTGCCAACAGTCAGGGCGTCGAGGATATCGCCGGGAACGTCTGGGAATGGACCGACAGTTGCATGATCAGCGCGACCGCCAGCGGAACCGGGCCTTTCAGCCTGGCCGATCCCTATTGCGGTGTGCGGATTGCCCAAGGACGGCACCCTGCGGCGGTGATCGACTTTGTCCGCGATGCCCAGACGGGCGGTTGCGGCATGGGCCTGCCACCCGACCATCTGGGGTTTCGGCTGGTGCGGGAAGACGGCTAAGCACCCCCCTCGGACACGCCCCACGCTTGGGTCGCGCTGCGCCATTGAGTATTTTTGCGAAGAAAAAGCCCCATGGCGCGAACCTGTCAGTTCGGTCTGCGCTTGGCCGGATTGGCCTGCCACAGGGCCGGGCCGATACGGGACAGGAACAAGACAAACCCCAACGTCCACAGGATCGCGGCCAGCCACAAGGCGACCTCTCCGGGTAATGCGGTGCGCGCGATAGCCGCCAGCAGGATCAGCGCAAAGGGCGCCGTCAGAGGCACCCCCGCCTGCAACGCGCGGCCCGTATGACCAAGCGAGGCGCGCATCATCACGGCCACCGTCATGCCGCCGATCCCGCCGATGCCCAGAAGATGCGCCCCCGTCGCATGCAGGGCCGGCCCAAAGGCCGCAAGTCCCGTCGCGAACAGGCCAAGGATCAGGGCTGCAAATGCCAGGTGCAGCATCAAAAGCAGCCGATTACGCCCCGTCCGCACCCCCTGCCACCGCGCCAATCGCACGGCCTGCACGCCGGCCGCGACCAAAAGCGCGGTGCCGGTCAGCGCGCCATCAGGCAGACCGACCCACAGCACCAACGCCCCCGCCGCCATCACCAGTGACGTCCCGTCAAAGCGGTTGAACGGCACCGGCATCGGTCCCGGCGGCAGCTTTGCCAGCCAGTTGCGGGTAAAGCTGGGGATGATGCGCCCCCCGATCAGCAGGATCATCACCGCCAGCATGGCAAAGCCCAACCGCGTACCGATCTCGGAGCCCATGCCCCGGATGTTGCCCGCGTGAAAGGTGACGTTGGCCACCAGAAACCCCGTGACGGGAACCAGCAGCTTGACGTTGCCCCAGGTGCGGCCCGCGAAGATCTCGATCCCGGCAAGCGTGGTCAGCGCCAGAAGGAACGCGCAATCCAGCGCCATGATCGCGATGGGTGGCAGGCCCAAACCCCACCCCACCGCCAGCCGCCCGGCCAGCCACAGACCTGCCAGCGCCATAAGAGGACGCCCCGATTTGGGCAGGCTGCCGGTCCAGTTGGGAATGGCGGTGAACAGAAACCCTGCCAGCACCGCGCTGCCATAGCCGAACAGCATCTCGTGGATGTGCCAATCGCGCGGGGCAAAGGGGCCGGTCAGCGCCACCCCGTCCAACCTGACCGCCATCCACAGCGGAACGGCCACGGCGGCAAAGGCAGAGGCGGCCAGAAAGAACACGCGGAAACCGGCGGAAAACACCGGCAGTGGGATGCGCGGAGCGGGGGGCATGGCAAATCCTGTTGGCAGACATGAAAAAGCCGGGCACCCGTGGCGCCCGGCTTGGCCTTTGCGACAGCGATCACTTCACTTCGGCAAAGATTTCTTCAAAGCGTTTCTTGGCCTTGCCCTTCTGAACCACCGCCTTGACGGTATCGAAGTTGGCGGCATCCCCCACCTTGATCAGTCCGACCATGCCCATGGCGTAATGCGGGGTGCACTTGATGCCATAGTAGCCGGGGGCGTCGACGGTCATGGTGTAATCTTCGCCCATCGGGCTTTTGAAGTCGGCAATGCCTTGGGGCAACATGCCCTTGATGCCTTCGACATTGTGGCCTGCATCGGTCGCCTTGAAGATGATCGTGTCACCCGGTTGGGCGATGATGAAGGCAGGCTCGAACACCATGGCACCGGCGGCACCCTTGTTCAGCATCTGCACCTCGATCGTTTCAGCCCCGGCCATACCTGCCGCAAGGGCCAATGCCATTGTCAAAATGACGGTTACCGCTTTCATTTTCTCTGTCCTTTTCGGATGGTTCGTCGTGTTCTATGCAGCCCTTATGCCCCGGCGCGGCGGGGCGCTGGTTGTTCTGGCACAAACTTGAATGCGAAGATGGGATAGCTGTTGAAAAAGCTGGATGAAACGCTGCTGATCCACCTTCTGCCGTTCAATCAACTGGATCGCGGACAGATTCGCGAAATTCTCGATCTGGCAACGTCCAAGCGGCACGACGAGGGCACGGCGATCTTTTCGGCGGGCATGGCGGCCGAGCGGTTCTTTCTGTTGCTCGATGGCACGATCCGCGTGATCCGCACCACGAAAGAGGGCGAACAGGTGATCGTGCTGCACATCGCCCCCGGCCAGTTGTTCGGCATCGCACCCGCCATCGGGGCGGTCGTCTATCCCGCCAGCGCCATGGCGGCGGATGAATGTCTGACGCTGTCCTGGCCCGTGCGGTTGTGGCCCGAATTCACCACCCGCTACCCCGGTTTCGCCACTGCCGTGCACCGGATGGTCGGCGTGCGGCTGGAAGAGATGCACAGCCGAATTGCCGAACTGTCCACCCGGCAGGTCGAACAGCGGGTCAGCGCCGCCCTGTTGCGGATGGTGCAGCAAAGCGGCAAAAAGGTGGATGAAGGGATCGAGATCGACTTTCCCATCACGCGGCTGAACATATCCGAGATGACGGGAACCACGCTGCACACCGTCAGCCGGTTGCTCAGCGCGTGGGAAAAGGATGGCATCGTCGCCAGCCGCAGGCGGCACATCGTGGTGACGGACCCGCACCGTCTGGTACTGCTCAGCACGCCTCCTGCGAGCGATTGACACTGATCGCCGCGCGCAATTCGGCGCGAAACGCGGCCTCGTCCAGATTGTATTCGATGCAAGCGTCGATCACCGTGTGAAACGGCGTGATCGGGCAGCCGATGCACATCATCCGGTGTGCCATGAAAACCCGCAGGGTCTGCGGCCATCTGGCCAGCAGACGGCTGAGCGGCAGGTCGGGGTCGTCGATCTGGATGCGGGCCATCGTCGTTTCCTCCGCCGGGCTGCGCCAATCTTGGCAAGGCACCGGCGAAGAAACGTTGTGATCGCGCAATGTTCAGCGGATGTAATGCAGCCCGGTGAACCGCGCGCGCAGGGCAGCGGTGCGCGGGGCAACCGCGTCGGGGTTGTTCGATCGCAAGCCTTCGGCGATCAATGCGGCCAAGGCGGGCGCATCGGCAGGGGTGACACCCCGGCGCACCAGTTCCGGCGTGCCGATGCGCAATCCGTTCAGATCGCCCGGCACCTCGGCAATCGGCAGGCCGATACCGCAGGCCAGAAATCCCGCGCGCCGCAGGGTTTTTGACGCGGCCTGCCCGCCACCGAAACCCGCCGCTTCGATGGCGAACTGGTGCGAGCGGGTCATGCCCCCGTCGGCGGCAAAGACCGGCAGTCCAAGGGCGGCCAATGCCCCCGCCAACGCCTGCGACAGATCGACCATCGCCTGCGCATAGGCGGCACCTTGCGCGCGCCAGTCCAGCAGTGTCAGCGCCAGCGCCGCCGTCTTGCCCGCGTCAAAATTGGCGGTCATGCCGGGATAGGCGATGGCGTCCAACTGTTTGGCAATGGCCGCGTCATTCGTCACGATCAACCCGCCCGCCGGACCGCCAAGGGATTTATACGTGCTCATCGTCATCAGATGCGCGCCGTTGGACAGTGGGTTTTCCCAGATCCCGCCCGCAATCAGGCCGCATTGGTGGGCGGCGTCGAACAGCACCTTTGCCCCCACCTCGTCAGCGATGGCACGTATGTCAGCGACGGGATGCGGGAACAGGTTCAGGCTGCCGCCGATGGTGATGATCCTGGGGCGCACCTGATGGGCCAGGGTGCGCAAGGCCCCCAGATCCACGGTATAGCCATCGGCATCGACCGGGGCCGGATGCGTGATCAGGCCATAAAGCCCGGCACAGCCCGCCGCGTGGTGGGTGACGTGACCGCCCACGGTGCCGGGCGGGGCGATGATCGCGTCGCCGGGCTTTGCCAGCGCCATGAACCCGTACAGGTTCGCCAGCGCCCCCGACCCCACCCGCACCTCGGCGAAAGCGGCCTGAAACACCTCGGCGGCAAGTTCGGCGGCGATCACCTCGATCTCTTCGATGGCCTCAAGCCCCATTTCGTATTTATCGCCGGGATAGCCAAGTGAGGGGCGGCTGCCCAGACCCCGCGCCAACGCCGCCTCGGCCAAGGGGTTCATCACATTGGTCGCGGGGTTCAGATTGAAACAATCGGCGTCGTGGATCTGCTGGTTCAGACGGATCAGCGCCTCGATCCGGTCCGCCGTCGCATCAAGCGGTGCCTGCGCCGTCTGGTCCGCGATGTGTTGGATGTGATCTTCGGGGGTGGCGGGCACCCAGGGGCGGCGGGCAAGACGGGTCATCACGCTCTCCTACATTCGGAGGCAGCAAATCAGGCCTGACCTCGCAGCGCAAACATGTTTTCGCGCTGTAGAGAGAAGGCGGGAGCCACGGGTCTGGCTGCATCACGGCGATGCCACAGACGCCGCCTCTGTTCCAAATGTTACAGTGACGCACCACCACAGACGACGATCTGCTGTCCGGTCAGGCTGGCGGCCATGTCGGACATGATGAAGGCGGCAAGCGCGCCAATCTCTTCGGGGCGGACAAACCGGCCAAGGGGCGGCATGATGGGGGCCACGCTGCCGCGCGCGGGGTCGCGCAACATCGGCGTGTCGGTGGCACCGGGGGCGATGACGTTCACCGTGATGCCGCGCGGGGCCAACTCGATCGCCCAGGACCGCGCCATGCCAACCAGTGCGGCCTTGGTGGCGGCGTATTGGCTGCGCCCGGCGGCCCCGGCGGCGGTGCGGCTGCCGATCAGCACGATCCGGCCCTGATCGGGCATGGTGCGGACCAGATGATTGACGATCTGCGCCGCCGCATCGACATGCAGGGTCCACATCTGACGTCCGGCGTCGGAATCAAGGTCGGGCAGGCGCCCCACCCGCAGCACGCCCGCCGCATGGACGATCCCCCACATCGGCCCATGGTCGCGCGTCAACCCCTGCAGCACCGAGTCAAGACCAACCGGATCGCTGATGTCGGCGGCAATGTGGATCAGGCGGGGATGGGGCGCGGGCGCGCTGCGGCACAGGCCATGGACCGTCCAGCCGTCGTCGAGCAGCCGTGCGGTGATGGCCGCACCGATGCCGGAACTGGCACCTGTCACAAGGGCGGATCGGGTCATGGATGACAGGCCTTTGGTGACGGAAGTATCACACAGGTTTACCCCGCACGCGCCCGAACTGGCAATTGCGGATGTCTGCCAATCGCCCCTGCCGCGATACCGTTTTGCGATCAATCACCCTGCCTGAGGGAACGATGCCGTCAGGGTCAGGGCCTGCCCGTGGGGGCTGGGAAAATTGAGTATTTTGGCGAAGAAAAAGCCTGATCCCCTGCTGTTAGGGGCCGGTGACAACGACCCTTGTCGCGCGGATCGGATGTGCGGAGCGGTGGTTCGATCTGCAGCCTGGCGAGGTGTTTGGGATCGTGGGCGAGGGCCAGCAACCAGGGCACGCTTTGCCGTGCCCTGATGCCCGTGCCAACACCATCCGCCCTGCCCCGAAACTGGCCCGCCAAGAATCGGATTGACTGTATGGAACGTTCCAGTTACCAAATATGGAACGTTCCATTTCCGGGGGAGAAGGCATGGACTGGGCACTGATCGGGGCAAGCACGATTGCCAGCCAGTACATGATAGACGCCCTTCGCGCGCAGGATGGCCATGGGATCAGGTGGGTCATCAGCGGTGACGCCCGGCACGCAATGGACTATGCCGCGCGCCACGACATTCCCAACCACGGCACCGATCTGAAGGTGGCCTTGGCCGACCCGGGCGTGGGGGCGGTCTATATCTCGTCCACCAACGAAAAGCATCTGCCGCAGGCCATGGCGGCGATTGCGGCTGGCAAGCATGTCCTATGCGAAAAGCCCCTTGCGATGGGTGTCGATGATGCCGCCCGCATGGTCGCCGCCGCCGAACAGGCCGGGGTGGTGTTCGCCACCAACCACCACTTGCGCTGCGCAGGCAGCCAACATGCGGTGCGCGATCTGATCGCTTCGGGGGCCATAGGCCGCGTGCTGTCGTTGCGGGTGTTTCATGCCGTGCATCTGCCGGAAAACCTGCAAGGCTGGCGCATCACATCGGCAGAGGCCGGGGGCGGCGTGGTGCCTGACATCACCGTGCATGATGCCGATGTGGTACGGTTCCTGTTGGGCGAAGATCCGGTGTCGGTGGTGGCGCAGGTGGCCAGTTCCGGCATGGGACAGGGTGTCGAAGACAGCGCCATGTCGATCTGGGACATGCCGTCGGGCGTGATGGTGCAAAGCCATGAAAGCTTTACCCACCCCTTTGCCGGGTCCGGGTTCGAGGTGCATGGAACCGCTGGGTCGGTCTTTGCGCGCGGCGTGATGACCCAGCGCCCGGTGGGCGAGGTCGAACTGGTGACCGACAAGGGGCGGCAGGTGATCCCCTTTGCCAACCACAACCTGTATCATTATGGCGTGGCGCGGTTCTGTGCCGCCGTGGCAGGAACGGGCACCCCTGCGGCCAGCGGCTGGGACGGGGTCAAATCGCTGGCGGTGGCGCTGGCGGTGCGCAAGGCCGGACTGTCGGGCGTCCGCGTGGCCGTGGATTACGGATCAGCCGCATGACAAAGGTTATGACCCCCGCCGCCGCCGTGGCACGCATTGCAGACGGGGCCGTGGTGACGGTGTCGTCCTCTTCTGCACTGGGATGCCCCGATCTGGTGCTGCGGGCTTTGGGCGAGAGGTTCACCGCCGAAGGTCACCCCCGCAACCTGACGACCATTCACCCGATTGCCGCAGGCGACATGTATGGCGTCAAGGGCGTCGATCACATTGCCAAGGACGGGTTGCTGGGCCGTATCCTGGGCGGATCGTACCCGTCGGGCCCCTCGTCGAAACCGATGCCGGACATCTGGCGGATGATCGTCGAGAACCGGGTTGCGGCCTATAACGTGCCCTCGGGCATCCTTTTCGACATGCACCGCGAGGCGGCGGCGAACCGCCCCGGCGTGTTGACAAAGGTTGGCCTGAAAACCTTTGCCGACCCGATCCGTCAGGGCTGCGCGATGAACGAATTGGCGGCGGCCAACCCCATCGTGAACCGCGTCGAGTTTCTGGGGGATACGTGGCTGCACTATCCCAACATCATCCCCACCGTCGCCATCCTGCGCGCCACCACGGCGGACGAGCATGGCAACCTGACCTATGAACACGAAGGCGCCTATCTGGGTGGGTTGGAGCAGGCGATCTGCGTGCGCAACCATGGCGGACTGGTGATCGCCCAAGTCAGCCGGGTGACGGCGCGCGGCACCCTGCGCCCGCATGATGTGCGCGTGCCGGGGCATCTGGTGGATGTGATCGTGGTCGATCCCGATCAGAAACAGACCTGCGAAACCCCCTATGACCCGGCGATTTCTGGTCAGGTCATGCGGCCCTGGTCCAGCTTTTCGCTGGCAGAGCATGGCGTTGAAAAGGTCATCGCCCGCCGCGCCGCGATGGAACTGCGCCCCGGCATGACCGCCAATCTGGGCTTTGGCATTTCTGCCATGGTGCCGCGCATCCTGTTGGAGGAGGGCCATCCCGAAGCGGTGACATGGGCCATCGAACAAGGCGCCGTGGGCGGCATGCCATTGACCGGTTTCGCCTTTGGCTGTGCGTCGAATGCGGATGCCTTTGTGCCATCGCCGCAGCAGTTCATCTACTTTCAGGGTGCCGGGTTCGATGTGTCGTTCCTGTCCTTCCTCGAGGTGGATGTCGAAGGCAATGTCAACGTCTCGAAACTGGGCAAAAAGCCTTATTTGACGGCGGGTTGCGGTGGGTTTGTCGATATCACCAGCCATGCGAGGAAGATCGTCTTTTCCGGCTGGTTCGAAGCGGGGGCCGAAATCGCGCTGACCGATGACGGGTTGCGCGTCGTCACCCCCGGCAAGTTCACCAAGATGGTCGAAGCGGTCGAACACGTCACCTTTTCCGGCGAACGGGCCCGCGAACAGGGGCAGGACGTGCTGTATATCACCGAACGCTGCGTGATGCGTCTGGGGGATCGCGGTCTGGTCGCGATTGAAATCATGCCGGGCATCGACCCCGCGCGCGACATCGTGGCAGCCAGTCAGGGCCGGGTCAGCGTGGCGGAAAACGCGATCACCCTTCCCTTGTCCCTGTTGCGCAAGGAACCGATGGGGTGGGGGGCATGAGCGCGGTTCACCTGACCGTCGCGGGCGCCGTGGCCGAGGTGCGGCTGGACAACCCCGCCAAGATGAACGCCTTTACGGTGCAGATGCTGGACCAACTGGCAGCCCATCTTGAGGGGATCGAGCGTAACCCCGCGATCCGTGCCGTGATGGTGACCGCCGAAGGCACCCGCGCCTTTTGCACCGGGGCCGATATCAACGGCTGGGGCGATCTGACCCCCGCCGAATTTGCACGCCATTGGGTGCGCGACGGTCACCGCATTTTCGACCGGCTGGCGCGGATGTCAAAGCCGACGATTGCCGTCCTGTCCGGCCACGCCTTTGGCGGCGGGCTGGAACTGGCAGCAGCCTGCGATCTGCGGGTCATGGCCCCCACCGCCAGCCTTGCCTTGCCCGAGGCGGGCGTCGGGATCGTTCCGGGCTGGTCTGGCACGCAGCGGCTGTTGCGGCTGCTACCCGAGGCCGTGGTCAAGGAAATGGCACTGTTCGGGCATCGCATACCGGCCGACCGCGCATTGGCGATGGGATTTGTCGCGGCGGTTGACGCAGACCCACGCGCCGCGGCGATTGCCTTGCTGGACCGCGCCGTAACCCTGTCACCCCGCGCGGTCGAGATCACCAAGTCGATGATCCACGCCGCCGCAGGCGAAGACCGTGCTGCCATGGTCGAGGCTTTGGGAAGTGCCGCCATTGCCGCCAGCGGTGACCGGGCCGAAGGCGTCGCCGCCTTTCGCGACAAACGCAAACCCGACTTCACGGGACAATAAGATGAACGATTTCCACATCATATCGGCCCAGACCGTCGCCATTCCGGCCACCCCCTATCAGGCGCGGCATTGCATCGACGGTGTCATGTGTGACAGCGCCAATGGCCGGGTGTCGGACCGGATGTCGCCGTCGCACGGGGTTCTGGTCAGTCAGGCGGCGCTTGGGGGTCCGCTGGAAACCAATGCCGCGATTGCGGCGGCGCGCGCAGCCTTTGACGATGGCAGGTGGCGCGATCTGTCCGGCAAGGACCGCGCGGCGGTGCTGCTGCGCGTGGCCGATCTGATCGAGGCGAACGTGGAGCGCCTTGCCCTGTTGGAAACGCTTGAAAGCGGCAAACCGATTGCACAGGCGCGGGGCGAATGTGGCGGGGCAGCGGACCTGTGGCGGTATGCGGCGGCCCTGGCCCGTACCAGCACCGGCGACAGCCACACCACGCTGGGCCCTGACATGCTGGGGCTGGTGTTGAAGGAACCGATCGGCGTCGTGTCGATCATCACACCGTGGAATTTCCCGTTCTGGATCCTGTCGCAAAAGCTGCCCTTTGCCTTGGCGGCGGGTTGCACCTGCGTGGTGAAACCGTCCGAGATGACGCCCTCAACCACCGCGATGCTGGCCGATCTGCTGATACAGGCGGGCCTGCCGCCCGGCGTGTGCAACATCGTTCTGGGCTATGGCACCCCGGTCGGCAGTCTGATGACCACCCACGCAGACGTGGACATGGTGACGTTCACCGGGTCCACCGCTGTCGGCCGGCAGATCACCAGATCGGCAGGGGACACGCTGAAGAAGGTGGCGCTGGAACTGGGCGGCAAGAACCCACAGGTCATCTTTCCCGATGCCGATCTGGAAAGCGCCGCAGATGCCGTGACCTTTGGCATCTATTTCAACGTCGGCCAGTGCTGCAATTCATCCAGCCGGATCATCGTGCACGAAGATATCGCCGATGCCTTTGTCGCCCGTGTGGTGGCGTTGTCGCGGCGGGTCGCCTTTGGCAACCCGCTGAACGAGGCGACGCAGGTCGGCGCCATCGTCACCGCCGAGCACAGCGCCAAGATCGACCGCTATGTGCGCGACGCCGTGGCGGCGGGGGCAGAGGTCTGCCTTGGCGGCGGCGGGCTGACCGTGCCGGGGGTGGGCGCGCAGTTCTACCAACCGACCGTGATCCGGGGCGTGACCCCCGACATGGCAATTGCGCGCGAAGAGGTGTTTGGCCCGGTCCTGTCGGTGCTGACCTTCCGCACGCTGGATCAGGCCATCGCGCTGACCAATGACGCGACCTATGGTCTGTCAGCCGGGGTGTGGAGCGAGAATGTCCACACCTGCATGGCCTTTGCCCGCCGGGCGCAGGCGGGAACGGTCTGGACCAACACCTGGATGGACGGCTTTCCCGAACTGGCCTTTGGCGGGATGAAGCAATCGGGTCAGGGCCGCGAAATCGGCCAATACGGCTTTGACGAATTTCTTGAGGTGAAATCGCTGGTCATGCGGATCGGTCGCACCCGTGCCCCTTGGGTGCGGCCATGACCACGCAGCCACGACATGGCGTGATCGCGGCGGACCTGCCGCAAAACGGACGACAGACCAACAAAACGCATCAACGGGAGGAAACCAAATGCGTGGATATTTCGGAAAGACCCTGACACTGGCCGCCGCCTTGGCGCTGACCACCAGCATGGCGCGCGCTGCCGACGTCGAGGTGCTGCACTGGTGGACCAGCGGCGGCGAGGCTGCCGCTTTGGGCGTGCTGAAGGACAACCTTGCGGGGCAAGGCATCGGCTGGGTCGACATGCCCGTGTCGGGTGGCGGCGGCGAGGCGGCGATGACCACGCTGCGCGCCCGCGTCACCGCCGGCAACGCCCCCACCGCCGTGCAGATGCTGGGTTTTGACATTCAGGATTGGGCGGCGGAAAAGGCGCTTGGCAATCTGGACGCCGTCGCCGCCGCCGAAGGCTGGGACGCCGTCGTTCCTGCCGCCTTGCAGGCGTTCTCCAAATCGGACGGCCACTGGATCGCCGCCCCCGTGAACGTCCATTCGACCAACTGGGTCTGGGCGAACAAAGCGGTTCTGGATGGTCTGGGCATCGCACAACCCACCACCTGGGATGAATTCGTCGCCGCGATGGAGGCGGTAAAGGCCTCTGGCAAGACAGCGCTGGCCCATGGTGGCCAGGCCTGGCAAGAGGCCACGATGTTTGACGGTGTCGTGCTGTCGGTCGGGGGGGCAGATTTCTACAAGGCGGCCTTCATTGATCTTGATCCGGCCGCCTTGGGTGGAGAGCAGATGGTCGAAGCCTTCCGCCGGATGGAAACCCTGCGGTCCTTTGCGGATGACAACTTTTCGGGCCGCGACTGGAACCTTGCCTCGGCCATGGTGATCAACGGCGAAGCGGCGTTCCAGATCATGGGCGATTGGGCCAAGGGCGAATTCATCAACGCGGGCAAAGTGCCGGGCACCGATTTCCTGTGTTTCCGCGTGCCGGGGTCCGAAGGGGCGGTCAGCTTCAACTCGGATCAGTTCGCCATGTTCAACGTGGCGGCCGATGATGCCAAGGCGGCACAGGCGGCCATGGCGTCCGCGATCATGTCGCCCGAGTTTCAGTCGGCCTTCAACGTTGTCAAAGGGTCGGTACCGGCGCGCACCGATGTGCCGAACGACGCCTTTGACGCCTGCGCCAAGCAGGGCATGGTCGATCTGGCCGCAGCCTCCGAAAGCGGCACGCTGGTCGGGTCGATGGCCCACGGCCACGCCAACCGGGCGGCGGTGAAGAACGCGATCTACGACGTGGTCACTGCTGCCTTCAACGGTGAATACGACGCGGCGACGGCGGCGACGGAACTGGTCGCGGCGGTCGAAGCGGCCCAATAAAGGCACCGGGACGGCGGGGATTGCCCCGCCGTCCCATCCATTCGGTTTGCCGACCGGCGCTGCCCCCATTCGCCAACAACTGCTGCGCCGCCCGCGCAGGCAAAGGAGGAGCCATGGCGTATCCCGCCCCGCAGGTGGATTTCCGCACCCGCCTTCAGGATCTGATCCCAAAGCTGGTCCTGTCGCCTTCGATCGCGGCGATGATGGTGTTCGTCTATGGCTTCATTGCGTTCACGATCTACCTCAGCTTTACCGGGTCAAAGATGCTGCCCAGCTATGATCTGGTCGGTTTCGACAATTACGCCCGGTTGTGGGGCCTGTCCGCCTGGTGGACGGCGGTGGGCAATCTGGCCATCTTCGCCTCGCTTTACATCGTGATCTGCACGGCCATCGGTCTGACGCTGGCCATCCTGCTGGACCAGAAAATCCGCGGCGAAGGCGTCTTGCGCCCGATCTACCTGTATCCCATGGCGCTGTCGTTCATCGTCACCGGCACCGCGTGGAAGTGGTTTCTGGACCCCGGCATCGGCCTTGAAAACACCATGCACCTGTGGGGGTGGGAATCCTTCCATTTTGGCTGGATCAAGGATCGCGACATGGCGATCTACACCATCGTCATCGCGGCGGTCTGGCAGACCAGCGGCTTTGTCATGGCGATGTTCCTTGCCGGTCTGCGCGGCATCGACAACGAGATCTTGAAGGCGGCCCAGATCGACGGCGCATCGAACTGGAACCTGTACCGCCGCATCGTGATCCCGATGCTTCGCCCGGCCTTCCTGTCGGCCTTCGTGATCCTGTCGCATCTGGCGGTCAAATCCTATGACCTTGTCATCGCCCTGACTGGCGGAGGGCCGGGCCGCGCGACCGAACTGCCCGCGACATTCATGTATTCCTACACCTTCACCCGCAATTCGATGGGCATCGGGGCGGCGTCTGCGGTGATCATGCTGATGACCATCGCAGCGATCATGACGCCCTACCTTTATGCCGAGCTGAAGGAGAAGAAGTGATGTCAGCAGCCACGCAGGATACCGCCGTTCGCACAGGGGCCATCACCCGGACCTTCATCTACGTCACCTTGCTGGTCTTTGCGCTGTTCTACCTGCTGCCGTTCTTTGTCATGCTGGTGAATTCGCTGAAACCCTTGTCCGAGATTACCGGCGGCAACATGATGGCGCTGCCGCAGGACTGGACCCTTGCCCCTTGGGCAAGTGCCTGGTCCACGGCGCAGATCGGGGTGGAACCGACGGGGTTGAAACCCTACTTCCTGAACTCGATCCTGATGGTGGTGCCTGCGGTGGCGATTTCCACCGTTCTGGGGGCGCTGAATGGCTATGTCCTGACCAAATGGCGCTTTCGCGGGGACACGATCCTGTTCGGGCTGATGCTGTTTTCCTGCTTCATCCCGTTCCAGATCGTGCTGATCCCGATGGCGATGATCCTTGGCAAGATCGGTCTTGCCGGCACCGTGCCGGGGCTGGTGCTGGTGCATGTGGTCTATGGGATCGGGTTTACCACACTGTATTTCCGCAACTATTATGCCGCCTTCCCGACCGAACTGGTGCGGGCGGCGATGATCGACGGCGCGGGGTTCTTTCGCATCTTCTGGCGGATCATGCTGCCGGTGTCGGGGCCGATCACGGTGGTGTCGATCATCTGGCAGTTTACCAATATCTGGAACGACTTTCTGTTCGGCGCGTCCTTTGGCGGGCAAAGCCAGCCGATGACCGTGGCGCTGAACAACCTTGTGCAGTCCTCAACCGGGGTCAAGGAATACAACGTCCATTTTGCGGGGGCCATACTGGCTGCCCTTCCCACCCTGTTCGTCTACATCGTAGCCGGACGCTATTTCGTGCGCGGCCTGATGGCCGGAAGCGTAAAGGGATAATCCTATGGGCTTTCTCGATATCAACAACGTCACCAAATCCTATGGCGCGGTCGAAGTGCTGCACCGCGTCGACATAAAGGTGCAGGAGGGCGAGTTTCTGGTGCTCGTTGGCCCGTCGGGGTGCGGCAAGTCCACGCTGCTGAACATGATCGCGGGACTGGAGGGGATATCCTCTGGCGACATCGCGATCAAGGGGCGGGTCGTCAACGGCGTGCACCCGTCAAAGCGCAACATCGCGATGGTGTTCCAGTCTTACGCGCTTTACCCCAACATGACCGTGGGCCAGAACATGACCTTTGGCCTTGAAATGCACGGCGTGCCAAAGACGCAGCGCGACGCGGCGCTGGCGTCAGTGGCAAAGCTTTTGCAGATAGAACAGCTGCTGGACCGCAAGCCGGGCCAGTTGTCCGGGGGCCAGCGGCAGCGTGTGGCCATGGGCCGCGCACTGGTGCGCAACCCCGATGTGTTCCTGTTCGATGAACCGCTGTCAAACCTTGACGCCAAATTGCGCGTCGATATGCGGACCGAGATCAAGAAGCTGCATGAAAAGCTGAAAACCACCATCGTGTATGTGACGCATGACCAGATCGAAGCGATGACCTTGTCGACCCGGATCGCGGTGATGTATGCGGGTTATGTGCAGCAATTGGGCACACCAAAGGAAATCTATGACACCCCGGCGAACGTCTATGTGGCAACGTTCATGGGAAGCCCCGCGATGAACGTCCTGCCGTCGACCGTGGTGATGCGCGACGGAGCGCCCCATGCCCGGATCACCGATGCCAACGGGGCCGAGGTGTTGCTGAAGTTCAGTCAACCCAATCTGGCCGCGTGGGAGGGCAAGGCAATCCTGCTGGGCATCCGCCCCGAGGCGATCACCGACCCCGAAGGGGCGGACCGCAATTCCCAGAACATCGTGGCCTTGCGCAACCAGATCGGCGTGACCGAACCCGCCGGGGCCGATACCTTTGTGACGATGGTTCTGGGCGGCAAGGACATCGTCGCGCGGATGCGGGCAGATGTGAACGTCGGCCCGGGCGAGGTGTTCACCTTTGCCGTCAACATGGAAAAAGCCGTGGCCTTTGACCCAAAAACCGAAGAGCGCATCGCCCCATGACCGCAGCCGACATCCTTATCATCGGGTCAGGTATGGGGGGTGCCACGTTGGCCGCGGCCCTTGCCCCTACCGGAAAGCGGATACTGGTGTTGGAAAAGGGCGCGGCCTTGCTGCCGTCGCCCGCCGACCGCGACACGCAGGCGATCTTTGCGCGCGGCCATTTCCGCCCGAAAGAGATGTGGCTTGATGGCAAGGGCAACACCTTCAACCCCGGCAATTATTACAACATCGGCGGCAACTCGAAATTCTTTGGGGCGGTGTTCCTGCGCTATCGGGCCGAAGATTTCGCCCCGGTCCGCCACCACGACGGGCAAACCCCCGGCTGGCCGATCCGCTATGACGATCTGGAACCGCACTATCAGCGCGCCGAAGAGATGTATCGTTTGCGCGGACACCTTGGCGACGACCCGACCGAGCCGCGCCATTCCGGCCAATACCCCTTTCCCCCCGTCCCGGACGAGCCTGCTATCGCCGATCTGCGGCGGCGGCTGAAAAAGGTCGGGTTGCACCCGGCATCCCTGCCCTTGGGCGTGGATATCGACCAGTGGCTGGCGGGTGGTCAGACCCCGTGGGACGCCTACCCCAACACCACCGGCGGCAAGATGGATGCCGAAACCGTGGGCATGGCGGCGGCGCTGGCCCATCCCAACGTCACCTTGCGCACCGGGGCAGAGGTGCGGCTGTTGCACGCCGATGCCACGGGCCGGATCACCGGGGTCGAACTGGCGGATGGTGAAGTACTGACCGCGCCCCTGGTGGTGCTGGCGGCAGGGGCGGTGCAGACGGCGGTGCTGCTGTTGCGGTCCGGTCTGGCGAACGGGTCCGATCAGGTGGGCCGCAATTTCATGAACCACAACACCAGCGCGCTGCTGGCGATACATCCCTTTCGCACAAATCCGTCCGTCTACCAAAAGACCCTGATGGTGAACGACTTTTACCTGTCGGGCGGGCCGGACAACGCGCCTTTGGGCAACATGCAGCTGCTGGGCAAGATCACCGGGCCGATTTTGGCGGCAAACTCGGCGCTGCCGGGGTGGCTGGCGGGGATTGTCGCGCGCCGCACGATTGACCTATACGCCATGTCCGAAGACCTGCCCGACCCCGACAGCCGCATCACCCTGCAAGGCGAGACGATCGTGATGGACTGGCGGCAAAAGAACTGGGCCGCGCATCTGGCCTTTGTCGCCAAACTGAAACGCCTGTTGCGCAAGGCAGGCTATCCCATCGTGCTGTCGCGCCCCTTTGACAGCCGCACCCCGTCGCATCAATGCGGGACGGCGCGGATGGGGGCGGACCGGGCGACCAGCGTCGTCGATCCGTTCTGCCGCAGCCATGATCACCCGAACCTGTTCATCACCGACGCCTCGGTCCTGCCCACCTCGGCGGCGGTGAACCCGGCGCTGACGATTGCCGCCCTTGCCCTGCGCACGGCGGATCACATGCAGACCACTGATTTCGCCGGATAAAAGGACACCGCCATGACAAAGGGCTATGACTACATCATTGTCGGTGGCGGCTCTGCCGGGTCGGTCGTGGCGGCGCGGCTGTCGGAAAACCCAAGCGTCACCGTCCTGCTGCTGGAGGCGGGCGGCAGCGACCGCCACCCGTTCTATCACCTGCCCGCCGGTTTCGCGAAGATGACAAAGGGCATCGGTTCGTGGGGCTGGGACACGGTTCCGCAGCGGCACATGAAAGGAAAGGTGTTTCGCTATACCCAAGCCAAGGTGATTGGCGGCGGGTCGGCGATCAACGCGCAGATCTACACCCGTGGCAACGCGCAGGATTACGACGACTGGCGGCAGATGGGCTGCACGGGCTGGGGATACGACGATGTCCTGCCCTATTTCCGCAAGGCCGAGGATAACGACACCTACGACAACCGCTTTCACGGCAAGGGCGGGCCTTTGGGGGTCAGCCAACCCATCGCCCCCCTGCCCGTCTGCGAGGCGTATTTCAAAGCCGCGGCCGAGGTGGGCATCCCGCGCAACCCGGACATCAACGGCGAAAGGCAGGACGGGGTCTGTTACTACCAACTGACCCAGCGCAAGGCCCGGAGGTCTTCGGCGGCGATGGCCTATATCGCCCCCAACCGGGGCCGCGCGAACCTGACGGTCAGAACCGGTGCGCAGGTGCGCCGGGTCATCATCGACCGGGGCCGCGCGAGGGGGGTGGAGCTGATGGACGGCACCCGCCTGATGGCCGCGTCCGAGGTGATCTTGTCGGGCGGGGCCATCGGGACGCCGCGCCTTTTGCAGCTGTCCGGCATCGGTCCTGCCGACCATCTGGCGGGACTTGGCATCGATGTCGTGTTTGACCAACCCGGCGTCGGGGCCAACCTGCAGGACCATCTTGACCTTTACTGCATCGCGGAACTGTCCGGCCCCTTCAGCTATGACCGCTATGCCAAACCGCACTGGGCGGCACTGGCCGGGCTGCAATATCTGTTCAGCCGCAAGGGTGCCGTCGCATCGTCGTTGTTTGAAACCGGCGGATTCTGGTACGCTGATCCTTCGGCCCGTTCGCCCGATCTGCAATTCCACCTTGGCCTTGGCACCGGGATCGAACATGGCGTGGTGTCGATGCCGCAGGGCGGGATCACGCTGAATTCGTGCTATCTCCGCCCCAGGTCGCGCGGCACCGTGCGGCTGCAAAGCGCCGACCCGGCACAGGCGCCGCTGATCGACCCCAATTATCTGGCCGATCCGATGGACCGCGACATGTCGATCCGGGGGCTGAAGCTGACCCAGAAAATCCTGGCGCAACCCGCACTAAAGGATTTCATTCTGGCGCAACGCCTGCCCGGACCCGAGGTGCAGACCGACGCCGATTATTACGATTTCATCTGCCAGCATTCCAAAACCTCGCACCATTGTGCGGGCACCTGCCGGATGGGGGTGGATGACAATGCCGTGGTGGACCCGCAGTTGCGGTTCAACGGCATCGCGGGCTTGCGGGTTGTCGACAACTCGATCATGCCGACCGTCATTTCTTCGAACACCAACGCAGCCGCGATCATGATCGGCGAAAAGGCCGCCGACATGATCCAGACAGGGGCCTGACACATGATCCGCCACATCGTCCTGATCACCTTCGCCCCCCGCACGGATGAGGGGACTATCGCCGCCCTTTTCGCCGAACTGCACCAGATCAAGGGCAAGGTGCCGGGGCTTTTGTCCATCACCGCAGGCCGCAGCGAAAGCCCCGAACAGATGGAACGCGGCTATATGCATGGTTTCGTGGTGGATTTCGTGGATTGGGCGGGCTTGCAAGCCTATCAGGACCATCCCGACCATCAACGCCTTGGCGCGAAACTGGTGGCCCATGCGACGGGCGGCAAGGATGGCATCCTGTGTTTTGACCTGCCGGTGACGGATGCGGACCTTTGACCGCGGGCTTGCCATCCGGGGAAAACCGGCCACAGTTGGTATCCTTTGGCCAACCCAGGCGCAGGGGACCGGACCCGCATGACCGCTGACCGCAGACCGACCATCATCGATGTGGCGCAAAAGGCCGGGGTGTCGAAATCCACCGTCAGCCTTGTGCTGCAAAACAGCCCCGCCGTGCGCGAAGAAACCCGCGTGCTGGTGCGGCAGACGATGGCGGATCTGGGCTATGTCTACAACCGGGCGGCGGCCAACCTGCGGATGGCAAATGCGGGCCTGATCGGCCTTGTGATCAACGATCTGCGCAACCCGTTCTTCACCGAATTCGCCACGTCGCTGCAAATGGCGCTGTCGGACCGTGGCTATGCGGTGGTGATCGCCAATACCGACGAAGACCCGAAATTGCAAGCGCAGACCGTGGGGACGATGATCGAACACGGGGTTTCGGCCTTTATCATCTCGCCCGCATATGGCGACGTGTCGGCCACGTTCGATGCGATCCTGCGCGCGCAACTGCCCACCATGCAGGTCTTGCGCCGGGTCGATCCGCGCACGCAGTCTTTGCCATTTGCCGGGCCGGATTATCTGGACGGCAGCCGCATGGCGACGCGGCACCTGCTGGATCAGGGCGCGCGCAAGGTGGCCTTTGTCGGCGGGTTGGCGGGGCGGGCGGTCACGCAGGAACGCATGGCCGGCTATTTGCAGGTTCTGGCCGACGCAGGGGTGGAGCCCCTTGTGCTGGCGGGAAAATCGTCGCGCGCCTTTGGCCGCGAGATGGCGCATGTTCTGGCGCGTGACCATCCCTTGTGCGATGCGGTCTTGTGCTTCAACGATCTGCTGGCGCTGGGGATGCTGGTCGGGTGTCATGAATTGGGGCGCAAGATCGGGGCCGAATTCAAGGTCGTGGGGTTCGACGATATCGAAGACGCGGCCCAGGCCTATCCCAGCCTGACCTCTGTCCGCTGCGACGTTGCGGGGTTTGGCCGCACCACGGCGGCGACAATCGTGGCCTGGCTGGAGGACGGCAAGATTCCCCCGCCCGAAACCCGGTCACCGGTGGAACTGATCGTCCGCAGGTCCAGCCAGACCTGACGATTTTCAGGCCAGCAGTCCCGCCATGGCGCGCACCCTGTCCTTGTCCGCCCGCGCGCCAAAGGTGCAGATCACCTCGGCCGACAGCTTTTGGCCTAACCCAATCGCCGCTGGCACCGATTGCCCGGACAGCCGTGCCGCCAGATAGCCTGCGTTGAACGCATCGCCCGCCCCGGTGGTATCCTTGATCCCGTCGACGGCAGGTGTTGCCACTGCGCCCTGCCCGTCTGCCTGATACACCGTCGCCCCAGACCCGTTCTTGACCACCACCTCGGCCACGCCTGCGGCGGCAAACCGGGCCAGCGTTGCCTGCGGGCTGGCATCGGACCAATGCGCCGCCTCGTCGTCAAAGCTGGGCAAGGCGATGTCGGTCAGACGCAGCATCTGCCCCACGGTATCGTGGATTTCCGCCTGATCGGTCCACAGCCGGGCGCGGATGTTGGGGTCGAACGACACCAGGGCCCCATCCGCCCGTGCCCGCGCCAGCGCGTCAAACAGCACCGTTCGCGCGGCGGGCGAAAGAATGGCCAGCGTAATGCCGGACAGGTGGATCAGACCTGCGCCTTGCAGAGCGGCGACCAGCACCTTTGGATCATCCGCCAACCCCTTGGCCGCCGACATGCCGCGCCAATAGTGAAAGCTGCGCTCAACGCCGTTCAATTCGATCAGGTACAGCCCCATCGTCCGCGCCGCATCGCGTGAAATTCCCAAAGTGTCGACCCCATCGGCGGTGAGTTCGGCCACAAAGGCGTTGGACAGCGTGTCCTGCCCGACCCGTGAGACGAACCCCACTTTCGCGCGCGTGCCCAGAACCTGCGCCATATGCCAGGCTGTGTTGAACGTGTCCCCCGCAAACCCTTTGCGATACAGTCCGCCGTCCACCGGGGCGAGTTCGATCATCGCCTCGCCAATGGCCACGACGGTGCGGTTGGGAAATGTCAGCATGGCGCGTCGCCTTCATCGTCAGACGGATAGATCGCGCCAGTCAGCCAGTTTGGCCAGTCGCGTTCAAAAAAGGGCTTGGCCGCCTCATCATGGGTGCGGTTCGGGCGGGTGGTGATGTCCATCCTGCCCGACACCATGCGCACCACGATTTGTTCAGACTTGTGGCACGCCTGTTCCTTGCGGAAGCGATACTGTTCCAATGTGCCATCTGCCGCCTGCGGCACGCAATCACCGCCCGCATCGCAGATCGCCCGCGCGCCGCGACTGCCGCCACCGTGACGGATATAATGATCCAACGCCGTCAAGACCGCCTCGGACGCCAGGGCCATCTGCTGGCGCTGGATGACGCGCGCCACCTCTGCCCCGCGTTCTGGCGCGATGCCCTTAATGCGGATTTCGGCGTTCAGTGCCCGCGCCCCGGCCAACGCTTCGGCCACCGCGTCAGGCGTGCACAGAATGCCTGCCTTGTCGCTCATCCTGGCCTGAACGGTGTCGCGCAATCCCTGCGCGGTCAGCGGGCTGTCTGGTTGCAGAAGAGCGGTGATTTCGGCCACTGCCTGCTCTGCTCCCGCAGCGACCACGGGCACGGACAAGGCCCCCAGACTTGCGACATGTTCAGCCACGCGCGTGCCGAAGACCTGCCCCGCGTTCAGCGCCGCCCCGCCGGGACGGGTGACACCATGGGTGCCAGCCGCCTCGCCAATGGCATAGCAGCGTGACACAGACGACCGGCCCCACACGTCGACCGCGATGCCGCCATTCATGTGCTGATGGTTCACCGCGAATTCCAGTGGCGATGCGGTGATGTCCACCTTGTAGCGGCGGTAAAGTTCGATCGACAGCGGGTTCATGTGGCGCAACCGGTCAATCGGCAGCGCCTGCACCGCCCCGGCCGCCCCCAGATAAGCCGCGACATCGCTGTCCAGCCGATCAAGGCAAAATGGCTGGTCCCCCGGAACCCCCAGCGGATTGCGGTTGAAATCCATGAAAACCCGTCTGCCCGCCTCGCCCTCGCGAAAGATCGCAAGGTCAACCAGACTGGACCCGAACCCCAGCATCCGCGTGGCATGAAAGGGCCATTGATACCCCTTGCGAAAGATGTTCGAGGCGATTTCCTGCGTCGTTCGATAGTAATCGGCCAGAAAGTTGTGTTCCCGCCCGTCGCTGTCGACAGAATAGATGTGGGGAATGGCCTGCACATAGGTGCCCGACAGGTTCCACGGAAAGCCTTCGCGTCTGGTTCCGATGCCGAATTGATGTTCGGTCAGGTTGACCAGATCAAGCCCCGCCTCCAACGCAAGGCCAAGCGACCCGAAGCATCCGTTGGGAAAGACGCTGTCGCGGAACAACTCTCCCGGTCCACCTGCCGCCAGCACCAGTGCTGCGCAGCGAAACAGCGCCAGACCGTGCGGGTTGTCCTTGCCCCGGTCCTTGACCCGCAGCGCCAGCACGCCCTGCACCCGCCGCGCCCTGCCGGTGCCCGTGGTCAGGATCTTGATCACTGTTGTCTGGTTGAAGAACGGCACGCCCAGACGCAACGCCTCGGCTGCCAGCACCTTGACCATCAGGCGGGACGTGCGCGGGCCGCAGCTAGTGGCGCGCCCCACCTCGTCATGGTCGGTCTTGTAGCGCAGGGTGCCGCCCAGCCGGTCCTGCGGCAGGGGCAGGCCCAGATATTGCAGTGACGCCATCGCCCGCCCGGACCCCACGGCCTCGACATAGGCGGTGTCTTCGTCCATCGCCCCGCCCGCGCGGATGGCCTGCGCCATGGCGGCGTAATTGTCGCCCTGATCTGCGGTATTTGCCGTGTGCAAGGTCTGCTTGTCGGACCCCGAACAGGCCGAGGTTCCGCCCCAGGCGCTTTGGCTGACAATCGCCACATCGACGCCACGCCGCCGCATCTCGACCGCCGCTCGCAGGCCCGCCGCGCCGCTGCCGACCACAAGGCACCCCATGCCATGGCTGGGCACCAGAAACCCACCCAGCCGCACCATCTCTGACGCCGCCGTTTCGGACGGCAGTTTGGGCATGTCGACATCGGTCAGGGTGTCCAGAATTGCCTGAGGCACATCAATGCGCATGCGGTCATTCCTTTTGGCGGGCCGGGAATCGCGGGGATGTGGAACGTTCCAAATCGAAATACAACACCCACCGCCAGTGGTCAATCGGATGCCAGCAAGCCCGATTTGCGACAAGCGCCGCCCCTTTGCATCGGTGGGTCACGGCCACGCCGATCATGTCCCGGAAAAACGGTCCTGCATCAATGTCGCACCCTGTCTGCGCATCACATCAACCGTTGCCCGACCCCCACCGCAGCCAGCGTTATCCGGGTTTCGCGCCCCTGCATGTCGATCCCCGTCACCTCCATCCGGTGACGGTCAAGATCGCCGCCCAGCACCTCGATCGTCCCTGCGCCGTGAAAGGCGGCGTTCAAAAGGGACATCAGCGCCTCGCCATGCAAGATCGCCTCGACTCCCGTTGCCGTGCGCGTGATGGCGTCGGGGGTGATGTGGCGGGTGCCGATGATCAGGTCCATGACAGTCTTCTTTCGGTTTCGGACTGATCCACCACCCACAAACGGGCAGGCCGACAGTCCTGCCCGGTCAGGGCCATTTACATGCCACAGGCCCCGATGGGGCCTGTGGGACTTTGGCGATTGGCCCGTCTTGGTGGCCCCCTACACGACCGTCAGCTACAGCCGCTGGTGCCGCCGCAGGTGTTGCACTTCATGCAGGTGCCGTTGCGCACCAGCGTGTAGTTGCCGCATTCACCGCAGGGGTCGCCCTCGTAGCCCTGCATCTTGGCCTTTACCCGCAGGTCCATGGTGACGGTCCCGGTGGCAAGGGCCGTGCCGCCGCCGAACACGTCGGGCACCAGCGCGCTGAGGGTGGCAACCGGATCGGTGCCGGTGGCAAATGCCGTGGCCCCCTGCCCGATCCCGCCCTGAAACACCACCAGTTCCTGCGGCAGACGCTTGCGCAGATAGCCGGTGCTGCTGATCTGGCGCAGCACTTCAAGCGATTTCGACGCGGCGTTTTCGGTTACTTCCGAAAAGTTGCGTTTGCCTTCGTCTTCACCCCGGCCAAGGTCGTCGAACGCGGCCCCGGTCGGTTTGACATGGGCCAGATCGGTGCGGTCCAGATAGGACACGGCCAGTTCGCGGAAGATGTAATCCAGGATCGACGTCGCATTCTTGATGCTGTCGTTGCCCTGCACCATCCCGGCGGGTTCGAATTTGGTGAAGGTGAACGCCTCGACGAATTCTTCCAGCGGCACGCCATATTGCAGGCCCACCGACACGGCGATGGCAAAGTTGTTCATCATGGCGCGGAAGCCCGCACCTTCCTTGTGCATGTCGATGAAGATCTCGCCCAGCGTGCCATTGCTGTATTCACCGGTGCGCAGGTACACCTTGTGCCCGCCCACGATGGCCTTTTGGGTATAGCCCTTGCGCCGCTCGGGCAGCTTTTCGCGGTTGGTGCGGATGATTTCCTTGATGATGATCTTTTCGACGATCTTTTCGGCCAGAACAGCGGCCTTTTCCTGCTGCGAGCCGGTGGCAAGGATTTCTTCCGCCTCGTCGTCATCCTCGACCAGTGCAGAGGCCAGCGGCTGGCTCAGCTTCGATCCATCGCGATAAAGGGCGTTGGCCTTGATCCCCAGCGACCACGACAGTTCATACGCTGCCAGCGTTTCGCCGATGCTGGCGGAATTCGGCATGTTGATCGTCTTGGAAATCGCGCCCGAAATAAAGGATTGGGCGGCGGCCATCATGTGGATATGGCTTTCCACCGACAGATAGCGTTTGCCGGTCTTGCCGCAGGGGTTGGCGCAGTCAAAGACGGAATAGTGTTCCGGCTTCAGGTGCGGCGCGTTTTCCAGCGTCATCGTCCCGCAGACGTGGTCATTGGCGGCGTCGATCTGGGCCTTGGTGAACCCAAGGTGGCGCAGCAGGTCAAAAGTCGGATCGGCCAGCTTTTCATCCGGGATACCCAGATTGCCTTTGCAGAAATCGACACCCAGCGTCCACTGGTTGAACACAAACCGGATGTCAAAGGCCGACGGCAAGGCCGCTTCGATCTTTTCCAACTCGCGCGCGCCGAAACCGTGGCCGACAAGAGATGTGGTGTTGATGCCGGGGCAATTGCCGATAGAGCCGTGACCAACGGCATGGGCGACAATCTCGGCCACTTGCGCCGAACTATAGCCCAGCTTTTCCAGCGCCGCCGGAACCGACTGGTTGATGATCTTGAAATAGCCACCCCCCGCCAGTTTCTTGAACTTGACCAGCGCGAAATCCGGCTCGATCCCGGTCGTGTCGCAATCCATCACCAGACCGATGGTGCCCGTGGGGGCGATGACGGTGGTCTGCGCGTTGCGATAGCCATGCGCCTCGCCCAATGCCAAAGCCTCGTCCCAGGCGGATTTGGCAAGGGAAACAAGGGTTTCATCGGGGCAGTTCACCTGATCCAAGGCAACCGGGTTGACGTTGACGCCATCATAGCCGCTGGTCTTGCCATAGGCCGCGTGGCGGTGGTTGCGGATCACGCGCAGCATATGGGCCGCGTTGCGCTTGTAGCCGGGGAACGGGCCCAACTCGCCCGCCATTTCGGCGGATGTGGCATAGGCGACACCAGTCATGATCGCAGTCAGCGCACCGCACAGCGCGCGGCCTTCCTTGCTGTCATAGCCAAGGCCCATGTTCATCAGCAGCCCGCCGATGTTGGCATAGCCAAGGCCCAGCGTGCGGAAGTCATAGGACAGTTGCGCGATTTCCTTTGACGGGAACTGCGCCATCATCACCGAAATTTCCAGCGTCACGGTCCACAGGCGGCTGGCGTGCACATAGGCATCGGCGTCGAACTTGCCGTTGGCAAAGAACGTCAACAAGTTCATCGACGCCAGATTGCAGGCGGTATCGTCAAGGAACATGTATTCGGAACAGGGGTTCGATCCACGGATCGCGCCATCTTCGGGGCAGGTGTGCCAGGCGTTGACGGTGTCGTGGAACTGGATGCCCGGATCGGCGCAGGCCCATGCGGCGTGGCCGATCTGGTCCCACAGATCGCGCGCCTTCAGGGTTTTCGCGGTCTTGCCATCGGTGCGGCGGATCAGCGCCCAGTCGGCATCATCCTTGACCGCCTTCAGGAAGGCATCCGTGACGCGGACCGAGTTGTTGGAGTTCTGGCCCGACACGGTGATGTAGGCCTCGGAATCCCAGTCGGTGTCATAGGTAGGGAATTCGATGCTGGTAAAGCCCTGCTTGGCGTATTGCAGGATGCGGTTGGTGTAGGTGTCGGGAATCATCGCCTTTTTGGCCGATTTGATCGCCGATTTCAGCGCCGGGTTCTTGGACGGATCAACCGAATCCTCGGAACTGCCATCCCAGGTGCGGATCGCGGTGAAGATCTCGTTCAACCGCGCCTCGTGCGCTTTTGATCCGGCCACAAGGCTGGCGACCTTTTGTTCCTCGATCACCTTCCAGTTGACGAAGGCCTCGATGTCGGGGTGATCCATGTCACAGATCACCATCTTGGCCGCGCGGCGCGTGGTGCCGCCCGATTTGATCGCGCCCGCCGCGCGGTCACCGATTTTCAGGAATCCCATCAGGCCCGACGATTTGCCGCCGCCCGACAGCTTTTCCCCTTCGCCGCGCAGGCTTGAGAAGTTGGTGCCGGTGCCGGAGCCGTATTTGAACAGGCGCGCCTCGCGCACCCACAAGTCCATGATGCCGCCATCGCCCACCAGATCATCCTTGACCGACTGGATAAAGCAGGCGTGCGGCTGGGGGTGTTCATAGGCGCTGCTGGATTTGGTCAGCACGCCGGTCTCGTGATCGACGTAAAAATGCCCCTGGCTTGGGCCGTCGATGCCGTAGGCCCAGTGCAGACCGGTGTTGAACCACTGCGGGCTGTTCGGGGCCGCCATCTGGCGGGCCAGCATGAAGCGCATCTCGTCGTAGTAGGCGCGGGCGTCGGATTCGGTGGTGAAATAGCCGCCCTTCCAGCCCCAATAGGCCCAAGCCCCGGCCAGACGGTCAAAGACCTGCTTGGCGGATGTCTCACCGACAAAGCGCGCGGTTTCGGGCATTTTGGCAAGGGCGACATCGTCCGGGACGGACCGCCACAGGAATTCGGGCACGCCCTTTTCCTTGACGCGTTTGGATGCTGCCGGAACGCCGGCCTTGCGGAAATACTTTTGGGCGAGCACGTCGGATGCGACCTGGCTCCAGCCTTCGGGGACTTCGACGGCCTCGTTGCGGAACACGATTGTTCCATCAGGATTGCGGATTTCAGAGGTGGTCAGGGCGAAAGCCAAAGCGCCGTATGCGCCGGTGGCTTCCGTGGTAAACTTGCGCTCGATCTTCATCTGCCCCGTCTCCTTTTGAATGCAGACGTCTTTGCGCCTGCTGCTGAATCCAAATGCTGCAACAAAAACACCCGCACAACAGAACGGCGATCCTGCCCCATGCGGGCAAGACCCACGCCCAATGGACGTATCGCTGTTTCACTTGTTTCTACTGCCGCCCCTGCCGCCACTATATGTTGTGGCTCATCGCACTGCCTGATCAAACTGTCGTATTTGATAACCACGTTCAACGCATTTTTTGCACCGGGACGGAAATTTTCCACCTTGACGTGGCAGGCGTGGCACGCGCGCCGCAGTGGCAGAAATGACCGGTTGTCGCTGTGGGCCTGTGGATCAGGCTGTGGACAAAACGACGGTATGCAGGGGACCGATTGCAGATTTTCGCGCCCCGCCGCAGACTTGGCATAGGTCTTTGACAAACCGGATGAATCCGCCCCGATCTGGGGATGCGCAGCGCAGGGCGATTCTACCGAAGTGACTACACCTTGCGGTTGATCAGCACGATGCCGACCGCAACCAGCCCTGCCGCCCCCAGGATGGACGGGGTCAGCGACTCGGAAAAGAACAGCCAGCCCATGGTCAGCGCCAAAATGGGGGTCAGAAACGAAAAGCTGGCGACCGTCGCGGTGGGATAGGTCGACAAAAGCCACAGCCAGCAGATGAATCCGCCCGCCACCACGACCGAGGATTGGAACACCAGACCCACGATATGTAGGGGCTGCAGGTCCCGGATCAGCGGGCCGAACAGCGGTGCTGCCAGCAGCAGGATCGGGGCTGACACAAGCACCATCCAGAACAACTGCATTTCCGGCCCCGCCAGCCGCAGGCGCGAAGCCCGCGCGACAAAGGCCGTCAGCGCCCAGCCGATGGCCCCGCCCAAGGCGCACAGATCGCCGATCAGGCTGCCTTCGGTGTTCGGATCGCGCGACAGGATGGCCCAGGCCGTGCCCGCAAAGGCGCACAACAACCCGGCGGCCTTGATGGGGGTGATCCGTTCACCGGGCAGGCCGAAGTGGGCAAGAACCGCCATCCACACCGGCATGGAATAAAAGATCACCGACGCGCGGCTGACCGATGTCAGATCGAGGGCGATGAACAGGCACAGGAACTCGGCTGCAAACACGGTGCCGATCAGCAGGCCGGGCAGGACATGTTCGCGTTTCAGAACCGGTGGGCGCCCCTTGTACCACAGCCATGCGCCGACGAAAAAGATCGCCAGAAACGACCGCGCCCCGGCAAAGAACACCGGTTGCAGGCCGACATTGACCAGTTTCACCACGATCTGGTTCAGCGCCAGCAACAGCGTCACGCCCAGCAAGGCCCCGCCCCCAAAGGCGTCCAGCCTGTCCTTACGTTCCATCCTGTGCCCTTTCCGGCTTGGCTGCACAGCCTTTGAATGCGGAACGCGCCGTGTCAAGGCAGGGCGGTGTGGGGCGGGAAAACTCTGGCCCTGCCCCGACTTATGACGTAAAGGCGCGGCATGACGATCATCAGGCACGGGGGTCATGCCATGGCCGACATCATCGCACGCTGCGAGGCAAAGGGCCTGCGCATGACCGAACAGCGCCGCATCGTTGCGCGCGTCATCGGTGCGGCTGAAGATCACCCCGATGTCGAAGAGCTGTACGCCCGCGCGGCCCAGATCGACCCGCGCATTTCCATCGCGACGGTCTACCGCACGGTAAAACTGTTTGAAGAGGCGGGCATTCTGGACCGGCTGGAATTCGGAGACGGTCGCGCGCGCTATGAAGACGCCGAACGCGACCACCACGACCACCTGATCGACGTGAACACAGGTGCCGTGATCGAGTTCATAGACCCCGACATCGAGGCGTTGCAGGAACGCATCGCCGAACGTCTGGGATACCGCCTTGTCGGTCACCGGCTGGAACTGCTGGGCGTCCCGGTCAAGAAGACCTGATGTTTCACGCAAAGGACAATCTGCGCGGCAGTCTGCTGATGGTGTTTTCCATGGCTGGTTTCGCCATCGAGGACATGTTCATCAAATGGGCCGCAGCCGATCTGCCGCCCGGCCAGATCCTGCTGTTCATCGGTCTTGCCGGCGGGGCGGTCTTTGCCCTGATGGCAGCGGCGCAGGGGGCGTCCGTCTGGTCTGCCCGCGCCTTTCATCCGGCGGTGATAGGGCGCAATATCGGAGAGATGGCGGGCACTTACGGCTTTATCCTCGCGTTGGCGCGGATTGATCTGTCCACCCTGTCGGCGGTGGTGCAGGCGATGCCGTTGTTCGTGACGATGGGGGCCGCGCTGTTTTTGGGCGAAAAGGTCGGCTGGCGGCGCTGGACGGCGATTGCGGTGGGGTTCGGCGGTGTGCTGCTGGTGATCCGCCCCGGTTTCGGCGGGTTCGATGCGCAGGCGCTGTGGGCGGTGCTGGCGGTGGTGGGGCTTGGCGCGCGCGACATCTTTACCCGGCGGGTGCCTGCCGAGATTTCTTCGGTTCAGGTGTCTGCCTGGGGGTTCGTGGCGGTTGCGGCCCTGGGCGCCGGGATGCTGGCCGTCAGCGGCGGTGCATCTGTGCCGACCCTGCCGCAGACGGGACTGTTGTTCGGGGCGGTCAGCTTTTCCATCGTCGCCTATTGGTCGCTGACGGCGGCGATGCGTTTGGGCGAGATTTCGGCGATCACGCCCTTTCGCTATTCCCGCCTGATCTTCGCGCTGATCATCGGCGCGCTGGTCTTTGGCGAACGGCCCGATCTGATCACCCTGACAGGCGCTGCGGTCATCATCGCATCGGGGCTTTATACCTTTGCGCGCGAACGGGCGGTCAAACAACGCGCCCTTTCCATAAACGCCTCGCCACGCTAAAGACGCGGGCGAGAGCACCATCGCAGCCATCGGAGGCACCCGCCCATGAGCACGATCATCGACATCCACGCCCGCGAAATCCTGGACAGCCGGGGCAACCCGACGATCGAGGTTGACGTCCATCTGGAAAGCGGCGCCATGGGCCGCGCCGCCGTGCCATCGGGCGCATCGACCGGCGCGCACGAGGCGGTCGAACGCCGCGACGGCGACAAATCCCGCTACATGGGCAAAGGCGTGCTTGAGGCTGTCGCCGCCGTCAACGGCGAGATTGCCGAAGAAATCGTCGGCTATGACGCCACCGAACAGATCGGCATCGACCGCACGATGATCGAAATGGACGGCACCCACAACAAGGGCCGTCTGGGCGCAAACGCCATTCTGGGCGTGTCGCTGGCCGTGGCCAAGGCCGCAGCCGAAGTGACGGGGCAGCCGCTTTATCGCTATATCGGCGGCACCTCGGCCCGCGTGTTGCCGGTGCCTATGATGAACATCATCAACGGCGGCGCGCATGCCGACAACCCGATCGACATTCAGGAATTCATGATCATGCCGGTCGGCGCGGACAATATCCGCGACGCCGTCCGCATGGGGTCAGAGGTGTTCCACACCCTGAAGAAAGAGTTGTCGGCGGCGGGTCTGTCCACTGGCATCGGCGACGAGGGCGGCTTTGCCCCCAACCTGTCGTCCACCCGCTCGGCGCTGGATTTCATTCTGAAGTCGATTGAAAAGGCAGGCTACCGCCCCGGCGAGGATATCTATCTGGCGCTGGATTGTGCAGCGACGGAATACTTCAAGAACGGCCACTATGTCCTTTCCGGTGAAGGCAAAACCCTGACATCCGCCGAAAACGCGGCTTACTTGGGCGCGCTGGCCGCCGACTACCCGATCATCTCGATCGAGGACGGGATGGCCGAAGACGATTGGGAAGGTTGGGCGCTGCTGACCGAACAGTTGGGCAACAAGCTGCAACTGGTGGGGGATGATCTGTTCGTGACCAACCCCCGCCGTCTGGCCGAAGGCATCGCGCGCGGCTGCGCCAACTCGATGCTGGTGAAGGTCAACCAGATCGGCACCCTGACCGAAACGCTTGAGGCCGTCGATATGGCCCACCGCGCCCGCTATACCAACGTGATGAGCCACCGGTCGGGTGAAACCGAAGACAGCACCATTGCCGATCTGGCCGTGGCCACCAACTGCGGTCAGATCAAGACCGGCAGCCTTGCCCGGTCGGACCGGTTGGCGAAATACAACCAGTTGATCCGCATCGAAGAAATGCTGGGCGAAACGGCCGATTTCGCAGGCCGGTCGATCCTGCGCAGCTGATCCGCCGCCTTTTGAGACGACAGAAAACCGCCGCAGCATCGGTCTGCGGCGGTTTTTTTCATCGGCGACGGGCGGTTACATGAGGCGCGAAGGGCGAAACGCGGCCAGCAGGTCGCTTGCGCCCTGCCCCAACACCTCGGCCGCCAGCAGCTTGCCGATGATCGGCGCCAACGTCACTCCCGAATGCATGACCGCCAATGTTGCCCCCGGCAGGCCCGGAACCGGGCCGACAAAGGGCCTGCCGTCCTGTGGCACAGGGCGGCGCCCCAGCATCAGGCGGTCCAGCCGAAGCCCGATTGCGGGAAGCCGTGCCTGCAACCGGGCCAGCACATCCATGGCCAGACCTTCGGGATCGGTGGTGATGCGATGGGCGTTTGGGCCGTCGCCCGAAAAAATCTCACCCGCGATCAGGCGGCCATCGTTGGCCTGGCGAAAGTGGATGTCGGGGGCAAGGATCAGATGGCGGATTACCGCGTCCACGGGGGCGGTGTGAAGGATCAATCCGGGCTGCGTCCCCAAGGGCAGGGCGATGCCATGGGCGGCCAGCAGCGGCACAGCACCCGTACCCGTGGCGATGATGACATGATCGGCCTGCATCGGGCCGTTGTCGGTTTGCGCACCTGTGACGCGGCCCCCCGTCAGGATCAGACCCGTGGCCGATGCGCCAAGGCGCAAGGTCGCGCCAATACGGGCGGCATGATCCAGCAGGAGCCGCGTGAGCGCACCGCCATCCACCGCCCCTTCGGCGTGGGCCAGCAGGCAGCGGGCGGGTGGGTTCGCGACATGCGGTTCGCGCAGGGAAAAGGCAGCGGCGTCCAGCACATCCACCGGATAGCCAAGGTTTGACATCTGATTTGCGTGGGCGTCAAAGGCCGGGCCGGACTCCTCCCACCACAAAGCGCCACCCCAGAGGGCAAGGGGGCCGATCTGTGCCGCAAGCGCATGGTGGGCCGCAATCGCGGCAAGGCGCAGGCGGAAATAGGCGGGCGTTTCGGCAAAGCTGGCGTTGATCCAGCCAAAGCCCTTGGCAGATGCCCCCGCTGCCGGGCCGTGGCTGTCGATCACCGTGACACGGGCGTGGGGGGCAAGGTGAAAGGCCAGCGATGCGCCGATGACGCCAGCGCCAAGGATGATGATATGCGGTGTCATGGGGTTCCCCGTTCCCGGTCAGGGTGGCATGTTGGCGGTCAAAGCAAAAGGGGGCGGCAAGCAGGCACCGATGGACACAGCAGACCAGATCATTCGCGCCCTTGACCTGCGTCCCCATCCCGAAGGCGGGTGGTACAGGCAGACATGGGTGGCGCAGGGCGACGGGCGGCCTGCGGGCACGGCGATCCACTTTCTGCTGCGGCGGGGGGAAAGGTCGCACTGGCACCGGGTTGACGCGGACGAGATCTGGCATTTCTACGCGGGCGCGCCGCTGGTCCTGACGGTGGCAGAGTTGGCGCAAGGCCCGGCCGTGGCGCATCGGCTGGGGCCGGATGTTCTGGGGGGCGAGGCACCTCAGGTGGTTGTGCAACGGGACCATTGGCAGGCGGCGGTATCCACGGGCGACTGGACGCTGGTTGGCTGCACCGTCAGCCCCGGCTTTTCCTTTGCCGGATTCCACCTCGCCCCGCCCGGCTTTGACATTCCGGCGGCATGATGGATCACCGGGCATTCATGGCGGCGCTGCCCCCCGGCGTGAAGGTCGACCTTGCCGTGCGGTCGAACCGGGCAGGGCTGTTGCACCTGGCGGGTCACGCCGGCTTGATCGTGGCGGTGGGCACACTGATCGCGGCAGGTATGCCGGGCTGGTGGGCGCTGCTGCCGGTGCAGGGGGTGCTGATCGTCTTTCTGTTCACGCTGGAACACGAGGCAACACACAAAACCCCCTTTGCCCATGTGCGCCTGAACGAATGGGTGGGGCGGGTCTGCGGGTTTGTGCTGCTGCTGCCCTTCGACTGGTTTCGCGCCTTTCATCTGGCGCATCACCGCTGGACCAATATCGACGGTAAAGACCCGGAACTGGACGGGGGCAAGCCTGCGGGACTGGCGGCCTGGGTCTGGCATGTGTCTGGCCTGCCCTATTGGGCCGGCGGGGTGCGGCTGGTCTGGGGCCTTGCACGGGGAACGGTGCGGGCAGCTTATCTGCCCCCCGCCGCCCTGCCCCGGATGCAGGTCGAGGCACAGTGGATGCTGGCGGGCTATGCGATGGTGGCGCTGTCGCTGCTGGGTGATCCCGTTCTGTTCTGGGTCTGGATTGCGCCTGTTCTGCTGGGGCAACCGGTTTTGCGGCTGTACCTTTTGGCCGAACATGGCGACTGCCCGCGCGTGGCGGATATGTTCCTGAACACGCGGACGGTGTTCACGACGCGAATCGTGCGGTTTCTGGCGTGGAACATGCCCTATCATGTCGAACACCATGTCGCCCCGACCGTGCCGTTTCACCAGTTGCCAAGGTTGCACGGGCTGATGAAAGACCATCTGCGCATGACGGCGCAGGGCTATGCGGCGTTCACCAAGGATTACCTGTCGCGCCGATTGTGAGGGGCACAAGATCACCGTGGCATCGGCGCGCCGACGGGTCTAGTCAGGACGCATGACCGATCCGATCACCCCCCCGAAAAACGAGGATTCCCTGCGCGGGTTTCTGTTTGCGCTGAGCGCGTATCTGCTGTGGGGGTTCCTGCCCGTCTACATGAAGGCGCTGGCCGATGTTCCGGCGGCCGAGGTGATCGCCCATCGCGTGATCTGGTCGCTGCCGATTGCGGGGCTGGTATTGTGGGTGCTGGGCCGCACCGCCGATCTGCGCGTGGCGCTGCGCAGCCCGCGGATGCTGGCGATGGGGGCCGCGACGGCGGCGCTGATTTCGGTGAACTGGGGGATTTACGTCTGGTCGATCCAGTCCGGTCACGCGCTGGATGCGGCCTTGGGTTATTACATCAACCCGCTGTTTTCGATCTTTCTGGGGGCGGTCCTGCTGAAGGAACGGCTGAAACCCGTCCAATGGGCGGCGATTGCGTTGGCCGCATGTGCCGTCGCGGTTCTGACGTTTGACGCAGGCCGCCTGCCCGTCGTCGCTTTGGGGCTGACGCTGACGTGGGGCGCATATGCATTTCTGAAAAAGCAGCTTCCCATCGGACCAAATCAGGGCTTCTTCCTTGAAGTGATGATCCTGTTCCCCTTTGCGCTGGGGTATGTGATCTGGGCCGCGCAATCCGGGGTGGCGATGTTCTGGCAAGGCGATGCGTGGATCACCGGCCTGTTGCTGGGGGCCGGGGTGGTGACGGCGGTGCCCTTGATGCTGTACGCAAACGGCGCGAAACTGTTGCGGCTGTCCACCATCGGCATCATGCAATACATCGCACCGACGATGATCTTTCTGACCGCTGTGTTCATCTTTGGCGAGACGTTTGGAACGGCGCGGATGATTGCCTTTCCGATGATCTGGGCGGCACTGGCCATCTATACCTGGTCGCTGGTCCAGCAGGCACGCGCCCGCTGATCCCGATTCTTCTGCGAAAAATCAGGCAGGGCGCGCGATTCTGCCGCCCCCCACCAGACCCGCCACCCCCGTCGTCGTGGGGCCTGACGTGGGCAGGCCATGCAGCACGCGCACAGCCAGATAGGCGAAGGCCTGCGCCTCAAGCATGTCGCCATTCAGACCTGCCGCCTCGACCGGGTGAACGTCGATATGCGCGCGGCGGGCCAACTGATCCATCAGGGTCGCATTGTGCCGCCCGCCCCCGGTGACCAGAAGGCGCGCGACAGGGGTCGGGAAATGTTCCGCCCCGCGCGCCACGGCGGCGGCGGCGGCTGCGGTCAGGGTGGCTGCGGCGTCGGCAATGGACAGCTCACCCACCATATCAAGAATGGCGTGGAAGTCGTTGCGATCCAATGATTTTGGCGGCATCTTGTAGAAGTAGGGATGGGCCAGAAACCGGTCGATCAGCGCCTCGTCCACCGTGCCGGTCGCGGCAAGTTGGCCGCCGTCATCTTGCGCGCGGGCAAGACGGGTCTGCATCAGGTCGTTGACCGGCGCATTGGCGGGGCCGGTGTCAAAGGCCAGCACCGCGCCGGGGGATTCGACCGAGCTGTGGCGCGGGTCGATCCATGTCAGATTGCCCACACCGCCCATGTTCAGGAAGGCCAGCGGCTGGTCCGCACCGATGTGACGGGCGCAGGCAAAGTGGTAGAACGGGGCCAGGGGCGCGCCCTGCCCGCCCAAGGTCACGTCATTGGTACGGAAATCCCAGACCACGGGGATGTTCAAGAGACGGGCCAGCAGGTCGCCGCTGCCCGCCTGATGGGTGCCGCGCCCGCGCGGATCGTGTGCCAAGGTCTGGCCGTGAAAGCCCACGATATCGGCACCGGTAAAACGGGACAGCACCTCGGCATGGGCGGTTTCGACCACCTCGGCGGCGCGGGCCACGTCGGCATCGCCCGGCCATTGGCCAAGCGCCGCGCGCAAGGTGGCGCGTTCCGCATCGGAATAGGGGCGATAAGCGTCGGGGCCGAACTCGAGGATGCTGATCCCATCGGTCAACACCATCGCCGCATCGACCCCATCCAGCGACGTGCCCGACATCGTGCCAAGCGCCCAAAGTGCACCGGTCGTGGATGCAGATTTCGACATCTTCCCCTTTGCCCCCTTGGTCGGTATACCCCGCACCAGTTTAAAGCACGGGTGCCCCATGACCTACCATCCGAAATCTGACTTCATGCGCGTGATGATGACCCGCGGCTTTCTGGCCGATTGCACGGATTATCAGGCGCTGGACGAGGCTTTTGTAAAGGGGGTCGTGCCGGGGTATATCGGTTTCGACGCTACGGCCACGTCCTTGCATGTCGGCAGCCTGATCCAGATCATGATGCTGCGCTGGTTGCAGAAATGCGGCGGCAAGCCGATCGTCCTGATGGGCGGCGGCACGACAAAGGTGGGCGATCCGTCATTCCGGGCCGAAGAACGGCCCTTGCTTACGAACGACCAGATCGACAGCAACATCGCAGGCATCAAGCGGGCGTTTTCGCCTTATGTCACCTTTGGCGACGGGGCGACCGATGCGATCATGGTCAACAACGCCGAATGGCTGGACCAGTTGAACTATCTTGGCTTTCTGCGCGACATCGGACGGCATTTCAGCGTCAACCGGATGCTGTCGTTTGAAAGCGTCAAGTCGCGGCTGGACCGGGAACAAAGCCTGTCGTTCCTGGAATTCAACTACATGATCCTGCAAGCCTATGACTTTCTGGAATTGAACCGCCGCTATGGCTGTTTGTTGCAGATGGGCGGGTCGGACCAGTGGGGCAATATCGTCAACGGTGTCGATCTGACCCGCCGGGTGATCGACCACGAGGTCTATGGCCTGACCTCGCCCCTGCTGACGACCAGCGACGGCAAGAAGATGGGCAAATCGGCCAGCGGCGCGATCTGGCTGAACGCCGATCTGCTGAGCCCGTATGAATTCTGGCAGTTCTGGCGCAACACCACCGACGCCGATGTGGGGCGGTTCCTGAAGCTGTACACAGAACTGCCGCTGGAGGAATGCGAGCGTCTGGGGGCCCTGCAAGGGTCAGAGGTGAACGCGGCCAAGATCGTGCTGGCCAATGCGGTGACGGCCCTGCTGCACGGGGTTGAGGCCGCCGAGGCAGCCGAGGCGACCGCGCGCGAGGTGTTCGAAAAGGGCGGCGTGGGCGACGATCTGCCGACGCTGGCACTGTCGGTCGCGGATGTGTCGGACGGCATTTCGGTGGCGCAACTGTTCGTGCGGGCGGGGCTGGCCAAATCGGGCAAGGACGCAAAACGACTGATCGCCGAGGGCGGCGCGCGGCTGAACGACGAGGTGGTGCTGGACGCAGGCGCGCTGATCGGGGCGGGAGAATTGATCGAGCCGGTGAAGCTGACGGCGGGGCGCAAGCGTCACGCACTGGTGACCTTGGGCTGAAAGGGCGGCGTGGCCCCTTCCCCGGGATACTTGGGCCAGGATGAAAAGGGGCGCCGGTTCGGGCGCCCCTTTTTTTTGGTATCTATTCGGCCAGCGTGACCTTTTCCATGCGATCAGGGTCTGTCACCTCGCCGTTGCCGCCTGCCCCTTTCTTGAGGGCGTCAACCACATCCATGCCCGCCACGACGCGGCCGACGATGGTGTATTGGCCATCCAGATGCGGGGCGGGAGCGAACATGATGAAGAACTGGCTGTTGGCCGAGTTCGGGTCCTGGCTGCGGGCCATGCCGACAACGCCGCGATCAAAGCTGAGCGACGAGAATTCGGCGGCAAGATCGGGCATGTCTGACCCGCCCATACCGGCCATCGCCGTGTCGCCGCCTGCCTTGCCGTATTGCACATCGCCCGTCTGGGCCATGAAGCCGTCGATGACGCGGTGGAACACGACGCCGTCATAGGCACCCTTGGTGGCAAGAGCCGTGATCTGCGCGACATGCGCGGGGGCGACGTCGGGCAGAAGGTCGATGGTGATGGTGCCGGTGGTGGAACCAGCCACGTCGATCATCAGGTTCGGGCCGGGGCCATCGGTGGCATCCTGCGCCTGTGCCGCCGTCTGCGACAGACCGTAAGCCCCCAGAACGGCAAGCCCGACGGCAAAGACGCTGCCTGCAAGGATGCGATCAGGCGACATCGGCGGCCACCCGGACGGTGATCATGCGGTCGGGGTTCGCTGGCGGCTCGCCCCGGGCGATCTTGTCGACATGCTCCATCCCCGAAATCACGCGGCCATAGACCGTGTATTGCCCATTCAGAAAGCTGTTGTCGGAAAAGTTGATGAAGAACTGGCTGTTGGCCGAATTCGGGTTCGACGACCGGGCGGCACCGATCGTGCCGCGTTCATGCGGGAGTTTGGAGAATTCGGCGGGCAGATCGGGGTGGTCGGACCCACCCGTACCGGCGCGGCGCAGGTTGAAGTTGTTTTCCATGTTGCCGTTGGCGACATCGCCGGTCTGGGCCATGAAACCGTCGATGACGCGGTGGAAGGCCACATTGTCATAGGCCTTGGCGCGGGCCAGGGTCTTCATCCGCTCGGTGTGTTTGGGGGCGACGTCCGCCAGAAGTTCGATCACCACTTCGCCGTCTTTCAGCGTGATGATGACGGTGTTTTCGGGGTCTTTGATTTCGGCCATGACCGTTTCCTTTGCAATTTATGGCGCGGAACCTAATGGCGCGGCGTTGGTATGGAAAGGGCAAATGCCACAGGTCGGTTGACGTGGGCGGGGATCGGCGGGAAGAGAGTACCAAACCGGATCAGGAGGGGCAGATGGCCTGGAAGACCTTGGACGATGTGGCGTTGGCGGGAAAGACCGTGCTGTGCCGGGTCGATATCAACGTGCCGATGGAGGGGGGCCGCGTCACCGACGCCACCCGGATCGAAAAGATCGTCCCCACGGTAGAGGATATCATCGCGCGCGGCGGGCGGGCGGTGCTGCTGGCGCATTTCGGGCGACCGAAGGGCAAGGTCGTCGATGACATGAGCCTGCGTCATGTGGTGCCCGCACTGGAAACGGCCTTGGGTCGGCGCGTGGTCTTTGCGGCGGATTGCGTGGGGGCACTTGCGCAGGCAGCGATTGCAGAGGCTGGTCCGGGCGATGTCGTGTTGCTGGAAAACACGCGGTTTCATGGCGGCGAGGAAAAGAACGATCCGGCCCTTGCTGCGGACATGGCCGCCTTGGGCGATGTCTTTGTGAACGACGCCTTTTCGGCGGCGCACCGGGCGCATGCGTCCACCACCGGCATCGCGCACCTGTTGCCTGCCGCAGCAGGGCGGTTGATGGAGGCAGAGTTGCGCGCGCTGGAAGCGGCCCTCGGGTCGCCCGCGCGGCCCGTGGTGGCGGTTGTGGGCGGGGCCAAGGTGTCGACCAAGCTGGAACTGCTGGGCAATCTGGTGGCAAAGGTCGATCATCTGGTGATTGGCGGCGGCATGGCGAACACCTTTCTGGTCGCCCAAGGGGTAGAGGTCGGCACATCTCTGGCCGAACGCGACATGGCCGCGACCGCGCTGGACATCGTGGAAAAGGCCAAGGCGGCTGGCTGCACGATCCATCTTCCGGTCGACGTGGTCGTGGCGCGCGAATTCAAGGCGGGGGCCGCGCATCAGGTGGTGCCGGTTTCCGACTGTCCGGCGGATGCGATGATTCTGGATGCGGGGCCTGCGACGGTGGCAAAGCTGGCGGCGCTGTTTGCCACCTGCAAGACGCTGATCTGGAACGGGCCGCTCGGGGCCTTTGAAATCACCCCCTTTGATGCCGCGACCAACGCCGCAGCGCGCGAGGTGGCGCGGCTGACACGCGCAGGGGCGCTGGTGTCGGTTGCAGGCGGCGGCGATACGGTGGCGGCCCTAAATCAGGCAAGCGCTGCCGAGGATTTCACTTTTATCTCGACCGCCGGGGGCGCGTTCCTTGAATGGATGGAAGGAAAAGAGTTGCCCGGCGTGGCGGCGTTGATGGGGTGAACCGGCCCTCCGGGCCAAAATCGCGTCCGTTAGCGCCAACAGATTTGCAAGCGTCACAGCAGGGTTCTAAGGCCAGTATGGGCCCGAACGGCATCTGAAAGGGAAAAGACATGCGCGCGACGAAAATCGTCCAGAAGATCCTGAGCAACTATGAAGGTGACACCCCCGGCGTGAAGGGCAATTTGTGCCGGATGCTGATGGAAGGCCGTCTGGGCGGAACCGGCAAGATGATCATCCTGCCGGTCGATCAAGGGTTCGAACATGGCCCGGCGCGCAACTTTGCCGTCAATCCGGCGGGCTATGACCCGCATTACCATTACCAACTGGCCATCGACGCCGGGCTGAACGCCTTTGCCGCCCCCTTGGGGATGCTCGAGGCGGGGGCGGATACCTTTGCCGGGCAGATCCCGACGATCCTGAAGCTGAACAGCGCCAACAGCCTGATGTCGGACACCTGCGGCAAGAATCAGGCCGTGACCGGATCAGTGGATGATGCGCTGCGTCTGGGCTGTGCAGCGATCGGGTTCACCATCTATCCGGGGTCGGATGCGCAACTGGACATGTACGAAGAAATCCGCGAGATGCGCAAAGAGGCGGCGGCCAAGGGTGTGGCCACCGTGATCTGGTCCTATCCGCGCGGCGAAGCGATTTCCAAGGACGGCGAGACGGCCATTGACGTTGCGGCCTATGCGGCACAGATCGCGGCGCTGCTGGGCGCGCATATCATCAAGATCAAGCTGTCGACCGATCACTTGATGCTGGCCGAGGCGAAAAAGGTCTACGAGGCGCAGGGGATCGACATTGCCACACAGGCGGCACGGGTCCGGCATTGCATGCAGGCGTCCTTTGCCGGGCGGCGCATCGTGGTCTTTTCGGGCGGGGCCAAGAAGGGCGAGGATTCGGTTTATGACGATGCCCGCGCCATTCGCGACGGCGGCGGCAACGGGTCGATCATCGGGCGCAACTCGTTCCAGCGGGAACGCGGCGATGCGCTGGCGATGCTGGGCAAGCTGGTGGACATCTACAAGGGCCGCGCCTGATCCGCGCCGGGGGGCTGCGGCCCCCCAATCGCAGGGTGGCGGGCGCCGCGGGCTACGTCCCGCCGTCAACCCCAAGGGAGAATCGGGTGCCAACACCGCCAAAAGTCGTGCGTTTCGGGATTCACAAATCTTTCGTCGTGTGACATGATTCGCGGACACGTCCCCGGTCAGAGGGACGACCCGAGGCAGAGTGATGAACAACCCGACGTCCCGCCCATCCATCGGTGCGATCCTTTATTTCGCACTTGCCTTTGCGATGGGCAGCTATTTCACCTTTGCCGCCGTGCAGGGCGATTATGGCCTGTTCCGGCAGGTCCAGCTTGAGGCCGAGGCAGAGGTGTTGCAGGCCGAACGCGACCGCCTGGCCGAAGATCTGGCGGCGCTGGAAAACCGAACGCGGCGGCTGTCGGACGAATTTCTTGACCTTGATCTGCTGGACGAACAGGCGCGCGACGTGCTGGGCTATGTCCGCGCGGATGAAATCGTCATCCGCTGACCGCAAGCGGTTACCCCCTTTTTTGCATGGCTGACATGCGCCGGCACTGTCGGGGCGTGGAAATTTTCTTTTGACCCAATAAACTCCGATATTGTATAGGTAGTTTAATGTTGAACTAATTTTTCAAAGCTGAGACGGGAGGATGCCACCTTGGCCGCAAAGAAATCACCCGAGACGTCAAACGTCTCGAAAGATGAATTGCTGAAGTACTACCGCGAGATGTTGCTGATCCGCCGGTTCGAGGAAAAGGCGGGCCAGTTGTATGGCATGGGCCTGATCGGCGGGTTCTGCCACCTGTACATCGGGCAGGAAGCGGTGGTTGTGGGCCTTGAGGCGGCGGCGAAGGAAGGCGACAAGCGCATCACGTCCTATCGCGACCACGGCCACATGCTGGCCTGCGGGATGGACCCGAAGGGTGTCATGGCCGAACTTACCGGGCGGATTGGGGGATACTCCAAGGGCAAGGGCGGTTCGATGCACATGTTCAGCAAGGAACGCCACTTTTACGGCGGTCACGGCATCGTCGGCGCGCAGGTGCCGCTTGGGGCGGGGCTGGCCTTTGCCGACAAGTATCTGGGCAATGACAACGTGACCTTCGCCTATTTCGGCGACGGGGCCGCGAACCAGGGCCAAGTGTACGAGACATACAACATGGCCGAGTTGTGGAACCTGCCGGTGGTGTTCGTGATCGAGAACAACCAGTACGCCATGGGCACTTCGGTGAAGCGGTCAACAAAATCGCCCAGCCTGTGGGAACGCGGTGCCGCTTACGGCATCAAGGGCGAAGCGGTCGATGGCATGGACGTGCTGGCGGTCAAGGCCGCCGGGCAAAAGGCGGTTGCTGCCTGCCGCGCGGGCGAAGGCCCCTACATTCTGGAAATGATGACCTACCGCTATCGCGGCCATTCCATGTCGGACCCGGCCAAGTATCGGACTCGCGAAGAGGTCGAAAAGATGCGCAGCGAAAAGGATGCAATCGAACACGTCCGCGACCTGCTGTTGCAGGGTGGTCTTGCATCGGATGACGATCTGAAGGCCATCGACAAGGACATCAAGGCGACGGTCAACGACAGCGCCGAATTCGCCAAAGACAGCCCGGAGCCTTCGCTGGAAGAGCTTTGGACCGATATCTACGCCTGAGGGGGGAAAACGAATGGCAACTCAGATACTCATGCCCGCGCTTTCTCCGACCATGGAAGAAGGCACATTGGCCAAGTGGCTGGTAAAGGAAGGCGACGCCGTCAAATCTGGCCAGATCCTGGCCGAGATCGAGACGGACAAGGCCACGATGGAATTCGAAGCGGTCGATGAAGGGATCGTCGGCAAGCTGCTGGTGGCCGAAGGCACCGCAGGGGTCAAGGTGAACACCCCTATCGCAGTGCTGGTCGAAGAAGGGGAGTCGGCGGATGCCGCCCCTGCCCCGGCGGCGTCTGCGGCGCCTGCCCCCGTGGCAGCACCCGTGGCGGCGACTGTCCCCGCAGCGGTGGCGGCAGCCCCGGTTGCTGCCAGCGGCTGGCCCCACTCGGACATCCCCGAAGGTGCCGTGACCAAGACCATGACGGTGCGCGAGGCATTGCGCGAGGCGATGGCCGAAGAGATGCGCGCCGATCCGACCGTGTTCCTGATGGGGGAAGAGGTTGGCGAATATCAGGGCGCCTACAAGATCAGCCAAGGCTTGCTGGACGAATTCGGGCCGAAGCGCGTGGTGGACACACCGATCACCGAACACGGGTTCGCCGGGATCGCGGTCGGGGCAAGCTGGGCCGGTCTGCGCCCGATTGTCGAGTTCATGACGTTCAACTTTGCCATGCAGGCGATTGACCACATTATCAACTCGGCCGCAAAGACGCTGTATATGTCGGGGGGCCAGATGGGCAGCCCGATCGTGTTCCGCGGCCCGAACGGGGCTGCGGCCCGAGTGGGCGCACAGCACAGCCAGGATTATGCGGCGTGGTATTCGGCCATTCCGGGCATCCGGGTCTGTATGCCCTATTCGGCGGCTGATGCGAAAGGGCTGCTGAAATCGGCCATTCGCGACCCGAACCCGGTGATTTTCCTTGAAAACGAGATTCTTTATGGCCGCACGTTCGAGGTGCCGACCGATCCCGATTTCATCGTACCCTTTGGCAAGGCGTCGATCCTGCGCAGCGGCACGGATGTCACCATCGTCTCGTTCGGCATCGGTCTGACCTATGCGCTGGCCGCCGCAGATGAACTTGCGAAAGACGGCATCAGCGCCGAGGTGATCAACCTGCGGACCCTGCGCCCCATCGATTATGACACGGTGCTGGCGTCGGTTCAAAAGACCTACCGCTGTGTCACGGTCGAAGAAGGCTTCCCTGTCGGGTCCATCGGCAACCATATCGGTGCCACGATCATGCAGCGTGCCTTTGATTATCTGGACGCTCCGGTGATCAACTGCACGGGCAAGGACGTGCCGATGCCCTATGCGGCGAACCTTGAAAAGCTGGCTTTGACCACGGCGGCCGAAGTGGTCGCTGCCGTCAAATCCGTCTGCTACCGCTGAGGGAGGGGAACATGGCAACGCAAATCCTGATGCCGGCGCTTTCTCCGACGATGGAAGAAGGCACGCTGGCGAAGTGGCTGGTGAAAGAGGGGGATGTGGTCAAGTCGGGCCAGATTCTGGCCGAGATCGAGACGGACAAGGCCACGATGGAGTTCGAGGCGGTCGACGAAGGGATCGTCGGCAAACTGCTGGTGACCGAAGGCACGGCAGGGGTCAAGGTCAACACGCCCATCGCCATCATGGTTGAAGACGGCGAATCCGCCGATGCGGCCCCTGCCCCGGTCAAGGCAACCGCCGCGGCCCCAGCGGCGGCGCAACCCGCTGCGGCGGCACCTGTGGCGGCTGTTGCTGCCGCACCCCGTGCGACCGGGGCGCGTGTGTTTGCGTCACCCCTTGCCCGGCGGATCGCGGCGGAAAAGGGTCTGGACCTGACACAGGTGCAAGGCTCGGGCCCGCATGGCCGCATCGTCAAGGCGGATGTTGAGGGGGCCAAACCCGTGGCTGCGGCAGCGCCGGTTGCCGCTGCACCTGCCACACCTGCGCCTGCCGCATCGGCCATGCCCACGGGGGCAACGGCGGAAACGGTCAAGAAGATGTACGCCGACCGCGCCTATGAAGAACTGCCGCTGGACGGTATGCGCCGCACCATCGCGGCCCGCCTGACCGAGGCCAAACAGACCATCCCGCATTTCTACCTGCGGCGCGATGTGCGTCTGGATGCGCTGATGGCCTTTCGCGAACAGTTGAACAAGCAACTGGAAGGCCGGGGCATCAAACTGTCGGTAAACGACTTCATCATCAAGGCCTGCGCCTTGGCGTTGCAGGCGGTTCCGAACGCCAATGCCGTCTGGGCGGGCGACCGTATCCTGCGGCTGAAACCGTCGGATGTGGCCGTCGCCGTGGCCATCGAAGGCGGACTGTTCACGCCGGTGCTGCGCGATGCGGATCAGAAATCGCTGTCGGCGCTGTCGGCCGAAATGAAGGATCTCGCAACCCGCGCAAAGACGAAAAAGCTGGCCCCGCATGAATATCAGGGCGGCAGTTTTGCGATCTCGAACCTTGGGATGATGGGAGTTGACAACTTTGACGCCGTCATCAACCCGCCGCATGGGTCCATTCTGGCGGTCGGTGCCGGGGTCAAAAAGCCGGTGGTGGCCAAGGACGGCAGCCTGACGGTGGCTACGGTCATGTCGATGACGCTGTCGGTCGATCACCGGGTGATCGACGGTGCGCTGGGGGCCGATTTCCTGAAGGCGATTGTCGAAAATCTGGAAAACCCGATGGCGATGCTGGCCTAAGCCATTCGCACGGCACAAAAAAGGCCCGGCTGCGCTTTGCAGCCGGGCCTTTTTTGTTGTGAAGATCAGTCGTTCAGACGGTGATCCATCGACACGGCAGGCTGGGCGCAGCCCGCTTCGCCGATGATCTTGGCCGGAACACCTGCAACGGTCTTGCACGGCGGCACGTCATGCAGCACCACCGAACCCGCCGCAATGCGCGAGCAGTGGCCGATGGTGATATTGCCAAGCACCTTGGCCCCGGCCCCGATCAGCACGCCATTGCCGATCTTGGGGTGGCGATCACCATCTTCCTTGCCGGTTCCGCCCAATGTCACCGAATGCAGCATCGAGACATTGTCCCCAACCACCGCCGTCTCGCCGATGACAATGGAATGGGCGTGGTCAATCATGATGCCTTTGCCCACCCGTGCGGCAGGGTGGATATCGACGCCGAACACCTCAGACACCCGCATCTGCACGAAATACGACAAATCCTTGCGCCCGGTTTCCCACAGCCAGTGACCGATCCGGTAGGCTTGGACCGCCTGATATCCCTTGAAGAACAGAATCGGCTGCAAATACCGATGGCAGGCCGGGTCACGGTCAAACACCGCCATCACGTCAGCCCGTGCCGCCGCCCCCAGTTCGGGATCGGTTGCATAAGCCTCGTCCGCGATTTCTCGCAGGATCTGTTCGGACATCTCGCCCGACGCCAGTTTTTGCGAGAAACGGTAGGCCAGCGCCCGTTCCATCGATGAATGATGCAAAAGGCTGGAATGGATCAACCCACCCAGCAACGGCTCGGCGCGGATCGCTTCGACCGCCTCGTCGCAGACACGGTTCCAGACCGGGTCAACAGACGCCACTTTCGGTTTCATCTCGGCCATGCTGCGCCCTCCGACTTTTGCAGTCCTTGCTAGCATATAAGACGGCAAAGCGACAGACCAAGCCACTGCGGAAAATTCCCGTCGGTTGCGGACGGCCTGACATATGATGGAAAGTGACTGCAACATCTGCGCAGACCAAGGCGCGCGCGTGACATTCCCGGCGTCCGCCATCGCCCGCGCCATCAGGCTGCCATCGCCCCAGCGCGGATGGGGGCGATGAAACCGTCTGGAGTAGCGATGGGCAGCATCGGCCTGATCAATCAACCGACAGGCCGATGCCCATTGATCTGCAACCGGCGCGCCGCAAAGCCATTCTGCGGCGGCAAGCAGATCACCGATCAACACCCGCCTCATGGCAAGGCGACAGATCGGAACGGGCCGGGGCCAAATCGGCTGGACACCTGCGCGACATGGATGCTGCGTGGCCCTGCCCCGTCTGACATGAAGTCTGCGTGGGGGTAGGTCCAGACCGGCGCTTGTGTCGTTGCTTCGCGCAGGATAGCACCGTCGCGGATCACCCGGATCGCGTAGCTTTCCGCATCCTCGCCCAGCGGAACGTCGGCGGGGGTCCAGTTATCACCGTCAATGCGGGTGCGTCGCAGCCAGGTCACCCGTGTGCCGGATGCGGTCGCTTTTGCCGACAGGTGCGCCACCGGATAGGGCCGCAGGCCGATCCCGTCGAATGTTTCGGTCCGCACCTCGACACTTGGGTCGTCATAGCCGCGTGCTGCGGCACCGATGCGGTAATTCCGCGCCAACCCCCTGGCAGACACATCCAGCTCAATCTGCCCCACCGCGGCCGTCATCAAGACAATATAGCTGCCCGATGGCCAGATCTGCGGCATGATCCCGTCGGTCCCGGCCTGCCCCCGCAGGCGCATCGAAAGCTCATAAGTGTTCGGCCCGACAAGAGCGGCATCGGCAAACTGAAACACCTCCCAGTTGCCAGACGACCCGTCCCCGATCGCCGCGACATTGGCTCCGTTCAGCGTCGAAAAGGGCAGCGCGGACGACAAATTTCCGCCATAGATCCTGACCCGCAACGGAGTTCCACGATCCCACAATCCGGGCTTGGCGGCAAAAAGCGGGCTTTGCGTCACACCGATCACTGAAGGTGCCGCGACGATGCTATTCAGTTCATACCCATCATCCAGATCCGCGCTCCAGACGCCCAGGCGCCCCGGCCACGGTTTGGCGGTCACGGCAAGATACGGGGCATGCGCAACCTCGTTGCCTTTCAACAGCGGCAGGTCCAGAAACAGCGGAAAGACCGGAACTGGCGCGGCAAATCGGCGGGCAAGGATCGCATCTTCGGCTGCATCGCTTGGCTGGTAGATCCCGGGTTCAATACGCACCGCCTCGATCTGCTGCGCGTCTCCCTGATCTGTCCTGTCGATGCGGTAGCGCCGCCCTTTGATGCGCACCACGTCCCCCGCGCCAACATGAAGCGCGGAGCGGGGCAAGGCAAAACGCGCCGTATCCCGGCCCACCCGCGCCTCGGCCAACCAGCGTTCGGCCGTGGCGCGCCCTTCGGACGCCGTCAGAACCAGCGCCAAGTCGGACTGCACCACGCCCAAACCAAGATCGTCTGGAAACTGCGCGTCCGCCACGCGCTGCAAGTAATCGCCATCGGCCTCGGTATAGCCCAGACGCACCTGCCCCGACACCTCGGCCGCAGAGGAGCGCACGACCTCGAACACTCCCTCTGCGTCACCGCTTACGGCCATGGTGGCGGGGTCGATGTCTTGGGTGATCCGACCATCGCGGGACAGGAACACCAATTGCCCATCGCGTTCCACCGTGTCAAAACTGCCCATCAGCATCAGGGGCTGCAAGGCCGACCGTGCCGTGCGCACATCCGACGTGGAATAGCCACGGACCAAGCCATACAGACGATCAGTATTGATGGCCGTCACACCGGCCCCTTCGGCCAGCTCGGCGACAACCGCTGCCAACGGCTGCGACGTCACCCTGCCGTTCAGCCAATGCCCCAAACGATAGTTCGCGCCATCTCCCCAGACATCCGACAACGCCGGAAACAACGGGAAGGGGCGCGCATCCCATGCCCAGACATGCGCCCGACCGAAATCCACCATCTGCCCCGCATAGACATCAGAGTTCGGATTATGTGCTGGATCGGTCCAGTAGTCCGCCATGGCCCGCAGGTATTGCATCTGGATCAGATCATCCCGCCGCCCGGTCGACGCGCGCGGCACAGCGGATTCCGACGATCTGGCGTCGTAGAACAGGTTTGGCTGGTTCGTTCCCTTGTCCACAGACGGGCAACCATATTCCGTGAACCGGATCGGCTTTGACCCCGGCTGCCATGCCGTCGGTGTTGCATTCCGACTGCCGCCGATGCGTTCGTGATGCGGCAGGCCCCACCAACTGCGTAAATCCTTGACGCGCCAGACCCACGGCTCGTCATGGACATCATCGACAATCGGCTTTCGGTACTGCGCCGCTTCCCCCTCGGGCCCGTCGTAATACCAGTCGAACCCTTCGCCACCGGCAATATTGGCCTTCAGGTACTCAAGGCTGTAAACCGACCCCCAGCCTGCGTCGGCATGATCCTCACCGTCGCGCCAATCCGACAGGGGCATGTAATTGTCGATCCCGACAAAGTCGATATTGGCGTCTGCCCACAAAGGATCAAGGTGGAAATACCGGTTCCCGTCCGCCTGAAACCCCGCATATTCCGACCAGTCCGCCGCATAGCTGATCTTTGTCTCTGGCCCTAGGATCGCCCGCACGTCCGCCGCCAGCGTCCGCAACGCATCAACAGCAGGAAAGCTGTCGCCCTGACCCCGGATTTGCGTCAGCCCGCGGAGTTCTGACCCGATGCAGAACGCATCCACCCCACCAGCCAACATGCACAAACGGGCGTAATGCAGAATGAACCGGCGGTAGCGCCACTCGTCCGACCCGGAATGAACCACCCGGTCACCCAAGATCACGATATCCGCCGCCGTAGCTGTGCCGAAAAAGGCACCCACCTCATGCTCGGCTGCCGCATTCCGGTCAGAACTGCCCGCACGCCCCGGCGCCTGTGCCAGCGTGATACGCCCACGCCACGGCAAGGCGGGCTGACTTTCCCCTCCAGTCCAAGGATCAGGCAACGTGTTACCGACAAGCTGTTCCATCAGGACAAAGGGATAGAACATCACCTCCTGCCCGCCCGCGCGGAGCGCCTTGATCGCCTCGATCACTGACGCATCCGCCGGGGTGCCACCAAAGATCGACCGTCCGTCCATCCTGGCCAGCTCGTCTGCCCCCGTCCGGTCAATGCCACCGGCGCGCCAGGGCATCTTGACCCCGTCGGCCAATCTCTGCTCCACCTTCGGGCGCACCTGACAGGTGCCGCAGCGCAGATCGTCCCCGAACCAGGACACCACCAGCGATACCGATCTGCACTTTGGCAACTCTTCCCGCAACTGCAACAGAGAGGCTGCGAAATCCGTCACTTCCAGCGCCGAATTCACATTGGCGGACCGGTTCTGACCGGGACCATCGGTGTAATGCACCGGGGTTGTCGCAAGGGCATACTCGCCGGTGCCAGGGATCATCGCGACGGCGGTCACCGCGTCGGTCAGACTGGTCTGCGCCTCGGCCAACGGGCCCTGCGCCGACCGGACCACCTCAAAGTTGAACTGCGGCACGCGGTTGCCGAAATCAGCCAAAGCCAGTTCTTCGATGACCACATAGGCGATGCCGCGATAGGCAGGTGCCTTGTCCGCCCCCTCGACCGCCACGATCTTGGGATCAGGCAGCTGGTCCTCGCCGCCGGTATAGACCCGCAGATTCAGGCTTTTGGGCGCGATTTCCATGCCATCCGCCCAGATCCGGCCAACCCGCAGTATTTCCCCTTCGCAAAGGGCAATCGCCAGACTGACCGAATAGGAATAGCTGACCGTCTTTGGCTGCGGCGCACCCTTTGATCCACCGCTTTTGGTCACGTCCTCGACAAACCGGGTGGCCCAGATCACCTGACCTGCCAACCGCGTGCGCCCCCAGACTTGGGCAACGGCGGCCCCCTCGCTGGCCCCCATCAGGCGAAACCGATCGACACGCCCCACCTCGACCGCGTCAGAGCCTGCGCCCAGGATGCGCTGGTCGATGACGCGCCCCAGCGTCGCCCCGACCGCACGGCCGATCACGGCACCCGACAGCCCAAGGACCGTGCCACCGAAGCCAGCCCCGACAGCAGCGCCCACGGCGGATAAAAGGATAGTGGCCATTCAGACAGTCCCCTTCGGAAACGCAAACCGCGCCACGATCCGGCGCGCCCATGGTGCCGAAAGCGGGCTTTCGACGACCCCATGCCCAGTGAAGGCATGGATGAAACTTGGCGCAGGGCCACAATCGGCAGCGATCCCAAGATGCTTGGCGATGGACCCGTCCCGCATGCGGAACAGCAGCACATCACCGGGCGCAATCGCAGCTGCACCTTGCCGGACCAGCCAGCGGTCAGCTGCAGCCATCAACACCTCATCCGCACCGGTTTCCGCCCAATCGCGGGTATAAGCCGGCACCGCTTGCGGCTCTGTCCCGCAGACGGCCCGCCAAACGCCGCGCAGCAACCCCAGACAGTCCGCCCCCGCCCCCTTGACCGAGGCCTGATGCAGATACGGCGTGCCGATCCACCCGCGCGCTTCGGCCACAATAAACAGCCTGTCGATCATGTGAACAACGACAGCGACGGACCGTCCCCCCCAACCGCCACGCTGCGCGACGGATATGCCGTCAACCAATCTTCGCCCGGAACATGCGGAAACCCGCGAAAGCTTAGGAAATTGTTGAATTTATCCCGACAAGTACCAACCTGACGGTCACACCCCGCCGTAATCCGCAGCACGTCACCAGCCGCCGGCACAGCACCCAGCGCCTGCCACAACTCCACGCTCCGCCCCAAGGGATGCGCCCGGTCGTTCTTGACAACACCCGTCAGTCCCGCAGCCGTGCCGGTCAACACAGTCACCTGACCGCGTTCAAACCAGCGATCCTCGAAGCCCTCGAGCGCGAACCGCAGAATGCGGCCCTCTTCGATGTCCAGCAGCGGGCAGTCTGCGAAATATCCCGGCGTCAACGTGTTGAAACCACAGTGCCGGTCCCCCAGCACGGCCGAGCAATCGCGCTGATAAACCCGCCCCTGTGGCTGATTCAGCGCCTCGGTCAGGCCCCGCAGTTCCGCGCGAAAGGCACCACCAACCTGAACGATTTCGCCCAGCGTGCCGCTGAACTGCTGCACCCTTGTGTCCGGCTCCGCCCAGTTGACCAGCCAGGCGCGCACCTCCGCCCCGTCGAACCGCCCGGCCAGCACATCCGCCTCGGTCACCGCCGCATCCGACAGCGCGCCCACCGCTTCAGTGTTGTCGACCGCCAGACCTGTGGTTTGCTGCAAGGCGCGCGCGGTCAATCCGCTTCCCGCCTTGAACACCATCCCGTCAAATCCCAGATCGCGGTCGTGATCCGTAAACCCGAACCCAACCCCGTCGCGCCGCAGCACGAACCAGACCCGGCAAACGGTTGTCAGCCCCTGCGCCAGATGCGCATGCAGCGATGTTGCCCCCGCCATCAGATGCGCACCTCCAGCACCGGCACTGTCGGGACATCGCCCGCCTGAAACGATGCGACCGACACCTGGATCAGATCGGTGTCAAAGCGCACGGGCACATCGAATTCGAACCCGGCCGTGACCGGCACACCCACATCGGGGGGGATGGCAAAGGTCACGGTGCCCGCCACCACATCGACACTGAACTCCACCCCCTCTATCTTGGGGTCATTCGCCAGCGCCACCACAACCGTCCCGGCAACTGGCTTCAGCACCGGGCGGGTATAGCCAATCCCACCGGAGTCATAGGTTTTGGCCAATGCAAACACCGTGGAAACCCCATCCCCGTGCCCGATCAGTTGATCTTGCGGCCCCGGATTGCGCGACGAGGCACAGGATTTGTAGTCAGCCCAATCTTTCCACCGGAACCCGAACAACGGCCCCCGCCGCGCCTCAAAAAACGCGATCAGCGCTTCGACGTCATCCAGACTGCGCAGGCCAAGCCCCGCGTCATAGCGCCTGCGCGAATGGGCCCATGGGGAGTTCCTCTCCTCAAACCCATTGGCCAGCGTGACGATCTCGGTGCGTCGCTCTGGCCCGCCGACAGACCCGAAACTCAGGTTTGCCGGAAAGCGGATCTCGTGGAATGCCATTGTCGTCCCCTCATCTGTTCCGCTGACCGCGCGACAGGGCGCGGGCAGTCTGCGCCGCGATCTGGCTTTGACTTCGGGCAAATCCCTGCACGTCCGGCGTCTGGATGTTCATCACCACGGTCACGGGTCGCCCGCCGCCGCCCGCCTGCACGCCCAACCGCCCGTCTGCGCCGCGCGCCAGCGGCAAGATTGCCTCTGGCCCAGCCTCGCCCATCAGGCCGCGCCCACCCCGCATCGGAAACATCGTGGGCGAACTGACCAGGCCCCCCTTGGCAAACGGCATGACCCGCCCCTGCGAGAAGGCACCGCCCTTGGCAAAGGGCATGATCCCCCCCACCAACCCGTTGATCCCTTCGGCCAACATGCCGCCAAAGGCGTTCTGCACCGGCCGCATCGCGATGCTGTAGACGCTGTCCACCATCGTCCGCGCCACCATCTGCAAGGCGTCCGACAGCTTCAGCCCGTCAAACACAAGCCCGTCAAAGGCCCGCCGCAACCCGCCCCCGATGCTGGATGACAGCGTGCCCACCTCGCGCCCGGTCAGCAGCATCGTTTCCTGCATCCGCGCCAATTCACTGTCAAAGGCGGCGACCATCCCGGCACTTGTGCCCATCCGCGCCTCAAGCGCCGCAATCGGCCCGTCCAGCGCATTCAACTCAGCCATAGCTCTGCTTCCTTCGCACATCCGGGAATGCGGCCGACAGCTCCTGCAGCCGCGCCCGCGTCAGGGCGGGGGCGGCGTGATCCGCCCCCAGCATGATCCGCAATTCCACGGGCGTCAGACGCCAAAACACATCCGGCGTCAGCCCCAGCCCGTGCAGCCCCGCCCGCATCAGGCCCGGCCAATCGATGCCCCGGTTCATCGCACCTCGGGTACGGCAAAGGCGCGCGCCAGCAATTCCGCAGCCGCCCGCGCCGCCTCGATCGGCCCCCCTGCGATATCGACCGTCCGCAGGTCATCAGAGGTGCCACGCCACCCCCCGCCGCGCAGGCCCGCCACCACCAGCGCCAGCACGTCGCGGGTGGAAAATCGCCCCGACTCGAACCGTTCGACCAGATCGACCAGCGCGCCCGTTTCCAGCGTCGCCTCCAGCTCGGCCAAGGCACCCAGCGTCAATTTGGCCAGATGACGCTCGCCGTCCAGCACCAGCGCGACCTCCCCGCCCCAGGGGTTCACCATCACAGCGCCGTAAACGTCAGCACACCCGCCGATGCCAGCGACATGTCATACGTCGCTTCGCCATTGTGGCTGCCCGCATATTCAATAGATGCAATCTGGAACGGCCCCTCGATCACGCCAAAATCCGGGATCACCACCTGAAACGCCGGCACCTCGCCGTCGAAAAAGATCTGCCGCGCACGTTCGTCGGTGTCGGCATCCCGAAACACTCCCGCGCCAGAGATGGCGGCGGATTTGACCCCTGCCCCGCCCAGCAACTCACGCCAGCCCCCCTTACTTTCCAGACTGGTGACATCCACCGTTTCGGCGTTGAAGCTGATCCGCGTGGCACGCAGACCCGCGATGGTTTCAAACTGCCCGTCGCCCGTCAGATCGACCTTCACCAAAAGGTCTTTGCCGTTTTGCACCGCCATGTCTTGCCCCTGCATAAATCGTTGAAACCGCTGACACGTCGCCGTGCCCTAATCCTCGATCCGGGCACGAAAGCTCAGATCGATCCGCCGCACGTCGCCCGCTTCCAGCCGCCGCGCCACCGCGCGCTGGAACGCCAGTGACACCAGCTGTCCGCGTGCCAGCGCTGGCACAGCCCCGTCCAGCCTGTCGGAAATCGCTACCGCGATGGTCTTTGCCGCCAGAAACCCAGTTGAATCGCTGATCACGCTGATCACCACGCGATGTTCTGCCCCGCCGCCGGATTTGTCCGCCTGGTCCGTCACCTCTTCCGGCCCCAGCAGAACAAAGGTGCCAGTCGCCGTGCCGGGCGGAATGGCATCAACGATGCTGATCCCGGCCAGCGCCGGATCGGCAGCCAGATGCTGAAAGATCGCCGCCTGCAAAGCGGCTGCTGCGCCATAGCTCATGTCGGCACCTCCTCTTGGGCGAAACAGGTCAGGTACTGGCCGCGCCGGTCCCGCTCGGTCACCGCAAGGATGCGGAACACCCTCGACGCATCGCGAAACCTCTGATCCGGGCGCGGTCGCGACGGTGCCCCATCGGGCGCGCCCCTCACGGTGATGCGGTAGGGCACCGATGCGACCGTCGCTTCGACCAGCCCCGCCTCGCGGCCTGTTCCGGGGATCACTTCAGCCCAGACCGTGCCGACGGGCTGCCAGACCACCGCATATCCACCGGCGCCATCCGGCTGCCGTTGCGCCCCCTCCAACACCAGCCGACGGTTCAGGTTAACACGGCTCATGCGCTGCCCCCGCCCAGAACGCGCACCGTGCGCCACCGCTCGATCAAGCTCTGCACGCCCAAAGGCAGGCCCAGCCCCCGTCCGTCGGTGTCGTGGCGATTTTCGTGATACTCCGCCGCAAGCAGCATCACCGCCTGGGCCAGATCGGCAGGCACCGCCGTCCAGACCGACCCGAAACCTGCATCAAAGACCACTTCGATGCGCCCGCCCGTCGGCACCACGGGCAAATCCCCACCCACCGCCACCAGTTTCGGGCGATGTGCATCGGGTACAAGACGGTAACGCTCCGGCGCGATGGTCACCCGCAGGTCGGCCGCGTTGATCACCGCGACCTCGACAATCCCGCTGACAGGGGCCACCGGAAACGCCTGCCCGGTGCTGCCACGCCAATCAGACAGCTGCATCAAAAACCGCCGGGCAATCAGGACCTTGCCGATCCGCCCCTCGATCGTGGCAAGGGCGGCCCGCAGATAGCCCTCGATCAGCCCGTCCTGCATCCCATCATCCGAAAACCCCGTGCCCAGGCGAAGGTGATCCTTCATCGCCTGCATCGGCAGCGCCGATCCCGGCAGCGCGTCCTGTTCGATCAACATGCCCTTACTCCCGTGACCTGCCGTCCAGACCCGGCCCCACCACGGGACCGGGCCACCGCCCCGGTGTCAGGACTGCGCGATTTTCAGCAGCTTGATCGCGGCAAAGTCGGTGACGTCCCCGCCGACCCGCTTGCTGGCATAAAACAGCACATGCGGCTTGGCGCTGAACGGATCGCGCAGGATGCGCAGATCGGGACGTTCGGCGATGGTATAGCCCGCCTTGAAATCACCAAAGGCCATCGCATAGGCACCCGCTGCGATATCGGGCATGTCCTCGCAGATTAGGACCGCATAGCCCATCAACCGCGCAGGCTCCCCCGCCGCCAGCCCGTCCGACCAAAGGAAACGCCCGTCGGCGTCCTTCATCTTGCGCACGGCACCTGCGGTTTTGGAGTTCATCACGAAAGTCGCATTGGCGCGGTATTCGGCACCCACCGCGTAGACCAGATTGATGATGCAATCGGCGGCGTTGACAGAGGCAAAGTCACTGGCAGCCCCCGTCGGCACATAGCCAAGACTGCCCCATTCCCAATCGGCATCCTCGACTTTCGGCGCGGTCAGAAACCCTTTGGGCTTGTCCACCCCGTCACCCGACACAAAGGCCGCCGATTCCGCCCGCATGAACCGCGTGGCGATCTTGCCCGCCAGCCATCCTTCGACGTCAAAGGCGCTGTCGTCCAACAGGCGCTGGCTGGCCTTCGGCATGGCTGACAGCTCGTGCAGCCGGATCGAGATGCGTTCAATCGCGGGGGTGGCGCTTTCGGTCTGCGCCGCCGTTTCCGTGGCCCAGCCCGTGCCGATGTCGCTGCGGTCCACCAGCACGTCGAACGACGACGCCTCGACCTGGACCACCGACGCCACCGCCCGGATCGACGCCCTCGACACCAGCATCGACCGGATGGTGTCCGCCGTCTGCGGATCGACCAGATAGCCCCCGTCGGCAGCAACGGCGGTGCTCATCGCCTTGCCTTCCAGCACAAGGCCGCGCAGGCCATCATCGTCGCCGCTGCGCAGATAGGCGTTGAACGCCTTCTTGTGCGGCACTTCCGCCTCGGCCGTCATCGACAGCGCGGGGCGGGCATAAGTCACGGTCTTGCGGTCCAGCATGGTCATGCGTTCGTCCTGTTGTTGCAGCGTCATCTTCACATCGCCCTGAAACATATTGAATTCGTTCAGGAATCCATCCAGCGCGGTCTTAACCTCCGCAGCCGGATCCGTGGCGCGGGGGGATGCCCCGGCCAGTGCCGTCTTGGTCATCTGTCACCTCTTTTTCGAATGCCGCTCTCAGCGCGCGGCCAGTCTGTGGCGTGCCTCGTCAAAGGCCGCCGCCAAGTCGCGCAAGACATCCGCGCCGGGCGATCCACCCTTTGCCGCCACCCGCGCCTCGGGCAACATGGGAAACGTCACCAATGACACCTCCCAAAGTTCAAGTTCGGTCAAGGCGCGCTGCCCTTTGGCATCCCGTTCGGCCTTCAGGGTGCGATAGCCGATCGACAGTCCGTCGATCGCACCAGCCGCCAGAAGGGCTACAGCCTCACGCCCCTTGTCCACCTCGGTCAGGATGCGGCCCTTGACCCACAGGCCGGTCGCATCCTCGCGCACCTCGTCCCAGATGCCGATGGGCTGCGCAGGGTCATGCTGCCAAAGCATCTTGACCCGCGCGCCCCGTCGCGCCAACCCGGCAAGCGACCCGGCATAGGCCCCCGGCATCACCGTATCCCCGCCCTGATCGCGCCGTCCAAAGACCGAGGCATAGCCCTCGACCACGCGGCCATCCGTCAGAACGATGCCGCTGCCGGTCCGGTCATCGGCCCGGTGAAACTTGCGCTCGGGGGCGCCGTCCATGGTCCACATCATGTCATCACCTCATCGCCGCCGCCAAAAGCGTCTCGCCAGCCTTTGCCAGCAAAAACGCAGCCACCCCGTAAACGCCCAGCCACAACCGCCGCTCCAGCCGTTCCAACCCGGCGTCGATCAGCCCAAGCCGATACTCCAAGGCCGCCCACCGCTCATCCGCGACGCGTTCGTTCGCCTCGATCCGGGCCGCCGCCGCATCGAAACTGTCGAACAGAAAGCGCGACCCCGGCCCATCGCGACGCGCGGTCATTCATCCTCTGCCAGCCGTGGCAGGCCCAGCGCCGCGCGCTTTTCCGCCACCGTCAGAAAATCTGCCGCAGCCACTCGCGCCCAGGCCTGATCGCGTTCCGCCGTCAGCGCGGGGATCTGGTCCAGATCGGGCCGCAACTCGACAACTTCGCCGGTAAAGACTGACAGCCAATGTGCCAGCGCCGCCGTCACCCGCTGCGCAAGGGGCAGCACCGTCAGGCGGTAGAACGCCCGGTTCGCCTCTTGATAATTGGCGTAAGTTGCGTCGCCAGTGACGCCCAGCAGCATCGGCGGCACACCAAAAGCCGTGGCAATCTCGCGCGCGGCGGCCTCTTTGGTTTTCTGGAACTCCATATCGCTGGGGGAAAATCCCATCGGTTTCCAGTCAAGCCCGCCCTCCAGCAGCATCGGCCGCCCCGCATTGCGCGCGCCCTGATGGTGGCTTTCCATCTCGCTCACCAGGCGGTCATATTGATCCTGCGACAGCGCCGCTTGACCATCCGCCCCCTTGTAGACGATTGCGCCCGACGGTCGCGCCGCGTTGTCCAGTAGCGCCTTTGACCACGCACTGGCCGAGTTGTGGACGTCGATCGCCACCGCCGCCGCCTGCATGGGCGCCAGTCCGTAATGGTCGTCTTGCGGATGGAAATTGCGGATATGGCAGATCGGCACCTTGCCGCCGGCCATGCTGAACCGGTGGTTTCTCCCCCCCACGGTATAGTCATAGGCCACCGGCCAGCCATCCGCGCCGGGGATCAGGCTCATCCGGTCGGACCGCAGGACGTGCAACTCTCCGGGCAAGTCGCCCGCGCCCGGTACCGCCTCGACATAGGCGTTCCCGTGCAACAGCAAATGCCCATAGATCGCCTCAAGCAATTCCGCCCGGCCCTGCGCCGGATTGGGGCGCCGCATCAGCTCCAGCACCGGATGCACCTCATAGCGCCGGTCGGCGTCCTGCAGGATCAACGGTACGGCCGCCGCCGCCTCGGCAATCAGCTTGACCGCGCGAAAGCCGACCGGATTGCCCTGAAACCCCGTCCGCGCCAGTGACACGGTATCCCGCGGGCTCCACGCCACGCGGCCTGACCCGGCCCAAGCCACCACTCGCCCGGTGACCGACGCCTTCTTTTCCGGCACCGCAACGTCGGCCCGCCTCCTCAGGAACTGAAACACCATATCCCGCACTCCATCCGCCTTGGGCATGTGCCCGCACTGCCCCGGCCCGCCAATCTGGGCCGGGGCGCATCATTCCTGAAAGTCTGTCAAATCCCGGTCTTGACCGGATCAGATGCCATCCTGCACCGGGTTCGTTAAAACCCGGCTGGCCCACCGTGCGCTGCCCTACAGACGGCGCACCTGCGGGCGCAACGACGTGGAGGCAGGATCAACGATCAACTCGGTCAGCGCCCAGACCAGCGCATCCACCCGGTCAGGACTGCCCTTGCCCAGATAGCCTTGCGTGGTCATCCGGCACATCTGGTCTTCCAGATCGCCCAGGCCCCGCACATGCCTGACCCGCCCCTGTTCGTACAGCGCCGCCACCGGTTCCGCGCGCAAGACCTTGCCCCGCGTGGCCCTCACCGCCTTGTAGGGTATCAGCGGATCGATCTGGCGCACCACGGCATGAACCAGATCACCGCCCTGATTGACCTCGGCCACCAGTCGGTCCGCGCCGTGCCGCTCCATCGCGGCAATCGCCGCCCGCGCCCAGCCCTCGGGGCTGGCCCCGCGCACGGACGCATCTTCCAGCACGACCGCATGCCAATCCTGCGGCGGACCGTCCGTCATCGCCCCCACCACCACGATCCCGCAGGCATCCGACCCCGCATGTCCCGTAACAGGGGGATCGACCGCCACCACGACGCGGGTCATCCGCTCGACCGTCGTCACCCGCGCCGCTTCCAGCGTGGCCGTGGTCCAGAGCGCGCCTTCGGCATCCTCCATCAGCACGCCGTCCAGTTCCTGCCGCCCCTGCCGTGTCCCGGCATAGCGCGACCGCACCTCTTGCAGGAATGACGCGGCCAGATGCGCCCGGTTCGCCTCGGTCGGCGCATGGGTGATCACGGTGGACGGGTTCTTCAGGATCGCCTTCAATACACCGACATTCTTCGGCGTCGTCGTCACCACCTGCCGCGGATTGTCGCCCAACCGCAGCGCAAATTGCAGCATGTCCCAGGTTTCTTCCGCCCGCTTCCACTTGGCCAGTTCGTCCACCCAGGCCGCATCAAACTGCGGCCCGCGCAGCGACTCCGGCTCGTGTGCCGAAAACACCTGCGCCACAGCACCGTTCGGCCAGACCAGACGCTTGCGCCCCGCCTCCCATTCCGGCCTGCGGTCGGGTGGCGAACAGGCCATCAGACCGCTTTCACCAAAGATCATCACCTCGCGCACCTGATCAACCGTCTCGCCCACCAGTGCCACACGCTTTGCCCGCCCCGGATCGGTGGGTCGCGCGCCCTCTACCTCGGCGCGTACCCATTCGGCCCCGGCGCGCGTCTTGCCCGCACCACGCCCGCCCATGATCGCCCAAGTCTTCCATACCCCGTCCGGCGGCAACTGGTGGGGCAAGGCCCAGAATTCGAACATCCAGGGCAGCGCCAGAAATGCCCCCTCGCTCAGCCCGCCCAGAAACTCATCCACCACCTCCAGCGTCTCTGAGGCGAGCCAGACGGCGCCCGACCTCATCGCGCGCCGCATCGAAATCAAGCTCTTGGCCTCCGACGACCCCGACAACCTGCTTGCGGAGTTTTGCAACCCTCGTCCCCTCATCCATCAATGTCCTAAATGTGTCGCGCAGCTCCTTTGCGGCCTGCGCGGATGCTTTCGTTTCGGCCAGATCCCCGGCCTGCACGCGCATCAAAGCGCCGTACACCTCTTCTGCGATCGAGCGGAAAAGGTCTTCGGCGTGCTGCAACAACCGATCCTGATCACCCCTCTCGGGCAGAAAGTTAATTGTCATCCCCCGCCGACCCACCCCTTCGCTGCGCCCCGGACAAAACGAAAAAGCGGCCACGGGGTTTCCCCCGGCCGCTTGCCCACCTGTCCCATCATGCACAAACACCTACCCTGAACCGCACGCAAAAGTCAATATAATTGCATTATAACAGGAGCTTACCGAACTTTGCCTTTACCATTGCCTAACCAGTAAACACCCTTTGCCCCCACCCCAAATAAAAAGGGCGCGTCCTGCGACGCGCCCTTTTCGACGTAACAGCGAAATCGTCAGTCCTGCACACCTGTCGCGGCATCGGCTTCGGCAGCACCCTGATCTGCCTCGATCTGCCGCCACTTGGCGACGTTCTCATTGTGCTCGGCCAGCGTTGTCGCAAAGGCATGGCCACCGCTGCCATCCGCGACAAAGAACAGGAACTCGGTCGTTTCCGGGTTCAGCGCAGCCTCGATCGACAATCGTCCCGGATTGGCAATCGGAGTCGGCGGCAAGCCGTCGATCACATAGGTGTTCCAAGGCGTTTCGCGCCGCAACTCAGACTGCCGCAAACCGCGACCCAGAACGCCTTTGCCTTCGGTCACGCCATAGATCACGGTCGGATCGGTCTGCAACCTCATCCCCTGCTCCAACCGGTTGATGAACACCGACGCCACGCGCTTGCGCTCCTCGGCGATGCCGGTTTCCTTTTCGACGATGGAGGCCATGATCAACGCCTCTTCCGGGGTGTCATAGGGCAAGCCATCCACCCGCGCGGCCCACAGCTCCGCCAGAACCCGGTCCTGCCGCGCCTGCATTTCGGCCACAAGGGTGGCCCGGTCCGACCCCCGCTCCACCTCATAGCTGTCGGGGGCAAGGCGGCCCTCGTCCGGCGCCGTCTCAAGCGCACCGTCCAGGAAATCGGCCCGCTTCAGCGCCTCGATCACTTGCCAGCTTGTTACCCCTTCAGCCAGGGTCACACGCCAGCGAATGTCATCCGCCTCGGCCACATCCAGATAAGGCTGCGGAATGGCCTCGGCCGCCGGATCAAACTTGACCACCTCGACATAGCGGTTCGTCGCCGCGTCCAACTCGCGCAGGATCACCTCGGCACTTGCCACACCGATCCGGAAATTCACCTCGCGCCCGCAGGTCGATTGCCCACCATCCGTCAGGATCGACAGAACCTGCGCCATCGGCGCGCCCGGCGGCACGAGATAAGAGCCGAACTTCAACCCCTGCGCCTTGTCGCTATAATCCGCACCGATCCGAAAGATACGCGCGTCTGACACCGCACCTTGTTCTTCCAGCGCACGGCTGACCGCACTCAGGCTATCGCCGCGCTCCACCCGGAAACAGATCGCCTGCGCCAGCGGCCCCGGCCCGGTGAACTGCTCGCGTCCCCATGCAAGGATCCCGGCCGCCACCACCAGCAGCACGATGAACAGCGTCAGCGCGTTTGATGCGACGGACCGCCACATCAGCCCGCAACCTTGCCAAGCACAAGGCTCGCGTTGGTGCCTCCGAACCCGAACGAGTTCGACAGCGCCACATCAATCTTGCGCCGCCGCGCGGCATTCGGAGCCAGGTCGAGCTTTGGCGTCACCGCCGGATTGTCCAGATTGATCGTCGGCGGGGCGACCTGATCGCGCAGCGCAAGGATGCAAAAGATCGCCTCGACCGCGCCCGCTGCGCCCAACAAATGCCCGATGCTCGACTTTGTCGATGACATGGTGGCACTGGCCGCAGCATCCCCCATCAGCCGTTCCACAGCACCCAATTCGATGGTGTCGGCCATCGTGCTGGTCCCATGCGCGTTGATGTAATCGACATCCGCCGGCGTCAACCCGGCCCGCTTCAGCGCCGCCGCCATGCTGCGATAGCCGCCATCGCCATCTTCGGACGGCGCGGTGATGTGATAGGCATCGCCTGACAGGCCGTATCCCAAAACCTCGGCATATATCTTCGCCCCACGCGCCTTTGCGTGCTCGTATTCCTCCAGCACCACGACGCCCGCGCCTTCGCCCATCACGAACCCATCGCGGTCCGCGTCATAGGGGCGGCTTGCCTTGGTCGGATCGTCCGCGCGTTTGGTCGACAGCGCCTTGCACGCGTTGAACCCGGCGATCCCGATTTCCGAGATCGGGCTTTCCGCCCCGCCCGCGATCATCACATCGGCGTCCCCCCACTGGATCAGCCGCGCCGCATCGCCAATCGCGTGTGCCCCGGTCGAACAGGCCGTCACAACCGCGTGGTTCGGCCCCTTGAACCCGAACCGGATCGACACCTGCCCCGAAATCAGGTTGATCAGCGCGCCCGGAATGAAAAAGGGCGACACCCGCTTTGGCCCCTTTTCCTTGATCAGCACCGCGGTTTCGGCAATCGACGACAATCCCCCGATCCCCGACCCGATCATCACGCCGGTGCGGCAGCGGTCCTCTTCCGTGGCAGGCTCCCAGCCTGAATCCCGCACCGCCTGAACGGCTGCCGTCATGCCATACAGGATGAAATCATCCACCTTGCGGCGATCCTTCGGCTCCATCCAGTCATCGGGGTTAAAGGTGCCGTCACTGCCATCCCCCATTGGGATTTCGCAGGCGTATTGGGTGACGACGTTGCATGCGTCGAACCGGGTGATCGGCCCGGCCCCCGACTGCCCGGCCAGCAGGCGGCTCCAGGTCTCTTCCACACCACAGGCCAGCGGCGTGACCATTCCAAGACCCGTGACGACAACACGACGCATTCAGGCATCTCCCAAGGCAAAGGCTTTGGCGCGGTGATACACGCCCCCGCCCGCCCGCGCAACAATACCCGCCCCGGCGTGGCGGCAAAGCCCCGCCAACCGGACGATTCCGCCCTCCATTCCGCTCTGGGCAAATATCCTGCGGGGGTCCGGGGGCCGCAAAAGCCCCCGGGGCGGACCAAGGCGCACCGCGCCCTCAGACCCACACAACGAAAAAAGGGCGCCCCTCGCGGGACGCCCCTTAAAATCAAAACCTGTCGAAAAGATCAGGCGGCTTCCGTGATGAACTTTACCGCGTCGCCAAAGGTCTGGATGGTTTCGGCGGCATCATCCGGGATTTCGATCCCGAACTCTTCCTCGAACGCCATGACCAGCTCGACCGTGTCGAGGCTGTCCGCGCCCAGATCATCAATGAACGAGGCATTCTCGGTCACCTTGTCGGCTTCAACGCCCAGATGCTCGACGACGATCTTCTTTACGCGGTCCGCGATGTCGCTCATGTCAGTTCCTCTTTTCACTGCGGGAGGTTTCCCGGTCTGGTCCCTAGCCCCGAAGGGCGCTTTCCCCCGCGCAAAACCACGGGACGGCCGGGTGAAACCGGCCTGTTCAGCGCGCCTATAGCAAGGCTCCCGCCCCAAGGCAAACGCTTTCCAATGCCCCACGCACCGCGCAGGGAAACTCGTTACAGCATGTCACCGCCGCCGTTCACGTCAAGCGTGGCCCCGGTCACATACTCGGCCTCGTCCGACGCCAGATACAGCACCGCCGCCGCGACATCGCTGGGTGTTCCCATCCGCCCCGCAGGCACGCCCAGAAGGATCTTTGCCCGCTGCTCGTCATTCAGCTTTTCCGTCATCGCCGTGGCGATCAGGCCCGGTGCCACACAGTTGACGGTGATGCCCCGGCTTGCCACCTCTTGCGCAAGGCTTTTGGACATGCCCGCCACCCCGGCCTTGGCTGCGGCATAGTTGGCCTGCCCCGGATTGCCCGCCTGCCCGACGACACTGGTGATATTGACGATCCGCCCCCACCGCGCCTTCATCATCCCGCGCAAGGCAGCCCGCGCCAGCCGGAACGGTGCGGTCAGATTGACGTCGATCACCGACAGCCAGTCGTCATCCGACATCCGCATCATCAGCCCGTCACGGGTGATGCCTGCGTTGTTCACCAGAATATCGACCGCCCCCATCGCGTCGACCGCGCGCTTGATCAGGGCGTCAACCTCACCCGGCACGGCAAGGTTGCACGGCAGGACGTGCGCGCGTGACCCCAGTTCCGCCGCCAGCGCCTCCAGCGGTTCGACCCGCGTGCCAGTCAGTGCGACCGTGGCCCCCGCGCGGTGCAGCGCCCGCGCTACCTCGGCCCCGATCCCACCCGAAGCCCCCGTCACCAAAGCCGATTTCCCTGTCAGATCGAACATGGTCTTCCTCCCACCTCACGAAACCCGCGTCTGATTAACAGCCGTTCGGTCGTTGCACCACCCGTTGCCGTCAGGCCACCCGACCAGACGCAGGATGCCGCCATCAGCCCTTTGCGGCGGCCACGTCCTCGGGCGTGCCGATGGCGCGCGTCACAGCCCCCGGTGCGATGCGCTTGATCATGCCGGACAAGGCCTTGCCCGCGCCGATCTCCCAGAACTCGGTCACGCCTGCGCCGTCCATCCACTGCACGGATTCGCGCCACCGCACGACCCCGGTGATCTGCGCGATCAGCAGGGCACGCAGACGGTCGGGTTCCGTCACCGCCTCAGCGCGCACGTTGACGACGATCGGCACCTTCGGGGCGGATATCACCACGCCTGCCAAAGCCTCGGCCATCACGGTGGCGGCGTGCTGCATCAGCGCGCAATGAAAAGGCGCACTGACCGGCAACATCAGCGCCCGCTTGGCCCCGCGCGCCTTGGCAATCTCGCAGGCCCGTTCGACCGCGCCCTTGTGGCCCGACACCACCACCTGTGCGGGATCGTTGTCGTTGGCCGCCTGGCACACCTCGCCCTGCGCGGCCTCGGCGGCGATTTCGCTCACCGCCGCAAGGTCCAGCCCCAGAATGGCGGCCATCGCCCCCACACCCACCGGAACCGCCTCTTGCATCGCCTGCCCCCGCACGCGCAACAGCCGCGCGGTATCGGCCAGCCCCAAGGACCCCGCAGCACACAACGCCGAATATTCGCCCAGCGAATGCCCGGCGACGAACTGCGTCGCACCGATCCCTTCGGCCTCCAAAGCGCGCAGGGCCGCGATGGATGTCGCCATCAGCGCGGGTTGCGCGTTCTGCGTCAGGGTCAGCTCTTCGATCTGCCCCTCCCAGATCAGCGCCGACAGCTTTTCACCCAAGGCGTCGTCCACCTCGTCGAAAACCGCGCGCGCGGCCGGATAGGCGCTGGCCAGCGCCCGGCCCATGCCGATGGTCTGCGCCCCTTGTCCGGGGAAAACAAAAGCACGGCTCATGCCACTCTCTCCTGCCTGATGTCCCTGCCCGCATAGCGCGCCAGAACCCGCCGCGCAACGGTGCGGCACGGATGCACGGTTTTCAGGGCTTTGGAATGACTTCCTTAACCTTCGGCGGACTAAGACTGACGGAACTCCTTTTGACAGCCCCGGAAAGACGTGCCGATGACCGCAACCGCCCGCAAACCCGCCGAAACCGATGCCGTTCGCATGCTGGCCGAAGATGCGGGCAGCCTGTCCATCGCGCTGGCCGAAGTGTCGGGTCATATCGATGACATCGACGCAGGTCTGGCGTCCAAGGTGACCACCATCGACCAGATTCGCCAGTTGGCCGACCGCATGGCCAGCCAGCATCAGGAAGTCACCGCCGCCACGACCAAGGCACTTGGCGTCACCTCAACCGCGCGTCATACCGTCACGGAAGGCGAGGCGCGCATCGCCGGCGCCCTGGCCAATGTGACCGCGCTTGCCACCGATGTCACCGACCTTGCCAGCGGCATTTCCGGCCTGCGTCAGGCCCTTGCCGAAGTCAGCCGCGTCGCGGTCGAGATATTCGAGATCGCCCGCACCACCAACCTTCTGGCCCTGAATGCGTCGATCGAGGCGGCACGGGCGGGTGATGCGGGCAAGGGTTTCATGGTCGTCGCACAGGAAATCAAGATTCTGTCCAACCGCTCGGCCGAGGCGACAAAAGAAATCGCGGGCACCCTGTCGGTGCTGGACGGGCACATCGCGGCCCTTGGCGAACGCTCGGCCATTGCGGATGGCCGTGCTGCGGAAGTGCGGCGCGAAGCGGACCAGCTTTCAACCGTCATGTCGTCCATCACCGCAGCCACCACCCAGGTCGACACCCAGCAAACCCGCATTTCGGGCGCGACCGAGGCCGCCCTTGCCTCCATGGCGCAGATCGACCGTGGCATCGCCAGCCTTGCGGGCGGCATAAAGGCGGCCGCCGTCAGCCTGACCGATGCGCGCAGCCAACTGGCCGGGTTGATCTCGTCGGGTGAACGGCTGGTCGGGTCCTGTGCCGGGCTGGGGGTGGAAACCGTGGACAGCGCCTTTATCAATGCCGCCGTCGAAACTGCGGGCAAGATCTCGGCCGCGTTCGAATCTGCCATTGCAAACGGGGCCATTACCTTTTCCGCCCTGTTCGACCGCGTCTACAAACCGGTTCCGGGCAGCACCCCCGAACAGGTGTTGACGCAGTTCACCAGCCTGACCGACCGCCTGCTTCCCGCCCTTCAGGAACCGGTTCTGCACCTGTCGCCCCGCATCGTGTTCTGCGCGGCCGTCGACAGCAACGGCTATTTGCCGACCCACAACCGCAACTTCTCGCATCCCCAGCGCACCAATGATCCCGTCTGGAACGGCACCAACGCCCGCAACCGCCGCATCTTCAACGACCGCGTCGGCCTTGCCGCTGGCCGCAACCGTGCCACCTTTCTGTTGCAGGCCTACCGGCGCGACATGGGCAACGGGATCTATGCGATGATGAAGGATGTCTCGGCCCCGATCTACGTGCAGGGCCGTCACTGGGGTGGCCTGCGCCTTGCCTACAAGGCATAGGGCGGCAACGCTTGCATCCGCGCCGCCTTTCTGTATAAGGCCGCATCCTTCCGCACTCACGTGAACCGGCGCAGCCTCTCGTGGACGGGCCGCGGAAGGCCGAACCGCCCGTCCTATGAAATGCGCGACACATGAACGGAGCATACATGCCGCTTTACGAGCATGTCTTTATTGCGCGTCAGGATTTGTCCAACACGCAAGCCGAAGGCCTTATCGAACATTTCTCCACGGTTCTCGCGGACAACGGCGGCAAAGTCGTTGAACACGAATACTGGGGCGTCAAGACGATGGCCTACAAGATCAACAAGAACCGCAAGGGCCACTACGCCTTTCTGAAATCGGACGCCCCCTCGGCTGCCGTTCAGGAAATGGAACGCCTGATGCGCCTGCACGACGACGTGATGCGCGTTCTGACCATCAAGGTTGACGCCCATGGCGACGGCCCCTCGGTGCAGATGCAAAAGCGTGACGAGCGTGAACGTGGCGACCGTCCCGAAGGCGGCTTTGGCGGTGGCGAACGCCGCGAGCGCAGCTTTGGTGATCGTCCCGACCGTGGCGGCGATCGCGGTGGCGACCGTGGCGGCTTCGGCGGCGGCGACCGTCGTCCGCGTTGATCAGCAGGAAAGGACCATAACCCATGGCGAACAAACCGTTTTTCCGCCGCCGCAAGGTCTGCCCCTTCTCGGGCGACAATGCTCCTGCGATCGACTACAAGGACACACGTCTGCTGCAGCGCTACATCTCCGAGCGTGGCAAGATCGTGCCGTCCCGTATCACCGCCGTCTCGGCGAAGAAGCAGCGTGAACTGGCCCAGGCCATCAAGCGTGCCCGTTTCCTCGCCCTGCTGCCCTACGCCGTGAAGTAAGGGGAACACGCACATGCAAGTCATCCTCCTTCAGCGCGTGGCCAAGCTCGGCCAGATGGGTGAAGTCGTCAACGTCAAGGACGGCTACGCCCGCAACTTCCTGCTGCCGCAAGGCAAGGCCCTTCGCGCCAACGACGCCAACATCAAGTCGTTCGAAGCGAAAAAGGCCCAACTGCAGGCCACCAACCTGGAAACCCGGAAAGAAGCCGAAGTCGTCGGCGAAAAGCTGGACGGCCAGATCTTCATCATCATCCGGTCGGCATCCGATTCGGGCGCGCTGTATGGCTCTGTCACCACCCGTGACGCCGCCGACGCCGCAACCGACGCGGGCTTCACCGTCAAGCGGGATCAGGTCGTTCTCGACCGTCCGATCAAGGACCTTGGCATTCACACCGTTTCCGTGGTCCTGCACCCGGAAGTGACCGTGAAAATCTCGATGAACGTCGCCCGCTCGATCGAAGAAGCAGCACTGCAGGCCTCGGGCAAGTCCATTCAGGAACTCGCCGCCGAAGCCGAAGCTGCTGCGGATTTCGAGATTGCCGAACTGTTCGACGATCTCGGTGGCGCTGCCAACGAAGAATAATCCGCCCTTACCGGCAGATTCGAACCGCGTCCGGGCAACCGGGCGCGGTTTTTTCTTTGGCCAAGGACCATACCGTCCAGCCGTCAATAAAGGCACCCGGCCCGGACCCGTGATGCCCGGCACGGGACCATGCTAAGAACGCCCGGCCTGAACGAACGCCCGGCACAACGCTCTTTGACGACCTTTGATGTCGGGAAATCCACAGCAACGCCCACCCCCCGCGCTACCTTGCCCAGACCGAGGAGTGCACCATGACCCCCATCCCCCTGCCCCAGATGCGCCGCGAGTCCGCACGCGGAATAGCCTTTCTGGTGGCCGGAATTGCCGTCTTTTCGGTGCAGGACCTGATCCTGAAATGGCTGTCGGGGGAGTATCCGTTGCATCAGGCGATGGTCCTGCGCAGCCTGACCGCGATCCCCTTTCTGCTGCTGCTTTTGCGGATCGAAGGGGGCACGGCAACCCTGTTCACCCCCGGCACGCGGCGGATGATCCTGCGCGGCGTCGTGATGTTTCTGGCCTACACCACCTATTACCTTGCGCTGGCCGCGCTGCCGATGGCCACGACTGTGGCGCTGTATTTCTCGGCCCCGCTGTTCATCACGGTCCTGTCCGTGGTGTTCCTGTCGGAATCGGTCGGTCCCCGGCGCTGGACGGCGCTTTTGGCGGGCTTTGTCGGCGTCGTCATCATGGTGCGACCGGGCGGCGACCTGTTCGACTGGGCGGCCATCCTGCCGGTGTTTTCGGGCCTGACCTATGCCGTCTCGATGATATCGGCGCGCAAGCTTGGCACCACCGAAACCGCGGCGGCGCTGGCATTCTGGGGCAATGCGGTGTTCCTGGGCGCGGCCCTTATCATGTCTGCCGTCCTTGGCTCAGGTGCATTCGCCGCCGAGGCGCACCCCAGCCTTGCCTTCCTGTTGCGCGGCTGGACCACACCCACGCCGTTCGATCTGATGCTGATGATGTCCTGCGGCGTCGTCGCCGCCCTTGGGCTGACCCTGCTGACCCAAGCCTACCGCATCGCCGAGGCAAGCGTGGTCACCCCCTTTGAATACACCGGCCTGATCTGGAGCGTTCTGTACGGCTGGATGATCTGGGGCGACTGGCCCGACGTCACCGGCTGGATCGGCATCACCATCATCGTGGGTGCCGGTCTGTACGTCCTGTGGCGCGAAGGGCGTGACCGACGTCAGACCAAACCCGCCAACGCCTTGGCACGATTGTAAAGTTCAAGGTCCGCCACGAACCACGGCTCCAGCACCTCGCGCGCCAGATCGTTGCGCAGCGTCAGGGTCTGGCCTTTTCCCGCGTTTTCGAACAGCACTTCGCGCCGGGCGGGCAGGCCCACCAATCCCGACAGCTTGCGCTGGATGGTGGACTGATCCTCGCAAAAGCCGACCATCGCAAAGGCCTCAAGGTTCTGCAACGCCTTGTCCACATCGCGGGGGAACAGCGGCTTGACCATCGCCGCCATCGACCCGGTCAACAGCATCCGCACCTGCAAATTGTCGAACCCGCCTTCCACCTGCTTTGCCAACCGGCAAAACCGCGCCAGACTGGTGCGCGACGCAAAGTCGGTCCGCCCCACCGCCTCGGCCATGCTGCGCAGGGCTGCGGCCTGTGCCGGATCGTCGGGATAGGGTGTGCCGTTGTTGAACCGGTCCACCCAGTTGATATGCGACACCAGCCGCGCCCAAGGATCGCGCAGCAAGGTGATACGCCGATACAGCGCGGTGCCCTGATACAGCTCCCACCGGATCAGCGGGATGGTTCCGGCCACGCAATCGGTGGCCATCGTGCCGGATTTGCGCAAGGCAACCGACATCACCCGATCCTGCGCCTGCGCGGTCACATTATCGTCCCCGTAAAGCTGCCGCAGACGCGACACCAGACTGCCGCCTGAGGTTCGTGGAATATGTAGGAAAAACAAGGGCATCGCCCGCCCGGCCGGCGCAAAGGGCAAGGGTCTGTCCGCCGTCAGGGCCCGCACCGGCGGGGTCAATGCCGCAAGGCGCGCGGTTTCGGCCGCGTCTGCCGCGATCTCGGTCCGTCTGAACATCATCTGTCCAAGGCCCCCCCTGCAGGCCCGTTACTTACAGCGGGACCGGCATCGGTCAGCCCCGTCACCCACACACAGCACAACCCCTTCACCCAAGGGGGAAAAGGCCGGAAAGGTTTCCCTCTCCGGCCCTTTTATCACATCTCGTCAAGCGCTTCGATGGCTTTCTGAAGGTCTTCCTTGCCGACTTCCTTGTCGGTGACTTTCGCCCCGGCAACGATGTGGTCAACGACCTTGTCTTCAAAGATCGGCGCGCGCAGCTGCTGCTGCACTTGCTGATTCTTCTGAACAAACTCGAAATAGGCGCGCTCCTGCCCCGGATAGTTGCGGGCCTGCGCCAACACGGCTTGGGTCATTTCGGCGTCAGTCACGGTGACTTCGGCCTTGCGGCCCACTTCGGCCAGCAGCAGACCAAGGCGCACCCGGCGTTCGGCCAGCGTCTTGTGCTCGTCCGTCGGCTCGATCGTGGCGTGGTTGTGGCCGTGATCCTCGGGATGCTCTTCGTGCCACAGCTGGTGTGCGATCTGCGCAGCCTCGGCTTCGACCAGATTGGCGGGCAGGTCGAATTTGACCATCGCGTCCAACTGGTCCAGCAACGCGCGCTTCAGCACGGCGCGGCTGGCCCCTTTGTATTCCGCTTCAAGCCGTTCTGCGATCTGGCCCTTCAGCGCGGCCAGATCTTCGGCACCGAACTTTTTCGCCAGCTCGTCGTCGATCTCGGCCGGTTTCGGGGCCTTGACGGACTTGACGGTGCAGGCGAACAGCGCGTCTTTGCCGGCCAGATGCTTTGCGCCGTATTCTTCGGGGAACTTCACGTTCACCGCAACTTCGTCGCCTGCCTTGGCACCGGTCAACTGCTCTTCAAAGCCCGGAATGAACGAGCCGGAGCCCAGAACCAGCGGGTAATCTTCCGCCGTGCCGCCTTCAAAGAAATCACCATCGACCGACCCTTTGAAGTCGATCACGATCTGATCGCCGTCCTTGGCTTTCGATCCCTTCTTGCGGTCCTCGAACGACTGCGAGGTTTCGGCCAGATTCTTCAGCGCCTCATCCACGGCACCGTCATCGGCCTTTACGATCAGGCGCTCCAGCACGATCTTGCTGGCATCGACCTCAGGGATCGGCGGCAGGGCTTCGTAGGACATCTCGACGACGACGTCCTGACCTTCTTTCCAGCTCTCGCCACCCACCATCTTGACTTCGGGCTGCAAGGCGGGCCGGTCGCCGGTCTTGTCGAAATGGTCCTTCATCGCGCCATCGATGGCGTCCTGCATGGCATCGCCGAACAGGCGCTGGCCGTACTGCTTGCGCAGAATGGCCAATGGGACCTTGCCCTTGCGAAAGCCCTTCATCTCGATGTCGGGCTGCGCCTCGACCAGCTTTTCCTGAACTTTCGCTTCAAGTTCAGCCGCAGTCACCGTGATGGTGTAGCCGCGCTTCAGACCTTCGTTCAGGGTCTCGGTGACCTGCATGTCGTCGTCCTTCTTTCCTACCTCTGGTGCGGGTGGAGGGACTTGAACCCCCACGCCTTGCGGCGCCAGAACCTAAATCTGGTGCGTCTGCCAATTTCGCCACACCCGCAAATCGCCCAAAGCGCACCCTTTCCCGCACCACAAAGGGGCGGAACGGCACGCCTTGAAAATCCATGGCCTTCTAACAAAGCGGCACGGGGGATGCGAGAGGAAAATAAGGCCCCGCCAAAGCATGGCCCCGGTGCGCATCCACGCCGGATTTCTACGCCGGAATGTGGCGCGATCTTGCCTGAAATCCTCGCCGATCACAGACTCAACGCCCGGAAAACGCGGGGCAATTCCTCGGGCAGGTCTTCCGCGATCAACCCTGGCCCGAAACTGCGCGCGCAGCTGACATGCAGCCAGGCCCCGGCCTGCGCCGCCTCGAACGGGGACAGACCCCGCGCCAGCAACCCGGTGATGAAGCCCGCCAGCACATCGCCCGCCCCCGCCGTCGCAAGCCAAGGGGCCGCCCGGTCATAGGCGGCGGAACTGATGGCACAGCGCCCGTCCGGCGCGGCAATCACCGTATCGGCCCCTTTGAACAGCACCACGCAGCCCGCCAATTTCGCCGCCGCCCGCGTGGCATCGACCTTGGAAAAGGTGCGGCCTTCGTCAGCAGGCGCGGCCAGTTGCGCGGCAATGCCTGGGAACAAACGCGCGAATTCCCCCGCATGGGGGGTCAGGACGCAGCCCGCATGAAGGGCGGCGAACAGGGTCGGCTCATGCGACAGGACAGTCAGGGCATCGGCATCCAGCACCAACGAACGCGTTCCCCACCCCTCTCCCCTCCCCACGGGTGGGAGGGGACGCGTTTGATCATCACCCGTTGCGCCGATGGGCGGACCGACATCGTCGCCCCCCAACGGGCCCCACCCTTTTGCCACTGGGGCGCGCGTTTGATGATCAACCGTCGCGCCCAAGGAAAGCCCCGCGTGCCGCCCCTCTCCCACGTGGGCAGGGGATAGGGGGGCGTCATCGCGCAAGACGGCTGGGGCCGAAATCCTCAATGCCACCGCAACCACCCCCGCCTCTCGCGCACCCGTCCCCATTGCCGGCCCCAGACACAGCGCGTTGATCCGCGGATCCTGCAAGACCCCCGCCAACGCCTCTGCCCCGGCCACGGCGCACAGCATCACCGCATCCAAACGGGACGCGTTTTCCGCCAGCGCATCCGGTGGGCAGGCGACCGTCACCAGCCCCGCGCCCACGCGCAACGCGCCCCGCGCGGCCAGTCGGGCGGCCCCGCCCCGCCCCGGCCCGCCTGCCAGCACCAGCGCGTGCCCATGGGTAAACTTGTGCCCCTGAGCCTTGCCCACAATCCGCTGCGGCCCGGCAAGATCCACCACCGTCTCGTCGCTGCGCAGCAGCGCCTCCATTTCGAAGCCAAGCCCGATCGGCACAACCACCAGCCCGCCCCCAAGAACAGCACCCTGATCCAGATGATGGCCCAGCTTTGCCCTCTCGAAGGTCACCGTCAGATCAATCGCGCGGTCCAGATAACCGCCCGTCGCCCGGACACGGCCACTGTCGGCACAAATCCCCGACAGGATATCCACCGCAACGATCCGGCAGCCGCTGTCCTGCGCCATGGCCAGCGCGCCCCAGACGCCCGGCCCCACGTCACGCGCAAGGCCTGTGCCGAACATCGCATCCACCACCAGCGCAGCACCGCGCAGATCGTCCCAGTCCACTGCGTCCAGCGCCCGCACCGGCCCGTCCCACCGCGCACGCATCGCCGCCGCATCAGCGGTGACGGGGTCACCCAATGCATGAACAGCAACCTGCCAGCCCCAGCCCGCCAAAAGGCGCGCAATGACATAACCATCACCGCCATTGTTACCTGGCCCGCAGAACACCACCCCGCGAAACGACCCAGCCCGCAGGTCCGGCCATGCGGTGAACACCGCCTCGACCACGCCGCGACCCGCCCGCTCCATCAGGTCCAGCCCCGTTGCGCGGCCGCCGGATATGGCCGCGGCTTCGATGGCGCGCATTTGGGCAGAGGTCAGAAGTTCGCTCATTTTCCCATCCGATCCGTTCGTAAATCGCCTACATTAAATGCGCTTTGCACAAATTTTAAGCGCACCCTTCGGAATCCCCCACCGGATCGCCCGACTATAACCCTAGCCAATTGTCGCCCCGGTTTAGAAGTGATGTGACGTCCAAAGACCTAAGAAACCGGGGGAGAGTCGGCCCATGAAGAAGATCGAAGCGATCATAAAGCCCTTCAAGCTCGACGAGGTGAAGGAAGCGCTTCAAGAGGCAGGCATCCAGGGCCTTTCCGTCACCGAAGTCAAAGGCTTCGGTCGCCAAAAGGGCCACACGGAACTGTATCGCGGCGCGGAATACGTCGTGGATTTCCTTCCGAAGGTGAAGATCGAGGTTGTCCTGACCGACGACATGGTCGATGCCGCCATCGAGGCGATCATTGGCGCCGCCCGGACCGACAAGATCGGCGACGGCAAGATCTTCGTCTCGCCCGTCGAACAGGCGATCCGCATCCGCACCGGCGAAACCGGCGACGACGCGGTCTGATCCAGAACACCGGGACCGGCGGAGACCCCGCTGCCCCCCAGCCTATGCAACCATAACCCTGAAAGGCATCATGATGAGCGCAGTATCCAATGCTCTGAAACTGATGAAGGACGAGGAGGTCGAATATGTCGACATCCGCTTCACCGATCCCAAAGGCAAACTTCAGCACGTCACGCTGATTGCGGATCTTGTCGACGAGGACTTCTTCGAAGAAGGCTTCATGTTCGACGGCTCCTCCATCGCGGGGTGGAAGTCGATTGACCAATCCGACATGAAACTGATGCCGGATGCGGGTTCGGTCTACATCGACCCCTTCTATGCCGAAAAGACCATGTGCGTACATTGCAACGTGGTTGAACCGGACACGGGCGAGGCCTATTCGCGCTGCCCGCGCCAGACCGCCATCAAGGCCGAGGCATTCCTGAAATCGTCGGGCATCGGTGATGCGTTCTATTGCGGCCCTGAAGCTGAATTCTTCCTGTTCGACGACGTGCGCTATTCGGTGACACCGCAGAAAGTGTCCTTCCAGATCGACGCCGAAGCAGCAGCCTGGAACACCGATGCCGTCACCGAAGGCGGCAACTACGGCCACCGCGCCGGCCACAAGGGCGGCTACTTCCCGGTCAACCCGATTGACGAAGCCCAGGACATCCGCGGCGAGATGCTGTCCACCATGAAGCGGATGGGCATCAAGGTCGACAAGCACCACCACGAAGTCGCCACCTGCCAGCACGAACTTGGCATGGTGTTCGGCGGTCTGGTGGAACAGGCCGACAACATCCAGAAATACAAATACGTGATCCACAACGTGGCCCACGCCTACGGCAAGACCGTCACCTTCATGCCCAAGCCCATGAAGGGCGACAACGGGTCGGGGATGCATGTCAACATGTCGATCTGGAAGGGCGGCAAGCCCTTGTTCGCAGGCGACAAATATGCCGACCTCAGCCAAGAGGCGCTGTATTTCATCGGCGGCATCCTGAAACACGCCAAGGCGCTGAACGCGATCACCAACCCGTCCACCAACAGCTACAAGCGTCTGATTCCGGGCTTCGAGGCACCGGTTCTGCGCGCGTATTCCGCCCGCAACCGGTCGGGCTGCGTCCGTATTCCGTGGACGGAATCGCCCAAAGCCAAACGTGTGGAGGCCCGCTTCCCCGATCCGTCGGCGAACCCCTATCTGGCCTTTGCCGCGCTGATGATGGCTGGCCTTGACGGCATCCGCAACAAGATCGATCCCGGCCCCGCGTCGGACAAGGATCTGTACGATCTGCCGCCCGAAGAGCTGGCCGAAATCCCGACCGTCTGCGGTTCCCTGCGCGAAGCGCTGGAAGAGCTTGAGAAAGATCACGAATTCCTGCTGTCCGGTGACGTGTTCACCAAAGACCAGCTTGAAGGGTACATGGCGCTGAAGTGGGAAGAGGTTTACGCCTTCGAACACACGCCCCATCCGATCGAATATCAGATGTACTACTCCTGCTGATTATCAGCACGATAGATGCCAAAGGCCGCCCTTCGGGGCGGCCTTTTTCAATTCCGAGAATATTGAGGCAAATGCGATACAAAATTACCCAAGCTCGCAAGGCGCTCTGACACCTTCGCCCCATTCTTTGCACAATCTTGTGGTCAAGACATGGCAGGCTCTCAGGGCAAAAACATGTTCGACTCGACAATATCCACCGATCCTGAAGCACAGGATCACCGCCCCGTGACACCGCGCAGGCCGCTTCGCCTCGCGCCGCGCGAGCAGGTGGCCGAGGCGCGGACGGGGCTTGCCGCGCTGAACATCTTTACCGATGCGTTCGAGCCGGACGAAGTGATCCCCGAACCCGAAACCAGCAACCTGCGCCGCACCCGTGGCCGGATGCGGATGCGCGCGCTGTTGCAGGCCGCGGATCAGCACCTGATCTCCGAACAGGTCAACCTGTGGCATAACGCCTATGCCGTCGAACCAACCCCGCCCCAGCCCCTCTTCCGCCCTGCCGAACCGGATGCCCCGCCGCCCGTGCCGTGCCAGTTGCAACACCGCCTGCACGCCGTGCGCGCAGCGCTTTATGCGGTGCAGGACGATGTCGCCACCACACCATCCCTGCCGCTGCGGCTGGCGGTGCATGTGATGAACCTGATCCTGATGGCGGTCTTTCTGCCCTTGGGCGCGATCCTGTTCCTGATCGGCCTGCTGCGCGGCCCCGACCTGCACCTCAGCGCGCGGACCATCGCGGTGACCGGCATCGTGACTGGGATGCTGGACATGGGCCTTGGTCGGATGGTCGGCCTGTAACCTACCAACAGCGGACAGCGGCACGGGACCCCGTCATCACCTTGCCTGCGGGCGGTGTTTCCGGTTCCCGCCCAATACGCAGGTGAATCGCGCATTTCCCCCATCCTGCGCACAATTCCCGGCGGATTGGCGCCACCCTGCACAACCGCCCCGTAACTTTCTTTAACTCATCGCGCCGCTGCCACAATTCACAGCCAAGGATTGAATCGCGATGACCGGAGGACGCGCCATGTCCAACATGACCCACAGCACGATTGCGCAGTTCGTCTTTGAACACGACCCTGCCCTGAACCTGAAGCTTCTGGTGCGTGAACTGGACGCGGCGCTGGAAAAATCGGGTGCGGGTCGCCGGACGGTGACCTGGGATTGCGACGATCTGGCGCTGCTGGATGTCGAAGGCGCGCGCTTCACCCTAAGCTACAGCCGTGTGTCCACGGGACAACCCGGCCTGATGATATCTGTGGGGCCCCGTCCCGGCGCCGGGCGCGCCCGCGTCGATCCGGTCCGCCACGCCAGCCTGTGCCAGGTCATCGCAAAGCGCCTGCAAAACCGGTTCGCCCCCGAACGGATGCTGTGGCACCACGTCACCGGTCCGGTGACCGCCGACTTGATCGACGATCTGTTCGACCGCCTGCCCGATTTTGACCGCCGCGCGCGTCTGGACAGCCCGCAGTTGCGCGGCCCCGCCCGCAGCGCCGCAAACCCCTTTCCCGAAGCAGGCACCATCGACACCGTCAGCTTTACCGGAAAGGCCATGGCGATCCGCGCGGCCAAGGCGGCCCGCACCGGTCAAGGCCAGTGCAGACCCCACACCGTCCCGGCCAACGACCGCCCCGATCTGCCGCGCGCCCGCCCGCCGTCAGAACTGGATGCGGTGCGCAGCGCGCTTTATCCCGACCCTGACAGCACGACCGAAACCAACCCGCGCATGCGCCTTGCCGCGCATACGATGGATGCGACGCTGATCGTCGTGGCCCTGCCCGTGGGGGCGGCCATGCTGACCTACAGCCTGCTGCGGGGGGGCAATGTCAACGTCTCGGCCCGGATGATGGCGGTGACCTGCACGCTTCTGGGCCTCAGCCAGACGCCCATCGGCAGCCAGATGCTGGCCTTGATCTAAAGTCCCGCCGCCGTCATCCCGTCGCGCGCGGCGGGATCCAGGTCGGCCATGCGCACCACGCTGGTATGGATCGCGAACACCACTGCCCCCGTCTGCGGCAGGCGCAGCAGGCATTGGCGTTCGGACCGCAGATAGACGCGGTACTGCGGCGGCGGCCTGTGCTGCCCTTCGGCGCGCGGTTGGTGCAGGGTCGGATCGTCGTAAACCAGCGCGTTCCACCGCTGCAACGGCTGCCCCACCCGGATCGCATCGAACAGGCGCTGCACCCGTTTCGCGATGTTGTCGTCATAAGGTGCCACCGGCACATGGATGCCCGTCATCGGACGCCCGATCTTTTGCGCCAGTGTCCAGCTTGCCGGAAAGCACAGGATCGCACCGGTCAGCGCGTGTTCCGTGCCCTGCCGTTGCAACAGGCACAGATCGGCCTGCACCAACCGACCCAGCGTCACAAGGGGTTGGTCCCGGTCCAGCAGCACCGTCACCCCGTCTGGCCGCAAAACCTGCCCTGCCCCGACGCGGTAGCCGTCGGTGACGGACAGCCGCGCCAAGACCATCTCCAGCAGTTCACCCGCCGCAGAAATGGCATCGGGCAACAGCGCGTGAACGGAATCCAGATGCCCGGCAATCAACCGGTCCCGTTCCGCCATCTGCCCGGCAAAGGCATCGTCCAAGCGCAGCCAGTCGTCGCCCTCGACCGGCAAAATTCCCGGCAATCGCCAGGTGCGCGGGTCCATCCAGGGGGCAAAGGGCAGGCGGGATTGCAGGATCGGGGTCATGGGCGCATCTAGCCCTGCCGCGTGCCGCGCATCAAGCCCGCCAGACGCGACGCGACCAAGACAGACGGGGGGCAAATCCGACACACCCCTGTCGCGTTGGGAACAGCCGCCCGCACCGCGCTGCCCCAGCCTGCGCGCATCAGGGGGGCCCACCATGGACCAACACTACGCCGACCGCCGCAAGATCGACCCCAGCCGGGGGGCCACCCTTGGCGATGGCACCCCCAACGACAATGACCGTGTCGAAATCGGCCCCACCCAGCTTGCCTTTCGCGAATGGGAAGCGGCAGGCCTGACCCTGCCCAACCTGACCCGCATGCGCGAATTCCGCTGGAACCGGATGGTGCAATCGCTGATCGCGCGCGATTACGGCGGCATCCTGATGTTCGACCCCTTGAACATCCGCTACGCCACCGACACCACCAACATGCAGTTGTGGAACAGCCACAATCCGTTCCGCGCCTGCCTGATCTGCGCCGACGGGCATATGGTGGTGTGGGAATACAAGAACTCGCCGTTTCTTGTGACCTTCAACCCGCTGGTCAAGGAACTGCGCTCTGGTGCGTCGTTCTTTTACAACGTCTGCGGTGACAAGGTCGCCGATGACGCCCGCAGCTTTGCGTCCCAGGTGGACGAGGTGATGCGCGCCCATGCCGGCAGCAACCGCCGTCTTGCCGTTGACAAGATCATGATCAACGGCCTGCGCGCGCTGGAACGCGCGGGCTTTGACGTGATGGAGGGGGAAGAGGTGACCGAACGCACCCGCGCCATAAAGGGGCCGGATGAAATTCTGGCCATGAAATGCGCCCACCACGCCTGCGAATCCGCGATAGCCGAGATGGAGCATGCGGCCCGCACCCGCATTCCCCTGGGCGCTCTGTCCGAAGATGACGTCTGGGCTGAACTGCACAAGGGCAACATCAAACGCGGCGGCGAATGGATCGAGACGCGGCTGCTGGCATCCGGCCCCCGCACCAACCCGTGGTTTCAGGAATGCGGCCCGCGTCTGATCCAGAACAATGAAATCGTGGCCTTTGATACCGATCTGATCGGGGCATACGGCATCTGCATCGACATCAGCCGCACCTGGTGGGTGGGCGACCAGCGCCCCACCAACGCGATGATTTCCGCCATGCACCACGCCCGCGACCACATCGCCACCAACATGGCGATGCTGAAACCCGGCGTCACCATCCGCGAACTGACTCATGGCGGGCATGTCCTTGATGCGCAATACGGCAAACAGAAATACAGCTGCAAGATGCACGGCGTCGGACTGTGCGACGAATGGCCCTTTGTGCCTTACCCCGACGCCTGGGTGGACGGTGCCTTTGAAACCGCGCTGCAACCCGGCATGACCCTGTGCGTCGAGGCGCTTGTGTCCCCCGAAGGCGGCGATTTCTCGATCAAGCTGGAAGATCAGGTCCTGATCACCGAAACCGGGTTCGAAAACCTGACGACATACCCCTTTGATGCAGCCCTGATGGGGGCGTAGAGCACCCAATATCCGAAATTAGTCTATGTAGCGAGTGCGAAGGGTTGAGGTAATGGCGCGATTTTTGACCGACTTCTCCAATTTAGCAGAAGCTGTTGCCTTGGATTTAGAAACCACGGGCTTAAAACCAGAATTTGACAGAATTGTTTCAATTTGCCTAATACGTTTTGACGCATCCCATCCACTGGAAGAATCCGGCACAATTGAATCATCAATAAATATTTTTGCAGAGACGATTAATCCAACTATACAAATTCCAGCCTCTGCGTCCAAGATTCACGGCATTACAAATGAAAAAGTCCATGGGTGCAGGAATTTCTCTGAAATAGTTTCGGAGATAAAGCAAATTATCGGAGACGCACCCCTCATAAGCCACAATATGGAATTCGACGGAGCATTCCTGGATTTTGAGATGGCCAGAGCTGGAGAACGAGGTTTTCGTAGGAACGAAAGGTTCTGCACGATGCTAGCTGTGCACCGCCGTGCGTGCCTCATGGCAAAGAAGAATGTCAAATGGCCCAAGTTGGCAGAATCTGGCCGTTTTGCTGGTGTTAAAATCGATCAATCAAGAACGCACAATGCCAAAGAAGATGCATTTAATGTTATACGTTTGGTAAATGGGCTTAGAACAACCTACGTCGACACAAAGACTCGGAACATCTTAAAAACGAACAACCTCGTCAAAGATGTGCCATCTCGGTGATGTGAAAGGACTCAACCCACATTCTCCAAGTAAGTCGCTGATTTCGCTGTCGTAATCGTGATATTT